>NZ_FNNI01000004.1 GCF_900106955.1 Aidingimonas halophila | reverse complement strand
CATCCCGCCGGGCCGTGCCTCAGCAGGGAAGGCGTATTCTACCGGATTCCACCAACCTGTCAATCCCGATAACGCCCCATGATCCGAAAATAACCAGCAAAACAACCACTTCGGACCACCACACCACCGGCAACGCCTGCGCCTCGCCGGCAGCGGATGCGTACTATAAACCGAAGCCTGACATGTGACAAGACCCGAAACCAAAAATATAGTCCATCCACGTCAGACACGCCACAACGCTCGCCGGAAACGTGCCTGGATAGCCACCTCAAAACCGCGTCACGATGCGCTTTCAGGCCATCCACATATCAACGAAACGATTGACCGGAGTCGCTTCCAGAGCCACCTGGTCCTTGCATAGCGCAAAGATAGCCTCGCAACGCTGGGGGACAAAGCGGGTAGCCAGGTTGGCCTTGAATTTTTCTTCCAGCAACGGAATCCCTTCTTCGCGTCGACGGCGATGGCCGATCGGATACTCCACTGCCACCTGGTCGGTCTTGCTACCATCCTTGAAAAAGACCTGGATAGCATTCGCTATAGAACGTTTGTCGGCTTCCAGGTATTCACGGGTATAACGCTCATCCTCGACGACTTCCATTTTATCGCGTAGTTCATCAATAACCGGATTGGCCGCGTGGAAATCATCTTCATAATGCTCGGCGACCAGATACCCGAAGGCCAGGGGAACCGCCGCCATGTACTGGAGGCAATGATCACGATCGGCGGGATTGGCCAGCTTGCCGACTTTGGAGATGATGCGGATCGCCGACTCATGCGTGGTAATGACAATCCGGTCGATCTCGTCGAGCCGACCCTTGACCTGCGGATGCAGTTTGACAGCAGCTTCGCATGCGGTCTGGGCATGAAACTCGGCCGGGAACGAAATCTTGAACAGTACATTCTCCATCACGTAGGTGCCATAGTCCTGGCTGAACGAGAACCTGCGTTGGCCTTCCGGCTTGACCTGCTGATCCTTGTTCGTTTTGGAAAAGAGAACGTCATAGAACCCCCATTGTGGTGCAGAAAGCACCCCGGGAACCCCCATCTCACCGCGCATCGCTATATCAGCCAACCGCACCCCTCGAGATGTGGCATCACCCGCCGCCCACGATTTGCGGGACCCTGCATTGGGGGCATGCCGATACGTTCGCAGACTCTGGCCATCGACCCAGGCGTGGGACAATGCAGCCAGTAACTGCTCACGGCTCGCCCCCATGAGCTTGGCGGCCACTGCCGTCGAAGCCACTTTGACCAGAACCACATGGTCCAGCCCCACTCGATTGAAGGAGTTTTCCAGCGCGATGACGCCCTGTATCTCATGAGCCATGATCATGGCTTCCAGGACATCACGCATGGTCAGGGGGGGCTCACCATACGACAGGCGCTTTTGCGACAGATGATCCGCCATCGCCAGTATGCCCCCCAGATTATCGGAAGGATGCCCCCACTCGGCAGCCAACCAAGTGTCATTGTAGTCCAGCCAGCGGATGATACAGCCAATGTCCCAAGCTGCCTTGACCGGATCGAGCCGAAAGGAGGTACCGGGTACCCGAGCCCCATTGGGGACCACCGTGCCCTCGACCAGCGGTCCCAGATGCTTGGTGCATTCAGGAAAACGAAGTGCCAACAAGCCGCAGCCCAGGGTATCCATCAAACAATTGCGGGCCGTGTCCAGCGCTTCCTGACTGTCAATGCGATACTCGAGGACATAATCCGCAATCCGCTGCAACTCGATGTCGTATTCCGGACGTTCATTCAAATCAACATTGGTGCTCATGCAACTTCCCTTGAATCCAGGCGAAAAAGCTCGTGGCAGACAACCTTATTGTCGATGCTCTATCGGTAGCCAGGCTTGATGCTCGGGACCGACATAATCTGCACTAGGACGGATGATACGATTGCCTTCACGCTGTTCGAAAACGTGTGCACACCAACCGGTCACACGCGAGCACACAAAAATCGGTGTAAATAGTTTGGTCGGAATCCCCATGAAGTGATAGGCACTGGCATGGAAAAAGTCAGCGTTACAGAACAGGCGCTTCTCCCGCCACATGACTGCTTCGCATCGCTCTGATACGGGGTATAGACGCGTATCCCCAACATCCTCGGCCAAGCGTGCAGACCAGCGCTTTATGATGGCATTGCGGGGGTCGGAGTCGCGATAGATGGCATGGCCAAACCCCATGATTTTTTCTTTACGTTCGAGCATGCCAAGCAGTTCACGCTCCGCCTCATCCGGCGTCCGCCAGTTCTCGATCATCGCCATAGCCGCTTCATTGGCACCGCCATGCAACGGACCGCGCAGCGTACCGATGGCCCCGGTTACACACGAATGGATATCCGACAGCGTCGACGCACAGACACGAGCATTGAAAGTGGACGCATTGAACTCATGTTCCGCATACAGGATCAATGACACGTTCATCACGCCGGCATGCAGTTCAGAAGGAGGAGCGTCGTGAAGCAGACGCAGAAAATGGCCGCCAACTGACTCGTCGTCCGTGTCGGTTTCAATACGAACACCGTCATGGGAGTACCGGTACCAATAACAAATGATGGAAGGCAGCGCCGCCAGCAAACGGTCCGCACGGTCCTGTTGCTGACCGAAACTCTCCTCCGTTTCCAGATCGCCCAGCATGGAAGCCCCGGTACGCATGACATCCATGGGATGAGAATCGGCCGGTATCTGCTCCAGCACGGCCTTGAGAGGCGCCGGTAACCAACGCAACCGCTTGAGTTTCGTTACGTAGGCATCCAACTCCTGTCGTGTCGGCAACTTTCCCTTGAGCAGTAGATACGCCACTTCTTCGAACCGGGCATGTTCTGCCAGATCATGGATATCATAGCCGCGATACGTCAGTCCCGAACCGCTTTTACCAACAGTGCAGAGAGCCGTACTTCCTGCGCTCTGCCCTCGCAACCCTGTGCTTACCGGTGTTTTCTCAGCCATGACGTGACTCCTAGCGACAACAGACAGTGATGATGGTTAGCGGCTTGCAACCACGCGTTATTGGTTCCTTTCAGAAGCGAAAAGAGCATCGAGCTTACGTTCGTATTCGTGGTAATCGAGGATGTCGTAAAGCTCATCACGGGTCTGCATCATATCAACGACGTCGCGCTGGTGACCCTGCTGATGAATGCTTTGATAGACAGCCATCGCAGCCGCATTCATGGCGCGGAATGCGGATAATGGATACAGCACCAGACGACACCCCGCCTCGGCGAGTTCGTGTTGCGAGAACAGCGGTGTCGCTCCGAACTCGGTAATATTGGCCAGAACGGGGGCCGTGACACCGTCGCAAAAGGCACGATAGTCATCCAGAGAGTGCACCGCTTCTGCGAAGATCGCATCCGCACCCGCTTCGATGCAGGCATTGGCCCTGTCTATCGCGGATTCCAGTCCTTCTTTTTGGAACGCATCGGTACGCGCGATCAGGAAGAAATCAGGATCCAGTTTGGCGTCCGACGCCGCTTTGATGCGGTCTACCATCTCCTGTCTGGACACAATGGCCTTGTTGGGACGATGACCACACCGTTTCTGTGCCACCTGATCTTCAAGATGAACTGCGGCCACCTCTGCGCGCTGCATCTCCTTGATCGTGCGAGCGATATTGAAGGCGCCACCCCATCCGGTATCGATATCCACCAATAAGGGCAGTTCACAGGCGCCGGTAATTCGGCGGGCATCCTCCACGACATCGTTCATGGTCGTCATGCCCAGATCAGGCAGACCAAACGACGCATTGGCCACACCACCACCGGATAAATAGATTGCGGGATGGCCGACCTGCTGTGCCATGAGTGCCGTATAAGCATTGATGGTACCGACGATCGGCAGCGGATGGTGGCGCTCGAGAGCGTCACGGAATCGCGCTCCAGGCGTACTTCGAGTCATGACTTTACTCCTGATATCAACCAGTGGCAGGTTGCGAAGCTTCCTCTTCCAGCACTGCCGCATAACGCTCGGCAACCGTCGCACGTGACGCACTGATATGGCGCCGCATCAACAGCTCGGCCAGTTCGGCATCTCCCGATTCAATCGCATCGACGATTCGATGGTGCTCAACAAACGCTCTTTGCGGACGATTACCGCTGGCTGTGAACTGGGTGCGATACAATCTCACCAAGTAATAGAGATCGTCGCAGAGAATCGTCATCAACATGCGATTGTGGCTGCCCTGGACGATGCAATAATGGAAGTCCAGATCCCCTTCACGCTGGTAATACGCCTCACCTCGCGCCAGGTCGGCCTGCCCCTCATGAAATGCCAGTACTTCACGAAGTTTTGCGACTTCATCAGGTGACATGTTCTCTGCAGCAAGGCGTGCAGCCATGCTTTCCAGCGCCTCACGCACATCGAACAGCTCAAGCAGTTCCTTCATCGACAACTTGACCACACGCGCCCCTACGTGGGGAACCCGTTCAATCAAGCGATGGACCTCCAAGCGACGCATTGCCTCGCGCAATGGACCGCGAGAGATACCATAGGCTTTCGACAGGCCCGGCTCGGTTATCTTGCTGCCCGGGGCCAGTTCACCTCTGACGATCGCGTCTTGAAGCTGGTTGAACACGCGCTCGGCAAGTGTGCGAACTTCCACGGCATCGGTTTCAGAATTCATATATTGTCGACAATCTAAAGTTTGGAGAACGTTATCCTAGCGCTTCATCGCAGGTCAAGCCGCGATATCTGCGCGCTCTTTCCCCTGCCGGACCACTCAATGTCAGTGCCACTGCACGGCTTGTCAACAATCCATCAGACCAAGGAATAATGCAACCTGGTAATATTGCGGATAGCCGGCCCATGCATCGATGCGACAAATGGCACTGCGATACCCTAGAATGGACCGCTCATTGGAAAGAAGCCGAGCATGACGTCACCGACACTAGACATCGTTGCACTGCCCTACCGTCGCCATCCTCTGGGCTACTTCGAAGCGCTGCGCCACCGACGTGGCGCGGTACTACTGGACAGTGGCAAGCCGGAAAGTCCCGGAGGGCGGTACGATATCTTGAGTTGCGATCCATTGGCACTGCTCGAGATCGACAACCACGGCCATTTGCAATGCTCCCCTTCTCGACCGCTACCGGATGACCCTTTCAAGGCCCAGCAGGCCATGCTCGACAGCCTTGGCGAAATAGATGTCGATAGCGACCTCCCTTTCCTGGGAGGATTGATCGGCTATTGGAGCTACGACCTGAGCCGTCATCTGGAACCGCTGCCCAACCACGCCAAGGATGCCACTCATCTCCCCCGATGCCGAGTCGGCCTCTATGACTGGGCGCTTATCCAGGACCATCAGCAGCAGCGAAGCTGGCTGGTTGCCTCCTCTGAACGCCGCCGGCAGGTCATGGCATGGCTGGACGAACCCTCTTCATCCACGACGCCTTTTCGCATCACGGCACCTTTCGTGGCTGAAATGGATGCACAAGACTACGGTGAACGTTTTCGAGCGGTCCAGCGCTACATCCATTCCGGTGACTGCTATCAGATCAACCTGGCACAGCGTTTCAGTGCGCCCTACGAAGGCGACCTGTGGCAGGCCTACCGCCGCTTGCGCGCTGCCACGCCAACGCCTTTCTCCGGCTTCATGGCCTGGGCGGATCAAGGCATTCTCTCCCTCTCCCCCGAGCGGTTCCTTCAAGCACGTGGCGGTAGTGTCGAAGCGCGCCCCATCAAGGGCACTCGCCCCCGCGGGCAGACCCCAGGAGATGACAAACGGCTTGCCGATGAACTGGTACACAGTGACAAGGATCGCGCCGAAAATGTCATGATCGTCGACCTACTTCGCAATGACCTGGGTCGTGTGTGCCGTCCCGGCAGCGTTCAAGTCCCCCAGCTATGTGGGTTGGAAAGTTACGCCAATGTCCACCACCTGGTCAGTGTGATCCAGGGTGAGCTGGACACGTCCTACCTTCCCCTGGACCTGCTGGCAGCTGCATTCCCCGGGGGCTCGATCACAGGTGCCCCGAAAGTGCGGGCCATGCAGATCATCGATGAGCTCGAACCAAGCCGGCGCAGCGTATATTGCGGCAGCCTGGGGTATATCGATCGGCGTGGTCATATGGACACCTCCATTGCCATTCGAACTGCCGTGGCGGAAGGCGGACACTTGCACTTATGGGGAGGTGGCGGACTGGTCGCCGATTCCGACGAAACGGCCGAATACCATGAGACGCTGGACAAGATCAGTCACTTGCTAACAGCATTGGATGCTACCTGCAATGTCTCTCATTGACCCCAGCCTCTCGATCGCCCCGTCTCGGACCAATGTCCAGCGGTATTGCATGTATGGAGTAACTCATATCGTTCTAAGAAACTGGTCAGTTGAAATCATTTAGCTATATAAGAACCGAACCAATCGATATTGGGTGAGAGTCTCCAGGTTTTGGTAATGTTGGAACCATTCTAGGGGTAACCCGACCCCGTCAGCTATTGGAGGCACACATGGAATTCGATATCGATACCATTAACCGGGACCTGGGGAGCGATCCCGAAGCCTTGACACGCTGGGCATTGGGGCTCGGCAAACATGCAATCTGCACGACCAATTTTCGCCCATTCGAGGCCGTGATTCTTCACATGGCGACTCAGGTGAAACCTGACATCCCGGTGGTCTGGATGGATTCCGGATACAATACCGAAGCGACCTACCGCTTTGCCGAAGAGGTGGCACAACGACTCAGCTTGAATCTGACCATCTACCACCCTCGTCGCTCCCGGGCACATCGCGAAGCCGTCGACGGCCCGGTACCGGATATCGATGATCCACGCCATGCCGCCTTCACGGAAGAGGTCAAACTCGAACCGTTCCAGCGGGCGCTGCATGAAATGGCACCGGAAATCTGGCTGACGGCATTACGTGCCGAAGACACGACACAGCGGGCCGAGATGCAACCGGTGTCGATCAACGCTGACGGAATCATCAAAGTTGCACCGGTACTGTACTGGACAGCCAAGGACATGTACCAATATCTGCAGAAGCACGACTTGCCTAACAACTTCGATTACTTCGATCCCACCAAGGTGGAAGACAAACGAGAGTGCGGCCTTCACCTGCAGCACTAAGCCTGCTCGGCGGAACCTCTCACTAACGGTCGCTCGCACCCGTCACCTTGCCCCGGTCACTGTCATGGCCGGGGCAAGGCCGTTCTGTACACGCCACCCGATTACCGTTCAGGCAACTCGATCCGGCCGAACAACGCTTGCTCATTACGTGGCCCGGCTTCCAGGGCGGCATCCACGGTATCCCGATCAAGATGATCGGCAAAGTTCTGAAGGAAGTCGTACATATAACCGCGCATGAAGGTACCGCGGCGAATACCGATCTTGGTCGTCGAACTCGCAAAGAGATGACTGGCATCCAATGCCACCAGATCATTATCCAATTCCGGATCGTATGCCATATGAGCCACGATCCCCACCCCCATGCCAAGGCGGACATAGGTCTTGATGACATCAGCATCAGCAGCCGTCAGGACAACATTGGGAACGAGGTCCCTGGAGCGAAACGCGTCATCAAGCTGAGAGCGGCCGGTAAAACCGAAGACATACGTCACCAACGGATACTCTGCCAACGTTTCCAACGTCAATTCGTCACTCTGGGCCAGCGGGTGATCCTGGGGAACCAGGATGCATCGATTCCAGCGATAGCAAGGCAGCAGAATCAGGTCACTGAACAATTCCAGTGATTCAGTGCAAATGGCAAAATCGGCTGATCCCTCACTGACCATTTGGGCAATCTGCTTGGGCGTCCCCTGCTGCATGTGCAGCGCAACATCCGGATATTTCTCCCGAAAGGCGCGGATGACCGGGGGCAAGGCGTAACGTGCCTGGGTATGCGTCGTGGCGACCGATAGGCTGCCTCGGCGTTCATCACTGTGTTCCTGGGCAACCTGCTTGATATTCTCGGTAGTCCGCAACACTTGTCCAGCCAACTCGATGATCGCCTGACCCGCGGGGGTGACACGCGTCAGATGCTTTCCACTGCGGGCAAAAATCTCGACCCCCAACTCATCTTCCAGCAGGCGGATCTGCTTGGAAATCCCCGGCTGAGAGGTGTATAGGTTCTGTGCCGTCGCAGACACATTGAGATTATGCCGCGTCACTTCCCAGATATAACGCAGCTGTTGCAGCTTCATATCTGCCATCTCCACTATTGTCGTGTCATATCCTCTCGAGCATCGACGACTCGACGCCCTTTCATGCCCAGAGGCAATATGGATTTTGCGTTGCAATTACTTTATAGCATATTGGCATGGTAAAATAAGGGGAACCGCCCATCTCTTGTACTCCCCCTGCATAGTGTCTATCTATCGGAAAGATAACGCCGGGGGGAATTGCCAGAGGCGCCGGCGACCGATAACATCACCCGACTACGCCGTAACAAGCTCGCTTGAAGAAGCGCAATGCAACTGGAGAATCACATGGCCAACAACGTCGATGTCACCACCGCTAACTTCGAGCAGGAAGTTCTTAAAGCTGACAAGCCGGTCCTATTGAAGTTCTGGGCACCGTGGTGCGGCCCTTGCAAGATGATGGCTCCCGTGGTCGATGAAATCGCCGACGAGCGCGAAGACAATCTCAAGGTGGTCAGCATCAACGTCGACGATGCCCCGGAAATTGCCGCCGAGCATGGTGTACGTGGTGTACCGACCGTCATGCTTTTCAAATCCGGCGCCAAGGTCGCTTCACTGGTCGGCGCCCAGTCCAAGACGCAACTGGCCCAGTTCATCGAGCAGAACGACTGATTACTGGGTATACCCGTTCGACTTGACTTCGCCCCGGCATCGACCGGGGCGAATCTATCATGACTGCTGCTCACTTTGCCCCTCTTCCTCCTGCATGCGTTCCTCACGTTCGCCGGCAGGTCCCAACAGACGGGCTATCCAGCGGGTTTCCGGATGGCTCTCGAGGGCAATCTTCAAGGTCATGGTCAGCAACACTGACAGCAACATGCCCACCGTTCCGAAAATCCATCCCCAGACGACTAGCGACAGGAACGCCACGAATGTCGACAGTCCCAGGGCACGCCCCATCATGCGCGGCTCGATCAGATTCCCCATGACCAGATTGATGACCAGATAGGCCCCTGCCAGGATTGCCGCCTGAAGCACGCCACCGCCTGGCGTGACCAACAGCAGAATGACGGGAGGAATGGCAGCAAGCACGGAGCCAATATTTGGAATGAAGTTCAAGCCAAATGCCATGGTGGCCCATAACAGTGGAAAGTCCACATTCAGCACCATGCAGGCAATCCAGACCAGCGCCCCGGTAATCAGACTGACAACCGTCTTGACCGCCAGATATCGCTTGAGCGTCAGGCTGAACTGCTGAAAGCCTCGCAGGCTGGGTCCCGGATCCCGCAGGGCCTGCGATACCTTATCCCGGAAATTCAGTGTTTCGAACAACATGAAAATGACCAGCAGCGCCACCACGACACTCTGTATCAACATATTGCCCAGTTCACTCAGGAAGGTTGGTACCAATTGGGTCGCTTGGGTGGGGTCGACCCATTCGCTGAACTGTTCCGGACTGATCGAGACACCATGCTGTGCCAGCCAACGCAGCAGGTTCAGGTAGAACGCATTGAGTTCCTCTTCCAAGGTCGGCAGCGCATCGGTGAAGGTGGTGAAACTGCTGGCCAACAGCAGCCCCAACAGGCTGATCAATATCCCCAGCACCAACAGTGTGACCCATACTGACAAACGCAGACTGAGACCGCACCGGTGCAGCCAATGAACGGGGGAGGTGCACACCACCGCAATGAACAGCGCCAGCAGTAACGGAACCAGTAGACTGGCACCGGCTCGCATCCCTCCGACGATGATGACCAGCGCTGCCAACGCCAGCAGCAGATTCAGGGGGATGGTACGTGTCGACTCATTGGAGATCATGAAAGCCTTCCTGGCAGAGTATCAAAGAGTAATAATGGCCTTTGGTAACAGGATACGCATTCCGGGACATTGACGTGAACGTCTCCGGGCAAGTAAAACACATGGGTTCTCGGCATGGAGGCATTACCATGACATGTATTCGAATGACACGCACCCGCCAGACGCCACATCGGGGATGGATTCCAATGGTTCTGGCCTTACTGAGTCTCTGCTCCTCGCCAGCCATCGCTGAGGAGACACCCCCCAACACCCTCGATGTCCAGGCCCAAGCAACAACCACCGTCACACCGGATATCGCCACACTGAACGCGCGACTCTGGGAGCGCACCGAAGCCATCGAGGTTGAAGACGATCGCCAGAGCGATCCCGAAGCCTTGAAAGAGGCGCGTCAGCGCCTTGAAAAACGGACCGGTGAACTGATTCGGGCACTGGAAAAGACCGGTCTGGAACGTGACGACATCACTGCCGGTTCGCTCAACATCCATCCTGAACGCATTCAGCCCACTTCAGGGAACGACGATGAACCGCCCCTGGTCCGCACGCAGTTGGAGCGGCCCATCACATTGGATATCGATGACCTCGAGGCGCTCCCCACTCTGCTGGACGCACTGACCGAAGTCGGCGTCAATGCCCTCGATGGCATCCAATATGATCTCGACGACCGTGATGCCGCCACCGAGGAGGCATTGACCAAAGCACTTGAAAAAGCGCGGCACAAGGCCGAGTTGATGGCCGATACCCTCGATGTGGAATTGGGCTCGGTCCTCAGCGTGCAGGAAACTCAAGCCCCGGCATTTGCCCCACGGCGAATGTCTCTACAGGCTGATGCCATGGAGAGCCAGAGTGGCGGCGAACCGGAATATCGCCCCGGCACCATCAGTATCGACGCCGGCGTTCAGGTCCGCTGGGAAATCACCGACTAACAGCCAACACGGGTCTTCATGCTCTCGAATATTCGCATCGTCCTCGTCCAGACGTTTCATCCCGGCAATATCGGGCAGGCGGCCAGGGCCATGAAAACCATGGGCCTCACCGACCTGGTTCTGGTCACCCCACGCCGCTTTCCGGACCATGAAGCGGATCGGCTGGCGGCCGGTGCGGAAGACGTCGTGGCTGATGCCCGTGTCGTCGACACGCTCTCGGAAGCCGTCTCGGATTGTGTACAAGTCGTAGGCGCCAGCGCACGATTGAGGAGCCAACCACTTCCTCACTACGACGAACCCGACGTCATGGCTCAGACACTCGTGGAACTCGCCGCGGAGGATCCGGTGGCCCTCGTGTTTGGTCGTGAGCGTTTCGGACTGACCAATGACGAGATCCAATGCTGTAGCCATCAAGTCAGCATACCGGCCAATCCGGACTACGGTATTCTCAATCTGTCCCAGGCCGTCCAGGTACTCGCCTATGAAGTATTCCGCGCCTGGCGCCAACGGCCCGATAGCGGCTATCAAACGCCCCGTCCCTCGACAGGCCCATTACCGACCCGCCAACAACTCGACTACTTTCACGCTCATCTAAGCCGAGTCATGCACGCCTCAGGGTTCCTGACACAGCCCCATGCCCGCACCGAGCAGCAGCTTCAGGCGCTTTTCAACCGTGCTCAACCCAATCGCAAGGAACTGTCGTTGCTGCGCGGTCTACTGAACTCGCTGGAAGAATCGCTGTGAATACGTATTGACCGGGATGGTGTGTCGCCAAACTGTCATATCGGCGGAGTAAGCTTCCCACAAAGACAAAGGATACTGTCGTTAAGCGCGTCACGGACGCAGGCGTGCAGGAGGCACCCAAGGAGTGGCCCGGCGGGCCAAGGTAGCGGGATAGCTACCTCAGGAGGAATGGCATCGCGCCACGGGCATTCCCGTGGCGCTTTTCTTGCTGTGCGCCCATCACTTTTCGTCGCCCCCCTTCTCGACGTCGAGTTGCTCCCAGACTTCGACGGCCGCCGCCAGATCTTCGAGCGAGGCGCCCACGGACTTGAACAGCGTCATCGATTCGGGAGAACGCCGGCCGACCTTCTCTCTCAGAAGCAACTCGCCGAGATCAGCGCAAATAGCGTCGAACCGAAATGCGCCGGACTCAATCGCCTGCAGAATGTCGCCCGCTTCCCCTTTCGCCCCGGCATAGGTGTCGACGAACACATCACAGCGTGTCAGACACGCATCATCCGTCTCCCGCATCGTGGGACGAAAGGCGCCGACCAGATCCAAGTGCACCCCCGGCTTCAGCCATGCCCCCTTGATCAACGGCTCGGTCGACAGCGTTGCGCAACTGACGATATCCGCCTCGCCGACGGCCTTCTCGAGATCATCCACCGCATCACAATCAAACCGGTCGGCATAGTCAGCCGCCAATTGCTGCGCCTTGTCGGCATTGCGCCCCCAGATGCGTACCTTCTCGACGCGGCGAACGGCTGCATGGGCCTCGATCAGCATCGGTGCCAACCTGCCGGTCCCCACGACCAGCAACGACCCGGCATCGTCACGTGCCAGCTCCCGGGCGGCAAGCGCCGAGGCGGCCGCTGTCCGGCGCCGCGTCAGCTCACTCCCATCGATACAGGCCAACGGCTGTCCATGATCCCCTTCACTGAGGAGATAGACACCGGAGATGGCCGGTAGCCCGTACGCCGCATTCTGAGGAAACGCGTTGACCATCTTCACGCCGATATAACCCGCCGGCTGCCAGGCCGGCATCAGCAGCATGGTAGCCTCCCCATCGGGGCGATGCATGGCATGATGGTGCCGTGGCGGCGCCTCGACTCCCTCCCGGAACGCTTGCCCGATTCGATCGACCAAGGCAGGCCACTGCAGTGATGCCGCCACCTCGTCACCCGTGATCATGCGCATATCAACATCTCCTTTTTCATTTGGCCGTATCATCCTCTCGGGAATGGGCCAGCGAAGAGAGGTGGGACGTTGCACGGAACCGCGTGACCCGAAACGGCGCCAGACACTCGGCAAACGTCCCGTAGACGATGGCATCCGCCAGCCACTCCGCACTGACTGCCGCCTGAGTCAATCCCAAGTGCTGATGCCCGAACGCCATGAAGACATTCGGTTTCGACGGGTGTCGATCCAGCACCGGTAATGAGTCCGGCAAGGTCGGCCGGTACCCCATCCAGGTCCGTGGCGAATCGGCAAAACCGTCGGGACCATCGAGCAGCACCCGCAAATGTATCTGCAAGGACGCGAAACGCGACTGTCTGGGAGGCATGTCCAACCCTCCGATCTCGCTGAAGCCGACGATACGCAAGCCACTGTGAAGCGGAGAAAGCACACAATGGCGCTCGGCGGACTCCAGGGAATGCGGCAAGAGATCGCGAGCCTCCGGCAACGTCAGGTGATATCCCCGTTCGGTCTCCAAGGGCACATCGAGCCCCAGATCAGCACACAAACGGTGGCTGTAGGCACCTGCTGCGATCACCACCTGACGGGTGACGATCGTATTGCGCTCCCCTTGCAATACTGCCTGCTGGCCATCGGATTGCACATGCGTTATGCCCTGCTGAGACCACTGGCCGCCCCGGGCCACGAACGCATCGAACAGACGCCGACAAAGCACGGCCGGGTCCGTTATCTTGGCAGTCTGAGAAAACCATAGCCCCTGCGAGACACGTGACGACAGTGCGGGAATACGCTCACGCACCGCCGCTTCCGACTGCCACTCCGCATGAATACCGTAGCGGGCCAGATGGTCGGCAAGACGGCGCGGTCCGGCAGTGGATGCTGACTCCCACACCAGCAAATGACCAGCGTTCCTCAACGCGCCGGCAGCGCCGATATCCGTCAAGCAACGCCGCCATGCTTCAACGGCCTGGCTATTCAGCGATACCAGCGCCTGGCGACCTCGTTCCACTCGGCTCGGCGATGCCGACAGGGCGAAGCGCATCAACCAGGGAGCCGCCTTCGGCAAGTACTGCATGGGCAACTTCAAGGCACCGTGCCGCTTGAATAATTGCCCCGGCACCGAACGGAGCGTCTCCAGCGTCGATAGGGGGTCGATCGTTTCGGTCGCGATATAACCCGCATTGCCCGAAGACGTTCCCGTACCGGCTCGCTGCCTGTCGATCAGCAGCACCTGCTTGCCGAGACGCTGCAGTCGCAGCGCCATGCAAAGCCCAACAACCCCGGCACCGACCACCGTGACCTGCTGGGAAGTGTCATCAGTCATTCGCGTTGTGGATCCTGTAGAAATTCCGCCTCGCCAGTCTCCTGGAACCCCGGCTCCGGTTCGACATCATCCGTCTCGGCACGGGCCGAGAACCAGCCCAACTGCGCATACAGGATGCCGATCAACGGCGATAGCCAACAACCGAACGCCAAGGGAATATACAGCAAATCCGTCAGGTCGCCCGATGACATCGACAGACCCAATGCCCCGATGACAAAGGCGCCACCGGCATTCCAGGGCACCAGCGGCGATACCAGGGTTCCGCCTTCCTCCACGGCACGCGCCAGATTCAGGCGACTGTAACCGAAGCGATCGTAGGCCGGCCCGTACATCCGCCCCGGCAAGGCGATGGAAAGATAGACATCACCGGACACCACATTGGTCGTGATCGACGTCAGAATGGCGCCTGTCTGCAAGCCCCGGAACCCCTTGATCAACGAGAGAATCGATTCGACCACCGCTTCCAGGCAGCGGGTCCGCTCAAGCGCGCCCCCGAACGCCAGCGCAAACATCATCAGCGTCACCACCCAGGTCATCGAGGTCACACCGCCCCGATTGAGCAGGCTATCGAGTGCTTCATTGTCGACGCCAATGCTGAATCCGGCATGCGCGAAGGTCAGCACATCGTGAAACGACGCCCCTTGGGTCGCCATTGCCACCAGACCGCCGGCGACCGCTCCAGTAAACAGAGCAGGAATCGGTGCCACTTTGCGAAACGCCAGCCCGATTACCAGCAGCAAGGGAAGCAGTTGCCAGATCCCCATGGAAAAATTCGCCGCCAAACCGGACTGGATGGCCTCGATACGCGCCAGTTGGTCGCTGCCGCCGCTCTCGGCGCCCCCGACGAAGGTGTAGATCGCCAGGGCGATCAGCATGGCGGGCACCGTCGTCGGCATCATGTAACGGATGTGATCGAAGATATTGGTTTCGGTCACGGCCGGAGTGAGGTTGGTCGTATCCGAGAGCGGCGAAATCTTGTCGCCAAAGAACGCACCGGATACCACGGCCCCTGCCGTCCAGTAGATAGGCACGCCAAAGGCATCACCGATGCCGACCAGAGCCAGACCCACGGTACCGACCGTCGTCCAGGACGAACCTATGCTGAGCGATACCAGTGAGCAGATCAGCATGGCCGCCGCCAGGAACCAGCCAGGATCGACGATCTGAAGGCCGTAATAGATCAACATGGGTACCGTTCCGCTGGACAGCCAGACGCCGACCAGCATGCCCACGATAATCAGGGTCGCAATGGAGGGCATGGCCACATGCAGAACGTGGAAAGCCCCCTTCTCGATATCCTTCCAGCGGTACCCCTGGAACCAGCCCACGATCGCGGTGATACCAAAGCCCATCGCCAGCGGGATATGGGGGGTAAAATCGCCGTAATAGAAGATCTGTAATGCCAGGAGAGCGATCGTCGAAACGATCGGAATCAACGCCACGGATAGGCGCGGCGCTGGAATCGGCGGTGTTGTATAAGCCTCTTTCATGAGACACCTCGTCGCCAGGAATTGTTGGATTTCAGGTCGCGAGGGAGCGTTGGCAGACACCGAATGACGGTGCTGTCATGCCAGCGACGACCCAGCATACGATGGCGACAAGCGATTCACTTGGCTTGAACTCAGAGGAATTTGCCCGAAACTCAGCACTCGATGGGATCAGTCATCGCGCTGCTCGATGAACGTCTGGCGTCGATGCACGGAAGGGGCCTTCCCGTAGGCACGTCGATAGGCCCGGGAAAAACTGCCCTGATCATGAAAGCCGACACGTTGAGCAATGTCACCAAGAGGGAGTCGGCTGTCCTGTATCAACCGGGCGGCATGAGCCAGGCGACGTTGCTGCACATACGCCATCGGCGTCATGCCGAACAGATCTCGAAAGCGCGTATGAAAATGACCGGGACTCAGGGCACATAGCGAAGCCAGCGTCTCTACCTCGATCGGTTCATCTCGGTGACTGTCGATGTAGTCGTCAAGGCGCTCCTTGTGGATACGCCGCTCACATGAGGAAACAGGCGCAATCGATTGATCGTACAAGGCAAGATACAGCGACCTGAACAGCAGTGTGCCGATATCACCATGCAGACCCGGCTGCATGTCGATCTGCGGAACCAGACCGTTGGTCAGGGATTGCAACGAATCCGGCACGGCGAAGAAACGCGGTCGATCGAACAAGCGGCGCACTTCGTCGGCACAGGAGAGCGAGTCGAGATGCGACAAGGGGATATCGACCACCAGCGTCCGGTTACGGCCATCCCCCTGATACTCATGGTGACATGTGGCAGGAATCAGGCAGCCACGAGCCCGTGTAATGCGCTCGCCCTGGCCTTCCAGACTCAATTCGGTCTCCCCCGACGTCGCCAGTATCAACTGGTGATGTCGGTGAGAATGGGCAACGACCTGTGGTGACAGCGTACGGGTACGCAGGTGAAAGACTGACATAACGAGAGACTTTTCCTGCTATCATGACGCTGCCACCATACGCCTACCCGTTCACGTTGCCAATCACCAGGAGAATCAGCAACGCCCCTGTTTCGCCAGTCCCGGCGGGCAGAAGCCGCGTCCATGACCGCCATGGGAACGACGATGGCGACGATCCCGGTCATAGTGGCGATCATGTCGATGATCGCGGTCATGGTAATGCCGTTTGCCATCGAACTCGATCAGTGGCTCCGAGCGTATTTCGCCCGGTTGGAAGCGTGCCGGTTGATAACTGCACCCCGCCACCAGCAACATGGCAGCGAGCGACGGGATGACAGTCAAACGCAGGGAGCATTTCATGGTCACAAACCTCTAGCGGTTGCTGATTACATATGATCCCTACCAGTTCCCCTGATGGTTCGCTATAGCATCGACGGGCTATGCGAACACTGTTTTATAACAGCCTACCACCAACGAAAGCTGCCAACACGCAAAAAATATGAAAATCGAGGCATGGCGTTGCCGATCAACGTACCGGGATCGACATCGGGATCGAGCAACGTCGATCACTGATCCAAGCGACGCTGGGCATCCACCGCCCCCATCGCCTTGGCCAGCGACAGTGCCGTCATGCCATCGGCATCCTCTCTTGCCGGGTCCGCACCATGCGCCAGCAAGGTATCGAGTACGTCGACCTGGTTGAACATGGCAGCCATCATCAATGCCGTCTTGCCATCATTCGCCGCACCTTCGACACTAGCACCGTGTGCCAGCAGCAGTTCCACCATCGTTCGGTCCCCCTTGAATGAGGCACCGGCAATCGGTGACTGACCGCTGTCATTGCGCTGGTCCGGATCGGCACCACGGGCGAGCAATGCATGGGCCGTCGCCTTGTGCCCATGGTAACTGGCGATCATCAACAGGCTCTCCCCCTGTGTCGTCGCCATATTGGGAGACAAGTCTTGATCGAGCCATGCTTCCAGTGATTCGACATCTCCCTGGCGAGCCATGTCGAAAACGGCGTTGACGGGTACCGTCGTCTCCTCATCCATGGCAGGTGTCGTGGTGGAAGCCCGGTTGTACTCGTTCGACATCGGTCTGTTCCTCTGCGTTGGGCAGATGGCCGGATACCGTCATCAAGCCCCACAGCCAACTGATCTTGTAGCGGTCGGCGTTTACATTCGCAAAGCCGGCCTCGATAAGCAATTCACGGCATTCATCGCTACGATAGATTCGATAATGACCGTCATCGAACCAGCGTAGAAACAGATCACACAACCGGCATGTCAGGAAATCGTCGCACCAGTCGACGATCACCACTCGGCCTCCGGGCTTGAGCACCCGTCGCATCTCTCCCAGTGCAGGCAGGGGGTGGCGCACATAATGGAAGGCGCTGGTGGACACGACGGCATCCTGGCTGGCATCGGGAAGCGGCAACCGCTCGGCAGTCGCGGCAATCAGGGACACATCGTCACCGACGTGCTCACGCGCCACGGCCAGCATCTCACTGGACAGATCGATGCCGGTCAGCCGGGCCGTCGGGACCTGTTGCGACAACATCGCCAGCAGGGCACCGGTGCCGCAGCCGACATCCACCAATGTTTCATCGGGTTGCAGCGCCAGGCGGGCCGCAGCACGATCGACCGAGGCCCTTACATAACCTTGCCAGCGACGGTCATATACCGGCGCCAGACGAGCATATTCCTGTTTCAATGGCGCATAATCATGCCGACGCGTCTGACGCCTCATAACCCACTCCCCCACTCACGCGTTGTATCCCACCTGGCCACAACGGGACAGATCATATCCCCCCAACGTTTCGGCACGTTCTCGAAACCGCTCGTTGTTCACGAACGTCATGAGGCGTTGCACGGCGGGCTCGAAAAAACTTCGACGCCGCATCGCCAGATCGAAGCGTTCCAGGTGCAGCGGCACGAATGCCAGGCCATGACGCTGCGCCACTGCTTTCACACCCAGCCCGACATCGGCACTGCCTTCACGCACCGCCAGAGCCAGATCATCCTCACTGAGAGACACATGGTCGGCCAGGTGCAGACAGGCATGATCGATGTTCGCGCGCGCCAGCAGATAGCGCAATAACCGCTCGGCACCGGCATCGGGCTGACGATGCGCGACACGCAGGCCATTTCTCGTCAGACAGTCGATACCCGTCACCTCTAAGGGGTTGCCAGCGGGCAGGATCAATCCCTGACAACGATACGCCCAGTGCAGGATGACCAGATCTTTCATACCGAGCAGCCCCAGCGCCTCCGGCCTGTTATAGGCACCGGTTTCGGCATCGATAAGATGAATCCCTGCCAGCATGGCCTCATCGTCGCGCACGCGGCGAACGCCATCGCCACTACCATGACATAGCGTCGCCAACTGCGACTGCGATTCGCGCAGCGCCCACTCCAGCAACGGATCGTGACTGCCCGCCACGATGGGAGGAATATCGCGCCCTGCCTGCTGATCACCGACCAGATGATTCATTAGCCACAAGTCGAGCGACTGGCGAGGAAAAAGCAGCTTCCCCGTCGCTTTGGTGCAAGGGATCTGTCCCTGCCGAACCAGATCGTAGACCTTGCGCTCCTTGAGCCGCAGATAATCGGCCGCCTCGGTCGTCGTCAAATAGTCGTAGTCGAAGTGTTTCACACGTCTATTGCTGTTTATCACTGCATATATTTCAACGCTGACTGCATATCACGACAATAACGCATCATGATGCACCCAACCACCTGGAGTCGCGCATGCTGTCGGAAGATAACGCCTTCATCACTGCCCTGCAGTTGATCCTGAGTCTCGACCAAACGCTGGTCGGGATCGTCAGCCTATCGATGCAAGTTTCGCTGACGGCGGTCCTCATTGCCAGCGTACTGGGACTGCCACTAGGGGCGGCCGTGGCATTATGGCGTTTTCCCGGGCGGGGGCTCGTCATCGTCGTGCTCAATGCATTCATGGGGCTTCCCCCGGTCGTGGCGGGGCTGGTCGTCTACCTGCTGCTATCTCGTGCCGGTCCGCTGGGCGAGTTGGGCCTGTTGTTCACTCCATCGGCCATGGTGATCGCCCAGGTGCTTCTGATCCTGCCGATCATCGCCGCACTCACCCGGCAACATACCGAAGAGCGCTGGGAAGAGTATCGTGAGCAACTGACGTCGTTTCGCGTCAGCCGTCTTCGCTCCATCCCCACTCTGCTATGGGATGCCCGTTTTGCCCTCATGACCGTGATCCTGGCGGGCTTCGGCCGGGCGAGTGCCGAAGTCGGAGCCGTCATGATCGTCGGCGGCAATATCGATGGCGTCACCCGTGTGATGACAACGGCCATCGTGCTGGAAACCAACAAGGGAGACCTTCCCTTGGCTCTGGGTCTCGGTTTGATCCTGTTGCTCCTGGTGGCCCTGATCAACGCCGGTGCCTTCCTGATCAGTGAAGAAGCCAAGAGGCGCCTGGGATGAACGACATGCACGCTGCCTCGACTTCGGCCCCATTACTCACTCTGGACAAGGTGACCTTCCGCCATCGCGGGCAAACTCTGCTGCAGAACATCTCGCTGACCCTGTCAAGTCAGGGCAGCACGATCGTCATGGGCCCCAACGGCGCCGGCAAGAGCCTGCTGATGCGGATCTGTCATGGTTTGCTGACACCTACCAGCGGCCGTCTCCATTGGCACGATACCGGCGGCCGCCCCCCTCGCCAGGCCATGGTCTTCCAGCGCCCCGTCATGCTGCGCCGCTCCGCCATTGCCAACGTGACCTACGCCCTGGCGGTACAAGGCACATGTTGGCGTGATCGCAAGCCACTAGCCCGGGAAGCGTTGGAACGCTTCGGACTGACCGACGTAGCGCACCGTCCCGCCCGGGTGTTGTCCGGCGGCGAACAGCAACGCCTGGCCCTGGCGCGTGCCTGGGCCCTGCGACCGGCGGTCCTGTTTCTCGATGAGCCGACCTCGGCGCTTGACCCGGCCGCCATCAAGGCCGTGGAAGATGCCGTCACCGATTTCGGCCGGGTCGGCACCCGGATCATCATGAACACCCATGACATCAGCCAGGCCAAGCGGCTCGGTGACGACGTCCTGTTCCTCTGCCAGGGACGTGTCGTCGAGCACAACAATGCCGAATCGTTCTTTCTGGCTCCACGCACCCGTGACGCGTCGGCCTTCGTTCGCGGCGAGCTGGTGTGGTGACGCCCTCGTCGTTTTCCGCCATCAATAGAAGGACCATCAACAATGACCACCGGAAGACTCCTCAGCGCACTCACTGGACTAGGGCTTGCCCTTGCCGTCACGACCCAGGCTTCGGCCAATGAGGAGGAACAATTCATCACCCTGGCATCCACCACCTCGACCGAACAATCCGGTCTGTTCGAGGCCATCCTTCCGCAATTCGAGGAAAAGACCGGTATCGAAGTGCGTGTCGTCGCCGTCGGGACCGGGCAGGCGTTCGAACTGGCACGCCGGGGTGATGCCGATAGCCTTCTCGTTCATGACACGACCGGAGAGAAAGCATTCGTCGAAGAGGGCTATGCCACTGAACGGCAACCCGTGATGTACAACGACTTCGTCCTGATTGGACCCGCCGACGATCCGGCCGACATCGCCAATGCCGAGAGTGTCGAAGACGCCTTTTCGCGGATCGCCGATACCGAAGCGCCGTTCGCTTCGCGCGGCGATGACAGCGGCACCAACCGCGCCGAATTGCGTCTCTGGGAGGCAGCGGGTGTCGAGCCCGGCGGTGAATGGTATCGCGAACTCGGCAGCGGCATGGGGCCGACCCTGAATACGGCCGCCGGCATGGATGCCTACGTGATGTCCGACCGCGCCACTTGGGTCGCCTTCGATAATCGCCAGGACCTCGATATTCTGTTCGACGGTGACGAAGCGCTGTTCAACCAGTACGGCAGCCTGCTTCTAAGCGAAGAACGCCACCCGGATCTCAAACACGACCTGGCGCAACAGTGGCATGAGTGGCTGATTTCCGAAGCGGGTCAACAAGCCATCGCCGAGTATGAACTCGACGGTGAGCAACTGTTCTTTCCCAACGCGGACGCCGACTGACTCGCCTCTATCCCGTCACGACAGCATGACGCCCCATCTGGCGCCGAATCGGTCACGCCGGTTCGGCACCTTGTATTTGCCATCCTGATGTTATCTATTCGCGCATCCGATACGCATGCAATGCCTTGTCATGGCATCATTTTCCCCATCGGCTCGGAGTGACGTCGCAAAGTGTTGTCCGCTTTTGGTTGACAGCTGACGTCACCATCACCGAGTTTTAGTATACAAATACAGTACACAATAAAGAATTCACCACACATCTCCGGCAACATAACAAGGCACCTGAACCAGGCGTGAGACACTCGCTGGGTAACCCTTCCACACTGAGTTGGGGATGCGTGCCAATCAACATGCCGAGGAGAGTCGCCACATGACCGACAACGCTGACACACTCTGGATACGCCACCCTCTGGCCTGCGCCGACCCGGACGCTGCGGGCGGCATCGTCATCCAGGGCAACCGTATCATCGAACGAATACCGGCAGGGGGCCAACCCACCCGGCCCGCGGACCACGTCTTCGACGCCTCGCGTCATGTGCTGCTACCCGGTCTGGTCAACACGCACCACCATTTCTACCAGACCCTGACCCGCGCCTACTCACCGGCACTGAACAAAGCACTGTTTCCCTGGCTGACCAGCCTGTATGACGTCTGGGCCAATCTCGACGAAACACAACTGGCGATCGCCAGCGAACTGGCCATGGTCGAACTGCTGATGTCCGGCTGCACCACCGTCGCGGATCATCACTACATCTTTTCCGGCGCGCTGCGCCACGCCATCGATGTGCAGGTCGATACTGCCCGGCGACTGGGCGTTCGCGCCTCGCTGACCCGAGGCTCGATGAGTCTCGGCCGGGATGAGGGCGGACTACCGCCTCAAGCCGTCGTGCAGGATGAAACGACCATACTCGATGATAGCCGTCGTCTGATCGAGCAATACCACGAGCGTGGTGACAACGCGATGATCACCATCGCCCTGGCGCCCTGCTCGCCTTTCTCGGTGAGCCGAGAACTGATGCGGGAAAGCTCGCGACTGGCACGGGATCTCGGCGTAAGGCTGCACACTCACTTGGCTGAAACCGCTGACGAGACCGATTTCTGCCTACGCCAGTACGGTATGCGTCCACTCGACTATCTGGAAGACATCGGCTGGCTCGATGACCGCACCTGGCTCGCGCACGGCATCCATTTCAACAAGGATGAAGTACAACGGCTCGGCCGGGCCGGGACCGGCATCGCCCACTGTCCTTCCTCGAACATGGTGCTGGGCTCCGGCATGTGCCGTACGCTGGACCTGGAAGCCGCCGGCGCGCCGGTCGGACTGGCCGTCGACGGATCATCATCAAACGATCACTCCAACCTGGCCGAGGAGATGCGTCAGGGGCTGCTGCTCGGCCGACTGCGTTACGAACCCGGCGAGATCACACACGACACGGTGATTCGCTGGGCCACTCAGGGCTCGGCCCGCTGCCTGGGTCGCAGCGACATCGGCGGTTTGCATCCCGGCCAGCAGGCAGATCTCGCCCTGTTCACGCTGGATGAACTGCGCTTCTCCGGCGCCGAAAACCCGCTGGCGGCGCTGCTGCTATGCGGGGCGCACCGAGCCGATCGCGTCATGGTCAGCGGCGACTGGCGCGTGGTCGACGGCCTACCGTGCGATGTCGATCTCGATGACCTGAGATCCCGTCACGACCAGGCCGCCAGACGGCTACGACAACAGTTATAGGCACGGCAAAAGGCCACCATGCCATTGCCGTGAACTTGCGAGGCACTTCGACAGCAACGACGTTCGACAACAACAACGTGGAGACGAATCCAATGCCCACTGAGTCCACTTCCTCCGACGCAATGGCAACCCCCAATGACAACCCGATACGCAGTACCCACGATGTCAATGCGAGACCTCCGTTGGGGCGGGCCATACCACTTGGCCTGCAACACGTGCTGGCGATGTTCGTCAGTAACGTCACCGTGCCGATCATCATCGCCGGTGCCGCCGATCTCTCCGATGCACAAACGACCCTGATGATCCAGGCCGCCATGTTCGTGGCCGGGGTTGCCACACTGGTGCAATCGCTCGGCCTGGGTCCCATCGGTGCCCGACTGCCGATCGTCATGGGCACCAGTTTCGGCTTCGTGCCGGTGCTGATCCCCATCGCCGTGGGCATGGGCGTACCGGCCGCACTGGGCGCCGCACTATGTGGCGGTGTCGCCATGGCCCTGGTGGGGCTGTTCCTGCCCTGGCTGCGTTTCCTGTTTCCTCCTGTCGTCACCGGCACCTTCGTCATCATGATCGGGACCCTACTGATGCCGGTCGGCTTCGCCTATGCCGGTGGCGGTTTCGGCGCCGATGATTTCGGCTCGCCGCACCATCTGCTGCTGGCCGCGCTGGTGCTGGTCGTTACCGTCGGCATGCATCAGTTCGGACGTGGAATCTGGTCGGAAATCTCGCCGCTGGCCGGCCTGGTCACCGGCTTCATTGCCGCGGTCGCCTTCGGTTACGTCGACTTTTCCAGTGTCGGCGATGCCGACTGGTTCTCACTGCCCACGCCCTTCGCCATCGGGGTGGAATTCCATCTCGCCGCCATCGTACCGGTCGTGTTGCTGGCCGTGGTGACCTGTGCGGAATCGATCGGCGACATCGTCGGTACCACTGTCGGTGGCGCCAACCGTGAACCGACACAGAAGGAACTCTCCGGCGGCGTCATGGCCGACGGCCTGGCTAGTGTCTTTGCCGCCATCTTCAACGCCTATCCGCAGATCAGTTTCAGCCAGAACGTGGGGATCGTCGCCTTGACCGGCGTCATCAGCCGTTTCGTCGTCGCCATCGGCGGTGGCTTCCTGGTCATCGCCGGCCTGCTGCCCAAACTCGGCGGACTGGTCTCGAGCATCCCCAACTCGGTGCTCGGCGGTGCCGTACTGATCATGTTCGGCATGATCGCAAGCGCCGGTATCAAGATGCTCAGCGGTATCGACTTCAACAAGCGCAACATGCTGATCATCGCCCTGTCGTTGGCCGCCGCCATCGGCCTGCCTGCTCAGGAAGGGCTCTACGAGAACCTGTCGGACAACGTCCAGGGCATCATCGAATCCGGCCTGATACCGGGCGCCCTGGTGGCTATCATCCTCAACCTCATACTGCCCCGCTCGGAGCAACCAATGCGCGACGACGTCTGATTCGCGCCCCGCTCTACACGTAAAAAGACGCCTCGATCACCACCGGTCGAGGCGTCTTCGTTTGTCGTCACATGTCGTCAATGGGCCGGCAACAGATTCGGCATCCAGGCCGGATCGGCAATGACGAGCATACCGATGAGCATCAGTGCGGCACCCGATGAACGCGCGACGCGACGTCCGTGGCGCCCCACCTTTTCATAGAGCATCAACAGGGCCAATGGCGCCATCCACAGCAGATTGGCGATGCCGACGATGAACATCACCACCATCAACGCCCAGCAGCAGCCGAGACAGAACAGGCCGTGGCGCAGCCCGAGCGAGAAGGCTCCCGACACCCCCTGCCGATAATGATTGATCAAGAAAGAGCGCGGCTGACGACACTTATCCAGGCATCGCTCCTTGAGTTCGGAGAACTGGAAGGTACCGGCCATCACCAGGATCGGACCGGCAACCCATTCCGGTCGGTGCATCAACCAGTGCCACCGCTGTATCATGCTATCCAACAGCGCATCACCCACCAACGCCGCCAACCCGAAGAGCGTCCAGACCACCAGGTAGCCGCCCAGGAAACCCGCTCGCGCCAGGCCGGGATGACGTTGCACACCGGCCACCTGACGGAACAACCCGATCATCGGTAACGCCGTGGGCAACATCATGGCGGCAATGTGTATCTGCCAGGCCAGCAGAAACAGTGCCAGACTGAACCATGGACTGACCCCATCGACCATCAACCGATGATGATGCACCCACTGTACGGAACCGGTCAGTTCAGCACCGATGGCCAGCGACCACGCCAGCACGATGGCCAGCAGCAGCACCGGCGCGCCCCGCCAGGCAGCGCGTTCCGCAACGGCCGTGTTCATGGCTGATGCTCCATCCGCCAGGCCGTCTGCATGGTATTGCGCCCTTCGAACGACCAGCTCATGTCGTACTGTGGCAGGTTGACCTGATAACGCCGGGACTTGCCGATATAGGCCGGCTCACCCTTGATTGTCGTAAAGGCACTGTCGTGAATCGTTGCCGTTGTGCCATCCGGCGAAGACTGGATCGGCATCAGTTCCGCCTCGACCATTCCCTTGGCCTGCAGCCGCCCTTGTGCCTGATGCGTGTCATACTCGATCGGTACTCGTTCGACGGCAACCAGCTCACCGATCAACCCCGCCAGATCGGCCAGCGGGCCGCCCAGCTTGCCACCGAAGGCCTCCATCAACGCCTCGTGCTGCGCATCATCGGCCTTGTCATCGATCAGCACCACCGAGCGCCAGCCGCCCGCCAGGGCATTGCCCGGGATATACGCGACATTCATCAGTGTCAGGCCGGATATATCCACGCCGTGCGCATGGCCGCTATCGAGATGGAACGCGATCACGCCGAAGCATTCATTGCCATCCGGGTCTTCGCCGATGAAACAGGGGCAGGGAACCTCACAGGAACAGATTTCGAGCATCGTGCCTTCAAGCCGATAGCCCGGTCCGGTTGTTGTTGTCATGTTACACCTCCGCCTACATCAGGATGTCATGGCTCCCCTCGGCATCACGGCAGGTCCGCGAGAATGGACGCCCCGCAATGCCTCGGGCACATCTCGCTCCCGAACCGCCGTTGGCGGTTACCTCCCTGGCAACCCGCTCTCGCCCCGACGTGATGCATCAGGCGCAGGTCGCCGCTGCAAAATAGAAATCCAGCATGCGGTCCAGCGGTGCCGGATCTCGCTTCAACCGGCTGCGGAGGGCCGCTCCCTCCCAACAGTTCAGCAACAGATTGGCCATTTCCCTGGGATCGGAGTCCGGTGGAATCTCCCCCTGTTGGCGGGCCTCCTCCAGACACGTCGCGATACCCTCTATCACCACGGAAAAGCACCACTCGATCTTCTCCGCAAAGACGGGATTGACTCCGGACAGCTCCTGACCGAGCCCACCGAGCATGCACCCGAGGTACCCATCCTCGCGATATTTGTCGCGTGACAGCTCGAAGAATCGACGGGCACGATCCAGCGGCGGCAAGGAGCGATCACCCACGGAGGCACCTAAGCCCTGATGCACCGTTTCCATGTAGCGATCGATCACCTGCAGCGCGAAGTCTTCCTTGCTTCGGAAATGGTGATAGAACGATCCCTTGGGCGTCTGTGTCGCTTCCAGCAGCGCCATGATGCCGAGATCGTTGTATCCGTGCTGCAGCAGCATGTTCAGCCCCGTATCGAGGAGACGTTCGCGTGTCGTACCTGTCATGGCCACTCCATTACTAGACAAACCGGTCTATTCTCAACTGTAGGCCACTCCCGACGTCTGTCAAAGAAGCAACTCCGCATATATCGACACCCCAAAGTTGCACTTTACGTTAACGTCAAACGATCCTAGCCTAGGCACATAGCCCCGATACGGATGGGAGCACGCCATGCACACGCCCTACCGGCCCCTCGACTTCGGCCTCGACGACGAACTGAACATGCTGCGCGATCAGGTCAACGCCTTCGCCCGTGACGAGATCGCCCCACGCGCCGCGGAGATCGACGCGCAGAACGACTTCCCCGGCGACCTGTGGCGCAAGTTCGGCGACATGGGGCTGCTCGGCATCACTGCGCCTGAGGCATACGGCGGTAGCGGCATGGGTTATCTCGCCCACTGCATCGCCATGGAGGAGATCTCGCGCGCCAGCGCCTCGGTCGGGCTCTCCTATGGCGCCCACGCCAACCTGTGCGTCAATCAGATCACCCTCAACGGCACCACCGAGCAGAAGGCCAAGTACCTGCCCAAGCTGATCAGCGGCGAACACGTGGGGGCGCTGGCGATGTCCGAGCCGGGCGCCGGGTCCGACGTGGTCTCCATGAAGCTCAAGGCCGAGAAGCGCGGCGACCGCTATATCCTCAACGGCAACAAGATGTGGATCACCAACGGCCCCGATGCCGACGTGCTGGTGGTCTACGCCAAGACCGACCCGGACGCCGGCTCCAAAGGAATCACCGCGTTCATCGTCGAGCGCGATTTCCCCGGCTTCGCCACCGCCCAGAAGCTCGACAAGCTCGGTATGCGCGGCTCCAACACCTGCGAACTGGTGTTTCAGGACTGCGAGGTGCCGGAAGCGAACGTGCTCGGCGAGGTCAACGAAGGTGTGCGCGTACTGATGAGCGGGCTCGACTACGAACGTACCGTGCTGGCCGCCGGTCCCATCGGCATCATGCAGGCGGCCATGGACGTGGTAGTGCCCTACCTCCACGAGCGCAAGCAGTTCGGTCAGGCGATCGGCGAGTTCCAACTGGTGCAGGGCAAGGTCGCCGACATGGTGACGACCCTGAACGCCTGTCGCGCCTATCTCTACGCCGTCGCCGGTGCCTGCGACCGTGGCAAGGCATTGAGGAAGGACGCCGCCGGCGTGATCCTCTATTGCGCCGAAAACGCCACCCGGGTTGCATTGGACGCCATCCAGCTTCTCGGCGGCAACGGCTACATCAACGACTACCCCACCGGTCGCCTGCTGCGCGACGCCAAGCTCTACGAGATCGGCGCCGGCACCAGCGAGATACGGCGGATGTTGATCGGCCGCGAGGTCTTCGATGAATCCACCTGACCAAGAGGCGGGCTCGCGCCCCGCATCGCGGTTGAAACCGCTCCCACGACACCAACATCGAGCAAGCCATTGTAGGAGCGACTTTAGTCGCGATGCCGGCCGTGAGGCCGGCCCATCCGCCTTCGCGATCAACACATCGCCCACCAGCGAGGAACCGTGATGGCCATCCTGCACACCCAGATCAACGCCCGCAGCGACACCTTCCAGGCCAATGATGCCGCGATGCGCGCCGAGGTCCTCAGGCTGCGTGAGTTGGCGGCAGAGATCAGCCAGGGCGGTGGCGAGGCACTGCGCGCGCGTCACGAGAGCCGCGGCAAGCTGTTCGTGCGCGACCGCATCGACCATCTGCTCGACGAGGGATCGCCCTTTCTCGAATTCTCGGCACTGGCCGCGTATCAAGTCTACGACAGCCCTGTCCCCGCCGCGGGCATCGTCACCGGCATCGGTCGCGTCGCCGGCGTCGAGTGCGTGATCGTCGCCAACGACGCCACCGTCAAGGGCGGCACCTACTTCCCGCTGACGGTGAAGAAGCACCTGCGCGCCCAGGAGATCGCCCGCAGGCACCGTCTACCATGTATCTACCTGGTCGATTCCGGCGGTGCTCACCTGCCCCACCAGGACGAGGTCTTCCCCGATCGCGACCATTTCGGGCGCATCTTCTACAACCAGGCCACGCTCTCCGCCGAAGGCGTCCCGCAGATCGCCGTGGTGATGGGCTCCTGCACCGCCGGCGGTGCCTACGTCCCGGCCATGGCCGACGAGTCGATCATCGTCAAGCAGCAAGGGACGATCTTTCTCGGCGGGCCGCCGCTGGTCAAGGCCGCCACCGGCGAGACGATCAGCGCCGAAGCCCTGGGTGGCGCGGACGTCCATACCCGCATCAGCGGCGTCGTCGATCACTACGCCGAGAATGACGCCCACGCCCTGCAACTGGCGCGGCGTTGCGTCGCCCGGCTCAACTGGCAGAAGCGTGGTCGGCTCGAGAGGCAAGAGCCCAGGCCCCCGCGCCTCGATCCCGACGAACTCTACGGCATCGTCGGCACCGATCTGCGCAAACCCTTCGACGTTCGCGAAATCATCGGCCGCCTGGTAGACGACTCCGACTTCGACGAGTTCAAGCGCTACTACGGCGACACCCTGGTCACCGGCTTCGCCCACCTGCACGGCTACCCGATCGGCATCGTTGGCAACAACGGCGTGCTGTTCTCCGAATCCGCCCTGAAAGGTGCCCACTTCATCGAACTGTGCGCCCAACGCGGGATTCCGCTACTTTTCCTGCAGAACATCACCGGTTTCATGGTCGGCTCCAGGTACGAACACGAAGGCATCGCCAAGCACGGCGCCAAACTCGTCACCGCCGTGGCCTGTGCCCGGGTGCCCAAATTCACCGTATTGATCGGCGGTAGCTTCGGCGCCGGCAACTACGGCATGTGCGGCCGCGCCTTCGAGCCCAACCTGCTGTTCATGTGGCCCAATGCGCGCATCTCGGTGATGGGCGGCGAACAGGCCGCCAACGTGCTCGCCCAGGTCAAGCGCGAGCAGTACGAACGCGACGGCCACGAATGGAGTGCGAAAGAGGAAGACGCCTTCAAGCAACCGACAAGGGATGCCTACGAACACCAGGGGCACCCCACCTACGCCAGCGCCAGGCTATGGGACGACGGCGTCATCGACCCGCTGCAGACCCGCGACGTGCTGGGACTGGCCCTAGCCGCCGCGATGAACGCCGAGATCGACGAAACCCGATTCGGCGTGTTCAGGATGTAATCCCCACGCCAGAGACAACGTGTCGGAACGGTGGGGCTCGTACACGAGATGGAGAACCGATATGCCCGATACCACGCGTTTTACCCACCTGGACATCGACGCCCGCGGGGTCGCCTGGCTGACACTCGACCGGCCGGAGGTGCACAACGCCTTCGATGATCACTTGATCGCCGAACTCAATCATCATCTCGATCAACTGGCGGCGGCTGCCGAACGCAACGAGGTGCGGGCGCTGGTGTTGTCGTCGACCGGCAAGCACTTCTCCGCCGGTGCCGATCTCGGCTGGATGCAACGCATGGTCGAGTACAGCTTCGATGACAACCTCGCCGATTCCCGCGAACTCGCCCGCATGATGCACGCGCTGGACACACTCCCCTGTCCTACGGTCTGCCGTGTACAGGGTGCGACCTTCGGCGGCGCCGTCGGGTTGGTGGCCTGCTGCGATATCGCCATCGCTTCCGAACAGGCGACCTTCTGTCTCTCGGAGGTCCGGATCGGGCTCTCCCCGGCAGTCGTCAGCCCTTACGTACAGCGCGCCATCGGCATGCGTCAGATGCGCCGCTATGCCCTGACCTCCGAGGTCATCAAGGTCGGCATGGCGCTGGAACTGGGATTGATCCACCGGGTGGAAGCCCACGACGACCTCGACAATGCCGTGGACGCCATGCTCGATACGCTGCTCGAGGCCTCGCCCCAGGCGCAACGCGCCACCAAGATCCTGCTTGAACACGTCGCCGGCGACGCCAGCATGGAAACCGCCCGGGAGCACTGCTGCCGCGTCATCAGCCAGCTTCGCGTCAGCAACGAGGGGCAGGAAGGCATGGCCGCCTTCTTCGAAAAACGCACCCCTAACTGGCCATCTCCCGACGGGACATCATCGTGATGGTAGAGCGACACCGTTTCGACACACTGCTGATCGCCAACCGCGGTGAAATCGCCTGCCGCATCATGCGTACCGCCCGGCGCATGGGCCTGCGCAGCGTGGCCGTCTACTCCGATGCCGACGCCCATGCCAAGCATGTTCGCGAGGCCGACGAAGCCGTACGCATCGGCCCCGCCGCCGCCCGCGACAGCTACCTCGATCAGCATGCCGTGCTCGAAGCCGCCCGACGCAGCGGCGCCCAGGCCATCCACCCCGGCTACGGCTTTCTTGCCGAGAATGCCGACTTCGTCGATGCGTGCGCCCGTGCCGGCGTCACCTTCATCGGCCCGCCCGCCTCGGCGATTGCCGCCATGGGCGACAAGTCCGCCGCCAAGGCCCGCATGGCCAACGCCGGTGTGCCGCTGGTGCCCGGCTATCACGGCGACGACCAGGACAACCAGCGCCTGCAGGCCGAAGCCGACAGGATCGGCTACCCGGTACTGCTCAAGGCCAGCGCCGGCGGGGGCGGCAAGGGCATGCGCGTGGTGGCATCCGCCGCCGAATTCCAGGCGGCGCTGGACGGCTGCCGCCGCGAATCCCGGGCCGCCTTCGGCGACGACCGCATGCTGATCGAGAAGTACCTGACTCGGCCGCGCCATGTCGAAGTCCAGGTGTTCTGCGACAGCCACGGCAATGGCGTCTACCTGTTCGAACGCGACTGCTCGGTGCAGCGCCGCCACCAGAAAGTGCTGGAAGAGGCACCCGCCCCCGGCATGACGCCCGAGTTGCGCCACGCAATGGGCGAAGCCGCCGTGCGTGCCGCCAAGGAAATCGGCTACATCGGCGCCGGCACCGTCGAGTTCCTGTTGGACTTTTCACAAGGTCAGAATGGCAGCTTCTACTTCATGGAGATGAACACCCGCCTGCAGGTGGAGCACCCGGTCACCGAAATGATCACCGGTCAGGACCTGGTGGAGTGGCAACTTCGCGTCGCCATGGGCGAACCGCTGCCGCTGGCGCAACACGAACTGACCCTCACCGGCCACAGTATTGAAGCGCGCCTCTACGCCGAAGACCCGGCCAATGACTTCCTGCCCGCCACCGGCACGCTGGAACGCTTCGCCCTCGACCGGGACGGCGCCGGTCTCGACCCATCCCGCGTGCGCCTCGACAGCGGCGTGGATAGCGGCGATGCCGTCTCCATGCACTACGACCCCATGCTCGCCAAACTGATCGTGTACGGCAACGACCGCCCCCAGGCGCTCGCCACGCTCACCCGGTCACTCGCGGCACTCGACATACGCGGTGTCACCACCAACCGGGACTTCCTGCAACGGCTGGTCGGGCACCCCGCCTTCCAGCAGGCGCAACTCGATACCCGCTTCATCGAGCACCATCACGACGCGCTCTTCGCCCCCCACCGCTACCGTAGCGACGACTACGCCGCGGCTGCCCTGGTCGCGCTCGATCGACTCGGCAACGAACGCGCAAGCGACTCCCCCTGGGACCGCCACGACGGCTTCCGGCTCAACGCCCCGTACCGGATACGCATTGCCCTCTGCGATCCCGCCCACAGCCAGGATGCCGACGACGCCCAAACCATCGTCACCGTCGACGGCCATCGCGACAATGCACACGAGCCCTGGACGCTCCGCATCGGCGACGAGACACTCACCGGCGAACGGCAACGCCTGAGCGGCGACGCCATCGCCGTCATCCTCGACGGCCATCGCCGCCGCCTGCAGGCACGGCTCATCCCTTGTCAGGCCAGCCACCTCATCGAACTCGCCGACGCCAACGGCATCGCCCGACTCTACTGGCGCCGCCTCGACGCCATCGACCACGGCCACCGCGAAGCGGAATCGACCCTCACCGCCCCCATGCACGGCACCGTCGTCGCGCTACTCATCGACCCCGGCACACCGGTCGAAAAAGGCATCCCCTTGATGGTGATGGAAGCCATGAAAATGGAACACACCCTCACCGCCCCCGCCGACGGCCAGGTCATCAGTTATCATTTCCAGGCAGGCGACACGGTCGGCCAGGGCGACGTACTACTCGAATTCGCAGCGGCAGGACAGGCAGGGGAATGAGGCGGCCAGGAAGTCACTGTGTACTTGTTGCAACCATGAGCGTACTATATTCTGCACAGGTACAATAATCTGTACAGGAGAAACCAATGGATGCCATTAGCTACACAGCCGCCAGAACCAATCTCGCCAAAACCATGGAGCAGGTCTGTGAAGACCATTCTCCGATCATTATCACCCGGAGCAAGGCGCAATCCGTGGTAATGATCTCCCTCGAGGACTACGAAGCATTGCAGGAAACCGCATACCTTCTTCGTGCGCCTAAAAATGCCCGTCGTCTGCTGGAATCCGTTGCCGAACTGGAACAAGGTGGCGGAGAGGAAAAGGAACTTCTCGAATGAAGCTCATCTTCTCCGAACACGCTTGGGAAGACTACCTGTACTGGCAAAAAACCGACAAAAAGATCCTTAACCGAATCAACAAGTTGATCAAGGAAACGAAACGAGAGCCTTTCGACGGCATCGGCAAGCCCGAACCATTTAAGCACAGCCTGATCGGTTACTGGTCTCGCCGAATCAGCGAAGCAGACCGAATGGTCTATAAAGTCATGGATGACACCTTGCTTATTGCCCAACTTCGGTACCACTACTGATCCAGGCAGGAGACACTTCAGACGTTGTTCGTGGCTCATCAAGCACCGCACACACCTATACGCTCGACGGGGCTTGTAGGGGCGACTTCAGTCGCGATGCGCCCCTTTCTCGGTTACCCCAGCACCCGATACGTACACATCTTGCAGACATTGCCTTCCTCGATCTGGTAAGGCGTATCGTAGAAACTCACCAATTCCCACGCCTCCTTGATCTCCAGATCCAGCATCCGCGCCCGATAACCATACTCCTCGTATGCCCCCTCGCGCACGGTAAAGGTAATCACCCCGCCCGGCCGGGTCACACGGACCAACTCATCGAACCCATCCGCGGTGATATGGCCGTAAGTGAAGGTACCCGTACAGATAACCGCATCATAGGCGTTATCTTCCAGCGGCAAGCGCATGGTCATGTTCGCCTGTAACAGCGAACGGTAGATGTTCTTGGATGCCGCTTCATCCAGCATCTCCCAAGAATAGTCCAGCGCATCCAGCGTCCTGTAGCCACGCTTCACGAGCTCCTCACCTACCAGCCCGGTACCACTACCGGCATCGAGAATCACCGCCTCGTGATTGCCGCCCAGCGCCTGATCCAACGCCTCGGCGCTGGTGATGTGGGCGACATAGCCAAGCTCGGCCAGATCACTATCGTAGTCGGTCGCCCACGCTTTATAGGCATCTCTTAGCTGTTCGTGGTCGTCTGCGGTATACACCTTGTTGAGAATTTCGGTCTTGGTGATTTCTTTATCGGTCATAGCCTCCATCCACTGTTCTGCCCAGCGGCACGCAGCATTCTTTCCTGTTCGTTTTCACCGACCCCGAGCATCTGCAGGATCCGGCGCTGGGCGGCATTCAGAATGTGTTGACGCTCCTACCCCCCGGGCAGACGCTTGGCAACAGCCACGGCACCTACCAACGAGGCGAGGATGGCGCGGAACTTCTCGGCAATGATCTCGCAATCGGGTTCAAAGGGCAATTTCTGCACACGGCCCAGACGATCAACGGATTATCGAGCACCAAACCTGCCACAATCGACGGGTTTTGCAGGTGCGATTCAGCCGAGGTAATTGGTTGAATCGAGCACTAAAACCATTACGATCGACGGGTTTTTCAGGAGCGACTTCAGTCGATATAAGCACTTGAATCGAGCAATAAAAATATCCCGACCAACGGGTTTTTCAGGAGCAGCTTCAGTTGCGATAATTAGCTGAATCGAGCACTAAAACCATCACGATAGACGGTTTTTTGTAGGAGCGACTTCAGTCGCGATGCAGCGCGCAGCGTTGCCACAAACCATGCCCATCATCACTCATGCTGCAATAGATTGATCAACCGACCGAAAGGATCGCGAACATAGAACCGCCGCACGCCCCAAGGCTCACTGACGGGCCCATATTCGATAGCCACGTTCGCCTCCTGGAGTTGCGCAGGGCCGTGCGGAGACATCCCCACGCGATAACTATCGATCGCTAACCAATCATTCAACAACACAAACGACAAGCCCCCGAGCCAGATGGCTGACTCGGGGGCCTGGGGGTTCGCGCTCGTATGCATGACACCACAATCACGCACTTGCCGCGTGCATTACATTGTCAAACAGTTCGTTGGTATGACGTATCGCCTCAAAAGTCGAGAGTCAGTCTAAGCATATCATTGTGCTGCACTCCATCTTCAACGATTGGCTCTGAATAGTTCTTCAAGAAGAAGTTCTTATCGATGCGATCAACCCTGAAACCCTGCCGTTGGTAGAAGGTAAGCTGGTAACCGAAGGTGCCAGTCCCAACCTCCAGGCCCTTGGCACCCGACTCCTTCACTTTATCGATAACATGTTTCAGCAGCCGCGTTCCGATGCCACTCTGTTGATGCGATGGTGAAACGGCAATGTTCATCAATTCCACCATGCCTCCCGCAATCGGCTTGAGTACACAAGATCCGACCACCATATCGTTGGCATAGGCGACGAAACACCTGGACTGATTCAGGTACTCTTTGATCGCATTTTCAGAGGGGTCTGCCAAAAGCAGTAGATCCATCGGCGCCTCTGAAGACGGCACTTCATCTATTCGCAACGGTATGTACACCTCGGAATTCGAGAAAGCGAACTCTCAATGGCTGTGCGAACTCACTGGCGACGCGCCAGCAGAAGCCCGCCCCCAGCACTGCCGAGAAGCCCCGCACAGGTTCTATTGAACAGTCGACGCATAACCGGACGAGAAAACCAGTGTCGCAACACCTTTCCAAAGAGTGCATAGGCGGCTATTGCCACCCACTCAAGCATCAAAAACAGAGCGCCCAGGATGAAGAACTGAAACCCAACAGAGCCCGCGGGGTCAACGAACTGAGGAAGAAAGGCCGTAAAAATCAGAATAGCCTTGGGGTTTCCAGCCGCCAGAAAGAATTCTTGCCTCGCCAGTTGGAATAGGCTTTTTCCACCTAAAGCCTCGTTTCCACTGTCAGTGGGGTCTGCTGTCCATAGTTGAAAAGCCAACCACAGTAGATAAAACCCACCGACGATCTTTATTGCCAGAAATAATTTTTCGGACGTGTACAGCACTGTTGCCAGCCCCGTAGCGGCAAGAGTAATCATGCCCACAAATGCGACAAGCCGGCCAATTCCGGCATAGCAGGCAGCCTTGACGCCGTAACGCTTTGCATTCGCCATCGACAGGAGGTTGTTCGGGCCAGGAGCCATGTTCAGAGCAAAGCTCGCTGGTATGAATAAAAGGATCGTCATGAGAGTCACAATGGTTTCTCCTTTAAGAACACTCCGCTAATGTGCGCCACCTGCGGCGTCATCATTGATCGGTTTGTTCGCAGCTTCTGCTTGAAGACGCTCAACCAACCATACTTTTATGATTGATTGGCGGGTAACACCAATTTTACTCATCTCGCAAGGTGTGACTGGGAACAGGTAGCGGCTAACAGGTATCATGTGCCGCTCATCGATCAGGCGCGCTCGAAAAGCAGCGTCAATAAACGAAAATCAGTGTCCACTTCGTTTTGCCACTCACCTATACGACGAAGCGTAAAACCTGCTTTGATGCCCTCGTTGATATACTCGGATACGTGATGAGTGAAGGCTGGCACCAGCACGTCTTGGTCCGTCTCAGCATCACGATACTTCGCTTGTGCTCCCCGAAGCTGCTTGTAAGGGTGCAACTCGCCAATGTAAAACAAGCCCTTGGGCAAGAGTATGTGGTGAGCCTCGTTGAATACGTGGCTCAGATCTCGCACGTGTTCCAGCACGAGGTTGGCTATGACCAAATCGAATGCCTGATCAAACAACCACGGCTTTGTAATGTCTGCTTGCAGCATGCATGCTTTCTCCTCGCCTAGGCGGCCACGCGCCTTCTTGAGCATGCCTTCCGCAATATCCACTCCAACAACAGACTGGGCGTGCTCAGCAAGCCAGATCGTGTTGATTCCTGTGCCGCACCCAATCTCCAAAACTGACTTACCGGCAAGTGCGAATGATTGTTGGCGAAGCACCCTTGCGTTGAGATCACGCGTAGGGTTTTCGTTTGTATCGTACTGGTGCACCCACGTGTCGTAGGCTTTTTGTACGTCAGCAGGCGTTTTATGCATTTGAATCATCGTTTTCCGTAACTAATATGCTGAGCCGATTCAACTGGATGTATTCTGTATTGAGGAATATAACGCCGTGCTTAGCGGTCGCAGTGGAGCGAAAGCGAAACGAAGATCCGAGCGCAGCGACTACAGCACATTGTTATGCCACTCCCAAACTCAAAACATAGCTCACTAAATGTGCGAAAGCGTGCGCGATTATCGCCGCTTCCAAGCCATATCGCCAATACAGGTAACCGAACAGCACCCCGAAGGCGGTATTAGTTCCGACTATGAACAGCACCACGTAGCCCGTTAACTCGCCTGCCTGCATTGTTGCCGCTGGTAAATGGCCCGCGCCGAAAAGCAGCGCGCTCACGACGATGGCTAGCCAGACATAGAGGGGCCGAGGCGTACCGCTCCGATGTTGCAGGAACCGCCATGCCAGCCATACCAAGACTGTCATTAGCCCCCATCGTAAAAGCAATTCCTCTGTGACCCCGCCATAGAGCACACGCGCAATTATCGGCACTGTAAATTGCTGCTCCACCTCAGCGAGGGCCGCTGGAAAGCCGAAACCGCCAATTGCGAATAGCCCAACTCCTCCCACGACCCCGGCGACCAGACTGGGACGGAGCTGCGGCCGAAGGGCTGACCTGATTGATCCGGCAGACACTGCGGCCTCAAAAGCAGCAGCTCGAAAGCCAACTTTCGGCGCCAGCACCACGCCCAACCACACAGCAACAGCGACTAACAGCGCACTCTGCGCAGAGCTTGCAAGTAACACCAACCATAGGGGCACGGCGAGCGTCACGTCAGCCACAAGTTGTGGTAGCACAGTGACAGTGAGCGCGACCACGCCGAGCATGCCCGCAACCCACATGCATAAGCCAAGTCGAAGTCGCTGGGGTTTAATGGGTCCTGCTGTTGTCATCAGTGCATCCTTCGGCATAACGTCCTAATTCACCCGCGGCATGCTGCCGCGAAGCGGCGGCGAGGCCGTCGGAGTGAAATTGATTGTTGTACGCCATTTGCTCAACGCCAATAGCCAAACATAGCGGAGCGTAAATCACTCCACTGCGTGTATTTTTTAGCTATTTACTGCTAATAAATGACAGAATTTAAAGCTGGAACGAACATCCAAACACCAACGCCTACCAGCATTGCCCCATAGACAAAATTTTGCATTTTCAAAAATTTATCACTTTTAAGAAGCCGGCTGGATATTCGACCAATTGTATTCCATAGAAAATGACCAACGATACAAACAAGAACAAAGGAGAGCGCCAATACAATTGAAAAATATAGCCTATCACTTACAAACTGCGAATACATGACAATTAGAACTGTAACCACTTTAAAATTAAGTGAGCTGACAATAAACCCAGACCTAAACCCATACTGAATCTCCTCAACACTGCCGCCTGAAGTCGCGGTTATTAGTTTAACACCTAAATAAGTGACATAGAGGGCACCGAGGATTGTCAGAGCAGAGGCTAATTGCGGGATGTTACTTAAAATTGCAGTCAGGCCAAACCCGGTTAAAAGAGCATAAATGAAGATCGGAATATTCAAACCCAAAATGAAAGGTACCGACCCTTTAGTCCCTTGCTTTGCCCCAACAGTTGCACACATCACGTTGTTTGGCCCTGGGCTCCATACCAATGGAATCATCATTGCCAAGAAAAGAGTTGCCGTTGCGACCATTTCACATCCTCACACTTGCTCTACAACTAACGCTTCGCTGAGTGGCGGGCTTTGAGCGGCACGAACTCAAGCGACTGATTACGCGGAGTCATCACCAACCCCGTGGGCCGGAGTGCCTTGGTGAAACACAATTCGCCACCCCTCCTCCCGGAGTTCGCCGAGAACTGCGACACACAGGTCAGAACAGCCGTTGATGACTTCCGTGGACGGTCCCTCCATCTTCACGCAAGGGCCTCTTGCCGGCGGACAGATAGAACATGGTCGCCGGAGCAGGCGAAGCCTGCGGAAGGAACCAAACCGCGAAGCCGTTTGGCGGTCCACTGCAGCGAACTATTGGGCTCCGGTATGAGCTTCAATCTATTTCGACTGCGGTCCCACTGACGGTGACACCGCCCGACTCTGGAATGCTCACACTCAAAAGGCTTGGCCGCCCCATGTCGTCACCCTGATGAATACGAATTGATAATGGTGGCGACATTAAGTGCGAGTCCCGGAGGTAGCCGCCAAACGCTGCGGCTGCGGCGCCTGTTGCAGGATCTTCAACAACCCCTCCAACTGGAAATGGATTTCTCGAATGAAACACGTCTTCACTCTCTTTCCAGATCAGTTCAAGAGTCGTGAGATCGTGCTCAAGCATTAACGCCTTTAATTGCTCGAAGTTGTAGCTTAAGTTTGCCAGTCGCTCACGTTTCTTAACAACAAGTACTAAATGCCACGCCCCACCATAGGCGCAAATCGGCGGGATACTTTGGTCGAGGTCGTCTTTGCTCCATCCGAGTGCGTCCAAGGCTGCGGACAAGAGAGCACCTGTCGCGGCCTGTTGTTTTGTGTCCACCGACGTAAGTGACGCTATCCATCGGGTTCCATCATTTTCAACTACGACTGTTACATCGCCGGCAACTGTCGCAAACACATACGACCCTGCACCTTCTAGACGCCCCAGCACAACTCCGCTAGCTATAGTGGCGTGCCCGCAAAACGGTACCTCGGCTTCGGGGCTGAAATAGCGCACCGTCTTGATCTTCCCTGTGGTTGGTGTGATGAAAGCGGTTTCGGAATACCCAACCTCAGCGGCTATCGCCTGCATCTCCGGTTCACTTGGCAATTCCTCTCCAAGCCAAATCCCAGCGGGGTTCCCACCATCCGCAGAGTCACTGAATGCAGCGAAGCGGTAGAGTGTAGAGTTGGCCATTTTGGAACTCCTCGATCAAGGCCCAACGCTCGGCTTCAGTCGTGAGCCTACCATAGCGAAGCGGAGGCAGGATCGTCGGCGGGAAGCCGTCCGCTTGAGCGCAGAGTTAGGCGCTTATCTGTGGACAGTATACTATCCCGCCTACCGTTCCGCTTCGCTCAGCACATAGGGAGGTACAATAGGTGTAACACCGTTCTCAGCAAAAAATGGCGACGGCTTAACTTTTTTGAGCAGTTTGCCCTTAAGTATGAACGGCAACACGGTTACAAAAGCCTTCATATTGAATTTTGCGGGCGTACCCGCGGGTGGCGTTCCCTTTGCGTAGTGGCCCATGATGCGGCTGCGAACTGGCCCCAGTTCCTGATCGAGTGTGTTGGAATCTCGGGCCGTGTACACACAGCTCAGGAAGCCAATCCACGGAGTGTTTGGGCGGGTATTGGCGACGGGTGTATTGCAACATGAGGTGGAAAAGCGAAACATCCCATTTGGCGCCAGCCGTGTGCATTTCAAGTGCTCCTGTCCGTTGATAATTTCAACATCGGCAGGGTACGCGGGAATCACCTCCGTGCCACCATTGGCGTCCAGCAGATCCTCGCGCTTGATGTAACGTAGATACGATTGGCAATCATCGCAATAACAAACCAGACGTCCCGGTGTATTATTGGGAAAAGCTTTGAGCCTGGCGCGGAATTTACCGCATTCGCACTGTATTTCCATATCGGAAGCTCTCGTTGGGTCACGGGGATATTTGAGTTCCTAACGCTGCCAAAACGCGTGACTTTGGAGTGGAGGCGAAGCCGCAACGGAAAAGCCATCACCGTGATTGGTTTGGTTATGTGTTTTGTTTACGATCACGGTTTTCTCTCAGTTTTTCCCGTACCTCTTCCCTATGTTTTTTATAGTTCAGATCTAGTGTCTTGAAGTGGCCCAGCGCGACCGTGGTAGCCACTATTGCAGTAGAGGCAACCCACGTAACCCTATCCGCAAACAACCTCGTCATTTCAAAAACGGCTCCACTTTTCTCCAAAAATCTCAGACCAAATATTGCCGCCATGTTGTCGGACAGAGTTATTGCAGCCCCAACAAAAATGACTACAACAAAAAATCTGCCAAGCCAGTGAAAAAGGTGTACTGCTATATCAATAGACTTGCTCGCGACATCAATGCACCAAAACACAGCTGCCTGAATGGAGAGCAGTGCATATTCTAACCATTCACGGACCCCGCTAGGTGCGAAAAGCAAATACCACAGTAGCAGACCGACCAGCCCTACTATCTTTATTGCGCTAATTACTATATCCATAATTTCAACACTGGCCCTACCCACGAAAAATAGACACGGGTTATGCGCACCAGCGCGCTTTAGCACGTCCGCGTGACGCGACTCGTTATGCCCTGCGATCTGAGGGTGAGCCCGAATTCCAGGGTCGAATATTACTCAGCTGCTCGGCCAAAGCATCTTCAGTCACCTCAGTATCGTAAGCAGCTTGCGCCCGAAGCCAATAGCCATTGGATAGCCCAAAGAAACGACAGAGTCGCAGATCCGTATCGGCGGTTATAGAGCGCTTCCCGGCAATGATCTGTCCAATACGCTGAGCCGGTACTCCAATTTCTTTGGCAAGGCGATACTGAGAGATCCCCATAGGCTCAAGAAACTCTTCCTTCAGCAACTCGCCAGGCATTACAGGATCAATATCGCGCATAAGTCACCCCCTAATGGTAATCAACGATTTCGACATCCTCCGCGCCAGCTTTCGTCCACCGGAAGCACAATCGAAATTGCTGGTTAATCCGGATGCTGTACTGGCCTCGGCGATCACCACTCAAAGCTTCCAACCTATTGCCGGGCGGTACCTTAAGGTCCTCCAGCTGGTTTGCGAGTTGAAGCTGAAGGAGCTTCCTCAGCGCAACCCGCTCAAAATTCACAAAGCGTTTGACGCGCCGCCCGCTGACCAGCTTCTCGGTATCCCTACACTTGAACGAGATGATCATGATTTAATAGTGACGCATCGCGTTAATAACGTCAAGCGTCACTATGGCAAGATGGTGCAACTGAGATGGGCATAACAGTTCAGCATTTCTTCGCCGTGTAGAGCATGGCGGATAAATGCCTGTTGGACTAAGCCGCCCATCAGACTGCGATACCACAGCTTCTATAGGGTATTGTATTGATCGGAGCGTGGCCTGAGGCATCCGGTCGCGTGGGTACAGGCCTGTGATGTCGCGTTCGGGCCGTGAGATTGGCCATGTTTTCACCCCTTTTCGAACTCGATTTAACCCAACCTAGCGCGCCTGCTGGCCAAAATCCAACATCAGGACGAGCGTTGCCACGACCCGCAAGCGGGCCGACTCGTCGAGTCCGTTGTGTGAAGGTAGTACGGGCAGGTGTAGGCGGTGCCGAGTCGCCGGCGACGATTGGCCATAAAGCCGTAGTGACGGACCCGCATCGGCCCCTTGGACAGGACGTGGAGCAGGAAGCGGCGCACGAACTCTTCGCCAGCGTGCACGAGCCGTTTGGATCGATCACGGTCGCGATCATCCTTGACGCGCAAGGTGACCTGGAGGTCGTCCACGGCAAGGATGCGGGCATTGCTGATGGCGATCCGGTTGGCACACTACCGCCCCTACCTGGGCATGTTGCGATGAACGGCTGCCATCCATGCGGTAGTCCCTGCTACGTATTGGTTATACCAGCCATCTTCAGTGGCCTTTAGCGTACCGTAACCAGCCGTTACGCCGCGAGCAATGCCCACGCAAGCATTAGAGCGCTTTAATAACACACCCAGCATGATTGGCAATTTCATCGGCTATGCGCGGCAGCAACGCCTTTGGTAGACAATGGCCGAGCCCGTCAATTTCTACCAAGCGGCCATTCGGCAGCAGGTCTGCGATGTGCTTGCCATGGGGTGGTGGGTTGAGTGGGTCCTCGGAACCTTGAATCACCAAGGCGGGAACGCTCACCTTCCATAACTCTTGCCCCCGCCGGAGTGATACAGGCGTTGCCATCGTGTGATTCCCTGGCATCGAGAATCGACACAGCGTCTGCCGCCAGGTCCTCCACGGTATAGGGACCCTGGTCAAACGCCATGAAGGTAGAGCGCCCCGTATCACGATGATCATTCGGGACCCTACAGTTAGTAAAAAACACACCATAGACTTTCAATATTACCAATGCATGCGGCATTTTCCTTCCTAAAAAGCAGAAAATAAAACTTTTATTTATCACTTTAAAAATTTCATTGTTTTTTTGGTTAGCTATTATATAGATGACTGGCTTAATCGTAATACTTCGGCAGGGAAATGGATACGATGGACACAATGGATGTAATAAATGCTGATCATGCCGTACATGACAAACGCTCAGTCACTGAGAGCTACCAGAAAGTTTCGTGGCAGAGGAAAGCCTTTGATTATTTCGAAGAGACAATGACTAACAAAGAATCGCCTTTTCCGTGCGTATTTGGCGTACATGGCTTTAAAGAAGATCATTTGCGATTTATATTTCATAGCTATATTGACATGCCATTACTATGCCAACAGCTACGGAAATATGTAAAGAACTCCCGAAGATTTGGAAATAACACTTCTTTGGTCCTGTTCACGAATATCGACCAACGATTCGAAATAGATGAATACCACAGGATTTTTTGGGACACCCTTAAAGAGCTAACCGAAAACGACTCTCAACCATGGCCTGCTGAAATACCGAAAGCAACCGACGACCCAAAATGGGAATTTTGTTTTGCAGGAGAACCGATTTTCGTTGTTTGTAATACGCCATCGCATGTTATGCGGTATAGCCGGTATTCAACACATTTCATGATTACTTTTCAGCCACGATGGGTTTTCGACAATATCCTTGGTTCACCAGAACAAGCCAGAAAAGCTTTTTCAAAAGTTCGTCATATACTTAAAAAGTATGATACAACACCTTTATCACCTGACTTAGGAATTTATGGTGAGCCTGGTGTTTTAGAATCACGACAATATTTCTTAGACGATACAAACAAGACAAAAGAATGTCCTTTTAAAAATTTGGGAGACTAGCAGTGAGAAAATTCATTAGTGGATCAATTGACAATATCAGTCTTTCGACGTTGATTTCTCTTCTTCCTGAGCAAGGATGCGTGGAACTTCAGAGGGACGGTCCAAAACACATTCATAATTGGCACAAACATGAGACAGATGAGACTCTAATTATTATTCAAGGAAGCATCACTTTTGGTGTCGAATCTAAAGAAGTAACCTGCGGTCCTGGAGAGTATGTGGTTCTTCCTGCCGGAACGTTGCATAAGTCGACGGCTTCAAATGAAGGGTGCGTCTACACGATTTACTTTCGGGATGTTCTTAACTGGCTTAGCTAAATTCTGGACGGAGAAATTCAAATGGCCGAATTACAAAAAACCCTCTCCGCATGGCGGGGAGCGGCACTCTTCATAAATATCGTTCTTGGGGCAGGATTATTGGTGCTTCCAGGACTGACGGTGCAAAAGATCGGTGATCTCTCGATGACCTCCTGGATTCTCTGTGCTGTCCTGGCTTCTCCTTTGTTCATCATCTTCATCATTCTGGGGTGCCGATACCCCGGACCGGGAGGGATAGCATCGTACGTACAACAAGCCTACGGTAGGTTTGCTTACATAATTGCTTCGTTGATGTTCCTTGGAGCGGTACTACTCGGGTTACCAGCGATTGCATTGACTGGAGGATACTATGCAAGCAACACCTTTGGTGGTCAGGCACACATGTACGCGCTACTTATCCTTGCTGCAGTGCTTTTACTTAATCTACAGTCTGTTGAGATGGCAGGTAAGCTGAACCAATGGCTTTCCTGGGTGCTTGTGGTTTTCCTAACTGGACTGGCTCTTCTATCGTTATTCCTCGTTTCAAACGAACCCACCACACACTCTTTTGCGATACCCAGCTCATTCAGTGAAATGAAAATGATTTGGGTCGCTGTTCCTATGATTTTTTTTGCATTCACCGGCTGGGAGGTGGGTGCAAATATTACTGGTGAGTTTAAGAATCCTAAGAAAGACCTTCCATTAGCAATGTGGCTTTCGTTCGTTATTGCTGTAGTGCTCTATCTGGTAATGGCTTACGTTGTTCAACGCGCCGACCTCGGTAACGCCTATGAATCACCATTTATAACTATTATAAATAACCATTTGGGCGCATACGGAAAAAATGTCGTCGGAGTTGTCGCTATAACCTTGATATTTGCGAATCTTAGCGCGGCTGGATGGGGAGTCTCGAGAATGGTTTATTCTCTAGCTCAAGAAGGAATTGCGCCACCCTTTATACTGAGGCTAACAAAGGGGCAACCCTATCATTCGCTTGTTAGCATTATTTTCATCTTCAGCTTTGTTGTTATTTTAGACTGGCTGGGATTCATGGGAGTCGACAATCTCTTGTCGTTAGCAGGGCAAAACTTCATAATTCTCTATGGGCTTTCTGCCTTAGTCTTGGTCAAGCTGGCGGAGAAGTTCCTAGAAAAAATGATTGCTTTTCTTGGTATATTCGTTTGCATAGCCATTGTAACCCTGCAAGGCTTCAACATCATTTACCCACTTATTATCTTGGCTCTTTCTATATCGACATTTTACCTAAAAGCTAGACCAAAAAAAGCCAGGGTGTATTAATGAAGTTAGGAGTGGGGTCACACCCACTCCTTGATTACGGGTAAAATAGATACACTCTTGACATTGGCATGCTCCATAAGATAGTACTTTAGCTCCATCATTTCTTCGAGCGTATTGTACTCTATCTCTAGAACTAGATCCATTTCTCCATATACTGAGCATCTCCGTTTAATAATACCGAAGACCGACAAATCATTTAACAAATTTTCACATTGCGCACCATCTACGTGGGTAATAATAACAAACCCACCGAGCTTTTCTGACCTCTCGGTATCACTGGACAATACAACATTATAGCCTTGAATAATTCCATCCGCTTCTAAGCGCTCAATCCGTTTTTCTACTGCGGTCCTTGAGCGATTGACACGGCGCGCAATGTCAGAAAACCTCTCTCTGGCGTTTATTTTGAGAATTTCGATAATCTGGCGATCCACATCATCTTTCATTGCCATACTAATGCCCACAGATCGTGTTGGTGTATCTTTAAAACCCCGTGCTTGCATTGAATATATTAGATTCTTTTGTATTTGAGAAGATGACTGATAAGCCGCACGCAATGAACCCAGGGATTCATAAGGCCATCCATATACTAAGGAACCAGAGACATGCTCAGCGCCTACAGCCATTTCCAACTGCTATGCACACTGCGCAAAGGTCCCTGGGGAGTAGAAAAAAGCCAGAACCTGAGCATCGCCAAAACGTTGCGCAGCGAAAAGCTGCTGTACGGGAGTGATGTCACGCTGGAAGAAAAGGCTGGTATGAAGGCCGCCCGGTACTCGTCACCCAAAACGACTACGGCCTGAAACTGATGAACGGCAATATCGGCATCACGCTAGCGGTACACGACCCGCGCACGCCGGGTAAAACACTGTTACGCGTCGCCTTTCCCACCAGCGACCCGGAAAAGCCTATCCGCTGGGTGCTGCCCTCTCGCCTGCACGCGGTGCAAACCGTGTTCGCGATGACGGTACACAAATTCCAGGGCTCGGAGTTCAAGCATGTCAGTACCCGGAACAAGACCTCTTCCTGAAACTGGCCAGGTAGCCCGGTGCAATATCCGGGTTAGAGCGCTTTAACTAATAACACCCGCAGCATGATTGGTAATTTCATCGGCTATGCGCGGCAGCAACGCCTTTGGTAGGCAATGGCCGAGCCCGTCAATTTCTACCAGCCGGCCATTTGGCAGCAGGTCTGTGATGTGCTTGCCATGGGGTGGTGGGTTGAGTGGGTCCTCGGAACCTTGAATCACCAAGGCGGGAACGCCCACCTTGCTTAATTCTTGCCCCCGCCGGAGTGATACAGGCGTTGCCATCGCGTGATTCCCAGGCTGCGCCCATGTCCCGGCGTGATCGATACAGCGTTGCTCACGCAGCCGGAAGTCTGACTCGTCAAATTCAAGTCGATCTCCTGACAGGAGCCTCCACTCGTTAACACGACGATCCAGCTCTTCTTCCATGCTCCCGGAGGGTATGGCTCGCGCAGAAAGCGCTTCAAGTACCTCTTTATTGGGCAAGGGCAAACCATCCGGCGAACTCTCTCCTGAAAAGGCGCGTGCAATATTGCCCACGAAGTCCACATCAAGCGCCGCTCCACACATCAGCGTCAGGCTCATTAATCGGTCTGGATGATCCAGCGCAAGAACTTGGCCTAACGTCACGCCTATCGATAAGCCTACGAAATGCGCCTTATCCACTTCCCAGGCATCGAGAATCGACACAGCGTCTGCCGCCAGGTCCTCCACGGTATAGGGATTCTGATCAAACGCCATGACGGTAGAGCGCCCCGTATCGCGATGATCATATCGGATCACGCGATATCCCTGGGAAACGAGCAAATCGACGAATTCATCCGGCCACATCAAGGCTGATGCATTGGCGCCTGCCACCAGAAGAATCGTATCTCCCTGGTCGGGACCTATCGACTGACTCCAAAGTGACCTGCCACCTAACGAAACGAACTTCTCTGGCACCCATACCTCCTGCAGAACCGTCTCCCGACTTTCGAACGCTCGGCTAATGCGTGCCGACTGCGGTACCGCTCGACCAGCCCGGCCACTCAAGAATTAACCTGACTCTGTATCGATGAAAGCGCAATGACAAACCCGGACTACCTTCACTCATATTGCCAAGACAAGCATAACTCTGTAACTGACACCCTCACCTCAGCCAAGAATGCCCGCACTTGGGGATTCCGCTGACACATTATGATCACTATATTCATTAACGTTTCGCGGATTCATAGTTGCGGAATGAGAGAGAAAGTCTGCCAACTGCTTGGTAGCGTACTTATCTGTTGCTTGAATCATAACGAGTTCCACCATGGGTAATTCCGGAAAACCCTCTTGCTTGCCTAGAATGATATGTGCGTTTGCAAGCGCACTTGCGGGCAGAACACCGATACCAAGGCCAGCCGACACGGCAGCACGAATATTCTCATACGATGCGCTTACATAGGCACCGTACCCATGCTTACCATTGCGATCCAATGCCAAAAGCGCTGCACTCCTATAGCAACACCCATCAGGAAAGATGACGAGTGGTACTTCAGACATACTTTCAAAAACATGCCGTTGTGCAGCCACCCAATGGAGCGGTTCTCTCCGCAACAGATGACTCCTCCAGCGCTTATCGCTTGGTACAAAATCTTCCAGGCACTTTAGGATGACGAGGTCAAGTCCACTATTGTCAATCTGGTAGAGTAGTTGCGAAGAAAGCGCAGAGACGACTTCTAGACGCAGATTTCGGTTCAGCTCAGCACACCGAGAAATGGCATCATGGAGATCCACAACCTTGAAGTCATCCGGAACGCCAATAAGCAAGCGTCCGGCAATTTCCGGTTGCTTCATGGCACTCACTGCCTCAGACGTTCGAGTCAGAATCTCATTGGCGGCTGGTAGAAATCGTTCACCGTCTGCCGTCAAGCCCATAATGTGGCCTTGGCGACGTTCCAGTAACTTACACCCCAATATGTCTTCCAGCCGTTTTAAGCTTTGCGTGACAGCAGACTGGCTGCGGTAAAGCTGAAGACCTGCCTGCTGAAATCCCTTGCCTTCGGCTAAAAGTACGAAAGCGCGCAGATGCTCAAGGGTGACACGCCTATCGCCCAAGGATGACGGTTGACAATCAAACATATAAAACTCCGCACTATCATTACCGAATTATCGATGACCTGATTGGTAAAGAACCCAGCTCCTTCGTTTTACATCCTTTCATGGCTGTCATCACTGTCCTCCAGTTGCTGGGCGGCATGCCGCAACAGGAAAAGACTTGTCCTGTATTGACTGACCTGAGGCGCCCCAGGTCAGCAGCTCGTTCAGCAGATCCGCAACTTGGGATTCCAGCGACGAATGAGTCCAGAGAGTAGAGCCCATCATATAGCTCATCAACGTTCAAAATCAGCCTAACTGATTATGAATATCAAACAATTAATTTCCCATTCCTTCACTCCCCCATCCACCATGTGCTCCAAAGGATATAGGCAGGAAGCAAGCTACCGCTTGTAGGAGGCTGAATGAACAATCTTGTGCTAGCCGGCTTAGTCATTATTTTCAGTATGATCTGGAGTTCGGCATTCATTGCTGGAGCCGTTGCGCTCGATGATTTCGACCCTTTCACTCTCCTAGCCATTCGGTTCTTATTAAGCGCACTACTGATGCTTCCTGTTTGCCTTATTAGCGGAGGATTCATAAATAACCGCATCGCCATCAGGCACGGCCTGCTGCTCGGCGTTCTTAACAACGCACTCTATCTTGGGTTGAGCTTTGCTGCGTTGCAAACGGTTCGACCCCAGGTCGTTATCGTTATTGTGAGCTGCGCACCGCTTGCTACCGGATTAATTTCTGCATGGTGGGGTATAGAACCACTCTCGCCGATAAAGCTACTCGGCGCGGCGCTAGGCTTGGTTGGCGTGGTCGTCATCTCAGGGGGTGCTAGCGGCATAACAATCGATATCTGGGGAGTCCTGATGGCCACAGCAGGCATGCTTGCCTTCGCGAGTGGCACCGTGTTCTTTCGCGGCCGAGGAACAGGCCTTCCCGTCTTGCAAGCCAATTTCTGGCAGTCCATTGCCGGGACCACAGTACTCCTGCCCATAGCCTTAGCGTTCGGACAACCGCTTGCCATGCCTTCCACCAGTACGATGATTGCCGTTGCGCATTTGGTAATGGTCGTCACCATCGGTGGAATGAGTCTCTGGCTGGTGCTTATTCGAATCAGCGGAGCCGCAACGGCATCGACTTATCACCTTCTCAATCCGTTTTTTGGCGTCCTGCTCGCTTACCTGGTACTGGGTGAGTCATTACGCACTACGGATTTTATCGGAGCAGCGCTGATTGTGATTGGCCTGCTTCTGACTACCCAAGAAAGATGGAGAGCAAAGGAATGTTAACCGGCAATAACGTCATACCCAGCGACAAAGTACAGATCGACAAGATGGACAAACAAGCTCCACATTCACCGATATCCGATCAGAAGAAGTTTAATAATTCACAAGTCGCTACCTAATCACGCTTCACTATCTGGCACTAAATCAAGCCTATCCCTCTTCTCCATGGCTGATATCGATAACTGGCTGTTAGCTGGCAGGCTAGCAAGTGGCAGACGTGTCATGGATCACAGGGATAGAGCAAGTGTTGCCCGAAGGCGGGGATAAGCCAGCCTATGACTATCCGGATGGATAGGCGCGCAATCTGACCATGCCCGATAACCTCATAGGTGCCGACGTCGGAATTGAAACAACGCCATACAAGGAGATAGACATGTTGAAGCAACATATCGTGAAGAAGCACCTTCCCAGCGTGCTACGTCAAAAGACGTCTACCTTCACAGCGAGCAGTGCAATCCGCGGGACAGGCGGCGGTGCCATTATTGAGGGTACCTATGCTGTTTACCGGGCTCCATGGTCCTAAGGGGCGAATGCCCCGTCGGCATGCCGTACCCAGTGCGGCATGCCATATCATCACCTCTCTGTTCCGCCCTGTGCGTGCGGCCATCTTCTGCGTAGCAAACCACGGAGCCATGCCATGGAGGTTTATCCCACGTTTAGCCAATATGCTCACTACGTCCTACTTAACGGTGAATTCATCATCCTTGATGAGCGAGCAGACCGTTACGTAGTCCTTGAGGCACCGACCAGCCTGGAACTTGAATCGGCACTAATAGAGGGTGGTGAACAGGCAGAGGTCGTCCGGGCGCTGCTCGACGTGGGAATACTCGAACTCACCAGCCAGCGGCAGGCGATCCGGAGAGTGTCCGTACGCGAGCATGGGATTGGCGACTATGAGTGGCGGTTTGCTCGCCAATTCCACCAGACCGCCCCAGCTAGAGGGATACGCCTTCGCGCACTGCAGACTTTGCTTTGGACGAAGGCTTTGCTATCGACGAGGGGATTTCACACCGCGATGAATAGCCTGCGTGCATTAAAAGCGACACGCGCGGATTCGATACATTTGCCGCCGGAATCCAGTGAGCACAAGCGAATTTGCGCGAGCGCTGCTGCAGCCATAGCAGAGGTAGCACTCTGGGTACCTTATCGTGTGGAGTGTCTGGAGTATTCCATGTCGCTGTCACGGCTACTTCTTTCACACGGTATCTGTCCCACGTTCCGCATAGGAGTTCAGCGGTACGATTTCTTATCACACGCTTGGGTTGAAGTCGGGGGACAAGTGCTAGGCGATGACCCGAACTTACCCGAGAGAATGTGTCCGATCGTTGAAATCTAGATCAAAGAGCCAGCTATGAAAGCTACGTATCCATTATCCTATGTGACGACCTATCGGCGCGGGCTCGAGCTGGTCCGCTCACGCTATCCGCGATTTTTCGTCCACCTCATACTGGTACTGCTGCTCATGATCAGCATAGCGGCAGTGGGTGCAGCGGTTCCCTATTTGCTACGGCAGACGACCAACCTCTTAGTAGAGGAGTCGGGTGAGGCGGTAGTGGGCATGATCTACGTCTTCGCTACTGCCTATGCGGTCGGCTGGACGTTGAGCAACATGATGGAGTGGGGAAAGAATCTCGCGAGTTCCTACGTGATGGCCAGGTGCGATGCGGCCGTTTATTCGAGTGTTGTGCGACGTCTCTTGCGCTTGCCTTACCAAGCACAGCATCAGCTCGATACAGGTGTGGTCATGGCGGATGTGAACCGCGCAATGAGCAGTTTTGGCCTGATCAACCACGCCATTTTCTGGACCATCACGCCTGTGATCATCCAGCTCTGCTTCGTCTTCGGTATTCTCTGGCAGGTGATAAACCTTACCTTCGCCGTCGCCTTCATCCTGGCCATCGTTGTGCTCTTCGTACTGACCTACCGAATTGCCGATATGACAACCCGCATCCACAAGAACTTCTATCAGACGCATACGCAACTGAGTGAATTCCTTGCGGAGCGCCTACGAGCCCTGTACGACATCAAGATCAACCTCGCTGCTGGCCATGAAGAACGCACGCTCGAGCAGCATCTGCGCACCTACGTCCACACGGTATACGGGACCCATGCAAAGCTCAGCGGCTTGATGGGTGGACAAATTCTCGCTGTGGGCCTCGTGCTGGGTGGGTTCACGCTCTATACCGTCAGCGAAACGCTACGCCAGCGCTATCAAGTCGGCGATTTCATCATGATCACTAACTATGTGGTTCAACTCACCTCCCCGTTCGTCATGATCGCGGCGGCGCTGATCGACCTCAAGAAGAACTACGTCGCCCTCGGTGACGGCCTTAGGTATCTCGACCTGCCGACCGAGCCCCAGGCCGCATCCGATATCACTCTTGATCATCAACAGCCTGTATTCACGCTACGCTACGTTACTCTACGCGCCGATGACGCCACTTCCGCCATGCCGCTCAGTGCGGAAATTCAGGCTGGCAAGATGTACGGTGTGCGCGGCCCATCCGGAAGCGGAAAGTCCACACTGTTGAGGACCCTTCTGGGGCTCGAGCCTCAGGCGGCCGGCGAGATTCTTTTCCACGGTGTCAGTGTTCGCCAACTTTCTCCGGAGGACATCCTTGGCGAAGTGAGCGTAGTCCCCCAAGCGCCGCTGATCTTTAGCGGTAGCGTTCGCGAGAATTTACTTTACGCGCACCCTCAGCCCGTCCCTGACCAGGAGCTGCTGGCACTCGTAGAACTCCTGGATCTAGAACGGATCGGCGGTGAAACCTCTGGCGAAGGTGTGCTGGATCGGAATGTCGGCGTACAGGGAAGGAATCTTTCCGGTGGTGAGCAGCAGCGCATCGCCATTGGCAGAGCGCTACTGCGCGGCACACGCACCATGATACTCGATGAACCCACAGCAGCGCTGGATAGTGTCCGCGAGATTCAGCTCATGCAGACGCTAAGAGCACGCGTTGAGACCCTGATCGTAGTAAGCCACCGTGAGCAGGTGCTTGCGCTTGCCGATGAGCTCATTGATATCGGACCGTGCAACACGCCGACTCTGGCAGCGCAAGGGAGCTAAGCTTATGTCTTTGGTGCACTCACCGGTTGGGCTACGTGATGGCGGCAATAACCCTTGCACGGAATGTGTTGCGCACCACCTCATCGAGCGTGTCCCGCTGTTGATACGCCTCGATGACAACTCAATTACACCAGCGCAAGGGCAAAGCATATCCAGCGAGATGGCGCCAAGTCGCACGGCTCGCGCCCCGTATGTCGAAGCCGAAGGCGACGAAATAAGGGTACGGAATCCCTTGGGTAGTTGCCGCGAGGTCTATTTACGAACGGCGTCTTCGAGTGTATTGGTCGGAAGCACACTTGAGGAGGTGCTTGAGAAAGGAACTAACACACCAGCACCTGAGAAGATTGTCGCACACCTGAATAACGACCGTGCACTGGGTTTCTCAGTTTGGCGAGATGTGCATGTCATCCCCGCCGGCGGAGTGGCTCACCTTCAGCGTGGAGGAGCGCTCCACATCGCCTCGAAATTAGACTCAATGCACGACGTCAGCAATGCCGCTGGAGATCCGGCAGCGATACTTGAAGAATTGCTTCAACGAGAGTCACTTACAGAGCGTTTCGGCGTTTCGTTCTCGGGCGGATGTGACTCGACGTCTTTGCTCTTTGCCGCTGCTGCGGTATACGGGGTAGAGCAGCCTGTGGCCTGTACTTGGTACTTCCCGGGCGGAAGTGCGCACGATGACGCGAAGATTGCCTCGGCTATTGCCGACGAACTCGGGGTCGAGCACTTCTCTTTAACGCTTTCGGAGGATTTGCTCTTTCGTCCGATCCAGCGCCCTCTACCTGCAGCTCCTTCGACTGCACTCGCCTTCCAGGCCGTAATCTATCGGCTCGCGGAGGAACTATCGATACGAACCAAGACACGGCCTGTGACGATCCTGGATGGCCATGGTGGCGACCATATCTTTCTCGACCCTGTGCCGGTGGCAACGCTACGGGGTACCTTGCGTAGACAACCTTCGGTATTCGCCCGGAAACTCAGCCACTACGCTCAATTGTACTCGGTTAGTTATATCCGGGTGTTGCGAGCAATGGTGAAGACATCTCCAAATCCGGTTAATAAGTTTCTCCGAAAGGAAGTAATTACGGACTTCCATCAAGATCGTCCCTCGCTTACAGCGGTGAGAAATGAATCTTTAAGGCGCGCATTGATGCAAGATGCTATCAGCGAGAACAGCTATCGTGTCATCTGCGATGAGCGAGCGCAGTATTTGAGGCCATTTACTCAAGATGAAATGCTTCGTTACGCCCTATCGCTTCCTACAGACGCACTTTATGATCAAAATCACACGCGCCTGCCTTTCCGGCAAAAAGTCGCGAAACACTATAATACAACTGCCGTTTTTCGACGCAGGAAAGGCTCGGTTACAGGGGCTTTTCAGAAAGCATTATGGAACAATAGAGCGTATCTGGAAGCGCTGGTCCTCGAGGGACAGCTCGCTCAGTGGGAACTTATCGATCGTAAAAGGTTTAGAGAAGTGTATAACCAGACGGCACTAGGCTGTGGTGGATTTGACCACGATCTTCTTAAGCTCCTTACCACTGCGCTACTCATAGACGCTTACCAAAGGCTGTTGTAGCATCGTAGCGCTTCAGCACGGCCCGCTTTCCACTATGGCGAACCTAGCCTGTTCCGCCGTAGCCAGAAACGCAGGGCGTCGTTTGGCAATGAGCGACTCAGTACTCGACCGAAATTCTTCCCAGTTCAGAGTAGCGAAAACCGGCGCATCCCGATCACACTGACATGAATGATGTAGCCATGACCGGCAAGGGAGGCCTTGTAGCTTCAGGGCGCGAAGTGCACGGAGGGTAACGATCATGTGCACTGTGTCGATCTGGTTGAGTACACAGAGAGCATACAATAGCTGGCAAACCAAACCGGCGGCAGTCTGCCCATCCGAGAAGACGGTACGCCGGAATGCAGGCGCTACGACCAGGCGTGATACTTCGCAGGCACCAGGACATCGTAGGACGCAGTCTGGTGGTACGACGTCAGCAAAGACACTACTGATCATCCAAGGCGCTCCATATGGATGAACTCGTAGATACGCGGCTAATTGACTCTGCGCCAGAACACCAAGGTGCCAGACGCTGGCATCAAAAACATCGACCTCTTGCAACTGCCCCGGATGACCAACCCATCCAAGCTCACCACAGAAGACCTTGGCTCTAAGTTCGAACGCTTGGGCTAATCGTCTGCCGCGCAACGGGAACTCAAGACGGTAACCGTGGCGATCCAGCGTGACTGCAGTAACATCACCATGACTCGAGCAAGGCAATTGCGCTGTTTCGGTACCAATCGCCATACTGCCCCCATATATCTCGTATCCAGCATTAGCTTCGCCTTCAACGAAAGGACAGGCTACTAACCGGATGGACAGGGTGGCTGGGAGCCAGCCACATAGACGATTGATTTATAGGTAACTAGCAGCTCGGGTCGATGTTAGTACGACACAGTCATGGAGACTACTGATTATCATTTACATTAAAAACGGGCGCGCTATACTAAGATAGCTCTCGAACGCCAGAGGGAGTTGATAAAGCCATGCCCAATGACATCGATCAAGCCCCCCTTGTTGGCCTCATTGAGCACATGAGAAGCTGCCTAGCATATCCTGATCGAGGCATTCCAGACACACTTGGCTGGCTGCGTGATGTCATCTGTTGTGATGGCATCATTCTTTGTCAGGTCAGGCTCTCACCCGCTTCTTCAATCAGGCACATTGCTAACCACAACTATCATCCAGAATGGGTTCGAACATATCTGGCACAAGATTTCGGCACGATCGATCCAGTCATCCGGTATGCATATTTAGCCTCAAATATTTACTCCTGGGAGGACGCGTATAAACACTTTGAGGATTGTTGCCCGGCTACCTTTTTTGAAACGGCCGCGCACTATGGCCTGCACACCGGATTCGCGTGTAGATTTTATCAAGATAACTCAGAAATAATGACGGTCTGTTCCCTATGTGTCGAAAGTAATGTGCTGAAACCGACGGCACGCTGGGTCCTTTACAACGCCATGCCAGCACTACATACGGCAACGAACGGCATGGACAAGAATAAGAGTATACGACCACTGTCACTGCGTGAATCAGAAGTATTGAAGTGGGCAAGTGAAGGAAAAACGGTATGGGAAATTGGAATGATCCTCAGCCTCTCCGAAGGAACGGTAAAATTCCATCTCCGCAACATCTATAGAAAACTAGATGTAACCAACCGGGCTCAAGCTATAGCCACTGCTGCACATCAGGGATTGATTTGAGTTAGCACTAAACTTACAGTTTTAAAATTAAATAAAAACTTTTATGACAATCCAAGAACATTAGGGATGTGATATACGAAAGGTTCACGCCCCTTGCCCCTTCTGTGGACTTTGAATCGGAATGGCGTGACCATGTCGCCACTTCCAAAGGGGTGACTTCAGCGGCTCAAGCATCCGTTATGCATATCTTTTACGCGGCCCTGAAGGAGGTGTGTATCTGGCTGAATCGGCTCGAGTCGCTGGGACGAGCCAGAGCAGTGATCAACAACTGGATCCGGTACTACAAAGGAGAACGGTCACATCAGTCTCTGGGCTATCAATGCGGGCTAGGTATTATGCCTGCACATCGCCCGGATGAAATCCGCTATTAGCCACTGCCAGCTTGGCTATCCGCTCGACCGATGGAGAGAAGGCGGGAGAAAGATAGGTAGCGACAAACGGCAGAGAATCAAATGCCGGCTGGACTTCCAACTCCTGTAGCAGACTGTCGCCGGCAAACAGGTCCGGAGGTAGCAATGCCACACCAGCGCCTTCGCTTACCAACCGCGACGTGACACTCATCGTATTGCAGTAAGTCAGGCGATCAGGGCGAATGCTCTGCATATCAAGCCAGCGAAATTGATCGGCATACAAACGCGATCCGGGAGACAGGCTCAGGATGGATCGCCGAATTAAATCCATGGTATCTAATGTCGACATTCGTTGCACCAGTTCGGAAGATGCCATCCAAGCAATAGACGCCTGGCCAAGACTGTGTCTGATAACCCGTTGTTGAAGTTGATCATCAGGAACCAAAGCAAGATCTATTGTGCCGTTGCACAATTTCTTCCAGGTTTTCTCTGTAATATCGACGTCGATATCGAGCTCGATATTCGGCATGACGCGTTGCACATCTACCGTAAAATCAGCAAGCCACCAAAGCGCTATAGTTTCGGTGCATCCTACCCGAATTCGACCGGTTTCCTCTTCCCCATCCTCGAAAAATAATGACAGTTCATCGCGCAAGGCGAGTATACGCTCTGCGTATCCGATCAATTCTCGACCAGCAGCAGTGAGCGTAACCGGTCGCTTTCCCCGCTGGAATACAACCGTGCCAATACGTTGCTCCATTTCTGCGATGCGCATGGAAATATTGGGTTGTGTCGTATTGAGCCTGTCCGCGGCTGCACCGTACGAACCGAGCCTATAGGTCCAATAGGCCGTCTCAAGATGTCGGAACTCGAGTCGCATCATTATTACTGATCTCCGTGTATCAAAACAGTTGATTTCCATATGCGCTTACTACAGAGCAGAATGAGACCTGCAGAATCCAATAATAGCAATGAACACAGAGTTTTGAATAATTGAAGTAGGTGACGCAGGTACTTTCCCACTACTCGCCCACCGCTCTTCAGCAATTATTTCGAGCCTTGTAGAACAGTTAAAGAACCGCCAAGGAATAAATGATGAATCATAGCGAACTGTTGGTCAGCTCAATTTCTCGCTTGATTGGCCGAGGGACCGGTTTCATCTTCGCCGGAGTTATCCTCGGAGGTGGACTATCGTGGCCACTCATGAAAATGGCCCTTGAAAACATTTCTCCTCAGGCCTTTTTGATATGGCGTCTCGCCTTTGCCACCATCAGTGCTTTCGTACTGGTAAAAATGACTCGTCAGTTTCGTTTCCCCGGGCGCGAGGACTGGTTTCCCATTATTTCGGTGGCCTGCCTGCAAATGGGGGCATTCCTCTGGTTGATCACGATCGGTGTCACCATGGTCCCGGCCGGACGCGCAGCACTGCTGGCTTATACTAGTCCAATCTGGATGATACCTCTGGCGGTTGTATGGCTGAATGAAAAACTTGATCGCTCCGTCATTGCAAGTCTAGTTTTCGGCCTTGCCGGTTTGGCGTTCCTGTTTCTGCCGTCCACTCATACTTTGTCGAATACACAAGCCTTGCTTGGTAACGGTTTACTGTTGCTTGCAGCCGTTGTCTGGGCATTTCAGATAGCCCTTCTGCGACGCTACCCTTCCGGGTGGTCGACATTACAGCTTCTGCCATGGCAACTCCTGGTTGCGACTCTTGGGCTGTCATCACTGACGATCGGTTTCAGTGACGTCTCTTTGCTTCAAGGCCTAGATATTCGAAGCCTGATGGTGACTACCTATGTCGGTATTATTTCCACGACCTTCGTCTTTTGGGGTATGTTGCACATTGCCCGAACCATGCCCGCAATTTCTAGCACGGTCAGTTTTCTCGGGATACCGGCGGTTGGCTTGTTAAGCTCCGTATTGCTGTTGTCGGAGAGGCTGGATTTCGGGCTTGTGGCCGGATTTGTCCTGATTGCCGTTGCCGTTTTCATTCAGTCAAAGAATTCGCGATCTTGACCCAAGCTTCGGTACCTTTTCCATGGCAAAGGCGCAGCCACAACGAAAAGGCCGTCGCTGTGCCTGCGCTTGTTAAGAGGCGATCTGCTTGCACATGACATCGACCGTCACTCCCTTGTATTCGCATCGCTCCATATGACGCCAGCCGAGCTTCTCATAAAGACGTGAGGCGAACTCGGTGTAGAGATACCAGGTATTAGCATGTGAACGAATTGCTTCATCTTCGCACCGAGCAATCAATTCCGTTGCTATCCCTTGATGCCGGAAGCCCTCTTTGACATAAACGGCTGCTAACCAAGGGGATAAATCCGGCTTTGTGTCCATATCGCTCTGTACTAGCGCAGCCGAACCAACAAGCTGACTTCCTGATACTGCAATAAAGATTGAAGGGATACCCTCTCGACCTGCAGACTCAGCAATTGCTTCGGCGCGCCCTTCCAAAGTGAGCGACGGGTTCAAATGCGTCCACTCTGCATGGTGAAGCTCCGCCAACTCTGCAATGAACTCCTTCTTATCAGCCAAAGGAACGATTTCCACAGTCTTTGCCTCTTAATGCTGAAGCTCAGTTGCAAGCCTGCGCCAACCTACGAATGAGGCGCTTGAAACGCCACCCGTCCAAGCGGGCGAAGCCGTAGGTAGGTTTGTCATCTGCAGCGTTGGGTCATACGGTGCAGTTACACGTCTGCGGAAAAGTGGCGGCTGCAGTATCCATCCAGGTCGGCTCCTTCCCCGCTTGCCAGGACACAATCAATCCATGCCTCACGCTCGAAGGACAGCACCTTATGCTCCCACACGAGCGACCGAGCATAGCGAGGGCCAGCGCAAGAAGTGCACGCTGCTGCTTGACCTCGTTATATATTGGACTTCGCTCTGATGCATGCTGCGAGCTTCGCCAGATCCTCATCATCAGCACGCCTGTAATCATGCGATGAAATATAGCCCTCATAGCGCTTGAAGTATTTGTCCACGCTTGAGGAAATTGGCTTGAACTCTGAACCGCTGCCGGTGCCATGCATCGGAAAGAGCTTCACGTGAAGATGGTCTACCCCATAGCCCTCGAAGATCATTCCCGTACGAGCTACGCCATCTAAGGCCTCATCGAGAAGAAGCGCCACCTGCTTGGCTGCGAGCACCAAATCCGAAACAATATCATCATCCTGAACGAACAAATAACTCGAGATATGCCGTTTCGGAATGACAACCGAGAATCCAGGCGTATTGGGAAAAATCGACAGAAAGGCCATGTGCCTGGCGTCTTCCCAGATCTTGTGACAGTGCGCTCTACCGGCAGCTATTTCGCAAAAGATACAGTTCATGGTTGGTGCTCAACCTTCAATGCATAACGTCGAAGCACAGCGGCGACCTTGGAGTGGCGACGAATGAGCCTCGGAGAGGGCGTTCGGCGACTACCGGCCGCGTACTGCTACGCCCTGTTAATTGGATACCTCAATGTACCACTTCGGCTTGATGCGCCAGAAATCCCGGCGGACGTTTGATTTCAGTGCCTTTTTGGAGTCAAGCACCTTTGCCTCGCCGCCCTCTCTCACAAACACGACCCAATGCCAGAACGGCTTACCCTGTTCCATACGCCATTTAATAGCCATTAGGGCCCTGTCCGGAAGGCGCTCCCAAGACTCGAATGGTGTTTCTTTCGGCGACACCGAGATACCGAATTCCCGTAGAAGTTTCCGAACGTGCGCTGTCTCCGACCAGAGTGCCGTGTCTGCGGCGTAAATGCCCAGTGCATTTGCCTTGCGCTTGGCCTCCGCATAGCTCATACCTGCTAGAGCAGCACTTGCCGCAATGCCACAACCGCTTATTTCTTCCTGGATGACTGGTTCCATGTCTCTACCAATTAACGCTCTAGCTTTGCGGCGTACCGGAGCGCAGCGTAGGTGCGTCCGACAACAGCCATTTGTTAGCCAACACCACGAGAATAGCGAAGCTCCTCGACGGTGGTTCCACCAAGCTCAAATGACTTGCGGGACTGTGGCTCTACCACAAACCCTGCACGCTCATAAAACCGCAACGCTCTTTCGTTCTCAGCGAGAACCCATAGACTGACCGACTTGTACTCTTCCGCCAAAATGCGCTGTTGCGCTTGAAGCCACAGGTGACGGCCTACTCCCATAGACCAAAATGTAACGTTGACATAAATGGCCCAAATCTCTGCTCGGTCGGTTGACGCATCTTCGTCACGCGATGTCCCAAAGGCAACGAAACCGACAACCCCACCGGCAATACGAGCTACCAGCAATTGAGCCGTCTGCCCCTCGACCACGCGCCGCCACATAGCCTCGCGCTCCGTCACCGATAAGGAAGCAAGGTACTGTTCCGGCAGAATGTCACGGTAAGCGTATTGCCACACTTGAACGTGCAACTCAGCGATGGCTCGGCAATCTTCGGAAGTAGCGATCTGTATTTCCATCATGGCTAACGCCGGCGTAACGGGCTGGTTTGTGGAGCGGCAGCGGAACAAAGCGGTCCCGTTGACACATTTGTTATGCAAAAGAGATTCCGAATACGTTCCGCTCCATTTCTCATGGCACTTGTCAGAAAGAAATTAATTTAACCTCTTTAATTGAATTAGCGAATCGAGCATTCTCATATGCGCCCTATAGTCTTCGTATCTTTTAAAAACCCGACATAAGCGTCCATTAGAACCACACGACTTTGCCTGCTCCCATAGAGCTTCTCTGTCCTCTAGCGAGCCAACCTTTTCTTCTATTAGCGGCCTTTTATCATAAGAGCTATAACAATTAGAAATCAGGTAACTACCTTCAGGGAAGGTCATTATTGCTTTTTTTGTAAGATTTCCAGAATAAATTGGTTTCGCAATTGATTCTTTCCGTCCGACCTTGTGTATGGCCGATAAAACTTGGCTTTTAACTGCATTTAGACCATTACTTGTGCTGACAGCCAGCTTCCCGGCAATGAGTGGCGAATACCTTTTAATTTCTTCGAATCCAATTTCATGCCAAATAGGTAAGATAACTTTCTCTCCGCCCATTTCTCGTGAAAACAATCCGTCAAGCTCAGATTTTGGCCAATTTTTAGAAAAAAAACTGTGGCTAAACACAACGATTCCGAACTGAGAACGCTCCAAGCCCTCATCAATCTTTTCTCTCAGGCTGTCTCCTAAAAATATTTCACCCTTGTCCAACCACACCGTCAAGCCTGATGCTAACAACAATTCTGCTAGAGGTAGGACAACCTCTTCCTTATCTTCGGAAGCATGAGAAATGAAAACGTCCCATGTAGTTTCATTCATTTTTTGCAAGTCTCTTCAAGATTTCACAAAGTGCATAACGTCAGCCGTGAGCCGCGCCCCAAGGAGCGCAGCGTATTGGGGCGTCCGGCTCAACGGCCTTGTTAGCGGTAAATTGTCAGCTCACGCTCGTGCCTCATAGTGTCCGGGTCATCGACAGCCTCTACGGCTTCAATCCGCGCAATGTATTCGGACGGCAACTCATTCTCACGCGCCCCGATCAAGACATGCTCCTTGTACCAGACGTACGGTTTCAGAGCAGGATCCACATACGTGGCGAAATACATCAATGCGGTCAGACTTCCTTGATCTGTAGTTACCTCGATTTCCTTCGCATCGTAGCCTGAGCCAAGCCCTTCCTTCCGATCAAGGGCCTGCCTTTCGTCATCGGCAATGTCATACACTACGCCGATGACTCGATCCTCACGATTCCCGGTTTCTTCAGCATCACACTTCCCGGAACCATCTTTACTGACTTTGTGGAACCGGAGTCCATGAGCCGGCAAGGTCGCCACCGCCACGAATCGGGCTGATGGTACGCGATCTCGTAGACGTATAAGCGACATATTGGAACCATACGAAAAGCAGAACACGTTTCCTCCTCACCGCTAACGCCGCGCACACCGGCAATTTTGGAGCGCAGCGTAAAAATTGTCCGAGTGCAACGCTTTGTTAGACTCACTTCTCACCATGCTTCTCCTTCTGAAAAATAATATTTATTATGAGATTCGGAACCGGCTCTATTTGCATTGCCTAATCTAATCCTGCGGTCAGCCATCCATTGTTGATGGCGCACTGACTACTACACAGCCGTTGATCCCGTCGATCTTCAAAACACCTTCCTTAAACTTGGCATGTTCCTGTGTGGCGCGCGTGCAATCCCACAGGAAGGTGACAATCAGTGCGTCCATGTATTTCTCGTCTGCACGATAGAGGGACGCATCTTCAGCGATCTCTCCAACGAGCGCCGGGAAGGACTTCTTCACGTTCTTGCGGTACTTGACCTCGATGATCGTATGCAGCGACGGCAGGTAGAGATCAATGCGAGGATTCTTCTGCCCTACAGGCTGGAGATTCACTTCGTCGGCAATGTCGTTAAAAATCGGAGCGAGCAAGACATAGAGAAGGTTCTGGACGTGGTATTCGTTCATAACAGGCCACTTGACTGGCTCCGCGCCTTTCGTCCGACCAGCGTCCTCCCATGTCCACCGTTTTAGGCCAACGGGAATATGGTCAAGGAACCCCAGAAGGTCGCCGAGGCTCCAGCCTTTGGGAGGCACCATGGCCACATCCTGGTTGACCTGATCAAAAACGTACACCATCAGGCTCAAAAAGGCTGTCGACGCATCTCGCTGCGCTTGCGCTCGGAACTCCCCCATAAAACGGTCAATGAGCGAAAGCCGCTCTTGATGATCGCCAATCCGCTGAATCTTCTGGTAATGAAGGAAGAGTGGCACACATGCGCTCGTATAAATGGCGGATTCGCCGCTACTAACATACGCCGCGATGTCCTTCTCGAAGGTATTGAGATTGTCACTACTCACCTGCTGCGAAAGGAATCCTGATATCCAGCTCTCAAACTCTCTAGCGATGTGGTCATCATCCATTTTCGCAACAAGCCATTTCACGGCCATGACGCCAAATACGTCGGATACCCATGGGCGTGGCGTGGAGTCGATTTTGGCAGCTTGCCCGAGAAGGCGCGAAACGTCCTGACTTGAAACGACCTCATCCAGAACACCGAGGCCCGCAATCGCGCACCGCTGATACAAGGGAAGCACCGCAAAATCGAAGGACGGAACGCTTCCCTTCAACAACCCCAAGAAATGTAAGAAACAAGATTTGAAAGGGTCGATGTAAGCCCCCTCGATCACCTTATTATAAAGGTGATCACGCAGTTGGTAGGCATTTTCCTTCTCTACAGGAACCATTGAGACTGACCTATCTTCCCGATCATCACAGAGTCACTCCAGCCAGGAATCTGGTTCAGCCAACCAAGATTCCGAGCGATCAGGTCAGAGTAGCTGATTGTCACAGGAAGAGGGTTGGGAAAGTAACTGCGCCAAGAATGTGACGCGAAGCTATGAACCTGTGCGCTTAAATATTTTATGTCCGTGAATGTCGAATCCTTATGCACATCAAGAATCAATCCGCGTGGGTGGCCGTCGGTGTCGTTACGTAACTCTCGCTGGCCGATCAAGTATACGAGCATTTCATGTTTGGAGAGTTTGAACGTCTTTCCTCTCTGGGGCGCGAGCTTTCCCTTCTGCTCGCCAGCCGTAGTGGAGTCGAACATATGCAGGCCGTGATTCTCCGAGATTTTCAGGAATGTATACTCAACCTGGTATTCCCGGTACTTATCTACGACAGCCTGGACGGCAGCAATTTCATCCTTACTGAACTTTTTGACCTGCGCGTGGAAAACTAGACGAATCGTATCGCCTTTCTGCCAGTTCATGCGTTTCCGAATTTTATCAATGGTTTCATCGAGAGCGGAAGTCAAAGCCTCGCAGTAGGCTTCCGGCACAACCGCCTTCGAAGTATTAGAGACAATATAACTGCCATCACCAGAGAAAACGGTGGTAATTCCCATAATTCTTTGGTTGTCAACGCCGCGTTTCTGTCCGATATTCGCGCTACCGATCCCTATCACAAGTTCGTGAGAAAGGGTCGGAGAGGATTTTAGAAGCCACGGGATGCCGCCCATCTTTGCGTAGCAGGCTAATGCCATATTGTTAAGCGAATATCCGAGTGAGTAATCGGGCTGTTCTAAAAGTTCTATCGTGAAATCCTGTACAGGGATCTGATGCAAGAAAAATAAGCTCTTACCTAAATAATAAGGATTTTCCTTGACGTTGAGCTTTTTGAAAGATTGCCGAACCTGAACGAGCGCCAAATCCCACCGCCCGCCGTCATCGGCTTTTTGTCGGATCGCGGCCTCGATGGCGTTCTTGTATGCATCCACACTGTCGTTGGCAGTCGTGAATACATCGATGCGGCTGGTTCCGAGTGTGAACTTTCCTTCAAGGCCATTGCTGAAATACTTACTTCGTGAAATACCTTTCAAGAGCTTTCGTACAAACTGCTCGACACGCCCCTTGTCGTGCTGGGCGCAGATCACGCAGATTGAGGGGTCGTTCCTGTCGAAGGTTCGCTTTGTATATGGACCGTATTGAGTTAGGCCTTTCTCAGCCCAACTGGCCTCGCCATTGTCGTTGAAAACAAAAACCGGTTTCTGCATCTGCCCGCACTGGCTCTGAATATCCGGTGGCTCCATGATCTCAATGGGCGTCGCGTCAATCAGCGAAATGTCTCTAGACCGAAAGTACTTTTTAAGTGCGTCGATGCGGGCCTTCTTATTCTTGCCACCATTGAATGTTGAGACAGCTTGCCGAATGCGTTCGACGATGACGTCTTTTCTCTCGCCATGCGTATGCAGGATGTAATCGTCGAAATTTAATCGGCTGGCCTCGAGGTACACCTCTTTCGCATTGACCTGCACTACCTGCTTGTCAGGCCGCGTGACAGTAAGTACTTCACCGTTACATCCGCTCACCTCCCCGAGGAGCTTACGGTATCCGTCGTCCTGCTCAGTGACAACATAACGGCCCATAAGATCAAATCCGGCGTTCAGGAAGTACAGACCGTTTTCTTTGAGCACCCGTCGCGTTGTGCAATCAATGACAAGGCACGGCTGCCCTTTAATAATGCGTGTATCGATTGTGTATTTGGCGCAAATCTTAAACGGGTAAGCATCGCCAAGAATCGGAACCAGAAGATTGTCTTCCGGCTTTTCACTCACCAGTTCAATGGGCGAAAAGCCGATGGGATTGCGGCCTAGTCCGACGAGATGCCTTGTCAGACCATCCTTTACCAGCGAGCAGAAGATACCGAAATTATCCTTGAACGTGATCGTGCGCGGCGTCCCGGATATGGGGAAGTCTCCAACCTCTGAAAAGATCAGGATATTGTCGCCCTGGCGACGAAAAGAATGCGTTGATCGATACTGCCCGCGAAGACTATCCAGCGTCTCCTTGTCATAGGGAATCTGGAGAGCCGTAAGCTCCGTATCAGGGATACTAAGTGGAAATGCGTTCAGAAAGACTGCCAAAACTCGATCCTTTCTTTAGTCAATGCTCGCGCCCCTCTGTCTTGTGCGTCTAACGTTGCCAACACGCGCAGCTTTGTAGTGAAGACGCAGCCGCAGCGTAAAAGCTGTCGCTGTGCTTGGCCTGGTTATCCGCCTTCGTTGACAGTGATAAACAAAGTTGAAATTCCACCACTTGGTTCGTCGCTCTCTGCATAGTCGATTCTTGGAAAATCTACACCGCCTGCATGATCGAATAGGAAATACTCCCCTCTTATAGTCCTCACAGAATGGTGCGACTTCCCCTGAGCCGTCCCACCAACTCTACTAACGGTTTCTTTGACTAAAACTGTAACTAGTCGATCCCAGTCGTTGTTCATATTTCCAAACACAAAGCGCTTCCCAGTTGAACCACCACTGTTAGGTAGCATGTCTTTAATGACATCGCTGTATGCCTTCTGATGCAAATTAGGTGGCCACATTGTCTGCCAATAGGTTCCCGTTTTTCGTGGCCATCTTTTTGACCTGGCATCACGTATTTGCAAAAAAGTACAATGCTCTAACGGAACTCCGCTGTAGGGTGCGAGTTTAAATTCACAGCACAGCTTTGAATTCATCGGCTGCGGATATTGACCCGAACTTGCGGAGAGCTGATTACTCAGTAAGAACTTTGGTGCATTTCCGAGCAGATTAATCTCCTTTTTCGTGGATGGGTTTGAGAGCGGTATGCGGTTATGGCTCTTTCCTCTTTTGGCCTGTACAAGCAGAGCTTTCCCACTATTTCTTAGTTTGCTATCCCAAACTACTATTAAAATATCGGCAAGCTCACAGCTTGGTTTGCCCCAATTTCCACCGACGTTTCCATACCAACACTGGGGTGTATGGTCCACCCAAATAGACGATATCGAAATTGAAGCGTGAGTATGTCTCATCTCAGCTTGCATACTATAGGACCACAACCAAAATCCGATCGGGTGATGAATGGACCGAAGATAGTCTCTCTCAGTTGGAACTGAACTGGTTTCTTGGCCTGTTAGATGCCAAAGAAAATCTAGTGTTGATTCAAGCACCATCTGCACCACCTACGGATAACTGTTCATCATTTTTTCGCCGTGCAGAGCATGGCGGATAAATGCCTGTTGGACTAAGCCGCCCATCAGGCTGCGATACCACAGCTTCTATAGGGTATTGTATTGGCCGACGTGCGGCCTGAGGCAGTCGATCGCACGCGTACGGGGCTGTTGTGGCACGTTCGGGCAGTGCTATCGCTCATGATCCCAGTCTCCTTCGGCCCCAATGTTCCCAACGTAGCGCGCCTGCTGGCCAAAATCCAACATCGGGACGAGCTTTGCCACGACCCGCAAGCGGGCCGACTCGTCGAGTCCGTTGTGTGAATAGAGCGTCAGGTCATGTTCGATAACGTTGGGTCCTGTGGTTGTCTAGTCGGCCGTGCAGGGATCACCCGGGGCTGAGTGTCCCGATCACCCGCAGTGTCGGTTGCCGGCAGTGCGGGCAGGTGTAGATCGGTGCCGAGTCGTCGGCAGCGGTATCGGCATCCGCCGTCGCGTCGATAACGGCCAGCGCTTGGCGGATCTGGGCCAGACGTCGTCGCCGGCAACGATTGGCCAGAAAGCCGTAGTGACGGACCCGCACCAGCCCCTTGGGCAGGACGTGGAGCAGGAAGCGGCGCACGAACTCTTCGCCAGCGAGCACGAGGTTTGGGTCGATCACGGTCGCGATAATCCTTGACGCGCAGGGTGACCTGGTGGTCGTCCACGGCAAGGATGCGGGCATTGCTGATGGCGATCCGGCGCGTGTAACGTGCCAGATAGCGCACCACCGTGTCGGTGTGCTCGAGACAGTCCTTGCTGTAGACCACCCACTCGGTGGCCATCAGGGTGTTGAGCTGGTTGTCCACGTCGCCGGGCAGGGTGACCCGGTGGAGCTCACCGGCAGTGGCCGCCCGGCGCAGGGCGCTGACCATGTACCCACGATAGTGGCGAGACAGGGTTCACACTGGGAACAGGGCGCTCGGGAACAGCCAGGTTCGCAGTCAATAGGCTCGCCAGTAATATCGCAAGCGATCGATCAGGGTCGCCGTCAGCAGCACCATGCGATCCTTCGCGCCCTTGCCCTGCACCACACGCAACTGGCCGCGCTGACACATGGCCTCTATCATCGTTTGCCGCAAAACAGTCATCGTCGTCACTCCTGATCATTGACCCACGCGGGTCAATGATCAGTGTGGTGCGATCAGGCAAAAGACGTGACTCGACGACAGCTACCGCGAAGCGGTTTAGTTCAACGTCCAAGCTCAGGTCCGCTGGAATCGCGTAGCGTTTCCAGCGTCGCCCGGAGCGAATTGTTATGCATGCTTCCTATGTACGGTTCCATCCGAATTTCCCTCGCGCCCTTAGATCCGACTCCACCTGCTTATAGTCGCTGGTTTCATGGAACCAAAGAGTAGCCTTCAAACCCTCACTCACGCTTGTAAAGATCAAGTTATTTATTCTGCAGTTCGTCTCTTGTCCACCAGCAAAGCAGTTCCGGGGTGAAATGTTCCCGTAGCCCATGTTGAAACGGTTGGTAAGGTTCTCACACTCTCCGATATAGTAGACATACTCGTCTACAACCAACGCGTAGACACCAGATCTCGCGATGTTCCGCGAAATCTTAAACTTGCAGAAGGGACCAACCCCATACCTATTCAATGCAAGTCGCCCGGTATTTTCATACCGATCCTGCGGAGTAAATTCACGAACAGTTCCATCATCGTTTTTCACCGGCTCGATATCGCAGATGTGCTTAAACGCATATCCGCCGATTTCCAGAGTTTCATGAGAAATTACGGTCGGCCGCTTGTCTTGTTCCCGAACTGCACCGGGCTGACTACGGACGGAAGTCCAGGATGGCTTTTTCTCAAGTGACCCAGAGGTCGCGGCACCTCGCAGGACGAACTGTCCTCGGCCGACGCTGTGTAACAGGTTCTTGCCAACCGCGCCGGACGCCCCTCCACGTAAGTTTTCCGTTAGTCCTTGAATGATCGGATTTATTGAGCCGGGACCGCAGTCCGATTTATAACGCTGTACGCAACGGATCAAGTCACCTCGTGTAAAGGGTGTAACACCTTGTTGGGTCAACTCTTGCGCGCAACGATATACACACTTCCAAATCGCATCACTCATATTTTATGGCCCCCGTCCTGCATAATCGGGATAGGGCGAGGCTTCACGGCCCCGCTCCTTCCACACCACCGGGCCTACGGATCACGTACCACGGCGGTTCAATGACTTGATTCATCCCATTCACGTGCCACCAGCTCCGGCAGCCCCAAGTTCCGGAAGACACGAGCTGGCAGCGCGTAGGCAAGGGCCGGACTGCGGCTCAGCCGCCAAGGGCCATGTGCCGACTTCGCGGTGTTCCAGGCAAGATCCCTGGAGACACCCCGCTTCCTCAGTTCACGGTAGCCCGCTCTGCCCCATTGCTTCCAGAGGTAACCCCGCAATCGCCGCCTGATCCACTTGTCCAGGTCCCGCAGCGGGCTCAGCACCTCGGCGACGCCGAAGTACGTCTTTCCAACCAAGCTGGGTCTCTCGCAACTCTGCAATCACCTGGACAATGCTGTGGCCGCGTGTCCGGCGGCTGTGCTGGCACACTTGGTGCTTAAGCCTGTCAATGGCCTTATCGGCTACTTTCAGGCCCACCCCGCGTCGGCTGATGGTGAAGCCCAGGAAGCGGCGGTTCCAGGGACGGTCCACGGCACTCTTTCGCGGATTCACTGTGAGCCGCAGCGAGGCATCGACAAAGCGCCGTAGACTCGCCATCACTCGCTCACCCGCACGCCGACTGCCGACTGCCGACTGCCGACAAAAACCTGACAGTCATCAGCGTAGCGGGCAAAGCACAGGCCACGCCGGTCCAGCTTCCAGTCCAGCTCATCCAGCACCACGTTGGCCAACACCGGCGACAGCGGCCCGCCCTGGGGCACGCCTTCCCGTGTCGGCGTCGTGATCTCCCCCGATGCATACGCCGGCTTTCAGGTAGCGGTTGATCAGCCGCAGTAACGGCTTGTCCGTTACTCGACTCTGCAATCGCCGCATCAGCCGGTCGTGGTTCACGCGATCGAAGAAGGCCTCCAGGTCCAGATCCAGTACCCAGTCCTTCCCGGAACGAATGACGCTCCAGGCATGCCGCACGGCCTGATGAGCCGAACGGCCAGGATGAAAGCCGTAGCTGTGCGGGTGGAAGGCTTCCTCCCACTCCCCCTGGATTACCTGGGCGATGGCCTGCTGAATGAAACGGTCGCGTGCGGTCGGAATGCCCAGCGGGCGTTCCCCGTTTTGCGGCTTGGAGATCATCACGCGGCGAATCGGTTGTGGGCGGTAGGTTCCGGCAACCAGTCGTTGGCGGATCTCCGGCCAAGGCTCGCGCAGATAGCCCGGAAGCGCATCGACCGTCATGCCGTCGATGCCCGGCGCCCCCTTGTTGCGGCGAACCTGTTTCAGGGCACGGCTGAGGTTGTCCCGGCTCAGCACGCGCGCCATCAACGATGTCAGATGAACGGATTCGGGCTCGCTCCGATCTCCAGCATCGGGTTCATCCCCCGGCAAAACCAGAGGCAGCTCACGCTGCTTGTCAGATGCACTCCCGCTGCTCTGCACGGAGCCTCCGTCTCCTGTCATTGTTCGAGCCTTCGGCGCCACAGACTGGCCCCTACTATGCCCTCGGCTGACTTCTGCCGACCGATCGCCACCGGTTGCCCAGCGCTCAGTCCTCATCCCTGGACAGCCGACAGACCTCCCGGGGTAAGACACAGAACTGTCACCGCGTAGACGCCCGATTTATAAAGCACACCCCGTTCGCAGATGGAGGGCTTCGCTGTCACGTGCCAGCTCGCCCCGGGCGTACCACACCTCGTATCGGGTTCCTGTTCGTCGCCCCCGGCTTCGGATTGGGCTTCCCCCAAACGCCACCTCGCGATGACGCCCTTGCCCTTCTCCTAGCCTTCGGCTCTGCTAACACCTGGCAGGAGGACTTCCATCTCCCTAGATCTGTGCCATGCCCGGCACACACGCTTGCATTATGTTTACTCGCCGCCATCACGCTTGCGGATATGGCCCCTCGTATGCTCAGGAATTGTTGTGTTGTAAAGCTCTTCCAATTCTCTCGGCTTGGTAATCATTTCTTCGGCGATAAAATTCAGAATCTGAAACAGTTTTTCAGCTATTTCCCTATTATCGTCAAGGTTTATTTCACCAGGATGGACCGCGTTATTTCCAATAACCCGCACTAAGTCTAGGGCTTGCTGTATCTTCGGACTTAACCCATCTGATACCAACTCTTGGATGTCTTGGTTTATATTCTTCCCATGCTTTCCAAGCTGCCTAAGGAGCTTTTGAAGCGCAAGGCGCAGTAATGCTGCAGCCCCTTTTGGGGAATCTGTGACAATCGACGATGCCTCATTATATATATTGATTATCTCCGGCCCGAGATCCGAATTCGGGGGATGCGCCGACAGGGTCTTCGGAAACACGAGCTGCCTTTCAACCCAGAGCGTTGGCTCACCACATTGCGAACAAGTTGACACAGCGATCTTCTGCGGAATAAATCTTTGAAGAGAGGAAGTGAACTCCCGGCTGACACCTTTCAGGAAGTCATTAATTGTCTTTTGCTGATAGTCACTTACACTGGATCGATAATTCAAGTACAAATGCTGGATTAGCTGTAGTGCGATGTCCCCACCCTCAGCCACATCGAACCAGTCCTGTTGTGCAGCTATGCCGCAATGCGGGCATTGAAAACTCTTTGCCTTGAATGTCGGGGCATCACTCATTAGGTACCTCGGCTAATTTCCAAACATAACGCCCAGTTCAGTGGGCAATTGGAGCGCAGCGTAAACCGATCCGCTGCAACTGATTGTTATATTTCATTTTCCTTTCTTTTTAGGATCGAACGTCTCAACGGCAAAAAAATCGTCGCCTGAGTGAACTTTTACATTCTTGAGCCAGGGCCTCTTTTCCTCTTCAGAAAGAACTGCGTCAACAATTTTAATGATAGCCCGCTTTTCCCAGTGGTCTGCTCGCTGATAATATTGCCTAATTTCAATTACATCTGTTCTATTGGCGACTTTCGAAAGGGCGTCAAGGACCGCTCTTCCAATATATGCTCCGGAGTTTCGTCTCAAATTTCTAAAAAACGCCATTAACGCACTTTTATCGGCAAAGCCATCTTGGCCGAGCAATCGGACTACGGATATCAAAAGATATTCGGGATACCGTTCGCCCTCGGATAACATTCTTGAAAAATACTCTCGGATCGAACTCTTGAGGTTTTCCGGGAAAGCAGATTCTTTCTTTATGAAAAGATCCACCAACAAGGGGGTGAATTGAGGAAATTTTTCTACAAGAGAACTGAATAGATTAAGCTTACTATAATCTTCGCTTGCGACTACAATTCTTATAAATCGTCTTACATCATCAGGTTGAAGTATTTGATTATTCCTTATTTTATCTTCAAGCTCTTCAGTGGCAACCTCTTTTAGCTCTTCAATTTCGCGATTCGAAAGCTCTCGAAACTTTGTAGGAATTGTCCCGGTATATCCAACAATGATGCGCCCCTGGCGAAGTTCATTTGCTACTTGCCTGGCTTCCTCGGAAAAAGCAGAAGTCTTTGTGGTTTTTGAAACGTCTTCGATCACTGTCTTTGATGGGTTTACCATCAACCCTTCCAAATATAGTCGATCTACAAGAAGAGTTAACCATGAATGGGCTGTTTTTGCATCTGGCGCAAATAAACGATAGTCATCGACGAATCTACAATACTTAACATTTAAAGATCGCAAATAGTCGTCGACAGATAATAAGGCCGCTTCAGCAAGAATTCGGCTAGCGTTTCCGCCAACAGGCAGACTGTATGAATCTCTATTGGCCCAGAATGTAAGCAACTCATTAGTAAGCTTTGTAAGTTTCTTCTCTATTGGAAGACTGAGCAGGGTTGATTCGAGGCGGTGAAGATTTAGTCTGTCGTAAAAATTTGAAATATCACACTTCACTAATACTTTAGTCCTTGGACTTTTGATTCGGCGAGAGACATGCGCCTGAAAGTATGTGAAGTTATATTTTGAATCAAAAAGATAGCCAGATTTTGGCTTGAATCTATACGAGAAAACAATATTCCTGCGCTTTTCTATTCGATGCTTTTCAATAATATCTGCATACATTAAGACAAGCGCCAAGTAAGTAATAGTGTCAATTGGTTGAATTAGGGCTGCGCGCCTGAAATCATATGCATCTTTTTTGGGGAATAAAACATGGCTGACTGGATAAACCTTTAAACCGGACAGGGAGCCTGAATTGATTCTTGATTTAACCTGACCTGACAAAAACTGCTTAAACTGTTCATTTTTCAGCAATGAGAGCTCAAAAGGATCGCGAAAAATGTCGGTGAGCCCTTCTTTTCGGACATTCTCAATGGCCAGGTCAATCGCCTTGTCGAGTTTCACTGTAACTCCCTATGAGATATAACGGCCAGGCTCACCGGCGGCTTGACTGAAGCGAAGCGGAAGCCAAGACGTCCGGTGGAGCGATTTGTTGTGCGTCACGGCTCTTGTTCCTGGATCACGCGGACCTTTTCGATGACTTCTTTGAATATCATGTATTCGGTCCCATACACAGTGCCCCAATCGATCCCTAGTCCCCGAAACTCGGGGTCATTACCGATCTCCATGTATGTCCGGTAGTTACTCAGCTTGAACAACGCCCTATCGACACGCTCAAGAAGCTCTCTGTGACTCGCTATGTCGAGGCTATGGAGATGCTTTGGAAGGTTATGCGCTAGCTCGTTTCGATGTTTTCGTAGCGCCTGTATAGAGGCCATGTCGTCGGAGTCGATAGCATTCATGAAATCCCGCAGATACAGAAGGCAGGCCTCGAATTCATTCTTGTGGCGTGATCTAACATCATGTTCATAGGATTTGAAAGGCCCCGAATGAAAAGTCGTATCGCGATAGAACAGCTTAATTGGTTCTACGATGAGACTCTTAACCAACTCGAATGCGAGCAGCACGAATCCTGAATAGGATAACGAGCGCGTCAGCCCTTCTTCGGTAAATCCTAGAACTGAGTGGTTCATTTACGGGCACCCTGCTTTTGTCGCACAACGCTCCCAAGCAGGGGCATATTTTTACGTTTTGAGCGCAGCGAAGCAAAATATGTCCCACTGCCTTGGCTTGTTATGCGACCCATGTTCATAAATGATTAAAAATTGAGCGATTTAGCTATCGCCTCGTTCACTATCCTTGAGCGAATTCAGACATGACCAGATCAAGTCGGAATAAGCTTCCTCAGGAGAGAACTCCTTGGTGTATACATCAGAAGCGATACCCTTAAACAGCGTCTTCACTCCTGGATTAGATTCAAGATTATCAATTCGGCGGATGACCGAGGAAAATGATTCCCCACTTAATCTGGCTTCAGCCGTTTGTGCTGCGAACGTTGCCAGATTGTCACAGTATTCTTGCTTCTCGCTGGAGTCGGCGGCAAGTGACTTGAAAGAGGCTAATAGTAAAAACGCAACAAAAATTGACTTCACGTTGATCTCCTCAGCGCCGACATTGCATAACGCTTGCAGCATGCGCGCCCACGCAATGGAGCCGAAGGCGCAATGTAGTGGGCGTCGCCGTGCCTGCACTGGTTATACGGATTTTGATCAATCCACTATTGTCTCCGACAGAACTAACCAACATCTATTAATCATCTTCTTCTCCCGCAAGTTCCAGTAACTTCTGTCGAAAGTATACGAAACTTGGTGAAGCATTATTTGAAGTATCCATATGTGGGCTAATTTGCTCAGACCACTGAGACTTTTCTATGCCGACAGCTTGCCAGCCTTTAGAAGCAAGCGCTGCTGCGCCTCCAGGATATACTGCATCTGCCAAACGTTCCCAAGTGCCACAAATAGAATCATTCACATATTTGTTCAAGACAGCATCCTTGGCTCTGGGATACGCAGCTTTAATAGCTTGAACGTCTCCAAGAAACCAAGCTTCTCCTTCCTCAATTGCGATGCAAAAACGAGTTTCTGGCTGTGGATTGCAACTTTCCAATATACTAATAAGCTCTTGGCGAAATGATTTGAGGCATTTGTCATCTAAGTCACATACCAAAATTACTGCCGCAGGGTACTCAGCGGGGTAATTGGCGAATGCATTACCATACCCACGAAGAAGCCGTGGAAGTTGGTCAAGTAGAATGCGTTTATTGGCGTTATTATTCGTACCGAGGTTCTTCGGAATACGCCCTATTCCTTTGTATGGGTGAACATTATACGTATGATCATCGCCGATAATCTTAGGTACCAGTATATCAAGAGCCTTTTTGCCTGACTGATCTTCAACAAGTATTTCAAAATGCATCCGATCACCTCGCATCCAGGTAATCGCTGTACCAAAGACCGCCCAGGGGTAGCCCCTCAGAAACCATACTCCGCACTATCTCGTCGTCGCTGGCTCGACGTATCACCGAAAAACCGTCTGCCCCCTTCTCAAGGATCCATACCTCAGAAGGATCCAAGGCATCGACTAAGTATGGTTGATGAGTAGTGATGAAAACCTGAGATCCGCCTTTACGCCCTGTTGCATGTTCGCGGAACTCTTCCGCGAGAGATTGAAGAAGTTTGTGGTACAAGCCATTCTCTGGCTCTTCAATACACAAAAATGGCGGCGGTGCAGGATCTTCTAGCAAAAGCAGATAAGCGAACACCTTCAACGTACCATCAGACATTTGCTGCGCATAAAAAGGATCTTGAAATCCTTTGTCATTGAACCTAAGCAGTAACCGGCTGTCGTTTGTCCTTTCCGTGTCAATTTTGTCAACACCAGGGATTTTGCCAACTATTTGATTCAAAATAATTCTGAACCGCTTTGGGTGTTCCCGCTCCATAAATTGCACAACATTTCCAAGGTTGTCGCCATGGATATTGAGGTGCTTTTGCGGCCCGGCCAGCGGTAAGCTCCTGGCCGCGTCTGGTGTAAAATAGCTGAGATACCAACCCTCGATAAATCGACGAAATGCTGAAATCCTTGGGTGTTGTTTCAACGACCCAAGCGTAGCTACCCCTAATTTCCGTATATCTTCAAGCTCGACCAGTTCGGTTTCTTTAGACTCTTCATTCGTTTCGTCAGATTTGATCGACTCTAGCAGGCTATCCAAATCGAAGAACTCTTGCCCTTCTTCGATTTGGCGGCCTCCCTGATCACCCCTCCATACAATCCCCTTCCCACTATTCAACAAAAGAAAAGAGAAGGGCCATCCTCGCTTTTGACCTTTTCGCCGCTGCCTGAGACGTTCTTTCAGGACATAAGGTCGTCCCGAACTATCTATATCGATGGAAATTTCATAGGTAATAGGCCGAGCGTTCCCGTCTTCTTTGTAGTAGACCTCGAATTCAATAGGTCCTTTCTGCCCCTGAGCTCTTACACGTTCAAAACCTCCCCGACCATGGGCGTAACATGCCTCTTCGACACCTACCTTTAGAGCGTCTGCCAGGAATCCAAAAGCATCAAACAACGTACTCTTGCCAACACCATTTTTACCTATAACTGCAGTCATTGGAGTGAGTGGTTCGGCATCCTGTTGGTTCCATAAACGCCCTAAAGTGACGTCTTTGAGAGCTCTGAAATTTCTTATTCGAAAACCTTCAATTTTAGCCATTATTCGCTTCTCGCTATTGTTGCGACTCGTGAATTCTTGGGAATCTCAACTCATTAGACCAATGCTTGCTTTTGCTTCAAAGCGGGTGCAGCCATTTCCGTATAACGCCCGCGTAAAGCGCGCGAGGTACGAGCGTCGCCTTTGACGCGTTTGTTATGCCAATTCATTAGAGCTCCCTGAAAAGGCAAAATCGCTCAAAGTCATGACGGTGAAACCGTTCACCCTTGTACGATGAAATGGTTGGCTTCCCCCTAAGAAACCTGCAACCGCAGGATACGGCGTACCTAGCTTTTCGAGTATAGCCTTTTGGGCTTCGTTGGCTTTGAGCATCCCCGCCCAAAGGGTTTTCGCCGCAGTTGGCCAGTTCAAGTTCACGGGGGTACATAACGCGCCATTCAATTGCACAAAAGCTAGCTCGCTTTTCAAAGAATACTGATCTGCCTGAAACTCAAATTCAAAAACTAGCCGCTCATCATCAGATTCAATGTGCCGCCAGCAAATGTATAGCCCTCGAATTTGACAATCATCGATAAAGAACCCACTTGGCCCGGTAAAAGCATCAATGATTGGCTTTATACAATTATCGATATCAGCTTTAGCATCAGTTTCAAACCTGCTTTTTACGGGAAGAAGCCACGTGACGTTCAGTATGAGCTCACCGGTTAGTAGATACTTAATATCTTTGAACTGGTTTCTGATCGACTGGAGATAGGCGTCACGAACATCCTTCTTCGCCTGTACCGATGCCGGCGACCCCATTAGGCTGAACTCTGCTTTACCGAATGGAGAGGGTGCTTCCCCCTTTTCCGCCAGTTCCAACTCTTCTATTAATTCATCGGTCATTTCGAATTCGCCCTTTCGGCATAACGCGAAGGTAACCGGCACCGGAGCGAAGCGCAGGGAACCAGAACCCGCCAGGGTTATGGTGTCCGGTTGACCGCCTGGTTAAGGGCCGGTTACCCGTTTGTTTGTTTGGGCATCCAATGCTGAATGCCTGCTCCCTGATACCTTGCACCAACCTGACCGATAGCGCCAGGAACCAGGACACCGAATAAGCGGTTGTTTACAAATGTATGCGCTGAATTGCCCTGCAACCGGAACGCCTGAGTTTTTACCGACGCTACCGCCAGACCATGCAACCAAACCGGACAGCATAGTTTGACAGCCTTGGTTGCCCCGACATTTTCAGCATAGGCACCGGCTGTGCGCCAAGGCCATGCAACCAAGCCCCGGCCAAACACCCTACCGATGAACACCACAGCCAAGGCCTTTAACTGTTCAGCATTTCTTCGCCGTGCGAAGCATGGCGAAGAAATGCCTGTTGGACTAAGCCGCCCATCAGACTGCGATACCACAGCTTCTATAGGGTATTGTATTGGCCGACGTGCGGCCTGAGACAGTCGATCGCGCGCGTACGGGGCTGTTGTGGCACGTTCGGGCAGTGCTATCGCTCATGATCCCAGCCTCCTTCGGCCCCAATGTGTCCCAACGTAGCGCGCCTGCTGGCCAAAATCCAACATCGGGACGAGCGTTGCCACGACCCGCAAGCGGGCCGACTCGTCGAGTCCGTTGTGTGAATAGGGCGTTAGGTCATGTTCGATAACGTTGCGTCCTGTGGTTGTCTAGTCGGCCGTGCAGGGATCGCCCGGGGCTGAGTGTCCCGATCACCCGCAGTGTCGGTTGCCGGCAATGCGGGCAAGTGTAGGTCGGTGCCGAATCGCCGGCAGCGGTATCGGCATCCGCCGTCGCGTCGATAACGGCCAGCGCTTGGCGGATCTGGGCCAGACGTCGTCGCCGGCAACGATTGGCCAGAAAGCCGTAGTGACGGACCCGCATCAGCCCCTTGGGCAGGACGTGGAGCAGGAAGCGGCGCACGAACTCTTCGCCAGCGAGCACGAGCCGTTTGGGTCGATCACGGTCGCGATAATCCTTGACGCGCAGGGTGACCTGGCGGTCGTCCACGGCAAGGATGCGGGCATTGCTGATGGCGATCCGGCGCGTGTAGCGTGCCAGATAGCGCACCACCGTGTCGGTGTGCTCGAGACAGTCCTTGCTGTAGACCACCCACTCGGTGGCCATCAGGGCGTTGAGCTGGTCATCGACGTCACCGGGCCGGGTGACTCGGTCGAGCTCGCCGGCATTGGCGGCTTGTCGCAGAGCACTGACCAGGTGCCCGCGGAAATGCCGCGACAGGGCTCGGACCGGGAACAGATAGTGGCCACGCACCCCACGCCAGCGGCCGTCGTCGCCCAAGGCGCCGCCGGGGACCAGGCAGTGCAGGTGCACATGCTGGCTCAGGGTCTGACCCCAGGTGTGGAGCACGGCGCTCATGCCCATTTCTCCACCGAGACGCTTGGGATTGCGACCGAAGGCACGCAGCGTTTGCCAGGCGCTCTGGAACAGCAGCCGGTAGATCACCTCGGGATGCAGCTGGACCCAGCCGTTGAGGCAGTGCGGCAGGGTGAACACGACATGGTAATAGCGCACGGGCAGAAGGGTCGCCTGCTGACGCTCGGCCCACTGGTGCATGGCGCGGCCCTGGCACTGCGGGCAATGGCGATCACGACAGCCGAAGTAGTGCGGCTGGGTATGGTCGCAGTCCGTACATTGCAGGATCATCCCGCCCATCGCCTCGGTACGACACGCCAGCAAGTGATGGCACACGCGTTGGCGTTGGCGATCGAGGCCGGCCGGGTCGAGAAAGCGGATCAGGGCCTGTTGGAGGGTGGCGGTCTCAGTCATGGCCCACCTCCAAGTCGGCCACTAGATCGATAGGGCTCTGACTCGCTCCCTGCTGGCCCGGCAACCAGTGCAGGTAACGCATCGTCGACTGGATGCTGCGATGGCCCAGCAGCCGCTGGAGCTGATGAACGGGCAGGCCTTGTTCCAGGACATGGGTGGCATAAGCATGGCGAAGACTGTGGATGCCACCGATCCGCTCGATACCGGCCAGTCGCTTGGCCTGGCTAAAGGCCTTCTGTGGCGCACTCGGGTGCAACGCACGATCCGGGAACAGGGCGCTCGGAAACAGCCAGGTTCGCGGTCGATAGGCTCGCCAGTAATCGCGCAAGCGAGCAATCAAGGTTGCCGTCAGCAACACCATGCGATCCTTCGCGCCCTTGCCCTGCGCCACACGCAACTGGCCGCGCTGACTGTCGATGTCGCTGACCCGCAGGTGACAGACCTCGGTCACGCGCAGTCCACAGCCGTAGCACAGTTCGAGCATCAGGCGATGCTTGGGGTTGTGGCACGCGGCCAGGATCCACCGGACCTCGTCACGCGTCAGCAGTTCCGGAATCCGCTGTGGTGTCTTCGGCACCACGGGCGATACATCCACCGACGGCCAGTGCAACACCTGCAGGTACAGGAAGCGCACGCCGTGCAGATAGATGCGGCAGCTGGCGGCGGACAAACCGCGCTCCTGAACCAGATGGTGAAAGAAGCGCTGCAGGTCGTCGGTGCTCAAGGTGTCGGGCGGGCGGTGGAAATAACGCGCCAGGTCGGTGATCACCATCAGGTAGGTATTATGGGTACGTTGCGCGAAACCACGCTGACGCATGGCCTCGATCATCGTTTGTCGCAAGGCAGTCATCGTCGTCACTCCTGATCATTGACCCACGTGGGCCAATGATCAGTGTGGTGCGATCAGGCAAAAGACGTGACGCGACGACAGCTACCGCGAAGCGGTTTAGTTCAACAGGTATTAGCTAGCCCGCTTGTTTATCAACTTGAACGCGCCAGCGCGTTTAACATTGTTATACTGCACGCTTTAACAAGCTAACCTTTTGAAATACAAGCGAATTAAGTATATGTAGGCTGCATAACACCGATGATCGTGCTTGCTATATAACACGGCTCAAGCTCCCTCCTGGCTTTTCCAGCATGTCGGCTTTGGATAGATCTCTCGCTATCGCAGAAGCGATCGCTGACGTTTGCCTTGTCGGGCAGGCATCAGTCTGAACGTGCAGGTGAGTAGAGATACAGGTGCCTGAAGTGACCATGGATAAACAATCCCTTGCGTACGGTCTGTGTGTCTTCATGTCTTATATTAAGCCAGATTAGTACTTTTTATTGGCCTGCGCCATGCGCTGGCTCAACGATGTCATCATCCGTGAAGGTTGTTCGCTTCAATTGACCTCCCGCATGGAGCGAAGCGGAACGCGGTTAGGCAACGCTTCTTACAGCTTCCATAAAGGCGCTGAGTTTCCTGGGATCGAGTGATTCCTCGGTACGTACGCCTGTGCAGAGGTCAACACCGAATGGCTCGACCGCACGAATCGCTTCACTGACGTTTCCTGCGTGTAGGCCGCCGGCCAGAAAAACCGGTACGTCCACGCTTTGAACGATCCTTTTACTCAGTGCCCAATCGTGTGTTCGCCCTGTACCGCCGAGTTCCTTGACCGGCAGGGATTGGTTACCCGAATCCAGCAGGATCGCGTCGACGACGCGGCTGACTTCCAACGCCTCTTCGACGGACGACTCGTCATTAACGTGCACGACCTGTACGAGCGACACCCCAGGTAGCGACTCCCGCAGAAAGTCGTGCGCACCGGGCGCAAGGCGGTCGCATATCTGAATCGTATTGACGCGGCAGCGTTTTTGCTGAGCGATGATGTCAGCCGGCTCGGTTCGGCTGGTAAGGAGGAAGGTGCCCACTGATGGGGGGACCGTGGCGGCAATCTCCGCGATCAAGTCTTCCGTGACCACGCCCGGGCCGCTGGGCATTTGTGAGACCAGACCCAGCGCCGAGGCGCCTTCCCGCACAGCAATACGTGCCTCTTCAATTGAACTGATACAGCAAATCTTTACGCGCGTCATAGTTCCCTATCCTGAGATCCAAGACCAGTGCTTTAGCAGTCCCCATGTTCTGCGGGATGTCTTTCTGCTTAGTTAATCCATCCCTTATTCGTAGCAGCGTTTCATGGTAGTGAAAATGACGACCGGGTTGATACCCAGCGCGTAGGCATCGATCCTACCCATGGGTCTCAGACAATACCGGTGCTGGCTTCCCTGCATATGGTGTTCTGTTGAGGGGCGGGGGCCCAGATGAGGAGCAAGCCGATCGGGATCAGCGCTCCTTCGGGATTCACTCCGCCAAGCTTTCCCCCAAACCCCCCATTTCCTTCGGAACGTCTTTCTGCTTGGGTAGCCCATCCTTTATTCGTAGCTTCGTTTCCTGATAGTGGACATGAATACCGGGTTGGTAAGGGAAGCCGGGAATAACCGCCGCGTACACATCGATCAATCCCATGCCCGGATGCTCGGTTAGAATGTGTCCACCGCAAGTTTTGCACCATTTGCGATAGCTATTTTCGGTCTTGTTATAAGTGCCAATGTTATCAGCGCCTTGCGTGATTTGTACCGAGTCAGGATCCCACAGAGTGAAGGCATTCACGGGTCCGGCTGACCAGCGTCGGCAGGACTCGCAGTGGCAATAGCCCATGGCCACTGGCTCACCACTGACGGTTAGTTGAACGGCGCCGCAAAAGCAACTTCCGCTATAGATAGCGCTATTCATCATTTTCTCCTATCACTTTGATGCGCCACCTAGTGGTGGCGAAACGAACAATGGGCAAACAGGGGGCCGGGCGTCTGCAATACCCAGCCCCCGATCCCGCCTTCGCTACGAGCGGGTAAAGGGTCTGCCTTCGACCTATAGGTGAACGATCTCATTCTTGAGCGAATAAGAAATACCCAGGATTTCGTTGCAGACCGGCTCCGGGTATTCCATCTCCTTCATGGCCTGCATGATATCGTCGACGACGGCTAGGAATTCAGCCGCACTGACGTTCATCCCGGTGTGCGTCTCGATCATCGACCGGCCGGTGTACTCAACGGGCCCGCCGGTACCGGCCGCGATGAACTCCTTCACCTTCTCGCGGGCATGGTCTATTGCCTCTTGATCGAGGGCTCGATATCGGGGACTGACCACTTCGTTTTCAAGATGAAGCTCGACAATGCGATTACAGAGCTTGTCGATGCCTGATTGGCCGCCGAGCCTGTCATAAAGCGTTTCACTCATGTCAAAATGCTCCTCTCTTGGATTTGTTTTCGGGTAGGTACGCTGGGCACCTACTCAAAGGGCGTAACAATCCTTGTTACAACCGCAACAAAGGGGAGTGAGCGATGACGGAAGCGGAGCTGTTGCCGATTCGCGCTGCCCTCGACGCCGGCGACTTCGTCCGGGCGCAGAAACTGCTCGCCGGGCTGTCGTCCGCGCCCCTCTCACCCGACCTGTTGGAGCTGCGCGCCCAGGCAGCGTATGGGGCCGGCGATCTGGAAGGAACGCTGGCCGCCTATGGCGATCTCTACCACCTGCACCTGGCAGACGGCCGTACTCACGAGGCGGCGTTCGCTGCGGTCATGGTGGGCATGTACCTGATGATGGATACGGGCCTGATGGCCACCGTGCGCGCCTGGCTGTCGCGGGCGGAACGCCTGGTGGCAGACGCACCCGACAGCCCGGTCTGGGCATGGCTTGCTGCCGTGCGCACCTATGAACGTCTGATGTGTGGCGATATGCCGGGGACCGGGCAATGGGCCAGACGGGCTATGGATGGCGGACAACGGCACGGACTGGTTCCGCCATCGATCATTGGCCAGGTGGCTCTGGCCAGGGTCCACATCCATGACGGTGAGCTCGATGAAGGGCTGAGTGAGCTGGACGATGTTGCCGTGGAACTGAGCGCCGGCAATCTCGATCCGCTCACCACGGGCCAGATGTGGTGCGAGCTCATCTGTGCGATGCAGTGGATCGGTCAGCACGACCGCGCCGAAGAGTGGACCGAAGCCATGGAACGCTGGCGCCAGGGGGCGGCATTCGGGGGCCTTCACGGCCGCTGCCGGGTCCACCAGGCAGAGATCATGCGACTGCGCGGACCCTGCGACGCCGCTGAACAGGAAGCATTGCGGGCCTGTGAAGAGCTGCGTCCGTGGATGCGGCGGGAATACGGTTGGCCGCTGACCGAACTCGGCAATGCGCGGCTACGCAAAGGCGATTTCGCCGGTGCCGAAGAGGCGTTTCTCGCGGCACATCAGAATGCCTGGCTCCCACAGCCGGGACTGGCCTTGTTACGGCTGGCCCAGGGGCGAGTCGATGAAGCCTTGTCGATGATCAAGAGCGCGCTCGAGCACCCGTTTGATGTGCCGTCGAAGGAGCGCCCGCCTTCAGGGGGCCTGCAACGGGCGCCTCTGCGCGACGCCCAGGTGGTGATCTCACTGGCGGCCGGAGACGAAGACAGCGCGCGTGCCGCCGCAGCGGACCTCGCGGAAATCGCCCGGATGTACCGCAGCCGCACCTTGCAGAACTCGGCCCTCGCCGCGAAGGGACGCCTGGCACTGCACGACGGGCAAGGAAGCGAAGCGATCCGGCTGCTGAGCGAGGCCGTCATGGAATGGGTCTCGCTGCGAATGCCGTTCGAGGCAGCGAATCTGCGCGTCGAACTCGCAGCAGCACACCGTGCGGCAGGCGACGACAAGGCGGCCGAGTTGGAGCTCGACGCCGCCTGTCGAGCGCTTGAGGAGCTCAACGCCGCGCCCTGGGCCGAACTGGCTCGCGAACAGGTCCCGGTGACGCCCTCGCGGCAGGATACCGAACCCGAGCGTTGCGTCTTCTGCCGTGAAGGGGATATGCGAACGGCAACCTTCCGCGGTACCACCGTTCACTTGAAAGATCTCAAGGGCATGCGGTACCTGGAACGCCTGCTGGCGGAACCCGGCCGGGAATTCCACGTCCTCGACCTTGTATCGGTGGAGCGCGGGGCACTCCCCGTCGGGACCGCTTCGGATGCACCTCACGTCGATGCGCAATGCGGCTTGGAGGTGTTCGACTCGAAGGCCCGTGAGGCTTACCGGCAGCGGCTCGCCGAGACGGAAGAGGACATCGCGGAGGCCGAGGCCAACAACGACTTTCACCGCGCGGAACTTGCGCGTGCCGATCGCCAGTTCCTCGTCGACGAGCTTCGCCGCGGCGTCGGCTTGAACGGCCGCGCCCGGACCGTCGGTAACGGCGTGGAGCGTGCACGCACCAGCACCACCCGTTCGCTGCGTTACGCCCTCGAGCGAATCGCCCGGCATCATCCGAGTCTCGGCGAGCACCTGGAACGAACGATACGCACCGGTACCTACTTCGCCTACGAGCCCGACCCTCGCGCCCCGGTGGACTGGAAGACCTGACCGCTCTCCCCCTCTGCCATCCTGATCTATCGGGCTCATCTCGGGATCGAACGAGGCTCAACTATAGTCTGCATAATCACGCATCTCACCTATGCTGATGACAAATCTATAGACCAGAGGCATGACAATGATCACTCAAAGACTCGTCCTCAGTCTTATGCTCTTTGGCTTCGTCGGACTGGCCAACGCCGATTACGACGATGCCATGCACCACTATGAACGCCAGGAGTACCGCCAGGCTCTGCAAGAATTCGGCGACGCGGCCAGAAGCGACGATGCCGACGCCCAGTACATGCTGGGCCGTATGCACGAAGCCGGCAACGGGACTGCCCAGGATTTCGTGCAGGCACACAAGTGGTACAACCTGGCCGCAGCCCGCGGTCACAGTCATGCCACCGAAGCGCGTGATTCACTGGCCGAGCGCATGACGACGGAACAAATCGCCGAGGCGCAGCAGGCGGCACGTGAGTGGCAACCGGGAGAATCGTCGGAAGAGGAAACTACTTCAGAGCCAACAACGCCATCGCGGCCCGACATCGAAACCCTGTCAGATCGGGAAGGCGTGGCAGAGATACAGCGCGAGCTCAATCGGCTTGGCTATGACGCCGGCCCGGTGGATGGCTTAATGGGAGCCCGTACCCGCGACGCGATACGCGAATATCAAGCTGATGTGGACATCGAACGCGACGGCCAAGCATCGGCTGACCTACTGAGACGCCTGCGTCAGACCGATAGCGAAGAGGAGGCAACATCCTCCGAGCCAACACCCGACGCCTCGTCTCGGGTCGTACTGCAGGACGACTTCAGCGACGACGATTATCGGCGCAATCCTTCCTGGACGGTGCTCAGCGGCGACTTCGAGGTCGATGAGGACGGACTACGCAGCATCGTGGAAACCCAACGGACGCCCGATCGCGAATCACCCAGACTCGGCTCCGACCGACCGGAGGAGGTCGGTCTGGCCATGCTGGAGCTGATCCTCAACCAGACGGGCAACCTGGAACGAGACGAGGAATCCGCCGGCGAGGAGCCCGCCCCCGGGGAACCGGCGCGCATCTTCGTTAATGCACCCGTCGACAACGCCTTCCGGATGGAACTAGAACTCGCCTCTCGGCAGCGTCCTGGCAGCCTGGAACTGGGGGTCTTCCAGGGTAACCAGCCGCAGGGCACTGGCTATCGGCTGGTGTACTCTTCCGGCTCGCGCCCGGGGCTAAGCCTGATCAGGCTGACGTCCGGAAATGCCGAGGTGGTAGCCCGGCACCAGGGCAGGCTCGACCTCGAGGACGGCCGGTTCCATAGCATCGTCTGGACCCGTGACGAGAACGGACAGATGCAGGTTCACGTAGGTGACCAACGTCTGCTACGCGTGCAGGACGATGGCCTACTCGACCCTTTCGAGGGCTTTGTGCTTGCAAACCAGGGTGGCGACTACACCCTGCGTCGAATCACACTGGAGGAGTAGGCGGCCGTATCGAACCGCTTCGGGCAGGACGTGGAGCAGCGCACGAACGCCTCGCCATCGAGGACGAGCTAGATGGTACACTGGCGCAAGATGATCCATGGCAAGGCAGGTAGCGTCGATGAAGCAGCCCCGTCCCCGTGACGCCCAGACCGATGCCTTCAATCAGGCCAAGCTAACGGTACTGGGCGGCCGCAACATCCTTTTCGTGATGGCGGCTGACGTCGAGTACGGCCCGCATCTCAAGAAACGTTTCGATCCTTTCATGACCGGCGTGGGCCCCGTCGAGGCGGCCGTTGAACTCACTGCGGCCCTCGCCGCCCTCGACCGGCATGAGCGTCTGCCTGATCTGGTGGTATCGCTGGGATCGGCCGGTAGTCGGGTGCTCGAACAGACCGAAATCTATCAGGCGACCTCCGTCGCCTACCGCGACATGGACGCCACGCCGCTGGGCTTCGAAAAGGGTACCACGCCCTTTCTCGACCTTCCGGCGACCCTTCCGCTGCCCTTGCGCATTCCCGGCATTCGTGAGGCCTCGCTGTCGACCGGCGCCAATATCGTCTCGGGCTCGGCTTATGACGCCATCGCCGCCGACATGGTGGACATGGAAAGCTATGCCTGCCTGCGCGCCTGCATGCACTTCGACGTACCGCTTGTCGTCCTGCGCGGCATCTCGGACGGCAAGACGGAACTGCGCCACGTCGACGACTGGACGGAATATCTCCATGTTATCGACGAGAAGCTGGCCGCCGCCGTCGACCGCCTCGACGAGTCGATCGCCGAAGGCCTGTTGACGCCTTGACTATCTACGCAATCAATCGCACCGGGATGCGACGTCGCGAGTCTCGGTAAGCTCGTGCGCGGGCGCCGTGCCGAGCATGGCGGATAAATAGTTCGTCGCAGTTCAGCGTGTAACAGGCAGGGCGTCAGGCGGAGGCAGGATAGAGAAAGATGGTAAATCCAAGACTGACTTCATGAGGAATTGTCGGTTTTTTCCTATACAGGGTATTGGTAAAGCTTGGTAGGGTTCTTCCTTCACATGGATTCAGTGAAAGGAATGTCACATGGATGTCGGCAAGATCGGCGACAAGGTCGTCTGTAACTGCAAGGGTGGGCCTCATTCCATTGTCACGGGCGCCAAGACGGTGTTCGTGGATGACGTGCCGATGGCACGTGTCGGCGACCGCACCTCGTGTGGTGCCACCATCACGACAGGGCTGGCGTGGTATCAGGTCGAAGATGCCCCGGTCGCCATCAACGGCAGCGCCACGTCCTGTGGTGGCTATATCATCACCGACTCAACGGTAGTGACCGGCGCGCCTTCCACGGTCTCGCTGGGAAATGGGCTGCGATTCCGCCAGGTGGATGATCCGAAAGCCGAACTACAGGCCGAGATCGACCGGATCAACGAGGAAACGTCACGAGCGCGTGAAGGCGAAAAGTCGACCGCTAAGGAAAGCGATATCGAGCCGGGCTTTCACGTCGTGCGCTCGCCGGGCACCCGCGACGAGATCAAGCAGCGCCTATTCGGCACGCCTCGCCCGGACGTGGACGCCATGTTCGAGCATCTCAACCGCCACCTTGGGGACTACGTGCTGCCAGGCTCGCTGGTCGTGCTCAGCGATCCCGACAATAGGCAGTGCACGGAGGCAGAAGAGGCCTTGCAGAGCCAAGCGTATCTGGCCAGAGCCGTCCTCCAGACACTCGAGCCCGACCAGGCCCAGGTAATGATCAACAGTTGGGGCGCGCTTGCCGAGCTGGAGCAAGCCAGCGAGATGATGGACAGTGCTTCTACCTCGTTAGGGGCCGGCTCAAGCGGCCTCGGTCAGTTGAAACATGCTACCGAGGAAGCCCTGGATGAACTGGCCCGGCTTGCCGATGAAAGGGGCGGACGTATTGCCGAGCAAGGCAAGGCTACGCTTCGTCGGCTTGGCGACCAGGCAGCCAGTTGGGTCGACCAGCCTTTCGAAATGCCCGAAATGGCCAAGGACCTGAAGAACGCTATCGGCGTAAAAGCCGAACAGGCCGTTCATTCTGTCCGACAAGCCATGGAAGGATTACCCGCTTTTCGCGTACCGACGATCTCGGATGCCATCCGTAGCGCGAGCCGGATCGTCAAGCCGCTCAGCTATGCCAATTATCTCGCTATCGGCCTCGATTACACATCCACTAGCCTGAAGGTCGAAAGCGCCTGCCGCCAGGCAGCAACTAGCGAGGCGTGTCGTCGAGTCAGGCTAATCGAATACGCTGCGTTAATCGGCCGAAGCGCAGGAGGTTGGGGCGGTGGACTGTCTGGCACTGTCTGTTTGGCCACCGGTATCACACCGGCCACCCTGGGCTGCGCCATCGTGGTCGGTGGCACAGGCGCCTATGCGGGGATGGAAGGCGGTGGAGCACTGGGTTCCACACTGGGAGAGATCGTCTTCAATGTAACACACGATGATCAGGTGCCTCATGACGATTGAGCGGCTGGATATATTGGGGCCGCTGGCAGTCATGGGAATGTCATTGTTTGCGATTGCATTTGTCTTGGTACTGGTTGCGATTGGGTTAACACCCTTTGTCGTGGATAGAGCCGACCACCACTTTGCGCCCCTGATGTACAAGAAAAACGATCCCCAAAAGACCCCTGCCATGTTCAAAGTATTTCCTCTAGCGGGGGGGCTATTCGCATGGTACGGCATGACCATCTTGATGCGCCGCAGACGCTATCAGCGCAAGTGGCCCTTCGCTGGCAGACCTGATCGCGTACGCGCCATCGAGGAGGCTCCAACGTGGCTAAAGCATATCATGGTTTGGGTTTATCTGGGCTTCGTAGTCAGTACAGCGGGGGCATTCATTGTAGGCGGCATAGCTGTACTCTTCGACAAGTTCTGGTTCTAGGCAGTTGCCATGGTTGTGCATAGCATCCAACAAGCCACCCATCAGGCTGCTATACAGCTTCTATAGGGTATTGTATTTATCGACGAAAAGCTGGCCGCCGCCGTCGACCGCCTCGGCGAAGTCACCCTTCAACCGGCGCCCCTCGAGAGAGGCAGCCAAACGTGCTCGTAACCGATCGATAGGGAAACACCCACCAGTAGTACTGCCATCGCCAGACTGAACGCTTTGAGAATTGCCGGGTTTTCGATTCGTTGCCCTACAACGGCACCCACCAGCGCATAACTGCCGGGCGCCCCGACCGCCAACGCAGCCAGCCCAAGCGACCAGAGCATCAGGCTGATGCCGTGGATGCCTACGGCAGGAAATTGGATCGTCGCGATCGGTAGTGTCGCTACCACGCCCTTGGGGTTGCAGAGCTGCATGATCAGGCCATCACGCAAGCGAAGTACACGCGGCGCTTGCCGTGCGGTGCCCAGGTCGATGCTTGATCTGGCGATCTTGATGGCAAGATAGAAGATATACCCGCAGCCCACCGCCCCAATAATGGCAAGCATATCGCCGCGCACCCAGGCCGCACCGGCCCAGCCAAACACCACGAACAGTAACAACATGGCCAGCCCCACCCCGAAGTAAAACCCCAGCGAGGTTCTGGCCTGTCCATTGAGCCCGGCATTCAGGCCGAGCAGGTTCACTGGCCCAGGCGTGTACATGACGCCCAGGGCATAGGCGACGATCTCTAACATGGGTAGTGCCTTGGATTACTGGGTGACGCTGCGCTGGTACTGGTACGGCGTCTTGCCGTAGATGCGCTTGAAGCGGCGGTTGAAATGGCTGAGGTCGGTAAAGCCGTAGCGGAAGGCCGCTTCGCTTGGCGCCAGGCCGGCCTCTAGGGCGCTACGCGCGGCATTGGCCCGGCAACTCAATATGTACTGGTGCGGCGTGATGCCGAACTGCTGACGGAACAGGCGCAAGAAGTGATACTTCGAGAGATGCGCCGCTTGGCTGACCTCGTCCAGCGACAGATCCGCCTCCAGATGCGCGAGAATGTACTCCTTGGCGCGCAGCAGCAGTGCATCTGGCCGGCTCATTCTACCGTCGGGCTGGAACTGGCCGGCACGCTGCACCAGGCGCGTTGCCATGCGATGCAAGGCGTGCTCCTGATCGATGCGGGTGCCCGCCTGGTGGGTCACCAGATGCGCCAGCTCGAGAATGGCCTGGCGTAGCTCGGGGTCCGCCAGCAGGGTTTCGCTGGCCCTGAATCGGGCGGCCCGCTCGCATCCCGCCGCATCGGCGAACGATGCCTCGAGCTGGGAGGTGGGCACGTAGATCATCACATACCCCAGCGTGCTGTCGTCGCCCGGGTGCCCATCGTACACTTGCTCGGGATTGAACTGGATGACGTTACCGGGCGGGCTGCGATGAAACTGCCCGCCACTGAAGAAATCCTGCCGTCCGGCAAGGGTCACGCCGAAGGCGTACTCCTCATGGGCATGACGATCGTAGCTGAAATCGCTCAGCGCCGCCTGGAGCACCGTGAGTTCGGGTATTTGTCGACTCTTGAAGTAGTCGAACCGGCTGGATGTTTTCGTCATGCCACACCTCCCTGAACACCTTACAGAGATAGCTTATGCCGAACCTCAAGGGAAGACTTGGACATTATTGCGGAAAGTCTGAGACGCGACGCTCGGAGCGTAAGAAAGCGATGCCTGCTTCTGCCACACACCCGGCCAATGCCAGGCCATCCTTGCCTGGACTGTCGAAATCATCATATCCCGTCCGACTAGAAGAAAATGGTTGGATGGATCCAGCGAGCATGGCCAAGCAAGAGGCCGCGAGCTGACGGGGCGACACCCATAACTTGAGGGAGGCAAGTGCCATGCTGTCGTTGCTGCTTTGGTTTTCCGCCATCGGCTGTGGTCTCATCGCCGGACTCTACTTCGCCTTTTCGGCCTTCATCATGAAGGCGCTCGGTCGTATCGACCCGGGCGCTGGTATGGCCGCCATGAACGAGATCAACAAGGTGATCCTCGGCTCGCTGTTTATGCCGCTGTTCTTCGGCACGACGATTGTCGGCGCGGTGCTCGCGGCTCTCTCCCTGCTGCGCTGGAGCGAGCCGGGGGCGGTGCCGATGCTGTTTGGCGGTGTGATCTACGTCGCCGGCATGTTCGGTGTCACCCTGCTCGGCAACGTGCCTCTCAACAACGAACTGGCGAGAGCCAAGGCAACTGGCGATGGCGATGCAGACGACGTCTGGAGGCGCTACCTGAAGGCGTGGACCTTTTGGAACCATGTGCGCACGGTCGCCTCGACAGTCGCTTGCGGCTGCTTCATCGCGGCGCTGCTGAACTTGTAAGGTGTATCTACCAGGCAGCCATAGCATTTAAATTCGAATACCGCCCACCCATCGCGCGCCGGGAGCATACGCCAGCCAATTACGTCGCCCTGCGAGCACTTCCCTGCCCAGGTCCATCAAGGCAAGTCGGCGGTGGGGCCATTCCAAGTGGGTATCAGTGATGTCGAGCGCCGGTTGCGGTGCCGTGACCAACGGCTGGATCAACCACCAGAACATCAGGTCGCCCAGGTAGGGTAACGGTTCGTACTCGCGCATCAGGTAGGAAAACGCCTTGCCGACTGGTAAGGGGCCGTGATCGCGTACGATCTCGAGCGTGAGGCGTTCGGTCAGGCCGAGGCCGGTGTCTGGTTCTGGCAGTTCCTGCAGATGGCGTTCGAGCGCCTTGCCCATCATCGGCAGGGCCGGCGTACCGGTGTTGACCAGCGCTTCCAAGGGTTCGGGGCGCTCGGCCGTTAGCGCCGCCCAGGCTTGCGTTCCCAGCTCAAGCAAAGGCACCTCCACTGACCTGCGCTGTCGCCATAGCCAGGCCAACAGGTCAGGGGCGAGTTGGCCGATGCCGATGAAGCGCTCCACGCCGGGTATCGCCTCCACCGCTACCAGCTCAATTCTGGCCGTGGGCGTGTTTGCATGCAGGTGGTGCAACAGGAAGGCCAGCAGCAGTTGGTCGTAACTGTCATGTTCGAACCACAGTACTACCCGCTCGTAGCGATCCAGACCGTTCAATGTCTCGTAGCTTTTGCGCAGCCGCGCCAGGGCATCTCGCTCGGCCATGCCGGAAACTTCCGCAAGAAAACCGGCGCGCAGGCGCAACAGTTCATTGGGAGGCAGGTCACGCAGCGGACCGATACAGAAGGGGTCGGAGAACTCCAGGAAATCCCCGATGAAGCCGGCGGTACGCAGGGTATGCTCGATATCCGATCCACAGCGAATATGCAGGGTGGCCATATCACGGTCGCCGCGATCGGCAGCCAGGCGCCGCGAGACATCCAGCGATTCGATATGCGCCTTGAGCCTGGGCCAACTGGGGAAGCCGCATTCGCGCGCAATTACGAACTGGGTATCGGTGAGTCGCAAGGGCGTCTCACGCGGCGGGATGTGGCGGAGGATCCGCACCAGGGCGTCCGGATCGTCAGCTCGCGCTGCCTTGAGTAGTTCCTTGGCGCGCTTGCGCTGCTGTTCGAGGTTGAAACGGCCGTGTGACGTGGCGTCAGACCGGGGCGTCGTCATACGATTCCCTCCATGCGCCTGTGTCCGCCAGCCAGGCTGGGAGTCGTATGGAAACATCGATGTGAAACGATGGGCGCAGCCCTTTCCGCGGACGGGGACGCCTATGCGGCGCTCTCTTTAGCCTCTCTCGAACACGGGGAAGTGTCAATCAGATGCGATCCATAGGCTGGTCAGTGCTCAAGAGACTCCTCTGCTCTGGCCAGCGGCTCCAGCGCGATGATCTCCTCGCGTAGCGCCTGCTTCTCCGCCTCCAGCGCGGCCAGCCAGTCGGCACAGGCTTGACGCCGCTCGGACGCCTCACCGGCGGCATCGATGAAGGCCTGGACCCAGGCCTGGCGGGTGCACATGTCCTGCAGGTCACCGAGCAGGGTCTGGCGCCGCTTCAGGCCCGCCAGGAATGCCTTGTTACGGACGGGATCCAACTCAGCCAGATAGCGGATGCGCTTGACCGTCTTGCGCAGCTCGTGGAAGGCAGCGTCATCGGATTCGAGGGTGAGCGCCCCCAGATCGCAATCGTGGCGCGCGATACGATCGGCCAGCACCGCCTCCACGCGTGCCGACTTGAGCTTACGCAGCGCTTTGCTCAGTTTCTTGGACGCGAGAACATCTTCCCAACGCCGCATGTCCTCGGCGTAGTCGGGCTCCGCCAACTGTCGACACAGCATCGCATGTCGTTCCTCCGCCTGGGCATTCAGCCAGTCAACGAGATCGTTGCGGACGTGTTCCGCCAGCGGCGGCGGTGTCTGCCTCAGACTCTCCAGGAACACGTCCAGGTCGCGCAGGTCGCTAGTGGCCTGAGCGCGTCGCTTTAGCCGCTTGAGCGCCTTCTTCAGGCCGGGCACCTTGGTGGTGGCCTGCAACGACTCGCCGATCGCGCGACTGCGGCGCAGATTGACGCGATACTGGTGCAGGAACTCGGGATCGAGACCGGCGATCACCCCGGGCTCCAGAGCTCTGACCCGCCGGTAATAGTGGTTCAGCAGGCCGAGGATTCGTTGGGAGAGACTGGCCTCGTCGAGATCGGGTGCCTTGGGTGTCTGTTTCTTGAAGAGCGCATGGCTTGCTTCGGCAGGTACCAGGCGGCTGACCTGCTCGGCGCTGTGCTTCTCCAGCAACTGCCAGGGGACGTCAGGCAGTGATATGTGCAGCATGCCACCAGTCGGCAGCGACTCCGGAGCGTCGCGGCAGAGCCAGCGCGCGAGCGTCTCCAACGCCGGGTTATGGCCGATGATCAGCACCCGCTCGACTTCAGCCGGACGTTCACGTAACCATTCGAGTAGCGGCTGCTTGTCGAAGGTGTAGAGGGTATCGTGGAAAGCGGCTCGCTCGGTCAGGGTCTCGGACAGCTGGGCTTCCACTCCCTCCAGCGTCTCGCGCGTGCGCTGCGCACTGCTGACGAGGATCTCGCCTGACAGGGCGTTCCACCCTCGCAGGGCTTGGGCCATGGCCGCCGCCTGCCTCTCGCCGCGCCGACTCAGCGGCCGTTGGTGATCGGTCATGTCGCCACGAGCCTGCTTCGCCTTGGCATGGCGCATCAAGTAGAGCTCCGGCATCCTCTCGACCTCCTGAACGCACTCTCAAATTGCCAGCTTTTCAAGGTGGTGCAGAAAGCAGTATAGCTACTAGCCCTGTCCCTTCGCTGAAGGTGTGCAATCGCCTCGTGGGACAAATGCTGCCAAACGCCAGTTCCACCATCGACCTTCAATGGCTATAGATCGCCTTGCCCCGCTTCCACTCAAAGCGATCCAGTCCTTCTCCCTGTTATCAAACCGCCACACTTCCGCTGCTACCATGGCATTGACCCCCTCATGTCGTTACCAGGAGGCAGCATGCTCAATGAACGCGAGATAGCTCTGGCCGAAGTGGTCAAGCAGGCGGCACGTGTCGCCGGGCGCATTCTGAGGGAAGGCTTCCAGGGTGATGACGACATCGACTTCCAGTACAAAGGCGCCTCTGACTTCGTCACACACTACGACTTACGTGCAGAACAAGCCATCATCACTGAAATTCGCCGTGAATTTCCTCAAGTCGGTTTTCTGGGAGAGGAATCGGGTAAAACCCTCACGACAGACACTGACTATTTCCAAGAAGTACACATCCGTTCTGAATGATTAGAACACCGACCCCAACTTGCGGTGAAGACATACAGAAATACCTTTTTGTGGCTAACGCGGAGCTTTGCGGCAATTTTGGAACCGCGCAGCGGTGGGAAAATTGTCCGGCAACATCGGCTGGTTCTGTATTATTCGTAGTGGCTCCAGAGCCTGATAACTTTCACCACCCGCTCGTCGTCGAGCACCTGGTAAACCAGACGATGCTGAATATTGATGCGGCGTGAATAGGCACCCGCAAGGTCACCAATGAGCTTCTCAAACGGAGGCGGCTTGCGGTATGGATCGTCCGCTATCAGCGCTAACAGTTCCTGAGCTTTTGGTTTGAGGCCGCTGGAGGCCAACTTCTTTGCATCTTTCTGAGCTTGTTTGGTGTAAACCAACTTCCATGTCACCAGTCCAGCTCCTCATCGCATTCATCCACAGAGGTTTCCATCCCCTCACGAATAGACTCCCGCATACCTGGTACGGAGAGCAGGTAAAGTGTTTCCTGAATTGCAGACCAGTCTTCCTCGGAAACCAGGACGGCCTTGTTCCGCTTACCCATGATGACAATTGGCTGGTGAGACTCGGCGGTCTCGTCAATCAACCGATATAGGTTGCTGCGCGCCTCGGTTGCTGTAATTCCGGTCATGACGCACCTCTTGCGTGTTCAACTTTCTACCAATTGTACGCCTTTGGGTACGTACGTAAAGACGAACGTCCTGCAAACTATTCAGCATTCCTTCGCCGTCGTATGTTGCCTGAGGGGCATCTGCTTTAGGACATAACGGTACGCATCAGCCGCCACGTTCAGCCGTCGGCTGCATGCGTTTGTTGGGCGGATCATCTGAGTCAATGTTCTAGAACCATTTCTTTCCACGCCTAGGCACGGGTGGCTACCGTCAGGAGGTATCGGTTTTCGACAACTGCCGTGCCGTCCAACGCGCGGTTGTAGCGGCTAAACACCTCATGCAGGTCTCTACGGAGACTGTCGCGGGCTTTCTCACTGGACGCACTGGACGCGCGGATAGCTGGGCCGAAATAGTTGAGAAATACGTCGACCGCGTGGTCAACGGATCGGTAGTACTGCAGGGCCGTACACTCCTCGCTGTCGATGGAACTCGTGCCGGCTCCGAGCAGCTCGTCGAGGCCGGCCTCGGTACCCCAACGCAACGGCGGATTGATACCGGGCGGCGGGGGCATGTACTTTGCAATCGTGGCGAAGAAGTCTCCGCTCCAGCCTTTCGATATCGGCGTGGCTAGGCCGATCCTGCCATCCGGGCGACAGACCCGCAGCATCTCCGACGCCGCTCGCTCCTGATCCGGGGCGAACTGCACGCCGTAGACGGATAGTATTACGTCGAAGCTTGCGTCCTGGAACGGCAAGGCCTGTGCGTCGGCCACACGGAAGTCCACATCGAAGCCCTCGGCGGCAGCTCGACGCTTGGCCCGTTCAACCAGTGTCGGAACGTAATCAACACCCGCAACTTCGCAGTACCTCCGTGCGGCGACCAGTGCTGCAGTTCCACTTCCGCAGGCGATGTCCAGCACTCGATTGCCTCCGTGGGGATCTACCGCCGCACAGAGGGCTTCGGCCATGACGATGTTCTGCCGTGCGATCTCGTGAAAGTCGCCTGTGGCCCAGACCTCCTTTTGGCGCGCGGTAACCGCTTGGTAATCAATGTCTTTCTTCTGACTCATACAGTGTTCTCCCATGGCACACGCGGCGCTTCTGGAGATATCGACGAGAGCAAGATCCACCCAACGCTTGTGTTTAGCGGCATCCCGTCAGGGGCGTCCGGTGGACGGCCGCCAGGCCGGGAACGTACTTAAGCGACCTGTATCCACGGATGATATGCCAACCACGGACTCAATCTTGCTGAAGAGCTCCTTGATCAAAGCTTTCTGGGTCTCGGGAGCGCGACCCTGGATCATGTTGATCTCAATGACAGTGTAGGCTGGTGTTCTGCCGCCCGGGTAATAAAAATCCTCCGCATCCAGCGGGATGAAACGATGGCACGCTTGTCTTCCGGCATGCCGAGCACGGACTGCATGCATCCGTGAATGACCTCGGAGAGCTGAGCCTTGACCGGATTCAGGTGTTCCTTGATTCCATAAATGACTAAAATCGCCGCTACCGTGTCCGACCGGTTATCCATCCTGTCGCATTTCCTCCTGAGCGGTTCGCCTGGCCTCTTCATTACGTTGTTTCTGCCGATACCCATACGTTGCATTACGCACCGTTTCTTCATCCTCGAGACCGGCACCGATGGCGCCGACAATCGTGGCAATGGAGGTCGCGAGCCAGGCCAGGACGAAATAGTTGTCGATTCCCACGCGGCTGCCCAGCTCCGATTCCAGCATATCGGCGGGAATGAAAACGAGTACTGCCAGACTGAAAAGCATCAGCAGAATCGCGTAGTAAAAGATGACGCCAGCCATGAGGGTCAGGATAGTGACGACATTATAGAGTCCGGCGATATACGGTGAGGAGGCTTTGCCGACCCTTTCCCACAAGCCATGGGCAACGATGATCCATGCCACCATCGCGACCAACGCAACTGACATCAATGCAATCAGCCGCCAACCACCATAATGGTCGCTGAGTTGCCATAGTGTGGGAAACATGAGCCCGTAGGCACCCGTGGCAAATGCCACCGCAATGATGCTCTTGAATGCCGGGAATATTTTCCAGGGACGGTTGGCCCGTACCATGCCCGTCAGGATGCGCAGATTGCCATTGATCCGGGAATCTGCGATGAAACGCACATCGATCGGGCCCTGACTATCCGTGTAAGAGATACGCCGAATGGGAAACAGGACTTCATACACATGTCGTCCAAACAGCTTCCATGCGCCCTTGCCACGCAGACTGACGTCCACCTTGTCGGACTTTTCCGTCTGCCGCTCCTGACGTGTACGCGCCGCTTCCGAACTGCCGTGGCGCATCTCGTTGACCAGCTGCAGAATGGCTTCCCGCAGACGACGTCGTTTGGATGTGGCGCCGAACGTCGGCAATGAAATCAAGCCGACCCCATAGGCCTTGCTCGCTTCAGCGACGACATACCGTTCGCTCTTACGGATCGGCAAGTCGGTAATGCAGACGGCATAATCCCATCGGTAGGAGGATTTATACTCACGGGTCTTATCCAGGATGGAGGCGAAGTCTTCCGCGCCTCCGGTTACCGGATCGACAACGACGCGCACACTCCACTCGTATCGGTTGTCGACGTAATTGGCAAGCAATTCAGGTAATTGACCAGCGATCTTGTCAGCCAACTCGGCGGGTAGTTCGGGAGCCGGCACCAGCCCCAGTACGATCGGCCCCGTATCGGCGCCGCCATCATCAGGGGCCGACCATGAGTCATCCCCGCCACTGTGTCCGTGCGAGCCAACATCATGCTCCGTATATGCCATGGGCGCATCCTCCTTGAATGTTGACCATCAGCCAAGTTCGATATCGACTAGCAGGCAAACCCTCTCGTCACTCTCTGTGACCCACGACCTCCTCGATACGCGTGGCATCAAACGCGATGCTGCCAAATACCGGCTCCACCATCGACATGCAATGGTCATAGATCGCCTTGCCCCGCTTCCACTCAAGGAGATGCCATGAAGCATGGGCCAGTCTCACGGCCAGCAAGCAAGACTACAGAGAAAGTCCATCTACAAATTGGCTTTCAAAAAACAGAACCGCGTCTCGGATGATGAGAGAGACGTTCTCTATCGCAGCACTGACTCGGCTTCCTTGACCAGAGCTTACCATTCCGCCTGACGAGCAACATCGGCTAGGTCGAGTGGCAGTCGAGCGCGCTCCCCCCGGGGTAAAGTCACAGTCTGATATCGCCACCAACTTAAAGATCCTCTTGGGCACGGAGCATTTCCTCGCGAACACAGTCAAGCGCCTTCCGGAGCTGATCCTCTTTCACACCACCAAACGCCACGCGAAGGGCCTGCGGTACGGCCTCGGTCACAGCAAAAGCGCTTCCTCCTGAAACCGCAAAACCCTTGGCGATCAGTCTGGTGATAATCGGCTCGGCTCGTTGCCTGCTGTCGAGTGGCAACCAGGCAAAGCTTGCGTTTCTGTGTGATATGACCGTAATACCCTGTAGGTGCTCACGACAGATCTGCTGTCGGTAGGCCCCATCACGCCGTCGGTTCTCCTCAGACCTCTCAAGCGTACCGTCTTCGATCCAGCCAATGATCAATGCCGAAATAATAGCTGGGACATTCCAAGTCGTGGCTCTGATAGCAAGTGAGAGCTCATCCACATGGTCCTTCGGAGCGATGACATATCCGAGACGTAAGCCAGTACCAATGCTCTTCGAAAAGCCACCGACATGGAAGGTTCTCTCCGGTGCGAACTCAAGAAGGCTCGCGGGAGGGCAAGGCTCAAGAAATGCATAGGCTGCATCTTCGATGATGATGAGATCATGCCTGCGGGCTACCGCCACGATCTGGCGCCTTCGTTCCTCGCTCATCACGGTACCGAGGGGATTATGGACTGTGGGCATCAGATAAACGGCTCTGATTTTTCCACATCGACACAGCCGATCGAGATCATCTGGATCCATCATGCCCTCGCTCGAGGCTACCGCCGTCAAGTTGAGCCCGTGCAAGGCAGCTACTGTCTTAAAACCTGTATATGTCAGGGCATCAGTAGCTACGACTTCGCCTGTTTTGAACAGCGCGAGCACAACAGTTGAAAGCCCATGCTGGGCACCGGAGACGATCAGGAACTGGTCCCAGGAGAACGCCCCCAAGGTCTTTGCCAGGTGATCGGCGAGGATCTTGCGCTCATGCGGCCGCCCGCCATGCGGCTGATAACGCAGCATAGCTTCCAGATCCCCGGCCGCAGCTATACGCTTAAGGCCGGAGCGCAAGAACTCCACATCACAATCAGCCCCGGGCATGTTGAATACAAGATCCACCAGGCCGTCAGCGGCAGTTTGCTCAACGCCAAGAGTTAGGGGAACACTAGGGTCTTTAACAAAAACACCCCTACCGTGCTCCCCGACAATCAAGCCTCGATCTTCTAGCTCACGATATGCGCGGGTCGCAGTTGCCAAGGCCACTCCATGATCCTGTGCAAATTGCCGATGAGTGGGAAGCTTCTCTCCAGGCGCTAAATCCCCCTCGTGAATCCTCGTTGCAATGGTGTCAGCGAGTTGTAGGTAACGGATCTTTGGCATCTTGGTCACTGAATGCTTTGGTTGAGTGTAATTAGTACAATAAAAAAATTGTATCAGAAAAAATTCGGTGACAAACTTCCTTAGGCTCGCAACTAGGGAGGGTTTCCGATGCCACGATCCATTGCAGTCATCCTGCTTTCATTGTGCCTCTTCACAGTCACCTTCGCGGTCAACCTTCAGGCTCCGCTCTATAGCGCCTATACAGCTGAAAGTTCGATGGGAGCAACGGCTGTGACGATTGTCTTTTGCAGCATATGTCGCCGGGTTAATGCCTACACTGATGTTTATCGGCGGCCTGTCAGACAGGATAGGGCGCAGACCCCCTGTTATCATCGCTCTTATTCTCGGGGGCCTCGGTACTCTTGCACTCGTTGTGGCACCGGGCTGGGTTTCGCTGGTACTAGCGAGATGTTGCCTCGGAATTGGCACTGGGCTGGCTACAACAGCTGGTACTGCCTACATGACTGAGATCATGGAGGAGCACCAAGTAAAGCGTGCAGCCCTTATCATCACCTCTTCGACTACGTTGGGATTCGGAGGCGGGGCCTTGGCGACAGGCATTAGCCTATCCCTACAGGGGCAAACCTTCTTTCCCTTTAGCTTCGCATTACTCTTCGTAGCTGTTCCACTGCTGGCGATCCTTGCCACCAAACTGCCACGGTGCGATGACCCCAAAGAGGTATCCCTACTCCGACTACCCGTATTTCCATCCAGCACTTGGCCATATGGCGCCGCGATGGGGGTAGCGTGGTCCGCCACAGGAATGACAATTGCAGTCGTTCCTTTGGAACTACAGCTGCATGGTCTGGGCAACTGGACTGGTTTAGTGATTTTCCTTGCTATTTTCGTCGGCTTCCTGTGCCAGCCCCTAGCAAGACGCCTAAGCAACCCCACAGCACTCGGGCTCGGCTTCTTTCTGGTCCCCACCGGATATGCGGCATTACTTGCCGGCAGTTGGAGTCACTCGATTTTGCTAGTGCTTGTCGGGGCTGCTGTCACGAGTGCGGCCAGTTATGGATTTAGCTATCTGGCGGCGTTATCGGAGTTCTCTATACGAGCACCTGAAAACCGTGCTCGAGCATCCGCAGGACTTTTTGTCTATGCATATGTTGGTTTTTCTATTCCTGTGATTGCGAGCGGTATTTTGGCCGATCGCTACGGAGTGTTACAGGCCATGATTATTTTTGGGAGTGCATTACTGCTCACAACCTTCATTGTGGTCTGGGCTTGGCAGAGGACCCCTACAAACTCTGACCGGCTTACGGCATCAGCAGACACACCTTGACCTCTGCACGTGGCCATGCCCTGACCCGTAACGACCTAAATTCTGGGTCAGGGGCACTCAAGTGTTTTCTCGAATGGGTAGCCATCAATTGTTACTATTACAAGCTATTCTCCCCCGCCTCGGAAGTTTGACATTCACCTTCTTCAACAGAAGAAAAATGTACACGAAGCGTCATTGCCAAGCTGGGCAGTCCCTTGCTTACGCTCTGTTACCCACAACCTCCTCGATACGCGTAGCATCAAATGCGATGCGGTTTTCGATTGCCGCCATGGCAGCGAACGGTTGCTCGTAACTCCAGGCGACATCGAAGAGCATTTCTCCATTATCGAGCTGAATACTGTAATAACTGGCATCGCCCTTGAAGGGGCAGTGAGTGACTGTCTCCGAGCGGACCAGCCGTTCCATGGACACATCGTCACGGGGGAGATATTGCCGGGGAGGATAGTCAGTTTCACGAAGCTCGATGGCCTGTCGTGTATCTGCAACCAGCGTCTCGCCGGCCCGGATCTGCACACGCCGGGTGTGAGGATCGAGAGCAATGCGATCGGTGGGATCGTGAATCATATCGGAAAGCTCCTGTGCGCTAGACACCAATATCTTCGTTCCACAACTCGGGCTTGGCAGCGATGAAGGCTTCCATCATCTCGATGCACTGTGAATCCTGCAGGACATCCACCGAGACGCCACGCGTTTTCAGCAACGCTTCTTCGCCCATGAAGGTTTGGTTCTCGCCAATGACGACACGCGGAATGCCGTAGAGCAGGATCGCGCCGGTGCACATGGCGCAGGGGGAAAGCGTGGTATAGAGCACCGCATCACGATAGACGGCGGCAGGTTGACGGCCGGCATTCTCGAAGGCATCCATCTCGGCGTGCAGGGTCGCACTCTGCCGTTGAACGCGGCGGTTGTGTCCGCGGCCGATGATCCGTCCGTCATGGACGATTACCGAGCCGATCGGAATCCCGCCCTCCTCCTGGCCCTGTCGCGCCTCGTCGATTGCCGCTTGCATGAACGGGTCCATCGCTATCCCTCTGATTGCAACGCCTTGTTCCAATGAGCATAACCTACCATTCTCGGAAGACAATAGGCGTCCTCGCCGCTGTGGTTTACGCTACAGCATGGACATGTGAATGGTGGATGACGGGAGTGCACGGCAATGGCAACGAGACAACGTGGTGGTCGATTCCCCTTGATCATGGGAACGCTGGCGGTCGTGCTTCTTGTACTGGCTGCCCTGCTGATGGGCATGGCCGGTCCGGCCTATCGGATGGAGTGGGTCGCGTTGGGCGACGCCTTCGAGATGCTGCGTCGTGGCGCCTATTTCGCGATCGGTGCGGGCATAGTGGCGATCATCGCCCTGCTTGTCGCCGTGATCTGTCGGCGTGCCCGGCCGGCCGTGGCCAGCGGACTGGTGATCATCGCCTGCCTCGGTCTCCTGGCCGTGCCCTGGCTGCACTGGCAACGCGCCCAGGATGCCCCTCCCATTCACGACATTACGACCGATACCGAGAACCCGCCGGCGTTCGACGCCGTCGCGGAGGCCCGAGAAGCCGCCCCCAATGCCGTGGACTACCCGGGGGAAGAGACGGCTCAGCAACAACTCGAGGCCTATCCCGACATCGGCCCCATTGTCTTGAATGCGTCACTCGACAACGTGCGCGAGGCGGCGGAAGCCGAAATGCGTGACCGGGGCTGGTCACTAGCGCAGGCCGGCGACGACACGCTCGAGGCCACTGCCACGACGACCTGGTTCGGATTCGAGGATGATGTGGTCATTCGCCTGACCGACAACGATGGGCAAGTGCGTGTCGACATGCGCTCCGCATCGCGACTGGGACGTGGCGATGCCGGTACTAATGCCGCTCGTATCAGGGATTATCTGACGGCGCTGGAGGCGCGCCTGGAGTGATGGCCGGCCCATCACCGTATCGATGACGGGCCGGACCGGTGGGTGGTTTACTTACCGCTCTTGACGGCCTCGGCGATGCGATCGCCGACCTCCTTGTCGATATTGCGCCAATACTCGAAGGCACGCTCGAGCACGGGCTGACTCACGCCATCGGAGAGGTGGCCCGACACGTTGGAGACCAGCCGGTCGCGTTGGGCATCGTCCATCACCTCACGAACGAGCGTATGCGCCTGCCCCCAGTCGTCGTCATCCTTGCGCAGGGTATAGGCATCACGCACGAACTCGCCGCTGGCGCTCCAGGTGGCCGCTTCCGGGAAGCTTTCGCTATCGGCATGCGGCCCGCCCTTGGAGTTGGGCGCATAGACCGGGTCGGAGACGTTCTGGACCCGCATCGCGCCGTCCTTGCTGTAACTATGCACCGGTACTTTGGGTGAATTGACTGGGATCTGCTTGTAGTTCACACCCAGGCGAGCCCGATGCGCATCGGCATAGGAGAACACCCGCGCCAGCAACATCTTGTCGGGACTGACACCGGTGCCCGGTACCATGTTGTTGGGCTCGAAAGCGGCCTGTTCGATCTCGGTGTGGTAATCGGTCGGATTGCGGTCCAGCGTCAGTCGGCCGACTTCGATCAGCGGATAGTCTTCATGCGGCCACACCTTGGTAAGATCGAAGGGGTTGAAGCGATAGGTTTCCGCTTCCTCGAACGGCATGACCTGCATGTACAGCGTCCAGCTCGGGTAATCACCACGTTCGATGGCGTTATACAGATCGCGCTGGTGGTAATCGCCGTCTTCCCCGGCGAGCCGGTCGGCTTCTTCCTGAGTGAGGCACTGGATGCCCTGATCTGTCTTGAAGTGATACTTGACCCAGAAACGCTCACCCGAGGCGTTGACCCACATGTAGGTATGGCTGGAATAGCCGTTCATGTGGCGCCAGCTCTTGGGAATACCTCGATCCCCCATCAGCCAGGTCACCTGGTGGGCGGACTCAGGCGAGAGCGTCCAGAAGTCCCACTGCATGTCGTGGTCGCGCAGGTTGGTATCCGCCCGGCGCTTCTGTGAACGGATGAAGTGCTGGAACTTCATCGGATCGCGCAGGAAGAAGACCGGCGTGTTGTTGCCGACCATGTCGAAATTGCCTTCCGACGTATAGAACTTCAGTGCAAAGCCGCGCGGATCGCGCCAGGTATCCGGGCTGCCCCTCTCACCGGCCACGGTGGAGAAGCGAAGCAACGTCTCCGTCTTGGTGCCCGGCTGGAAAACGGCCGCCTTGGTATACTTGCTGACATCGTTGGTTACTTCGAAATGACCGAAGGCACCGCCCCCCTTGGCGTGTGGCTGACGCTCGGGGATCCGCTCACGGTTGAAATTCGCCATTTGCTCGATGAGGTAATGATCATGGAGCACGATCGGCCCATCGCGCCCTACCGTCATCGAATGTTCATCGCTGGAAACGGGGATCCCGGCATCGTTGGTGGTGGGCTTACGGTTATCGTTCGTCACGGTCGCTCCTCCTTTTTGACTACTCGAATGCCGACGGATGACACGCTGCTCTTCCTGCGCAACGCCTGAATGGGCTGACTCGTCGGCTGAAGACATACGCCATGGTCGCACGCCACCTGCATGGGCGGCGTGCCTGTCACGTATTAAAGGTATAGATAGAAAAGCGGGACCCTGTCCAACACGTGATGATGTGTCGTGCCTATGCTACCAATAAGCCGGGGTTATCTCCCCGTCATACGGACATTCAGCCCGGCAGGTCCTAAAGCCAGCCTTTGCGCCGGAAGACATACAGCAGCCCGATCCCCATGATCAGCATGACCCCGAGCAGAATGAAGTAGCCATAGCGGAAAGCGAGTTCCGGCATGTGCTCGAAGTTCATGCCATAGATGCCTGCCAGAAACGTCATGGGCACGAAAATCGCCGTGATGACGGTCAGCACGCGCATGGTGATATTGAGTTGGTGGGACGAGATGGAAATGTAGCCGTCGATCAGGTCACCGCAGATATCATAGTACATCTGGGTCAGCGTATAGAGACGCTCGAAACGCTCGAAGACATCCGTGATGGCATGCAGCGTCTCCGGTTCCTCTCGCGAGAGATGGTGATAATCGAACGCGGTCAGTTCCTGAGTGATGCCCTTGTGATAGTTGAAGATACGCCGCATCTTCACAAGCCGTGACTTGTAGCTGATGATACGACGCATCAGCTTGTCGGTGCCGGCCTCCTGGAGTTCATCTTCCAGATCGCTGAGTTCGGTCTCGAACTCCAGCAGGCTGTCGAGGTAGAAGCCGGCGGAGATGTACATGATCTTGAGCGCCACATGCTCGGGGGATCGTCCCAGTAGCGCGTTGCCTTCATTTCCGAACAGCCGTTCGATGCTGAGCGCCTCGCCGGGGTGGAGACTGATCAGGTAGCGATCGCTGATGAAAAAGCACATCTGCTGCGGCGCATAATTGAGTTCCGCATCAAAGGAGGAGATTCCACGATAGATGATCAGGGTATGGGTCTCGAACTCCTCGATCTTGGGCGGATGGCGGTCGCGATGGGCGTCGTTGATGGCCATGGGGTGGCACTCGAACGTCTCCAGCAGCAACCGCTCACGCTCCATCGGCTCGCCCTGCATATCGATCCATATGTGACTACCGTCATCGGCGCGCCAGCGTTCAATGAGCTCTTCACCGCCCGCAAGGGATTCCCCCTCCGAGGTGACCAACAGGGTACGTATCATGATGGCTCCGTCCTTTCGTGAAACGTCGTCAGCCCCTCGACCTTAAGATACCCCCTGCGGGAATGCACCTCTGATATGCTCTGGTGGAACGGTTCACTCCCGTTCCACCTTGTCATCCTCCAGGTGCAACAGTGACATGAGGTCCGTCGAGTGGCCGTGTTGTTCACTGACCCGAAACCGGCTGACCAGCGCATGCATCTCCGCCGCCTGCTCATCGAGGGCGTGGCTGGCGGAAGACGCCTCCTGAACCAGGCCCGCATTCTGCTGGGTGACCTGATCGAGTTGAGCCACCGCCCGGTTGATCTCCTCGATACCGGTGGACTGCTCCTGAGTGGCGTCGGCAATCTCGCCGACGAAGCGAGACACACTTTCGAGGCTGTTGATGATCTCCTGAAGCTGGGTACTGGTCGATTCCACCAGCTTGGCGCCTTCACCGACCTTATCGACACTGTCGTCGACAAGTCCCCGGATCTTGCCGGCTTCATCGGCGCTGCGCTGGGCGAGCTTGCGCACTTCGGCAGCCACGACGGCAAAACCGCGCCCTTGCTCGCCCGCCCGGGCCGCCTCGACCGAGGCATTGAGGGCCAGCAGGTTGGTCTGGAAGGCGATATCGTCGATGGCACCGACGATCGTGGTGATCTTCTCGCTCGAGCCACGAATCTCGGCCATCGCCGAGTTGGTTTTCGCCGCGACCTCACCCGCGGCATGCGCTCGCTGATCGACTTCGCTGCTGGCATCCCTGGCCTGATGTGCATAATCGGCCGTCTGTTTGACGGTGGCTGTGATCTCCTCAAGACTCGACGCGGTTTCCGCCAACGAGGACGACTGCTCCTCGGTCCGTTGCGACAGATCATCGTTGCCGGTCGCGATCTGGCGGCTGTTGGCTGCGATATTGCCCGCCCCCTCTCGAATCTTGGCCACGATGCGCTCGAAGGTGCCCATCATCTGATTGAATGCCTGAGCGGTACGACCGATCTCGTCATCACGCGCCAGCTCCAGACGCATGGACAGATCGCTGTTTTCTCCGGCCTTGCCGCTGATGTTCTCCATCTGGCGACGCATCTGGGCCAGCGGCCCCAGTACCCGCACCATCGTCCGCCAGCCGAACACGGCCAGTACGATAATGACGGCCAGGGTCACGCCGATCAGCAGATAGCGACCCGCCTGGGCCAGGCTTTGCGACTGCGCTACCGCCTTCTCGGCAGTGGCGGCGGTGTAGTCCTGAAGCGCATCGAAGGCGTCACGCATCCCGTTCGAGGCCGTTTCAACGGCCGCCAGGGCCTCGCGCTCGTCATGACGCAGTTCCAGTTGCTGCTGACGCAGTGCATAGACCGAACGGTTGCCACTGATCATCAATTCATCGAGGTCATCGAGAATCGCCGACAGCGATTCGGCTCGCTCCACCTGCTCGCTGCTGGCATGAGGCGCCGAAGCGATCTGCCCCAGTGCCTGCTGCGTACTGTTGATCTGTTGTGATACTTCATTGTGACGCAGGTTGACCAGGGCATCGGTACTCTCGACCTGCATCAACTGTCGTCCGAGATCGGCCAGCAGGGCCACCGACGTCTGGACGTCCCCGCTGATCTGGGCAATGTCGGCCCGGCCGTCCAGCAGTTCCGCCAGGACCGATTCGGGAATCAAGGTCAAGCCCTCGTCGCGCAGGTCCCCGATCTGAGCGATGATCTCTCGCTGATTGCGTACCTCGGCCAGGGCGGCACGCCCCGACATGTCCTCGGCACTGACCATGACATCGCGAATCATCGACTGCATATCGTCAATCCGCTCATCCATGGTCGTCGCCAGTGCCACATGGTCCCACCGCAGGGTTTCCAGCGTTTCATCCGCCTCCATCAAGGACGCCTTGTTGGCGGCGATATCATCCAGCCGTGAGCCCTGCTCGCTGTCCAGGGTCTCGGTCAGGCGCGCTTCGGCCGATTCGAAACGCTCGAGGAGATCGTCACGGGCCGTAACGGACTCGAGTTCTTCTTCACTATCGGCACTGACCAGGCTGGCATGGCGCTGGTCGAATGCCCCCAGGACCTCGCTCATCGCCCGGCTGGCATCCTGTTGGGGCATGACCTTGTCGGTGAGAAAACGCTGGGAATCGGTCAATCGCTGATTCGATGCCAACCCGGTGGCGGCCAGAATCACGGCGCCGACCACCGCAGCCAGGAACAGTCCGATCAGCATGGCACGTAGACTTAGACTTCGTTTCATGAGGCAGCATCCTGTATCCGGTATCAACGCAGTAGCGTCGACCAATCGACGGGTTCGAACTGGCCATCTTCGATGATCGTGGGCCAGACCGCATCGCTGGCCTGATGGTCGTCCTCACTCAGGGTCAATGTCTCGCCCAGGCCGAGGTCGATCTCTCCCAGTCCTTCGAGGGCGTCGACGATAGCCTCGCGATCGGGATCGTCTCCGGCCGCTTCCAGCCCTTTCACGAACAAGGAGGCTGCCAGATAGCCCTCGAGCGAGACGAAGTCGGCATCGTAATCACTGTCCTGAGCTTCCATCGCCGACCGATACGCATCGATGGCGGGCAGGTCGGCATCCAGCGGTGGCACGACCTGAGTAATGATGACGCCCTCTGCGTCGTCGCCCAGTTCGTCCAGCAGCGCCTGACTGCCGACGAAGGAGACATTGAGGAAGAGCGCATCGGGGAGGTCTTCGCGGGCTTCTCGAATGAAATCGGCATTGGGGCCGTAGGTACCCACCATGATGACGGCACGAGGTGTCGTGGGCGCTTGCAGGATGGTCGCCAGCGCCTGATGCACATTGCGGGTATTGCGGGTGTAACGGCCATGAGCCAGTTCATCGGTGGCTTCGAAGCCGGCCTGTTCCAGTGCCTGCACACCGCCGGCATAACCGGCATCGCCAAAGCCGTCATTCTGGGTGAAGAACGCGATTTCCTCGGGCTCGATACCGGCCTCGAGCAGGCCATCGACCATCGCCGCCGTTTCCTGAACGTAGCTGGCACGATAGTTGATCACATAGCGATCCGGCGGGTCCTTGCGCAAGACGCCGGCGCCGGTGAAGGCACCGAACAATAGCGTCTCATGTTGATTGTGCAGCGGTATGGTGACGATGGCCGTGGGTGTGCCGACATTCCCCACCGAAGCCAATATCTCTTCTTCCTCGATGAGCTCGCGCGTCGCCGGTGCTGACCGCAACGGTTCATATTTGTCGTCACGGGTCACCAGCGTCAACTCTTCGCCGTTGACACCACCCTGCGCGTTGATCTCGGCGAAATGCGCTTCGATGCCTTCACGCATCCCCTGGCCGAGAGACGACGCCGGACCACTCAGGGGGGCCACCATCCCTAGATTGATATCGGCGCTACTGACGTTGGGAAACAAACACGCCAGACACGCTATCCATAGTCGACAACGCATGACACGCTCCTGCCGTTAAGGAATCTCATACTCATGGTGCTCAGCCACAGCGGCGATTCACCATGCACTACCCCTGTTATCGGCAGCAGCGGGGAAAAGTTGATACTCGAGCGTCGTCATGCGTGATGACGTATCTCAATGACGTACGAGGCCGTTACCACTTGCTCATACGTCTGCGGTTCTCTCGCTCGCGACGCTCACGGTCACGCTTTCGTTGTCGTGCCAGGGCGTTACCATTGGCCAGCTGTGAAAGATATTCGACTTCATCATCGGTCAGGGGGGTACGCGGTTGACGGGTCATGGTTCGTATCCTCCTCGGAGGTGTCCCCATGACGTTAACCGGCAATGGTGTCGGTTCGATGACAACGCGATGGCAGCACTGGCGGCGCATGCAAGGGCCAACGTCTCGAGACGTTGGCCGGGACTCTGACGGTTCAGCCGATAACGATCGACCTAATCGGTCACGTCCTCATTCATCCCAGGCGGGAGCAAAATCGGGATTGGCGATACGCTCTCCGGCATCGAGGGCATCGATCCTGGCGATTTCATCGGCACTGAGCTCGATGTCCAGTGCCGCGAGATTGGCACGCTGGTGAGCCGGCCTGGTGGATGAGGGAATCACCACGATATCGCGCGCTGCGACCCAGGCCAGTGCGACCTGCGCCGGTGTCACGCCGTGCTCGTTGGCGATTTCCTGCAGCACCGGTTCCTTCATGACCTTGCCGACCGCCAACGGCATGTAACCGGTCACCTGCAGGCCTTTCGATTGACAGTGATCCACCAGCTTGCGATTGGCCAGGTACGGATGCACTTCGATCTGATTGGTGACGATGTACTCGCCCCCCGGCACGCCGAGCGCTTCATCCACCTGAGCGATGGTGAAGTTCGAAATCCCGATGTGCTTGGTCAGTCCCTTCTCGCGGGCCTCGTTGAGCTTGCCGATGTACTCGGTCATCGGCACCTCATCGTTCGGTGACGGCCAGTGAATCAGGGCCAGGTCGACATGATCGACACCGAGCTTCTCCAGACTCTCCTCCAGGCTCTGGATCAGATCATCGCCCTTGAGCCGATCGTACCAGATCTTGGTGGTCAGGAAGATCTCATCGCGCGGAACGGCGCTGTCACGAATCGCTCTGCCCACGGCGGCTTCATTGTCATACATCTGAGCGGTATCGATATGACGATAGCCGAGCTCCAGTGCGGAACTCACCGAGTCGATGACCTCCTGTTCCTTGAGACGGAAGGTACCCAGACCGATACGTGGAAGGATTGCTTGTGCCATACCGAAACTCCTTACCAGTGGGGGTTGTGCAATTAATTAGCCCTCTAAATAAACAAGATGATGCCGACAGGCGGCTCTTTCAATCCCCTTTCGTCACCGGTTGTCGAAACACGGCCCCAATAGACGACTACGCTATGTCATGAGAGATCCTCCTGACCGATCCCTATCAGACTCTCTGCCTTTACAGGACATCACCATGAAATACCTATGCCTTGTCTATAGCCGTGAAACTGCCTTGCATGATCTGCCCGACAGCCCGCATGACAGCGAGTGCTTGGCCTATGCGGAATCGGTGCAGGCGAGTGGCCGCATGCTGGCGGCAGAGGCCTTGCAACCCGTGGAGTCCGCCACCACCGTACGGGTGCGAAACGGCAAGGCCGCCGTGACCGACGGCCCCTTTGCCGAAACCAAGGAACAACTGGCGGGCTTCTATCTGATCGAGGCACACGATCTCAATGAAGCATTGAACGTCGCCGCTGGCATCCCGGCAGCCAGGGTCGGCAGCGTCGAAGTCCGGCCGACACGCGAACTGGTCACCGACTCACCGGCATCGCACGCCAAGGCAACCAGCGCTTGAAGGTGTTCGGTGCCATGACAGATACCCGAGACATTGTCGAGACGATCTATCGCGAGCATTCACGACAGGTGCTCGCGACCCTGATTCGTCTGTTGCGGGACTTCGAACTCGCAGAGGAGGCACTGCACGATGCCTTTGCCGCGGCCATGAGTCAGTGGCCGCGCGACGGCATTCCCCACAACCCTCGCGCCTGGCTGATTTCCGCGGGACGCTTTCGCGCCATCGACAACTTGCGCCGACGCGCACGTTTCGATGCCAGCCTGGCGGAAATCGCGTACCAACTGGAAATCGAGCACACCACAACCACAACGCCGATCGATGACGCGGGCGTCGCTGACGACTCGTTGCGGCTGATCTTCACCTGCTGTCACCCGGCCCTGCCTTTGGACGGCCAGGTCGCGATGACGCTGCGGGAAGTCTGTGGCCTGACGACCGAGGAAGTGGCACGTGCCTTCCTGATTTCGCCGTCGACGTTGGCCCAACGTATCGTCCGGGCCAAGGCCAAGATCCGCGATGCCGGCATTCCCTATCAACTCCCCGAACCGTCAGCCCTGACGGAGCGTCTGGATGGCGTACTGCGCGTCATTTACCTGGTCTTCAACGAAGGCTATTCGGCCTCGTTCGGCGAGACACTGACACGCGCCGATCTGTCGGGTGAAGCGATCCGGCTCGGCCGGCTACTGCACGAGCTGTCTCCCGAGCCGGAAGTGGCGGGACTGCTGGCATTGATGCTGTTGCAGGAATCGCGTCGGGATGCGCGCACCACCCCTGAAGGTGAATTGATCCTGCTCCACGAGCAGGACCGTACGCTATGGGATCGCGCATTGATCGATGAAGGGATTTCACTGGTGGAACGGGCCCTGTCCTCTCGACGGTTCGGACCCTACGCGCTTCAAGCGGCGATTGCCGCCGTGCATGCAGAAGCGCCCAGCGCCGAGGCAACCGACTGGGAGCAGATCATCGGCCTTTACGATGTGTTGATGCGTATCACACCGTCACCGGTCGTGGCACTCAATCGTGCCGTGGCCATTGCCATGCGCGATGGACCCACCGCCGGTCTGTCACTCATCGACGCCCTGATGGCTCGCGGGGAGCTCCGTGATTACCATCTGGCGCATGCGGCGCGTGCCGACCTGTGCCGCCGCCGGGGTGACGTGGAACAGGCCAGGCAAGGGTATTGGCAAGCATTGTCACTGGTCCAGCAAGGCCCCGAGCGGCGTTTCCTGGAGCGTCGTCTGGCCGAACTGGAAAACGGCTGAACGAAGGGCTCAAGCGCGATGCATCCGTGACGTCACCAGCATCGACGGCTCGAGTTCCTCCAGACGGGTTATGCCCAGCATGCCCATATCGGCACGGATTTCCGACATCAGCATGCGAATGGCGTAATCGACGCCGGCTTCCCCTCCAATCGCCGCCGCGTAATTGAAAGGGCGACCGACGAACGCACACTGCGCCCCCAAGGCCAATGCCTTGATGACATCGGTACCGCGCCGAAAACCGCTGTCGATCATCACGGCCATGTCACCGGCGGTGTCCACCGCTTGCGGCAGGACCCGCATCGGCGAGATGGCGCCATCGAGTTGTCGACCGCCATGGTTGGAGAGTATGACACCATCCGCCCCATGATCGCGTGCCGTGGCAACATCATCGGGATGCAATACGCCCTTGATGATCAGGCGCCCTTGCCACTGACGGCGAATACGCCGTAACTCCCCCCAGTCCAGGTGCTCGCGGCCGGAGAAGTCGCGGGCCACGTGGCGCGACACGATAGCCGCACCACGCTCGGCCGCATTATTCTCGAAATGAGGCATTCCGTGACGTACCAGGGTGCGAACGAACGTGCCCATGCTCCAGGATGGGTGGGTCAGGCCGTCCCAGAGTAACTTGAGATCCGGACTGAGCGGCGTCTTGAACCCGTTACGAAGATTGTTTTCCCGGTTGGGGACGACGGCCGAATCGACCGTCACTACCAGGGTTTCGACACCCGCCCGGGCGACGCGATCGACAAGCGCGGCAATGCGTTCCGACTCAGCGGGGAGATAGGCCTGAAACCAGGTATGTGGAGCCGCTTCCACCACCTCTTCCAGCCGGATCAGGGACGAGGCGCTCAGAATCATGGGGATGCCGGCCCGCTCGGCCGCCTGGGCCTGAGCCAGATCGCCTCGGTAGCCCGTCAATGACGAGATACCCATCGGCGCAATACCGAACGGGGCCGCATAGCGACGCCCCAGAAGAGAGATCGACTGTTCACGCTCACTGACATTACGCAGCACCCGGTGCATGAATCCGTATTCATCGAACACGGCCCGATTGTCACGGTACGACACATTGGTTTCGGCGGCGCCGGACACATAGCCAAAAATCGGCCGGGGCAAGAAACGCTTGGCTGCCGGCTCGAAATCGTCCAGACAGAAAACGCGTTTCAGGCGTCGTGAGGCCAGCCAGGATGGACGGGGAACCGGTGATGTCGCTGTCTTTGTCAACGTGGATGTCTCGGATGACATCATCCTCTTCCTCTGTTCGTTGAATGATGTTAAGGAAGTCTGACGGCGAAACAGCCCGGCAACAACCGACAATTACTTGGCCTTTGCATGAGGTTTATGAATGAACATTCATCGACTCGCGCCTTCCACGTCGATGCTGTTGGCGTTCGATGCGGCCGCTCGTCATCGCAGTTTCACCCGAGCCGCCGACGAACTCAGCCTGACGCAGAGTGCCGTCAGCCGTCAGATCCAGGCGCTCGAGCAGTTACTCGATGTCGAACTGTTTACGCGGGACGGCCGACATATCCGGTTGACGGAAGTGGGGGCGATGTACGCTCAGGATATTGCCCCGGCGCTGGCCCGGATCAGCGGTGCCAGCGCCCGTGTCGGCGCCTTCCGCAAAGGGGTGAGTTCCTTGAACCTGGCCACCCTGCCAACCTTTGGTGCTCGCTGGCTGATGCCCGGTCTGGAGGATTTCTACCATCAACATCCGGGTGTCATGATCCATTTGCATACCCGCATCGGTGAATACGACATCACCGAGTCGGGCATGGATGCCGCCATCAACGTCGGTGTCGACCCCTGGCCCGGGCTGATCGCCCATCCCCTGATCGATGAAGAGATGGTCCTGGTCGCCAGTCCCGACAGACTGGCACGATACCCTATCCGGCAACCGGGCGATGTCATCGACCACTTGTTGCTGCAGATCGCCGTGCGTTCCGAAGCCTGGCATCAATGGTTCACGGCACAAGGACTGCCACTGGGGTATATGCGACTCGGACCGCATTTCGAATTCTCCACCCATATGATCCAGGCCGCTGTGTCCGGCATCGGCATCGCACTGGTGGCTCGCTGTCTGGTCGAGGAAGAACTGGCAGATGGGCGTCTGGTCATTCCTCTGGATGCCGGCCTGAACAGCCACCGTCGTTATTATCTCCTCTATCCGCCGGAGAAAGAGAATTTCCCGCCATTGGCAACGTTCCGCCACTGGTTGCTGACAGGCAAGACGTCGATAACAGCGCCTAATGATGACGCCTCCCCCTCCTGAATGACCGGTGTCGTATCGAGATGGTCGAACATGTACTCCAGCGCCACCGGCAGTTCACTGCGCCAGACTCGCCATTGATGCCCCCCGGGCACAACCCGGTACTTCACTTGCTCGGGCTGGTAGTCATGCAGACGTTGGTACAATGTCGCGGCATGGCTGGCGATATCGAAGACATCCTGGTCGCCCGTACTGATATAGAGTGGCACCACCTGGTCCTGTGCTTTATACCCCTCCAGGTACTGCTCATAGTTGAGACGCCGCCACATGGCTTCATCATACGTACCATCCGGTCCCAGGAAAGCGGGATGCCGACGTCCGGAGGAGTTGGCCGGAGGTTGAGGTGAATAGGCCGCCGGGCTCAGCGCCGCCGCCGCACCGAATAACTGCGGGTACTGGAAGATGAAATTCACGGTGCCGTAGCCACCCGCCGATAGTCCACCAATCAAGCGTCCTTCGCGACGAGCGATGGTCCGCCAGGTCTGGTCGACATGGGGGATAAGGTCCTCGATGAACGCGGTCTCGCCCTGCTCATTGTAACCGTCGACCCACCAGCTCTGACTGCCGGGCATGACAACGATGGCTGGAGGAATGGCGTCCTCTGCGATCAGGCGATCCATCGTCTTGCGCAAGCCACCGCGTGAGGCCCAGTCATATTCGCTGCCGAACGAACCGTGCAGCAGATAGATGACGGGATACGACTGGTCGGATGTCGCGTAGCCATCGGGCAGATAAAGGTTGTAGGGATACTTCCTGTCGAGCACCTCGGATTCGAAGGTATGGTGCATGACCTGACCCGCCCAGCTATGGGGAATGACGAGCGCCAGGCATAGCGAGGCCCAGCCGACAAGAGAACGGCGTATATGCATATCACTGTCCTGTCATCGATGAATGCTATCCATTGCTGGTGTGTGACACGTCGTCACTCGTCAGGTTCAGCACATCACTGGGATTCGATACACCCGAGAACCTTTTGCCGGTATCCTTGTCCCAATGGCCGCTGAGGCAAGCCGTGATCCTGAACCCGATGCGCTGGAGCACACCTCAATGAAACAATGGAAAGGCGCCCAGGTGGCATGAAACAAATCTTCGAAATCTATTGGCTGCGATTCTATGGCTGCATAGCCGTATTCCTCTACCACCTGCTCGATCGGGTCAACCAGTATGCCGATAACGTCTATCTCGACCTGTCCCGGCTATTCACCGTACTGGGGACGCCGACGTTCATCTTCATTTCCATTTTCCTGTTCACGATACGCTACGGTAAAACCATTCCTGCAGGCTTTCTCAGCCAGCGGGTCAAGTACCTGCTGATTCCCTATGTCACTTACGCGATTATCTATTCGGGCTCCCAGTACTTTCTCGCCGAAGGCCATCCTCTGGATCCAGGCTATGGTCAACTACTCGTCAATTATCTGATCTACTGTGATTGGCACGGCTATTTCCTGCTGATCGCCATCCAGTTCTACGCGTTCTACTGGTGCTATGTCCGCTATGACCTGGGGCGCTATTTCAACGCCACCGTCGGCGTGGCGATCGGCACGCTGATAAGCATGCTGTATTGGGGAAGTGCCACGGCGCTGGATATTACATTGCCGGGGTACCTGCTCTGGGTGATCCCCATTGGCTGGTTATATATCTTCTTTTTCGCCATTCGTATTGCCCGGCAATACTACTACGACCGGCTGGATAGTGGGCTGGGCCTGCGAGGACAAGCCGCGTTGCTGACCGTTGCCTTCCTGGTGATGATCGGCGTAATCCTTGTTACCGATATCGAACTCTCCTCGAAGGAAGTCTGGGTCATGCCTCTATTCCTGCTGTTCATCGGCGTGATGATGCGGCTGTTCAAGGGACGAGGAGCTCCCGCCTTCGTCCGACTGATCAACCGATACTCATTCGGCATCTATCTGGCGCATCCGCTGTTCTTTGGTATCTTCGAGGTCGTCAGTCAGAAATTGGGTTTCGGAGTGATCGGCTATACCCTGCTCCTGGGTATCGCCGGGTTCCTGTGTTCGCTCGGCCTTAGCGCCTTGGCCAACAGGCATCCACTGGGCGGGTTGGTCATGGGTCGCCGGCTCCGGATCGGTACCAACGCCGGCAGATCCTCTCAAGCTGTCGCTTCGTAGGCCGCCTTCAGGCGATAGAACTCATCGACGATCTCGTCCATGGACGCCGCATCGTAGGGGCGCAATCCGCTTACCACCAGCTTCTTGGAGCCATGGCCGATAGGCACACCTGCCGCGGTCATGCGGAACTCCAACAAGGTATCACCCCGCTTGCCATTGACCGTCAATGACGAGTTCGTCAATTCAAGGCCGGGATCGGTGACATCGAGACGTTCCAGCGAAAAGCCCATGCTGTCGTAGATCACCAGCGGACGCTGGGGATTGAACATGACCCCTTCGGCTTCCATCAATGGCTTCAGGTAATGGGGAAAGTTCTTGCCGGAGAATGAGACATAGCGACGGGTAAAGGCTTCCACGACGGCTGAATCATGTGTCGTCTCACCGCTTCGCTCGACTTCGAGATAGCGTTTACCGCTCTCATCGGCGACGACGATCGCCCCCTCGGAAGACTCCTGGAAGACCAGAGGCACATCATCACCCACCATGCTGCGAAAATAGAACGACATGTGTTGCGACAACCCGTAGTGCTCGAGCACCAGGGCAAACAACAGGTCGCCGGGCACACAAAAACGCCGTGCATCACTGTTATGGATGGGATTATAGTCACCGGCTACAGACTTGGCGAAATGGCTGGCCTGTTCAGCCGTTATGCATATCCGGCCATCCCTGACCGTGTGGAAATCATCGAGAAACATGCGCCGCTCTTTTACCTCGAGGAAATGACCGCATCCGATTACATCAACGTGGGCTCATGAAGCCGGTTGCCATGGTAGCATTACCGGACGAATTCACCGCATAACCCAAACTAACATACTCAGTCTCGATATCCTCCATGATAATCAAAGCACGCGCTTGCCCGCTCTCCGTATTACTGTTTCTCTCCTTGCTCTTCAGCCCTTCTGTTTCAGCGGCAACAGGTGAACTCGACCTGACACGCTCCGATGTCGGACTTCTCGCTCTGGGCATTTTCATCCTCGCGTATCTGCTGGTCATGAGTGAAGAGAAACTGCAGATGCGCAAATCCAAACCCGTGCTGGTAGCGGCAGGCATCATTTGGGGGTTGATCGGCTGGGTATATGTCGACGCCGGTATCCCGGACGCGGCAGAGCACGCGTTCCGTGAAACACTCCTGGAATTCACGGAATTGATGCTGTTTCTGCTGGTGGCGATGACTTATATCAACGCCATGGAAGAACGACGGGTATTCGACGCATTGCGCGGATGGCTGCTGGAACGCGGTTTCAATTATCGCAGCCTGTTCTGGATCACCGGCACACTGGCTTTCATCATCTCACCGATCGCCGACAACCTGACGACGGCCTTATTGATGTGTGCTGTCGTCACCAAGGTAGCTGAAGGCGATCACCGATTCATCAACCTGTCCTGTGTCAACATCGTCGTGGCAGCCAACGCCGGGGGAGCCTTCAGCCCTTTCGGCGATATCACTACGCTGATGGTATGGCAGGCGGGCATGATCCATTTCACCGAATTTCTGGAATTACTGGTGCCCGCCCTGGTGAATTACCTGGTCCCCGCCATCGTCATGAGCTTTTTCGTCAAGGCGCATCGTCCCCATGCCGGACGAGAGCATATCGCGATGAAACGCGGTGCCAGACGTATCATTGTCTTGTTCCTGCTGACCATTGCCACCGCCGTGGCGTGCCATACCCTGCTGCATTTACCGCCAGTGCTGGGCATGATGACCGGTTTGGGCTACCTGCAGTTCTTTGGTTACTACCTGCGTCGCTCCCTCGATCACCGCCGCAACGTCGCGCTACGCCGCGGTGACCGGCAAGCGCTGGAGCGGCTGGGCAGCATCGTGCCCTTCGATGTTTTCAACCGCATCGCCCGTGCCGAGTGGGACACGCTGCTGTTCTTCTACGGTGTCGTGATGTGTGTCGGAGGACTGGGATTCATGGGGTATCTGGCCACGCTCTCGGAAGTCCTTTATAGCCAGTGGGACGCCACCTGGGCCAACGTCGCACTGGGCATCATGTCGGCCGTCATCGACAATATCCCCGTGATGTTCGCCGTGCTGACCATGGAACCGGACATGTCTCACGGGCATTGGCTGTTGATCACGCTGACTGCCGGCGTGGGCGGCAGCCTGCTGTCGATCGGCTCCGCTGCCGGCGTGGCGCTCATGGGGCAGGCCCGTGGTTCCTATACGTTCATGGGTCACCTGAAGTGGTCCCCCATCATTCTACTGGGCTATGCCGCCAGTATCGCCGTCCATCTCTTGCTCAATGCGGAGAGTTTCACTCAGTTCAATTGATGACTGTCGCTGTCGTGCCGAGCGGTTTAGAAGCATGCAGCGGCGCCAACCGACACCGCTCACCTTCCGTCGTCGCGGAAAAATCGGGCCCGGGATACAACCGATCCGGCCAATCGAACAGCATGATCGCCAATACATTGCGATGCTCACCCCGGTCGAAATCCAGACCGCCACTCGCACCCGGGATCATGCGTGCCCGGGGATCGTATGCCTCGGCCACCGCTTGGCGAACTCTGGAGAAAGCCGGGTCGTCCGCCTGTCCGGTCAACAGGAAGCTGATCCCCACCTCGGCCAGGATATCCTCCTTGACCGTCAGTACCCGGTCCAGGTCGTCGCGAAACTCGTCGAAAATCCAGCCGAACCGTTCCGCTTCCACCGGGCGCTGATAATACTGGCTCTCGGCGATGACGAAATGGGTCATGCCGTAGAGCTTGTTGCGCCAGGAGGCGGGGTCGAGTTCGTCGTTACGTTGCGGCGGATAGTGAGTGCGAAAGGCATCGATGACGTCCGCGCGCAGATCGGCAATGCCGAGTTGGTGCAGGTAATAGACGGCGTTCGCCACCTGGGCGGCATACACCTCGAGCACCTCCGGATCGGTCAGGAACGCCTGGAAATCGACACTGGCCAGATAATCCAGCGCACGTTGGCGGTTCTCGACGCAATCCAGAAGGCCGTAATCGTCCGCCTGACTGAGCCAGAACAACAGTTTCCTGGCATAGATGAGATCGCCCCACTGCTCGAACATCCGCTGGCGCGCACGCTGCTTTGCCGTGCGCTGTGAATAGTCCGCCAGCAACTCACGGGCGCGATCGTCTGTATAACCGGGGCGTGCCAACCCGTCAAGTTCGCGCGTCAGATCAGCCAGTAACTGGTGCACATAGCGACGATTGACCGGCAGGTACGCATCATCGCCGGTGATTCGATACAGTCGCTGGGCATAATGCCGTTGCTTGGACGGCGACAATCGATCGAAGTCGCCCTCATAGTGTGCTTGAATCTCCTGAGCAATTGCCGCGTAATCGTCGGGCGGCGCAGGTTGTGAGGCACACGCTGTCAGCCACAACGCGAGACTCCACCACAGACAACATTGCCACCACACTCGCCGTACCCGCATGGATTATCCCTCCCTGGAGGTTCCTTGCATTGTTGCTGGCTGGCTTGAGTATAGCGGTCATGCTCAGGTCAGGCTGTAAAGACTCCGAGCCCGATCGAGATGGGCACGCATTTCCGCGACGGCGGTGACCTCGTCACGCTCCCGGAGTGCCGCCAGGATACGCTCATGCTCGTCGAGAGTGACATGTTCATTGCCCGCCCAGTGCAGCATGGCGGTATGGAAGTTGGCCAGCCAGTTGAGCATGGCCTGACTCACTGCCGAAAAGATGGGATTGCCGGTCATCCCGGCGATCGCGGTGTGAAAACTCATATCGGCCTTGATGAAGGCACCCGCATCCCGGTTCAATGCCTGCCGCTGCGTTTCCAGATGGGCTTCCAGTATCGCTATGGCCTCATCGTCGGCCATTCGGGCCGCACGACCCACCATCCCCATCTCGAAAAAGGCACGGGCTTCCTTGAAATGCTCCAGCGATTCACTCGAACTGGAGAGCATATGCATGGCCGTCAACTCGATCTGCGATAGCAAGCCATCGGCCGTCGGCATCGTCACCTTGGGGCGCTGGCCGTGCTGGATCGTTACCATGCCATGTCGCTCCAATGCCTGCATTCCCTCCCGGATCGCCGGACGCCCGACACCGAACGTTTCCATCAGCTCTCGCTCGGACGGCAGATGATCGCCGGGCGCATAATCACCATTGAGCAGCATGGCGTAGAGTCGATCGAAGACTTCATCGGAGAGTTTGCGGCGAGCGATCTTGGCAACATCATTCATGACTGAGCCTTCCTCGGTAACACTGGCAGGCAGCATATCCACCATTGGCCATGAGGCGATACGTCTACGACCAAAGTGTGTTTGACGGTATGGTCTACTTATTATGTCATTATACCAGTTGTATCACAATTTCTCGCCATACGAAGAGGCAGAGTCACAATGACTAGCATTGCATTGATCGGCGCCGGCGGAAAAATGGGGTTCCGCTTGTCCCGCAACCTCAAGGATTCCACGTTTCAGGTGCGCCATGTCGAAGTGAGCAACGAAGGCCGTCAACGCCTGAAACAGGCGCTCGACATCGATTGCGTCGACACCGAGACCGCGATCGATGGAGTCGACGTCGTCATCCTGGCCGTGCCCGATACTCTGATCGGCAAGATCGCCCACCAACTCTCGCCCAATCTCGCCAGCGGCACCATGGTGATCGCTCTGGATGCTGCTGCGCCGTTTGCCGGCCACTTGCCCGAGCGTGACGACCTGATCTATTTCGTGACTCACCCCTGCCACCCCTCGATCTTCAATGACGAAACCGACCTGGAGGCGAAGCGGGATTTCTTCGGTGGCGATAAGGCGGTCCAGCACATCGTCAGCGCCCTGATGCAAGGCGATGAACGCCATTTCGATCTGGGCGAGTCGATCGCCAGGACCATATATGCCCCTGTCGATCGGGCCCACCGAGTGTCGGTGGAGCAGATGGCGCTGCTCGAACCGGGACTGTCGGAAACGGTTTGCGCCACCCTGCTGGCGGTAATGCGGGACGCCATGGATGAAGTCGTGAAGCGCGGGGTGTCCGAGCAGTGCGCCCGTGATTTTCTACTTGGCCACATGAACATTCTGGGCGCGGTCACCTTCGACGAGCAGCCCGGCGTCTTCTCGGATGCCTGCAACAAGGCGATCGAAAACGGCAAACCGATGCTGATGCGCGATGACTGGAAGCGCGTATTCGAACCTGAGGAAATCGCCGCCAGTATCCAGCGAATCACCTGAACGAGACGTGCCATGAGTGAGCGTATCCACGCCAGTTACTTCATCGAGACGCCCTATCCGGTCGAACAGGCGATTGACGTCATGGCCGGCGAGCAATCTTCCGGCACGTTTACCCGCCTGGCGAGTGAAACCGATGACCTGCGCGCCAATCACGGTGCCGTGGTCGAACATATCGAGCGGCTGGACAGTGTCGATGTCCCGTCACTTCCCATTCGCCCACCGAAAGCACGGGACGGCACGCCGCTTTACCAGCGTGCCAAGGTCACCCTGTCCTGGCCGATGGCCAATTTCGGCCCCTCGCTGCCCAACCTGCTTTCGACCGTGGCCGGCAACCTGTTCGAGCTCAAGGAGTTTTCAGCGCTCAAGTTACTCGATCTGACACTGCCGACCGACTTCGCCCGACGTTATCCAAGTCCTCAGTTCGGTATCGCCGGCACCCGTCAGTTGAGCGGCGTCCCCGATCGTCCCCTGATCGGCACCATCATCAAACCCAGCGTGGGGTTATCTCCTCAAGCGACCGCGGAAACGGTCAGGCAGTTGGTCGAGGGGGGAATCGATTTCATCAAGGATGACGAGCTGCAGTCCAACGGTCCACACAACCCGCTGAAGTCCCGTGTCGATGCGGTGATGCCAATCATTCGCGAGCATGCCGAACGCACCGGTCGTCAAGTGATGTACGCCTTCAATATCACCGGCGACATCGATGAGATGATTGAAAATCACGACTATGTTGCCGCTGCCGGCGGCACGTGCGTGATGGTGGCTATCCAGAGCGTCGGACTCTCGGGCGTAGCCCACCTGCGCCGCCACTGCCGGTTGGCCTTGCATGGCCACCGAGCGGGATGGGGCCTGTTCAGCCGTTCGCCCTATATCGGCATGAGTTACATCGCGTACCAGAAACTCTGGCGTCTGGCCGGGGTCGATCATCTCCACGTCAATGGACTGCGCAACAAGTTCACCGAGGACGACGCCAGCGTGATCGCCAGCGCCCGCAGTTGCCTGACGCCGATGTTCGATCCCCCGACACCGGGCTGCGAGGTCATGCCGGTATTCTCGTCGGGGCAGACCGCCGACCAGGCCGTCGATACCTACCAGGCCATCGGCAGCACCGATCTGATCTTCTGTGCCGGGGGCGGCATCATGGCGCACCCGGGCGGCATCGGTGCCGGGGTACGCAGTCTGCGCCAGGCTTGGGACGCCGCCGTTGCCGGCATCACACTGGACGACCATGCCATCGACCATCCCGAACTCGCCCAGGCACTGGAGGCATTCCGCTAATGTCAGTCACTCCCGACGCGCCGCTGATCAGTTACTACGGCGACGACCTGACCGGTTCCACGGATGTGCTGGAAGCCTTGAGCAGTCAGGGGGTACCGGCCGTCTTGTTCACCCAGATACCCGATGATGCGCAGCTGGCCCGCTTCGCAGACTACCGTGCCATCGGCCTGGCGGGCACCAGCCGCAGCGAATCACCTGCCTGGATGCGGCAACACCTGGCCCCTGCGCTGACATGGCTTCGCGCACGTGGTGCCTCACTCTGTCACTACAAGACCTGTTCGACCTTCGACAGTGCCCCGGAAGTCGGAAATATCGGTTGCGCGTTGGAGATCGGGCGAGAGCTTCACGACCGGCATTGCGCCTCGATCGTCGTCGGCGTTCCTCAGATGAAACGCTACACCGCGTTCGGTCACCTGTTCGCCGCCGCCAGGGGTGAGGTGTACCGCATCGATCGCCACCCGGTCATGTCCCGCCACCCGGTCACTCCCATGGACGAAGCCGACCTGCGTCGTCACCTCGCCCGCCAGACGTCACTGGACATCGGCCTGGTGGATGTCATCGCGCTGGGAATGAGCGATATCGATGCCCGGGTCGACACCCAACGACAACAGCATGACGCCTTGCTCTTCGATGTGCTCGATGAAACCGGCCAAGCATCGGTGGGACGCCAGCTATGGCGCACCCGACCAAGCACGGGAAGCTTCATTGTCGGCTCGTCAGGCGTGGAATACGCCCTGCTCGCGGAGTGGCGACGACAGGGCATCATCGGTAAGGCTCCCCGCTTCAGTAACCCGGGGCCCGTGGAACGGATCGCCGTCGTCTCCGGTAGCTGTTCGGAAACCACCGCCCGGCAGATCCGGCAGGCACAGGCGGATGGCTTCCATGGCATCAAGCTCGATGTCGAGAGCCTGACCGACGAGACTGTCGCCAGCGCCGAGCGCGACGCGGTACTGGCCGAGGCGTTCACTGCGCTGCAGGCCGGTCGCAGCGTGGTACTCTACACGGCGCTGGGACCGGACAGTCATCACGAGGCGTTATCGTCGACAACTCGCCATCAACTGGGCCAGCAACTCGGCTACCTGATGCGGGAGATCGTGCGTCGCGAACGACTCACCCGCGTCGTGGTCGCCGGGGGGGATACCTCGAGTCATGCCATCCGGCAACTGGACATTCAGGCCCTGACGACACGGCTTCCTCTGCCGGAAACGCCGGGATCGCCACTCTGTACGGCCTACAGTGACGATCCCGCCTTCGATGGATTGGAGATTGCCTTCAAAGGCGGACAGATCGGCGGTGACAGCTATTTCGACAAGATCCGCAAAGCCGATATCGCTTGAGCGACGGCTCAGCGCTCACCCAGCAAACTGATCAACTCCGGTACCAGGCGGTCGCCCTCCCCCTGGTCATTGACCTGGCTATAGAGCGCTTCGATCGCCTCGGCGACCTGGTGCGAGGCGCCGACATCACCGGCCATGGCATTGTAATAGCCGACATCCTTGAGGCTGTTGGACAGGCTGAAACGGAACCCCGACGGGTCAGCGTCGTTGATGAACGGTCGTAACCGCTCCAGCACGACGCCACCACCGCCACCATTGCCCAGGACCTCGAGGAAGACATCGTCGTCGATACCGGCCTGGCGCGAGGCCGCCGCCGCTTCGGCGAGGACGGCCGTGAAGCCCAATGAGACATAATTGTGCAGCAATTTGAGCTTATGTCCGGAACTGACCGGACCGCCATGGGTAATATGCTCGGAGAAACTCTCCAGCAGCGGGCGGACGTCCTGGAACAGATCCCCCGTGGCCCCCACGATCAGGTTCAGCCGCCCTTCGGCCGCCTCCTTGGGAGTCCGCGTCATGGCGGCATCCAGGAAACGGCCGCCGGCGGCTTCGACCTTGCCGGCAATGGTCTGCGTGGAGCGGGGAATGGCCGTTGAACAATCGATCACGATCGTGTCCGGGGATAAGCCTTCCAGGACACCGTCCTGATCGAAAAGCACGCTTTCCACCTGGGGCGTACCGGTCACGCAGAGAATGATCACGTCCGATGTCTCGGCCACCTCCCGTGCCGTTGCAAGGCGAGACGCCCCCGCAGCCAACAGGTCATCCACCGGCTGGTTGCCGGGATGATCGAGGAACCGCAATTCATTCCCTGCCCGCAGAATGTTGCTGGCAATGCCATGCCCCATGAGGCCCACGCCGATCATGCCGACCCGGTATTGTCTGCTCATCATGTCACCTCCTTACGTTTCGCATTCATGCGGTCAACCGACTGACACGGCATCGACGATCGCATTCCCCAGCGTCTCCGTGGACCCCGTTCCCTGCAGGTCCGGCGTCACGATCGACCGGTCGCTGCGCTCGAGAACGGCCTCGATTCCCTTGACGATGGCTTCCGCCGCCGCCGGCTCGCCCAGGTGATCCAGCATCATCGCCCCGCACCATATCTGGCCGATCGGATTGGCGATGCCCTGACCGGCAATATCCGGCGCACTGCCGTGAACCGGTTCGAACAGACTGGGATACTGCTTGGTCGGGTTGATATTACCGGAGGGAGCGATGCCGATGGTTCCGGTACAGGCCGGTCCCAGATCGGACAGGATGTCACCGAACAGATTGCTGGCGACGACGACGTCGAACCAGTCGGGGTGCAACACGAAATTGGCGGTGAGGATATCGATATGGAACTGATCGACATCGACATCCGAGTAGTGGCTGCTCATCGCCTTGACGCGATCATTCCAGTAAGGCATCGAAATCGACAACCCGTTGGATTTGGTCGCCGAGGTCAGCTTCTTGCGTGGCCGTGACCGAGCCAGTTCGAAGGCATATTTCAAGACACGATCGACGCCATGGCGCGTCATCAAGGTTTCCTGTAGAACGACTTCACGATCCGTGTCCTCGAATACCTTGCCCCCCAACTGCGAATACTCACCTTCGGTGTTCTCGCGTACCACCAGGAAATCGATATCGCCCGGTTCACGCCCCTTGAGGGGACTCTCTATGCCCGGCATCAGGCGGCAGGGGCGCAGATTGACATACTGATCGAAGGCCCGCCGGAACTTGAGAAGCGAGCCCCAGGCAGACACATGATCGGGTACGGTTTCCGGCCACCCCACCGCACCGAAATAGATGGCATCGAAGCGGGTAAGGGTCTCGTACCAGTCATCCGGAAGCATGACACCATGCTCCATGTAGTAACGACAGCTGGCAAAATCGAAATGCTCGAACGTCAGTGGCAGGTCAAACCGCCTGGCCACCGCCTCCAGCACATTGAGGCCTTGCGGCATCACTTCCTGGCCGATGCCGTCACCCGCGAGTACTGCAATCTTGTAGGTCATTGTCTTTCCTCAGCCGTGCCGGATAGCGACGGTCTTGATCTGGGTATAGCTTTTCAGGCCTTCGAAGCCCTTCTCGCGACCGTGGCCGGAGCGGCCCATGCCACCGAACGGCAACTCGACACCACCGGCCGCCCCATAGTCATTGATGAACACCTGTCCGCTGCGGATACGCTTGGCCAAGCGCTGTTGGCGGCCGCCATCACGCGTCCATATGCCGGCGCACAGGCCGAAGTCACTGGTATGCGCCAACCGGATGGCATCGTCTTCATCGTTGAAGCGCTGTACGGCCAAAACCGGCCCGAACAGTTCCTCACAACTCACATGGTGCCCCTCGGGAACATCGACCAGCATCTGGGGAACGACGAAATGCCCCTCGGCAGGTGCACTCTCCGCCAGTTGGCCGGCGGCAGCGACACGGATGCCATCGGCCTTGGCGGCGGCAAGCCGGTCTTCGAGCTTGGCGCGCTGACGGGCATTGATCAGCGGTCCGCAGTCCGGATCCGCCTCGCCGGCATCACAGAGAAGCGCGGAGAAACGTTCGCTCAGTGCCGCCACTACCTGGTCGTAACAACTGGATTCGACCAGCAGTCGGCTACCGGCAGAGCAGGTCTGGCCGGCATTCTGGATGATCGCCTTGACGACCGTGGCCAGCGCCGTATCCATATCGGCATCGGCGAACAGGATCTGCGGTGACTTGCCGCCCAGCTCCATGGTCACCGGCACATGGTTGGCCGCCGCCGCCTGTGTCACCAGCGTACCGGTCGCCGGCGACCCGGTGAATGACAGGTGATCGATGCGTGAATGCTCCGACAGCGCGGCACCGGCTTCACTGCCGAGGCCCGGAACGACATTGAGCACGCCTTCGGGAAGCCCGCACTGCATGGCCAGCTCCGCCAGGCGCAGCACGCTCAGACAGGCATCTTCGGCGGGTTTGAGAACGACCGTGTTGCCGGCCGCCAGTGCGGCAGCAATACAGCGACCGAAGATCTGCGCCGGATAGTTCCAGGGAATGATTTGACCACAGACCCCGTAGGGTTCACGCAAGGTCATGACCGTATAATCGGTTTCGAAGGGAATGGTCTCGCCATGCAACTTGTCGGCGCCGCCGGCATAGAAACGGAAGTAACGTGCACAGACAGAGATATCCCCCTTGGCCTGACGCATCGGTTTGCCGGTATCGGCGCACTCCAGCGTACTCAATGTCTCGGCATCGGCATCGATGGCCTCCGCAAAGCGATACAACCATTCGCCACGCTGACGCGCCGACCATTGGCTCCAGGTCCCCCGGATGCCATCGAACGCCTGCCGCGCGGCATCGACGGCCGCGTCGACCTGGGATGACTGGCAACGAGCAATCTCGGCCAGTGGTGTGGCTGACGAGGGTGCCTCGACACTCAGTGACTGTGGTGTGGTGACCCACTCTCCACCTATCAGCGCCGCACAGGGTGGCGTGACGGGTAATCGACTCATGAATCATACCTCCGTTGACAATGGTGAAAGACATTCAATACAAGAGGTCAACCAGTCCCATCGAGATCCAGGGCATGTAGGTGATGGCCATCAGGCATGCCAGCACGACCAGCACGAACCGCAGGAGCCAGGGGAGCAACTGATCGATCGACAATTTCGCCACGGCACATGCGGCGAACAGGTTGACCCCCAATGGCGGCGTGAACATGCCCAGCGCCAGATTGACGACGACGATCAAGCCGAAATGGACCGGATCGATGCCGTACTGCATGGCGATCGGCGTGAATATCGGCGCAAGAACCAGGATGGCCGCCGATGTTTCGACGAACATGCCGATGATCAACAGCATGACGTTGACGGCAAGCAGGAAGGACACCGGACTGTCGAAGACCTCGGTCACCCAGGCCGCAATCTGGGATGGCAGCCCCGAACGGCTGATCAGGAAACTGAACAAGGCCGCGGCGGAAATGATCAACATCACGGTGGCCGTGGAGATCACACTCTGGCGCAGAATGGGCCAGAGATCCTGCAACGTCAGTTCACGATAGATCAGGCCACCGACGACCAGGGCATAGACCACCGCCACCGCCGAAGCCTCGGTCGGCGTGAACACGCCACCATAGATGCCGCCGATCACGATCACCGGCATCAGCATGGCGACCCAGGCGCGCTTGAAGGCCGATACGAAACCGGTGCGATCCTCACGGTCGCGCAGGCCGTACCCTCTCAGCTTGCAGAACAGATACAGGAAGGTCAGCAATGCCCCGCCGACCAACAGGCCCGGCCCGATACCGGCGATGAAGAGCCGTCCAATGGACGTATCGGTACTCACACCGTACAGGATCAACGGAATCGACGGCGGTATCAGCACGCCCAGCTCCGAGGACGATGCCTGAATCGAAGCGGCCAACGGTTTGGGATAATCGTGCCTGACCATGGCCGGAATCAGGATCGAACCGATGGCAAAGGTCGTTGCCACGCTCGACCCCGAGACTGCCGCGAACATCATGCAGGTCAGTACACAGGTCATGGCCAGGCCACCCTGCAACCCCCCGACGATGGATTTGGCGAGATCGACCAGGCGTTTCGAGATACCCCCGGATGCCATCAGGTTACCCGCCAGAATGAAGAACGGAATCGCCATCAAAGGAAAGTTGTCGATGCCGACGAACATCCGTTGAGGCACCATCAACAGCGGCAGTCGTGAAAAGAACTCGATGCCGATCACCGACGCCAATACCATGGAGATGGCGATCGGGACACCAAGTGCAAACAGGATCACCAGGGAGATCGCGATAGCAGCGTTCACGAGCGAGCCCTCCTCTCTTTCCGGGAATCGGCAGTGGTGTCGGATGTCACGCTCTCTTCCGCTTCATCCCGCGGTGGACCAATGGTCTCGCGGCCCGTCAACTGAGCCAGCAGTCGGGCGCACAAGGCAATCAGGGAAAATCCCGCACCTACCGGAATCGCTGCATACGCCCAGGCGATCGAGATTCCCAGTCCGGACAATGTCTGACCGCCCACGCGCACTGTCATCGCAATGCCGAAGTAGAACAGAATCACCAGCACGATGAGACAGGCCAGTCCGATAAAGCTCTCCACCAGCATCAGCGCCCGTGCCGGTACCAGTTTGTAGATGATCTCGACGGCCATCATGTAGCCACCGCGAAAACAGGGTGCCATGGCCAGGAAGACACACCAGATCATCGTCGAGCGGGCCATCACTTCCGACCAGGTCGACGGCGCATTGAAGACAAACCGAGTCAATACCTGGTAAAAACCTGTCACGACCGAGAGAACCAGCATCAACACGGCGACGAACAATGCCAGGCGTGTGAGATGAGACTCGACACGCAGGAAGCGTTCCACCATGGTGTTCACCTTGTATCAGACCTCCCCGGCGGTGCCGCCGGGGAGGGGGTTCAGGGAGGAATCAGCAGTCGTCGTTATTGCGGATGCGATCCAGCATTTCACTGCCGTATTCATCGGTGTATGTCGTGTACGAGGGTTCGACGGCTTCCTGGAAGCGGGATTTGTCGATGTCCTCGACCACTGTCATACCCTTCTCCTTGAGCTCTTCGACCCCTTCGGTCTCGAGCCGGGATACTTCGGCACGGGTGGCTTCGGCGCCAGCGCGAGCCGCCTCGGTGAACCACTCCCGTTCTTCTTCACTCAGCTCGTCCCACAATACCGGCGACGCCAGCATGATGGCCGGTGAATAGACGTGACCGGTCAACGAGAGACGATCCTGAACCTCCCACATATTGCTGGTCAGAATGACGGAAATGGGGTTCTCCTGCCCGTCAACCGTGCCTTGCTGCAGCGCGGTGAACAGTTCAGGGAATGCCATCGGCGTCGGCTGAACGTCCATCTCCTCGAAGGCCGCCATGTGCATCTCGTTCTCCATGGTGCGGATCTTCAGACCCTCGGCATCCTCAGGCGTCTTGATATCCCGATCGCTGTTGGTCATGTGACGGAACCCGTTCTCCGTCCAGGCCAGGGAGACAAGATCGTTCTCTTCCACCTTATCCAGGAGGTCCTGACCGATCTCGCCATCGAGGATACAGCGGGCGTGATCGTAGTCCTCGAACAGGAACGGCAGGTCCAGCACATAGGTCTCGGGAACGAAATTGCCCAATGGTCCGGTCGAGGTAACGACTGCATCCAGGGTGCCGATCTGTAGCCCCTCGATCATGTCGCGCTCCCCGCCCAGGGCACCGGACGGCTGTTCGTCGACGACGAAGGCGCCGTCGCTGAGTTCTTCCAGTTTTTCGGCAAAGGCATCGACCCCCACCGAATAGTGGGAATTGTCGGAGGTGGTGTGTCCGATCGTGATGGTTTGCTGAGCTTGAGCATTGAGACTGACGGTGGCCAATGCCAGTGTCGATGCACCGGCGATGGCGGCACTCAATGCGCTGCGAGCGAAGCGTGCTGTCATTGTTATATCCTCCTACGGAGTTTGCGCTTTGATGGTTGGCCAACGGATTCACCGCTGAACCTTGCTCAGGGGCCTGTCATGTACCCCGGTTACCCGCGCCACCTACCTCTTCATGCTTTGCGTGATTCCTCGAGGTAGGCGTCGACGATATCGCGGAAGCTATCATCGCCTTTGAATCCCAATCGCTGTGCCTTATGTGTCTCGAAACGCGGCGGCCAGCTTGCGACGATCGACTCGATGCGTGGATCACGCTCGTAGCTGACCCGATCCAGCGCCTCCTGACCGGCCACCTCACGCAACGTTTCCAGCATCTCATCGACGCGTACCGTCAGCCCCGGCAACATCAGGCTGCGCGAGGCTCCGAAATCCGCACCCGGGACATCAGCACCATGCAACAGTGCCTCGATGACACGGTCCGGTGACATCACGAACAGTTCCAGATCGGTCGGTACGGGGCACACGGTCTCCTCACCGTTGAGCGGTTCACGCAGAATGCCTGAGGCGAAGCTCGATGCCGCGGCATTGGGTCGGCCCGGCCGGATCACGATGGTGGGCAAACGCAATACCCGGCCGTCGACGAAACCGCGACGACTGTAGTCATTGATCAGCAGCTCACACATGGCCTTTTGGGTGCCGTAGGAGCTCTGCGGCTGCAACGCCGTCATGTCATCGAGCACCTCGGGCATGTCCCCCCCGTAGACCGCCACGGAGCTGGCCATGATCAGCCGGGTCGTCGACAGTTCGCGTGACCGACACACTTCCAGCAAGGCCCGCGTGGCGTCGAAATTGACCCGCATGCCCAGATCGAAATCGGCCTCGGCCGCCGAACTGACCACGGCCGCGAGGTGGAAAATGACATCCGGGCGTGTATCGAGTACCGCATCCATCGCACCGTCGGCGGTAATATCCAGGGCTCGGGTGTCCACCGAACAGGCGGCATCGGAGGGAATCGGCGCCTCCATCTGATCCACCAGCGTCAGGTGTGAGAGCGCCCGTCCATCGAGCGCGTTACGTTCGATCAGGGCCCGGGTCAGACGTTGGCCGAGAAACCCGGCCGCACCGGTCATCAATACATGCATGGCAGACTTCACTCCCGATTTGGCGATGTCATTGTTGTGGTGACGTCATCAATCCCGCGGAAAACGGGCTTCCAATTCCGCCACTTGTTCCTCGGTCAGGGCACGAGGATTGCGACCGTGCAGCAACAGGAAGAGCTTGGCGGTCTCTTCCAGTTCTTCGGTGGCATACACCGCCGCCTCCAGCGATTTGCCGGCCACTACCGGGCCATGATTGGCCAGCAACACAGCACTGTGCTTGCCTGCCAACCCCTGGACGGCATCGCCCAGCGCCGGGTCACCGGGGAGGTGGTAAGGCACCAGCGGCAATCGACCGACGCGCATGACATAGTAGGCCGTCAATGGCGGGATGCAGTCATGTGGATCGATATCAGGCAGACAGGACACCGCCACCGAATGTGTCGAGTGCAAGTGAACGATGGCCTGGGAGTGAGGACGTTCGGCATACATCGCCATGTGCAGGAACGTCTCCTTGGTTGGCTTGTCGCCGTCTATCTCTCTCCCTTGCGCATCCAGGTGCGATATCCGGGCCGGGTCGAGCCGTCCCAGACAGGCATTGGTGGGCGTCATCAACCAGCCACCGTCTTCCAGTCGTACGCTGATATTGCCACTGGAGCCCATGGTCAGGCCGCGGTCGAACAACGACTTGCCAAGCACCGTGATCTGCTCGCGCAACTGGCTCTCGTTTCGTACGCTCATGGCAACACCTCGAACGCCCGTGAAAAGAAATCGATATCGCCGAAATTGCCGGATTTCAGTGCTAGTGACAGGGGCGCATCACGGCCCGATATGGGGGCCTGGGTCCAGGGCACCCCCGGATCGATCTGTTCCCCGATGCGCAATTCGCGGATGCCCAATGCCGAGACCACCGCGCCGGAGGTTTCGCCGCCAGCCACCACGAGTCGCCCGACTCCCTCCTCGACCAGCACTTTCGAGAGCCAGGACAAGGCACGCTCGACCACGGCGCCGGCCTCTGTGACCCCGAGTTGCTCCTGAGCCTTCTCGACCTTTTCCGGTGCTGCCGAGGCATACAGCAATACCGGTTCGGCAGAGCCGTCGCTGCCGAACAACCGCTCTCGGGCAAAGGCCAACGCCTTTTCGAGTTGCTCGTCGTTTTCCGTCAGCGCCAGAGGGTCCAGGCCGAATCCGGCGTGGTCGGCCAGGAAATGATCGACCTGAGCCAGTGTCATGCGGGAACAGCTACCGGATACGACCAGCGCTGCCCCGCTGGATGGCACCAATTTTCCCGGCTCATCGACATCGGCCAACCAGCCAAGGCGACGATACTCCGACGGCAACGCCTGTCCCAATCCGGATCCACCGGTCACCAGCGGATACTCCACGACGGCCGCCGCCAGCGTTTCCAGATCATGCTCATCCAGGGTGTCGCATATCACATGACGCACGCCCTCATCGCGCAACGACTGCAACCGCTGATGCGTCGCCTCGAACCCTCCCGCCAGCACAGGACGGGACAGCAGCCCCACCGGATACGGCGTCTGTCGTGACAGTACCCGCACCAGGTCGGCATCGGTCATGGGATTGAGCGGATGTTTTTCCATACCACTGTCGTTGAGCAGACGGTTGCCCACGAACAGGTGGCCCTGATAGACGGTACGTCCATTGATGGGAAACGCCGGGACCATCACGGTCTGCTCGCTTCCCAGACGATCGAGCAGGGCATCGGCCACGGGGCCGATATTCCCCTCGTCGGTCGAATCGAATGTCGAACAGTACTTGAAGAAGATCTGCCGGGCCCCTTGGGCCTGCAGCCACGTCAGTGCAGCCGACGAGTCGCTCACCGCCTCCGTGACCGGACAGGTGCGGGATTTCAGAGCCACCACCACGGCATCCACATCGTCCAGCGTCACGCCGTCATTCGGCACACCGATGACCTGTACCGTTCGCATGCCGGCACGCACCAGATTGTTGGCCAGATCGGTGGCCCCGGTGAAATCGTCGGCAATCGCGCCCAGCACCAATGTCATGAAGTCACCTCGCTATGATCGGTATCGTTGGCAGCCGGTAGTGTCAATCCGGCCAGTCGTTGGTACACCTTGATGACCGCCGCGTCGTCCTCGCGCCCCAGTCCGGCACTGCTGGCAGCGGTGAATTGCTGCAGGGCGCTGGCGGCCACCGGCATCGACAACGTCAGTTCCCTCCCGGTCTGGTGTACCAGGTTGAGATCCTTGACGAAGATATCCACGGCAGACAGCGGGGTGTAATCGCCTGACAGGATGTGAGGGACACGGTTCTCGAACATCCAGGAGTTACCGGCGGAGTGCGTGATGACGTCGTACAAGGCGTGCGGATCCAGACCCATTCGGATGCCCAGGGCCATGGCTTCGGCGGCGGCAGCGATGTGAACCCCGGCCAGATGCTGATTGACCAGCTTGACGCTGGAGCCGGCGCCGGGCTCATCTCCGAGCCGGTGCACCTTGGCGGCCATGGCGTCGAGCGCGACAGCCCCCAGTTGGAACGCCGCTTCACTGCCGGACGCCATTACCGACAGCTCGCCTTGTCGCGCCTTGGTGGCGCCACCACTGATAGGCGCATCCAGCATCGACAGCCCACGATCGGCCAGACGACCTCCCAGCGACCTGGCATAACTCGGGGCTACGGTGGCGCACTGCATGATCAGGCTGTTCGGCGCCATCGACCCGGCGAGGCCGTCATCACCGAACAGCACTGCCTCGACCTGTTCCGCATTGACCACCACCAACACCACGACACGGCACTCGGCGGCCAGCGCCTTCGGTGACGCCACGCATCGCCCCCCCTGGGCCTCGAGCGCCTCACGCGCCTGTGCCGATACATCGCACCCGATGACGTTCAGTCCCGCATCGCGCATGGCAGTTGCCATCCCCGCACCCATCGCTCCCAGGCCGATGATGCCAATGGTGTTCGATGCGGATTGCTGTGGCATTCGAGGACTCCCTTTGCGTGTGAATGCTTGCCAAAAGTCGTGGTGTCGGCTATTCATGTTAGCGCTAACATCATATTTAGATGATGCGCCTGAGAGACGCAAGGATGACAAAGACAACTCCGACTAATGTCTAGATTTTCGCAGGGAGTCACTATCGGTTTCCCTGGCGTTACCGATCGGGGGCCGGGAATCGCGACACGACATCCTGGGCAAGGAGCAAGACATGACTGATGGCCGACAATCACCGGAACGGCGACGCAGGAAGGGCTCCGATAGTCCCACGCTCAGCGATGTCGCCCGGGAAGCCGAGGTGTCCTCGATCACTGTTTCGCGTGTGCTCAACTCGCCGGACAGCGTCCGGGAATCGACACGTCGCCGGGTCGAGGCGGCCATCGACAAGGTGGGTTATGTTCGCAATATGGTGGCGGGCAGTCTGGCATCGGCCAATTCACGATTCATCGCCGTCATCGTGCCATCGCTCTCCAATGTGGTGTTCATCGAAGTCATTCAAGGGCTGCAACGCACCTTCGAAGCACACGGCTATCAGATCCTGCTGGGCAATACCGACTACAACATGGAGCGTGAACGGGAGTTGGTGAAGACCTTCTTCGGCTGGTCGTCCTCCGCCCTGGTCACGACCGGCCTGCGTCACGAGCCGGGATGTGCCGATCTGCTTCGGCAATGGCCCAAGCCGATCGTTGAAATCATGGAACTGGGCGATGCCATCGACCTCAATGTGGGCCTGTCGCATTACCAGGCCGGACGCTGCATGACACGCCACCTGCTCGATACGGGATATCGGCATCTGGTCTATGCCGGCACCCATATGGGCGGCAACTATCGCGCCCGCCTCAGGTATGAGGGGCATCGCGACCTGCTGGCCGAACACGGCCAGGACGCACCGCTACTCGAATGGGACGATCCCAGCGATTTCGCCGTGGGGGGAGACGCACTGGAGCGTGTGCTGGATAGCTACCCCACGACTGACGCCATCCATTTTGCCGACGATATCCTGGCGACCGGTGCGGTACTTCACGCCGTACGTCACGGCATTCGTGTGCCGGAGGACATCGCTGTGTGCGGATTCACCGGTCTGCCCATCGGCCAGGCCGTCACACCGAGGTTGACGACCATTGCCTCTCCCCGCGAAGCCATTGGCCGCATTGCCGCCGAACAGCTCATTGCACGCATCGAAGGCCGCCCGGTCGAACAGGACCGGGTCGATGTGGGGTTCGAACTGCTCGTCGGCGATAGTACGTAGCGTATACCCGAGGTATCAACCGATGGTGCCCCCACCTTTCCGGGTGATGGAGACGAGTGACGGACGTGGCGGCATGCCGTCGTGGAAATCCGGCCAGCGAGTCGCCGGATTCTCGAAGCTGGACCGACCGTCATGACCCTCGAACGCCTCGATACCATCCGCCGCCGGATGCTGAACGGCGACGAAGAAGGCGGTATCGTCAGGCGTGAAGCAGGGACCACACATTTCCGCGCCGACAGGCACGCGGAAGAACATCTTCCCTGTGCCGCGACGCTCGCCCTCGGTTTCCAGCGCCCAGACGCCATCGGCCGTGCCGGTTTTCGACCAACTACCGCCCTGATCCGTGGTCACCCATAAACGGCCACGGGCATCCACGGCACAGTTGTCCGGCGCGGCGAACCAGCCATCGTCGCTCGTCGCGGGATTCCACATGGCTCCCACCTCGCCGTCGGCGGGGTTGCCGCACTGCACCAGCACCTCCCAGCGGTTCTGCGTCGCGGTATGCTGGCCGTCGGTGATGATCTCGACGATATGGCCAAAGGTGTTGTCTTCCCTGGGGTTGGCGGCGTCGACCTGTGATTCGGTGCGCTCGGTGTTGTTGGTCAGCATGATATAGACATCGCCGGTCGCCGGGTTGCCCTCGACATCTTCGGGACGATCCATCGGCGTTGCCCCCAGGGCATCGGCAGCCAAGCGGGTATCGATCAAGACATCGGCCTGACTGGCGAAACCGTTTTCTTCGGTCAACGGTCCGTCACCATGTTCCAGCGGTAACCAGTCGACATTGCCGTCCTCGTCGAAACGCGCCACGTAGAGCGTGCCGTGATCGAGCAGGTCGCGGTTGGCCGCCGGATCGGCATGATTCACGACATCGCGGCTGACGAACTTGTAGACATAGTCGAAACGCTGATCGTCTCCCATGTAAACCACCAGCCGACCATCTTCGGTCAGCATGCTGGCCGCCCCTTCATGCTTGAAACGTCCCAGTGCGGTCCGTTTGACCGGCGTGGATTGCGGATCCATGGGATCGATTTCGACCACCCAACCGAAGCGATTCGGTTCGTTGGGCTCACGGCTGATATCGAAGCGTCGATCGAAATCCCCCCAGGCATAGGAGTGGCCCGGTACACCATAGCGCTCGAGTTTGTCCTTTTCCGGATGGGACTCGGCATCCCCCAGGAAATAACCGTGAAAGTTCTCTTCACAGGTGAGAATGGTGCCCCATGGCGTCACGCCACCGGCACAATTGTTGAGCGTACCGATCACCGTGCGGCCGTCCGGATCGGCGTCGGTCTTGACGCGATCATGACCGGCGACGGGGCCGGCAATCGCGATCTCGGTCGAACGAGGCGTGATTCTACGGTTGTAGCGCCCACCCTGAATGTAGCGCCAGCGTCCACCCTCGCGCTTGACTTCCACGACCGAGACACCATGCGCCGCTTTCTCGATTTCCACCATCTCGCGGGTCATTCCGCTGAAATCGTGCGCATCCAACGGTCCCGGGAGGCCGGGGAACATCAGTTCCTCATTGGTATATTCATGATTGACCACCAGCAGGCCGTGATCGAAGCGCCCTTCCAGCGGCACGAAACCGACATAATCGTTGTTGTAGCCGAACTGACGCTCCTGCGCATCGGCACTCTGGTCATGAGGATCGAACGTGGGTGCTTCGGCAAACAGCGGATCGCCCCAGCGAATGAGAATATCGGCATTGTAGCCATCGGCAACGTGGTGGGTGGTATCCACACCATGGGTGATCTCATCGAAGGCGAAACGGTCCAGGGATCCACTGTCGGCGGCAATGGCGGCCGTCAGGGGATTCATGGCACTGATGGCCGCCACACCGAGCCCGCCGTAGCCGGCTCCCTTGAGGAAGCCGCGGCGGGAATAACGGCGTTCGATGATCTCACCGATGGAGTGCTGAAGATTCGGATTGCTGGGCCTGTTTTCCGCCTCTTCGAAATGCGCGCGTCGATTGAAAACCATGGTCTTGCCTCCTCCTAAAGGTCACGGTGGACCCATAGGAGTAACGGCGGCAGGTGACAGGGTCATGAACGTTGCATCACGAAAGGATGACGATTCGGTGGCCCGCGAGCCGGGCCAACAGGACTTGCGGAACCATCACGCTCGCTGAAACGGATACACCGAACCGATCTGCAGGAGTTGCGTCAATTCATCCAGCGCGGTCAGGCTTTCCTCGGCCAGCTGCGGATCGGCCAGGTCATCCGGCACCAGCCGGTCGCGATAATGACGCTCCACCCAGGCGGTCAGCTCATGGTAAAGCGATTCGTCCAACAGCACGCGTCCGGACAACGCCTGACGTTCCCGGGCGGACAACACGACACGCAAGCGCAGACACGCCGGGCCGCCGCCGTTTCGCATGCTCTGCTTCACATCCTTGACCATGACCTCGCTGATCGGGTTATAGCCGGCCAGCAACAAGTCCTGAATCGTGCGCCAGACCGACTCGTTCTCCTGGCACTCCCCCGGTACCACCAGTGTCATGCTGCCATCGGGCTGGCTGAGGAGTTGCGAATTGAACAGGTACGACGCCACCGCCTCCTCGAGACTGACCGCCTCGCTCGGCACACGCACGGGGATCAAGGGCGTCGAAAGTGTGTCGCGTATCGCCTCGAGTGTGTTCTCTTCATCGCGAAAGGCCATGTCGTGGTAAAGCAGTACCGGACCGTTGCCCACGGCGATCACATCATTGTGGAAGACACCGGCATCGATGGCGTCGGGATGCTGTTGAGCGAATACCGCCTGACGGTCCCCCAGGCCATGCTGCCGGGCAATGGCCTGGCTGGCCTCCAGCGCCTGGCGCGCCGGATAACGCCGGGGTTCGACATCGCCCCCAAAGGCACGTCGCCCATAGACGAACAGGTTAACCCCCGCCTCACCATAGCGCTCGCACAGCCGCGTGTGATTGGCGGCACCCTCGTCGGAAAACGCCGGTGTCGCCGGTAGCACCGGATGATGCGCGAAACACGCCTCGTCCCGGAAGATCGCGGCCAGCACTCGGGCCGTCGTCGCCGGCTCCAGATAGCGGTGAAAGCTCGACTGCAGATTGGCCGGCGTGAAGTGAACCCGGCCATCCGCCGTATCGACGCTAGGCGAAACGGTCGCGGCGTTGGCCGTCCACATGCTCGATGCCGAACACACTGCCCTCAGCACCGGCGGCGCCTCTCGCGCGGCACGTTCCAGCACCTGACGGTCGCTGCCGGCAAACCCCAAAGCGCGCAAGGCTCCCAGATCGGGACGTTGCTGCGGAGGCAACACGCCCTGGCTGAATCCGGCGTCGTACAGCGATTTCATCTTGGCCAGCCCCTGCAACGCCCCTTCCCTGGGGTTGGATGCCAGACCCTCATGGGACATCGATGCCACATTGCCATGAGCCAGACCGGCATAGTTGTGTGTCGGCCCGACCAGTCCATCGAAATTGACTTCACGGAAATCACTCGGTTGCGTCACAGTTCGACCCCCGGCGGCAGATTATCAGGCAATGCCAAGGTTCCCGTCTCCATCGACGCCACCGGATAGGCGCAATAATCCGCGGCGTAATAGGCACTCGGCCGGTGGTTACCGCTGTTACCGATGCCCCCGAAGGGCGCGTCACCAGAGGCCCCGGTCGTTTGGCGGTTCCAGTTGACGATGCCGGCGCGGATGCGCAGGAGGAAGTCGTCCCAGTCCTCCTGCTCGCCACCGATCAAGCCGGCGGACAAGCCGTAACGGGTATCGTTAGCCAGCGCAATAGCCTCGTCCCAGTCACGATAGCGATGCACTTTGAGCAGTGGACCGAAATATTCTTCATCAGGGACGTCCAGCCCGGAGACATCGATCAGTCCCGGCGACAGCAGGCTGGTCCCCTCTTGCAGACACCGGGCACGCGCCAGCACCGTGCCGCCGAGCGCCTCGAGATTCGTCTGGGCCTGCAACAGGCCATCCGCCGCGTGGCGACTGACCACGCCACCATAGAAGGGTTCGGGCGAGGCGAATTGGTCGGCCACGTGCAGTCTGTCGATGGCATTGACCAACGCCTCGATCAGACGATCGCCCACCTCGCCCTGCGGGACGATCAGGCGGCGGGCACACGTGCAGCGTTGACCGCCGGACAGGAAGGCCGACTGGAGAATGGTCAGCACGGCCGCCCGCTCGTCAGGCACATCCCGGATCACCAACGGATTGTTACCGCCGAGTTCGAGTGCCAGGATCTTGTCGAGCTGGCCGGCGAACTGGCGATGCAGAATATCTCCCACCTGAGGGCTTCCCGTGAACAGCAGACCATCGATCGACGGCGAAGCAGCCAGTGCCTGCCCTACCGGCGCAGCTCCCTGCACCAGGTTGATCACGCCATCGGGCAATCCGGCCTCAAGCCAGCATTGCAACGTCAGGTCAGCCGTCAGTGGCGTTTGTTCACTGGGCTTGAACACCACGGTATTGCCGGCCAGCAGTGCCGGTACCATATGCCCATTGGGTAGATGGCCGGGGAAATTGTAAGGGCCGAAAACCGCCATGACACCGTGCGGACGATGGCGCAGCACCGCCCTGGCGTCTCCGACATCCCGTTCACGCTGCCCGGTGCGCTCCTCGTATGCCCGGATCGAGATCGCCACCTTGCCGATCATGGCGCCGACTTCAGTCCGCGCTTCCCACAATGGCTTGCCGGTTTCCCGGGCGATCGCGGTCGCCAGCGGTTCGCGACGGGCTTCCAGCACCTCACGGAAGCGCTCGACAAGCGACTGGCGTTGCGCGAATGGCGTGCGTGCCCAACCGGGAAATGCCTCACGGGCCCGGGCGACGGCCGACTCGACCTGCCTGGTGCTGGCGGAAGCCGCTTCCCACAGACGTTCACCGGATACGGGATCGGTCTTGTCGAAACGCGCCGACTCGCCATCGAGCCAGGCACCACCGATCAGCAGTTGCTGCTTGGCTTGCATCATCCACTCCTATGTTTCGAGTACCCGCAGGGAATCGCCCGCGCCAACGTCCAGCCGGCGCGCTTCCTCCTCGGTGAGTGTTATCACGTCATGATCGTCGGGGCCGCGGCCGACCCAGGCGGCACGGAAGTTCACCATTTCGGTCGTCGATACCAGCCAGCTCGGACGTTCCGTGTTGTCGGCCTCGCCGGCGACCTCCACCTGGCAAAGTCGGGAAGTGCGAATCGCACGGACATCATCGAGATAGGCTTCCACCGTCGGACCGCCGTCGAAAATGTCGATATACCCTTCCCAACGCATCCCCTCTTTCTTGAGCATCTCCAGAGCGGGACGCGTCTGCTCGTGCACCTCACCGATACAGGCCCGTGCCGCTTCGGACAGGAAGGGGGTGTAGATCGGGAACTTGGGCATCAATTCACCGATGAAGCTCTTCTGTCCCAGCCCTGTCAGCCGATCGGCCTCCGTAAACGCCATCGGGAAAAAATGGCTGCCCAGGCACTCCCAGAAGGGACTCACGCCGTTCTCATCGAAGACCCCCCGCATTTCGGCCAGCACCTTGTTCGGAAAGCGGTCACGGAACTGCGCCATGAACAACCAGCGCGCTTTGGATAGCAGTGCGCCGTTGCGATCGCGGCGGTATTCGGGGCGCAGATAGAGCGAACAGACCTCGGCGTCACCGGTATGGTCGGAACTCAGGAACAACGTATCGATCGTGCGATGCAGATCGAGTTGCACCGACGAGTGGGCCAGGGTACCGACTCGGTAATTATAGAACGGCACCTCGCGTCCTACCTGGCCTTCGATGGCGCAGCACCCCACCAGTTCACCACGCGCATCGTCCTCGAGAACAAAGAAATAGAGACGATCATCGGCCGGTGTGCGCTCCTCGAATGCGCTTACCGCCGATTCGATCTTGCTGGCCAGAAAATCGCGATTGTCGGGAAGCGAGGTAAAACCGACCCCCGTTTCCTGCGCCAGGACCTGCAAACCATCGAGATCCCCTCGGGCAATGGGGCGAATATGCATCACAACTCTCCTTCGTCGATCGCATCCTCGGCATCGGGCAATCCCAATGGCGCCGCCAATACCGCACGTCCTTCCTCGACACCCAGGATCGCGGCGTGCTCGGGCGTCAGCATCAGCTGCCCGGTAGGCGACAGGGCATAACGCGCCACCACGCAGCGGAAATCGCCGAGTTTCTGGTTGGCGATCATGGCGGGCTCGGCATCGGGCAGGACGGCGTCCGGGCGAACACGGACCGGATGCCAGGCAGCACGCTGGAAGGTTTCCAGGCGATCGCGCTCTCCCTTGACCACTGGACCGGCATCGAAGATGTCGACATGACGGCTACGCACGAACCCTTCCGCCAGCATTTCCTCCAGGGCACGCTCATGATCGGGGTGTTCCCGACCGATGGCGGCTCTTGCCTGCGGCGTCAACAACGGCAGGTAAAGCGGAAACTGCGGCATCACCTCGGCAATGAAGCTTTTGGACCGCACCCCTGCCAGGTGATTGATCTCCTGGAAGCTCCGCACGAAGAAGTGGCGACCCACACTGTTCCAGAACGGCGATTCTCCCTCGCCATCGAGATAACCGGGGAAGGCAACGGCAAGGATGGTTGAAAAGCGTTCCGGATACTGGGCAATGAACATCAGTCGTGCTCGCCGCAGCAGGCTTTCCGCCGTCGTCCCCTTGTAACGTGAATCGAGCGACAGGGCACAGAGCAGGGTCGCTTCGGAAACTTCATGAGACAGCGACAGCGTTTGCACCTCACGACGCACATTCAACTGTTGCGACGCATGGATCAACGTTTCCTGGCGGTAGGTGTAATAGGCCTCGCTGGCACCGGCCTGGGCGCGAATGGTGGCCGTGCCCACCACCTCATGTCGTTCGCGATCCTCGATCACGAAGGTGTAATGCTCATCGCCGGGGAAATCGATATCGCGACTGAACGCCCGCTGGGAACGCGTGATGCGCTCTTCCAGACGATCGCGATGGACCGGCAGATTGGTCAACCTTGGCATTGCACTACCGGCCAACCGCTCCAGATGTGGCAGATCCGCCGGCGTGGCAGGACGAACGACCAGCATGGCAAGCCCTCTTGTCGTCGGTTGCAGGTCAGCGTCGCTCCTCGCCACGCTCATGTCTCCGCCACGAAACGGGCGATCGCCTGCTCGAGACGCGCCATACCCTCGTGGATGTCGGCTTCGGGGATCACGAGTGACGGCGCCATACGCAGTACATTGGGACCGGCAATCAACGCCATCAGTCCCTCATCGATCGCCAGCGGCAGAATATCCTTGGCCCGCCCTTCATAGGCCGGCGACATCGAGGCACCGATCAGCAGTCCCATGCCGCGAATGGTCTGAAACACTCCGTATTGGCGATTGATCGCTTCGAGATGTTCCCGGAACAGGTCATGACGCTGTTTGACGCCGGCCAGTACCTCGGGGGTGTCGATGTATTCCACCGCCGCCAGAGCCACGGCAGAGGCCAGCGCATTACCGCCATAAGTGGAACCGTGCGTCCCGACGGAGAATGATGCCATGACATCATCGGTAGCCAGCATTGCCCCCACCGGGAAACCACCACCGAGCGCCTTGGCGCTGGTCAGGATATCCGGCGTGATGCCGTACTCCATATAGGCATAGAGCGATCCGGAGCGGCCGACACCGGTCTGCACCTCATCGAAGATCAACAATGCCTGATACTGATCGCATAATTCACGCAACCCCGCCAGGAAACCGGGGTCGGCGGGCACGATTCCCCCTTCACCTTGCATCGGCTCGACGATGATGGCACAGGTATCGTCGCCGACCAGCTCCCGCACGCTGTCGAGATTGTTGAACTCGGCATGGAAGATACCGCCCGGTATCGGACCGAACCCTTGCGAGTACTTGGGCTGCCCACCGACGCTGACCGTAAACAGGGTCCGGCCGTGGAAGGATTGATGGAACGAGATGATCTTGTCCTTCTGCGCTCCATAGTGATCATGGGCATAGCGACGCGCCAGCTTGAGAGCCGCCTCATTGGCCTCGCCACCGGACGAGCACATGAAAGCCTTGTCGGCGAAGGTACGCTCGACAAGACACTTCGCCAGCCGCAACGCCGGCTCGTTCGTGTAGACGTTGGAGAGATGCCAGAGCGTATTGGCTTGTGTTTCCAGCGCCTCGACCAGTACCGGATGACAGTGCCCCAGGGCATTGACCGCGATTCCGCCGGCGAAATCGATGTATTCATTGCCGGCCTGATCCCAGAGTCGGCTACCCTTGCCTCGCGTCGGGATCACCTGCTGCGGCGCATAATTGGGCGCCATGTACCGGTCGAAATCGCTGCGGGTCGGGGAATCGCTCATGTTGCACTCCATCCTGTGGGACTGATTCGATCAACTGAGTATAGGGGCCGTCGTCGGGCGGGACTTTCAGTAATGGGACGACGAATTATGAAAAGCGGTTAGACTACACTTCGGGTCATGACGTAGCGAGGCATGCGAGATGATCAACACCACCGCCTGGAACCGTTGGCGCTACACAGTATACTCGCCGGTCTATGACCTGGTTGCCGACCGCCTTTTCCGGCGTGCCCGACGCCGTTCACTTCGCGGGATCGACTGGTCGGCGGGCCAACGGGTGCTGATCGTCGGCGCCGGCACAGGACTCGATCTCCCTTACATGCCGCGGGATATCGAGTTGCATGGCACCGATCTGTGCAGCGCCATGGTCAAACGTTTCCGAACACGAGCCGATCAGTTGGGATTCGATGCCTTTGCCAGGGTCATGGATGCCGAACACCTGGACTATCCGGACGGTCATTTCGATGTCGTCATCATGCATTTGGTGCTCGCCGTGATGGCGCATCCGGAACGCGGGCTACAGGAGGCCAATCGGGTACTCTGTGACGATGGACAGTTGTGTGTCATGGACAAGTTTCAGAACGACGACACCCCGGCAAGCCAGGGGCGACGTATGCTGAATCTCCTGACCACCGCCATTGCCACGGATATCACCCGCCAGGCACGACCACTCCTAGAAAACGCGGGGTTCGTCATCACTCAGGATATGCCCGTCATGATGGGATCGGTCTTTCGCGCCATCGTTGCCCACAAGGGACGCACGCCCGACTAGGCCACTCTTGTAAACGCCTCAGGCGAGCCGCTCCTCACGTGGCGTGATGCCATAATGATTCCGATAGGCGGTCGAGAAGTGGGCGCCGGACGAAAAACCGGTTTGCAACGCAATATCGCCAACCGGCCGATCACTGTCACGCAGCAGCTTGCGCGCCTGCTGAAGCCGAATATCCAGGTAGTAGCGGCTCGGTACGGCCTTCAGATACTTCTTGAACAGCCGCTCGAGCTGGCGCCGTGAAATCCCCAGATGTTCCGCCAGTTCATGGGTCGTCAGCGGCTCCTCGATGTTGGCCTCCATCAACGACACGGCATCATGAAGACTTTGCGGGGCATGCCCCAGACGCGAACGCAGCGAGACCTGCTGCGGCTCATCGGCCATCCGGATGCGTTCCAGCACGAAGTGCTCAGACACCCGCTCGGCCAGGGGCTGTCCATGATGATGACCGATCAACGTCATCATCATGTCCATGGAGGCCGTGCCGCCACCACACGTCAGTCGGTCGCGATCGATCTCGAAGAGTTGCTGTGACAGTGTCACCCGGGGATGGTCGGAGGCGAACGCATCGAAACGCTGCCAGGGCAGCGTCGCCCGGTAGCCGTCCAGTACACCGGCACAGGCCAGTACCTCGGTACCGCCGGCAATGCCTCCCAATACGATACCGCGACCGGCCAGGCGCTGGAGCCAACTTCTCAAGCCTTCGAGGTCGAGTGGCGGCAGCGGACTGGGACCGCACACCAGTACCATGTCCAGCGACGTGTCGGACACTGATGGCGTATCGCCAACCAGATTGTGCTGAGGCACCAGCGACGCCTCGGCCATGCTTTTCACGGCTTGGGGATCGAGGGCAAAGCTTGCGGAAGAGTAAAGACGCGCTCCCGCCAACTGGTTCGCCACCGCCAACGGCTCCATGGCACATGCCTGCGCCAGCAGTGAAAACCCGGGTAACAGCACGAACCCCACATGGCGTGGGGTATACCGTCCCGACATCGAGGTTGCCGTATCGATCATGAAGGCTCGTGGTGATTCGGATGCGAGGTTCCATCATACGTCATCGCCGCGGACACGACAGCGGCGTGCCGCAGCGCTGAACCATCGATGATAAACCCTGACGCATCAATGCAAGCCGACATCTATCGGGGTCAAATCTCCTCGACGTCGAATGTCGCTACCGGATCGACATCGGCGTCGTAGTCGACATCGTCACGATCGAAGCCGAACAACTTGAGGAATTCATGCTTGTAACCGGCATAGTCAGTGATGCTGTAGAGGTTGTCTGTCGTGACTTTAGGCCACAGTTCCTTGCAGGCCTGCTGGACATCATCACGCAATTCCCAGTCATCGAGTCGCAGGCGTCCGGCCTCGTCGGTCTCGAAGTGACCACCGTACAGCCGTTCAGCGAACAGACGGTTGAGCTGGTCGATGGTGCCCTCGTGCAGGCCTTGCTCCTTCATTACCTTGTAGACCATGGCGATATAAAGCGGCATGACAGGAATCGCGGCACTGGCCTGCGTCACCACCGATTTGAGCACCGCCACGTTGGCACCACCGCCATGCGGCTTGAGTTTGGCGTCGATCTCGCCCGCGGCCCGGTCGAGATCTTCCTTGGCCTTGCCCAACGCGCCATGCCAGTAAATGGGCCAGGTGATCTCGGTACCGATATAGCTGAATGCCACACTACGGGCTCCCGGCGCCAGCACCCTGGCATCATCCAGAGCATTGATCCAGAGTTCCCAGTCTTCTCCGCCCATCACCGTGACCGTGTCGGCGACTTCCTCGTCTGTGGCGGGTTCGACTTCCGCTTCGGTGATGGTGTCCTTGTTGGTGTCGATGGCGGTCGCGCGGTAGGTCTCCCCGATCGGCTTGAGCGCCGAGCGCTTGACCTCGCCGCTATCAGGCAGCTTGCGAACCGGCGACGCCAGCGAGTAGACCACCAGATCCACCTGCCCCATGTCACGCTTGATCAATTCGATCGCCTTGTCCCGCGCCTCATGCGAAAAGGCATCGCCATTGATGGACTTGCTGTAGATTCCATCGGCCTTGGCGAACCTGTCGAAGGCGGCCGCATTGTACCAACCCGCCGTCCCCGGGCGTTTCTCGGTTCCCGGCTTTTCGAAGAAAACGCCCAACGTGTCGGCACCATAGCCGAAGGCTGCCGTAATGCGGGCAGCCAGCCCATAGCCACTGGATGCACCAATGACCAGCACCTTTTTGGGGCCGTTTTCCCGATCGAAATCCCGCGCACGGGTCGTTTCGATCTGCTCGAGCACATTCTTCTCACAACCAGCGGGATGGGTCGTGGTACAGATGAAACCGCGGACCTTGGGTTTGATGATCACGAATAACCTCGATTAGTGCCATGATTTGCCGATATTCTAGCGGCTTACTGGAAATGTGTCCGCCCCTTGAGCCAAACAGCGCCTTGGCCGACCATGGCGGCAGTCAATCGGCATCACCCGCCGAGATGAGAGGAGAACGCCATGGACGCCCAAACCCTGGTCGACGAACGCGGCGAACTGTGGCTCGCGTTGGCCCCACTCTGGCTTGATCGCGAACCCCGCGAGACCGACTATCAGCGTATGGTCGAGGTCATAGAGCGGCACGATCTCAGCCTGGACGAACTGGAGTGGATATTCCGTCTGGAGCTCGCCCCGGTACTATCGCGCCATCAAATGTCGGTGGCCAGTGAATGGCGCGCGTTCGACGATCACAAGCTGATGCGACAACTCGTCGCCCACAACCTCCGGCTCAAAGGCTGGCGACGCAAGTGCTGGCTACTGTTCTCGGGTCTCACGACGATGATGACCCGCCACCGCTGGAACGAATTGATGCATCGCGTGATGGCGCATCGCAGGACACTGTCGGAATAGCCGACACGGCTCCCTCAGGGAGAAAACGGGGCATCCAACGCGTCTTCCAGAATGAGCTGAATCTCACGCGGGGCGACACGGGGGCCGAAGCGTCGAATGACCTGCCCATCACGCCCTACCAGAAACTTGGTGAAATTCCATTTGATCAAGGTCGTTCCCAGAACGCCCGGAGCCTGTTCGCGTAACTGCACGAACAGCGGATGCGCCTGCGGTCCATTGACCCGCACCTTTTCCATCAACGGGAACGACACACCGTACTCCCGCTCGCCGAACTGGCAAAAGGCACTGGCCGACTCCGGCGACTGACGGGCAAACTGGTTGCACGGAAACCCCAGAACAGTGAACCCCCGATCCCGATACCGCTGATAGAGCGTTTCGAGTTCCGCCAGTTGCGCCGTGTAACCACAACGACTGGCAACATTGACGATCAACAACACCTGTCCACGCAACGCGCCCAGGTTGAACGGTTCACCGCTATGGGTATGGCAATCGAGATCGTAATTCAGCATGGCAACGCTGTATTCCCTTTCCTGACATGTCACGATGCCATGACTTGCCTCAAGTCGCCAGCCAAAACGACATCGGATTCATCGTGTCGCTGCATGATCGACATTGACCCGCCGACACCAGCGCCCCATGCTCAACACAGTGCCTGATCGGAGCGATCATCATGACCCACGATACCGCGCGTTGCCGACTCGCCACCCATACCGTCACGAACCAACCGGCCCCGACCGGTGACCTTGACTTTCTGGCACTGGATATTCCGCTTCAGGAGGCACTGACTCGCGACGCCCCCACTTGGGTTGATCAGCGACTGGCTCCTTTGGGTGCCGATGTCGGCAGTACGGCCATGCAGACACTGGGGGAGCTGGCCAATCGCTATCCGCCCGAACTCCAGCTATTCGATCGCTACGGCCGTCGGCTTGACGAGGTTCGCTATCATCCCGCCTACCACTCGCTGATGCATTTGGCCTTCGACAATGGCTGGCATGCCGTCGCTTGGCAGGAAGAAGCCAACGGCGGGCATCAAGCCCATATCGCGGCACTGTACCTGCTCACTCAGGTGGAACCCGGCGTCTGTTGCCCTTTCACGATGACGCATGCCGCCATGCCGGCACTCCGTCACCAGCCTGATGTGCTGTCCGAGTGGGCCCCGAAATTGCTGGCCTGGGGTTACGACAATCGCCCGCTGCCCGCGGCCGATAAGTCGGCGATCACCATGGGCATGGCAATGACCGAGAAACAGGGCGGCAGCGATGTACGTGCCGCGACCACAATGGCTAGTCCCGACGCGGGCAACGGCTACCGACTGACCGGCCATAAATGGTTCTGCAGTGCGCCAATGTCCGACGCCTTCCTGACCCTGGCGCAGACTGACGATGGCCTGGGTTGTTTCCTGGTCCCCCGCTTCACGCCGGATGGCCATCGCAACGCGATCGAGATCCAGCGCCTCAAGGATAAATGCGGTAACCGATCGAATGCCTCGGCCGAGATCGAGTACCGTCAGGCCTGGTGCCAGGCGGTTGGCGCTCCGGACCGAGGCATCGCCACCATTCTGGAAATGGTGCAGCAGACACGACTGGATGCCGCCACCGCACCGGCAGGCATGATGCGCCAGGCCCTGCTGGAAGCATGGCACCATGCCCAGCAGCGGCACGTATTCGGCCAACGACTCGCCGATCAGCCGATGATGCGTATGGTGATCGCGGATCTGGCACTGGAGGTCGAGGCCAGCCTGGCCCTCGTCATGCGTACGGCCCGTGCCTTCGACTCCCCGGACGATGCCCATGAAATGGCCCTGGCTCGCCTGCTGCCGACGCTGGCCAAGTTCTGGCACAACAAGCGCAACGCCGGTTTCATGGCCGAAGCCATGGAGTGTCTGGGCGGTATCGGTTATGTGGAGGAGACGCCGCTGGCTCGCCTGTACCGGGAGGCTCCGGTCAACTCGATCTGGGAAGGGTCGGGCAACGTCATCTGTCTCGATGTGCTGCGTGTACTGACTCGCCATCCCGCCAGTATCGACGCTGTCATGCAGGAATTGGACACTGCACGCGGCATGGATCCGGACTACGACCGAACCATCGAGGAACTGTCACGCCTCCGAGGGGCCGCACCCGACATCCTGGAGCAACGTGCACGCTGGCTGACACAACGACTGGCCCAAGCGCTTCAGGCGTCACTACTGCTGCGTCACGCCCCCCGAGCGATCGGCCATGCGTTTTGCCAGTCACGGCTGGGCATGGCGAGCAGTCCTGTCTACGGCAACCTGCCGACGGAGGTGCCATTGGACGCGATTCTCTCCCGCATCACGCCATGAAAGCGTGACCCGTTCATCGCGATCCGAGGAACGACGAGTTGCCATTGCGCAGGAATTCACCGAACCGGCTAACCGATCAATACGCGAACGGCCAGGCCAACCAACAAGACCCCCGTGGCCCGGTTGATCCAGTGGGAATGTGCTCGTAGCCACGGTAGCACCGCCGAATGTGATAATCCGACGGCCACCAGAGTATACCAACCGCCATCGATCACCATGGCAGTGACAACGATCAGCGCCTTGGCAGCCACACTCATGTCGGGGCTGACGAACTGACTCAGCAACGCCACGAAGAACAGGATGAGCTTGGGATTGCCCAGCGCCACCAACATGCCTTCGCGTGCAGCCAACTGTCGGGTTTCTGCGATGCCATGGGGTGTCAACGTATCGCTCCGCCCCGCCCTGAGAGCCTTGATACCCAGCCATGCCAGGTAGAATGCACCGGCCCAGGTGATCCCCTGGAACAGCATGGGTTGGCGTGCAATCAGGGCACCCAGCCCCCATACGGTCAACAGGGCGTAAAGGCCGACACCCAAGGCGTGGGAAAGCGCCGCACTCACGCCCGCCAGCCGTCCTCCCCCCAGGGTATGACGCAACACCACGGCCAGACTCGGCCCCGGTGAGATAGCGCCCATGGCACAGACCGCGGCCAGCGACAACCACAGAGAAAACGGCATGTGACTCTCACCCAACCATCAGACAGAAGAACGCATCATGCCATGAAGGGCAGTCCCGAGGCACGCCGCCGTGGTGATTCCAAAGAGCAGCAGCTATGGTGAGCGTCTGGAGAGTGCGCTGAACCGCGCAGGCATTATTCTCAGCAACCAAACGCACCTGGAAACCCCTGAAATCATTGACCGCGCATTGGCATTGGTGGTCAAGCAACTCCAGGAGGAATGGAAGAACAACCTATGCCGCAAACATCTGACAGCACTGGAGTAGGCCCTGCGTGAGCAGCTAAGCATAACCCACGCCCACTGCGAATGCTCGATTCTGGCTCAGAACTAACTAGACCAAACCGGAAGTGGCGTAATTGACCTGCTCGCAGAGACCGACACCGGCTACTGAATCATCGACCACAAAACCGACACGGATAAAGAGGTACGAAAACACTGGAGTCAGCTCAATGCTTGCGCGAACAGCCTAAGGCAGGAAAACCCATTGTAATTCTCAAGTTGTCCCTCGCTGAATCAGGGACCTCTTGCCAGGCTGACTTTGGAAGACAGGGCATGACTCAAAAACTCATTGGCCTCCTGATTCATCAGCAGCGCCTTTGCGCAGGATATGTCTGCCCTGTTGGAAGGGTGTCGGCCTGACCACCGTAACATGGCTCGATCAGAAGCCTGCCCAACCCGAGGGGTGTGGCCCATTACAGTCTCGCCGTGCGGTGCTTCATCCCAGACCGACACCGGTTTCATCGTATGCCGGGAGAGCCGTCATGCCCAAGAATTCAGCAACGATTGATTTCATCATCGGGGGCGACACGCACAAGCATTCTCATACCGCGTCCATCGTCGATCGCAATGGTGCCGAACTTCATACCATCACCCTGGCCACTGATGCGTTTGGTGCCAAGTGCTTGCTCCAGTTCGCTCGCCAGCACGCGCCTATGGGCCATTGAGCGCTCAGGTATCTATGGAACGGATTAACCACCTTCCTGCTGGAGAAGGCCGAATGCGTCGCTGAAATCGATCGCCCGAGACGTCCGGCACGCCGCAACGACGCCAAGAGCAATGAGCTCGACGCCACGCGTGCGGCTCGTGAGGCGCTCAGCCGTCCCTACCTGGCCCAGCCGCGGCGCCGAGGGATGCGCGAGGCTGTCCGTGTGCTGGTGCGCTCTCGTCACGGCGCTGTACAGGCCAAGAGCCGTGCGGTGTGTCACCTCAAGTCGCTGGTAGTGACCGCTGCCACGCCACTGCGGCATCAATTGCATCCACTGGACACCAATGCGCTGATCGTCCGCTGTGCACGCCTACGCACGACAGCCCAGCAGGGCATCGAGCATCGCGGTACGGTCATGGCCCTGGAGACCGAGGCCAATGACCTGGAGTCACAGATCGAACTATGGGTCAGGGAGATGGCGCCGGAGCTGCTGGACGAGCCAGGCGTGGGCCCATTGACCGCCGCTGAGATTCTGATCGCGTGGTCACACTCCGGTCGTCTTCGTTCCGAGACGGCCTTTGCCATGCTGGCCGGCGTAGCGCCGATCCCCGCCTCATCCGGTCAGGTGGTGAGATACCGGCTCAACCGACATGGCGATCGAGCACTCAATTGTGCCCTGCACACCATCGTGCTTAATCGATCCACTTACCATGAAGAAACGCGTCAGTACGTGACGCGGCGTGTCACCGAGGGCAAAAGCGATCGAGAAATCCGCCGTTGCCTGAAGCGCTACCTGGCCAGACGCTTGTTTAAATTGCTCGAGAGTCGTGAAATGGCAGCTTGACAGACATAGAAGCATCCTAGGTATGGTGATCAACTGGACTCAACACGGGACTCTCGAAACGCTTCCGTTTTGAAAAGAGGCCACTCAGGCAAAGAACAGTGAGCGCAGCCCGAACAGAACCAACTTAACCATCAGGAACATCAGGTTGACGGCAAATACCGAGCCACCACTGAAGACTTGCACTCCGGCGAGCTAGGCGAGGATTTAGATTACTACATATCATTCGAGTCCCTACTGCGACTACAGCATGCCCCAGGCTCGTACTCGAAAACGGCGGCACTTATGTGTTGTACAACCTCATCAAGTTGCGATTGATCAGAGTACCTTCCGATACTAAACCTAACGGCTGAAGACGCCTTTTCTTCCGGTACTCCAATTGCCGCCAGAACATGAGAAGACTCAATGATGCCGCTAGTGCAAGCTGACCCTGTTGAGGCGCACACGAATGGCTGCAAGGAACCTAAGAAGCTATGAGCATCCACTCCATCAAAACAGATATTGATATTGCCGGGGTGACGCTGGTTCAGTGACGAGCCGTTAACCTCTACGACTACACCTTCATCACGCAACCTTTCTACAAACCAGTTATTCAACCAGCGCTGACGCTCTCTTTCCCCATGATCCCCGCACAACTCGATGGCCTTCGCAAAACCTACACAAAGAGGCGTTGGCACCGTTCCAGGGCGTACGCCCAACTGTTGTCCGCCACCTTGAATAATAGGCCTCAGTCTTCCTATGCTTTCGCGCGCCACATAGAGTGCACCTATACCTTTCGGCCCATAAACCTTATGAGCCGACAAGCTCATCAGATCAATCCCGGTCGCACGCACATCAATATCTAGCGCTTCCAGGGCCTGAGCTGCGTCGCTATGAAAAAGTGCTCCGTATTTATGAACAATTTCCGCAATCGAATCCAGATCCTGTACGGTGCCAATTTCGTTATTAACGGCCATCACTGAGACAAGCAGCACATCCGAATCGAGCATGCTGTCCAGCGCGGCTAGATCAATATGCCCTTTAGTATCAACGGGAATTTGATCCACTTGCATATCGTAATCAGTCTCCGCAGCACGTGCGGCCGATAGGACGCACTTATGCTCTACAGCACTAACCAAGATACGATCTCGGCTGCACTCCTGCCCCTTAGATAGACCAAGCACCGCTAAGTTGTTTGCTTCCGTGGCACCCGAGGTAAAAAAGATCTCATCTGGATCACCGCCAATGGAGTGTGCAATTTGAGCCTGAGCTGACTCTATCGCCTGCTGAGAACGCCAACCCAAGATGTGGTCGGAGGAGTGAGGATTGCCAAACGATTCTTCAAAATACGGCCTCATAGCCTCAACAACGCGCTTGTCGACCGGAGTCGTTGCCTGATAGTCCATGTAAATCGTGCTACCAACCCTCATTATTTTCTCCTGGATGAAGTCGCCAGATAAGAATAGCTGTTTATACATCCAGCATTCCCGTTGACGATAAAGGTTCAGGCCGTTATTGTCTACCTGGAACAATACTCCAGGGGGAGCCATGCAAGGAAGTCCACTCGAAGAATCCGATTACACTCCGCAGTTCTCCGGCCACGAAACTTTCCCGTTACGCTACGGATGGCTGAAAAAGGCATATGACGCAGTCGTTGAAGACCTAAACGAAGATCACGAACGGTCCATATTTTACGATGCAGGGGCGATTGCCAAGTTTGGTGTAGGCAAAAACATGGTCATCGCCATGCGCCATTGGGCAAGGCAGTGTGGCATGGTTCAGGGGGGCGGAAAAGGCAATGGTATTGCGCCCACGGAAATTGGGGAAAAAATTTTTGACAACAATGGGTTAGACCCATTCATGGAGTTCCCCTCCACTGCGTGGCTTATTCACTGGAAACTCGCTAGTTCGGCAGAAAAAACCACATGGTTTTGGTTCTTCAACCACTTTGCGGGCAATCAGTTTGAACGTCAGCAGCTAGTCGAAAATCTCACAAAGTTCGCGCGAGACCGCAACTGGGGTATTAGCTCACAAGCGACTATTAAGAGAGATGTTGAGTGCTTCGTTCGCACTTATGCGGCGCGCCCAATCACACAGAAGCAAACCTTAGAGGATAGCCTTGAATGCCCGCTCACCGAGCTAGGCCTTATTAAGGCGATCGGTAAAAATAGCGGCTTTCGCCTTGTACGTGGCCCTAAACCAACGCTCGGGGATGGCGTCTTCATCTACTCGATACTCGATTTTTGGCGCCGAGTATCTAGTGCGCAAACGCTTTCGTTCGAGGCTTTAGCCCATTACCCAGGGTCTCCTGGAAGGGTTTTCCTCCTCACCGAAGATGCATTAGCAGACCGCCTGAGCAATCTAGAAGAACAAACCAATGGCCAGCTGAAATGGTCTGAAACAGCAGGACTTAAGCAGCTAGTCCGGTCAGAAAAGCTAGACCTGGAAGATTGTGAGGAATGGATCGATCGGGACTATCCAAATAACAAGAGGAAGGTGGCGTGATGGCTTTGTCTAACCAGGTTTATGTCTCACAGCGTTTTCAGCGGGCAATCCGTATCGACTCCGACCTCAATGAGCCTGATGCACTAACAGGTTTTGTTTGCCCGGCATCCTCCGTTGAAGTTTTGCGGAGCATGAGCCAACACGTTGCTGAAAGCGGGCAGTGCGCCTTCACATGGACTGGACCTTATGGGAGCGGCAAATCAAGCCTTGTAATCGCACTAAGCGCCCTGCTCGATGCCAATAGGGATAAGCGAAAAGTCGCCGGAAAAACCGTTGGGTCAGAAACGGCACATACTGTCTGGAAAGCTTTCAAAGTCTCGAGAAAAGGTTGGACATCTGTCCCAGTTGTGGGCAGACGCGAAACAGCCGCCCAGGTGGTTGGTGATGCACTCAAAGAAAACCTGCTCGCGCCCGTTCCTGAAACCGGGTGGAATGAGAAAAACGTCCTCGAAACTATCTGTGAGCTCTCCGAGGAGAAAGACATACGCGACGGCCTCGTGTTGTTTCTTGATGAAATGGGGAAATTCTTAGAATCGGCTGCACAGGAAGGCGCCGATATACACCTATTCCAACAACTTGCTGAGCTTTCATCAAGGTCTCAAGGTCGCTTGGTCGTTGTCGGCATTCTTCACCAAGCTTTTGAGGAATATGCTGGACACTTTTCCAGAGAAATCCGCGAAGAGTGGTCAAAAATTCAAGGGCGTTTTGTCGATCTTGCCGTTAATACAGCAGGGGAAGAGCAGATAGATCTACTCGCACGGGCTATCTGCTCAGAACACGCACCAACAGCACCCGGGGACCAAGCCAAAACCGTTGCCGAATGCATCAAGCATAAGAAGCCCGGCGTTTCTGAAAACCTGGCACTCACGTTGGAGAAATGTTGGCCTCTCCACCCTGTTGTTGCAGGCCTTTTAGGCCCTATTTCTAGAAGACGTTTTGGTCAGAACCAACGCAGTCTTTTCGGATTCCTAAATTCAGCCGAGCCCAATGGTTTTCAGGATTTCCTGAACTCATCGGGCCCCAATGACCTATATAGCCCTGAATTACTCTGGGGATATCTAAGAACGAATCTTGAGCCCTCCATTCTAGCGTCACCCGACGGACATCGGTGGGCCATGGCTGCAGAAGCCGTTGATCGGTGCGAGGCAACTGGAGGGTCTTACCTTCAACTCAAACTGCTAAAAACGATCGCACTTCTTGATCTTTTCAGGGAGCGATCAGGGCTTTTTCCAAGCTACGCTCTTCTGCAAACAGTAGTAAACACTCCGCAGAGTGAGGTAAGTGACGCATTAGAAGGATTGAAGTCAGGCGCCTTAATCATCTACCGAAAACATCTTGGCGCTTACGGCATTTATGCGGGCAGTGATTTTGATATCGACGAAGCCGTCAATACAGCCCTGGAAGACGTTCACGATGTCAATTTTGAGACGCTAAAAAAGCTTGCTGGCATCCAGCCCGTCATAGCTAAACGTCATTACCATCGAACCGGCGCGTTGCGCTGGTTTGAAGTCAAGCTTGGCTCAATCAGCGCGTTAACTTCTACGGCTAAGCAGTTTAAAGAGACAGAAGAAACAGTCGGACTCTTCCTCGTAGCCATTCCAACAGCAAACGAGGATGAGTCGGAGGCGCGGAAGACGTGCAGAGAAGCTGCCAAAAAAGCTCCCAATGGCAACATCGTGGTTGGCCTTTCGCGTCATGCCTGGGCTATTAAGCGGATGGGGATGGAACTCGAGGCTCTTCAAAAGGTCCGTGACGAGCGAACTGAGCTGCAAGGGGATGAAGTCGCTCGCCGAGAAGTAGACGCACGCCTCATTTCACTGCAAAACCAGCTTGAACACGAACTAAGCTGTACACTGGAAGGTGCGGAGTGGTTTCGCTACGAGAAGCGAGCAATAACGCTAACGCAAAGCGGGTTGTCGGCTCTAGCCTCTAAGATCGCCGACAGAAAATACGATCAGTCGCCGGAAATCCTGAACGAACTCGTCAACCGCACCAAACCATCTAGCAGTGCGATTGCTGCTCAAAACGCGCTTCTGCGCCGGATGACGCAACATGAAAAGGAAGAACGCCTTGGCATTACTGGGTATCCGGCAGAAGGTGGACTTTACGAATCGCTTTTGGAAAGCACACGCCTACACAATAATCAAAATGAAAAACTTGGTTTTGTAGACCCGCGAGTTACTGACGATCCAGCCAATATCAAACCATTGTGGGATAGGGCCGAATCCTTCTTAAAGGAGGAATCTCACCGCTCAGTTTCAGTGAAGGAGATCCATGAGCGATGGGTCGCATCGCCGTACGGAGTTAAACAAGGATTGATGCCGATTCTCAGTGTCGCGTTCATCCTATCCATGCGGCACCAACTAGCCTTTTACCGTGAGGGGATCTTTCTTGCTCAGTTCTCCGATTTGGATGTAGACTACCTCGCTAAAGATCCAGACAGCATTCAACTTCGCTGGATGGATTTAACGCAAGTTTCAAAACGTTTGTTATCAGGAATGGCCGAAACCGCTCAGACGCTCAACCAGGAAAAAACGGTTTCTGGCGCAGCGCCTATAGATGTTGCTAGGTGCCTGATTTCCATATTTGACCGTTTGCCTACGTGGACGAAGCGTACCGCTCGCTTATCGGCAAATGCTGCCCAAATTCGCCATGTCTTCAAGCACGCCAGTGATCCCAACAAACTTTTGTTCAATGACTTACCGGCCCTCACTGGAGGCTCTTTCGACCTTGCAGATGATTCAGAAGTTGACCGCATTGTTGGATTGGTGCAAGAAGGGCTAACTGAGCTTACAAATGCTTATACAAAGATGCTTAACCGCCTCCGTGAAAACATGTTGGCAGAGCTACAAGTACCTAATGATTCAGCCCAAGCCTTATCCGATTTGCGAGACCGAGCGACCAACATCCAACAGATATCAGGCGATTTCCGCCTGGATGCCTTTATCACACGACTAGCCGGGTTTACAGGCACTGATGGTGACGTTGAAAGTATTGCAAGCCTTGCGGCTAACAAGCCTGCAAGAGATTGGGTTGATGCGGACCTTGATAGAGGTGCCATCGAAATTACCGATCTCGCCCAGCGTTTCTTAAGGACTGAGACGTTTGCAAGGGTCCAGGGACGTCCAAATAGGCGTCAATCAATGGCTGTTATGGTCTCAAAGGAAGGCCGCCCTACCCCGATGGTAGAGGAGTTTGAGCTAGCAAGCTCTGAACAAGATACCGTTAATGACCTTATTGACCAACTAGACCAAACACTCAAATCAAGCCAACCAGCGAAGAGTAGCATCATCCTAGCCGCCCTTGCCGAACTGAGTAGCCGGTACATGGAAACCGAAGTCGTTGGCGAGTCCGGACAATGTCAAATGCCGGAGGTATTAAACTATGACACAGAGTGAAAAGCACGTACTCGGCCTCTCCGGTGGTCGCGACAGCGCCGCGTTAGCAGTTTTTATGCGCCAAAACTACCCGCATCTAGACATCGAGTATTTCTTTACTGACACCGGTAAAGAGCTTCCTGAGGTTTATGAGTTTCTAGGCCAACTTGAAGGTTTCTTGGGGAAGCCCATTTTACGTCTTAACCCAGACCGGGACTTTGACTATTGGCTGAAGCAGTACAACCAATTCTTGCCGTCGCCACAGACTCGATGGTGCACAAGGCAACTCAAACTAAGACCCTTTGAACAATGGATTAAGCCCTACTTGGACGAAGGCACCTTGGTACACAGCTACGTGGCCATCCGTGCTGACGAGGAATACCGTGAAGGCTACAACGCTAAGCAAAAAAACCTCCAGGTCCACCTACCTTTCAAAGATAACGCCATCGACAAAGCTGGCGTAATGGAGATCCTTGACGCCTCTGGACTGGGCCTGCCGAAATACTACTCCTGGCGCTCGCGGAGTGGCTGCACCTTCTGTTTCTACCAACAGAAGATCGAATGGGTGCGACTTATGGAAGAACATCCCGACAAATTCGAAGAGGCCAAGCAATACGAAAAAACCGCTGTAGAAAATGGCTCCCCCTTCACTTGGACGCAAGGGGAATCTCTAGAAGAACTTTCACAACCTGAACGAATTCAACAAATCAAAGCTGATCACGAAAAACGACTTCAGCGCATGCGAGACAAAAAACAAACAAACCCACTCAGGCCTGACGAAGAGCCCATAGACATAGATGACCTTTATGGACAGGCGAAAGGTTGTTTAGCCTGCCATAAATGATCTAACCATTACCCATGGCCATAAATATTAGCTGTCATAACCAAGCCATGGGCCTATTACCTCCCAACTCCGATTTAACGTATTACAGTTTCTCTCCTCTATAAACTGCTCATTCCATTCATCAACCTTATTAACAGCATCTAACATATGAAGCCTGCTACCATTCGACAACAAATCTTCTGTCTTCTTTTTAAACTGGAACCCTTCTTTTCTCGCCCGCGCAAGCGCTTCATTCAATTCGGGATCCGTTTTTGCCACTAATGCAGAGTAGAAGAGTTTCTTTTTTGGCCAGCTCGCGTTTCCTACGCTCGAATTCTCTTTTTGAGGTAAAAGCACAAGGTTCCCAATTGTATGCCTCAAATAAGGCTCTCTATAAATCCCATCATCCCATCCGGAGCCAGAGTCTGAATCCGGCGCAACGTGTTCCACGGTAGCATACTTTTCAGATCGCCATATATCATAATTTATAAAATCAAGTTCATCGCTTGGCCTAACTTCCTCTCTTGTCAGAAGACCAGAATGACTCGAACTTTCCCGAGAGTTATGCGCAGCAGAAAACAACAAAAACCGACAAATTGCTCGAGAATGATTTGCCAACGGCACGTATCGTGCTTTATTAACCCAACTTTCTTTGTCTACAATGCCAAGCTTGGTTTTTCCAAGTGACAACCGCAATTCTTTCTTAAGATTTTCCACACCCCAAAGCTTATGATCATGCTTTATCCCAGTACATAAAGGATCACCACCAAAATTAGGCTTTTTCTCCATTATGTTTCTTAATTCTGTATCGATCCCACCGGTACCACCAGTAACGCTCCTTCGCAAAAGAAGAAATGCCGTAATAGCCTTTAATGCCCTGACGAACTGATCTTCATCGCCATCTCTATTGTATTGAGTCCAGTACCGAGCAATTATTGGGATTGCGAGGCTAGTACCAGTATCAGCTATAAAAGAACAACACAGCTTGATAACGTCTACATTTCGTTCGCCATGAAACGAATTCAACGAATCTATTCCCTTTGAATGCCAATATCTTGCTCGAAATTCAGAAATATCTGCTATAGAGTCAACGAATCTACGCCTTAAACGCGGGCTCTCTTCATCGGGAATACTATCAAATCTAGCTCTCAGAAAATTTCGCTGTAAACTTAAATCATATGGAAGCTTTTCGCCAACCAAAAATAACGCAAAGGATACCAACACTTCTTTTGTTTCTTTTTGCTTTTTAGTTGGGTCAACAAAAACTTCATCTATACATCCATCGATTCTCTCAAAATCCTGCTGACTAACCGAACCATTATAGCCGCTAGCTCTATTTTCATACTGTATAACTTTCGGCTTAAAGGTCTCCAATGCAGTAAGAGGCTCTCCTGTAGTATTTAACGCATCAAAGATATCGAACGCCGCATTTTCGTCGTCAGTTTCGACTCTTGTAATGACGACCGCCTGAGTCAAATAGGAAGAAAAAAGAACTAACCTTATAAGCCCCGCTACGGAATCAGATTTGGAAATTTCATCAAGCGCCCTATCCCTTTCCGAGTCCTCACTAAATACACCTATTTTTTCAAAGAACTCTTTAACTGCCCTAACCTTAAAACTGCCTGCCCCAAAAACTTCACTCTCAAGATCTGCTGCTTCCTCGTCCCCATTATATAGAATCAGAGAAAGTTGCTCTTTAATATAATTATAATTTGAACTTATACGCTCATGTTTTGCTTTATCTGATCGGCTCGGAATTTCAAACTTTGGTATCTCTTCTCTATAAAATTTTGCAAACTCCCACAATATATGCGATATCATGGACCTATACTCAGAGTCGTGATGCGATCGAGCTCTTGAATCTCCATCTCTTACGATCCGAGGAAAGGGGAAGCTTTGCCCTCTCCCTTGAAGTTGACCGGTTGTACATTGAAATAGAACTTCTCTATGAAATTCAACTTCATTATCTATCCAAGATTTTGTCTTTGGGCTAAGCTCGTGTGTATCATTGGACACCTCTACAATTTTTTCAATTAAGGCACAACAAATAAGAACCAATGTAGTTAACCTCTGCTGGCCATCCACAACCGCAAGTGAAGTCCCATCAAAAGATGACTCTTTTGACTTTTCAGTTACTAGTATTATGGTTCCCAAAAAGGTAAAAGGAGTATCCTCTTTTGATCTTGAAAGATAATAAAACCCATTCAAACAATCCTCCATGAGTCGCTTTACTTTTTCTTTACTCCAATCATAATTCCTCTGGTATTCTGGGATTTTAAATCCAGCATTACCGCTATGACTCGTCATAGTCTCACTCAGGTTTGACGCAGAAGCTTTAAAAAGCTCATCTACTTGTCGCATAAATATTCACCATGTATTGTTCGTCAAAAATTAATGTTGCTTATATAGTATCATAACATTTCAATATTATATTAAGCCAAAAACTTTTCAAACTCCCATGGATTCAGATAAGTCGGGTAGACCAGGCGATTGCTCGTCCCGGCCCCCCACAGATCCGGGCATGCGCGATTGACGCACCCGGCTCCTCAATCATCAGTTTTGCTGAAGGCTCAACACCTCTGCATGATCCGAGCAGGTGGCAGTGGCAACAAGCTAAGTAGTTGGGAAGCTTTATCCCATGAGAAATATGCTCTCTGGGATCGCCGCCTCAACCACCTAATCCAGGTTTCCGTCACATGCTGGCGAAACGACCGCAGCGACCGCATGTTGCCCCGGATGCCATAGTAGGCATAGTGCCCCTGCACCTTGCTTCTTAACCGCCTATGCTGCTCACGAATCGGCAGATGACGGTTCCACCGGCACCACAGAGCAATTCGCCTAAGGCTTCGCTGGAGCCGCCCCTTGGCAGTCTTCCGCTTAATGACCATCCGACCGTACCGAGATTTACCCCAATAGTGGGTGAACCCCAGAAAGTCGAAGGTCTCAGCGCGTTTCTCACGGTGTGGCCGAAACCGCACCAGGCGGGTCTTGGTTGAGTGCAGGGTGAGCCCGAAGCGCGCGAAGCGCTTGGGCAACACCTCCAGCACCTTGCGGGCATCGGCTTCGTTGCTGAATGCCAGCACAGCATCATCGGCGAACCTCGCCGAGAATGTCTGTCCTCGCAGGCGCGGTTTGACGTCGTTCTCAAACCACTCATCCAGCACATAGTGGAGGTAGACGTTCGCCAGCAACGGGGATATCACACCCCCTTGCGGGCTGCCTATCTCACCTTTCTGCCACTGCCCGGCTTCCAGTACCCCAGCCTTGAGCCACTTGCCGATCAAACGCAGGATCACACCGTCCTTCACTCGTTGCTGTAGAAACGCACGCAGGTGCTGGTGGTCGATCGTATCGAAGAAGGCTTGGATATCCAGGTCGATCACCCAGCCGCCTCCCATCGACATCAGCCCATCCCGTACCGTCTGTATCGCCTGGTGTGCCGAGCGACCTGGCCGGAAGCCATACGAGCCGTCCAGAAAATCATGCTCATAAAGCGGTTCCAGCAGAGCCACCACAGCACGCTGCAAGACTTTGTCTTCGAAGGTAGGAATGCCGATCGGCCGTGTGGCGTGACCATCTCCCTTGGGGATATGGACACGCCGAACTGGCGGCGCCTGGTAACGACCGCTCTTGGCTGCCTCCAGCAAGCGCTGGATATTGGCCTCGAAGTCGCGCGCGAAGTCGTCCGCCGTCTGGCCATCGATCCCGACGGCGCCGTCTCGGCGCGTCATCAGGTAGGCCGTCTTCAGCCACTGGACATCGAGGTGATGGGCCAGTGACGTGAAAGCACGCTGCGGGAAGCGCCCTGCCAGCGCTGCTATCCGCACTTGTTTCGTGTACATGGTTCCAGGTTCCTGAGCACCTGCCATGTGTCCCTCCTGCGGGCCTGATAATTGGCCGCCCCTTCCCTCCACCGGGTCCCGTCGAGCCGGTTCCCCGCCTTCATCGGTACTATGAGCGACTCCGACTCCCGTCCTTCCGTCCGGCTGGCTCCTTGTAATCGCCTTGCCGTACCCCCTGAGTACCCGTCAGTTTGCTTCCGATGCCATCAGGTACTACAGCACCAGACCGGGAGCTTTCGCCGCAGGCAGCCCCGCGCCTGAATCATTGCCTTTCGGGGGAGAAAGGCGGGCCTCCCAGGTTCCTGGGAAACCCTTGTATGAACATGCCCTGCTCTTTGACACCGGCGGCCCCGTCTCACCCAGCCTCAACGATGATTCGGTATTGCCTTCCAGTCAGTTAACACTGTCGGCGACCACGGTATTAGTCATTTCGGTGCTCAATCACACGGCCTGCTCACTCGCTGTGTACGCTTCGCAGTGTCGGTTGCCCGACACCACGCAACACTCGCTACCGGCTGGTGGCTAGCCTTGGCCGGGTGGGACTCTCACCCACTGGGTTTCACTCCATCCTTTCTGCTCTCCACTGGAAGAGTTCCCGGATGGCCAGGCTTTGCCTGGCGCACTAACTGCAGCACTTTGGCGTGAGCCGGTAGAGGTAAGAGGGCCGTCGACGGTATCCTCATCGCCTTTACCGACCACAGTGAAGTGCAGATGGGATACCAACAACTAACCCAACGACAACGATACCAGATTGAGGCCGGCTTACAGCACCAGTGCGGTCTTCAAACCATTGCCGGAATGATCGGATACAGCGACATCACCTACATCCACACCCACGAAGGCTGGCTCTACCTGTCGGTGGTTATCGACTTGTTCTCTCGGCAGGTCGGTCGTGGGCTGGTCGATGAAGCCACGAATGACCACCGACCTGGCCCTGGATGCCTTGCTGTCAGCCGTCTGGCGGCGCAAGCCCCAAGGACTTGTCATGGTGCATTCGGATCAGGGCAGCCAGTTCAGCAGTACGGACTGGTAGAGCTTTCTGAAGGTCAATCACCTGGAGGGCAGCATGAGCCATCGAGGTAACTGCCATGACAATGCCGTTGCCGAAAGCTTCTTCCAGCTCCTCAAACGAGAACGCATCAAGCGCCGGATCTATTCGACTCGGGAAACCGCCAGGAGCGATGTGTTCGACTATATCGAGATGTTCTACAACCCAAGGCGCCGTCACGGCACGAGCAATGGCTTGTCACCTGTCGAGTACGAACGGCGTTATACCCAGAGCCTGACGGGTGTCTAGAATACCCGGGACGATTCAAGTGGAGGCAGAGCCACCACAACGCAGATCGAAGATCTACAGCTATGGAGGCTTCCGGAACTCTCGTCTTTGAGCATAAGCATGTCGGAGGGCCATGAGGGATGACGATCCGAGCATACCAATTCGAATGGTGACGATTACGTATCAGGTAGGTTCCGTAGGGCATATCAAACCTCAGAAGTGGATCACCGAAGTGTCACACCACAGGGTCTGATCACGGCCCATAACCCGATGAATCCCATGGTTATTGGGTTCGTAGGTTACTTGGTGCCCGGGGTCGGACTCGAACCGACACGCTGTTGCCAGCGGCAGATTTTGAATCTGCTGCGTCTACCGATTTCGCCACCCGGGCGGCGGATGTGAATTATACGTAGGCGAGGCCACAGGTCAATAATCGTCTTTCGATCATGGAAAAAGACACGGCACGCGGCCTGACTTTACGGTCAGGAACGCGTATCCTATGGCGCCTGTAAAATGGACTGCTCATGCCAAGGTCCAGCCACGTTAACCCGAGCCGATATCGATGCAGCGTGCCGATTTTCATTACGACCTTCCCGAAGAGCTGATTGCCCGTTATCCATCGGAGCAACGCAGCGACTGCCGTCTACTGTGCGTCGATGGCCCCAGCGGAGAGCTGGCACATCGCCGTTTTCCGGATCTGGTTGACCTGCTGGCACCTGGCGACCTGCTGGTGTTCAACGATACTCGCGTCATCCCGGCGCGCCTGCATGGCCACAAGGTCAGTGGCGGCAAGGTGGAAATGCTCCTCGAGCGTCCCCTCGACACGCACCGTGGACTGGCGCATCTACGCGCCAGCAAGGCCCCCAGACCCGGTACGCAACTGATGTTCGAGGGCGATATCCATGCGGTGGTCGAGGCTCGCCGCGAGGCGTTCTTCGAGTTGCGCTTCCTGGGCGACACCCCCATGATCGAACTGCTCGAGCGTCATGGACATATGCCGCTCCCGCCTTACATCGACAGGGCCGATGAGACCAGTGATCGCGATCGTTATCAAACCGTCTATGCGCGTCGTGACGGCGCCGTGGCCGCACCGACCGCCGGCCTCCATTTCGATGAACCGATGCTGGAACGACTCGCGGCCAAGGGGGTGGAAAGCGCATTCGTGACCCTGCATGTCGGGGCCGGAACCTTTCAGCCGGTTCGTGTCGATGACATACGCGAGCACGACATGCACAGCGAATGGCTGGAGGTCGATGAGGCCACCTGCGCCAAGGTTCAACGGACGAAAGCCGCCGGGCGTCGCGTCATCGCCGTGGGGACGACCAGTGTCCGGTGTCTTGAAACGGCAGCCATGAATGCGCCTGACGGGGATATCGCGCCGTTCCAGGGCGATACCGATATCTTTATCTATCCGGGCTATGAATGGCGCTGTGTCGATGCGCTGATCACCAATTTCCATCTCCCGGAATCGACGCTGCTGATGCTGGTGTCGTCGTTTTCCGGGCATGCCACCGTGATGGAAGCGTATCGTGAAGCGGTCGATCGGCACTATGCCTTCTTCAGCTATGGCGACGCCATGTTTCTGACCCGCCGGTCCCCCTGATCACTTCCCGGACTCGATTCCGTCAACGCAGAGAGAGACGGCATGCGCAACGACTGTTTCATGACCTTCGACCACCTTGCCAGTGATGGCCGCGCCCGGCGTGGCCGCCTGACGTTCCCCCGCGGTACGGTGGAAACACCTGCTTTCATGCCCGTCGGCACCTACGGGACCGTCAAAGGCATGACACCTGCCGATGTTGAAGCGATTGGCGCCGACATCATTCTGGGCAATACCTTCCATCTGTGGTTGCGGCCCGGCGTCGAGGTCGTGGAAGCGCACGGCGATCTGCATGACTTCGCCCAGTGGCAACGGCCGATTCTGACCGACTCCGGCGGCTTCCAGGTCTTTTCCTTGGGCGAAATGCGCAAGATCACCGAGCAGGGGGTTCACTTTCGTTCACCGGTGGACGGCGCCAAGATATTCATGGGTCCGGAAGAGTCGATGGCCGTCCAGCGCTCGCTGGGCTCGGACATCGTGATGATATTCGATGAATGTACGCCCTACCCCGCAACCGAAGCGGAGGCTGAGGCCTCGATGGAACTGTCGTTGCGGTGGGCGAAGCGTTCGCGTGAGGCCCATGATGACTCCCCCTCCGCCCTGTTCGGCATCATCCAGGGCGGAATGTACCCACACCTTCGGGAACGCTCGCTCGCCGGCCTATCGGAGATCGGGTTCGACGGTCTCGCTATCGGCGGATTGTCCGTTGGTGAACCCAAGTCGGATATGCTGGCGGTGCTCGATTATCTGCCGACCTGGATGCCGGAGGACAAGCCCCGCTATCTAATGGGCGTCGGCAAACCGGAAGACCTGGTGGAGGGAGTTCGCCGGGGCATCGACATGTTTGACTGCGTGATGCCCACCCGCAATGCCCGTAACGGCCACCTGTTCACGGACGAGGGTACGGTCAAGATCCGCAACGCACGCCATCGCCACGACATCAATCCGCTGGAGGCGGGCTGTGACTGCTATACCTGCCAACACTTTTCACGCAGCTACCTCCACCATCTGGACCGTTGTGGTGAAATGCTTGGCTCAATGCTCAATACCATCCACAATCTGCGTCACTATCAAAGGCTGATGGCCGGTTTGCGCGGTGCCATCGAAGCGGGTACATTGGCGAACTTCGTCAATGCATTCTACGAACACCGCGGGTTACCAGTGCCGACTGCACCGGCGGCGTAGGCAAGACCCAAAATGACTCGTTTTATACGCAACTCTCGCAGGAGACCCTAACCGATGCTGGATTTCTTCATTTCCCCGGCACATGCCGAAGGCGGAGTAGGCGCAGGTGGCGGTATCGCGCAGATCGTCATGCTGGTCGGCTTCGTGCTGATCTTCTACTTTCTGCTGTGGCGCCCGCAGGCCAAGCGTGCCAAGCAACACAAGCAGCTGATCAACGGCCTCAGCAAGGGTGACGAAATCGTCATTGGCGGCGGTTTGCTGGGCCGCGTCACCAGCGTCAGCGACGACAGTGAGTTCATCACCATGGAGATCTCCGAGGGCACTGAAGTCAGCGTTCAGAAGAATGCTGTGGCCGCCGTACTGCCCAAAGGCACGCTCAAGTCCATTTGACCCGTGCCGACATCGCCGTCGGGCAGCAGACGTGCTTCCCGGCGGGGATACAGGGTATTTCCTTTCGTTCCCTGTCCGCGAGACCCTTCGCGGCGGCCGCGTCACGCTAGCAACAAGGCAGGCCTTGCATGCTCAATCGTTACCCCTTGTGGAAGTATCTACTGATACTGATCGTCATCGTCGTCGGTCTGATCTACGCCCTCCCCAACCTCTTCCCTGAAGATCCGGCGATACAGATCAGCAGTGCACAATCTGACTCCGGACTCGACGAAGGCCAGCTCGACGAGATAGAAAACGCCCTTCGCGATGACGGCATCGACATTACGGCCATCGAATCCGACGGTGGCAGCGTTCTGATTCGACTGGCCAGCGCCGGCGATCAGCTCAACGCTCGAGACATCGCCAGCGAGATATTGAACGACGACTATGTCGTCGCCGTTAACCAGGCGGAATCGACACCCGACTGGCTGGCAAGTCTCGGCGCCGCCCCCATGAATCTGGGGCTGGACCTTCGCGGCGGCGTTCACTTCCTGCTGGAAGTCGATATGGATGAGGCGCTGACCCAGCGCCTGGAAGTCCATGGCAGTGCCATGCGCGAACTCCTGCGCGATGAACGCATTCGCTATCGCGATACGGAAATCGAGGATCGCCGCATCAGTCTGGTTTTCGCCGACGAAGGCGACCGGGACCAGGCACGTCAATTGATCCGCCAAGAGTTCGACGAGTTCGATTACAGCACGGAAGACGAAGGTCGGGCGGCACGCCTGGTCATGACATTGACCGATGAATCGGTTGACGAAATTCAGGATTATGCCATCGAGCAGAACCTGACGACCTTGCGCAATCGCGTCAACGAACTCGGGGTTGCAGAACCACTGGTTCAGCGCCAAGGTCCCAACCGGATCGTTGTCGAACTACCCGGCGTACAGGATACTGCGGCGGCAAAACGGATCGTCGGCGCAACCGCCGAACTGGAATTCAGACTGGAAGCCAGTCCGGATGCCTCGGACAGCGATACGGAAACCTTCGAATTCCGTAACGAGGAGGGACGTTCGGCCGAGTTGTCGCGGGACGTCATCATCACTGGCGATAACGTATCCAACGCCAACCGCAGCTTCGACGAAAACGGTCGCCCGCAGGTCAATATCGATCTCGATGGCACAGGCGGCACCCTGATGAACCGGGCCACGCGCTCCAATATCGGCAGTAACATGGCGGTGTTGTTCATCGAGCACAACTCCGAAATGCGAACGGTGATGGAAGACGGCGAAGAGGTCGAAGAGCGCGTCAACACCACCGAGCGCGGCATCATCAGCCTGGCGACGATCCAGAGCGCCCTGGGTAACAGTTTCCGCATCACCGGCCTGGAATCGTCTACCGAGGCCGAGGAACTGGCCCTGCTGCTACGTTCCGGCTCACTGGCGGCACCGATCTATTTCGCTCAGGAGCGCACGATCGGGCCCAGCCTGGGTGCGGAGAACATCGAGCGAGGCATCATGTCGGTGCAGATCGGTCTGCTGCTGGTCGTGCTGTTCATGCTGGTGCGTTACAAGGTCTTTGGCATCATTGCCAACCTCGCCCTTGGCATCAACCTGGCCCTGCTGGTCGCAGCCATGTCGATCCTTGGCGCCACCCTGACTCTGCCGGGCATTGCCGGCATCGTGCTGACGCTGGGGATGGCGGTCGACGCCAACGTGCTGATCTTCGAGCGAATACGTGAAGAATTACGTAACGGCATGTCGGCCCAACAAGCCATCCATGCCGGATACGAGCGGGCTGTCAGCTCGATCGTCGATGCCAACCTGACCACGCTGCTGGTCGCGGTCATCCTGTTCTCGATCGGTACCGGTCCGGTGAAGGGCTTCGCGGTCACCCTGTCGCTGGGCATCCTGACCTCGATGTTCACCGCCCTGCTGGTCAGCCGAGCCATGGTCAACCTGTCTCACGGCGGCAAGCCGCTCAAGAAACTGTGGATATGAGGAGCCTCGCGATGCGACAGTTCGATTTCATGGGCAAGCGCCGCTTGGCTTTCATCACCTCGGCGATTCTGTTGATCATTGCCATCGGCGCACTGGCCACACAGCAACTCAATCTGGGGCTTGATTTCACCGGCGGCACGCTCGTTGAGGTGAAGTACGAGGAGGCCCCCTCCCTGGACGACATCAGGGGTACGCTGGAGGATGCCGATTTCCGAGATGTATCGGTACAGAACTTCGGGGCATCGACGGAAGTACTGATACGCCTGCAACAGGCCTATGACCCCGATGTCGGTGAAGAGGTGGTCAGCCTGCTTCGGGACGAAGGAACCGACGTCGACCTGATAAGAGCCGAGTTCGTCGGCGCCCAGGTGGGCGACCAATTGCGTGACCAGAGCGGCATGGGCATGCTGCTCGCCCTGGGACTGGTCATGCTTTATGTCGCCTTTCGCTTTCAGTACAAGTTCGCACTTGGAGCGCTACTGGCGCTGTTGCACGATGTCATCATCGTCATTGGGGTATTTTCCCTATTCGGACTCGAGTTCGATCTGACGGTGCTTGCCGCGATTCTGGCCGTCATCGGCTATTCGCTCAACGACACCATCGTGGTCTACGATCGGATACGCGAGAATATTCGAAAATCGCGCATCGAGCACATGCCGACCATTTTCAATGAAGCGATCAACGCCACCCTGTCACGCACGCTTGCCACATCAGGCACCACGCTATTGGTCCTGCTAGCCTTGCTGTTGCTGGGGGGGGACTTGATTCGTAACTTCTCGATTGCCCTGATCATCGGCATCGGAGTCGGGACGTTCTCTTCCATCTACGTGGCCTCGGCGCTGTTGATCCCGTTGAGGCTTCAGCGTCAGGATCTCATTCCCGCCAAGAAAGAGAACGACGACGAGGAGGAAGAACTTCCCTGAGTGGCAGACCTTCCCCGATCACAGCCCCCGGTTACTGCCGGGGGCTGTATCGTTTCCGGGGACTCAGCATCAACCCCCTGGTTCGCAGTATCACTACATTGCCCATCACCAGCCGATCAGTAACAATGCGTTTTGCGCACCTGTCGCCACCTGATACAGGCGTAACGTGGCAAGCGCTACCCGGCTGTTATTCGTTCAGCGACTATTCGAGGCATCATGCTATTACTGGTCACTTTCGCGACACTCTCGATCGGCGCCTCATTCATCTGCTCACTCCTCGAGGCAGCACTACTCTCTCTCACTCCCAGTTTCATCGCTCATCAGCGTGATACACGCCCCAAGTTGCACGACAAGCTCTCCGGGCTGAAGCGCAACATCGACCAGCCGCTTGCGGCCATTCTGACGCTCAACACCATTGCCCACACCGTCGGCGCGACCGGCGTCGGCGCCCAGGTGACGGTCGTTTTCGGGGAAGCCTACCTGGGAATTGCATCGGCACTGATGACGTTGATGATACTGGTGCTGTCAGAAATCATCCCCAAGACCATCGGCGCAACCTACTGGCGTCAGCTGGCCCCCATGCTCGCCCCCACGCTCAATGTCATGGTGATCACCCTGAGGCCGTTCATCTGGCTATCCGAACGGATCACCAACCGTATCGGCGGAGATGCCTACAATGTTGACATGCGGGGCGAGATCAAGGCATTGGCACAAATCGGTCATGAAGAGAAGGCACTGGATGGCGACGAGACGCGTGTTATCACCAACATCCTGAACTTACATGATATCCAGGTTCGAAATGTCATGACCCCCCGGACGGTCTGTGTCACGCTCAACCCACAAATGACCGTCGCCGAATTCGATAAGGAACATGGCCACACCCCCTTTACTCGGTTTCCCGTCATGGACGGTGGCGAGCAAGCCCAAGGGTATGTGCACAAGGCCGACACCTACCATGCCGATGACGACACGAAACTGAAGACGTTGATGCATCCCATCGACTCGGTCAACGGCGAAGACAGTGTCGAGAAAATCTTTACCATGATGCTGAACACGCGTCAGCACCTTTGTGTCGTCTACGACGACCTCGGCACCTGGCTGGGACTCGTGACCATGGAAGACGTGATCGAGACGATCCTGGGGCAGGACATTGTCGATGAGACCGACAATGTCTCCAATCTGCGCAAGTACGCCAAACAGCGCTGGACCAAAAGGCTACGCAAGCTGGGAGAATGAGGAAGGGTCGCCGTCCATGCAGACTCTCGTCCATGACCGGCGACAACACAAGTCACAAGTACCCGGTAGAGGCGATCCGTCAGGAGACGTGCGGTTTGAGTTGCTGGACCAATGTCTTGTACAAGCGCGGCCCCGCTGCCATCAACGTACCATCGAACTCGACGCTGGGACGCCCATCCAGGCTGCCCATCAAGGCCCCCGTCTCTTTCAACAACAGTGAACCGACCCGATGATCCTGAGCCTCGATACCCAGCACGAAACCGGCATCGACGCGTCCCGCGGCCAGTTCGATCAGATCCAGCAGTGCACTGCCACTGGCATATTGCGTGGTGATCTGTGGCCCCAACTGCTGAAGTACCGTCAGATAGGCGGGGAGATAGCGTGAACGCACCTCGGCACCGGGAAGGCCCATGGCGATTCGTGAACCCAGGATATCGGTCCGTTTGGTGACACGCAGTCGTTTACCATTCCACTGCGCTCCCCGCCCACGACTGGCCAAGTATTCATCATCGTCGAACGGCCGGATGACGATAGCGTGTTCGGGGCGCCCCTTGAACTCGCAGACCAGGGAAAGCGCGAAGTCGCGGCTGGCGACGCTCAGGTTCTCGTAGCCGTGCACGGGCTGGATATGCCAATGATAGTCGCGTCCCTCACCACTGCCTTCCCGGTGCGGCGTGAAACGGCCGGAAATACCATGCTGTGGATAGCTACGTGTCAATTGGTGCACGATCAGCGTTTCTGCATTGTAAGCGGTGTCTTCTAGCAGACGGTCGATATTGAATTCCTCGTGAGCATTCTCGAGTCGCTCACGAATACGAACGAATTGTTCGGCGGCACTACGCGCTGCGCGCAGGCCGAGTTGGATCATCGGATGCATGATCTGGCCCTGGATGGTCGGTCACTGTTAAAGAACGGGATTTGACGGCGCGTATGCTAGCAGATAGCACCCCATGACGGCTATCGTCATAACGCCCATAGAGCGTGATAAACTGCAGCGTTTTCGGCACACGAGGATCCCGCAACATGCTAGGGCAGATTCGCATCGTACTGATCGGCACCAGCCACCCCGGCAATATCGGCGCTGCAGCACGCGCCATTCATAACATGGGGCTGTCGGATCTGGCGCTGGTTGACCCACGCTGTGATCCACGGGATCCGGAAGCGCATTCCCGCGCCTCCGGTGCCGATATTCTCATCGAAACATCACGAGTCCACGATGACCTCGGAGAGGCCGTCAGTGACTGCACCCTGGTCGTCGGCGCCAGTGCACGTGCACGCACCCTGCCCTGGCCGATGGTAACGCCGCGTCAATTGGGCGAACGCTTGCCGCACGAGCTAGCCTCTTCCGATTCACGTATCGCCCTGGTATTCGGACGTGAGGACACCGGACTCACCAACGTCGAACTGCAACGCTGCCATGCCCATGTGCATATTCCCACCAACCCGGATTTTGCATCACTGAACCTGGCGGCTGCCGTTCAAGTACTGACCTATGAGTGTCGACTGGCGTGGATGGCGTCAACCACAGGCGCCACCACTGACACTGTCGCACAGTCCCCAGCCCCCCAGGCACCGCTGGCCATCGATTCGGATGAGCCACTCGCCACCCACGAGGAGCTGGAACACTACTTCGATCATCTGGAACGGACGTTGACCGACATCGGTTTTCATGACCCGGCCAAACCTCGCCAATTGATGGCACGACTCAGACGACTGTATCAACGCACCCGGCTGAACCGTATGGAACTCAACATACTGCGGGGTATCCTGACGGCAACTCAGAAATGCACAAACCACGGCAAGCACCGACCCAATTGAGTGTCGCGAGAAGCGGGATGCGGCGTCGAATGACAGCGCCTTGCAGGTGCGACGTCACGCCCTAATAATGGTATGTTCAAAATGCGCAGTCCCTGCGCACGACGCCATTCTCACGAAGTAAGGACAGCCGCATGTTTCGCCGCCTGCGAGAAGATATCAACAGCGTATTTGCCCGTGACCCGGCGGCCCGCAACTTCCTGGAAGTGCTGACCAATTACCCGGGACTGCACGCCTTGCTGGCCCACCGGTTGAGCCATTGGCTATGGCAGCACAACTTCAAATGGCTGGCCAGAACGCTATCGTCGCTGTTCCGCTGGTTGACCGGCATTGAAATTCATCCCGGTGCCCAGATCGGTCGCCGCTTTTTCATAGACCATGGCATGGGAGTCGTCATTGGCGAGACCACCGAGATTGGTGACGATGTCACGCTCTACCAGGGAGTCACGCTCGGTGGCACCAGCTGGAGCAAAGGGAAACGCCATCCAACGCTACAGGACGGCGTGATTGTCGGTGCCGGCGCCAAGATTCTCGGCCCGTTCACTGTCGGTACCGGCGCGAAAATCGGGTCCAATGCCGTCATCACCAAGTCGGTACCGGAAGGCGCCACGGTCGTCGGCATTCCCGGCAAGGTCGTCAAACGCGAGGAACCCGATACCGAAGAGGGTCCCTCCTTCGACCCTGAACGACGCGAGGCCATACGCCAGAAATTCGGTTTCGATGCATACGGGATCAGTCAGGACATGCCGGACCCGGTCGCCCGGTCATTCCAGGCCATGCTCGACCACATGCACGCAGTGGACGAACGCATCGAGCAGATGTGCTCGACACTGCGCCGCCTTGATGCCAGCTACCGCGACGGCCAACTTCCCGAGCTCCGTGACGAAGACTTCGCCGAAATCCTGGCTGACGTCGATAGCTGCTGCCCGCCCCCTGAAGAGGACGACGTTACGTCCGATGCCGGTGATTCGCAACGCAAGAACCAGAACGGGGATGACGATTCACGATAAGTGACGATATCCTATTGTTGACCAAAACACTCAGGCTTCTCATAATATTCCGATCACGGGTGTCGTCGCACACGCCGCCAAAGATTCTGAATTACGTAGCCGTCGAAGACTCGCTTATGCGTTTGACGACCAAAGGACGTTACGCCGTCACCGCCATGCTCGACCTGGCTCTTCATGCAGCTCAAGGGCCTATCAGTCTGGCTGATATCTCGCAGCGTCAGGACATTTCACTGTCCTATCTGGAGCAACTGTTCTCACGGCTGCGTCGTGCACGACTGGTGGATAGTGTACGTGGCCCGGGTGGCGGATATCTGCTCGCCTGTCCGACGGACGACATCTCCGTCGCCAAGATCATTGATGCCGTCAATGAGTCAGTGGATGCCACACGCTGTCAGGGCATGTCCGACTGCCAGACAGGCAACACCTGCCTGACGCATCATTTATGGTGCGACCTGTCGCGCGAGATTCACGGCTATCTGGACGGCATCACGCTGGCTGCATTGATCGAGCGCCACGAGGTACAACGTATCGCCGAGCGTCAGCGATTGCACACTGATGGCGATACCATCGCCATTTCTTCGCCCTGAACCTCTTCCTGGGCGAAGGACAACCAGAACCCTATCGAATAGCAGACTGAAAAGGACCGATGAACGCGCCGATCTACCTGGATTACGCCGCCACTGCCCCGGTCGACCCGCGGGTCGCCGAGGTCATGAGTCGGCACTTGACGATGGATGGCACCTTTGCCAATCCGGCATCGCGTAGCCACATGCCCGGCTGGCTCGCTGAGCAAGCCGTGGAGGGAGCGCGTCGTCAGGTCGCCGATCTGATCGGTGCCGATCCCCGTGAGATCGTCTGGACCAGCGGAGCCACCGAGGCTGACAATCTGGCACTGACGGGCTTCATGCGGGCCAACCGTGATAGAGGTCGCCATCTCGTCACTTCCACCATCGAGCACAAGGCCGTTGTGGATACGGCCACTGCGCTGGAAGCCGACGGCTTCGAAGTGACCTGGCTGACACCGGGGGCTGATGGTCGTATCACGCCCTCCCAGCTTGCCGACGCACTGCGAGATGATACCGCGCTGGTCTCTCTGATGGCTGTCAACAACGAGCTGGGAAGCATCCACGACCTGCCGGCACTGGCCGAGGTGGCCCATGCCCATGGCGCCATGCTACATGTCGATGCGGCTCAGGCAGCCGGCAAGATGGCACTCGATGTCGCCACCATGGGTATCGACCTGATGTCTTTGTCGGCACATAAGGTGTATGGTCCGAAAGGGATCGGCGCATTGTATGTACGCCGACATCCCGACGTCCGCGTGGAAGCATTGATTCACGGCGGCGGTCATGAGCGCGGCATGCGTTCGGGCACGCTTGCGACCCACCAGATCGCCGGCATGGGCGAAGCCTTTGCTCTGGCCCAATCGCAACTCGAGGAGGACCGCGCTCACGCCGAAACACTGCGCGCGCGGTTTCTGGATGGCCTCGACGATCTCGAAGCCGTACACCACAATACCGATATCCATGTTGCCATTCCCAATATCGTCAATCTTGCCTTCGATGGCGTGGATGGCGAATCCTTGCTGATGGCCTTGCGACAGTTGGCCATTTCCACGGGATCGGCCTGCAACTCAGCCAGTGTTGAGCCATCCTATGTATTGAAGGAAATCGGCGTGCCGCGCCGTCGTGCCCTGTCATCGTTGCGTTTCAGCTTCGGTCGTTTCACGACACTGACGGATATCGATACGGCAATTGAAGAACTCCGTCATGCAGTGGTTGCACTGCGACAATGACGGCACCAGATGTTCAACCCAACGCAGGAGGCTAGCTCCATGGCGCACCTATCCATTACCCCCGCTGCCGCCAGCCAGATACGCCATGTACTCGACGAGCGTGGTTCTGGGCTGGGCCTGCGTGTCTCTGTCAAACCCAGTGGCTGTTCCGGCTATAGCTATGTGCTGGACTTTGCCGATGAGGCCGCGGCCAACGACGTCTCGTTCGAAGAGCACGGCGTCAGAGTCTTCGTCGCTCCCGAAGCACTGGAGATGCTGGACGGCAGCGAAGTCGACTACGTGTCGGAAGGGCTCAACCGTTTCTTCCGTTTCAACAACCCCAATGTCAAAGACGAGTGTGGCTGCGGGGAAAGCTTCAGCGTTTGATGCCAACAGTGCGTTTGTCCCGCCACCATTGGAGGCGTTATACTCACCGGCTAACCGGTGTGGCCGTCAAACCAATGTAATGCAACGGCCAGGCCCTGCTTTTTCGACGCGCCGCTACGGGGCAGCGACTGATGTATCGCTCCCGAGCGGCGCGACGTCATAAGGCTGCCTATACCTTTTGATCAACCCTTCATGGAGACACGCCCCATGGCCAATGAGCGCACCTTGTCCATCATCAAACCCGATGCCGTTACCAAGAATGTCATCGGCGAGATCGTTGCCCGAATCGAGAAAACCGGGCTCCAGGTCGTAGCCTCAAAGATGCTTCACCTCTCCCGTGAACAAGCCGAAGGCTTTTATGCCGAGCACAAGGAGCGTCCTTTTTTCGCTGACCTGGTGAAGTTCATGACCTCCGGGCCAGTGGTCGTACAGGTACTCGAAGGAGAGAATGCCATCGCCCGTAACCGGGAGCTCATGGGGGCGACCAATCCCAAAGAAGCCGCGGCTGGTACACTACGGGCCGACTATGCGGAATCCATTGATGCCAATGCGGTTCATGGCAGTGATTCCAGTGCCTCAGCCGAGCGTGAAGTGGCCTATTTCTTCTCTGCTGACGAGATATGCCCGCGCACTTGATCCACCTTGACGCGGGTGCCCCCCGCGTCTCGACAACCGACGCGCGATGCCTGCCATGACTGCGACTACTGAGAACACCCGCACCAATCTGCTCGGTCTGTCACGCGACCGGATGGAATCCTTTTTCCTTTCCATAGGCGAGAAGAAGTTTCGCGCTGCCCAGGTCATGAAGTGGATCCATCATGAAGGCTGTGATGATTTTCACGCCATGACCAATCTCTCCAAGGCACTTCGTACCAAGCTGACCGACGTTGCCGAGATCCGGGGTCCGGGTGTCGTCTATGAGGGAAGTTCCAGTGATGGCACGCGCAAGTGGGTTCTCGAAGTCGAAGACGGCAGCTACGTGGAAACCGTGTTGATTCCCGCCGAGGGCGGCAAGCGACGCACGCTCTGCGTTTCATCGCAAGTGGGATGTTCACTGGACTGCAGTTTCTGCTCCACCGGCAAGCAAGGATTCCAGCGCAACCTGACTGCTGCCGAAATCATCGGCCAGGTATGGGTCGCCACTCGCAGCGCCGGGCCCCAGCGCGACACCAGCAATCGTGCCGTGACCAATGTCGTCATGATGGGTATGGGCGAGCCGCTGATGAACTACGACAATGTTGTCCCGGCGATGAAGCTGATGCTCGATGATGACGGCTACGGCCTGTCCAAGCGACGGGTGACGCTATCGACCTCCGGTGTCGTCCCCATGATCGAACGTCTGGGTGACGAACTCGATGTCAGCCTGGCCATATCGCTGCATGCAGCCAATGATGAGTTGCGTAACGAACTGGTGCCGCTCAACCGCAAGTACAACATCGACCGACTGCTCGAAGCGTGCCGCGGGTATCTCGGCAAGTGCAGCGATACCCGCATGATCACCATCGAGTACACACTGATCAAGGGGGTGAACGATCAGCACGAACATGCCGCACAGCTGGCTTCCATACTGGAAGGCCTGCCCTGCAAGATCAACCTGATACCATTCAACCCTTTCCCTCACTCGGGATATGAAAAACCGTCACGCAATCAGGTCATGCGTTTCCAGCAATGGCTCTATGAACTCGGTTACACGGCTCCGGTCCGCATGACCCGTGGCGATGATATTGATGCGGCCTGCGGTCAGCTGGTGGGACGCGTCAAGGATCGTACGCGGCGTCATGAACGTTATATTCAGTCGATCCAGATCGATGCCGATTAACCTCGTGTACAACCTTGACTTCACGTGGACACAGCGCTTTGATGGGTAGGCTTTTCAAACCGTTGCTGCAAGTATCGGGGCACTGTACATCGCTCGACACCACGTTGATCGAGCCTGGTGGGACATTATCATGCGTCAAGAGGACTTCATGATCGGTCGCCAAGGCCTACCTGGCTATTCTGCCTTTCCTGCGAGCCTGGTTGCTCTTCTGAGCATGGCTTGGCTCAGTGGCTGTGCCAGCCATTCGTCTTCAGGCTCTCCCTATGATGCCGGCTTGCAACCTGCAGAAGCTTATACCCGATTGGGGGTCGCCTATCTTGCACAACACAGTAATCGACGTGCAATGCAGGCCCTCGATCATGCGCTAGACCTGGCGCCGAATGATCCCGAGGCGCTCCAGGCCATTGCCATTGGCTACCAGCGCCAGGGTGAGAATCAGCTGGCGGAGCAGCACTTTCAGCGGGCCCTGGAAGTCGACTCACACTATACCCGTGCACGCAATAACTTGGCCGCCTTCCTGTATGAACAAGGCCGCATTGCAGAAGCCTGCCGGCAATTGGAACGCGCCTCGACCGATACGGACTATGCCGGCCGGGCCCGGCTGTTTGCCAACCTGGGGAAATGCCAACATGAGCTTGGCGAGATCGATGAGGCACGTCGCAGTCTAGCGCGCGCGCAATCCATCGATCCCGGCCTGGCGACGAGTTACAGGCTCCTGGCAAGGCTCGAACAGGCACAAGGCAATCACGAACAAGCCGCGATGCAACGACAACGGTACATTCAGTTGACAGGGCGCGACCCCGATATTGGGGTGGAGCATAGCGACGGTACTGCCGATATCGATACAGGAAACAAGGAACACGCCGCACTGTCCAGCCATGAAAACAGGTCAAGACAGACGATCCAGGGCGATTCTGAATAATCGAATTCCAGAATTAAGGATGCTCAGTCATGGGCGAAACACATTACTACGACGACCCCGATGCCGACCTGGCTCCCCAACTGTCACCAGGGGAGCAACTCAAGCGCGAACGCGATGCTCAGGGCCTTTCCCAGGAGGAAGTGGCCACGTCCCTGAACCTGCGCCCGGCGGTCGTTAGAGGGTTGGAAAACGATGACTACAATGAAGTCCCGGTAGCCACGTATCGACGAGGCTATCTGCGTGCCTATGCCCATTTGCTGGGTATCAGCGAACAACCCATCATCGCCGCCTACAATGCCCAGTTCGGAACGCTGGATACCGAGCAGAAGGTCACACCGGTGCACGTCACCAAACCGCCCTCTCGTCTGGGGCCGTGGTTGTTCAAACTGGTGACGGTACTTGTCATCGTCGGTTTGATCGGCCTGACTCTGCTATGGTGGCAAAGTCGTAGCGGCAATGATCTTCTGGGGCTGAGTGACAGCGAGCCCGTCGCCGTGGATACCATGGAGGGCGATTCCGGTGGAGATGACGCATCCGCGGATGACAGCGAGTCAGCGGCGGCGAGCGATGAGGAAGGTGCCGGCAGTGACGATCTTCCCCCGCTTCCGGAAGAAGACGGCGAAATGGGGCTGGTCGAGGACGATACGGGTGGCCTCACGGATACCGGTGAACTCGATGAAACGACGTCTGACGAAGACTCCTCGAGTGACTCCCCGGCCGATGCATCCGACCGAGAGGATGACGCCACCGACGAGTCGGAGCTTGTCACCAGTGGCAGCGATGTCAACCTGGCCTCGGGGAGTGAAGACACCGCCGATGATGACGACAGTGAGTCGTCCGCTGACGATGACGAAAGCCAGGAAACCGCCAGCCGGTCTGACACTGATGATGAGACGAGTGGCGATGATACTCAGGAAAGGAATGCGGGTCGCATTGAGCTCTCTTTCGAGGAAGAATCATGGACGGAAATCTTCGACGCGAACGATGAGCGCATTTTCTTCGGCCTTCAGGAAGCAGGCAGTCAAGCGACCGCCGAAGGCGAACCACCCTTTCGCATGACCATCGGCAATGCCAGTGGCGTTGAGTTACGCTATCTAGGCGAAACGATCGATCTCGAGGAGCGCACGGGCAGCAATAACGTTGCTCGATTCACTCTCGACGACGAATGAACCAGGAGTTCGAGTCAGAGGCATTATGCACGCTTCATCTCCCATAACGCGGCGGCAATCGCGTCAGATACATGTAGGCTCGGTGCCTGTCGGCGGTGGAGCGCCCATCGCCGTACAGAGCATGACCAACACCGACACGCTGGATGTCGCCGCAACCGTCTCGCAGGTTCGCCAGCTACAGGAGGTGGGTGCCGATATCGTTCGCGTATCGGTGCCGACCATGGAGGCAGCCGAAGCCTTTGGCCGCATCAAGCGCGAGGTCTCCGTTCCCCTGGTGGCCGATATCCATTTCGACTATCGCATTGCCCTGCGAGTCGCTGAATTGGGTGTCGACTGCTTGCGAATCAACCCCGGTAACATCGGGCGTGAAGATCGTGTCCAGGCTGTCGTATCGGCCGCTCGTGACAACGGTATCCCGATCCGTATCGGCGTCAATGCCGGTTCGCTGGAAAAGGACCTGCAGAAAAAATACGGCGAACCGACACCGGAAGCCCTGGTCGAATCCGCCATGCGCCATATCGATCATCTGGATCGGCTGGATTTCCCGGACTTCAAGGTCAGTGTCAAGGCCAGCGATGTCTTCATGGCGGTGTCGGCCTATCGGCAACTGGCGCAGCAAATCGAGCAACCCTTGCATCTGGGCATTACCGAGGCCGGGGGCCTGCGCTCAGGCACTGTCAAATCCTCGATCGGCTTGGGGATTCTGCTGATGGAAGGTATCGGCGATACCATTCGCGTTTCCCTGGCTGCAGACCCGATCGAGGAGATCAAGGTCGGCTACGACATGCTCAAGAGTCTGGGCCTGCGCTCCAAAGGCATCAATTTCATCGCCTGTCCGAGTTGCTCGCGACAGAACTTTGATGTCATCGGTACCATGAACGCCCTGGAAGAGCGTCTTGAAGATATCATGACCCCGCTCAATGTCGCCGTCATCGGCTGTGTGGTCAATGGGCCGGGGGAAGCCAAGGAAGCGGACATGGGGCTGACTGGCGGCGACCCCAACAATCTCGTGTATATCGATGGCAAGCCGGCTTCCAAATTGCGTAACGACCACCTGGTCGATGACCTCGAGGCCCTGATACGCCAAAAGGCACGCGAAAAACAGCAAGCCGAACAGGATGTCATCGCCCGCGGAGAATAACCATCCGCGGTGATGATGCAAGGAGTACGACTTGAGCAAGAAAATTCAGGCCATTCGTGGCATGAACGACCTACTGCCCGAACAGTCACCGCTATGGCAGTACGTCGAGGGGTGTGTGCGGGAATTGATGCAGACGTACGGGTATGCCGAGATTCGCACCCCGATTCTGGAACAGACCGCCTTGTTTGCCCGCTCCATCGGCGAGGTTACCGATATCGTCGAGAAGGAGATGTATACCTTCGACGATCGTAATGGCGACAGCTTGACCCTGCGTCCGGAGGGTACGGCCAGTTGCGTGCGGGCCGCCATGGAGAATGGCCTGCTTCACAACCAGACACAGCGCTTGTGGTACCAGGGCCCCATGTTTCGCCATGAACGTCCACAGAAGGGACGCTACCGGCAATTCCACCAAGTGGGTGTAGAAACTTACGGACTCGAAGGACCGGACATCGACGCCGAAGTCATCCTGTTGACCGCCCGGTTGTGGCGGCGCCTCGGTCTGGACGATCATGTGACGCTGGAGCTCAATTCCCTGGGGTCGAGTGACGCACGGGCCGCTTACCTTGACAGATTAGTGGCCTATTTCGAGCAACAGCAGGAGGTACTCGACGAGGATTCGCAGCGTCGGCTGTATACCAATCCCATGCGCATTCTCGACTCCAAGAATCCTGACATGGAGCCGATGCTCGCCGATGCTCCACGTCTGCTGGACCATCTCGACACAGCGTCTCGTGAACATTTCGACACGTTGACCGCATTACTGGAACATGCCGGTATCAGCTATCGCATCAATCCCAGATTGGTTCGCGGGCTGGACTACTACTCCCGCACCGTCTTCGAATGGACGACCGAGGCCCTCGGTAGCCAGGGAACCGTTTGCGCCGGTGGCCGTTATGATGGCCTGGTGGAACAGCTGGGCGGTAAGCCGACGCCGGCCGTCGGATTTGCCATGGGCATGGAGCGCTTGATCCTGCTGCTCGAAACGCTGGACCTGATTCCCGATGACGCTCGTCCCGGATTGGACGTCTATGTGGCAGGCCAGGGTGACCGATCGACCGAAGCCACACTCATGCTGGGCGAAGCGCTGCGCGATGCCCTGCCCGGAATCCAGCTGCAGGTACACTGCGGTGGTGGCGGCTTCAAGAGCCAGATCAAAAAGGCCGATAGAAGCGGCGCCGAGCTTGCCTTGTTGCTCGGTGAAGACGAGATTGCCAATGGTACCGTCACCGTAAAGTTCCTGCGTGATGACCGCGATCAGATGCAGCTGGCACAGGATAATCTCGCTGTGCAGTTACCCGAGCTGCTTGGCCGGTCATTCTAACCCTGATTCCATAGCCAACTCTCCCCACCCGAGTGATTGGGAGAGCGCCGTATCAAAGGAGATCGCTCGTGGCGGAGCTGAGAACTGAAGAAGAACAGCTGGAAGCCATCAAACGCTGGTTCAAACAGAATGGTCTGTCGCTGGCAGCGGGTGTGGTCATCGCCATTGCTGGTGTGCTTGGCTGGAATGCGTGGCAGGATTACCAAGCCGGTCAGGCGGAAGCCGCCTCGATGCGCTATCAGCAGCTGCTTGATCTGGCAGGACGTGATGCGCTGGATGAAGCCAACCTGACGCGTGCACTCGGTCTGGTCGATGAAATCAACGAAGAGCATGGCGATACCCTGTACGCCGATCTCGCTCTCCTGCTCGAGGCCAAGCTATCGGTTCGCCACGACGATCTGGCCGGCGCCCGGATTGCCCTGGCCGATGTCGTCGATACCAGCGACCAGGACTATATCCGCGACCTTGCACGCTTGCGGTTGGCGCGTCTGCTGATTGCCGAAGACGAACCTGATTCGGCCCTGGCACAGCTCGAAGGCGACATCGCCGACAGTCTTTCACCACAAAGAGCGGATATTCGTGGCGATGCCTACATGGCTCTCGACCAGGTCGACGACGCCCGTGAGTCCTGGCGTGAAGCGCTGGAGCTATCCGATACACATGATCAGCCTCTCTACGGCGTTCAACTAAAGCTCGACAATCTCGGTGCAGAGGATTCTGGGTTATGAAACCGACGTTCTTGATCATCGCCACTGCGTTGACCCTTCTGGCCGGTTGCGCCAGCAACTCCCAACCTGACACGCCTCCCAAGGAACTCATTGACTTCGATGCCAGCGTTAGCCTGGACTCGTCCTGGAGCTTGAGTATTGGTGATGGTCTCGGGCGAGCACGCTATCCGATCACCCCGGCCCGCGACGGCGGTACCTTATTCGCTGCCTCTGCTGACGGCCAGCTCGTTGCGATCGATGCCGACGACGGCGAGCAGCGCTGGACCCGCGATCTGGATACGGGAATCTCCAGTGGTCTCAGTGCGATTGCAGGCCAACTTTACGTCGGCACCCAGGACGGTGACGTCCTGGCACTGGATCAGGAAGACGGTGATGAAGTCTGGTCATCGCGTGTTTCCAGCGAAGTCTTGGCGGCCCCCCAACCCAACAGCAACCTGGTCATCGTACAAAGTGCCGACGGCAACATCACGGCCCTGGACCGACGCAATGGTAGTGAAGCCTGGGTCTTCGACAGCTCGGAGCCAGCGTTGACACTGCGAGGCACGGCGACACCACAGGTGATTGACCAGGTATCCTTTGTCGGCCTTTCCGATGGGCGGCTCGCAACGCTCGACAACCGTAACGGAGAAACACTCTGGGATATGCGCATTGCCACTCCCCAGGGTCGCAGCGAAGTGGAACGGCTGGTCGATGTCGATGCCCAGCCGTTGCTTACGCAAGATGGCCGACTCTATGTCACCAGCTACAATGGCCGCCTGGTCGCACTGGAAGCCACGAGCGGGGAGACGCTCTGGGAGCGTGAGCAATCAAGCTATCTGACTCCGCTGCTGGTCGGCGATACACTGATCACCGTCGATGAAGACAGCCATATCACGGCACTGGATGCGCTCTCCGGCCGCGTCCTGTGGCAAAGCGAGCAGCTCGAAGGTCGCCGTCTGACGGCACCGGCCCAAGCCAACGGTTATGTGGTGGTCGGCGATTTCGATGGCTACCTTCACTTGCTGGATGTCGATAATGGGGAGTTGGCCGGCCGGACACGCGTCAACGGCTCCGGAATCAGCCAGCGCCCACTTACCGACGGCACGCGCATTCATGCGTTGGCCAATGACGGTCGACTCGAAACCTTCGAGCTACAGGACTGATAATGACTCCCGTCATCGCACTGGTTGGCCGACCCAATGTCGGCAAGTCGACACTGTTCAACCGCCTGACTCGGTCTCGCGATGCCCTGGTGGCCGATCATCCCGGCCTCACCCGAGACCGCAAATACGGTAACGGCCGATTGGGCGGCAAACGCTATATCGTGATCGACACCGGAGGTATCAGCGGTGACGAGGAAGGCATCAATGCTGCCATGGCTGAACAGTCGTTACTGGCCATCGATGAAGCCGATATCGTGTTTTTCATGGTGGATGCCCGGACAGGACTGCATCCAGCCGATGAGGCGATCGCCAATCATCTGCGTGTCAATCAGAAGAAGACCTGGCTGGTGGTCAACAAGACCGATGGTCTGGAGGAACATTCGGCGATGGCCGATTTCTGGTCGTTGGGGCTGGGCGACCCCCACTCGATTGCCGCCTCTCATGGCCGCAATGTCACGTCGTTGATCGAGAAGGTGCTCGAGCCGTTTCCCGAACCCGAAGAGACGAACGAGCCAGCCGAACGCTCGAATGGCATCCATATCGGTGTCATCGGGCGACCTAACGTCGGTAAATCCACCTTGGTCAACCGCATGCTCGGCGAGGAGCGGGTGGTGGTCTTCGACGAGGCCGGGACCACTCGCGATGCCATCGAAATTCCGTTCGAGCGCCGCGGCAAACCTTATGTCCTGGTCGACACGGCCGGCGTACGGCGTCGCAAGAATGTTCGCGAAGTGGCCGAGAAATATTCGATCATCAAGACCCTGGAAGCCATCAAGGAGTGCCATGTCGCCATCGTGGTGCTCGATGCCCGGAGCGGTTTGGTGGAGCAGGATCTTCACTTGCTCGATTATGTCCTGAACTCCGGTCGTGCCCTTGTCCTGGCAGTGAACAAATGGGATGGGCTGGAGCAGGAAGCCCGTGAACGGATGCGCACCGAGATCAAGCGACGGCTCGGATTCGCCGATTATGCCGACCTTCATTTCATCTCGGCCTTGCATGGTACGGGGGTGGGCGATCTTTACCCATCGATCGAGCGCGCCTTTGCCTCGGCACATCACCACTGGTCGACGAATCGGCTGACGACGATCCTGCAGGATGCCGTCAGCGAGCACCAGCCCCCCATGGTCAGGGGCCGGCGGATCAAGCTGCGCATGGCGCATCAGGGAGGGAGCAACCCACCTATCATCGTCGTCCATGGCAACCAGACGGATGCGCTGCCGGAAGCCTATAAGCGTTTTCTGACGAACACCTTCCGCAAGGTACTCAAGGTGCGCGGAACCCCGATGCGCTTCGAGTTTCGTACCGGTCAGAATCCCTATGACACCCAGGCCGGAGCCAGCGACCGGGACAAGGCCAAGCAACGGGAACTTCGCCGAACCCGAGAGTCACGCAAACAGCGCCGCTGAACGCCGATATAGCGCTTTGCCCTGCCCCAGCGACGGCGCCATCCTGCGATTACTGCATTGCCAACCGTCGCTGCCCGACCCATTGGCAGGCAAACTGCCAGGCGGCACGTCCGCTGCGACCTCCACGCAATGTCGCGAAGCGAATGGCTTCTTCCTTGGCCCCATCGCTCCATTCCGTGCCACCGCCCAGCTCCTTGATCCAGTGCCGGCAAGTATCGAGGTATGTATCCTGGTTGAAGGGATGAAACGCCAACCACAGTCCAAAGCGATCGGACAGCGAGATTTTTTCTTCCACGGCGTCACCATGATGCAGTTCGTCACCGACCAGTTGTGTCGCCTCGTTGTCGCTCAACGATTCCGGCAACAGATGACGCCGGTTGGACGTGGCATACAGCAAGACATTGTCCGGCGGACCGGTCAGGGTCCCATCGAGCACGCTCTTCAATGCCTTGTAGGCATCATCACTGCCTTCGAACGACAAGTCGTCACAATAAACGATGAATCGATAAGGCGCGTCGCGCAGCCGTTGTACCAGTACCGGCAACCCCGACAGATCATGACGGTCCACCTGGATCAGCCTGAGACTCTCACTGGCCAGGGAGTTCAACAGGGCGCGCACCATGGACGATTTACCACTGCCACGTGATCCCCACAGTAACGCGTGATTCGACGGCAGACCATGGAGGAATGCACGGGTATTGGCGACCAGGGATTCTTTCTGACGTTCGACGCCAATCAGATCATCGAGCGTGACGCTGTCACGAACCTCCACAGGCACCAATTGGCCCCCGAGGGGATGACTCTGCCAGAGGGCGGCGATATCACGTTCCCAGTCAGGACGCGTGACGGCAGGTGGTAAATAACTATCGACACGGTCGAGCAATCGAGTCAGGCGCGCTTCCAGCTCTGCATTCATCAATATCTCCTTCGTTATCGTGACGGTTGACCTCAGATGGCATCGGGGTATCTTGTGGCGAATCGGTCCCTTTAGTCCAGCGGCGGCAAAGGCTGCCACAATGAGGATAATGGAATGCGTTGGATATCCCGCTTCACCGTTGGCGCTCTGTGTCTCGCTCTGACCGCTTGTGCAGCCTCGCCAGGCGGTCGACAGCAGTTCACCCTTTACTCGGAAGAGCAGCTCAGCGAGATGGGGGCAAAGACATTTGCCCAGTACCAGGAAGAAAAGACCGTGGTTGAAGGCGAGCAGGCTCGCTATGTCCAGTGTATCGCCGACGCCCTGGTTGCCGAACTGCCCAACGGCCAGAGCAACGACTGGCAGGTGCGTGTTTTCGAGGATGAATCCGCCAACGCGTTCGCCTTGCCGGGAGGCTACATCGGTGTGCATACCGGACTGCTGGATATCACCGATAACCAGGACCAGCTCGCCGCCGTGATCGGCCACGAAATCGCTCACGTGCGCGCCCAGCACGCCAATGAACGGGCCTCCACGCAATCGGCAACCCAAGTTGGACTGTCCGTGATTCAATCAGCCGCCGGCCTGGAAGGGGCGAGTGGCGAGCAGATGGCTGCCCTGCTGGGGGTAGGCGCGCAATATGGCATCCTGCTTCCCTTCTCGCGCCGCCACGAGAGTGAAGCCGATACGCTTGGCTTGGAGTTGACCGCTGATGCCGGCTTCGATCCTCGCGCCAGCATCGATCTCTGGAACAACATGAGCGACGCCGGAGGTGGCCAGCCGCCGGCCTGGATGTCCACCCACCCGAGCCATGGCCAGCGCATCAGTGGCCTTGAAAGCCACATGGACGATGCCATGCAGCGTTATGAACAGGCACGACAGGCTGGCCGGTCTCCCGACTGCCAGCGCCCGGGTTGAGGCCAGCATGCTGCGTTTGGGCGTGTTGCTGCTGATCGTTCCGGTACTGGTGTTGATGGGGCTCTATTTCTGGGAGCTCAATGATGTCCGGGCCTGTACTCTGGAAGGCGGCTACTGGAACTATATCGACGGCGAATGTCGGGAGGAGCCACAGCCTTACATTTCCTGGCTGGAACGCTCGCCATGGCTCGTCAATGGGGGGATGCTGCTTTCGGTCGTGGGCCTGGTCATGTGCATGGCAGGGCTTAACCGACGGCGACGCTGAGCTGTCAGAGCGCCCGATGACATGTCACGGTCACGTCACTGTCCAGCCACGACATCGGCTCTCAGAGCCTCGAGCACGGCGCGTGTGTCAGGGTGTTTCCCGCGCCACAGGTAGTAGGACTCCGCCGCCTGCTCGACCAGCATTCCCAGGCCGTCGAGAGTCCGGGCACTGCGCTCGCGCGCCCATTGGAGAAATACCGTCGGCTCGGCGCCGTACATCATGTCGTAAGCCGTCCCATTGGAGGCGAACAAGCTATCAGGCAGCGGGGGCAAGTCTCCCGCCAAACTGGCGCTGGTACCATTGATCACCAGGTCGTATGCGCCGCTCACCGTGTCGAAACCGCCCCCTTCCACGCTCCCCATATCCTGGAAATCAGCCGCCAATGCCCTGGCTTTCATGGCCGTTCGATTGGCAATCAACACACTCGCAGGCCCCGTTGCGAGGATGGGTTCCAATACGCCACGTACCGCGCCGCCCGCTCCCAGGATCAATACATGGCTGTCCTTCAGCGCGACACCATGGTGCTCGAGATCACGAACCAAACCGACGCCATCGGTGGTATCCCCCTGCGTGGTGCCGGCCGACGTCAACGACAACGTATTCACCGCCCCGGCCCGCTTCGCTCGTTCACTGAGCGTATCCGCCAACCGGAAGGCCTCCTCCTTGAACGGGACGGTGACATTGGCACCCACGCCTCCCGTATTCGTAAAGGCCTGCCACGCGCCGGCGAAATCATCCAGCGGTGCTTCGATGGCCGTGTAATCGATCGTCGCGCCGTGCTGGGCTGCAAACGCTGAATGGATCGAGGGCGAACGGGAATGGCCGACGGGATGGCCAAAGACACAATAACGTTCCGTCATCACACCTCCTTACTCTTGCTGTTCACCCAACCAGTCACGTGGGTGCAGATACTCTCGATATAGCATCTCCTCCGGACTACCGGGTTCGGGGTGCCAGTCATAGTGCCAGTGAGCCTCCGGCGGCATCGACATCAGGATCGATTCGGTACGCCCGCCACTTTGCAGCCCAAACAGTGTGCCGCGGTCCCATACCAGGTTGAATTCGACGTAACGGCCACGACGATAGCATTGAAAGGCGCGTTCACGTTCCCCATACGGCAGGTCGCGCCGGCGCTTAACAATGGGCAGATACGCCTCCAGAAAACTGTCGCCCACCGCCCGCTGAAAGGCAAAGCAACGCTCGAAGCCCCACTCGTTGAGATCATCGAAGAACAAGCCGCCGACACCCCGCGTTTCATCGCGATGCTTGAGATAAAAATAGTCATCACACCACGCCTTGAAGCGTGGATAGACATCCTCCCCGAAAGGGGCGCATGCATCGCGTGCCACCTGATGCCAGTGGATCACGTCCTCGTGAACTGGATAGAAGGGAGTCAAATCATAGCCCCCCCCGAACCACCACACCGGCGTCTCCCCGTCTTTTTCGGCAATGAAGAAGCGCACATTGCCATGACTGGTGGGTACATGCGGATTGTATGGATGCAGAACCCAGGAAACGCCCAGGGCGTGAAAGCTCCGCCCCGCCAGTTCGGGACGTCTGGCACTCGCGGACTCCGGCAGAGTGGCACCATGGACATGCGAGAAGTTGACCCCCCCTTTCTCGAACAGCGCCCCGTTCTCGAGTATTCGCGAACGCCCTCCACCGCCCTCGGGCCGCGTCCAGCTATCTTCACGGAATGCAGTGCCATCCGCCTCTCCCAGAGACTGGCAGAGGCGCTCCTGAAGCGAGAGCAGATATTCCTTGACGACATCGAGAAAGGCGCGGGACAAACGGACCTCCAGAATACAATGATCAACCGAAACGACTCATGCCCGGACGATATGTCCGCTGACCAGATCGCGAATGGTGCTGGGATGGTCATAGCCACCCAGCGGACCCTCGACAACGGCCGCCACCTCAGCACCAAACCGCTCACGCACTTGCCCGGCCGTCAGTGCCGGCGCGTCTCCGGCATGGTTGGCCGATGTCGAGACAATCGGTCCGCCATAAGCCATGCACAGTCGTGCCACCAGCGGATGATCGCTGACCCGTAAGGCAACGCTACGATGACACCCCCTGACCAGGGCGTGTGAACGGCCGTTATCCGGTACGAGCCAGGTATTCGGCCCCGGCCAACTCGACACCAGGGGAGCATGATACTCGGCCGGCAAGCCCTCCAACCAGGGAGCCAATTGCGCAATATCAGCCGCGACGAGAATCAAGCCCTTGGCCGGATCGCGCTGCTTGAGACGCAATAACGCAGTCAGTGCACGATCGTTGTCGGGGTCGCAACCGAGTCCCCACACTGCCTCGGTCGGGTAAGCAATCAGCTGGCCGGAATGCAGGGCGGAGACAGCGGCGTCGATGGTGACAGCAGTACTCATGCGATGAACTTCCCCGGTACGTATCCAGTATCTTCATGTGACAAGACACCATATTATCATTTGCCGGCCGAACGCGGCAGGCGAATCCAGCCACCTGACGCCTGACAGACCCGCCCCTCAAGTTCCAACTCCAGCAAGCGCAACTGACAACTCGATACATCGTTGCCGGTCAGGTTGACCAGGGCATCAAGCGGTGTCGGGGTGTCACTGAGCCAGGCCAGCAACGGATCGGTGTCCTCGACGGTGTCAGTCGCCGCCTGCTCCTGCTGCCCTGGCATCCACGACTGGGCCCAGTGTCCCAATTCTGCCAGGATATCGTCGACCCGGGTCACCAGCACGGCACCATCGCGGATCAGTGTCAGACAGCCGGAGGCCTGGGGGTTGTGGATGGATCCCGGAATCGCGAACACGTCGCGATTCTGTTCGGTGGCCAACCTTGCACTGACTAGCGAACCGCTCCTGTCCGCTGCTTCCACTACCAGAACGCCCAGTGACAGTCCTGTCACGATCCGGTTGCGACGCGGGAAATAGGCTGGACGTGAGCGAGTGCCTGGGGGGTGCTCCGATAGCAGCAACCCGCCTTCATCGATCAACCGTTGATGCAGATCGGCATGACGGGGCGGATAGACGACATCGACACCACACCCCAGCACGGCCACCGTACGCCCACCACTGTCCAGGGCCGCGCGCTGGGCCTGACCATCGATACCCAACGCCATGCCACTCACGATACACCAACCCCGATCAGCCAGTTCCCGCGAGAAACCCGCCGCATTGCCCAAACCTTCCCGCGTGGGGCGACGCGTTCCTACCATGGCCAGACAGGGAGGCGCCAGTGCCGCCAGATCCCCATACGCCCAGAGCACGGCCGGCGGGTCCGGGATCTGGTTCAGCAGTGTCGGCCAGTCAGGATGCTCAGGATGCAGCAAGTGACGCCGGACATCCCCTGCCAGCCACGTCTCCAGCGCGTCAACACGAGACTGCAACGAGCTTTTCTCGGGATGGTCGAGCCATAGCCGCAACGCCGATCGTGCCGGCTCTTTGAGACAGGCCAGCCACCCCGCCGGCCAGTCGGGCCGGTGCATCATCAGGTCAGAAAGGCCGCGTGCCCCGAGACCGGGCAGCATGGCCACAATCAGCCACTCCTTGGCCGTCATTGCCTTCTCCTTTTGGCATGATGGAAGAAGCGACAAGTCTATCAATATTGTGTCGCCGGTTCCGTTGTTCCTTGGCTGCCACTACACTAGTCATCAGAATCCATCACATCTGAACAACGGTGATAGCAACGTCATGGCCAAGTTACCCATCCTCGAATACCCGGATGAACGTCTGCGCAAGAAAGCGGCGCCGGTCGAAACCGTCGACGATGATGTCCGCCAACTGGTCGACGATATGCTTGAGACCATGTATGACGCGCAAGGCATCGGGCTGGCCGCGACCCAGATCGACGTGCACCGTCGAGTCGTGGTCATGGATGTCAGCGAGACTCGCGCCCAACCGCTGGTATTGATCAACCCCGAATACACACCGATCGGGGAGGAGCGCGAGCCGCTACAGGAAGGCTGTCTGTCCATTCCGGACTACTACGCCGAGATCCCCCGGGCCCTGCGAGTCCATCTCAAGGCCCTCGACCGGGACGGTCAACCCTACGAACTGGAAGCCGAGGGGCTGTTGGCACACTGCATACAGCACGAATACGACCATCTCGAAGGCATTCTGTTCGTCGATTACCTGTCTCCGCTCAAGCGCGAACGCATCAAGAAAAAAATGCAGAAACGTCACAGACAGATGCAGGACGCCTGACCTTCCGCTCGCTCGGGACCGGTTAGCCCGGTCCCGTGATGGACGCACCATCGCATGACCCGCATGCATCCCGAGTCGAGCCACCACGGAACCTTTTCATGTCACATCCATTGCGCGTGATTTTCGCCGGTACGCCCGATTTCGCTGCCGCAAGCCTTTCCGCACTATTGGGCAGTCAGCATCACATCGTGGCCGTCTATACCCAGCCCGACCGACCGGCCGGCCGGGGTCGCAGGCTGACCCCCAGTCCGGTCAAGAAACTGGCGCTACAACATGACCTGCCGGTTCACCAGCCCGAATCACTCAAAACCGCGGATGCACAGTCCCAGATAACCGCCCTGCATGCCGATGTCATGGTGGTCGCCGCCTATGGATTGATTCTACCGTCGGCGGTGTTGTCGATTCCTCGCCATGGCTGTCTCAATGTGCATGCCTCATTGCTGCCACGCTGGCGTGGCGCAGCGCCGATTCAACGGGCGATCGAAGCGGGCGATACGATATCGGGCGTGACCATCATGCAGATGAGTGCGGGACTCGATACCGGCGACATGCTGCTCAAGCGCCAGACTCCCATCACGGATACGACCACCGGCGGCGACCTCCATGACCGCCTCGCCACGCTGGGCGGCAATGCCATCGTCGATGCCCTGGATGCCCTGATCGAGCCAGGACTGGAGGCCACCTCCCAGCAGGAGGAAGAGGCGACCTATGCAACCAAACTCTCCAAGGCCGAGGGGGAGCTCGACTTCACGCTGCCAGCGCGCCGCCTGTCTGCGAGGATACGAGCCTTCAATCCCTGGCCCGTTGCCTGGACCCAGTTGGGCGAGGAGCGGCTACGTATCTGGTTCGCCACGCCGGGAGAACAACGTTCCCCCGACACCAGCGGACCACCGGGGACGCTGTTGACATCTCCAACCGATAGTCTGTGCGTCAGTTGCGGGGCGGACGGCAGTGATACCTTACATATCATGCGAGCCCAACTTCCCGGTGGGAAACCACTGGCCATCCGCGATCTGCGCAATGCCTTTGGTGATCGCTTCATCCCCGGCATGCGTCTGGGCAACCATCAGGAGGGCAGTGAATGACACGCGACGCACCGAATGGCAACGGACAGACCGTTCGTGCCACTGCGGCCAGAACGCTGGCTCCCGTGATCTCCGGACAAGGTTCCCTCGCCTCGCTCGATGACGCTGAAATCCCTTCACGAGATCGCGGACTGCTGCGTGAGCTCTGTTTTGGCGTCTGCCGCACCCTGCCTCGTCTCGAGGCCCTGGCCAACGAGCTGCTACGCAGTCCCTTCAAGTCACGTGACAACGATATTCAGGCGCTGCTATTACTCGGCATCTATCAATTACTCTACATGCGGGTGCCTGCCCATGCCGCCGTGGGGGAAACCGCAGGCGCCGCGCGTATACTCGACAAACCCTGGGCGACCCGGGTCATCAATGGCTGCCTACGTCGTCTGCAACGGGAATCCGTTCAACTCCAGGCCCGTGTCGACCGTGACCCGGCCGTGGCCCTGCTACATCCTGTCTGGTGGCTGAAAACGCTACGACAGGCCTGGCCCGATGACTGGCGTGACATCGCCATGGCCAACAATCATCCCGGCCCCATGACGCTTCGTGTCAATCGACGTCACGGTGATCGCGAGGAATATCGCGCGCGTCTACTCGATGCCGGACTGGAATCCCGGTTATGCGAGCATGCCCCTGACGGCGTCACCCTGGACACGCCTTGCAACGTACATGAGCTCCCCGGTTTTGCCGAGGGGCATGTCAGCGTACAGGATGAATCGGCCCAGTTGGCGGCCGTATTGCTTGGGCCTGCGCTGGCACCACGACCCGGCGCTCGCGTACTTGATGCCTGTGCCGCGCCAGGCGGCAAGACGGCTCACTTGCTGGAAGCGTTCGATATCGACATGACGGCACTGGACAATGCTCCCGCACGTTTGGCCCGCGTCGAATCAACGCTGGAGAGACTCTCGCTGAGTGCGCAACTCGTGACAGCCGATGCGACCGAACTTACGTGGTGGGATCAGACCCCGTTCGATACCGTCTTGCTTGACGCGCCCTGCTCCGGCAGCGGCGTCATCCGTCGCCATCCGGATATCAAGCGCGCCCGACGACCGGACGATATCCGTCAACTGGTATCGCTACAGTCTCGATTGCTGGACACGCTGTGGCAGACCCTGAATCCGGGGGGCACACTCCTTTACGCCACCTGTTCAGTGCTCCCCGAAGAGAACAGCGAGCAGATCCAGGCATTTCTCGAACGGACCCCGGATGCCAGAGCCTCCCCCCCCGATGATGTGGGTTGGGGCAAGCCGACAGGCCCGGGGCGTCAATTGCTGCCCAAAGAAAGCGGACATGACGGTTTCTTTTATGCCCGACTCGTCAAGCAACAGCCTGCTTGACCAGGCAGGTTCATCTTATGCACCTGGCGCCAATCGGTATGCCCTCACGTTCGGTTAACGCACGAGCCCGGGTCCCCCTGTCATCGTGGTCGTCAGTGGTTTATGCTAGCGAGCGCTTACCGGCCCTGCTCTGGAGGCCGAGGAACACCTGTTTGCGGATACAGCCTCAATGAAGATCATCATTCTCGGTGCCGGCCAGGTCGGCGGGACCTTGGCCGAGCACCTGGCACATGAAGAGAACGACATAACGGTTGTTGATACCAACAGCGAACGTTTGCGCGAACTGCACAATCGGCTCGACATTCGTACCGTGACAGGTCCGGCCTCTTACCCCATGGTGTTGCGACAGGCAGGTGGCGAAGATGCGGACATGTTGATTGCCGTCACCAATTCCGACGAAGTCAACATGATTGGCTGCCAGGTCGCCCATACACTGTTCCGTACACCGACCAAGATTGCTCGTGTACGCGCCACGGCCTATCTGACTCGTAAAGGCCTGTTCGCCCATGATGCCGTTCCCATTGACGTCCTCATCAGCCCCGAACAGGTCGTGACCGACCATATACGCCGCTTGATCGAGTACCCCGGCGCTCTGCAGGTCCTGGAGTTCGCCAGCGGGCAGGCCCAGTTGGTCGCTGTCAAGGCTTATTATGGCGGTCCCCTGGTCGGCCAGGAACTCGGGTTCCTGCGTCGCCACATGCCCAATGTCGATACGCGCGTTGCGGCTATTTATCGACGCAATCGTCCGATCATTCCGCGCGGCGACACCATCATCGAGGCGGATGACGAGGTCTTTTTCATTGCCGCCCGGCGTGATATCCGCGCCGTGATGAGCGAGCTGCGTCGACTCGATCGCGATTTCCGACGCATTCTGATCGCCGGCGGCGGCAACATCGGCGAACGGCTGGCCGAGAACCTCGAGCACAGTCATCAGGTCAAGATAATCGAGCACAACATCGAGCGGTGTACCGCCTTGTCCGAGCGTCTGGACCGCACCGTCGTGCTACATGGCAGCGCGACCAGCAAGCGCCTGCTGCTGGAAGAGAACATCGAGGACTGCGACATTTTCTGTGCCCTGACCAACGATGATGAAGTGAACATCATGTCGTCGATGCTGGCCAAACGGCTGGGTGCCAAGAAAGTGCTGACGCTGATCAACAACGCCGCCTATGTCGATCTGGTGCAGGGAGGCGAGATCGATATCGCCATTTCCCCCCAACAGGCCACGATCGGCAGCCTGCTGACTCACGTACGTCGTGGCGATATCGTCAACGTCCACTCGCTGCGTCGAGGAGCCGCCGAGGCGATCGAAGCCATTGCTCATGGGGATTCACGTTCATCGAAGGTGGTGGGGCGTGCCATCGACGAAATCGACCTGCCCAGCGGCACGACCATAGGGGCCATTGTCAGAGGCAAGGAAGTGCTCATCGCCCATGACGACGTCGTCGTCGAGTCCGGCGACCATGTCATCCTTTTCGTCGTCGACAAACGCAGGATCCGCGATGTCGAACGTCTCTTCCAGGTTGGGCTGACATTTTTCTGATGCCGGGTATTTCAGGACACTTCGCACCATGAGTCTGCGCATGATCCTGCGTATCCTGGGGCTGTTGTTGATGCTCTTCAGCCTGACCCAGGTACCGCCGATTCTGATCTCGTTGCTTTTCCGCGACGGCGTATGGGGGGCCTTCGCCTTTGCCCTGGCCATCACCCTCGCCACCGGCGCAATACTCTTTTGGCCGAACCGGCATGCCCGCAAGGAATTGCGCACCCGTGATGGTTTTTTGATTGCTGCGTTGTTCTGGACGGTACTGGGGCTGTTCGGCTCGCTCCCCTTGATGCTCGATGGCTCCTATGCACTGTCACCGACCGACGCAATATTCGAGTCATTCTCCGGACTGACCACCACTGGCGCTACGGTCATCACCGGTATCGATTTCCTACCTGAAGCGGTACGTTACTATCGGCAGCAATTGCAGTGGCTGGGCGGAATGGGGATCGTCGTCCTCGCTGTTGCGATCTTGCCGACATTGGGTGTCGGTGGCATGGCACTGTACCGTACAGAAATCCCCGGTCCCCTCAAGGACTCCAAGCTCACCCCTCGGATCACCGAAACGGCCAAGGCATTATGGTACATCTATGCCTCATTGACCCTTGTCTGTTTCCTGGCCTACTGGGCGGCCGGCATGGACTGGTTCGATGCTGTGGGACACAGCTTCTCCACGGTGGCGATCGGTGGCTTCTCGACGTATGACGACAGCATAGGCCATTTCGATAGTGCCACCATCGAACTGATCTGTGTCGGTTTCATGATTGCCTCGGCAATGAGCTTCAGCCTGCATTTCGCTGCATGGCGTGAAAAGCAGTTGCGTCATTACTTCATTGATCCGGAATCGCGTTTCTTGCTGCTTTTTCTCCTGGGGTTGGCGTTGATCGCCATCGTGACCCTATGGTTGACCGACGTTTATGACGGGGCACGGGCACTGCGTCACGGCTTGTTTCAGGCGGTCTCGGTCGCCACGACAGCAGGCTTTGGTGTCGACGACTTCTCGGTCTGGCCCGGTGCACTGCCTTTCCTGCTCTTCGTGGCAGCATTCGTCGGTGGCTGTTCGGGATCGACGGGCGGTGGCATCAAGGTGATACGCATCATCTTGATCCTCAAACAAGGCTTGCGTGAGGTCCTGCGACTGATTCACCCCAACGCCGTGATTTCGGTCAAGATCGGCAAGGTCAGCGTGCCCGACGGCATTGCCCAGGCCGTCTGGGGGTTTTTCTCTGCCTATGTCCTTCTGTTCTTCCTGATGCTGGTCGGCGTCATGGCGACTGGTCTCGATCAAGTCACGGCCTGGTCGGCCGTTGCCTCCGCTCTGAACAATCTAGGCCCCGGGCTTGGCGACGTGACTGCCAACTATGGTGACATACCCGACATGGCCAAATGGATCCTGGTGTTGGCGATGCTGCTCGGCCGCCTGGAGATTTTCACGGTCCTGGTACTGTTTACACCAGCCTTCTGGCGCCGCTAATGCCAGTATCGCCATAGTAGCCAGGCATAGACCGGCAGATTGATCGCCAGCACAGCGATCCCCAGCCATATCTGGATCGTCGGAGTGAGCCCCGGTGGATAGAGAATCGGGAGCAAGTAGTGCTCGATAAAGCTACCGCTGTAACCGGCCTCGCCCCCCAACTGACGCAGCCGAATCTCCCAGGGTGTCAATGGGCAATAGAACCTGCCAAGTTCGACCGTCGCGCCCCAGACGGCTGCCGGTACATGCACCCACGCCACCCTGGGCCGAAACAGCGTGATGACGCCCCCGATGACGACAAACACGATGAAAGCCATGTGAATGATCAGCAGAGCGTCAGCAGCAATACGATAGAGCATCCAACCCGACTCCATGATCGGCGAGCGCCCTTTCAGGATAGTCTGTTAGTTCGGGACATCGTTAGCCCGACCCTATCGAGCCCTGGGGCCCCAGAAGGGGAATGACCATTGAGGTTTGGACTGTTTGGCACCATCGTGGATAATCATGCGTTCACCAGTGATCAGCGAGCCTGCAATGAGCGATCCTCAGGATATCACCACGCCGGAAACCGACGACCGGGCCACGACCTCAGGCCCGTGCCGGGTGGTCGAACAGGATGGAACCCGATACACCTTACTGGGTACGGCCCACGTGTCGGCAGAAAGCGCTGATGACGTGCGCCAACAGATCCGTAGCGGACGCTACGATGCTGTCGCTATCGAATTATGCCCATCACGCTACCAGAGCCTCATTGATCCGGATGCCATGGCCAACATGGACCTCTTCGAGATCCTGCGGCGCGGGAAGGCTGGCATGGTCGCCGCCAGCCTGGCACTGGGGGCGTTCCAACAGCGGGTGGCCGAGCAGTCCGGCATTCAACCTGGCGCCGAAATGCGTACTGCTGTCGAGGAATCGAAGGCAGCAGACCTTCCCTTGCTGCTGATCGACCGCGATGTCGGTACCACGCTCAAGCGCGTGTACAGTAATGTTCCCTGGTGGCAACGCTTTTCCCTGATATCCGGGCTGCTCGGCAGTGTCATGTCGCGTCAGAAAATCTCTTCCGAGGATATCGAAAAACTCAAGGAAGGGGATGTTCTGGAATCCACCTTCAATGAGTTCGCCGAGCAATCCGAGTCGCTCTACACGCCACTGATCCGCGAGCGGGACCACTACATGTCCCTGCGCATTGCCGAGGAGAACCCTCCCGCACGTTATCGAGAGGTTCTTGTGGTCATAGGTGCCGGCCATATGAAGGGGCTGGGTGAATACCTGTCCGGTCAACGTCCCGGCGATCCTTCCAGCGAACGGGAAGCTCTGGAGCGTACCCCACCTCGCTCACGCTTGTGGAAACTGGCACCCTGGCTGATCACCGGCCTGGTACTGGCCGGCTTCGGCATAGGCTTCTCGCGCAACACGGAATTGGGGTGGCAACTCGTCGGTGACTGGTTCTTGATCAATGGTGTGTTATCGGCACTGGGGACGGCCATCGCGTTAGCTCACCCGGTCACGATCATTGCCACCTTTTTCGCCGCACCACTCACCTCGTTGAACCCGACCATTGGTGCCGGCTTCGTCGCTGCCGGCGTGGAACTCTTCATGCGCAAACCCAAAGTGCACGACTTTGCCGTATTGCGGCACGATGTGACGTCTCCGAAGGGGTGGTGGCGCAATCGTGTATCGCGCACGTTGTTAGTGTTCCTGATGGCGACCCTGGGTTCCGCTGCCGGTACCTGGGTCGCTGGATTCCGTATTGCCGGTGCACTATTTGGCGGCTGATGCAACGAGCGATATCGTGATAGAGGTATGCGGCGGCGGTTGCCGATGATTCACCGTCGCCATATCGCCGATGCCTCGAAGCGCACCACCTCGCCGGCATCGACGTGCATGCGGTCGAATCCCGCTTGCTCGAGACTACGAACGGCGGCATGACAGGATAGCGGCAGGCGAACCTGTAACGGGGCGCCTTCCAGAGTGCCTCGCAGGGCCTGCAATAGCCGCGCACCGTGACCATGCCCCTGCCACTCCGGCTCGATGAAGAAAAACCGCAACTGCCATGCAGATTCCTCATCGGGCCGACAGACCAACGCCATCCCCAGTGTGGGTCCTTGACCGTGCCGCAACCGCAGCAGTTGTCCCTGCCAATACGCCACGCGTTCACCATCAGGCTGTAGCCACACGCCTCGATGCAGGGTGAACTCCAGGGCCCGCCGTAAGGTATCGATCCGGTGACTGTCATTCATGACCCACGGTGAGTGGCCGTGCCTTTCGGCACGTTCCGCCGCCTCCAGAAAGCGCTCGATATCTTCCGGGTCGGGAGAGACCAGCGAAGGGGATATGGCCTCCTGCCCTTCCATACTCGCTTCCGGCCGGTCTCCTGATACCGATGAGAACCACTGTTTAAGCGTCGTCAGCATCGCTGTCTCCTTCAGCATACAATGCGGTGGGCAGATGAAAATCGCCGACGAGTTGCCGAGTGAAGGGGTTTCTGGAGCCATCAGCCCGTAATCGGTAGCGCATGCTGCCACCATCCACATTGAAGCGCAGGTCGAGCTCGCGCTCGCTGGCACCGACGATCTCCGCCTCATCCATCAACCGGAACCAAGCCCAGGCACCATCGCGACGTACACTGCGCGGCGAACGGTTGACTTCACTGGGAACCAACGTGAGTCGACTCTCGTTGGCTCCCCGCACCCCATTGGGCCATACCATGGAAACACTGCGTCGGGTGCCATGAGTGTACTCGATCAACTGGCCGTCGACGCTGATCACGCTGCGACGCTTGTCGGAACTCAGATTGACAGGTTCAAGCCGGAATTCGACATCCAACGCACCATCACGATCGAAATAGGCCTCTCGAATGCGTTCCGCCTGCTCAATCGCGACGAAAACGTCATCGTCGAGCAACGACTCACCATCGTCGTCCCGGAGTTCTTCCGGTGCGGCCTCAACAAAAGGCTGCAATTGGTCCTGGTAAAACCCATCGAGCACTCCGTCCTGTGCAAAGAATGTCTCGAAGTCCTCCAGCGCGACATCCCGATCCGAGGACGCGACCAGCGGATATCGGCCCGCCAGAGTCTCCTCATAAGGCACCACGACATCGTCGATCCACTGAGTTTCGAGATGGCTGATGGCCCGCTTCATCAACAGTTGCCAGCTACGATCGGCAAGCTGACCCAGTAAACGGTCAACCGGGGCCGGCATGTCGTCAGCGAGGCGTTCCAGATCATCGATCGGTGCTCCGCCCTGCAATGCCAACCTGTCGCGTGCCGCGACAAAAGCCGCCCTGCCGGTGTCATTGTCTTCCTGTATCGCCTCGAGATAATCGCGCAAGTCCGCCATGGCGGACTTGATGTCCTCCAGGGACGACCTGTCGTCATCGTCTTCCGGTAGCGCATTCAGGGCGCGGAAGGGTTTCTCCACCTCTCGAGCCAATTGGTAGCGAGGCGAACGTTCCAAGGCCCGACGAGCCGCTTCATCGTCCTCTGGCAAGTCCGGATAAAGTCTTGTCTGTTGCGCGACTTCATCGACCAGTCGGTCCATCGGCCGGCTCGCTCCCAGCAAGGTGTCCATCAGCTCAACCGTTCGGGACAGACTATTCATGTCATCAAGCTCGATCGACGCCAGCGCCTGGCGCCAAGTGGCATGATAGTCACTGGCATAACGCTCTCTCAGCGCAGAGGTCAGACGATCCTTATCGGTTTCACTGAAATCGATATCTTCCCGGTTGCCCAATACCCAAAGGTCGATCAATGCCAAGTCGACGGCCTGATCGAGCTGCTGGAGAAACACTCTCTCGAAACCGGCCTGGGTCAGTAGACTCGGAATACGAAGTGCCGATTTCTCGTCGGACTGGAAAACCGCGGTGAATACGGGTCCAACTTCATAACTCAAGTCGAGAATGGCTCCACTACGGCGATCGCTTCTCTCCTTGAGCGTGGTATAGACACGTTCCGCCATGGGCTGACGCCCCAACTCCTCCTGGGCGGACGTGATACTGCCCTGGAAGGGGGCCATGGCCAGCTCGGCACGCTGGTCTCCGGCAGCCGCATGGCCCACCAGATTCGTATGCGCCATGGCGTAATCGAGGTGTTTCAAAAGCCGGCGCTGTGTGTCACCGCGCTGGGGAAACGCTTGCTGCCAACGATTGGCCATGACGTCGTGAACACGTTCCGATTGCCGCCCGCTGGCATCCGAGATCATGCGTAGCAGGCGTAACAATGCGAGCTTTTCGTTACTCCCCGACTCGGCACGATTCATATCATCCATGATGCCGATCATCACTGCCGGCAAGAACTGGTGCTCCAGCATGGCCATATAGGCATCGTCGATCTGACGACCGACACCAGCGCCTTGATACAGCCCCATGTCCTTCAGCCAGGACACATGATCATGCGAATCTCCGAATGTCTGCATCGCCTGACGCAGGCGATCCAACGGTTCCAGTAAACCGGCACCGGTGGGATCATCACGCGACAGCTCATCGACAGCCAGCACATCCAGTGACTCGGCGTCTTCGCGAACCGCGGCCAAGGCCTGTGAATTCTTTTGATAGTAGTGACTCCAGCCTCCTACGACCGCCGCGCCGACGAATAGGCATGCCAGGACACTGGCGCGTCGAAGACGGCGTCGACGTTGAAGCACTCGCGCATTGTTTTCAGCCAGTCCCGCCTCGGGATAGATGACCTTGTCGAACAGCTCTTCGGTGAAATAGAGCGCACTGCGGGCTGCGCGATGCGCTGCGTGGACGCTGCCGGACATGCCATAGCGCCGGGATGCGGCATCGACGAAAGGATCTTCAGGCACACCTTGCTGATAGACCGAAGTGAAATAGGCCCCCCGCACCATGGCCGCTGTCGAAAAGCGATCACTGGAAAGCGCTTCACTCAGGAACTCGGCCATGACCTCACGCAGCCCGGCCAACTGTCGTGTGAACCGGAACACCGCTTCACGTTCATGATGGTCGCGGCATTCGGCAAGCAGGGCCGGCAAACTGCGGTTCAAACGTTCCAGCATGGCATCATAGCCGGCCAAGAACTCCTGTTCCCAGGCGGCGGGCTCGTCGATCGAGGCCGGACTGAATGTGAAGCCCATCGGGGTACGCCGGGCAGTGCGCGAATAGTGGCGGAAGAATTCATCGAATCCGTGCAGCAGGTCCATCTTGCTGAACGTAATGTAAACCGGCAGCCGGGCCCCGTGTTGCTCCATCAACTCACGCAGTCTTGCCCGTAACAGGGAAGCATACGCTTTGCGCACGGCGACCTGGGCATCGCTCAAACGCGCCAGATCCAATACCAGCACGACGCCATCCAGCGGTCGGCGTGGACGGTGACGCCCCAGCCAGTCCACGAAGTTTTCCCATAACCGTCGTTGTGTTTCGACGACCGAGCCGTTTTCCAGGGCCCCCTGGGTCAATAACTCCCCATCCGGATCGATCAAGACCGCCTTGTCGCCGATCCACCAGTCGAATCCCAGTCGGCCACGCTGCCCACGGCCCGACGCTTTCATGACGCGGGTCAGCGCGAAATTCTGTCCTGACCGGTTGATCAGACTGGTTTTCCCGGCATTCTCGACCCCCATGACCAGATACCAGGGAAGCCGATAACGCGCTCTGGGCCCTCCGCCCAGATTGGCCTCCAGCTCATTCAGCATGGCATCGAGATTGGCTTCCTGTTGCTCGACCTCGGCCTGGGAAGGATCCTGTTGCAGTTGCTCAGCGTGCTGTTGCTCAGCCTTTAGGTCGCGCAGATGGCGCGCCAGCCTCATTCCCCAAGTCACCGCGACTACAGCCACCAGCGTCAGGGTGACCAGCAGCCGGTGAGACCATGGTGCCAACGGCCGAACGCCCGCCACTTCCCATGTCGGTCCCCACCACCAGACGGCCACGACAGCGACGATGACGAGCAGACCACCCAGCAACATCCCCCAACGTCGCCACCCCTTGGCGCGATTGGTCATTCCTTTGGCCTGATTCATATCGCGTTGCGCGCTGGATGCTCCGGGGATCCAACGTCCAAGTCCTGACTTCAACTGTCTCCACATGCGCCTGTTCCCTTGTCCCTATGGGTCGTTATGCAAAAATTCCTTCATCCCTTGAGCGACATCTCGAGTCGTGACAGCAGGCCCGGCTCCCACCGGGAAAGGTCGATGTCGCTCAACGTCTGGTAAAGCGCTTGATAGTGCCGTTTTGCCAATGCGTGAAGACCCGCCTCATGTAGCAAGTCGGCACTGGCCAGCCGCCAATAGGCATCGTCGCGGGGCGATCGCGCCCCATCCAGCCCCTCCTCGAGCACGGCCAGCCCCATCGCCAATCCGTCGTTATTCATGCGTCGACGAGCTTCCTCGAAAGCCTCCTGCCATGGATCGCCACCCGCATGGCTGACACTCTGCATGCGTTCATCAGGGGACGACGCCAGCCACTGACGCGTCGCCTCGTCCATGAAGGGAGTGCCATCGTTGAACATCAAGGCATCGATACCTTCAAGGCGACGCACAAAACGGTGCAGTTCATCTCGTATGCTCTCGGCACAACGTTCGTGACCCAACATAATGGCGACCTCGGCACTGAGCCGATGCCCCTCCAACCAGTAAGGACTTACAGCCAGACTGTGCTCGATACGCTGCCACCATTGGTAGCCACCTCCCTCGGGTGTAATGCCACTGGCGACAGCATCACGGTAGTCGGCAACACGATCAGCGGAAGGGGGCATCAATTCGGTCGCCCCGCCATCACGAGACGGCGGCGGGGCGTGGATACCATGCCAGATCGCATAGCGGCGGAGCCGATACCCCAGGGGCTCGCCCTGAGCCTGCTCATTGAGATGATCCGCAAGCTTCAATAGGGTCTGTCGATTGGCTCGGTCGTTACCCGATTCGAGCGCCAGCTTCGACATGTCGGCGGCAGCCGCGGCAGGTGTATGGGTGGATGACGCCGCCCCCTGCCGGGGCGGAGACGATGGGGACGTGTCTTGCGTGACCTCCATGTCGCGAGGTTCGGCCGTTGCCAATAAACGTCGCAATTCATGCAGTGATGATACCGGCAGGCCATTGCCATCCGCCTGATCGACCAACGCATCGACAGCATCACAACACGCCTTGTACTCATCACCGGCAGCGGTGAAATCGATATGTTGAGCCAGGACCGAGGCACGCTGGGTGAGCTGCTGAAACAAACGGGCTCGGCCTTTCGCACCGCGTGGCCCGGCAAAGGGATACGCCAGATGCCACCAGCGTTCGAGCACACCGCTTAACAAGCGTAGAGAGAGGGCAAAGCGCATACCATCGCCCTCCCGTTGCAAGCAATGCAGCAAGTGCCCCAGGACCTTGAGATGTTTGCCCTGCTCTGCAAGCAGGGTCGCGGCACAGTTTTCGGCCCCCTGCCAGTCAATCGTGCCATGCTGGAGCGACCCGACCTTGAGCATTTCCTGATCCAGCCAGGCATACTCCTCATGGTCGTCCAGAGCATGGCCGATGCCATCGCTGCCGAAGGATAATGATTCCAGTATCGGAGAAAGCTGTGTCTCCGTGGTTATCCGCATGCTTTTCCCTCACCAGTGGCACGCTTCACGCAATGGTTTGATGGCTTCACGCAACCCCGAGAAATCGAAGCGCAATCCATCCAACAACGGCATTTGGCTATTGAGTGTCAGGCGATCGATATCGAGCAGTCCCCGCAATGTATCGATCGCCGGCAAGCCGCGACCGCCACTGAGGACATGCCCATCGTCACGCACCTGCCAGGTCTGCTCGATCTGCTGCTGTCCAGTATCCAGTCCCAGCGACTTTCGCGCTCCGTCGATGGGCTCACGCATCAATAGCTGGAAGCGGGTGATCGTGTCCTGACAACTCAGCACCAGTAACGGCCTGGGCGGAGAGGTGCCTTTCGCGGGCACGCTCATGAACACCTCGTCGTCGTTTTCACGAACGAGGAAGCCGAAGTCATCGGAGGACCGCGCCTCCTCCAGGGGCTCGACGGCATGCCATAGCGAGGAGCGCGATGCTGCGGCTTGTGGCGTCGAGGTCTTGAATATTCCGTCGTAACATTTGAGTCGATCCAGTCGAGAGTCCATCTCTGCACAGGCATTGGCCTGTTCCAGTCGATCGGTGTCATTCGCCAATGCGATATGACTCACTGCCACCAGGATCAGCAAAGGGAGTATCCACCTCAGAAAAATGGCAGTCATTTGGCATCCAGTTCCATCTGTTGGCATTTATGTGCCAGCGTCCGCTTGGGCACACCAAGACTCGCAGCAGCCAGGGTGCGATTACCGTCGTAGTACAACAGGCGTTGTCGGATCACGCTGGCTTCATATTCACGAACGGCTCGCCGTAAATCCCGGACGGATGCTGTATCCGTTTCCGCCGTCACTGCGTCGAGGGGGGACTCTGACGATACGCCCTCTCCCGGTAGCGCCATGGGTCCGATATCCTCACCCGGGGGTGACATGGCGCAGGCATAATCGATCAGGTTCTTGAGTTCACGGACATTACCCGGATAGTCACGATCACGGAGTTGACGCAAAGCCGCCGATGTTATGGTCAGTTCCTCTCGCCCCTCGCGGTGGCAAAAATCCCGCACAAATGCATTGGCCAGTTCGGGAATATCTCCGCGTCGCTCACGCAGAGGCGGCAGAGTCACCGGAAATTGCCCGAGTCGATAGAAAAGGTCCGCTCGGAAACGCTTGTCCTGTATGCGCTCCCGTAAGGGCTGATGCGTCGCAGCAATCAATCGCATATCGGCACGACGTTCCTCACCGGCACCCAACGGTCGATAGCGCCCACTCTCCAACACGCGGAGCAACTTGGCTTGCAGAGCCAGGGGCATATCCCCGATCTCATCGAGAAACAACGTGCCACCATCCGCCTGGGCGATCAGTCCTTCACGAGATTCGTCGGCACCGGAAAAGGCGCCACGGATGTGGCCGAACAACTCGGATTCGAGCAATGTCTCGGGGATCGCCGCACAGTTGATCGCCATGAAAGGCCCGTTTCCACGCGCTGAAAAACGGTGAATGGCACGCGCCACACGATCCTTCCCTGTCCCGGTCTCTCCCTGTAACAATACCGCCAGATTGGTTTCCGCGGCACGCACGACTTGATGGCGAAGCCGCTGGATCGCATCGGACTGTCCGAGGATATCGACGGCCATCTGCTCGCACATCGACCGGCGCCGATCACGCGTATTCAGCTGCGCCAGGGAGTTCTGAAGATGAACACGCTGCGAGCGCTCACCGCATCGGCGAGACAGGGCTGCCCATAACCGGCAGACGAGCGTTTCGAACGCATGAAAATCAGGGCTGTCGAGTCTTTCGTCCAAGAATACCGCATTGCCGGCGATCGCCAGCACCCCCAACCACTCGCGGTGCTCATCCCTGGCACGCAAAGGCAAGATTCTCAATCGCCAATGTACCGGCAGTTCGGCCACGTCACGTTGAAAATCAGGATGATCGAGACGCGACCGCGCCTCGCCCAATGCCAGCGTCATCCCGGTTTCCTGACGGATGGCGTGTGCAAAGGGATGACGAAAATCGTCACAATCCAGACGCGCATCGGCGTCATCGATCGCCAGCCAGCGCCCATCACCATCGATATAGAGGCACTGGACCCACTCGAACCCCCAGTCCCGACGCAGGATATCGCAACAGCATAGTCGCAGCTCGCGAGGCGTTTCACACTCCACCAGCGAAAGCGCCTGATGCATCCCGTTCAGGCGCCACTGCTGGGACTCATGCCTGTTTGCCTGCCGAGAATCCATTCCCCCGACTTCCATGACGTCAGTCGACCTCCGCCATGAATTCACCGTCCTCGGCTCTGACTTGCAGCACGACACGCTGGACCGGTTCGCGTTGTACCATCTGCTCCAGCAGCCGTCTGGACAGAGGCGGCAGAAGCTCGCCATCGATGATCGATTCGAGCATGCGCGCACCGTTTTCGTTACGCGTAGCCCGTGTACAGATCGCCTCGGTCAGCCCCTCTCCCAATGTCACCTCTGCTGAGGGATGGCGAGACTGAATACGCTTGACCAATGACTGCAATTTGGCCTCGACAATGTCATGCAGCGTCCGCTCATCGAGCGGCAGATAGGGCATGACTTCCATGCGGGCCAGCAACGCGGGTTTGAAGAAGTCGGCCAATACCGGATGAAGCGCCTCATCCAGTGCCTGACGGTCGTCGGCATGGGCAACCACTGTCTCGTAACCGAGATTCGAGGTCAGAAAGAAAACGACGTTCCGGCAATCCACCGTACGGCCTTCACCATCAGCCAACTCCCCCTTGTCGAAGGCCTGATAGAAGAGGTTGAGTACATCGGGATGTGCTTTCTCAACCTCGTCAAGCAGCACGACCGAGTAAGGCCGTTGTCGGATTGCCTCGGTCAGCAATCCTCCTTCACCGAAACCGACATAGCCCGGCGGGGAACCGATCAGGCGAGACACCGTATGTTTCTCCTGATATTCGGACATGTTGATTGTGGTGAGCAGTTGGCGACTGCCGTAGAGTTGATCGGCGATCTGCAATACCGTCTCGGTTTTACCGACGCCACTCGGACCGACCAGCAGGAAGGCCCCCAAGGGGCGACCACTGCGCCGAAGGTCGGCTCGAGCTGTCAGGAGATGGCGATGGAGACGTTCGATCGCCCCATCCTGCCCTTTGACCTCTTGACGCAGGTGTGCGGGTAATTCCGTCAGTCTGGCCAGCTGGTCTCCTGTCATGCGTTCAACGGGAATACCGGTCCAGTCACCGATTACCTGAGCGATCTGCGCCTCTTCGACACTGGCATTGACCAGCGCATGCGTTTGTTGCCACTCGTCGAGTCGCGCCTCATGATCGGCCAAGGCGGCATAAATCGAGGACCGGGACGCGTCGTCGTCACTCTCGAGCAATTGCGCATGCAGGCTGAGAATGGCACTGACGCAATCATGCTGTGCCTGCCAGGCCTCTTCGAGTGTCGTCGCCTCGGCATCCAGCGCCGTCAGGCGCCGTGCCACCGCATCCTCCCGATCGGTATCACGATTCCGTCCCAGCAGCATTTCACGTTCCAGCTGCTCGCGTTCACGACGCAGAGCCTGTCGCTCACTGTATAGATGGCTGAGCTGTCGCGGCGGCACCTGAAGCGTCTGGGACAGGCGAGCACAAGCCGTATCCAGCACATCGATCGCCTTGTCGGGCAACTGCCGCCCTGACAGATAGCGCGCTGACAATTCCGCTGCGGCCCGAAGCCCGCTATCGCCGATCAAGACACCATGATCATGCTCGTAGGTATCACGCAGCCCGCGCAGGATCACCAGTGCCTGTTCGATATTCGGTTCATCCAGCGCCACCGGTTGAAAACGACGCGACAAGGCCGGATCCTTCTCGATATATCGCTTGTATTCTCGCCATGTCGTCGCCGCCACGGTTCGTAGTTCCCCCCTGGCCAGCGCCGGTTTGAGAAGGTTCGCGGCGTCGCTGCCTCCTTCCTGATTTCCGGCCCCGATCAAGGTATGGGCTTCATCGATGAAAAGCATGATGGGACGGGGCGACGCCTTGACTTCATCGACCACCCCTTTAAGACGCTTCTCGAATTCTCCCTTGACAGCGGCCCCGGCCTGCAGCCCCCCCAAGTCCAGAGACAACAGCTCGACATCAGCCAGTGACTCCGGCACCTCGCCGGCCACGATCCTCGCTGCCAATCCCTCGACGACAGCGCTTTTCCCGACCCCGGCATCACCGACGACAATGGGGTTGTTCTTGCGCCGGCGCCCCAGGATATCGAGCATCTGGTCGATCTCGGCATCACGGCACAAGACCGGATCGAGCGTTCCTTGTCTGGCCTGTTCGGTCAGCGATACCGTGAAGCGGCCCAAGGCACTGTCATCATCAGGAAGCGCAACGGTGGTATTGTCCGTTTCCTTGAGGGATGGCGTCTCTGCGGAATCGGCGGTCATGGCATCGAGATGGCGACGCAGATTCTCGCGGTTGACCTCGGCCAATAGAGTGGCGCTTCGGTCACTCAGATAACGCGACGCATTGTGGAGCAGTGCGGTAAAGATCACCCCCGTGCGCAATTCCCGATGACCGTACTCGGCACTGGCGAGCAGCCAGGCATCCTGCAGGAGTTCGACCAGCAAGGGAGAAAAGCTGGGAGTCGTAACCGCTGGCTCCCTGGCGGGTCGGCACTCCTCAGTAAGGATGGCCCGCCAATCATGATCATCGATCGCCAGCGTACCGAGCAGACAACGCAGATCGCATAATGGCTGATCCAGCAATGCCAGCATCAGATGGCTGCACGTCACTTCGGGGCCCTGCCGTTCGGCACAGAGCACCGCTGCCTGCTCCAAGCCCTCCCGGGCTACATGATTGAGTCGACCGACAAGGGCCGACAGCTCTACCCTGAGCATGTTCTCTCCTAATCGAACAGCTGATCGAGCAAGGCACTCACCTCACTCGCTTGTTGTTCCAATGACCATGCGAATCCGGCATAGATACCGACCAGGGCGACACCGAAGACCAGAAACACACCCCATATCGGCATGCCTCGTCCTTGGCGCCGCTGGCGTCGCATCACGTTGTCCAACGGACGCGTCAACGCCTCATCCACCGGCTCTTCCATGGCCGCTAACTGATCGCCGAGTGTTCGTACCACCTGTTCATACTCTTCACGTCCTTGCGGCATGACCCGATAGCGACCTTCAAAGCCCAGACAAAGACACAAATAAATAAACGCCAGCATGTCACGGTAACGTCGTGGTTCCTGCTGTAAACGAGCGAGAATCGAGAAGACCTTTTCCCCTCCCCAGGTCTCGCTATGGAACCGTGTCAGCAAGGAATGCTCCGACCATCGGCTTTGCTGCCCCCATGGGGTGCCCATCACTGCTTCGTCGATGAAGGAGCACAACACATAGCGGTAAGCCAACAGGGTCGGACGATCATAGCCTTGCTCGGTCAACTCGATGTCGATGGAAGAAATTTCATCGACCACTTGACGATACAGCCGATCGATATCATCGAGACTGTCGAGTTGACGGATCCGTACCACCATGCCGAGCAACGAACTGGCAGCATCCACGAGTGGGTTGAGGTTATGTCCCCGCAACCGGAACCAGTAGTGTTCATCGGCATCCAGTTGATCGGCATGACTATGGATCAGTTGGTTGACCCCTTGATCGTCGATACGGTCTTCATGGCGCATGGCGCCGGATGATGTGATGGAAAGGTCATCCATGGATCAACTCCTGATTGCCCAGAACTGCATTTCCAATCCGGGAAATTCGCCTGCCACGTGGAAGGCGAAACCGCTGGCTCCTTCAAGCATTCGCCATGCCTGACTCTGCCGATCCAGCTGGAAATAGCTGTACCCGGCGTGATAAGGCAGTTCACGCGGTGCCACCGGTAAGGGTTCCAGGGGGACACCGGGGAGTTGCAGGCTGATGAGATCGCGAATGCGCTCGACACTGGCTATCTTGGTCTGTTGCAGGAACTGCTTGCGTAGTCGCTCGTGTGGCATATCGGCACGCACGGCAAGAATGAACTCGGCACTATCCAGCAACTCGGGATCCGACAACGGCGCGACCAGCAGACCATACCGGCGTGATTGGAGTTGAATTGCCATTGCTCGGGGCTCTAGCACCGTCGACAACGCTTGACGGAGACTCTGCATCAAGGGACGGAAGGCCCCCTCCGGATGATCGTGATCGTATATCGGATATTCTGGTGGCATGCGCGACTCATCAGTGAACGTCACGAGTTCGCTGGCCGCTTCCAGCATGGCGTCGTAGAGACGTTCGGGATGCAGCTGTCCCAACCGGGCCAGATGCTGAAAACGGGGCTGGGTGCGATTCAACATCTGCAGGAGCATGAAATCGGAGACATCGGCGACACCGGTTTGCTGCGGTGTCGACAAGCGTTGCGCGATATTTTTCGCACGTTCACGCATCAGACCGGCCATTTCGCCGACGAAACGTAAAAGCACCGGCGCTGCCTGGACATTGAGCAGGGTCGGTATGAACCCCTCATCGAGAACCAGACTGCCATCGGGCCGCCGTTCGACAATACGTGTCACGGCCAGGCAGGCATAGGAGCTACGGTCCTGCTGTTCCAGCATCAGCCGGGGTGTCACCGGTGCGAGTTCCAGATCCACGATGTCGCCGTTGCGGGAGTGCAAATCACGAACGCTTCGTGAGGTGCGTCGATAACGTCCCGGCAATGCCTCGTCCGGATTGCTGACCTCGCTCACGGCGTCCGTCGACAACGGTATCCCCAAATACACCACCTGATTGGTGATACCGGCATCCTCGATTTCCAGAGGTGTCGGATCGATATCATCTTCCGGCAGATTGAATGGCGTGCCATCCGGCATGACACCGCTAGCCCGTGTGAGTGCTACGCGTCCAAAGCTCAAGAACTCCTGGTTCAGTTCCAGCGAGAGAAAACCATAAAGATACTGGCCGATACCGCGTAGCCGGGTATCGAGCAATCCCTCGACATACCGGACCTGCTGTTGGAAATGCTGGGGCTTGATGAACAGTCCTTCGCTCCAGACCACTCGATTGCGACTGGCCATCAGTTTTCCTTCCTCAACTCGGCTTCATGTGCGCGAAAGTGGGTCAGCAAATGATAATCGCGCCCCCGATCATCGACCTTGACGACCTTCTTCCACTCGGCGTCATCCGGCGTTCCATAAAAAGCGATCAAACCGATATAGCGGGTGTCCTTCTCGACCTCGAACGCCTCGTAGAACTTGAACTGTCCAGGCAGTAGCGTGAAATCGTCATGCGACAGGTAGTTAGTGCCCAGAGCCTCTTCCAGATCGTCGCGCAATTGCGCCTGATCGGCTGCCATCAGCATGGAGTCGTCCTTGAGTTGCAGGACCTGGAACATCAACGGTGCTCCCTCCCCATCCTGATTGGGATTGACGTCGGGCTCGGCCAGCATGCTCAGGTCGACACGCGAAGGCCGATCTTCCGGAGGGCCTACCGGTATCGAGGGATCGTTGATGATCTTCGCCGTCTTGTTGGCCGCCTCGAACGTCGAGGCACAACCGGAGAGTGTCACGATCACCATCAGTAAACTGATGATGCGTATGACGGCCCGCATCATGCGCCCTCCTGTTGTTGCTGCCTCACTGACTGATCGTAGGCTTGTTCGAAGACTTCCCAGAACAGTTTCTCGAACCCTTGCTGACGGCCCGAACTCAACTCCTGGTAATAGTGACGGTACATATCCCAGGCCCACCCCTGTGCGTCATGCATGCCTTCTCCTTCTCGCGACCCACGATAGGCATGGAAACGCTTGAGCAGCGCATCGGGAGAGAACGCTGCCAGAATGGCACGAAGTCCTTCACTGATCGCCGCTTCGACAGCATCCTGATGCTGGCGCTGTTGTTCGAGACACTCGGTGACTGCTGCGGGTCCGGACAGGTGAACCGGGCTACGCCGAGACGAAAACAGGGTCTCGACAGTGTCCTGGTATGTCTGGTCCAGACGCAGGGGGTTGTCCTCGATCGGTTGCAGTCTACGGTCACGCAGCGGATAACGACTCTCGTCCTGAAAACGATGGAGCGCCTGCAATCCCTCAATGGCCGCTCGCAGAGTGCGACCCGCTTCACCAATGAACGCCTCCTGTTCAGCGCTGTCCCGAAATGCGAGTTCGGCACCCATGGCACGCTGCAATGATTCGGCTCCCACATGACCCGGGGAAGACGTCATTGTCGGCTCCTGCCAGCGATCCTCCAGTTGCTCACCTACCGATCGTTCCAGATCATCCAGCTGCTGTTCATCCATGGCCTTGTCTCCCTCGTATCGTTGAATCGCAGGCATATGCATGGCTGTGGCACCACGACCGGTCGCATCGGTGCCAAATGTCGTTTTTCGGGGCCGCTCGACATCATCGAGCAGAGATGGCGAAGCCGTCCTGTCCTCTTCATCGACAGCTGACAACGCCTTCAACGGATCGTATTCACCGCCCCCTGGAGAGGTCTCATGTAATGCCGTCATAGGGTCCTGTTCTGTCCACTTGGGCGCATGGGCCAACAAGCGACTATCGGCCTCGAGCAACTCCGTCTCCCCACTGACCAGAGAATTCAATGGTCGCGTCCCTGTTTCCCACGAATGGCGATCACCGAGATGCACACGCAGTCGATAGTCGCCCACGGCCAGTTCGTCTCCTTCCCGGAGCGCGACACGGCGGTCACGACCGATCGGTAAGGTGGCATGGTTGATGAATGTCCGACCACTCCGGTCGATGAGGCAGAACCGACCATCGATAAGCAGGATTTCCGCGTGCCTCGTCTGCACTTTTCCTTCCGGATCCTGCAACAGCCAGTCATCCGCCTGTCCGCTCCCTAAGCGGCCACCGTCTTCGGAGAAGACATGACTACTCGTGGAGCGCCCTTCAAGACACTCTCCATTGATCACTACCAGCGTGACTGCTGACGGCACTTCCTGCTGTGTCATGTCTTTATTCCGTCATTTGAATGCGAACCCGGCGACGTTGCGATGCGTCACCAGAGCGGGGGTCAATGAATGTCGTCCAACCGAGTTGGCTGCTGGCATGTTCACCAAGGCACAGTGGACGCACCTCACTCGGCAACAACTCCAGTTCCAGGTCATAGGCGAGAGGCTCACGTAACACGAATTCGATCAGTGTCCTGAGCGGCGCGTGATCACAGCCGTCGGGCAGGAAGTCCCGGAAACGGGACAGACTCAAGCCCTGCAGACACAATGCAAACTTGCCGCTGATATCGGCCACTCGGTCACCCACGACGACATCGTTGCCTAGCTGCATGGCCGTCTGTCCGCAGCGGCTTCTCTGGTCCTCGGGAACCTCCACCCAGCGCGCAACCCACTGCTCGACATGAACTTCTGCGAGATCGAAGCAATGACCAACGATGCCTGCGACGATTTCCGGTGACCGTGACCGGCCGGCCAGTAAACCGGCATAAGCCAGCATCTTGCTCCAGTTGATAGGGGTCTCCCCCCGCAGCTCCTGATCGGCCAATCCGACCAGGGCAAAGACCGCCGCGGAGAAGCCATCGCTGGCGCCATCGCGATAACGCACATAGTGGCGATACTTGCGCCATGACTGATGCACCAACGCCAACAAGCGATGGTTGAAGAAATTGAGAAACTCCTCACTGACACCTTCCTGGTGCGCTGCCTCGTGTGCCAGATGCTCCAGGTAATGGCCAGGTAACGGAGACTGTGAGCCATGCAGCCCCAGGAAACTGACCTCCAGCGCATAACGTCCGGCAGGATGAGGTTTCAGTGACACCACATCACTGCCGGGGAAGCCCAGCGATGCCGATGCCCGGAATCGGACTCGTCCATCGATGCCATGGCTTCCGGCATGATGTTCGAGATCGTCATCGTGATGACGGTGAAGCAACTCCACCAACTGATGAAAATCGTAGCGCTTTGCCCCTTGCAGCAGGGGAGCGAGCGCTACATCAGGGGCTGCTGGCCCGACTGCAAGGTCCATGAGTAGCGCTCAAGATTCTGGCGGTTAATGACATGTAGCTCGTGAAACGAATTGATGCTGGCATAGAGTGAGAAAAACCTCGCCAGCACCGCACCAAAGAGGTAAAGACTTCCTTCATCCCCAAACGCCTCCTGATCCAGCGTCAGGACAGATCGCAACCCTCTGACCGGCATTCCTTGCTTCAGTCGATCAATGGGCTGGGTCTCAATGGCTGTAATGCCATCCAGGCGTCGTTGCGACACCCGTTCGGCCTGTCGATCCACCTGGGCACGGAAGTCATAGGCACGAAGCACAGAACGCAATGCGTCCTTTTCTAGCAATGACAGGTAGTTAAGTGACAGATTGGATATCAACGTCCACAACAGGCTGCCATCCAGGGTTGGCCGCAAGGTCGAGGTCGGACGGGTGATGTTGCGGAAGTCGGCATAAGCGGGACTCGCTTCGGTAGCCACGTGGATGTCACCGACACTGAGACGTTCCGGCATTTCACGGTTGCTGCAGGTCAAATGCAGCGATACGGTCTCGTTAACCCCCAGACAGTCACGCTCATCGCTCCTGACGAAAGCGATATCATGATCGAAGCCGTCACCGCGCAGGCTCTCACGCGCTCGTACCCGGTAATACAGCGAACGCTGGTTTCTGTCGCGCTCGATCTGATGCTGAAAACTCTCGAAGGGGACATAGGATCGGGACGTTCTGGATGTACCGCCATCGTTCTCGAGCCAACCCTGAACGCTATCCACGCTGAACACTTCGAAATGTTCCGGATGTCGGCTACTGGGGTGGATACGGTACTCACTACGTTCCCCATTCACGTCGATCGGGTCGGCATCATGTTCGAACAGATTGATGGCTGGTGTGCAATATAGCGCCAAGTGCTCATTGTGCACCCGGGCATCGGTCGGCAGGGTACGGGAAAACACGAAACGAATCGTCATCCGCTCGGCCGATATCGCTGGCAGATGCTCACCCAATGCCGTGAGATCGAAAAAGTGGAACGCGGCCGGAAAGCAAAGGTATTCCTGCAGGATCCGGTATCCCTGATAGGCATTGCGTGGATAGGGCAGCAAGGCATGGTGGCGCTCGAAACCTACCGGCCGGAGACAATCCAGGGGTAGTGGTCGCGTCTGGTCATCGACATCGAGTTCAATGCGGTCCAGATAGTGGCTCAGCCACAGATAGAGCGTCCGTGACGTATAAGTATCGCCGCCGAGATATAATCGCAGGTTATCGATCCCGAGCGTATCGAGGGGTTGCTCACTGGCCACATCGAGCCCGAGTTCCACCACGGAATTGTCACGGGAGTGCTCGGTGGCTATCCCGGCATGCGCCAGCGGATAAAGCGTGACGTCATGGCAGGTACGAAAATGGCAAACACACCCGTCAACGGGTTCACTGGCCAACGATGTGCCTCGAATGACCCGTTGCGCACTACTGAGTGCATGCCACTTCGGACTGAACTGAACGATAGTCATGCTGGGCACGGGACGCAGATAGTTGGGCCACAACATGGCAACCAGCGAATGGGTCAATTCCGGGAATTCATCCTCGACCTTTTCACGCATGCGACCGGTCAGGAAGGCGAACCCCTCCAGTAACCGCTCCACATCCGGATCATTACTGCGCTCTGACAGGAACCGGCTCAGCCCTGGATTGCTCTCGGCGAATTCCCGGCCCTGTCGAGTCAGGTAATTGAGCTCGTCGCGGTAATAGCGGTTATACATGCACGCCTCAGTTCAAGCAGTGATAGCGCTTGTTGTTGAGCAACAGGTCGATAGTGGTACGCGCCTGTCCCTGCCCAAGGTCCAGAACGGCGTGAACCTGGAAATGCAATTCCAGGGGTTCGCCCCCATGCGGCATCGTTTCGACCCGAACGTACTCGACACGCGGCTCGAAGCGCTCGATACATTCACGGATATCCCTCTGGATACGACGCTCGAGATCGAGCACGCCAATCGTGGCATCGTTGAAATCCACGAGCCCCAGAGACGGTGCGCTCTCACTATGGCCGGGACGACTATTGAGCAGTTCGACGAGATGCCGCTTGATGGAATCCACCATCACTGCCAGATCGTGTCGGTTTCCATCGTTTCTGAATGCTGTCGGGGTCGCCAGACGCTCGAACAAACGGCCACCAGGCACTCCATCACGGTGATGGCGCATCTCTTATTCCTTGTCGAGACGACCTACCAGTGATAATTCGAAATTGGCGCCCATGTACTTGAAATGCGGACGCACCGCCATCGATACCTGATACCAGCCCGGATCCCCTTCAACGTCAGCTACCTGGATCGAAGCCGCACGCAGGGGTCGACGGCTGCGCACGTCGGCAGGCGGATTCTCCTGGTCGGCTACGTACTGACGTATCCAGTTATTGAGCTCCCGCTCCAGGTCCTGACGCTCCTTCCAGGAGCCGATCTGCTCTCGCTGCAACACCTTGATGTAGTGAGCCAGGCGATTAATGATGAACATGTAAGGCAATTGCGTGCCGAGTTTGAAGTTGGTTTCGGCTTCCTTGCCTTCCGGCGTGTTTGGAAAAACCTTCGGCTTCTGCACCGAATTGGCAGAGAAAAATGCAGCGTTGTCGCTCCCCTTCCGCATCGTCAGGGCAATAAACCCTTCATCCGCCATCTCGTATTCGCGGCGATCCGTAATCAGGACTTCGGTGGGAATCTTTGCCTGTAACTGGCCCAGGGCTTCATAGGTGTGCACGGGCAGGTTTTCGACGGCTCCGCCGCTTTGTGGCCCGATGATATTGGGACACCAGCGATACTTGGCGAAGCTGTCGGTCAGACGTTCAGCCAAGAGGTAGGCGGTATTCCCCCACAAATAGTCTTCGTGGCTCTCATTGACGCTTTCACGATAATTGAAGCTCTTGACCGGATTCTCGACGGGGTCATAAGGCGTCCGGAGCAAAAACCGCGGCGCCGTCAGCCCCAGATAGCGGGCATCCTCGGATTCGCGGAGACTACGCCAACGGGCGTACTTGGGCCCTTCGAAAATCGCCTTGAAGTCCTTGATGTTGGGCAATTCCTCGAAACTGTCGATGCCAAAGAAGCTGGGCGCCACCGACGAGATGAAAGGCGCATGCGCCATGGCGCCGATGGATGCCGTATACTGCAGCAGCTTGATATCCGGTGTAGACGGCGAGAAGTCGTAATGGCCGATGATGCCGGCAACCGGCTCCCCTCCGAACTGCCCATACCCCGACGCATAGACATGCTGGAAAAGACCGCTCTGCCCAAGTTCCGGCGCAAACTCGAAGTCTTCGAGCAACTCGGTTTTCGTGGCGTGCAGCACATCAAGCTTGATGTTTTCCCGGAAATCGGTGCGATCCACCAAGAGCTTCAAGCCGCGCCAAGCAGACTCCAGTTGCTGAAATGATTCATCATGAAGTATCTCATCGACCTGCGTGCCAATCTTCCGATCGAGTTCGACGATCATCTGATCTACCAACCCTTTATCCACCCTGGGAGCGGCCTGGTCGTCATTCAGCAGTTCCGCAATGAACGCCGCGACGCCATGCTTGGCCACATCATAGCCATCATCGGCGGGCGCCATGCGCGTCTGCGCCATTACCTGATCAAGGAGGGAGTCTTCGACTTCAGTGTTCGCTGACTGTTGCTGCTGTTGAGATGTATCGGTCATGAGGGGGCCTCGAATTCCGTTCTAGGCAATTGATCAAGCATCGTTTCCATCGCGGCTGTCGAGCATTTCCAGCTCGGCCAGCAACTGCTGACGCTCCTCACTGTTTTCGAGCAACTTCTGCAAGCGGTCACGAAAGGCCGGCACATTGCCCAACGGCCCCTTGAGCGCGACCAAAGCCTCCCGTAACTCGACCAGTTTGCGCAATTCGGGAACCTGCCTGGCGACACTGTCCGGTGAGAAATCGTCCAGGGAAGAGAATTTCAGATCGACGGCGAGATCCGTTGCCTCGTCGGCCTCATCGAGCCTGTTGGGAACAGAAGCCTGCAACTCCAGGCCGGCCTCTCGAATCACGGACTGGAAATTGTTCTTGTCTACAGACACCGCCTGGCGATCCTCAAGAGGCGTTTCTTCTTCACCTCCCTTGAAATCCCCGACGACCAGCAACTTGAGTGGGAGCTCCGTTTCGGCCTGTTGATCCCCTGTCGCCGGAACATACTTGATATTGATGCGCTCTCTGGGCGCTACGGTGCCGTCCTTTGCCATGCCTAAATCCCCTGCAGAATAGCGAACGCGAATTGAGTCGTATGAGCCAACGAAGCGCTCTACTTACGTCAGCGCGGCGGGAGAATAGCAATTTCTGTTATCAGCAAAAGGGGGGGGGTCAAGCACGTTTGGCGGGATGGCAGCCACTGTCCGGAACAGGAACATTGCCGCAAAAGAGCAGTAATTTCGCCGAAAAAGCGATAATTACCCAGGTTCTATGTCGAATATCAAAACCAATGACTACGCGAGGGAAACGCAGGATTACATTATTTGTAGGCAATTTCCTACATTAACAAAATAAGATATCTCACCCACATCGAAGAGATTTCTTTCGCCACGACTAGCGACGGCCTGCTTTTCTGGCCAGCAAACGTGCCATTGCTGCCGTCGGCTGTTCCAGCTTGTGGTGGGCTCGGCTGGCGGCATAACTGGCATTGAATGTATCGAAATAGTCATCCAGGGTATCGGCCGCATCCACATCTCCATTCTGGCGCAGTAACTCCGCCGCGACTTCCGCCGTACAGAGATGTGATGGCGATGCCGGCTTTCGCAGGCGATACCGTGTCTGTTTCTGCGTCTCCAGCGGCAATATCGGCAACCGGTCGAGATAGGAGCTTCGCCGGAAGATGCGCCGTGCCTGTCGCCACGTTCCATCCAGAATGATGAAAACGGGAATCAAGCCCGCCGACTTGGCATCCTCGACAGCGTCTTGGCCAACGATACGATCGGCGTAATCCGAATGGTCATCCGGAAAGATGATGAACGGCGCAAAACCGGGCTGATCCAGCAGTGCAAGCAGTTGCTCATCCGGAAACGTTCGATACCAGGTAAAAACGCGTGTTTCGGCCAGCACGTCACCGATAAGCCGACCGGTATTGGTCGGCTTGTAATGCTCGAGCGGATGCGTCAACAGCCAGATGCGAGCCTGGCTGTCGGCACTCGTTCGATAGGAACATAGGCAATTGAGCTGCGGAAGCCGACAGTCAGTACAGCGTTCGACGAAACTGCCCCGCGCCTTGAATTCCCGGCGTGGCGGCTGGGATATCGACGCCCCCTTCTCCGCTCCGGGCTGCATCTCATCGGACATGACGATTCAACGGGCCGCGACAGCCTCCACATCGGATTCATCGACGGGACGTCGCTTCCAGTACCCGGCCAGCAACGAGCCTGACACATTGTGCCATACAGAGAACAACGCACCGGGAAGCGCAGCGGTTGCCGTAAAGAACTGATTTGCCAGAGCGACCGCCAGACCGGAATTCTGCATGCCGACTTCAATGGCCACGGTGCGTGCGGTACGCCGATCAAAACCGCATAAACGGGAAATACCATAACCGCCCCCTAGCCCGATGAGATTGTGGGCAATGACGGCCAGCGCGACCACCGGCCCCAGGCTTGCCAGATTATCGACATTGAGACCGACCACGATGGCAATGATCAGAACGATAGCCGCCATGGCCAGGGTCGCTAACGCCGGCTCGACACGACGAATCCGACTGGCCAGAAAATGATGGACGACGACGCCGATGGCAATGGGGGCAATCACGAGTTTGGCGATACTCAACAGCATCCCCCAGACAGGCACATTGACGACCTGTCCTACCAGTAACCAGGCAATCAACGGCGTGGCGGCCACCGAGGCCAGTGTGGATACCAGTGTCATGGAGACCGACAGCGCCACTCTCCCACCGGCCAACCAGGTCATGACATTGGAGGCCGTGCCGCCAGCCGTGGCACCGACCAGCACCATGCCTGTCGTCAACTCCGTGGACAGTCCCATGGCGACCGAGACCCCCAACGCCGCCAAGGGCATCACGACGAACTGTAGAAGCACGCCCACGCCTACTGGTAGCGGCGCTCGCAAGACTCCCAGAAAATCGTCCTTCGACAACGTCAGCCCCATGGCAAACATGATCAGAGCCAGTAGCGTCTGAATCTCTCCGGCCAGACCGGTAAACCAGGCAGGCTGCATGACGGCAATGATGGCGAACAGAATCGCCCACAGGGGAAACAGTCGGTTGAGACGCTCGAAGAGTAGCATGGCGTGTCCTTGCTGGAATTCAACTATGATCGGTGATGCCCTGCGGAGGCATACATTATCGGCGAAGGCATATTATGCCTGAACCGCCCCCATTTCGGGCACCCATGACCACGACGATACGATTCTCGAAGGTGATGGACACGACGATATATAGGTGACATTCCCGCCATGAGCGGCGACAATGCAACGCTTATGGACGACTCTCTCGATCACGACGACTACGATTATCGTTTCGGTGGTATCCGACGCCTGTACGGTCAGCGAGCCGCGGACACCTTTCGTCATGCCCATGTGGTCGTGGCGGGTGTCGGTGGCGTGGGAAGCTGGGCGGCAGAAGCGCTGGCCCGTAGCGGCATCGGCAAATTGACGCTCATCGACCTGGATGACGTGTGCGTATCCAATGTCAACCGCCAGCTCCACGCCCTGGACGGGACTATCGGTCGCCCCAAAGTGGCCGTCCTGGCCGAACGCTGTCGGGCCATTGCACCACACATGCAGGTGGTGACCGACCTGGCATTCTTGACCCCGGGCAACCTCGCCGAACGGCTCCCCATCGATGCCGATCATGTCATCGACGCTATCGACAATGTCGCTGCAAAGGCCGCATTGATCGCCTGGTGCCGGCGACGCAAATTACCGATCACGGTCACCGGCGCCGCCGGTGGTCAGACCGATCCGACACGCATCAAGGTTGCCGACCTGGCCCGCACGCAACAAGATCCTTTACTGGCCAAGGTGCGTGCCCGACTGCGTCGAGACCATGGGTTTTCACGCAATCCCAAGCGTCGCTTTGATGTCGCCTGCGTCTATTCCGAGGAACAGTTGATCTATCCGGACAGCAGCGGGGACGTCTGCCGCCAGAAGCCCGGTGATGGCGAACCCACGAGACTCGACTGCGCTTCGGGAGTCGGAGCCGCCACATTCGTCACCGGCAGTTTCGGGTTCACCGCGGCCGCCCGGGCCATGGAACGATTGGCACGCCATGGCGTACGCCGCAGTGCACCGGCCGAGACCAGCCATACAGAGGAAAGGTCACATGGATAACGACACTCCCCATCCTGCACCAGGTATCTACCGGCACTACAAGGGAGGACGTTATGAGGTCATTGGTGTCGCCACGCACAGTGAAACCGAAGACCCATTAGTGGTCTACCGAGCACTTTACGGCGAATACGGTCTATGGGTACGGCCCCTGGCCATGTTCTGCGAAACCGTAGAGGTGCAGGGCGAACCGGTCGCCCGCTTCGCCCCGGAAGAGTCACGCAAGTAATGCCGCGACATTACTCGTTGCCGGCTTCCTGCATCTGACGCTGCAGATAGTTTTCGATTCCCACCTTGTCGATCAAGCCGAGTTCGGTCTCGATGTGATCGATGTGCTCCTCTTCATCGGCTAAGAGATCGCGTAACAGATCGCGGCTGACATAGTCCTGAACCTGCTCGCAATAGGCGATTGCCTCAATGTAATCTTTACGGCCATCATGCTCGATCTGGAGATCGCATTCGAGCATTTCACGCACATTCTCGCCAATATGCAACTTGCCGAGGTCCTGCAGGTTGGGCATACCTTCCAGGAACAGGATCCGATCGATCAACTTGTCGGCGTGCTGCATTTCCTCGATGGATTCATCGTACTCCCACTTGGCTAGCGCCTTGAGGCCCCAATCCTTGTACATCTTGGCATGCAGAAAATATTGATTGATGGCCACCAGTTCGTTACCGAGCGCGATATTGAGGTGTTCAATGACTTTGGCGTCACCTTTCATGAAACGTCTCCTGGGCTAAAGAGAGGAACCAACAGGAAATCACGAGCTAACACGGTGTTATCTCGTGAGTCTGTCCGGCCAGTATTGCCCAAGAAATAAGAAAAGTCTAATTGCGACAGCATCTTACATGGCAATGGTCGCAATTGAAAAGGATTGATAAATGCTAACGAAGAGCAACGCTATCAGCGGTTGATCGCACTCCGCTCACACCGCATAGGCGAGATCAGCCTCCGGAACGACTTCACGTGCAATGGCATCTCGGGCAATCGCCTTGCCTACGCAGGCACACTTGCCGCATTGACTGGAACAGCCGGTCACTTCGCGAACTTCACGCCAGCTCCGCGCACCATCGCTGACGGCCTCACGAATTTCCCGATCAGTAACCCCTTTGCACAGACATATGAACATGAGTGACCTCGCTTAGCATCGCAAGGACAAATGTAAATGATTCGCAGAGACTGTTGCAACCCCTAATCGCATACATTTTTGCCTGTCGCTGCTCTTCGCTTACGTCGCTTGGGCAATACGACCACCCGAGTGCCTGATGCCAGGTCCGGCCAGCTTCGCTTCTCTCCATCGAAAAGAATCCACCAGTAGCCCAAGCCGCAAGCCATAAAGGAGAGGCCCGCCACGAGAAACCGCGCTACGCTTTGCCCGATCCCGATGGGCTGCCCATCCACGGTCTGTACCCGAAGCCGCCAGGCCTGCATGCCCAGTGTCATGCCGCCATGCATCCAGAAATAAGCGAAAAAACCGAACGTCACCAGGAACAGCCCGCCGCGGAACCACGAGCTTTCGTTGGCTTCCCCTCCATTGAGCGCCACTCCGATGAAGCCCACCAGCATCCAGATGGCCAATAACAGCAGCGCATCGTAGATCATTGCTCCCAGGCGGCGTCCCAACCCTGCGGGCCAGGTATTATCAAGATCAGTAAAGCGTCGAGACATGGTGAATTCCCGTTGGTTCGACGAGCTAGCCGGAACGTCTCAGCAGATAGATCCCCAGCATGAAACACAGCAGCGTCGGACCGAGAACGGCCCAGGCCGGAGAAAAGCCGAAGACAGTCGACGCTGGTGCCAGCAAGTCCTGTAGATACTTGAAGCACAAGCCGGTAACCACGCCGTAGAAGACCCGTGTACCAGCCGCCACGGTGCGCAACGGACCGAACACGAACGATGCGGCGACCAAGACCAGCGATGCCATGGTCAACGGCAACAACATGCGTTGCCAGAAATAGAGCAGCGGTTGTGTCGCCTGCTGATCCTGGGCTTCGAGATAATGAGCATAGGCCCACAATTCGCTGGGGGCCTGGCTTTCGATATCCTGAAGCAGACGGGACAGTTGCTCGGGTGTCAGTTCGGTATCCCACGCTCGAGTATCATACCGGTCGGCTTCGGTACGTCCCTCCTCGAAGCGAGTGACGGCGACATTCTCGAGTTGCCAATGGTCTTCCCGCCAAACGGCACGTGCCGCCGAAGTGGCCTCTTTCAGCTGCTGGCCATCGAAGCGATACCGAGTCAGATCCAGAACCGTATCATCGGCGCGGATGGCGCCAAAGCGATAAAAGCTATTCCCCTCGCGCTGCCAGCCGCCACGCTCGGTAACGACGGCCCCCTCGCCCTGCATTTGCTCCACACGCCAGGCGGTCGCGAACTGTTCGGTGCGAGGACTCACGTACTCGGCGATCAGCAGTAAAACAATCACCACCAGTATCACCGGCTTCATGACACCCCACAAGATACGCAACAAGGAACGGCCGGCAGCACGAATGACCGTCAACTCATTACTGGATGCCATGCTGCCAAGTCCGATCAGCGAGCCGATCAACACGCCAACCGGCGCATACTGATACAGTCGCCAAGGCAGGCGCATCAGCAGGTAGAGAAGGACGTCGAACGCACTGTACCCCCCCTCCACGTCACTGAGATCATTGATGTAGGTGATCACCAGGTCGAGGCCGAGCAATACCACCTGCACGACGATGATGGCCCCCAGAACATTGCGTGCAATATACCGGTCTATGCGGTCGATGATCATCCGCTGATCCCCCTGGCCTGGGAACGACGTACCAGCACGATACCGATCAGCAGGAAGACGACATGAATCGGCCACATGCCTATCGCGCTCGGCATCGCTCCGCGAGCGATGGCATCCATCATCGTCAACAACAGGCTCAAATAGCTGACATGCAGAAAGATCGCCGGCAACAATTTGGCGAAGCGTCCCTGACGTGGATTGACCCTGGAAAGCGGCTGCGCGATCAAAGTCAGGATCAACACCATCAGCGGCATCGACAGACGCCATTGCAGTTGCGCATGCGCCTCATTGGTCCCGATACGCCACAGCATCGGCGTGGAGACATACTCTGGAGAGTCCAGGTCGGTATCCGCGTCGGCGCGCGACAATCGCACTGCATAAGTATCGAATTCCATGCGTTCTGCTTCAAAGCGGCCAGGGTCGACGCTGTAGCGTTCACCATCGGTCAGCACCAGAAAGCGACTGCCCGTGTCATCGTCCACCGTCTGATACCCTTCCGTGGCACGGGTCACGACACTCTCCGGCGTCCCATCATCTCGCGATTGACGCTCGCTGATGAACACTTGCTGCATGCGCGTCTGATCGTCATTGAAATCCTCGGTATACGCGGTTCGCCCATCTCCGAAATCCTGGAACCGTCCTGGTGTCAGGGCCGTGAAATCCAGCCGACTCTGCTGTTCCTGTATCAGGTTCTCGTTATGCAGTGCGCCGGCAGGTGTCAGCCAGAGACTGCAAATACCGACCAGGATCGCTACCAGTACCGCCGGCAGCAGGCTGACCTGCAACAGTCGATTGGGACTGGTGCCGCACGCCACCAATACGGTGATCTCGCTATTGAGATAGAGTTGCCCGTATGCCAACAGGATGCCCAGGAAAAATGCCAGAGGCAGGATGAGCTCGAGGAACCCCGGGAGGTGATAGAGCATCAGGGTACCGAGAATGCTGGCGGGGATTTCGCCCTCGGCGGCATTGCTGAAATAACGGATGAAACGACTACCCATGATGACCAGCAGCAATACTCCGGCCACGGCAGCCATGGTCAACAGTATCTCGCGGGTCAGGTAGCGAAATATGATCAAGGCAGTCTCCCGGTTGACGATTCCAATGTCGTTATCGCCGATGACCATGCAATGGCATCCGGCTTTGTCGTACACTGGAGCCATTCGACAGCGACAGTCAGCTGTCGGCATTATCCAGAATCCCCTAACGCTTGTCTTGTGGAGACGTCATGGAATTCTCTGTGCAGACGGCCAATCCGGCCAAGGTCGAGACGGCCTGTTTGGTGATCCCCGTGTTCAAGGATGGCGACTTGCTGCCTGCCGCCTCCAAGCTCGATGACGCCAGCGAACGCCTGATCGGCCAGTTGCTCGAACGCGAGGACTTCACTGCGACACTCGCCAACGTCCAGTTGATTCCCTTCGCTCCCGGACTGAATGCTGATCGTTTGTTGCTGGTCGGCCTCGGTGATCGGGACAAGTGCAACGAGGGCGGTTATCGCAAGGCGCTGGATGCCGCCTTAGGTAAACTGGCCGAGCTTTCCGTCGATGATGCGGCAGTGACCTTGACCGATGTCCCTGTTCCCGAGCGAGACAGCCTATGGAAAGCCCGCATGATCGCAGAAGCCACCCAACGTGGCATCTATCGCTTCAATGAATTCAAATCTACGCCTGCCCCCCTGCCCAAACTCGAGCGCGTGACACTGCTGGTCAGCGAAAACGAGGATGCCAACGCTGCCAAGGAGGGGGTTCGTATCGGCGAAGCTATCGGCAACGGCATCAACTTCACCCGCACGCTCGGCAATTTGCCCGGCAATGTCTGCACGCCTCGTTATCTGGCCGAGCAGGCAGAGCAGCTCGGCAAATCGTCAAAGGGCTCCCTGTCGGTCGAGGTTCTGGATGAGGAAGCCCTGGAAGCGCTCGGCGCCAACACACTACTCTCGGTGGGGCGGGGCAGCGAGGAGCCCTCGCGGCTGATCGTCATGCAATATCAGGGAGCAGACGATCCCGATGAAGCACCACATATTCTGGTTGGCAAAGGCATCACTTTCGATACCGGCGGCATTTCCCTCAAGCCCGGTGACGCCATGGACGAAATGAAATTCGACATGTGCGGTGCCGCCAGCGTCTTCGGTACCGTCAAGGCCGTGCTCGAGATCAAGCCCAGGATCAACCTGGTAGCGATCGTTGCCGCTGCGGAAAACATGCCGGACGGCCGCGCCACCAAACCGGGCGATATCATCAAGACACTCAAGGGGCTCTCGGTCGAGGTTCTCAATACCGATGCCGAAGGACGGCTGGTACTCAGTGACGCGCTCACCTATGCCGAACGCTTCGAACCCGCCAGCGTGATCGACATCGCTACACTGACCGGTGCCGCGATCATCGCGTTGGGGCATCACGCCACGGGACTGCTGTCCAATGATGACGACCTGGCACTCGACATTCTCGATGCCGGCGAGACGGCCTGGGATCGCGCCTGGCATCTGCCGCTCTGGGAGGAATACCAGGAGCAGCTCGACTCGAACTTCGCCGACCTGGCCAATATCGGCGGCCGTCCGGCCGGCACCATCACGGCGGGCTGTTTCCTGTCACGCTTCGCCGACAAGTTCCCCTGGGCGCATCTGGATATTGCCGGTACCGCCTGGCATTCCGGCAAGCAGAAAGGCGCTACCGGCCGCCCTGTCGGCCTGCTGACCCAATACCTGCTGGATCGTGAAACCGATGTCAGAGCCGAGAATGAGGGCTGACCCCAAACGCTGTTATCGTTACACTCGGCATCATGACAGACAAGCTGTCAGCTAGCCGGGCCGGGCCATTCAGTGGCCCGGCGTTTGCGTAGCGACATAGACAAGCCGTGTTCCAGGTTCTAGCGGAGACTGATTGCCGTGCCCACTGCCAAGTTCGATTTGTTGCCCTCTGCCAATCCCACGGCAGATGCCATCCGTAACGACATCCTCAGCAATCCCGGCTTTGGTCGCTACTTCAGCGATCATATGGTCCACGTGCGATGGACCGTAGACGCAGGGTGGCACGGCCATGAGGTACGTCCCTACGGCCCCTTGACGCTGGATCCGGCCTCCGCCGTGCTGCACTACGGTCAGGAGATATTCGAGGGGATCAAGGCATACCGTCACGCCGACGGCTCCGTCTGGACCTTCCGGCCCGAGAAGAATGCCGAGCGCTTCCGCCGCAGCGCCCGGCGACTGGCGCTGCCTGAACTCGATGACGAGACCTTTGTCGAGTCACTGCGCGCCCTTCTCGCCCAGGATCACGACTGGGTGCCAACGCCGTCCGGCGAGGCCGACGAATGCAGCCTTTATCTGCGCCCATTCATGGTCGCAAGCGAAGCGTTCCTCGGCGTTCGCCCGTCCCATGAGGTCGACTACTATGTCATCGCCTCTCCCGCTGCCGCCTATTTCAAGGGCGGTGTCGCTCCCGTTTCGATCTGGCTGTCATCGAACTACAAGCGCGCAGCGCCAGGCGGTACCGGCTACGCCAAGTGTGGCGGCAATTATGCCGCGTCGCTTGCAGCCCAGAAGGAAGCCGAGGCTCAAGGATGCGGTCAGGTTGCCTTCCTCGATGCGGCCGAAAACAAGTGGATCGAAGAACTCGGCGGCATGAACCTGTTCTTCGTTTACCACGACGGGCGCCTGGTGACCCCCAAGCTCACCGGCACCATTCTCGAAGGCGTGACACGTGACTCGGTGCTGGAACTGGCACGCGATGAGGGCCTGCAGCCCGAAGAGCGCCACATCAGCATCGATGAGTGGCGGGAAGGGGCCGCCTCTGGCGATATCACCGAAGTCTTTGCCTGTGGTACCGCCGCTGTCATCACGCCGGTGGGCGAGTTGGTTGGTGAAGATGAACGCATCCGCTGCACCGAAGGGGATAACCCTGTCGCCAGGCAACTGCGCAGTAAACTGCTCGATTTGCAGTATGGGCGTAGTGAAGACAAGCACGGCTGGCTGACTCGACTCGTTTAAGGTGCTAAATCGCGTCCATGACAAGAATCGACTTCTATATTCTGCCCGACACCACACTCGATGCACGGCTCGCCTTCGCCTGTCGTTTGACGGAAACCATCCATCGCAAAGGTTACCGTCTGCACCTGCATGCCGAAGACGAGGCCATGGCCCGCGAGTTGGACGAGCGCTTGTGGACCTACCGGCCGGACAGCTTCCTGCCACATGCACTGGTGGATGACGAACTGGGCAGCGATGTCCCCGTCACGATCGGTTGGCACTCTCCACCGGAGCCGGGCATCGATGCCATGCTCAACCTGCACCCCTCGATTCCCGAATGGTTCTCGCGTTTCGAGCGGGTCGCCGAAATCATCAACCAACACCAGTCAGTCCTGACGGCCAAACGTGAATGCTGGCAGACCTACAAGAAGCGTGGCTACCCGGTGACGCCGCATCACCTCGACGCCCAATCCTAGGGCCTGTTCGCACCACCATGACGCCCCGGGCGAATCCGCGCTATAATCGACTCCATTTTTCGTGACCCGAACCTCGGGCCGAATGTAGTCATCCTGCTTGCAGAGCCGCCATGTCCATGGAAAAAACGTATCAACCCGAACATATCGAAACGCGCTGGTATGAGCGCTGGGAAGCCGACAATCGGTTTGCGCCCTCCGGTGAGGGCGCGCCTTTCTCGATCATGATTCCACCACCCAATGTCACCGGTAGCCTGCACATGGGCCATGCGTTCCAGGACACCATCATGGACACCTTGATCCGCTGGAAACGCATGCAAGGTTACAACACCCTCTGGCAGGTCGGGACCGATCATGCCGGTATCGCCACCCAGATGCTGGTCGAGCGCAAGGTGGCGGCCGAAGAGGGAATGACGCGCCATGATCTCGGTCGCGAAGCCTTCATCGACAAGGTCTGGGAGTGGAAAAACGAATCGGGCGACCATATCACCCGACAACTACGTCGTATGGGCGCCAGCGTCGACTGGACGCGTGAACGCTTCACAATGGATGACGGCTTCTACAAAGCGGTTCAGGAAGTCTTCATTCGCCTCCATGACGAAGGACTCATCTATCGCGGCAAGCGACTGGTCAACTGGGACCCGACACTGCACACCGCGATTTCCGACCTGGAGGTCGAAAATCGCGACCAGCAGGGTCAATTCTGGCACTTCCGTTACCCACTGGCCGACGGCGTGACCACGGACGATGGCAAGTCTTACCTGGTCGTTGCCACGACGCGTCCCGAAACACTCCTCGGTGATACCGGCGTCGCCGTCAATCCCGAGGACCCACGTTATGCGTCCCTGGTCGGAAAATTCGTCGAACTGCCGTTAGTCGGTCGCCGTATTCCCATCGTTGCCGATGAACACGCCGATATGGAAAAGGGGTCGGGCTGTGTGAAGGTCACACCGGCGCATGACTTCAACGACTATGAGGTCGGCAAGCGCTGCAATCTGCCGCTACTCAATGTGTTCTCCCAGGATGCCAGTATCCTGTCGCAAGCCGAAGCGTTCGACTACCAGGGACGCCCGCTGACCGACATCGACCGCGACCTGCCCCGGAAATATGCCGGTCTCGACCGTTTTGCAGCGCGCGAGACACTGGTTGCCGACATGGAAGCAGCGGGCCTGCTGGATCAGGTAGAGACGATCAGCAACACCCTGCCTTACGGCGATCGCAGTGGCGACGTCATCGAACCCCTGTTGACCGATCAATGGTTCGTCGCCGTTGAAACACTGGCAAAACCATCGATCGAAGCCGTCGAGAAGGGCGACATCCAGTTCGTGCCCAAGAACTACGAAAACATGTACTTCGCCTGGATGCGCGACCTGCAGGACTGGTGTATCTCTCGTCAGTTGTGGTGGGGGCACCGTATTCCCGCCTGGTACGACGCAGAAGGCAATGTCTATGTTGCTAGCAGCGCCGAGGAAGCCCGCGACAAGTACGGTCTCGCCACCGACGTGGCCCTCACCCAGGACGATGACGTCCTCGATACCTGGTTCAGTTCCGGGCTGTGGACCTTCGCTACGCTCGGCTGGCCGGAACGCACGTCGGAGTTGGATACCTTCCATCCGACCAGCGTGCTGGTCACCGGTTTCGACATCATCTTCTTCTGGGTCGCGCGAATGATCATGCTGACCGGCAAGTTCATGGGCGAGGTGCCATTCAAAAAGGTCTATGTGCATGGCCTGGTACGTGATGCCCAGGGCCAGAAGATGTCCAAGTCGAAGGGTAATGTTCTCGACCCCATCGACTTGATCGATGGCATCGACATCGACAGCCTCGTCGCCAAGCGCACGGGCAACATGATGCAGCCGCAAAAGGCCAGACAGATCGAGAAGGCCACCCGGGACGAGTTTCCCGAGGGCATCGAGCCCCACGGCACCGACGCCTTGCGATATACCTTCCTGTCCCTGGCAACCACCGGCCGCGACATAAAATTCGATATGGGCCGCCTCGATGGTTACCGCAACTTCTGCAACAAGCTGTGGAATGCCTCGCGCTACGTGCTGATGAACGCCGAAGGGCAAGACTGCGGTACCGAAGGGGGCGATGTCGAGCTGTCGCTTGCCGACCGCTGGATCATCTCACGCCTGCAGCGGACCGAGAATCAGGTCACCAAGGCACTGGAGGAGTATCGTTTCGACCATGCCTCCCAGTCACTGTACGACTTCGTCTGGAACGAGTATTGCGACTGGTATCTGGAGCTGTCCAAGCCGGTACTCTGGGATGACAACGCCAGTGACGCCGCCAAACGAGGCACCCGACGGACACTGGTTCGAGTGCTCGAGACCACCCTGCGGCTCGCGCATCCCATGATGCCGTTCATCAGCGAAGAAATCTGGCAACGGGTCGCCCCCCTGGCCGGAAGAAGCCGTGGCGATGAGAGTGATTCGATCATGACCCAGCCATGGCCGGTTGCCGACAATGACCGGATCGATGAAACGGCAGAACGGGATATCGAATGGCTGCAAGGCGTTATTGTCGCCATACGCAACATCCGGGCCGAAATGAACCTGGCACCGGGCAAACCTCTGGATGTCCTGCTCAGCAAAGGTGATGGGGAAGATCGCCAACGCCTGGAAGACAATCGATTATTCCTTGCCAAGCTCGCGAAACTCGAGCGCATCGACTGGCTCGATTCCCCTGAGCAGGCACCGCTGTCAGCAACGCAGGTTGTCGGAGACCTGGAGGTGTTGGTACCGATGGCTGGGCTCATCGACAAGGACAGTGAACTGGCGCGCCTTGGCAAGGAAATCGAAAAGCAGGACAAAGTGATTCAGGGCATCGAGAAAAAATTGGCCAACGATAACTTTGTGGCCAAGGCGCCCGAGGCCGTCGTACAGAAGGAGAGGGACAAACTCGCCGACATTCAGGCATCCCGTCAGGTGCTCGCCGAGCAACGCGACAAGATCGCCGTGCTATAAGCGTCACGGGACGCTGACAAGACGACCGGGTGCATCCGCTCCCGGTCGTCTCATGTCGTGAGGTCAACGTCGCTCGAACCCACCTAACACGCGGCTATCACGGCCGAACAATACCAAGCGATCCCCATCGATCAGATAACGATAAGCGTTGTCCAGCAACTCGTCGACTCGTTCGGCCTGATCGGTATTGGGGCAGGCCCGGCGTGTCGATGTGAGATCCTCGACGCGAAAGCGATTGCCGTCATCCAGCTCGACCTCGCCCCGCAAGCGATTGCATCCGTTGCTGCCCGTCAGCCGAGTTTGCCCCCCTTCGTCGACGATCTCGATATAGGCCGTCTCGTCACTGCTCCAGTGCTCATCGGTACCCAGCAATATCAATTGCCAACGTGGCCCCACGACAGGGTCATCCCGTGACTCGCTTGTCGACGGCGATGGTTCACGCTCGGGAGCGGGTGCGCTGGCACACCCCGTCACCAGTGTTGCCAGCACAATAGCAAGGATCATCCCACGCGGACTCATTCCATTACCTCCCATCCTATGATGCGGCCTAGCGTAAGCGACCCGTTCTCATTTGACCAGACGCCTTGCCCGCCCGTGCATGGTAATATAACGTGCCTTGCTCACCAGCGGGCGTTTCATCAATGACTCAAGGAGCGAGGCATGCTCAAGGCTCTCCACAACGAAGCTCTCGGCAAACTGATACTGCGTCTGTCAGTTGGCGGTCTGATGCTACTACATGGCATCGCCAAACTGATGAACCCCGACAGTCTCAACGGCATCAGTCAGATGCTCGCTGCCCATGGCCTGCCGACGGTACTGGCCTACGGTGTGCTGATCGGCGAGGTATTGGCCCCGCTGATGGCCATCATCGGTTGGCAGACCCGGATTGCCGGCCTGCTGATGGCCGGCAATATGGTCGTGGCTCTGTTCCTGGCGCACAGCGATGAACTGTTCCTGCGCTCAGCCACTGGCGGCTGGGCCCTGGAACTCCAGGGCCTGTTCCTGTTCGGTGCCATTGCCATCATGTTCCTTGGCAGCGGCCGCATGGCCTATCGTCCGGACTGATCACCAGGTGCCGGTGTTTTCCATGGACGCCCACGGCTCTTTCGGGGGCTGGGGTTCACCGGCCTGGAGCAGTTCGACGGAAATCCCGTCGGGGCTTCTCACGAATGCCATATGACCATCGCGGGGCGGACGATTGATGGTGACGCCGTTCGCTTGAAGATGCTCGCAGAGGGCATAAATGTCTTCGACACGATAGGCCAAGTGGCCGAAGTTACGCCCACCGTTGTACTCCTCGGGATCCCAGTTCCAGGTAAGCTCGAGTTCCGGTGATTTATGCGCTTGCGAACGCTCGAGGTCATCGGGAGCGGCGAGGAACACCAGTGTAAAGCGTCCCTTCTCGCTCTCCTTGCGCCGGACCTCCTCGAGCCCCAACAAATCACAGTAGAAATGCAACGAAGCATCCAGATCACTCACTCGAACCATCGTGTGCAGATATTGCATGATTCCCTCCTAAACAAGGTTTCCGTCTACCGACTCCTACGGCATGATGCCTGTCATCGTGGCGTGTTTCGAATGTTCCTGCTGACTGTCGCCACCCCAGGAGAGACAACAATGGCCGATTACTGCGATTTGGCGCCCGGGCACCCCTTTCATGGACCCTATCACGATCAGGAGTACGGATTTCCGGTCGAGGACGACGATACGCTTTTCGAGCGCCTTGTTCTGGAAATCAATCAAGCCGGGCTGTCCTGGTTGACCGTCTTGAAAAAACGTATTGCCTTCCAGCAAGCCTTTGAAGACTTCGATGTGGCCCGAATCGCCAACTATGGCGATGACGAAAAACAGCGACTGTTAGCCGACGCGAGTATCATCCGCAACCGACGCAAGGTGGAGGCGGTTATCCATAATGCCAATGTCGTACTGGCCCTGCAGCAGGAGCATGGCAGTTTCCAGCAGTGGCTGGAGCATTACCACCCATTGCCGCTGGCCGACTGGACCAAGGTATTCAAACGCACATTTCGCTTCACCGGTCCGGAAATCGTCAATGAGTTTCTGATGAGCACCGGCTATCTACCCGGCGCCCACCGCGATGACTGTCCGGTACAGGCGCGTATACTGGCACACAATCCCCCTTGGGCTCGTTAAGTCGAGGCGCCTGCCGTTTTGCCGTCTCTCCGGGAAAGCGCCGACAACGAGTGGGAATCGATAGATAACAAGGAGGTCTCCACGTGGACTCGCTTACCCAGGCCGCATTAGGTGCTGGATTCGGCGGTATGGTACTCGGTCGTCGATTGGGACGTTCATCAGTGTTGATCGGCGCCGTGCTCGGCACCCTGCCTGATCTCGATGTCATCATCGACTACGGCGACGCAATTGCCGATTACACCTATCACCGTGGCTTCAGCCATTCGCTGTTCGTGCTGGGAGGACTGGCCACCCTGCTGGCCGCGATATCGGCCCGTTATGCCCCGATACGTGACATCAGTTTCCGTCAGTGGTGGCTGTTTTTCGGCCTCTGCCTACTGACCCATCCGCTGCTCGACGCATTCACGACCTATGGCACTCAGATCTGGTGGCCACTCGATACACCCCCCACGAGTTGGGCAACGATCTTCATCATCGATCCCATGTTCAGCTTACCGCTGCTGGCAACGATCATCATCGCCCTGCTCCGTGGCCACCCCCAGCGCATCATGACCTGGGGCGTCGCGCTGTCCTGTGGCTACCTCGCCTTTACACTGATTGCCAAGGGCGTGGTCGAGTCACGACTCGCCCCCATACTGACCGAGCATGAGCTCGATCAGTCTCCACGCCTGGTACAGCCAACCCCTTTCAATACGTTGCTGTGGCGAGCCACGATCATCGACGATGATCAGCACCACGAGGTCTTGATCGGGTTGCTCGATGGCGATACCTCGCCTTTACTGGAAACCTACTCCCGCGGCGCCGAGCTCGAAGATGATGCACTGTCCCTCGACGCCGGCGCGCGACTGGTGTGGTTCGCCGGCCCCTTTCTGCGCTACGAACAGCGTGAAATCGATGGCCACGAGACCCTCATCGCGACCGACCTGAGACTGGGCTTTCCAGGTTATCACCCGTTCAGTTTCGCACTGGCAGAAAACCATGATGGTAACTGGCAGGCCATCGATACCCGGCAGCTGGACACCCCTTCACGCCGTGACCGCCAGGCACTGACACGCTTGTGGCAACGTATCCTCAGTCCGGAGCCCCCGTTATGCACCAGTGATCTGGTCGATTCCCAGTGGCTTGTCGAGCGCCCCGAACGGTGCTGACTTCGTCAAGGTGCGATGCCCTGCCCGCAGCCCCGGTAGGTCCGATCATCCATCTCCAGGATCACCCGCACCGGAAAAGGCTGACCACTCATGTCGTCCCGACAGGCACGTGCCTGAAGCGATAACTCGAATGGCTCATCACTCCGGCCACTGGACAGCTCGACACGACCCGCTTCGTTATCCAGGGATTCGATACGATAAGGCAGGGTCAACTCGCGTTCACCATAGTCGAGCACCAACGTGAGTTCGGGTACATCATGTGCCAGCCGCACCGTCCAGCCCGGCTCATTGCCTCGGCCATGAAACATCACCCCGGGACGTTCAGCGCGAGTCAGGACATCACGAGACATGGCCGCTTCGCAGTCGAGCCGACCATTGTCACTTTCCACGACCGCCTCATCTCCCTTGTTCCAGAAACTGAGATCATCCTTGGCATAACGCGCCCCGCTGGCAACCACGGCGGGCTCGAGACGCTGGAATCCTTGCCCCGACCAGAGCCGCATCTCGTCCGTCGGGAATGCCGACACCAGGTCCTGGGCCGGGGAACAGTTCCAGGCCACGAACTCCTCCGCATCACCAGGGAAGAAAGCAGACGGCAGCAAGGGGGCTTGCTCGGTGACAGTGGGCTCCTCCCGCGCTTCCGGATTCTGGGGGGTAAGATCCCGGACACCGACCTCCGGCGTCGATGACCTTTCATCACTCGAGGTAGCGCATCCACCCAGCACCAGACTGGCTACCAGAAACCATGGAACGACATTGACAACAGTTGTTGACGGCATACGGGCTCCTTGCGACCAAAAAAAAGGGCTCTCCTTGAGCCCCTATAATAACAGGTACCGAGTGACATGCCCGGCACCTACGGACGCAGCAGGTGGTTTTTCGGCCATGCCCAATCAACCATGTCGCCGACGCAGCTCTCTGGCGGCTTCAACCATGTTGGCCAAGGCCGGCTCGACTTCGTCCCAAGCACGAGTTTTCAAGCCACAGTCAGGATTGACCCATAAGCGTTCGGCGGGAATCCGTTCTGCCGCCTTTTCCATGAGTTGCACCATCCATGACACCTCGGGAATATTCGGTGAATGGATGTCATAGACCCCCGGACCGATTTCATTCGGATACTGGAAGTCCTGGAATGCATCGAGCAGCTCCATGTCGGAACGTGACGTCTCGATGGTAATGACATCAGCATCCAGCGCGGCAATCGAATCGATGATGTCGTTGAATTCGGAGTAACACATATGGGTGTGGACCTGTGTCTCGCTGCGGGCTACCGAAGCCGATAACCGGAAACAGGTCACTGCCCAGTCCAGATACGACTGCCACTGTGCCTGACGAAGTGGCAGGCCTTCACGCAACGCGGGTTCATCGATCTGAACCGCCGGAATGCCGGCCGCCTCCAGGTCGGCGACTTCATCCCGCAATGCCAGAGCGATTTGCCGGCAGGTGGTTTCACGCGGTTGATCGTCACGCACGAATGACCATTGCAGAATGGTGACCGGCCCCGTCAGCATCCCTTTCATCGGCTTGTCGGTCTGGGCCTGGGCGAACTCACTCCAACGCACCGTCATCGATGCCGGACGGCTCACATCACCAAAAATGATCGGCGGTTTGACACAGCGTGAGCCGTAACTCTGCACCCAGCCATACTGTGTGAAGGCGAATCCTTCGAGCAGTTCACCGAAATACTCGACCATGTCATTGCGCTCGGCTTCGCCATGAACCAGCAGATCCAACCCGAGCGCCTCCTGACGGGCCACAGCATCAGCGATCTCCTCGCGCATGCGGGCTTCATAATCCTCACGACCGAGCTTGCCGACCTTGAAATCGCGTCTGGCGGTACGAATCTCGTTGGTCTGCGGGAAGGATCCGATGGTGGTGGTCGGAAACAGCGGGAGATCCAGAACACGGTGTTGTGCCTTGGCGCGCTCGGCATAGGGCGCCGGACGCTGAGCATCGGCTTCCCTGACCGCCTTGAGCCGCTCGGCAACCGCCACCTTGTGGATACGAGTTGACGAACGACGCGATTCCCATGCCTGGTTGGCCGCTTCCAGGCGTGCCTCGTCCTCACTGGTGGGCGCCTCATCGAGCAGATGCGACAGTGTGACGACCTCGTCCAGCTTCTGGCGAGCGAACGCCAGCCAACTCTTGAGCTCCCCGTCAAGCCTGGCCTCGGCGTCGAGGTCGACGGGCACATGCAGCAACGAACAACTTGGTGCCAGCCAAAGGCGCTCGCCCAGCCGAGACCGGGCATCGGCGAGGATGTCCCGTAGCGTCGCCAGATCCGCACGCCAGATATTGCGACCATCGATGGCGCCTACCGACAGCACCTTGTAGGCCGGCAAGTTATCGATCACCTTCGGCAACTGTTCCGGGTCGCGCGCGGCATCGATGTGCAGCCCATCGACCGGCAATCCCACAGCCAATTGCAGGTTATCGCCCAGCCCCCCGAAATAGGTGGCCACCAGACGTTTGACCGGCGCTGACTGTAACTGGTTATAAGCCGCTTCGAACGCTTGCTTCCAGTCCTGCGGCAGATCCTGGACCAGCGCCGGTTCATCGAGCTGGACCCACTCTACGCCTTGTTCCGAGAGCCGGGTCAGAATTTCGCCATAGACGGGCAGTATGGCATCGAGCAAGGACAAGCGATCGAGCCCTTCGTTCTTGGCCTTGCCCAACCAGAGCCAGGTCAGCGGCCCTAACAGGGAGACCTTGACTGGGTGACCGGCAGCCATCGCTTCATCGACCTCATCGAATAGACGCTCGGATGACAATCCAAACGATTGATCCGCATGTAGCTCAGGCACCAGGTAGTGATAATTGGTATCGAAATACTTGGTCATTTCACAGGCCGCAGCCGGTGTCCCGGTGGGCGCACGGCCACGAGCCATGCGGAAAGCGGTGTCGAGATCGACCTCTCCGTCATGGTGGCCGAATCTGGCAGGTACCGCACCCAGCAGTACGGACATATTCAATACTTGATCGTAGAATGCGAAATCACCGACCGTTACCCAGTCAAGACCCGCGTCACGTTGCGCTTTCCAGTGTCGGGCACGCAAATCCGCCCCCGCTTTTTCCAGCGCGTCACGATCGATCTCGCCTTTCCAATAGGCTTCGGTCGCCTTCTTGAGTTCGCGATTCGCGCCAATGCGCGGATAGCCGAGAGTATGGGACAACGTCATGATTATTCCTTTGCGTGAGGAACAGATACAATGAGGCGACAGTTCGCGTCGAATCATGGGCAGAGTCTCGCTGGCCTGACCAAGTGAATCAAACTAAATTAACTAATCATCAACTTGAGAACCACTCATAAAATATGCTCGAGTTACGCCATCTACGCACCCTGGTCGCTCTCCGGGACGCCGGCTCCCTGGTCGAGGCCGCCGAACGAGTCCATTTGACTCAGTCGGCGCTGTCTCACCAGCTCAAGGATCTGGAGGATCGTCTCGGCAACCCCTTGTTCCTGCGTAAAACGAGGCCGGTTGAGTTCACTCGCGCCGGGCAACGGTTACTGGCACTGGCGGAGCAGATCCTGCCCCAGGTACGCCTGGCCGAACGCGACCTGGCAAGACTCGCCGGCAACGAACAAGGTCGGCTGCACATGGCCATCGAATGTCATAGCTGCTTCCAGTGGTTAATGCCGACCATCGACGACTTCCGCAACCATTGGCCGGAAGTCGAGGTCGATATTCCCAGCGGCCATAACTTCGATCCGTTGCCCGCCTTGAGTCGGGAGCAACTCGACCTGGTGATCACTGCCGACCCCCAACCCATTGCCGGCATTCACTATGAGCCATTGTTCCGTTATGAGGGGCTGCTGGCCGTGGCCAAACGGCACCGACTAGCCGGCGCCTCGTATGTCACTCCCGACGAGTTGACCAATGAAACCTTGATCACCTATCCGGTCGAACATTCCCGACTGGATGTATTCAGCCAGTTTCTCGACCCGGCAGGCATTCGACCCAAGGAGGTCCGCACGGCGGAACTCACGCTAATGATGATGCAACTGGTGGCCAGCGGCCGTGGAGTCTGCGCCCTGCCCAACTGGGCACTGACGGAATATCTGGAGCGGGATTACGTTCGCGCCGTGGCACTGGGCGAAGACGGCATGTGGAGCACATTATTCGCCGCCGTCAGGGAGGAAAGCCGGGAACTGCCCTGGATGGATGATTTCCTGCGTACAGCCAGGGAAACCTCTTTCGCCGTGCTCGAGGGGATCAAGCCCGCATGACCGCTGTTCAGCCACGCGACACCTGCCCCTGAACCGGTAGCAGAAGACTGAAACGTGCTCCTCCCAGTTCCGGACTGTCGTCGACCAGCACGCTACCACCATGCCAGGCCATGATTTTCTGTACGATCGACAGGCCCAGGCCATAGCCACCGGAGCGTCGGGTCCGGCTGTCATCGAGACGGGCGAAAGGTTTGAACACCTCTGCACGATCGGCTTCCGGCACACCGGGGCCGTCATCCTCCACATCAATGCGTACCGCACGCTGATCGACCTGAAGACGGATCACGACACGTGAGCTGGCATGGCGACAGGCATTGGCCACCAGATTCTGTAACGCCCGTTGCAGATAGCGTGGCTCGGCCACGGCTTCTGCTTCTTGATCACCGGCAATACTGAGGGTGAGATGACCATGCAACCCTGCCAGCGCCTCGACGACCCGCTCGGCCATGGCCCGGCAGTCCAGCAATTCGGTATGCAGTACGATACCATGCGCTTGATCACTGCCCAGACGCGCATAGGTCAGAATTTCATCGATGAGATTATCGAGTTCATCGATATCATTATCGATGCCTTTGAGTTGGCGTTGCACGGCAGAATCATCGCTCATGTCTTCGACCATCTGCACGGCAAAACGGATGCGCGCTACCGGGGTGCGCAACTCATGCGAAACCGCGCGAATCATTTCCTGCTGAGCGCGCAATAGCGACTGGACTTGCGATGCCATGCCGTTGAAAGCCATGCCCAGCCGCCCGAGGAAATCGCCGCTCTCCACTTTGACACGGGTATCCAAATGCCCCCCGGCGATACGTGACGCCGCCTGCTCCAGACGGGCCATACGATCCTCGACACTGCGGATGATCAAATAGATCGTCCCGGTCAACACCACCAGCATAACCAGCAACAGCACCAGCAGTAGCGAGAGCGGCATGGGTTCAAAAGCATCAACCGGCCCGATCTGCAACCATTGATGTTCTGCGGATTCACCGGGTAACCGGGAATACAGCGACATACCACGACGTTCCGGAAGCAGACGGATGATGATGTCACCGTCATCAAGACGAGATAGCTGCCGTTCGTCGATATCCTCGGGCGGACTGTCATCGAGTTGTATCTCGAGGTCGTATTGTGACAGGGATTCCACGCGTTGCAGACGCTTCTTTTCATCGGCGCCGCTCAACCATTCGACGAAAATGGCTGTCAGCCCCCGGAGATGGCGTTCATTCAATCCACCCAATTCGGCAACCAGGACCGTATCGTCATCAGGCAGTCGTTTGCGGAGTTGCCAGCCATCCGACGGGCTGGTGTCGACCAGCACCTGGCCCTCGCGCAACCGTTCACGCCCGAAATAGCCAAGTGACAATGTTTCAGCGGACACCAATGCCAAATGAATGTCCAATTGCTCCGCCTGTTCGGTCAGCCACGACCGTCGCTCTTCAGCGGGCAACGCCGACAGTCGTTGTGCCAGCATCATCATGGGAGCCGTCGCCAGTTGCTGGCGATAGTGCTCGCGCCGCACCTGATCGACCAGTGTGAACCCCGCCAGCATCAGCAGTAACGTCACGACCAGAGCCAGCGCCATCAGCACATAAACACGCAGGAAGGTGCTCTCGGCAAAGAGACGACGAAACAGGCCGCTGATGGCGTCCATCAAGCATCCTTGACGAACAGATAGCCCTTGCTACGCACCGTCTTGATACGATGTGGCTGATTGGGATCGTCACCGATCTTGGGACGAATACGGGAAACGCGCACGTCGATGGAACGATCCTGGCCATCATATTTGATACCGCGCAATTGCGAGAAGATGTCTTCCCGCGTCAAGACATGGCCGGCATGACTGGCGAGGAGCCACAACAGGTCGAATTCCGCGCTGGTAAGATCGATACGTTCGTTTTCCAGCCACGCCTCGCGGGTCGCGCTGTCGATCACCAGGTTACCAAACGTCAACCGGACATCCCCGCTGCCATCACCGGGCTCGCTGCGCCGCATCAGTGCCCGCATACGCGCCAGAAGCACACGTGGCTGCACCGGCTTCGGCACATAATCATCGGCCCCCATCTCGAGACCGAGAACCTGGTCCATGTCATCGGTTCGCGCTGTCAGCATCAGAATCGGCCCGGCGTATTCGTGGCGGGCACGGCGACATATCGACAAACCATCCTCACCAGGCAGCATCAAGTCGAGGATCACCAGACTGGGCTGCAGTTCAATGATACGCTCGACACCACGCGCCCCATCCGCTTCCACCGTCACCTGAAAATCGTTCGATTCCAGGTAATCCTTGGTCAGGCTCGCCAAACGCTCGTCATCTTCGATGATGAGCACATGATCCCGGTCATTGCTACCCAAGCTATCATCCATCCTTTTGTGTCCATCCCTATTGCACATCAGTGGTTGACACCGACACAGAAAGTGACAATGTATCCGGCCAGTGCCTGGCGTCATCTTAATGGACCATGTTTGTCACGACACGTCCAAACCTTTCACCATGTTAGCGAATGATAACCGAAGATACCGAAAATCACAGAACCTCACCGAGGAGAGATCCCGGATCAGACCGTATAAGCACCAGCACTCTCATCTATTGATACTCGCCATGGATCAAGACCAGGCGGGTACTTGCATGTCCCCACATCATGAGCGCAGAATTTCTGCCATCGGTACGTAAACGTGTCGAGCCCCCTTCTGCGATGCTCGACGCTGTCACCACCAGCGCCACCGACCGGGACACCGGTGTGTCGCACAGGATCAGGATGAAATGCCATGAGCCATCAAGGAGACTCAAGAGAAGAGCAGGACATGAACAAACCGAAGAGCGTCATCAAACGCATTTATGTACCGACGCAGGTTCGTGATCTGCCTAACGGAGAAAAGCTCAAGATCCCCGGGCACTACAGGGATCCCTCGCGATAATTACCGCACTTCCCTGATCTACGACATCCCGACCCATGACAAGGGCGAGGTCGGTGCCTCGCTCTTGTCGTCGTGTCGCTATTTCGAGCGACGCTAGCCTTTGGGTCCAAAAAGCAGCCAGATGATCAGACCGACCAGGGGGAAGACCAGCAGCACCACGATCCAGATCACTTTGGCGAGCGTACCCGCTGCACTCTTGGCGGTCTTGACTATCGCCCAGATGATGATGATCAACCAGACCAGGCCCAGCAGACCACTCACTTCGATTCCCATGAGCATACTCCTTATGCCGTAGAGAGGTTATCCCGCGCTTGTTCAGCATAGCAGTTAACTCTGCCGACGATACCTGGCCCATCTTTTGCTAGGTACGGAGGCGACAACCTGAGGTAGAATTCTCCCCCGTCCTCACTAATCGCCTCAGGGGATCCCGTTGACTGAAGGAGAGTCTCAGTGGCTATCGATCTGCTACTCAATATCCTGATTTTCCTGGCAGCGGCGATACTTATCGTCCCGATATTCAAATGGCTCGGCCTGGGTGAGGTGCTCGGCTATCTGGTGGCGGGTGTCGTCATCGGCCCATCCCTCCTGGGTCTGGTACCCGATGCTGAAGGCGTCCTGCAATTTTCCCAGGTCGGTATCGTCTTCCTGTTGTTCGTGATCGGTCTGGAGCTCAAACCTGCGCGGCTGAAGGTCATGCGCAAAACCGTCTTCGGTTTTGGCACCCTCCAGGTCGCCATCACCACCCTGTTGCTGTCCCTCGGCGCCTGGTCGCTAGGCTTGCCACCCGTCGCATCACTTGTGGTCGGCTTCAGTCTGGGGTTGTGCTCGACCCCTCTGGTACTGCACCTCCTGGGGGAGCGTAAGGAATTACAGACCCGTCATGGCCGCAACGCGTTCGCCCTGTTGCTGTTCCAGGACCTGGCGGCGATTCCGGTACTGGCCGCCATTCCGATTCTGGCTACCGATTCGCTGATGGCCAACGGCCTCATGCCATTGATCCATGAGATGGTCATCTCCACTGGCGCGTTTGCCGGCCTGATCATCGGCGGACGTTACCTGTTGCGCCCGTTGTTCCGGCTGGCAGCCGGCACCCAGAGTCGCGAAGTCTTCGCCGGCACAGCACTGCTGGTGGTTATCGGTGCGGCACTCCTGATGGAGCTCGCCGGACTCTCCATGGCGCTTGGTGCCTTCATTGCCGGGGTGCTGCTGGCGGACTCCGAATACCGTCATAACATCGAAGCTGATATCGAACCGTTTCGCGGTTTGCTGCTCGGACTGTTCTTCATGGCGGTAGGGATGACGGCGCAAATCGATCTTCTCGGCAGTGCACCGCTCATGATTGGCGGCCTGACGCTTGTCCTGCTGCTCACCAAAGGCCTCAGCATGGTGCTGGCAGCACGTCTATTCGGCAGCAGCTGGCGTGATGCACTGAATCTCGGCATGTTGCTGTCACAAGGCGGCGAGTTCGCCTTCGTACTACTCACGGCAGCCGGTGCAGCGGCCTTGTTGGCTGACGACCTGGTCAACTTGCTGGTGTTGGTCGTATCGCTCTCCATGGCGACAACGCCGGTACTGTTCATGATCCACGCTCGCTGGATTCGCCCGCTGTTCCGCAAGCCGCATTCTCAACCAAACTATGACCGGCCCGAGGATGAGTCGCCGCAAATCATCATCGCCGGATTCGGTCGCTTCGGCCAGATCATGGGCCGTGCACTACAGGGCCTGAAGATTCCCTATACCGTACTCGATATCAATGCCGACCACGTCGAATTCGTCCGTCGATACGGCAACAAGGTCTATTTCGGTGATGCCTCGCGTATCGACCTGTTGCGTGCCGCCGGCGCCGACAAGGCGCGAGTGCTGGTCATCGCCGTGGGCGATATCGAACCTTCCATGCGCATCGTCGAACGCGTTCAGCGGCAGTTTCCACACTTGAAGATCTATGCCCGGGCACGCAATCGCTACCATGCCCAGTTGCTCATGCGGGCGGGTGTATCCCACCTGATCCGGGAGCTGTTGCCGGCCAGCCTGGAACTGACTCGGGATGTGTTGATCGAGCTGGGAATTGCACCCGACAAGGCGCAACACACCATCGATACCTTCCGCCCCCACGATGAACAGGCCCTGTTGCGTCAGCTAGAAGTGTTCGGCAACGAGAAGAAACAGATCCAGACCGTTCAGGAAGCAGCTCGGGAATTGGAAACGCTATACGAAGCCGATGAAGAGGTCACCACCAGAGCACCCGATCATTCAATGTCTTCGGGGGCACGTCATGAAACGTGACGCGAGGACAGGCGCTCACTCAATCGCCACCACTGCGGCATCATGGCCATGACATCGGTTCGGGCAAAACGATCGTCCATTAGAATCACTACACCCTGTTCCTCGGGGCCACGTATCACGCGTCCTGCGGCCTGCACGACCTTGGTGAGCCCCGGCACCTGATAGGCATAATCAGCCCCTTGGCCGAAACGCGCCTGCAGGCAATGCTTCAACCGCTCGTTGATGGGATCACAGGGAGGCAGCCCCAGCGTCGCAATGAAGGCACCGGAGAGACGGTCACCGGTGAGGTCCACGCCCTCAGCAAACGCACCGCCCAATACGGCAAAACCGACGCCCTTGCCGCCGGGAGTGAAACGTGCGAGGAACGCTTCCCGCGCCCTCTCATCCATGCACGGCGACTGTCGCCATTGCGGAATGTCGGCATGCAGGGCAGTGAAACGCGATGCGACACTCTCCAGGTACGCGAAGCTACTGAAGAACGCCAGATAATTGCCCGGCATGCGATGATACTGCTCGGCTAGGGTCGCTACGATAGGATCGACCGACGCCTCTCGATGAGCATAACGAGTCGAAATATCCCGCCGGATTCTCACATCAAGCTGGGAAGCCTCGAAAGGTGACTCCACCTCCACCCAGACCGTGTTCGTCGGCAGTCCCAACAGATCGCGATAGTATCGCTGCGGACTCAACGTTGCCGAAAACAGCACCGTACTATGGCTCCTGGCCAATCGCGGCGCCAGGAAATCGGCCGGCACCAGGTTGCGTAGACACAATTGTGAGCTTCCCCGTCCCTGCCAGGTCAGATCGAACAAGGAGTGTCTTTCATCGTACGATTCGGCCAGACGCGTGAAATGCATGGTATCGAACAGGAAGGTCTGGAGCTCGGGATCGGCCGCCTCAGGATGTTCCCCCAGGTAGTCGCTGATAGCCGCAACGACATGTGACAGTCCTCGTAACAAGGTATCAGGCGACGCTGATAGTACCCGGTAGGTCGCCTCCGCCGTGGCCGATGTCCCTGCCTCCGCTTTCACTTGCTTGACCAAGGCCGCCCACTGTCGTGCCACTCGCGCCAATGGCCGGGACACACCGGCAGGCGTGGTGCGGCGCAACCTATTGAGACGCTTCTGATCGAGCGTGGCGCTGTACATCCCCTGGCCTCGGGACACCAAGTTGTGCGCCTCATCCACCAGCACGGTAACCCGCCAATCGTTCGCCAGTGTCAGTGCATACAGCATGGCACTGGTGTCGAAGTAGTAGTTGACGTCCCCCACGATCACATCACACCAGCGAGCCAGTTCCTGACCGAGATAGTAGGGGCAAATATCGTGGGCCAGCGCTACCTCGCGCACCGCATTGCGGTCCAGGATGCCAGCCCCATCCAGGGCGGCCTGACGTGCCTGGGGCAAACGGTCATAGAAGCCGGCCGCCAGCGGGCAGGCCTCACCGTGGCAGGCCTTGTCAGGATGTTCGCAGGCTTTGTCGCGGGCGATCAGCTCCAGCGTGCGCCATGGTGTCGATACGCTGGAGTCACTCCCACCCGCCAGTTGCGCCAGCGCATCCAGCGCCAATGCGCGCCCGGATGTCTTCATGCTCAGGAAAAAGAGGCGGTCGACTGCTTGGCGCGGCATGGCCATAAGCATGGGAAAGAGTGTTCCCAATGTCTTGCCGATGCCGGTCGGCGCTTGCGCCAGTAGACACCGACCGGTACCCGCCGCTTTGAAGGTCGACTCCGCCAGTGAGCGTTGACCGGTACGAAACGACGTGTGGGGAAACGTCAGTCTTGTCAGTGCCTGGTCACGCTGTTGCCGATGCCTCGCTTCCTGGCATGCCCATGCCAGGAAAGTATCGCACCGCTGCTGAAATTCACCCTCGAGCGATACGGCGTCGACGGTATCGGTCAATACCGTCTCACGATCGGTCCCCAGATCCAGGTAGACCAACGCCAGCGTGACCGATGACAGGCCATGGCGTCGGCACAATAACGCTCCATAGGTGCGAACCTGGGCCCAATGCAGGGCTCGCTGGTTATCGGGCAGACGATCCAGACGGCCACGGTAGGTCTTGATCTCCTCAAGACGATTGGAATCCGGATCGTAGCCATCCGCGCGCCCGGTCACGATCAGGCGATGCAGTTCACTATCCGCTTCACCGGCAGGCACGTAATCCCCCGAGAGAGGCAGTTCCGCCATGTAATCATGGTCACGACGGGCCACTACCCGAGCGTGGCCGGCGACACCCTCCTGGGCAGAAGGCGTCGGTGTGAAACGATGATCCAGATCACCGGTCTTGGCCGTGAACTCACACAACGACCGCACAGCCACCCGATACACAAGGGGCGCGTCATCCGGCTCCACCGAGCCGACATCGTCACGAGCACCGTCACGCATGGTCGCTTTCCTGCCATGTGACATGGCAGACCACTGCCGGCATGTCATGCTGCTGGAAGAATGCCAGCCAACGGCGTTGATTGTCCTGCAGCCGATCCCCCGGCCCCTTGACCTCGATCAGACGATACCGCTGCTGGCAGGGCCAGAACTGGATGAGATCCGGGAATCCGGCACGATTGGCCTTGAGGTCGACGAGCATACGTTCGAAACAGCGCCTGAGATGGTCGGCGGGCATACAATGCAAGGCATGCTCCAGTAGCGTTTCATCAATCGCATCCCAGTGCACGAATGGCGATGCGATGCCCTTCTTGGCCTGATAGGTATCGAGGATGCGTTGGCGATAGGTCCCAACGTCGAGAGTGCCGAGGCACTCGGCAAAGAGCGACTCACGGCGGGCGACGAAATCGCCGCGATAAAGATCCGACGGCCCGGTATGAAAAGGGTGGAAAAACGCGCCCGGCAGGGGAGCGAAGATGGCGTCCCAGCAAAGCAAACCGAACAATGCGCCAAAGAGGGTATTCTCGACATAGTAGACTGGCGCCTCGTCATGATGCAGTGCGGTGGCCACGCCCCACTCCACGCTGGGTGTCACCGGAAGCGTCAATGCCAACCGATCCACCGCGTCGGACCGGCCAGCGTTCATGCGGGCAGGAAGGGGCCTGCCAAGACGTCGACACAATCGAGGCATCAGTCGCTCGAGATGTTGCACCTCTGCCTCGTTGCGTGGAGAAACCAGTGCATCACTCGCTAGCTGATAGGCGAGCTCGTAATTGCCTTGACGCTCCATCACGCGCAATTGACGGACACGTGCTTCGGGGTGCCGACAATCAGGGTAGATGGCCATCGCCGTTCCCGTATCGCCCTGGCGCTCGGCTTCGCGGGCAAGGCGGAAAGCCACTCGTTCACGGCGCGAATCCAGCCAGGTATTGGCATATGGCTCGGCAGGCAGACTCTCGTGAAGTCGCTCGGGTGCTTCTCCAGCATCGAGACGTTCGCGCAAATGCTGCAGTTGACAGTAACGCTCCACTTCCTCGCGATAAGCGAAGGCTCGCGACTCTCGTGACAACGGAACCGATTCGAAGCGCTGGATCCCCAGCTCGGCCAGGACGAATTCCGACCAGTCCTGACGAAAATTGCCGAAGAACATCAGGCGCAAACGCTCGAACCATGCCTCATGCTCCAGTTTCACGAGGCCATCGGGTGCCTGTGGCCACCAGGCGGACCAGCATCGTGCCTCGAGATCTGAGGCCAGCAACGTCTCCGACATCGCTTTTTTCGAGGCTGTCCCCGGCACACCCGCAGCCGCCAGAGTGTCGCCCAGCGCTTGACGCAATTCGCCCACCGTTACCAGAGGCAGCAGCGTTGCCGTATCCAGCTCGGGATCCAGGGTTACCAGACCGGCCTCAGCCAACGACGTGACACAGGGCGCCGGGTCACCGATTTCCGCGTAGCGTAGCCGGGAAGTGCGGAAATGCACGCCCTTGCGCATGACCATGCGAGCCATCAAGGCCTGAGACGTACGCGGCAGGGACGTGAATATCCCGATGAATTCGTGCTCGCTGTCGGTCAGCAAGTCATCGTAGCGCTCGGCGACCCAATCGAGCACGAAATGGAAATTGCGCAGGTAGTAGAAGGGGTCGTCCAGCGACGCCGTGACCGGAATGCTACGCAATGTACTGTTCATTTATCCATGATAGCAACACGACGGCACTCTCGACAATGTCCGGCGTGCCCCAGCATCGTATTCTCACGGGTGTTCTTCACCCAGCGTATCTGCCACATACGCGCCGCGTTTGCCCATCGGTCGAGAGGACCCGACAGTCGTGTCATGGCGCGTCTGGTGTTCCACCGTCGCGTTGAGCTTACCACCCAGCAGCACAAAAAACGCGGACAACCAGAACCATAGCAACAGGCCGACGACCGCCCCCAATGAACCATACACCTGGTTGAAGACCGGGAAGTGCCGCATATAGGCCGACAGGCCCAGTGAGCCCAGTACCCAAAGGACCGTCGCCAGGAGCGTACCGGGACTGACCCATTCCCAGCGTGGTGACCGACGATAAGGCCCGAACCGATATAAAACGGCAGTCGTACAGATCATGACCAGCAATAATACCGGCCAACGGATGAGCCCGATCACAGTGACCCAGGGCCGGGCAAGCCCCAGATGCTGGATCACCAGAGGAAACAGCGTGATGAAAGCGATGGTGACCAGTGTCATGATCAGCAAGCCTACCGTCAGGGTCGCCACCGTAATGGAGCGCCGCAGAAAGCCGCGCCTCTCGGCTTCACCGTAAACGACATTCAATCCCTTGATGAGCCCCCGAATCCCCTTGGAGGCGATAAAAATGGCGATCAACAGGCTCAGTATGGCGGTGACACTCAGGCCGGCATCGGTATTGCTACCGACGTCATTGGCCTGCTGGCGAATGATCGAAGCCGCACCCGGCGGGGTGAAACGCACCAGATCACCGATATGCCCGGCCATCTGTTCAGGATCGAACGCCAGTGCCCACAGCGCGATGAGCGCCGCGATGGCGGGAAAGAGTGCCAACAGCGCATAAAAGGCGACACCGGCCGCCAACATGGTGATATCGTCGCTGGCCAGTTCCCGACGCATACGCCACAGAATATCTCTCCAACCGGCCCGTGGAATCTTGGTCGGCTGGGCTGCCTCACGGCCGTGTTGTCGCCGTTCGTTGTCCTTCATGTAGGCGCCCTGTATCCGTTTCTTGCCCGTATCATGACACCGAATCAGCAGCACTGCCCATCCTTCGATTTTGACAGGACTAGACGACCGGTCTAATATTTCCGCCATTAACCGTTAGTCAGCGAATATTTCATTTCGACTGATGTCTCCAGGAGGTTTCCCTCATGACACAATCCGACGATATTCTGTTCACTCCCTTCGACCTGGGTGATCTGACGCTTCCCAACCGGGTGATCATGTCACCACTGACCCGCTCCCGCGCCAGTCAGCCGGGTGATGTCCCCAATGCCATGAATGCCGAATATTATCGCCAGCGCGCCGGTGCCGGCCTGATCATTGCCGAGGCCACCCAGGTCTCGCCTCAGGGTAAGGGGTACGCGTTCACTCCCGGCATTCATTCCGAGGCACAAGTCGAAGGCTGGAAACAAGTCACCGAGGCCGTACACGCCGCCGGAGGACGTATCTATCTTCAACTCTGGCATGTCGGGCGGATCTCGCGCCCGGAGTTGCAACCCAATGGCGAGATTCCCGTTGCACCCTCGGCCATCAAGCCGGAAGGGGCCAAGACGTTCATCAGCGCAGAATCCGGCATGGTCGACGTGCTGCAGCCGCGCGCACTTGAAATCGACGAGATGCCCGATATCGTCGCCCAGTACCGCCATGGAGCCGAAAATGCCAAGCGTGCCGGCTTCGATGGTGTCGAGGTGCACTGTGCCAATGGCTATCTCCTCGACCAATTCCTGCGTACCCACAGCAACCGGCGCACCGACGAGTACGGCGGTTCGGTGGAGAATCGCATGCGCTTGCCGCTGGAAGTGATCGACGCCGTGATCAACGTCTGGGGTACCGAACGTGTCGGCGTGCGCATCGGCCCGACCGGTAGTTTCAACGACATGGATGATGCCAATCCCAAGGAGACCTTCTCCGCCTTCGCCAAGGCCTTGAACGAACGCGGTATCGCGTTTCTGGAAGTGATCGAAGACTCCTTCCAGGGCAACCACGCCAATGGGCGACACGAAGAGATCATCGATGCCCTGCGTTCGTCCTTCCGTCGCGCCTACATCGGCAATGGTCGCTACAGCGCGGAAGAAGCCCGCGAGCGTATCGGCAGAGGCCTGGCTGACCTGGTGTCATTCGGACGTCCATTCATTGCCAACCCCGATCTGCCGGAGCGCTTCCGGCGCGGTGCCCCCCTCAACGAGTGGGATGAGAGCACCTTCTACGGCGGCGATGCCAAGGGATACACGGATTACCCGTTCCTGGAAGACGATGCCGTTTGATCGGTTGCCGCCCGCCATGTGCGGGCGGCGTTCTCACCCCGCCGCTGATCCACGACCAGACAGATCAATACCGCCACGATGAACAGGGCGGCACAAAGGAGAATCGACGTCTGCAAGCCCACCAGGGACTGCAAGACCCCCAACCCGATAATGCCGAACACGCCGGCAAGCTTGTTGGCCAACCCCCAGAAGCCAAAAAACTCCGCTGACTTGCCGTTCGGGGAAAACAACCCGACCAGCACACGGCTAGCGGATTGACTCGATCCCAGACTCAGTCCCGCCAGGGTCCCCACCGCCAGGAACAAGTGCTGGGCCTCCATATCCATCCCCAGTGCCGCATTGAGGAATGCCGTCACGGTCGGTGTCCCCCAGATAGCGATGATCGCCGCTATCCAAAGCAGCAAGGTGCCGATATAGGTCGGTTTCGCCCCGATACGGTCCTGAATGAATCCGAACCCCAGTGCCCCCGCCGCGGCCGTGATCTGCACGATGATGAACATGATATTGCGGACCGACTCGTCCCAACCGATCACCTGGGCACCATAGATGAAGGCGAAGGCGATGATGATGTAAATCCCCGCCATGGAGAACAGCAACGACACCAGGAATACGGCCAGATCACGGAATTCACGTAGCTCCCTGAGCGTAGACGCGATACGCCGACGGGCTACCGTCAAGTAACTGGCATTTGCAAGATGAGGCCGCGGGACTCCCCGCTCCTTCAGCCACAGGAACGTGGGAAGGGCGGCCACCAGGAAAAACGCGGCAGCAAACGGCCCGACCCAACGGATCCGATCGAAATTCTCCGCGGTTGCTTCACCAAGGACCATCAGCGTGAAGCCGGCGGCAAACAACCCACCGATATATCCCAGCGACCACCCGAAGCCGGAGATCTTGCCCAGGTCACTCGGCGGTCCCAGCTCAGGGAGGAATGCGGCGATGAAGGACTCCCCCATGGAGTAGGCATAATTCGATACGACGATCAACAGGAAACCCAGCACCACATAACCGGGGGCGACGAAATACAGCATGGCCGTCGTCGCTACCGTGATCAGATAACTGATGAAGAGATAGTGCTTTTTGGCAGCATGGGCGTCCATGGCTGCCCCGCACACGGGTGCCGTGAGCACGACCATCAGATAGCTGACGGCCAGTGCCAGGCTCCAGAGGAAATTGGCCAGACGATAGTTGCCACCACGATCGCCAACGATCACCGTGGTGAAGAGTTCACCGAAGACGACCGTTATGATCAGCAGGGTGTAAGCCTGGTTGGCAAAGTCGAACATTGCCCATCCCAGGATCTCCTTGCGTGACGCGCGCGTTACCGGTGAAGCGCTCGGTGCCGTCACACGTCATCCCCCGGATCGGCCCGGTTGCCCTGGCGTAATTTGTCGATGGCCTCCTCTCCCTGCCCGGCCAGCGTATCGAGACGATCGATCTGCGCCTTGAGCTTGGGCAAGGCATCACGGCGATAGGTGGCCAGATCGTCCAGCGCAGCCATGACATCCGAAAAGGCCTGCTCCAGAGACTGCATGTCGAGCATCGACGAAGACGCTCGCGTCTGAATATCCACCCCCTGATTGCGCAGTGCCTTGGCCGTACCGGTAATCATGTCGGAGGTCGTGCGATTGATCGACTCGACACGTTCCAGCACCAGGCGCTGGTTGGCCAGGCCCAAGGCAACCGTGACGGCGACGCTCAGCGCCGAGACAGTCACATTGATGGCTCGGTCCACGCCACGCATCAGTTCACGATTGTTGCGAATCACCACTTCCAGGGCCAGAACGCCTTGCTGGCTGACCGCCAGTTGCTGCTGAAGATCGACGATGCGCTGACGCAGGGGAAACAGCAGTTCCTCCTCGATGAAGGTGCGCCGGCCATCCTCGGCCTCCAGGGATTCAGCGGCCTTCGTCAGGCGCTCATCGATGCGTTGGCCGAGCGCAATCTGATGTCGCAGCTCCTGGATGACCTCCTGCAATGCCTCCTGGTCATCGGCCAAAGTCAGGTTGTCGCGATCGAGCATATCGCGCCCACCTTCCAGATCGGCGATGATCGCATCCAGGGCATCCTGGGCATTTTCGAACTTGCGGAAATAGCGCTGCAAACGGTTCCCGACACCGGGCATCCAGGCAATGACCTTGTCCAGACCCCGCTGGGTAAGATCATGACGGTTGGGATCCAGATTATGCATCCGCCCCCGCAGGTCGACCAGTGCCTTGGCCACTGGTCCACCGTCGTCGCTCTGCTGGGCCAGTTTGCGCAGCGGTGTCTGCAACATGGCACTCTGGTGGGCGGCACGGCGCTGGGTTTCCAACCCCATTTCATCGACCGTCCGGCGGCGGTGTTCGGCACTCGAAGACTGTTCCTCGCCGATCAGCCGTTCCACGTACGCATCGGCCTCGGCCTCCAGTCGTGCCTCTTCATCGGGCGGTTGATCGTGCGCCTCATGCTGCTCCAGATCCTCGGCGATCCGCTCTACAGGCGGTAGCGCCAACTGCTTGTCGGGGGGCACCCCGGCCTCGTCTCGCATGGCATCGTTTCCCGGCACTCGGTAGTTACCTGTTACCTATCGTGAACATTAGCGCATGGCAGGGCGGTCATGCATCTGTCGCCGTGCAACGGTGTTACCCTCTATGACGACGTCCGTATCGTGGCGCCCGATCAATGAAGCGACGCAGTTCGGCAAGCGCCTGGTCCGCGCCGACTTTGGCCTTGGTACGGCCGGTATCGAGCCTGGCCATCGCCACCGCCGTATCATCGAGGGCGGTCAAGGCCGATTCATTGCGCGCCGACAGGTCACGCAGGTGGCGCTCGGTCTCTTCCACCAATTGCAACCTGCGCTTGAGGGCAACGCGTTCAGCGACCGTCAAGCGGTGGCTTTCCTGGTCGAGGCGACGCTGCACGAACTCACTGTCCACCCCTGACACACTACTGGCCTGCGACGCCATGTCATGCAGTGTATCCACCGCTCCCAGACACACTTCGGTAATGAGATGACATGAGCGCTCATAAGCCAGTTCACTGACATCGAAACGGCTCTCGATCAACGTCAGTACATGTCGGTATCGGCTGAACAGACGATCCGCTTGAGCCGCCAGATCCTGACGGCCCGCTTCGAGCAGTGCCTGTTTGGCGTGGCATAGCGCCATGACGACGTCATCGGCATCCGTCGGCGGATGATCAGGATCGAGCACCGCCGAACCGGTCTCCCGGGCTTCACTGTCGCGCTGGGCTTGCTCACGGGCACGCTCGTCTCTCTGGCGTATTTCCCGACGCCAATGTCGGAATCGCTTCCACCCACGACGCCAACGTCGTTCCAGCGGAATCTCCACGGCCACGGCAATCAAGCCACATAACCAACCCCAGAGACTGGGGCCGAAACCGCCCCACAACGAGGTCAGCCACAACAAGAAAGCGATGAAGGGCAACAACAGCCAATAACGCACCCCGACCTGCACCCGGTTCGGACGCTCGGTGGGCAAGGCCAGCGAGGGACTCACCATGCCCACCAGAAACCAGGGAATGCAGGTCAGAAACAGCCCGTAGGCAAATCCTTGCAGAAACTCCAGCATAATCAGTGCGATTCGCGCCCCTGAAAGTGACATCCTGTGTGTAGAACTACACGAAATGAGCGCCGAAGACTACCGTCATCGTCACTACCACGATGAAAATGATCGGCAGGCCTTCATACCAGATCGCGCGGCAGCGTTTCATCCCAGGTTTTGGAGAAGACCCGGGTTTCCCCTTCGTAAGCATCCAGCGTCGCACGTAAACGAAACGATTCGGCATCACTGGTCATACGGGTCCGTGTCAAGGTTTTGACACACCAATCACCGCGACGGAAGCTGCGTTTCCATTCCGTCCATCCGGTGACGCTGTCGTAATGGCCGTGCACATAGCTGTACCGCTCGGTGACACGCACGGCGATCTCCATGCCAATGTCGTCCAGCCGATAAGCCCCCTCGTCATTGATGACCTCCAGCATGGTCTGGTCATTGGCCAGGTCACGAACCACCCGCCAGGTTTCCTGGGTCGGCTGGATCAGCGTCTTCGCCAGGGGCGGCGCACCTTCCGGTGCCTCGAAGGGGCGAAGCGAGTCATCCTCCTCGGGCCTGGGAGCGCGACCCGGTAGAATTAGCCGGCTTTGTCCAGGCGTTACGGTCAACGTCACAGGTCGCGGCGACGGCCATGCCAACGGCCAATAACTGGTGGAAATCGACAGGCGAATGGCATGCCCGGCAGGGAACTGCTGAGCGATATGCTTGAGCGCCACCCGAACACGATAGCGCTTCCCGACTTGCAGCGGCGCAGGATGCTCGTCACTGACGCGATGAGTGAGGTTGAGCAGACCATACGAGACTCGCGTGGCCTTGTCGTCTTCGGCGACATCGATCAAGCGCACGGCCACCATCGCGACCGGTTGATCTGCGGCCAACTCCAGTTCCACTTCCGGCTGGCCGCAGATCTCGAGCGGTTCCTCCAGACGATGAGTCTGAAAGATCAGAGCACCACCGTCTTCATCACGCTGGTCATGCGGCAGATCCGGCGGTGCATTGTAAGAGCACCATTTCCCCGCATAGAGGCCGACCGAAAGTGGAGAGCGAATCGTCAGGGTCGATTCGTCATCGACAACCGGCTGCGTGGACTCATCGACCAGATCGTGTCCGACGGTCAGCCGATAGGTCACGGGCTGACTATTCGGCGACGGCCAAACCGGCTCGGCGACCCAACGCCCCGGTCTTTGTTCGTAGCGCGCCGAGGGAGGAACCGACTCCTGCATCCATACACGCAGCATCGGTTCGTCCATGATCCCGGTCTCTTTTCCCTTGAGCCAATGATCCCACCAGCGCAATGACTCCTGTAGAAACCCGATGGCCGGACCGGGGACACCAAGATGGGGATACTTGTGCGCCCACGGCCCCACCAGACCTTTTCGCGGTACCTCCAATCCTTCGAGTAGACGGAACACGGCATTGCAGTAACCATCGGCCCAACCACTGATGGCATAGACGGGACAGCGGATACGCGAGAAGTCCTCGCATACCGAACCATGCTTCCAGTAGGCATCGCGTCGCTGATGTTCAAGCCACTTGGCGAGCCACAGGCCACTACCTTCAAGCCGCTCCAGCCACATATCACGCCAGCGCTCACCGACCAACGCGGGATCCGGGGGGCACGCATTGCCATCGAACATCGTCGACGCCCAGGAGAGATTATCGGCCAGCAGACACCCTCCCATATGGTGAATATCGTCCGCATAACGATCATCGGTGGAACACAGTGTGATCACCGCCTTGAGTTGAGGAGGAGCCATGGCAGCAATCTGTAGTCCATTGAATCCCCCCCAGGAAATACCCACCATCCCGACGTCACCGGTACACCAGGGTTGCTTTTCAAGCCATTCCAGAACGGCCACACCGTCATCGAGTTCCTGCTGCAGATACTCGTCGGTCAATACGCCATCGGACTCACCGGTTCCGCGAATGTCGACGCGCACACCGGCATAGCCATACCCTGCCCAGTACGGATGAGTCAGCGAATCACGTTCGGCGGTCAAATCGCGTTTGCGGTACGGCAAGTACTCGAGGATCGCCGGTACAGGGTCGGCTTCCGCGTCGGACGGCCGCCAGATACGCGCTGCCAGTTGCGTGCCATCCCGGAGCGGAATCCAGGTTTCCTCCTCGACCACTTGTCGGGGGAAGGTATCCACAATATGCATTCACGGCTCTCCACGGCTAACTGATAATGTCATCGAACGCGAAGGAGAGTTGCTCGGCCAACCGTTCGTAATTCGCCAACAGGGCCGTTTCATCCTGCGCGCCCATCCAGATATACGCCAAGGCATAGCTGTAACTGTCCTGCTCGGGCAGTTCCGACAGCCGTTGTCCCTCGGTGACCTGCAGATCAATCACCGTGCCGGGAAATTCATTTTCCAGTGCGGCGATCTCATCGGCGTCCGGTACACGTGCCACTACGGCATCGGTAAAGAATACCCGATAGAAGAACTTGGCCGCCATCGGATACCGTCCCTGGCGATGTGGCATATCCGGCCGCTTGCCCAGGGCCAGATCGACGGTGACCTGCTGGTGGCTGGCGCCGTCCACCTTGGCAAACAGGTCACAATGGGACTGCGAAATGCGAGTGTTGATTTCCAGCAGCCAGATACGATCCTGGACTTCGTCCCAGAAGTACTCGACATTAAAAGCGGCGTTGTCGTAGCCGATGTGTTGCATGACCGTCGCCGTCAATTCGGTCATCTTGCGTTGAATGGGATCGGGTAGCCCCGACGGATAGCGGTAGTGGAAGAAACTCAGTACATGGGGATAGCGCAACGAATCGACGATCCCGTAGCTGACGACCTCACCGTCGAACACATAGCCCTCGACGGTGCATTGCCAGCCACCGATGATTTCTTCAGCCATGCAGAAATGCCCGTCGACGGCGGCGATATCCGGCGGCAACCTGGCTTGTTCGAGTACGGTATTGAAAGGGTCGGCAATCAGCCCTATCTCGGCTCGCAGCCGCTCGATCGCCTGATAGAAATCCTCGGGACTGTCGATGCGAAACCCCAGACGTGAGCCCGAGGACTTGATCGGCTTGATGAAGAAGGGAAAATACAGCCCGGCATCACTGATTTTCACCAGGGCATCATCGTCAAATGGATCGAAAGCGGTGAATGCGGGGATGAAATCGGGTATCACCTCACGCTGAACGGTTCGGCTCCAGTATTTGTGTTCACACTTGAGCAGACTTTCCAGCGATGTCGTTCGCGTACCGAAACGCTCGCAAAGAATCGGCAGCATGGTCGAGACCGGGAAATCCATGTATCCGACGATGGCATCGATATTCCCTTCATGGGCCTCGAGATGAGCCGTTGCCTCTTTGAGCATACTGTCGATATCGAACACCTCGGTCTCATAGACGGCCGCGGGGTCGATGACGCCATGAAATTCACATGTCTCGACACCACGCAGTTGCTTCAACCGATGGAGATTGAACTCGTTCAGGCCGACGACGAAGATATGCTTTTTCACGCTCATGACCGTCTCCTCGCTGGAATATGTCATCAGGGATATGACATGGGCTGATACCCCTGCCACCGAGCACCGGCCCGTTACTGACTTAGCATAGTCCAGTCATACGAACCACCCTGACAATACGGCGTGTCGAGATGAGAACTGCGTTTGTGTAAAGTCCAAATACGAATGGACAGTTCCCATCATCGGCCGTGATAGACTGAAACGGTTCCCATAGTGTTCAACAACATGCCCTGCCCCTCATGCCGATCGCCGCACCAACCGACCTCCTCGCCAGTCCTGCCAGCCTGACCTGGCATCAGTCTCTGGCTCGACTGATCCAGGCGGCCGGGTCGCTCAGTTTTCCCGCCATGCTGGAGCGGGTCCTTCGTGATCTGGTCGGGTTTGATTCCATACTCATCAACACGTATCAGGGGCGTCAGCGTCCGCTACTGATTCACGACGATTACCCGGCGCACCGCCGAGAACAGGGTATCGAGCGCTATCTCAGCGAAGCCTATTTGCTCGATCCCTTTTTCAGTGCGGTACGTGAAGGGCTGGAGAAAGGCGCGCATCGCCTGAGAGAACTGGCTCCGGATCGCTTCGAAGCCAGTGACTATTATCATCGTTACTACCGGGCACTGGGATTGGCGGATGAGGTCGGTATCTTCGCCCGCGTCGCCGACGACACCATCATCGTGGTCTCGCTCGGGTTTCGACAGGATGCTCCCTCGTTGAAGCATCGCGACCTTCAGGCGCTGCGTCACATCGCACCGGTAATCGAAAGCTTGCTGGGAGAATTCTGGAAGTGGCAGCGCAGTACTTTTCAGGCCCAGCTGAATGCTCAGGCGCCGGTAGAAACCGCCTTCGAGAGTTTCGGCCGTGAAGCGCTCACGGATCGGGAGAGGGATATCGTCAGATTGCTATTGGCCGGCCATTCCACCAAATCGGCAGCTCGGGAGCTCGACATCAGTGACGGCACAGTGAAAGTCCATCGCAAACACATCTATCAGCGGCTAGCGGTCACCAGCCAGTCGCAACTGTTCCGCCTGTTCCTCGACCATGTGGCACTGGTATCGCGACAGCAACGTTAGGCAAGTGCCGCCCACAGGGAGGCACTCCTCACGGCAATGCGTCAGCATGACATCGGCAAGCGATCGACAGTGTCGAAAGCCAGCCTCTTTCACAGCATGATTTTCCTCAGTGTTTCAAGCGATAGCGAAGCCTATCGGCTCTCGTGGGCATACACGCTTCTCATGTGCCGGCCCGCTCGAGCATAGCCTCCAATAATACTTGCGTCCCGGCTGCACAGTGCTCAGGCGAGGTATACTCGGCTTCATTGTGGCTGATGCCGTCGCGACAGGGCACAAAGATCATCGCGGTGGGGGCAACTCGCGATACATTGACGGCATCATGCCCGGCACCACTCATCATGCGCTGGTACGGAATGCTGTGACGCTTCGCTGCCTGCTCAATGGCATCAATACAGCCAGAGTGGAAATGGACCACCGGCGACTGCCAGATCCTGTCGCTATGAACTGCCACGTCGAAGGTCTCTCCAACGGCTGCCAGCTCTTTTTCGAAGGTCGTCTCAAGGGCATTAAGCTCGCTCTCCACGGTATGACGCAGATCCACGGTCAGTGAGACCTTGCCCGGGATCACGTTGCGTGACGGTGCGTCGATCTCCAGGCAACCCACCGTGACCCGGCTGTCGCCATCGGGATCATGGCACGCATGCGCCTGAAGCCGATCGATCAGCCGTGCTGCGGCTACCAACGCATCCCGGCGTGAGTGCATCGGTGTCGGTCCGGCATGAGCCGCTTGCCCGCTCAAGGTGACATCGAACCAGCGCATGCCCTGCACGCCGGTGACCACACCGATCGACTCACCAGCCGCTTCGAGCACCGGTCCCTGTTCGATGTGCAGCTCAAAGAAACTGGCAAAGCGGGGCTCCCCGACCGGCAGCTCGCCTGCAAACCCGATATTGTCCAGCGCGTCCCCCAGGGTCACGCCGTCGCGATCGCGTCGCGCCAGGGTCGACTCGACACTGAAACGCCCCGCATAGGTACCGGAAGCAACCATCGCCGGTGCAAAGCGGCTGCCCTCCTCATTGGTCCAGACCACCAACTCAAGGGGTCGCTCAGTGACGATGCGCTGGTCCTGCAGGGTGCGAAAGATTTCCAGTCCGGCCAGCACGCCCAATACACCGTCGAAGCGCCCGCCCTTGGGCTGGGTATCAAGATGACTTCCGATACCCACCGGGTCCAGATCGTTCTGACGTCCGAGCCGACGAACGAACATATTGCCGATTCGGTCGATGCGCACCGTGCATCCCAGCGCTTCACACCACTCCATGAACAGGCGACGCCCGGCAGCATCCTCATCGGTCAAGGCCAGGCGACAACTGCCACCATTTTCGGTGGGGCCGATCTCCGCCATGGCCATCAAACTCTCCCAAAGTCGCTGGGGATCAATCGTGATCGTCATTGTCATGGTCTCCCATTGTCAGCTCGACAACGACTCTAGATAGACACCCAGCAATGGCGATATACCCCAATCGGGATATATGGCCGCTCATGGAATACCCGCTAGGGTGCACTCGACCCTGACTCCATTCCGACAACACGAGGGCCGAGACCATGAATGCTCCCATATCAAGATCGCATCCGTCGCAATCAGAGGATGTCCAGTCACTCTGGCAAAAAGATCGTGACCACTTCATCCACCCGTTCACCGATTTCAGCCTGTTCCACGAACAGGGGTGTGACCTGATTACCGATAGCGATGGTATCTATGTCGAAGACGCGTATGGCCATCGCTATATCGATGGTATTGCCGGTCTATGGTGCGTCAATGTCGGCCACGGGCGGGGCGAGATAGGTCAGGCAATGGCAGATCAGGCCACTCGCATGGCCTATTTCTCGACGTTCAACAACCTGTCCAACGCCCCGGCAGCGGAGCTTGCCGCCAAGCTCGCCGAACTGGCTCCTGCGCATCTCAACCATGTGTTCTATAGCTGTGGCGGTTCAGCCGCCAACGACGCCACCATCCGGCTGGTGCATTACTATTTCAACCGAGTCGGCAAGCCGCACAAGAAACGCATTCTTTCGCGTAACAATGCCTACCATGGCACGACCTACCTGGCTGCCAGCCTGACCGGTATCAAGAGCAATAACTGGGACTTCGACACCCTCGACCATCTGGTGACCCACCTCAGCGAAGCCAACCTGTATCGCCGTCCAGAGGATATGAGCGAGGCCGACTACTGCGATTCGCTGGTCAGCGAACTCGAAGAAACGATCGAGCGAATCGGCGCCGACAATATTGCCGCTTTCATTGCCGAACCGATCATGGGTGCCGGCGGCGTGCTGGTCGCCCCCGATGGCTACCATGCGCGCATGCAGGCGGTGTGCCGAGCCAACGATATCCTCTACATCGCCGACGAAGTGGTCACCGGCTTCGGCCGCCTGGGTCATTTCTTTGCCTCGGAAGCGGTCTTCGACACCCAACCCGACATCATCAACGTCGCCAAGGGGCTCTCCTCTGGCTATGCACCGCTAGGCGCCACGCTGATCTCCGATGAGCTCTACGAGGTGCTTTCCACGCCCCAGGGGCCCGGCGGCGTGCTCAGTACCGGCTTCACCTATTCCGGTCATCCCGTCAGTTGCGCCGCCGCGCTGAAGAACATCGAGATCATCGAGCGCGAAGGCATCTGCGACAACGTGCGCGAGACCGGTCCCTACCTGGAACGACGGCTGAAGACTCTCGCTCATCATGAAACGGTCGGCGATATCCGCGGCAGCCATTTCATGCTGTGTATCGAGAACGTCGCCGACAAGACCAGCAAGGCGCTTCTCCCGGTGGAGGCACGCGTCGGCGATCGGGTGGCCTTTGAAGCGCAGCAGCGTGGGCTGATCATCCGCCCGGTCGGCCATCTCAACATCGTCTCGCCACCGCTGATCTGGGACCGTGACGTCGTCGATCGCGTGGTCGACATCCTCGACGAGTCCCTGGCCGCCACATCGCAAACGCTCAAGGACGACGGTTACCTATAGCCACCTGACACAATCCGACCCTCGCTCCCGACACAACGACAAGAGAGACAACCATGGACAACTATGGGCTATGGAGCCTGTTTCCCACGCTGGTGGTGCTGGGCATGGCGATCGTCACGCGCCGCACCATCGAATCGCTGTTCACCGGTGCCCTGGTCGGCCTGTTGATGGTCGACCCGACTGCCGTCGTTTCCCAGGGATCCGATATCCTGCTGGCCGTGCTTGGCGATGACACCGTCACCTGGATCATCCTGGTCTGCGGCTTGTTCGGTAGCCTGATCGCGCTACTGGTCAAGACCGGCGGCGTACTGGCCTTCGGCGACGTCATCACCCGCCGTATCCATACTCGCAGTCGCAGTCTGCTGACCACCTGGTTACTTGGTCTGGTGATCTTCATCGACGACTACCTCAACGCCCTCGCGATCAGCGCCTCGATGAAGAAGATCACCGACCGCTTCCGGGTCTCGCGTGAAATGCTGGCGTATGTCGTGGATTCCACGGCAGCCCCCATCTGCATCCTGGTGCCGATTTCCACCTGGGCGGTGTTCTTCGCCGGCCTGCTGGAAGAGAACGGCGTTGCCGACAACGGCATGGGAGTATATCTGCAAGCGATTCCCTACATGTTCTACGCCTGGATTGCCGCGATTCTGGTCCCGCTGGTTGCCGTCGGTGCCATTCCGGCCCTGGGCCCCATGCGAGCCGCAGAACAACGTGCCGCCGGTGGGCAGATCATGCCGGACGGCGTCGACGATGCCGCGCTGGAAGCCGAGGACGACGGCAAGCGTCGCCCTCACCTGCTCAATTTCCTGCTGCCGATCGCTGCACTCATCGGCTTCACCTGGTATTTCGAGATCGATATCCTGCGTGGCGTGATCGTGGCCCTCGCAGTCATGCTGGTGCTTATTTTCAGCCAGCGCCTGTTGAGCTTCCACGACACCTTCGATACCGCGCTGGAAGGTTTCAAGTCGATGATCATGCCACTGGGCACGCTCGTGGCCGGTTTTACCCTCAAGGAAGTCAACGACCTGCTGGGCCTCACCGAATACGTGATCGCCACCATGAAGCCGATGATGACGGCCGGCATGCTGCCTGCCGTGGTTTTCGTCACCATGGCCTTTCTGGCCTTCGCCACCGGCTCTTTCTGGGGCCTGTTCGCCGTGGCGATGCCGATCGTGTTGCCTCTGGCCGCGAGCGTGGACGCCAACATGCCTCTGGTGATCGGTTCGCTGATTTCCGCCAGCGCCTTCGGCAGCCATACCTGCTTCTATGGCGATTCCACGGTACTATCTGCCCAAGGTAGTGGATGTACCCCCATGGCCCACGCGCTGACGCAATTACCCTATGCCTTGATTGCGGCCGTCCTGGCCATTGTTGTATTCCTGATTGCGGGCCACATGTGAGACACACCATGACAACCAACTCTCTATCCTCCACTGCTTTCTCGTTGCCGGCTGAAACGCCGGCATCACAAGGCTTTTCCATGCCGGCAGAGTTCGCCCCGCACAAGGCCTGCTGGATGCTGTGGCCGCAACGACCGGACACCTGGCGTTATGGTGCCAAACCGGCTCAGCAGGCGTTCGTCGACGTGGCCAGTGCCATCGCAGACAGCGAAACCGTCTTCGTGGGTGTCAACGACGAGCAGTACGAAAATGCCCGTAACCAACTTCCCGAATCGGTCCGTGTGGTGGAACTTTCCAATAACGATGCCTGGATGCGCGATGTCGGGCCGACCTTTCTGACCTCCCCCGATGGGCATCTGGCCATGGTCGACTGGCAGTTCAATGCCTGGGGTGGCCTCGAGGGCGGGCTCTATTTCCCCTGGGACAAGGACCGGCGCATCCGGAGCAAGATCGCCGAGATACTGGGCATTCCCCGTTTCGAGGTACCGGTGGTGCTGGAAGGCGGCGCCATTCATGTCGATGGCGAAGGGACCTTGATCACCACTCGGGAATGTTTGCTCAACCCCAATCGCAATCCGGGACTCGACCAAGCCGGAATGGAACAGGTGTTACGGGAGTACCTCGGCGTCACGAAAGTCATCTGGCTGCCGCGTGGATGTTATCGTGACGAGACCGATGGTCACGTCGATAACCTGTGCTGTTTCGTGGCACCCGGCGAAGTCGCCCTGACGTGGTGTGACGACGAAAACGACCCGCAACACGCCATTTCCCGCCAAGCGTTGGAGTTACTGGAAAACAGCACTGATGCCCGCGGTCGTTCACTCAAGGTGCATAAGTTCACCCAGCCCGGCCCGTTGCATATCGCCGAGGAAGAAGCCAGTGGCATCGACCGGCTCAACAGCTCCTACCCACGTCAGCCCGGTGATCGCATGGCGGCCTCCTACGTCAATTTCTATATCGGCAACTCGGTGGTTGTCATGCCGCTGCTCGACCCGGCCCACGACGATGACGCCCGCAAACGTCTTCAAGCCCTGTTTCCCGATCGCCGCGTCATTGGCGTGCCGGCCCGCGAGATTTTGCTTGGAGGCGGCAACATTCACTGCATCACCCAACAGCAGCCGAGCGTGTGATGTCGTCGTGGAACAAGGCGCTTGCTCGATGCCGTACACTACGAGGGAGATCCGCTGTCAGGTACGAGGAGCGAACCGATGCGCCCGACTCACCCACCGATCCCGGTGACCATCCTTTCCGGGTTTCTCGGTGCCGGCAAGACGACTCTGCTCAACCAACTCGTCAGCCAGCCCGACCTGGCCGATGCCCTGGTGATCATCAACGAATTCGGCGAGATACCGCTCGATCATATGCTGGTTGCCCATAGCACCGAGAACATGGTCATGGAGATGAGCAGCGGCTGCTTGTGTTGCAACATCCGGGGCGATCTGGTCAAGACCTTGCGCGACATCACCTGGCGTTTTTCCCGCCAGGGGCAACGCCAGTTCCGCCGGGTCCTGATCGAAACCACGGGGCTCGCCGATCCCGCATCGATCGTGCACACGCTGATGACACATTCCCAGGTCGCCGATCGTTACCGACTGGATGGCATCGTGACGGTTCTCGACATGGCAACGGGACAACACAGCCTCGATCACCACAGCGAAGCCGTTAAACAGGCGGCGATGGCCGACTGCCTTTTGTTGGCTAAACCCGACCTGACCACCGCCGAACAGCGTACCGACCTATACCGACGTCTCGATGGGATCAACCCCGCCGCGCCCCGCTGGGAAATCGACCATAGCCATATCGACGCAGCCAAACTATTGGATCTGGGCCCGTTTTCGACCTCAGGCAAAGTACCGGATGTGGAACAGTGGCTGAATGAAGAAGCCTATGCCGAGCACGAGACACACCACCATGAGGAACATCATCACGACCACGATATCAATCGTCATGACGACCACATCAAGGCTTTCTGCTTTGCCATCGATACGCCGATCCCGGAGGACCGGCTGACGGCCTGGATCGACGAACTGACGGCGTTCATCGGCAGCAACATCCTGCGCGTCAAGGGACTCCTGAATGTCGAAGGCCGCGAACACCCACTCGCCATCCACGGCGTACAACACGTCTTCCATCCCCCGACACCACTGCCGGCCTGGCCGAGCGACGATCATCGCTCGCGACTGGTGTTCATCACCCGGGACATCGATCGGGAGGTCGTTGAAGAGACTCTACGTTCCCTCCATCATCCGATGCCGGATAGGCGCGATGGGCCATGATTAACGATGCCCACACAAGTCGCCGACGCTATAAGCCAAGAAAACCCCGCCTGACTGACGACGGGGTAAAGTAGCGCCCAAATGACGCCGGTGCGGAGAGCACACGCCTACGAACTAGGTTTCCAGCAGCCACTGGTGATCCGGATCGTTGTTGAATTTCCAGACGCGCTTGGGTCCTGCCATGACGTTCAGGTAATACAACTCGTAGCCATGCGGTACCCCGGCCGGGTGATAGCCATACGGCACCAATACGACATTGCCATCATCCACAGCCATGCTCTCGTCGAGGCTGCGGTCATCGGTATAGACACGCTGGAAGGCAAACCCTTGTGAGGGGCTCACTCGGTGATAATAGGTCTCCTCGAGCCGGGATTCGTGTGGCAGATTGTCCTGATCGTGCTTGTGCGGCGGATAGCTCGACCAGTTGCCGGCCGGTGTATACACCTCCACCACCAGCAGACTGTCAGCAGGTTCGGTTTCCGGCAGCACATCCTGGATATGCCGGGTATTGCTGCCGACTCCTCGCGTACTGCGCTTGATCTGCTCGGGCGAGATCAGACGGGGTTCATGATTTCCCTGCCCTGGTGCGCTGCAGACCGCCAACTCCAGCTCCGTAGTCGCCTCGACGTGGTAGCTGACACCATCGGGCAGATAGACAGCATAGGGCGGTACTTTCTCGAACACGTCCATGCGTTCACCGATGTTCTCCCACTGGTGATCACCGCATGACACTGTCGCTCGACCGGATACCAGCACCAAACAGTGTTCACGACCACCGGTATGTGCCTCGATCGTCTGACCGGGAGACAACTTATGGAGTCGAAAACCGACATGTTCCCAGCCTGCGGACTCCGGCGTGATGTCGAGTACGATTCCCTGATCATCCGGGGCATGGGGGCGGACGAGAAGTGATGACATTTTTCCCTCCATCTATATCGTCATGTCAATTAATGGATCTCGGTCAGCGCCACACAGCGCCCCTCTCGCAGCGAGCGTTCTGCCGCTTCGGCCAGCATGAGTGCCGCCAGGCCATCCTGAGCGCCTGCCAGCGGTGTATCGTCATCTCGCCAGGCACGGAAGAAATCATCGATTTCATGGCGAAAGGCCGTGGCATAGCGCTCCAGGAAGAACCATTTGGGCGTCTCTTCGACCTGACCGGGCTCCCCCGTGAAACGCAGCCGCGTCTCGCTTTCGTTCTGGGCCTGCAGCATGCCTGCACTGCCAAAAGCTTCAATGCGCTGATCGTAGCCATAGCAAGCCCGGCGCGAGTTGTTGATATGGCAGAGCCGGCCACTAGCTGTCGTCAGAGTGATCATCGCTGTATCGATATCACCGGCATCACCTATGCCTGGGTCGATCAGGCAGCTCCCCGAGGCATATACATGAGTGACGGCTTCATCCAGCAGCCAGCGAGCCGTATCGAAGTCATGAATCGTCATGTCACGAAACAGCCCCCCGGACGCCGCGACATAGTCGGAAGGCGGCGGGGCGGGATCACGACTGATAATGGTAAGGGTTTCCAATGCTCCGATACGGCCGGCATCGAGCGATGCTTTCAAGGCGCTGAATTGAGGATCATGCCGACGGTTGAAGCCCAGCGCACAGATCACGGGATTGGCTTCCAGTACCTGCAATGCTTCACGTGTGCGGGTCAAATCCAGGGCAATCGGTTTTTCACACAGAATGGCTTTGCCGGCCCTGGCCGCTTGTTCAAGGTAATCAGCATGAGTGGGAGTGCTGGAAGCGATCAATACCGCATCGATTGTTTCATCGTCCATGATCGCTTCGACATCCATGGCCCGGCTTCCATACTGCGCAGCCAACGCTTCCGCTGCAGGATGGTGGAAGTCGGCGATGGCGGCAAGCGCCACCTCTGGATGGTCGGCAATGGTGGCAGCATGTACCTTGCCGATGCGCCCCGCCCCTATCAGTGCAAGTTTCATGAAGGCTCCTCAAGTGGTTGTCAGCGAAAATGCGCCATGTGTCAGGCCGAGCTCAGGTCACTATCGTCACTACGTTCGTGGGCCTTGTCCTGACGCACCCCCAATGCAATAGCCAACGTCTGCGAAAGACACAGCGATGCCGTCAGTCCCCTGAAACTTTTCACTTCGGCCTCATGCACCACCAACGCAACATCCGCCAAGCGTGCCAGTGGGCTGAGATTCGAATCCGTGATGACTACCAACGGGATCCCGCGCGACTGTGCCTCGGCAGCAGCTTCACGGGCTTCCTCGGCATAAGGGGAGAAGCTCACCACCAGCATGGCGTCACGGTCGGCAACCGCCTTGACCTGCTCCGCCTGCATGGCGCCCAACCCATTGACCAAAAAAGCCCGTTTATCAATGTGGTGCAAGGCATAGGTGAAGTAACTCGCCACCACGAAACTCCGACGCGCCCCCATCACATGCACGGCATCAGCGTTTTCCAGAATGTCCAGTGCCGCTTCGAGGGCATGAGGATCGATTCGACTCGGCAGCGCCTCCAGTACTTGCCGATTGGCATCGGCGAATTCCCATAACAGCTGTGTACTATCGGGCGTTTCGCCGGTCGCACTGCGTACCGCACGAATACGCTCGGCATAGTTGGGCAACTCGTCCACCAGACGTGAACGAAACAGTTGCTGCATGTCGGAGAACCCCTTGAAACCGAAATTATTGGCAAATCGGATCAGGGTCGAAGGCGTCACGCCGGCCTGCTCGGCCAATCTCGCCACCGTCGCAAAGGCCACTTCTTGAGGATGATCGAGCAGAAACCGTGCCGTTTGCTGCAGACGACGGCTCAAGGAGGCGTATTCCTCGGTGATGCGTTGTTCAAGCGCGGTGAAATCCTCGGGCGTCTGAGTCATGGATCGATTTCCTACCTGATCGGTGTCCCTCTTCTGGAGGAGCATGAATATTGATGCATTGGACGCCAGTCTAGGTCTATGGAATGGAAATTCCAAATATACCAAAGTATAGAACAATTGATTTGCAAAAAGGCATAAATGGAACCTACATTTCATTTTGCAACGCCACTCCATCCATGAGCACGACAACGACAAGAGGATTGACCCATGGCTCTATTACCTCGCGTTCTGGCTTACGCCGTTGCCGCCACATCCTTAGTGGGAGCCGCACAGGCTCAAGACGATGATGAAAGACGTATTGTCATGGTGACGCATGGTCAGGCGGCCGACCCTTTCTGGTCAGTCGTCAAGAAGGGCGCAGAAGACGCTGCTGATGAAGTCGGTGCCGATCTCGAGTACCGAGCGCCGACCAACTTTGATGTCGCCCGCATGCAACAGCTGGTGGAAGCCGCCATCGCTTCCGAACCCGACGCCCTGATTCTCTCCCTGGTGGACCCTGATGCTCTTGGGGACTTGGCCCAGGAGGCTGCAGACAGCGGGCTTCCCGTCATCGTCATCAATACGGGCGGGCACGTCGCCGACGAATACGGCGCGGATATCTTCATCGGTTCCGATCCAAAGCTGGCAGGGAAAAGAGCCGCTGAACGCATGATCGAAGATGGCGCCGAGAAAGGTCTCTGCATCAATCAGGAACAGGGCAATGTTGCACTCGACCTGCGTTGCGAAGGTTTCGAGGAAGGCTTCGACGGCAATGCAGAGCAATTGGCAACCGGCTCCGACCCCACCGAAATCCGTAACTCACTGGTGGCTTACCTGAATCAGAATTCCGACGTCGATGCACTACTGTCGCTGGGACCACTGGCCACCGATCCGATCATTGATGAAATGCGGGAACAAGGAGCTCTTGAACAGTTTCACTTTGGGACGTTCGACCTTTCGCCAACCATCCTCGAGGCCTTGGTTGCCGAGGAAATTGATTTCGCCATCGACCAGCAACCCTACCTACAGGGATACCAAGGCGTGGTCACGGCCAACCAGAGTGCCAAGCATCTTCTGATGCCAGCCACAGACCTTCTCACGGGACCGGCTTTCGTTACCCCCGAGACGGCGGAAGAGGTTCAGGAGCTTACCGAAAAAGGCGTTCGATAAGCACACCGAGACATCAGAGGTCGTCTTCAAGGCGGCCGGGAGACACGATCATGAGTGAAGCAACTCTCAACAAGGATACTGGTGATGAGCGCCTGCAGCGCGTCAGCCCCGTAAAGAAGACACTCAGCCGTCCCGAATTCGGTGCAGTTTCCGGTGCCATACTGGTTCTGGCTTTCTTTGCGGTGGCAGCCTCAGGCACCGGCATGTTCTCGGGCTCAGGTATTGTCAACTTCCTGGAGGTGTCCGCACAACTCGGGATCATTGCCGTCGCGGCCGCTCTGCTGATGATCGGGGGCGAGTTTGATCTGTCGATCGGCTCGATGATCGGCTTTGCCGGCATCCTGATAGCCATCCCTGCCGTCCAGTTCGGCTGGCCATTATGGGCCGCATTACTGTTTGCTTTCAGTTTTGCCATGGCCGTTGGATTCGTGAACGGCATGCTGGTCGTCAAGACCGGTCTCCCTTCCTTTATCGTCACGCTGGGCTTTCTTTTCATCCTGCGTGGGCTGGCCATAGGTCTACCGCGGCTATTCGCCAACCGCACTCAGATCGGTGGGGTCCACGACACCATGGCGGGTGATTGGCTGGCACCGCTCTTCTCCGGATATGTCGGTACCGGGTTGTTCCAATGGTTAGCCGACATCGGTTTGCTTGCCACCAACTTTGCCGGCAATCCCGCTGTAGAGGGGATCCCCGCGTCAGTAGCCTGGTGGGTGGCCTTGACCGCCATGGCTACCTGGGTACTGCTCGGGACCCGTTTCGGTAACTGGATATTCGCCTGCGGCGGTGACAAGAACGCCGCTCGTAACGTGGGCGTACCGGTCAATACCGTCAAGGTTTCCTTGTTCATGTTCACCGCCTTCAGTGCCGCGATCTATGCCGCTCTTCAGGTCATGGATACCGGCTCGGCCGATAGCATGCGCGGCATGCTCAAGGAACTCGAGGCCATCATCGCCGTGGTCATTGGAGGCGCCCTGCTCACTGGCGGCTATGGCTCCGCTATCGGCGCGTCTTTCGGTGCATTGATCTTTGGTGTTGTCCAGATGGGCATTTTCTATACCGGCATCAATACGGATTGGTTCCAGGTTTTCCTGGGCGCCATGCTGCTGATCGCCGTGCTGTTCAACAACTATGTGCGCAAGAAGGCGCTGGAGGCCAAGTGATGAGTTCACAAGCTCCCATGATCGAGATGCGCAATGTCGACAAGCGCTTCGGCAGCGTGATCGCCATCAGTGATATTTCCATGAAAGTTCACCGCGGCGAAGTCATGTGCCTGTTGGGTGACAACGGTGCAGGCAAATCGACCCTGATCAAGACGCTCTCGGGCGTCCATAAACCCTCTAACGGGGAGTTGCTGGTCGATGGCAAGCCCGCTGACTATCAATCGCCCAGCGATGCCCTGGATGCAGGCATTGCGACAGTATTCCAGGATCTTGCCATGATCCCACTAATGTCGATTACGCGGAATTTCTTCATGGGACGCGAACCGACAGTCGGCTGGGGGCCGTTCAAACGGGTCGATTGGAAGTATGCCGACCGTGTTGCCATGGAAGAGATGGGCAAAATCGGCATTGATGTTCGGGATCCTAGTCAACCCGTTGGCACGTTGTCAGGCGGAGAACGCCAGTGTGTCGCCATTGCTCGTGCCGTGTATTTCGGCGCCAAGGTGCTGATCCTCGATGAGCCGACGTCAGCACTTGGTGTCAAGCAAGCCTCCGTTGTCCTGCGCTATATTGCCAAGGCCAGAGCCGATGGCCTGGCCGTGATTTTCATCACGCATAATGTGCATCACGCCTATCCAGTCGCTGACGCTTTCACTCTGCTCAAGCGGGGCTCAAGTCTGGGCACTTTCCGCAAGGATGAAGTCAGCCGTGAAGAAGTCCTCAACATGATGGCCGGCGGCGCGGAGCTTGAAAGCCTCGACGCGGAACTGTCGGAATTTCAGCGTAATGAACAACATGACGATGAGATAACGGAAGGTTCCTTGCCTGCATCTGCTGCTCATGGCCCCCAATCATCCGGCGCCAGGCTGGCAACCGGTTATTGAGGAGCCGTCATGAAAACATTGCGCATCGGCCTGATCGGTACCGGCTACATGGGCAAGGCGCACGCCATCGCGCTGCGAGCGGCACCCTCTGTGTTCCCTCTTTCCGCGCTCCCCGTCTGCGACTATCTGGCAGAAGTGGACGAGATATTGGCCGCTCGCAAAGCCAGAGAGCTGGGGTTTGCCCGTTCTACCGGCGACTGGCAGACCCTGGTGGCCGATCCCGACGTGGACGTGGTGGATATTTGCGCCCCCAACTTTCTTCACAAGGAAATGGCTCTGGCCGCCGTTGCCCACGGCAAGCATGTGTACTCAGAAAAACCACTGGCACTGAATGCAGCCGATGCCGAGATCATGGCTGATGCGGCTGAGAACGCCGGTATCAAAACCCTGGTCGGCTTCAACTACATTCGTAACTCGGCAACTCAGCTCGCCCGCGACATCGTTTCCAGCGGAGAGATCGGTGAACTGGTGCATTTTCGTGGTCGCCACAACGAGGACTACATGGCCGACCCCGAAGTGCCCCACGACTGGCACACACGCCGCGACACCGCCGGAGCCGGTGCGTTGGGGGATCTGGGTTCACATATCCTCAACATGGCCGAGTATCTGACCGGTCGATACATCTCCGAGGTATTCGGCCAATTGCAGACCGTGACCTGCCAGCGTCCACTTGCCGATGGCTCGAGGATGGTCCCAGTGGAGAACGATGACCAGACCCAGGCATTACTGCGTTTCGACAACGGCCTGATCGGCAACATCGAAGCCTCGCGTATCGCTGCCGGCCGCAAGATGGGACTCGCCTACACCCTGACCGGTACCAAAGGCGCCATCGTTTTCGATCAGGAGCGCATGAGCGAGTTGCAGCTTTACAAACACGAAGGCCCCAAGGGAAGACGCGGATTCACGACCCTGCTCTCAGGGCCCGACCATCCCGATTATGCCGCCTTCAGTCCCGCTCCCGGCCACGGCCTGGGCTACAACGACCAGAAAATCGTCGAGGTTCGAGACCTGATCGAAGGTATTGCAGCTAGCCGCCCTCTCTACCCCGATTTTCGTGACGCCTGGCGCATCAATCGCCTAATCGACGCAATCGAACGATCCCATGCCGAAGCCCGTTGGATCGGTCTCGATTGATCAGCTTATTTACATTATCTCAAGGGAGCCATAGCGATGACTCATACGAATACTCTAACCGGCCAAGTGGCTGTTGTTACCGGTTCGACCCAAGGTCTGGGAGAAGCCGTCGCTCGTCACTTGGCCGATCTCGGCCTGTCTGGGCTCGTGTTGTGCGGACGCAGCCAAGACAAGGGGGAAGCGTTGGCCGACTCGCTTACCGGCGGTGGTTGCAGGGCCGTATTCGTCACAGCCGATCTCGGGAATATCGATGACTGCCGCCGAATCATGCGAACCGCCGACGACACCTTCGGCCGAGTAGATATTCTGGTCAACTGTGCAGGCAATACCGAGCGTGGAACCCTGCTGGATACCGATGAGGCCACCTACGACCGACTCTTCAATGTCAATACCAAGGGACCGTTCTTCCTGATGCAGGACGCCGCCAAGATCATGATCCGTGAAGGTATCGAAGGCCGCATCGTCAATGTACTGAGCATGTCCGGTCATGGCGGCCAACCTTTCATCTCCCCTTATAGCGGAAGTAAAGGAGCACTCGCCACTCTGACCCGCAATGCGGCCTTCTCGCTGATGCGCAACCGTATTCGTGTCAATGGTCTCAACATCGGCTGGATGAATACTCCTGGCGAGGACAGGATCCAGAAAGACTTCCATGGCGCCAGCGAAGGATGGCTCGACGAGGCCGTGGCTTCTCAACCCATGGGCAGACTTCTGGAACCCGGCGAAGTCGCGCGCGGCGTTGCCTTTCTGGCAACCGAGACCTCGGGAATGATGACTGGGTCGATCATTGACTTCGACCAGAGTGTACTGGGCTGCTATGAAGCGCCGCCTCAACCGGCCTCGGCCATGACATTGCCCGACCCGTCTTGACTCAGGCCACCCCGGTCCCCAGCGCTTATGGAGAATGTCTGATGACTCAGCTTCAGCCAAAACTCGTAGCTGCCAGCACACCACCGAAGGGAGATATCGCTGCATTTGCCACACTCTGTGAACAATGGCCATCGCAGCACGATTACCCGACGGCTGATCGTATCGAGGCACGCATCCCAATCTATGCCGGCGACCAATTGCGTCAACGGGAGGGTGATATCACTCTCCGGCAAGGACTGCTGACCGAATGGCATCGGTGCCTGCTGGAGGGCCCTGGCGTCATGGTCATCGAGAACCTGTATGCCGATACGTCCGTCATCGACGCCGCGACACAGTGCTTCCTCTCCATCATCGAAACCGAAAAAACCGAAGGTGGAAGAGGCGATCACTTTGCACCGTCAGGCAGCAACGACCGAATATGGAACGCCTTCCAGAAACATGCTGAAACCGACCCCGAAGGATTCCTGGACTACTACTCGAATCCCTTGCTCGACTGGATTTGTGAGGCCTGGCTGGGTCCGTTCTATCAGATCACCTCACAAGTCAATGTGGTCAATCCAGGCGGCCGAGCGCAGCAACCGCACCGTGACTATCACCTGGGATTCCAGACCGACGAGACGGTACGACGCTTTCCGATATCAATGCAGCATGCCTCGCAATTGCTGACCCTGCAGGGGGCCATCGCGCATGGCGACATGCCGATCGAGACCGGCCCTACACAGTTACTGCCTTATTCACAGCAGTATCCCCAAGGCTACATGAGTTACCGGGATCCATCGTTTCAGGATCATTTCGCCGAATACCATGTCCAGCTGCCGCTGGGCAAAGGTGATGGCCTGTTTTTCAGTCCAGCCCTGTTTCATGCCGCTGGAGAAAACGATAGTCGGGACCAGCGCCGTATGGCCAATCTCCTGCAGGTATCGTCGGCATTCGGCAGAACCATGGAGACAGTCGACACACGCCATTTGGTGGAAGTCAGTTACGACAGCCTCAAACGGCGAGTCGCTCGGGAAGGGAACAGCCCGGCGATCCAGGCGTTCATCGCCGCTGTTGCCGAAGGTTATTCCTTTCCCGCCAATCTCGACAAGACGCCGCCGGAAGGTGGCATGGCCCCCGAGTCCCAACAACAACTGCTGAGACGCGCCCTGCAGGAAGACTGGTCATTGATGCGGTTGCAGGATGCCCTGCAATACAAGGAAGCCGCCAGGCGTGCCTGACAGAATACCGATCACCGATTTCAAGGGAACCCGGAATGCTTTCAAAACAAAGGAAGCGACGTGGAGATACACTATGCATAAACCGAACAAGGACAACAGATCGCTCGATCTGATCTGCCTCGGCCGCGTCGCGGTGGACCTCTACTCGGAGCAGCTCGGTAGTCGCCTCGAAGATGTGACCAGCTTCGCCAAATATCTGGGCGGCAGCTCCGGCAACATGGCCTATGGCACCGCGCGCCTGGGACTGCGGTCAGCCATGCTGTCACGGGTCGGCAATGAACAGATGGGACATTTCGTCCGCGAAGAGCTCGAACGTGCCGGCGTTGACACCACCGCTCTGCAGACCGACCCCGAGCGGCATACCGGCCTGGTACTGCTGGCACTGAAGGATCGTGACAGCTTTCCGCTGCTGTTCTATCGCCGCGACTGTGCCGACATGGCCATCGAGGCCGATGCCATCGATCCCGACTTCATCGGTCGAGCCCGCGCTCTGGCGATAACCGGTACACACCTCTCCACCGACATGACGCAGCGTGCCTGCCGGCGTGCTCTGGACGCCGCCGCCAGACACGATGTAAAACGCGTCCTGGACATCGACTACCGGCCGGTACTATGGGGCCTGACTTCCACCGGCGACGGCGAAACTCGCTTCATCGCCAACGAGTCGGTAAGCCAGCATCTGCAGCGATGGCTGCCGGAATTCGATCTCATCGTCGGTACCGAGGAGGAGTTCCACATCGCCGGCGGCAACACCGATACGCTGGAGGCACTCCGAGCAGTCCGACAGATCAGTGACGCGACCTTGGTGTGTAAGCTCGGACCACAGGGCTGTGTCATCTTCGAAGGTGAGATTCCCGCACGTATTGACGACGGCATTCTGGTCGAGGGCGTCACGGTCGACGTCCTCAACGTGCTGGGCGCGGGCGATGCTTTCATGAGCGGGTTATTGCGTGGCTGGCTGCGGGACGAAGATTGGCAGACCAGTGGCTCTTATGCCAATGCCTGTGGCGCATTGGTCGTATCGCGTCACGGTTGTGCCCCGGCCATGCCCACCGAAGAAGAGCTGTTCGACTATCTGGGCCGCCGCGAGTCGGTGAAGCGCCCCGACAAGGATATCCAGCTCAACCACCTGCACCGGGTCACCACCCGCCACCCGGCGCAATGGCCCGAAGTCTGCGGTCTGGCATTCGATCACCGGCGTCAGCTCACCGACATGGCGAGAGAAGTCAAGGCTGACCCCGCTCGCATTCCGATGCTCAAGCGACTGTTAGCCAAGGCCTCCGAGGAGGGAGCACGGCGCAGTGGGCTGACTGCTCCCGCGATTCTCGTCGATGACGTATTCGGTCAGGACGCACTCAACGATGCCACCGGCAAGGGGTGGTGGATCGGTCGTCCAGTGGAACTACCCGGCTCCCGGCCGCTGCGATTCCAGCATGGTGACGACCTGGGTAGCCAATTGAAGCACTGGCCACGCGAACACATCATCAAGTGCCTGGTGTTCTATCATCCCGACGATCCAGTGGCGCTGCGCCTGGATCAGGAAACCCGACTTCGACAGCTCTACCGGACAGCCTGCGACCTGGGGCTCGAACTGCTGATCGAGGTGATCCCCCCTCATCATCTGACAATCGACGACAAGACACTCGCTCGGGCTCTACAACGCTTCTACAACCTCGGATTACGGCCTGACTGGTGGAAGCTGCCGACGATGTCGGACGGGGCCTGGCAGGCCGTCAGTCAGGTAATCAACGAACAGGACAGTCACTGCCGCGGAGTGGTCCTGCTCGGCCTGGATGCTCCAATGGAAGACATGAAGAAAGGATTCGTCGCCGCAACTCGTCACTCACAATGCAAAGGATTCACCGTGGGCCGCACCCTGTTCGCCGGCCCGAGTCGGGACTGGCTATCGGGCTATACCGATGACGACACCCTCATCGATCAGGTGGCATCCAATTACGCCGAGTTGATCCTGGAATGGCAACGCTTGCGCACGATGCATCTGCAAGCCGAGGAGGCTTTATCATGAGCACGATTCGACTGACCATGGCCCAGGCGCTGGTCAAGTACCTGGCGGCCCAGCGCATTGTTATCGATGGACAAACTTATCCCTTATTCGAAGGTGTCTTTGCCATTTTCGGCCACGGCAATGTCGCCGGTATGGGCGAGGCGCTGTATCACGCACGAACAGACCTGCCGACATTGCGCGCCCATAACGAGCAGAGCATGGCGCATGCCGCGATCGCCTTCGCCAAGGCCAATGGCCGGCGCCGCTTGATGGCAACGACCAGTTCCATTGGCCCCGGCGCGACCAACATGGTAACGGCAGCGGCTCTGGCACATGCAAACCGGCTGCCGGTACTGCTGCTTCCCGGTGATACCTTCGCCACTCGTGAACCCGACCCGGTGCTGCAACAGGTGGAGCATTTCGGTGACCCGACGATAACGGTCAATGACTGCTTCCGGCCGGTGTCACGCTATTTCGATCGCATCACCCGTCCCGAACAATTGTTGACAAGCCTGCCGCAGGCGATCGCCACGCTGCTCGATCCTGAACATTGTGGCCCTGTCACTCTAGCCCTGCCACAGGATGTGCAGACATTCGCCCATGATTATCCCGAGCGTTTCTTTGCCCCGCAGGTGCATTGCATCCGCCAACCTCGTCCGGACGATCGAGAGCTGGACGATGCCATAGCAACGCTGACCAAGGCCAAGCAACCGTTGATCATCGCAGGAGGAGGCGCGCATTACGCCAATACCTGTGAACGTCTCGGTGAGTTCGCTCGCGAACGCGGCATTCCGGTTGCTGAAACCCAGGCCGGCAAGGGAGCACTACCGGATCATCATCCTAGCAACGTCGGGGCGATTGGAGTGACCGGAAGCGCTGCTGCCAATCAGCTTGCAGAACAGGCCGATGTCATCCTCGCGATCGGCACCCGGTTACAGGATTTCACCACCGGCTCTCGTGCCCTGTTCGAACGGGACGACCTGGCGCTGGTGTCTCTCAATGTCGGACGCATCGACAGCCTCAAACACCGCGCCGTGCCCTTGACCTGCGATGCCGGCGTCGGATTGCAACTATTCGCCGAACGGTTGGGGGAGTGGCATGCCACGGAGGAATGGCGTGAACGGGCAAGCGCTATGAAGCGGGAATGGACGGCCATCGTGCAACACGCCACCCACAATGATGGCAGCGACCTGCCCACCGATGCTCAGGTGATTGGTGCCGTCAACCGGCAAGCCGGTGACGATGGCACCGTCGTTTGTGCTGCAGGAGGCTTGCCCGGCGAGCTTCACAAGCTGTGGCAATGCGCCGGTCCAGGCAGCTATCACGTGGAGTATGGCTACTCCTGCATGGGCTATGAGATAGCCGGTGGCCTGGGGGTCAAGATGGCCCGTCCCGAGCGCGAGGTGTTCGTGATGGTCGGCGACGGCTCCTACCTGATGCACAACTCCGAACTCGCCACCTCGGTGATGCTCGGCCACAAGCTGGTGGTCGTCGTTCTCGACAACCGTGGCTTCGGCTGCATCAACCGCTTGCAACAGGCCACCGGTGGTGCCGGCTTCAACAACCTACTCGCGGATTGCCGCTCCGTCCCCGAAGGAGCCCCCAAGATTGACTTTGCCGGTCATGCCCGAGCTCTCGGTTGCCAGGCGGAGTCGGTCACCGGCATCGCCGAACTCGAACAAGCACTGCAACGGGCACGCTCTGCCGAAACGACCTATGTGATCGCAATCGATACCGATCCATTGCCGGCAACCGACGAGGGTGGTGCCTGGTGGGATGTCGCGGTGCCTGAAGTATCGACACGAGACCAGGTGCAAAAAGCCTACACGCGCTATCGCGACGCCAAGACACGCCAATACCACTGACATCAGTCAACGACAACGGATATCTAGACGCAGGCCGACAGGCCTGCATCGCACAGGAGTATCACCATGACCGTTCGCTTGGGCATCAATCCCCTGACCTGGACAAACGACGACATGCCTAGCCTGGGGGCTGACACACCACTGGAAGTCTGCCTCGCGGAAGGACGCGAGGCGGGGTTCTCGGGCTTCGAGTTAGGTAACAAATTTCCCAGAACAGCTGATGTCCTGTCGGATGTTCTTGGTCATCACGACCTGTCGCTGGTTTCCGGCTGGTATTCCAGCAATCTGCTGGAACGTAGCCCCGAGGAGGAGATCGAGGCGGTCAAGGATCACCTGCATCTGCTCAAGCAGTGTGGTGCCAAGGCCATGGTGTTCTGCGAGGTCACCCACTGCGTACACGGCGACCAGTCGCACCCGCTGTCCCAGCGCCCCCACCTGAGCGATGCCGAGTGGCAGCACCTCACCGAGGGCCTCAACACTGTCGGCGACTACCTCAAGGAGCGGGGCGTGCACATGGCTTACCACCACCACCTGGGTACTGTGGTGGAGAGCCAGGCCGACGTCGAGCGGCTGATGGATAACACCCGCGACTCGGTGGGCCTGCTACTCGACTTCGGCCACCTGGTGGGCGCCGGTGGCGACCCGCTGGTGATCGCTAAGCGCTATTCCTCACGCATCAAGCACGTGCACTGCAAGGACATTCGTTTCCCGGTGCTGGACGAGCTCCGCAATCGCGACAAGAGCTTCCTCAATGGCGTGCTCGATGGGGTATTCACCGTGCCCGGCGACGGCAATATCGACTTCCTGCCCGGCCTGAAACACCTGTGCGAACAGGGCTACCAGGGCTGGCTGGTGGTGGAAGCCGAGCAGGACCCGAAAGTCGCACATCCGTTGACCTATGCCCGCCTGGGGTATCGCAACCTCAAGTCGCTGGCCGAACAGGCTGGGTTCAGCGTCGACGAATGACGCGCCCTGGGAACCGAGTCCCCAATCTTCAACCGGAAGCATCGAAGGTTATCCCATGAACCAGATCCATCATTATCTCAACGGCAACAGCATCGAGGGCCGTAGCGAACGCTTCGCTCCGGTCTACAACCCCGCTACCGGCGAACAGAGCGCCCAGGTCGCCCTGGCCACCGCCGACGAAACCCGTGAAGCCGTGCGCATCGCCGATGAGACTTTCGCCTCGTGGTCCAAAGTCACGCCGCTCAAGCGCTCGCGCATCCTGTTCAAGTTCAAAGCGCTGGTCGAGGAGCGCGCCGACGAGCTGGCGCAACTGATCTCCCGCGAGCACGGCAAGGTGTTCTCCGACGCCAAGGGCGAAGTCACCCGCGGTCTGGAAGTCGTCGAATTCGCTTGCGGTATCCCGCACCTGCAGAAGGGCGAGCACTCCATGAACGTCGGTACAGGCGTCGACAGCTACTCCATGATGCAGCCACTCGGTGTGTGTGCCGGTATCTCGCCATTCAACTTCCCAGCCATGGTGCCGATGTGGATGTTCCCCATCGCGCTGGCCTGTGGCAACACTTTCGTCATGAAGCCCTCCGAGAAGGACCCGTCCACGCCACTTCGCCTGGCCGAACTGCTCACCGAAGCTGGTCTGCCCGACGGTGTGTTCAATGTGGTCAACGGCGACAAGGAAGCGGTGGATGTGCTGCTTACCGACGAGCGCGTCCAGGCGGTGAGCTTCGTCGGCTCGACGCCGATCGCCGAGACCATCTATGCCACCGCATCCGCTCACGGCAAACGGGTTCAGGCCCTGGGCGGCGCCAAGAATCACATGGTGATCATGCCCGACGCCGACCTCGACCAGGCGGTGGATGCCCTGATGGGGGCCGCTTACGGTTCGGCCGGCGAACGCTGCATGGCCATCTCGGTGGCGGTGCCGGTTGGCCAGGAAACCGCCGAGCGCCTGCGCGAGAAGCTCGTCGCCGAGCTTGCCAAGCTGCGCGTCGGCCCGGGGATCGTCGACGGTCCCGACAACGATATGGGCCCGCTGGTCACCAGGGAGCACCTGGAAAAAGTCAGAAGCTATATCCAGACCGGCGTGGACGAGGGGGCCGAACTGGTGGTGGACGGTCGCGAGACCGTGATAGAGGACGTCGCTAGCGGTTTCTTCCTCGGCGGCTCACTGTTCGACCACGTCAAGCCGGGCATGCGCATTCACAGCGAGGAGATCTTCGGCCCGGTGCTGGTCATCGCCCGAGCCGACAGCTACGACGACGCGGTCAAGATGATCAACGACCATGAGTTCGGCAACGGCACAGCCATTTTTACTCGCGACGGCGACGCCGCACGCCAGTTCTGCGAGCAGATCCAGGTGGGCATGGTCGGCGTCAACGTACCGATTCCGGTACCCATGGCCTTCCACAGCTTTGGTGGCTGGAAGCGCTCGCTGTTCGGCCCGTTGCACATGCACGGTCCCGATGGCGTGCGCTTCTACACCCGCATGAAGACCATCACCCAACGCTGGCCGAGTGGCATCCGTGAAGAGACCAATCACTTCACGATGCCGACTCACTGAGCGAACGGGTCACTTCGGCCTATTGAGCAGGGAAAAATTGATATGCAAAACATCACTCTGATAGGTGCCGGCAACATCGGCAAGCTGCATGCCGCCAATATTGCCGCACACCCGCGAAGCAGGCTGGTCAACGTAGTCGACATCGACCCGGCCAATGGTGAGTCGCTCGCAGCCGCATATGGCGCCCGGTCCAGCTCTCTGGAATCAGCACTTGGCGATCCGGATATCGATGCTGTGGTCATCACTTCAGCCACCAGCACGCACGCCGACTTGATTGAACGGGCTGCCCACGCCGGCAAGCGAATCTTTTGCGAGAAACCGATCGATCTAGCCTATGAACGCGTGCTGTCCTGCCTGGAAACCGTGAAGCGGTACGAGGCCCTGTTGTTCATCGGTTTCAATCGACGCTTCGATCCCAACATGGCGCATCTAAAATCGAGCCTGGATTCCGGTGAGATCGGCAATCTGGAGTTACTCACCATCTGCTCCCGGGATCCGGGTGCCCTGCCTATCGAATATCTCAAGATTTCGGGCGGTATGTGGCGCGACATGACTATCCACGACTTCGATCTAGCGCGCTGGATACTCGGTGAGGAGCCCGTGACCGTCCATGGTGTGGCCAGCGCACTGACCAGTGATGCCATCCGTGATATCGGCGATATCGACACAGCGGTCGTGACATTGCGATGCGCCAGTGGCCGTCTCGCCGTCATCACCAACAGCCGGCGTGCCGTTTATGGCTACGATCAACGCGTCGAAGCTCACGGCAGTGACGGCATGCTGGCCGTGGAGAACGTGCCCAAGTCGACACTGGTGAAATCAACTCAAGAGGGGGTGATCAAGCAAAAACCCAAAGACTTCTACATGGACCGCTATCCCGAATCGTACCGGATCGAATGGGACCGATTCCTGAACGCATGTGAAGGCCAGGAACCACCGGCAGTGCATGGCTGGGATGGAGAACGCGCACTGGCACTGGCGGAAGCCGCCTATGAGTCCCTGGCTACCGGCAAGATGATCAACGTCAGTTGATTTTCAGACCCCGACACCAACAACAAGTAGAGGATTCATCATGAACAAGACGCTCAAGCTCACGACCGGTCTGCTGGTCGGCTCTCTCGCCCTGGCAATCAACAACACCACTTTCGCTCAGGACGACGAAGACAATCAGATGGAGATCATCGCTATCACGCATATCGTTGCCGCCGACCCCTTCGGTAATGTCCTCAAGCGTGGTTTCGAGAATGCCGGCGAGGCAATGGATGTCGATGTCCGCTATCGTTCACCGGCACAATACGACACCGCCAAGATGCAGCAGATGATCGAGCAGGCAGTGGCCTCCAAACCAGACGGCATTGCTCTGACAATTCCCGACCCGAGTGCCTTCGAAGAGCCCATACAGGATGCCATCGACTCGGGCATTCCAGTGGTTGCGCTGAACTCCGGCGGAGAAGTCAGCGGCGAACTCGGTACAGAAGCCTATGTCGGCCAGAGCGAATATGAATCCGGTTACCAGGCAGGTGAACGGATGCGCGAAGCAGGTGTCGAGAACCCGGTCTGCGTCAACTTCGCGCCGGGGCAGATCCAACTTGACCAACGCTGTAGCGGCTTCGACGATGCGTTTGATGGCGAAAGCGAGCAACTTTCCACCACTCAAGATCCCATCGAGATCCGCAACGCCGTATTCGCTTACCTGAACAGCAATTCGGATACCGATGGCGTGCTGAGTCTGGGGTCACTGTCGACCGTTCCTCTTCTCAAGGCATTTCGTGAAGAGGGCGCGCTGGATCAGATCACTTTCGCGACCTTCGACCTGGCACCAGAAACCCTTGAGGCCGTTCGCGACGGTGAAATGCTGTTTGCGATCGACCAGCAACAGTACCTACAAGGCTTCCTGCCAATCGTCATGCTATCGCTTTATGACCGTTACGGCCTGATGCCGACCACGGATATTCAGACCGGTCCTAACTTCGTCACGGAAAAAAACGCTGAGAGAGTCATCGAACTGACGGAAAAGGGCTACCGTTAACGCCTGACCATCCGAGCCCGGTCGCCCCGGTTTCCAACCTCGACCGGGCTGGTTAGCGACGAACGACTTCATCAGACACTCTCTGGCGTGTGAATCTCACTAGGCAAGTGGACCTGAAAGGGCCCACTGGCATCGCCATGCGCCAGCCGCTGCATCATGGCATGTACGACATGCTGAGCAAACTCCTGCCGGGGAAGCGACAGCACCAGATCCACCGTGCCATCGATCAAGGCAGCACGGGTCGTGGAGGTCAGGTCATGACAGACCGTGACCATCCCAGAGGGTCGATGCTCTCGCAGTACCTCCAGGATCCCCTCGATGCCACCACCGGCAACATACAGCCCTGCTAGATTGGGTTGGTCTTCCAGTAACCGTCTGACCGCTTGTGCCGCAATGCTCGGTTCCTCCTGACTGAACAGAGGCTCAACGACCTGAAAATCGGACGCCTTTTCACGGAAATAGGAGCGAAAACTGATCTCGAAGAGCTCCTGGCACACGTAACGGTGGCTGCCGGTCACGATCCCCACGGGACCCGGCCTGGCCATTCGAGCAATCGCCCAAGCCGCCGTTCGTCCCGCCTTGCGACAATCGACCCCGACATACCCGGCACAATAGCCGCTGGCCGAAAGGTCAGACACCAAGGCAAAAGTAGGAACCCCCTTGCCATGAAGTTTTTCGATGACTTGAGCGACAATCGGATGGTCCGTGGAGACGACGCCGACAGCATCAACGGTCTCTCCCAGGCGACGTAGTGTCGATGCCACATGGTCGGGTTCCAGATGATCGAGATATTCGACAACCGGCACAACTTTTTCATGATAATTTCTTGATGAATCTATCAAGACTTCGGCGAGAAAGCGGTAAAACGGTGTTGATCGCTTCAACAACACAAAACCCAAACGTTTCGCCTGTCCTGTATATCGCTTTTCAGGATGAGCCTCAAAACGCTCATAACCAAGTTCTCTCGCCGCTTTTAGCACTCTTTCCGACGTTTGTGGGCGCACTTTTGCCCGACCACTAAAGACACGATCCACCGTTGCCACACCGACCCCTGCTGCCTTGGCAACATCGACCATAGTTGGAGATGACAGCGCTGTCGGCATCATAGAACCTCGCCTACAATGATAGCTACAAGATAAAATCTTATCATAAATCTATCAAAACATCATCTTCTTAATATCCCAACATAACAACTCAGGCAACGGGAGTCGTCAGTTATGGCCCAACAACGCGATTACCGCATTGATGCATCGACCCTGCAACAGGCACAGCAAGTCGGTCTGGCCTCAGCCGATTGGCATGCCTGCAAAATCGACCGTAAGACCCTGAAGCGATTAATGAAGCGCGAAAATCAAGCACCACTTGCCCATTTCGGTCTGTGGTTACTGCTGCTCATTATATCCGGCAGCGTCGCATTCCTGGCCTGGGGCACGCTATGGTGCATTCCCGCTTTCACCATCTATGGCATGCTTTATGCTGCCTCGGACCACCGTGCTCACGAACTGTCGCATGGCACACCTTTCCGTACGGGTTGGCTCAATACCGCGTTGTACCATCTCACTGCATTCATGACCCTGCATGAAGCCAATTTCTGGCGATGGAGCCACGCACGGCACCACACCGACACGTTGATTCTGGGAAGCGACAGGGAAATCGCCGTGCCACGTCCCCCCAACCTGGCGAAGATGCTCCTGGATCTTTGCTACATCGCCTCCGGCTGGGTTGAGCTCAAGCGCATCTTCCGTCACGCCGCCGGTCATCTAACCAAGGAGGACATGACGTTCGTTCCCGAATCGGAGCGGCCCAAGGTAATTTGGACTTGTCGAATCTATGTCACCATCATTCTGGGGACCGTTGGCTGGTGCCTTGCGATCGGCAGCATCCTGCCAGCGCTGTTCATTGTTCTACCACGTTTTTATGGCGGCCCACTCAGCCAGCTTTTCAATCTGACCCAGCATACGGCGCTCGCCGAGAACGTACTGGATCACCGCCTCAATACCCGCACGGTGAAGATGAACCCGATCTTCAACTTCCTGTACATGAACATGAACTATCACGTCGAACATCACATGTTTCCGATGGTTCCCTTCTACCACTTACCGCGTCTGCATGACCATATCAAGAATCAGTGTCCATCGCCTTACCCTAGCCTGTGGGCAGCTTATCGGGAAATCATTCCCGGCGTTCTGCGACAACGCAAGGATCCCGGTTATTTCGTCGAACGACACTTGCCCGAGAAGGCGAAAGACACGCCACGGTATCCAAACGGCTCTCGGTCGACAGCAACGGCATGAGCATTCCCAGTCAACCACAACAAACGCCAATGGAGCATAAATCATGAGTGAACAATGGGTAGAAGTCTGTGATGCCGATGATATCGAGGAGGAAGATGTCATTCGCTTCGATCATGGCGACCGCACCTTCGCGATCTATCGTTCTGCCGATGACGAGTACTTCGCCACCGATGGTCTCTGTACCCATGAGCAAGTCCACCTGGCGGACGGCCTGGTAATGGACAACATCATCGAGTGCCCCAAGCACAACGGTCGATTCGACTACCGAACCGGTGATGCCAAAGGGGCACCGGTATGCGTCAACCTCAATACCTATCCGATCAAGCTTGAGGACGACAAGGTCTATCTCAAGCTGGGCTAACCGCCGGGAGATAACAGTCATGAGTGGACAGATCACTGGACCCGTCGCGATCGTTGGGGCGGGCCATAGCGGTGGGCGGACCGCGCTGGCACTACGAGAGCAGGGCTATCGAGGTCCCCTGGTGCTGATCGGCGAAGAGTCTTATGTTCCCTACGAGCGACCACCGCTCTCCAAACAGCTCTTGCTCGGCGCTGCCGAGGCGCCGGATTGCTATCTGGACAAGCGCGCCGATTACACCGGACTGGATATTGACTTGCACTTGGAGTGCAGTGCCGTCCGTCTAGACCGCGACAAACGAACATTGAAGCTTTCCGACGGCAGTATCGTCGACTATCAGGCATTGATCCTTGCAACCGGCGGTCAGGTACGGCAACTGACAATTCCCGGTAACGACCTCGAAGGGGTTCATTATCTGCGCACGCTGAAAGATGCCACTGCACTTCGTGCGTCACTGCTCGATGCTCGGCACTGTGTTGTGATCGGCGGTGGTTTCATCGGTCTGGAAGTCGCTTCGAGCGCCCGCCAGATGGGATGTGAGGTCAGCGTTCTCGAGGCGACAGATCGACTGGCCGCCCGGGTTCTGCCGACTCCGATCTCGCACTACCTGCATGACCTTCATCGCCATAACGGTGTCGATATCCGCCTGGAATGTCGTATCCAGCGACTCGAGGGGACAGACAAGGTAGAAGCAGTGGTACTGGAAAGTGGGGAAATCCTGTCCTGCGATCGAGTAGTCGTGGGCATTGGTATCATACCCAATACCGCCTTGGCCGAGACATCGGGACTCGACACCGGCAATGGCATTCGGGTCAATGCGCATTTACAGACCAACGACCCGGCTATCTACGCCATCGGCGATGTATGTGAACATCGCAGCCCCATGACGGCTAGCTGGTGCCGTCAAGAAACCTGGCGCAACGCCGAGGATCAAGCACGTCATGTTGCCCATCATCTCCTCGGCGACCCTACGCCCTTTCAGTCACTTCCTGCCTTCTGGTCGGACCAGTACGATGCCAGCCTGCAACTCATCGGCAATCCATCGGCGGCAGCACACACCATCGTTCGTCCACATGATGATGATCACATACTCCTGTTCCATCTCGATGCCTCTGCACGCCTGGTTGGCGTCAGTGGCTTCGGCCCCGGAAACCGAATCAGCAAAGACATCAAGATCAGTGCGCAACTCATCAATAATGGCGGTCCACTGGACCCTGCTGGCCTAGCCGACCCGACTGTCAAACTCAAACCGATGCTAAAAGCCTGACGTATCCTGGAGGTCAAATCATGTCACCTCAATCACGAGACTATCGTTTGACCGGCCCGGAAGCCGAGAAAGCAGCTCAAAAAGGATTGATATCCGCAGAATGGTATCAAGCCCCCATTCCTCGCAAACGCCTGAAACAACTCATACGACGCAAGGACGGACCTGGCATACGTCTCAACCTGCTTTGGCTGGCATGTCTCGCAGGACTCGGGCTTGCCGCCTATCTGGCATTGGGTACCGCCTGGAGTGTGCTCTTCTTTGTTCTATATGGTGTGATGTATGGCTCGGCAGCGGACTCGCGATGGCATGAATGCGGTCACGGCACCATGTTCAAGACCCGCTGGCTAAACGATGTTGTCTATCAGTTAGCCAGCTTCATGATGATGCGAGAACCGCAAGTATGGCGCTGGAGCCATGCCCGACACCATACCGACACCATCATCGTCGGCCACGATCCGGAGATACTCGCCGAGCGCCCTCCCAAACTCGGGGAAATGCTGCTGGGACTGCTGACGGTTCCACAAACACTGAAGGCGATTCACGGGCTTCTTTATCACGCCTGCGGCCGACTGACAGCGGAAGAGGCCACCTTCATCCCCGAGATGGAAAGAGGCAGAATCTTCCTAACGGCTCGTATCTGGCTCTTGATCCATGCTTGTATGGTTGGCTACGCCATTCATCTTTCCTCGATCGTACCGCTACTGTATGTCGGAATACTTCCCACGATGTATGGGGGATGGCTTTCGTATCTTCTTGGTATCACCCAACATGTCGGTCTGGAGGAAGATACACTCGACCACCGCGCCAACAGCCGAACCATCTACATGAATCCGGTATTACGTTTCATCTACTCGAACATGAATTACCACCTGGAGCATCACATGTATCCGATGGTGCCTTTTCATGCCCTGCCGACCTTGCATGAAGAATTGAAACCCTATACACCGCCCGCCTATCCGAGCACATGGGCAGCATACAGGGAGATCATTCCGACGCTTCTACATCAATGCAAGGATCCGGATTACTGCGCCAAGCGACCAGTGGGCGACGTCTCTACGAATGAAACTGCTGCAGCGACATCGACACTGCGCCCGAATTCACGCTGAATGCGGCGACCCTTCAACACTAACTGAACGACATGCCAGCTTGATGCGGGATCTCGGACCACCGCAGCAGCGAGGTGCCTCAACTCAGCCGCTGCATATAGTCCTCATAGCCGAAGGTCTTCACCGTACGCACGTGCCGGCTTGTCTCATCGACCCGACAGATCGATGGCAGGCGAATGCCGTTGAAGGTGGTGGTCTTGACCATGGTGTAGTGGGCCATGTCGGTGAATACCAGGCGGTCGCCAATTGCGAGTGGTTGGTCGAAGCTGTACTCGCCGATCACGTCGCCGGCGAGACACGTCAGGCCACCCAAGCGGTAGGTGTGGGCCTTCTCGCGGGGATGACCGGCGCCGATGATCTCGGGCCGATAGGGCATCTCCAGTACGTCCGGCATGTGTGCCGTGGCGGAGGTATCGAGGATGGCGATGGGGCCATCGTTATCGACGATGTCCAGTACCGAGCAGACCAGGTAGCCGGTGTCGAGTGCGATCGCCTCGCCCGGTTCCAGGTAGACGGTGAGGCGCGGGTGGCGAGCCTTGAAGTCGTGGACCACCCGCACCAACCGCTCGACGTCGTAGTCGTCGCGTGTGATGTGGTGGCCGCCGCCGAAGTTCATCCACGTCATGTTTGCCAGGTAGTGGCCGAATCGCTCCTCGAAGGCCACCAGGGTTTCCTCGAAGGCGTCGCTGTTCTGCTCGCACAGGGTGTGGAAATGCAAGCCCTCGAGCCCTACCAGATCCTCCGGCCTGAGGTCTGCGGCCCGGGTGCCGAGCCGCGAGCCCGGGGCGCAGGGATCATAGAGAGCCACCTCGCCAGTGGAGTGCTCCGGGTTGACCCGCAGCCCGCAGGAAATCCGACGCGGCGCCGCCGCGACGCGCTCGCGGAAACGTCGCCATTGCCCCGGCGAATTGAAGCTGAGATGGTCGGCGTAGCGCAGCACGACGTCCATTTCCGCATCTCCGAAGGCAGGCGAGTAGACGTGTGTCTCGCCACCGAAGACCTCGGCGCCGAGGCGTGCCTCGTCCTGACCGCTGGCGGTGGTCCCCACCAGATACTCGCGGATCATGGGAAAGCAGTCCCACATGGCGAAGCCCTTGAGCGCCAGCAGGATCCGCGCCCCGCTACGTTCCTGAACCTCGCCGAGGCATTCCAGGTTGCGGCGCAGCAGGGCGTCGTCCACCACGTAGGCCGGCGACGGGCAGGCGTGGATGTCGAAGTCGAGTTCCGTCATGCCAGCGGGTCGTGGTCAGGGTCCAGTTCGACCATCTGCCAGGGCAGGCCCATGTCACCGACGCGCTCCATGAAGGGATCCGGATCGAGCTGCTCGACGTTGAACACACCCTTGCCCTTCCAGATGCCCTGGAGCATAAGCATGGCACCGGTCACCGCCGGTACACCGGTAGTGAAGGACACCGCCTGAGACTGGACCTCTTCATAGCACTTTTGGTGGTCGCAGATGTTGTATAGCCGTACCTTGCGCCGCTTGCCATCCTTGATGCCGTCAATGATCACGCCAATGTTGGTCTTGCCCGTGGTGCGTGGACCCAGTGTGGCCGGATCGGGCAGCACCGACTTGAGGAATTGAAGCGGGGATATCTTGCATCCCTCGACCTCGATTGGCTCGATACGCGTCATGCCGACATTCTCCAGCACCTTGAGATGGGTGAGGTACTGCTCGGAGAAGGTCATCCAGAAGCGGATACGCTCCAGCCCCTTGATGTTCTGCGACAGAGACTCGAGTTCCTCGTGATAGAGAAGATAGATATCCTTCTCGCCGATGCCGTCGAAGTCGAACTTGCGCGTCTCGGCCAGCGGCGCCGTCTCCTTCCATTCCCCCTTTTCCCAGTAGCGGCCATTCGCGGAGATCTCACGGATATTGATCTCGGGATTGAAGTTGGTGGCAAAGGGATAGCCGTGGTCGCCGCCGTTGGCATCCAGGATGTCGATGCAATGGATCTCGTCGAACAGGTTCTTCTGGGCATAGGCGCAATAGATATTGGTCATGCCCGGGTCGAACCCGCAGCCCAGGGTCGCCATGTTGCCCGCTTTGGCATAACGCTCCTGGAAGGCCCACTGCTCCTTGTACTCGAACTTGGCCTCATCGGGATGCTCATAGTTGGCGGTGTCCAGGTAAGGTACGCCGGTGCGCAGGCACGCCTCCATGATGGTCAGGTCCTGATACGGCAGGGCCACGTGGATCAACACATCGGGCCTGAAAGAGTCGATCAATGCGACCAGGGCCTCCACATCATCCGCATCCACCTGAGCGGTCTGGATCGGACGATCCAGTTGCGCCGCGATGGCATTGCACTTCGCCTCGTTACGACTGGCCAGCATGATCTCGGCGAAGACCTCAGGATGCTGGGCGCACTTGTGGGTGACGACGCCACCGACGCCACCGGCGCCGATAATCAGGACTTTGCTCATAGGTACGAATCCAGATCGGGAACGTTCAACAGTGGTAGGGTCTTATCGGTAATGGGTCGCCAACGCGAACCCGGACCCGATGCCACCCCGGTCTTGGCCTCGCCCCAAGCCCAGTGGGCCGGCGAGAAGGCGCAGATAATGGCTCTCCATGAGGCTGGCCGCAAGGGGTTTTTACGTCAAGTATCCGCAAGGCGCCACTGACCGGGCGGTCCCATTGCATAAAACGATGCCGTGACGGGACTCGATCGTTTGACGCTTAAACAGCGATTGTTTATAAATAGAGTGTCGTCACCAAGATGACGGCATGTACCCATACCAACCGAAGATGCGTCTCTGATGTTCTGGCAACTACGAACCAACACTGCAGCCCATGTGCATTCCATCGCTAATGATGCAATGCGCACCTGCCCGTTGCCGTTTGCCAGAAGAATGACATCATCTTGAAGACGCTGGCCGCGGCACTTGTCGCGGCCAAGCTATCCTCGCACCATCGATGACCTGTTCGCGCACAAGGCCCGGCCTCCGACCACAAGGAGACCGAAACCATGCCTATTCTGCGCAACACGCTACGCCGGCTGCGAACCGCCCTCGGCAACCATGCCGCCAAGCGTCGGATGTACGCCGAACTGGAATCATGCGACCCGCATACCCTCAAGGACATCGGCCTGCGCTGGGAGCGTGGCAAGCTGGTCCCACTCAACCCGGAAAGTCAGCGTCCGGATATCGCCTATCGCAAGACAGAGGAATCGGCTGAAACACCCGATGTCTGTCCCCGCTGTGGCACCAGACTGACTTAGCGAAGGCCCCGGCCACAGGGAGTGGCCGGGGCCTACTTACCTAACAACCGAACGACGCACCCCGCATCCCGAAGTGGAAGTGATCCGCGTGAGCGGCATTGTCATCCGGCCCCAGTACCGTGCCGAATACGTCGCAGGCACCACGTTCGGCTGCGCGTAAGAATTGTCCTTCCTCGTTTTCATCATCCCAGTCACCGGCCAGATCGATGCGGCGCCCATCCGCTAATCGAAACGCCGCGACATCCAGCGCCTCGGCCGTGGCATGCTCACTGCGGCGCCCTTGGTCCCGGCCATAAACGTTGCGACAGGCGAAGCTGCCATAGTGCTCGACCGCGGTGACACGGCTGCCCAGTATCGTCTCGGCGGCCGGCTGCAGACGCTGGCGTTCGTAAATCATCCAAGCCAGCGCCATCGGGCAGGACGCCACGAACGCCTCGTTGAAGTCGACCCCCGTACTTCTCAGGCGAACCACGTTACGCAGAGGACACTCATCAACGGGGGTGTGATCCTCCAGCACCGTATAGGAAGGCGTCTTATCGGTCACCCCGGCCAATACCTGGCGGCATCCTTCTCGATCCCCTTCGAGTTGCGACAACTTCCATCGGGTCACCGGCGTCAAGGGATCATCCACCGCTAGCGGTGTCCAGGGAGCCCAATGATCAGGGATGACCCACCAGCCTTTGTCGAACCCCAAGGCAATGATGATCAGGGCCATGGCGATGAGGGTAACTCGCATGAAATGTCTACCTATGTCTGCTTGTGCGCCCTGCACCGATTCGCTTCACGATCAGCGGCCGGTTAAGATCTGTCTGGACGTCGTACTGAATGCCACTCGTCGATCAAGGGAGATGAGCCGATGAACAGAACCGGTGACCGTTACTATCTACTTGATGTCTTCACGGATACGCCGTTTGCGGGCAATCCGCTAGCAGTCTTCACGGAGGCGGCGGGAATGTCCACCGAGCGGATGCAGGCCATCGCGACCGAACTGAATCTCTCGGAGACGGTTTTCGTCGGCACGCCGGAAGCCAGGAACCGCTTCCCGATACGCATCTTCACCCCGGGCACGGAACTGCCCTTCGCCGGTCATCCGACCATCGGTACGGCTCACCTGCTGGCGTCACTCGCACTGGCCGATCGCCAATCTCCGCTGGTGTTGCAAGCCGGTGTCGGCGATCTGGACGTACGATTCGACGGTGACATGGCCCGTTTCACCACTGCCCGGCCGGTCGACCTGCAGCCAAGTTCGTTGGATCGTGTCACGGCTGCCGACCTGCTCGGACTGTCACTCTCCCAGATCGTGGATGAGCCCGTGATCGCCTCCTGCGGCCTGGCATTCCACCTGATCGAGCTGGACAGTCTGGAGGCCCTGGGCAAGGCGCTACCCTCGGCGGCTTCATGGCACCGGACAGTATCACCGAGCGGCATCGAGCAGATCTATCTGCATGTCCGTACCGGCGATGCAACACGTCGCTCCCGCATGTTTTCCACGGAAATCGGCAACCTGCGTGAAGACCCGGCCACGGGAAGCGCCGCATCCGCCCTGGTCGGTTTCCTGGCCACCCGGCAATCAGGCGTGGGCCAGTGGCATTGGTGGTTCGACCAAGGCGTGGAAATGGGGCGGCCGAGCCGGATTCATGCCAGTGTCGAGCGCGACACCAACGATGCCATGACCATCCACATCGGGGGGCAGGCAGTCATCGTTGGTGAAGGCATGGTCTATCTCTGAGTCTGGTTCAGGATTCGACCGTGGTCACGGGCTCTCCGTTGGCGAACGCCATCAGGTTGCTGAATGCCGTGCTGAAATACAGCTCGTAGCTGTCCTTCTCGACATAGCCCAGATGTGGCGTGGCGACAACTCTGGGGTCGTGCAGCAGGGGATGTGTCGTCAGGGGTTCCTGCTCGAAGACATCGACGGCAGCCTTGCCGGGACGTCCCAAGCGTAATGCTTCTTCAAGCGCGCCCTCGACGATCAACTCGGCTCGGCTGGTATTGACCAGCAACGCCGATGACTTCATTCGCGCCAGGTCTTCGCGGCCAATGATGCCACGGGTCTCATCGTTGAGTCGGAGATGCAGGCTGACCACATCGGCCCGTTCGAACAGATCCTCCCGGCTGGCAGCCACCTCGAGCCCCGCGTCTCGTGCGCGTGTCCGACTGCCTTCTCGGCCCCAGACCAGTACCGGCATCTCGAATGCCTGGGCATAACGCGCCATCAGGGTACCGATCTTGCCGTAACCGAAGATCCCTAATGTCCGGCCTCGCACCCCTTGTCCCAGAGTACATTGCCATCGCCCGGCCTTGAGGTTTTCCACTTCCTGCGGCAGGTTGCGCATGGCGGCCATCATCAGCGCCCAGGTCAGTTCCGCCGGTGCATGGGGGGAGCCCTTGCCGGCAAGCACCTCTACGCCATGCTGACGACAAGCGTCTAGATCGATATGCGACGTACCACGGCCTGTCTGGCTGATCACCCGTAATTGTGGCAGGAGCTCCAGCAGTTCGGCGGTAATCCGGGTACGCTCACGTATCAGGACCAGAGCTTCGGCGTCGGCGAAGCGTTCGGCCTGGGCATTCAGATCACTGGCGGTGTCATTGAGAATGACGACCTCATGGCCTGCCAATGTGTCGAAGCATGACAAGTGACGAACCGCATCCTGGTAATCATCGGGAATCACGATTTTCATGTAGGGGCTCACATCAATGCAGTCCCGGCCAGATAGTGATGACCAGAGCCGCGGCACCAACAACGATGGCAACCAGGACCGCCATACTCACCAAGCGGTCCAGCCACCGATCAAAAGGAGACATTCGATGTCTGGGGGTGGCACCATGTAAACGGCGCGAGGACTTGTCGTATCGGGCCATGGCCTCACATTCCGGACTCGAATCCCAATACCTTAAGCGTCTCCCCGGAAAATCGCCAGTCTTGCCGTCAGCGGTTGATTCTTCGGTTGATTACGTCGGGGGCACGACGATAGCGATCCGCCTCATCCATGATATCGGCCTCGAAGAGATCGGCACCGACGGGCGTGTCGCCATGGCGCCGATAGAGTTGGGTCAACATCGACTTGCGATCCGCCCGCAGCTCCTTGATCAGCACGAACACCATGCCATACAGAATGAAAGCAAACGGTAACGCCGACAGTACCGATGCCGATTGCAGTCCTGTCAGTCCGCCTGAGGCGATCAGTGTCAGACAGATTGATGCAATGAGCACACCCCAGGCGATACGCTTGTAGAGCGGCGGATTGATCGAACCTTGATCGGTCATCTGCGCCACGATATAGGAAGCCGAGTCGGCTGACGTCACCAGAAAGATGAAGATCAGCATGATGGCGACCATGGACAGCACGGGCGTAAAAGGCATCAATTCGAATAGTTCGAACAGTGCCACGGTGATGTTGTCCTGAGTCGCGGCAGCCAGCCCCACGTCATTGGAAAGCTCCATCTCCAGCGCGATGCCACCGAAGACACCGATCCAGAGACAGGCCAGCAGTGGCGGCACGATCAGCACACCGAACACGTATTCCCTGATGGTACGCCCGCGTGAGACCCGCGCAATGAATGTCCCTACGAACGGTGACCAGGCGATCACCCAGGCCCAGTAGAAGATCGTCCAGGTACTGGCCCAGTTATCATCACTGTAGGGCGCCGTGCGCAAACTCATCCCCACGAAATTTTGCAGGTAATCGCCCAGGCCACGGGTGATGGTCTCGAGAATCGCCAGGGTCGGCCCCGTCACCAGCACGTAAAGCATCAGGGCAATGCACATCACCATGTTGAGATTGGAGAGCCGCTTGATGCCCTTGTCCAGCCCCGACCATGTCGACGCCATATAGGCCAGGAACATGACCATGAGAATGATGAACTGCCACAGTACATTCTCGGGCAGGCCGAACACCGCATTGAGCCCGCCATTCATCTGCAACACGCCCAGCCCCAACGATGTCGCCACGCCCATGACGGTCGCCACGACAGCAAAGACATCCAGCGCCGAGCCATAGCGATGCGCTCTGGGGTGCTTGGCGGTGACCGAGGAAAGCACCGACGATACCAGCCCCGCCTGCCCCTTGCGGAACTGGAAATAGGCAATGATCAAGCCGACCAGAGAGAACGCCGCCCACTGATGCACGCCCCAGTTGAAGAAGCTGTATTGAATGGCATAACGTGCCGCTGCCGCAGTCTCTGCCTCGCGATCGCCGTACGGCGGCTCCATGAAGTGGGACATCGGTTCGGCCATGCCGTAGAACACCAGGCCGACGCCGAAACCGGCTGCCAGCAGCATGCTGACCCAGGAAAAGAAGCTATAGCTTGGCGAGCTATCCTGGGGGCCGAGACGGATCTTGCCGTATTTGCTGAGTGCCAGCCCCAGCAGGAAAACGACGAACCCGAACACGGAAAAGAGATAGAACCAGCTGAACCACTCGGTCACTACCGTCAAGGCAGCAGACGCACCGTTACCGAAACGCTCGGGAAATGCCGCTCCGACAGCGACCAGCGCCAGAATGATCACTGCCGAAACGGCAAAGACCCGCTGCCCTCCAGAATTGGCCATGTCTCGCTCCTTGATAAGGGATCTGCGTGATACGCTGACTCCGATGCCAGGCAGGGTAATGCACCATCCCACGGACTACCAATCACGATCGGCATGTCGCACGGGAAAATTGCAATTTGACCTCGTCATCCCCATAACAGACAAATAGCAAGCAAGCTAAGCAATACTCACGACATTCCTGTTTATCCTCGGGGACACTATGAGCCGACTCGCCACCACACCGCTATCCGTTCTGGACCTGGCTCCCATTCGCCAGAACGGCAGTATCGCCGAGACCTTCTCCGATACCGTCTCGCTCGCCCAGCATACCGAAACGCTGGGTTTCCACCGTTATTGGCTCGCCGAGCATCACAACATCGATGGCATCGCCAGCGCCGCCACCGCCGTACTGATTGGCCATGTCGCAGGACAGACCTCCCGCATCCGGATCGGCAGCGGCGGCATCATGTTGCCCAATCATCCCCCGCTGGTCGTTGCCGAGCAGTTTGGTACGCTGGCAACGCTCTATCCGGATCGGATCGACTTGGGATTGGGCCGGGCACCGGGCTCCGATGGCACCACCATGGCTGCCATGCGTCGCCACCCGCATGCAGGGGTCAATGATTTTCCCGAGATGGTGGACGAGCTCGCTCACTATCTGGATGACGCGACACCCGGCCAGCAAGTCAAAGCGGTACCGGGCCAGGGCACGCATGTCCCACTCTGGCTATTGGGTTCAAGCGGCTACAGTGCGCAGTTGGCCGCACGTATGGGCCTACCGTTCGCGTTTGCGGCCCAATTCGCTCCCGGCTACATGCTCGACGCCCTGCGCTTGTACCGCGACCAGTTCCGCCCTTCCGAGGTACTCGACACGCCCTACGCCATGGTCGGCCTACCGGTGATCGCCGCCGATAGTGACGAACACGCCCACTACCTGGCCACCACCGCGCAGCAGAAGTTCCTCAACTTGATTCGTGGGCGCAGCACACGGGCACTGCCCCCGACGGAATCCCTCGATTGGAATGCCCGGGAGAAAGCATCGGTGGAGCAATTCCTGGGCGCAGCCGTCATCGGTGGGCCGAATACGGTCCGCCAGGGGCTTGAAGACTTCCTGGCACAAACCGGTGCCGACGAGTTGATGCTCAATACCGATGTCTATGCCCAGACGGACCGGCTACGCAGCTACGACATCGTTGCCGACGTCTGGCAGTCATGAAGACGATACGGCACCGGCCTAGCCGCTGGCATGCGTTGCCAGCAGCTAGCGGGAGGGAATTACCCTGACAATCGCTGGTCGATCAGTGTCTCCAGCTTGCGCTGATCGTCGGCGAAACGACGGATGCCTTCCGCCAGTTTGTCATTGGCCATGGCATCCTGATTGTGGCCCCAGCGGAACGTCGGCTCATCCAGCGGCGCGGGTCGCTCATCGACCGGCGGGAAGGATACCTTGCACTCCACCTCGCCTTCACGACCGGCCAACTCCTCGAGCAGTGCAGGGGAAATCGTCAGTCGGTGACAACCGGCCAGGGCCAGCACCTGCCCGGTATTACGGAAGCTCGCCCCCATCACCACGGTGTCATAGCCACCGCGGCCGGCCAGTGAACACACATTGCGCACGAAATTCACTCCCGGATCGTCTCCCGGGGCATAGTCCTTGCCGGTCTCTTTCTTGTACCAATCGGTGACCCGGCCAACGAAGGGAGAAACCAGGAACACACCGGCATCGAAGCACGCCTGGGCCTGGGCTTCACTGAACAGCAGTGTCAGGTTGCAGTTGATTCCCTCCTTTTCCAACACTTCGGCCGCCCGAATCCCTTCCCAGGTCGAGGCCAGCTTGATCAGGATACGTTCGCGCGACACGCCGTTCTCATCGTACAGCGCTACCAGTTCTCGCGCCTTGTCGATGCTCGCCTGGGTATCGAACGAAAGCTTGGCGGCCACTTCTGTGGAAACGCGTCCAGGCACGAGCTTCGTGATTTCGGTTCCCATTGCGACGGCCAGCCGATCAACGGCATGATCCACCTGCGCCTGCCGATCCGATCGTTCTGATCGCACGGTCGCCAACTCGTCATCGATCAGCGCCTGGTAACCAGGCAATTCGAACGCCTTGAGCAGCAACGACGGGTTAGTGGTCGCATCTGCCGGTTGATAGCGACGAATGGCATCGGGGTCACCCGTATCGGCGACCACCAGGGATAGTGTTTTCAAGGCATCGAGTTGGGATGACATGGCCCCTCCTGTCATGGGAAAAATGGGATGACGGCACGCGCCTTGTCACCAGGCGATGCCATAATGGGTTGCGAGCACGCTACGGTAACGGGCATAGACCTCCTGGTAGGCCTCGACGTGTGTCGGGTCGGGACTTGCCAGCGAACTCTGGTCCAGGTGAACCAACCGTTCACACAGATCGTTCAACGTCACTCCGTCATGATAACGCTCGCACCAGGCGGCCTGAAGTGCTGCGCCCAGTGCCGCGGCATCGGTGATCTGCGGACACACCACTTCCGTACCGGTGATATCGGCCACCATCTGCCGCCAGATGGCACTATTGGCACCACCGCCAATCAGTCGGATCTGACTGACGCCATCGGCGAGTCCACCCAGCATCTCGAGACCGTAACGCATACCAAAGGTCGTGCTTTCGACCACGGCGCGGCATAGGTTGCTCGGTGTGGTGTTGCGACTGGTCAGCCCCAGGAAGCTGGCGGACGCCTGAGGCAACGCCGGTACCCGCTCGCCATTGAAGAACGGCAGTACCGTCACACCCTCGGCCCCGATCGGCGCACTGGCTACGTGCTCGCCGAAGGCCGTCAGATCGAAACCGAACATCTCCCTGACCCGGGTGGTTGCCGACGTCACGTTCATGGTACAGATCAGCGGCAGCCAGCCCCCGCTACTGGAACAGAAATCCGCCACCATGGCGTTCTCGGCACGGACCGGCTCCGGCGAATAGGCACACACCGTGCCCGATGTTCCCAGGCTGAGCGTCACCAGCCCCGGCGTGATATTACCGGTCCCGATCGCCCCCATCATGTTGTCGCCGCCGCCACTGGCGACCACCACGTCCTCGGACAATCCCAGTTCACGGGCGATGGCGGGGCGAACGTACCCCGCTGGCTCATGGGAATCGATCAACCGGGGCAGCACCCGCTGCGGATCGAGCTCGGGCGCGATAACGGCAAAGACATCCTCGCGCCAACGACGTTGACAGGTATCGAAATAGCCGGTACCGGAGGCATCCCCGGCTTCGGCCACTATCTCGCCGGTCAACCAGAAATTGAGATAGTCATGAGGCAACAGCAGCGTATCGATACGCTGATAGGTCTCGGGGTGCTTTTCACGCAACCAGGCCAGCTTGGAGGCGGTGTAGCCGGTTTGCAGTACCAAGCCCAGCTTCTCGATACAACCTCTCTCCCCCCCTAACCGCTCGACCAGGTCGGCATTTTGCTCAGCCGTTTCGGTATCGCACCATAACTTGGCCGGATAGAGTGGCTGCCCCTCCCGATCCAGCGCCACCATCCCATGCTGCTGGCCGGATACGCCAATGCCGCGAATGGCCCTGGCCGAAACCCCGGCAGCCTCAAGGGCCGCATGAAAGGCGCCGCGAAGTGCGGCGATCCAGTCCTCGACATGCTGTTCACGACGTCCATTGTCGCCTTCGATCAGTGAATGTCCCTGGCTGGCTTCGCCACGAATCACCCCATGATCGACATCGACCACCACGACTTTGGTACTCTGCGTACCACAATCCACTCCCAGATACATTCGCCTCGGCTCCTTCACGGATTGACCAGCGATGCCACGGTCGCCCTGGCACCCTGCTGGTACAGGCTGTCCAGCGCAGCGAGATACGCGTCGCGAAATCTCGGTTGATTGGCCAGATCGCCGAACAGTTCCCGGTTCTCGATGAACGCAGTCGGTCGGCTACGATTGTCGGCAGCCAGTGCCATCAATGACTCCTTGAGGCGGTCGACCACCTCGATCGGCTCGCCCTGTTCGTCCTTCCCTTCAGCATAGCGTGCCCAGCTGGCAACCACCGCCGCTGCCCGATGCATTTCGCCACCGCTGTCCAGTTGTTCACGAATCACCGGCACCAACCACTTGGGAATACGATCGGAACTCTCGGCACACAGCCTGGCCAGCGTATCCTTGATTTCCGGATTGGCGAACCGCTCGATCAGGGTCCGGCGATAGGTTTCCAGATCCACGCCCGGAACCGGCGCCAGTGTCGGCGAGCCCTCGTGGCGCATGTAGTCCAGCAGGAAGGTGACGAACAACTCATCCTGACAGACTTGATGTGCATAGCGGTAACCGGCGAGATAACCGAAATAGCATAGCGCCTGATGGCTGGCATTGAGCAAACGAAGCTTCATCAATTCGTAGGGTTCGACGTCATCTACCACCTGCACGCCGACTTCATCGAATCCCGGCCGTCCCGCAATGAAACGATCCTCGAGCACCCATTGGGTGAACGGTTCACAGACCACCGGCCAAGCATCCTGAATCGAGAACCGGTTGGCGACCTCCTCGATATCCTGTGCGGAGGTCACCGGCGTGATTCGATCGACCATCGAATTGGGAAATGGCACTTCTGCCGCCACCCAGTCACCGAGCTCGGGGTCACGATGACGAGCAAAGGCCGTGAACATCCGACCGGCGACATGGCCGTTGCCCTGGATGTTGTCGCACGACATCACCGTGAATGGGGCGATACCACGCTCTCGACGGCGTTTCAGTGCTTCGATCACCAGCCCGAAAGTGGTCCGTGGCGTCTCGGGGTGGGCCAGATCGTGCTGTACATCCGGATTATCGACATCGAACTCGCCGGTGACATGGTGAAAGTTGTAACCGCCTTCGGTCACGGTGAGGGAGACGATACGGATCGCGGGATCGGCCATGGTTTCGATCACGGCCTCGGGATCATCAGGCGCAAACAGGTAGTCGATCATCGAGCCTATCACCCGGGGAGCGTAGTGGCCGTCGGGATGCTTGACCACCAGGGTATAGAGGTGATCCTGACTCGACAGCGCCTCCTGCATGCGCTTGTCACCCGGCATCACACCCACGCCGACAATACCCCAGTCCAGCGCTTGCCCCCGGTTCATCAGCGTATCGAGATACATCGCCTGGTGAGCCCGGTGAAAACCACCCACGCCAATATGCACGATGCCGGGCGTCACTGCACCACGGTCATAGACGGGCGCCTCGACCGCCGCATCGAGACGCGACACGTTGTTGTTGTTCAGTGAGATCATGTTCGGCTCCTGTTGGCCATCAACGCCAGATCACATCCGGTGTTACCGAATGGGCGTTGACCAGTTGCATGTTGATCATGTCCTTGAAGCGGGCGCGCTCTTCCGCGCCCTCTCTGTCCTGTCCCATGTCCAGCCAGCGCTGGATCAGTCGCTCTTCGATGACGTCTTCCGGCACGTCGATGAAGATTGTCCTGTCGAACAGTGGTGCCAGTGCCGTCCAGGGGGGCTTGTCGAGCAGCAGATAATTACCTTCGACCAGCACGATGCGATGGCGGGTCTGGATGATGCGACCACCGGCTCGCGCCAGATCGAGTGGTCGATCGAATACAGGCACGGCGACGTCCCGGTCCGACGCACGTATACGCTCCAGATCGCGAACCAGACCATCGACATCGAAGGTTTCCGGCGCCCCTTTGACAGGCAACAGCCCCGCCGGCTCGATGACGGCATTGTCGAAGTGGTAGCCATCCATCGGCACGATCTCGGCAATGCCGGGCACCTGCTCGTTCAACGCCTGGCACAGCGCTGTCGACAGGAACGACTTGCCAGCTCCCGGCGGACCGGCCAGTGCGACGATGAATCGTTGTCGTTCACCGGCCGCTTGCCGCAGGCGGGTCGCCATGGTGGAAATATCCGGCGTCACAGTGGTACCTCCCCGTGATAAGTTGTCGTCACCAGGCGGTATAACCGCCGTCGATGCGAAGATCGGCGCCATTGATCATGGCCGCCTCATCGGCGGCCAGGTACTGAATGGCGGCCACGATCTCATCGGGATCGGCGAAGCGGCGGGTGGGAATCAGGCCGCGCATGCGCTCGCCCTTCTCGCCTGCCCAGCCATAGCGTCCCAGTTCGGTGTCGACGACGGTCGGTGACACGGCATTGACGGTAATACCTCGCGGCCCCCACTCCAGGGCCAGGGTTCGCGTCAGGCCCAGCACACCGGACTTGCTGGTGCAGTAAGCCAGATGTCCCTCGAGACCGACACTGGCCGCCTGGGAGGCAAGGTTGATGATCCGGCCGCTGCCTTGATCCAGCATGCGCCGGCCGGCTGCGCGACTGTAGAGAAACACCCCGCGCAGATTGACCGCCTGAGTCGCATCCCAGAGATCGCTGGACATCGACTCGGCGGCTTCCAGTGGCCCGATCCCGGCATTATTGACCAGGATGTCGAGGCGTCCGAAGCGCTGGTCGATCTCCTCGAACAACGACTCGCAGGCGGCCTCATCGGTGACATCCGCCACAGCCCCCATGTGTGCTTGACCCAGCGACCTCGCCAGCTCGACGACGGCATCACTGCGGTCGACCAGCACCAGGGAGGCGCCGCACTCGGCAAAGCGCGTTGCCATCGCTTTGCCGATACCGTTCGCCGCCCCGGTGATCAACACTACCCGATGGCTGAAATCGAAACGGATATTGCTCATGACTCGACTCTCCTGGTATCCGAGGCTGACTGGGGAAAACAGGCCTGGGCGTAGGTGGCCAGCGTTTCGCCGATACGATGGCGTACCAGCGACCGGGGGGCGTCGGCCAGTTCGCCGGCGCGGATGGCCGCATACTGATTGGGCAGATACTGACTGATCAGCGTCGGGGGAATCGGTCGCGTTTCCAGCCCCTGGAACAGCCGTTCCAATTCCTCGGCTATCTCGGAGCGGGTCCAGTAGTAACGGATTCGATCACTCAGGCTGAAATGACGGGCAAACTGCTGCTCGGCGTCACTGCCATGATAATAGGCCTGCCAGTATCGCGGATCGGCGGTCATGGTCCGCTCCAGCGTCGTACGCAGATCGACCGTCTCGATGCCGGGCGCTTCTCGGGCAATGGCGTCGAGTGCGTACAACGCCTCGCGCATGGCGAAGGTCAAGGCCGGGCCGACCTTGAGGATAGCGAAGTGGCCTGCGACCAGCGCACGATAGGCGGCTGGGGTCTGATAATCGGTCGAATGGGCCTCGAATACCAGGTTCGGCCAGCCCGTGATGGCGTCACTCAGTTCGGCCGCTGCCTCCGGCACGAAATCGACCACCTCGGTGTGTCCGAACTCCACGCCCGGCTGCACCACCACGGCACGAACCCGCGACCAGGCCGCCGAGAGGCCGCTAGCGGCGAAGATCCGATGGTGCGTCTCCAGCGTGGTGCGCAGATCCGCGGTCGATGTCACTTCCACTGTGTCGAGATGCTCCTGGGCCCCTCCCGGCGTCGGCACTTCCGTACCGATCACGTAACGCAATCGTGACCGCCGATCACCGGCCGCCGTTTCCGCCGCCTGACAGAGCAGGGCGGCCCGCTCGGCAACGACGCGGTCATCCAGCGCCACCGGGTCATCGGCGCAGGCCATGCTGGCATCCAGGTGGAGTTTCTCGAAGCCGGCTTGCGCATAGGCGGCCACCATGGCTTCCGCGTTGGCCATCGCCTGATCGGCGGGCAGATGCTGCCAGGGAGAAGGCCCCAGATGATCGCCTCCCAAAACGAGCCGGGCTATCTCGAACCCGCGCTGCTGGGCTATCGCCAGGACCGCCTGACGAAAGTCTTCCGGTGTCTGGCCGGTGTACCCCCCGTCCTGGTTCACCTGGTTACAGGTCGCCTCGACCAGCAGTGGCGAGTCATCCCTCACGGCCCGATCGAAGGCCGCTTCCAGCACCAGCGGGTGCGCCGAACACACCGAGTAAATACCGCGCAGAGCGCCCTGCCGATTGGCGTCGACAATGGTATCGAGAATGGAATCGCTCATTGGCCGCCTCCTGCAGAAGCCAACCGAGGTTCAAGCTGCGACAAGTCGCTGCAGCCTTCCATCGGTCCGACGCACGTCACGGCATGGGCACCAGCGGCATTGGCCAATGCGAGTGACCGTTCCAGCGACTTGCCCTGCGCCAGCGAAGCGACGAGCGCCCCGCCGAAACAGTCCCCGGCACCGGTCGGGTCGACCTCTTCGACGGTCAACCCCGCTACCGTCAATGTCTGGTTGTCACTGAAAGCGCGACACCCCTGTGCCGCCTGCTTGAGCACGACCAGCGACATGGGATGGGCAGCCATCAGGCGCTGGATCGTCATCTCCATGGTTTCGCCCTGCTCACGCAGCCAATCGATATCCGCATCGCTGGGCAGGAAAATGTCGCATTCAGCGAGCATATTCAGAATCGCCGCTTTTACAGGTTCGCTGGCGACGAGCTCCGGACGGATATTGGGATCGAAACTGATCCGCCCGCCATTGGCCTTCACGGCACCCACCAGGCGTCGGACGATATCGATGGCTTCCGGCGAGGAGAGGGACGACCCCATGACATGGAAGAAGCGGCTAGCGGCCAGATGCTTCAGCCGCTCCGGCGACAAGGCCTGCTGGCCCACGGCACTATGCGCAATGTTGTAAATGAAATGGCGACTGCCATCATCATGATAGGTCACGAAGGCCGTGCCCGTCGGACGCTGCGCATCACGCTGCACGGCCTCGACATCGATACCGTCGCCGCGTAGCCGATCGAGGATCATGTCACCGAATCCGTCATGGCCGACGCAACCGGCATAGGCCACATTCGCTCCCATGCGTGCCGCTTGCGACGCAAAAATCGCCGGCGCACCACTCGGGAAAGGACCGCGAAAATCGCCGGTCTCGTCGAAACGCTGGTTGCGCTTCACAGCAATGAATTCAGCGAGCAACTCGCCACTCGTTGCAATATCGAACATGATCAATTCATCCAGTTGCCACCATCGACATTCAGCGTTTGCGCGACGACATAGTCGCTGTCACTGGATGCCAGGAATACCGCTGCACCGGCGTGATCTTCCGGCAATCCCATACGACCGTAAGGGACGGCTTCACCCACCAGACGTTTCTTCTCGCCGAGGGGACGTCCCTCGTAACGTGCGAACAGCGCATCGACGTCTTCCCACATCGGTGTATCGACCACGCCAGGCGAAATACCATTGACGTTGATACCGTGCTTGATGAGTGCCAGACCGCAGGATTGCGTCAGGCTGATGACTGCCGCTTTGGTCGCGCAATACATGCTGACCAGCGGCTCACCGCGTCGACCCGCCTGTGATGCCATATTGATGATCTTGCCGCCCTTGCCACGGTCGACCATGGACTGAGCCACCGCCTGCAAGGTAAAGAACAACCCTTTGACGTTGACATTGAACTGCTTGTCGTAGCTCGCCTCGGTAACTTCCAGCACTGGCGCCATATCGAAGACGGCGGCATTGTTGACCAGGATATCGATACCGCCGCACTGATCCGTGACCGTCCTGATCATGGTAGCGACGGAATCCCGGTCACAGACATCGAGTGTGACACCCAGCACGCGGCCACTCGCATTCGCTTCACTATTGAGTTGCGCGACTGCCGAATCGATGGATGACGTATCGATATCGGCAACGACCACACACGCCCCTTCATGTAGATAGCGTTGGGCGATTGCCAACCCGATACCTCTGGCACCACCGGTGATAACGGCCACCTTGTCCTGTAATCTCATTCTGTCGTCCTCGTATTGGCATTGTCGGATACGGCGCTCTGTCGCCACAGAGCCAGCAGGTCATCCAGTTCATTCATGCGAGTCATTAGCCGCCAGGCGCCGGCATCGAGCAGAGACCGATCATGGCCCGGTTCGATATGACTCGCCCCAAGGAAACCGATCACCGTCATGCCGGCCGCACGGGCAGCGGTCACTCCCGAGACGCTATCCTCGATCACCAGGCAATCCGACGGCTCGCACGTCAGACGCTGTGCCGCCAACATATAGACGCCTGGATCGGGCTTCGGGAATTCGACCTCCTCAGCGGTGAACAGCGGGACATCATCAAGCCACTCGGCGAGCCCGGTGGTCTCCAATGAGGCTCGAACCCGGCGTCGGCTACTGTTCGAGACGATCGCCACCGGCAGAGAAAGACGCGCCAGATGATCGGCCACACCGGGAATGGCGCAGAGTTCACGCGCCAGCCGAACCTCGATGGCCGCATCGATCCGGTCCAGGGCGTCACTCGGTAGTGTGTAGCGACTGCGTTGCTCGAGGTGTGCCAGGATCGCCGACGTCGTCATGCCCAGCGCCTGTCGCAATTCCTGCTCTGGATGAAGGTCCGGGAGCCACTGCCCCAGGCGTTCCATGAGCACCCCCTCGGCGAGGCACTCGCTGTCGACCAGGACACCGTCACAGTCGAAAATCAAGGTTTCCATGGCAGGCTCCGAGATCATGAGTGACGCGACTCGCCATTGGAAGATGCCTTGTTGTCCAGTCGCTGTATCTCGGTCAGCGGATGGCGATGCAGACTGGTCAGCGCCGTCCCCTCCTGACCGAAGAGATGGGCCCGGTGCGATTCGAAGCCGAAACGCACCCTTTCATGTACCCGGTGAGTCACTTCACCGTCAGCCACCAGCGTCAGCAAGTCGTCTTGCGTCTGGATATGTAGTGACGTCATTCCTCCCAAGCGTTCGATGACCTGTATCTCGCCTTCGAGAACGCCGTTGTCGTCGAGCACCAGGTGCTCGGGACGCACCCCCAGGGTCAGGGTATGGCCCGGTTGTTGAGTCGCTCCATCCACCGGCACGCTGCATTCGCCGCCGGCAGGCAGCCGAACCCTGACCCCCGACGCATCACTGGCGACAGCCTCGACAGACAGGAAATTCATCTTCGGTGATCCGATGAAGCCGGCCACGAAGCGGTTCCGGGGATGGTGATAGAGCTCCATGGGCGAGCCGATCTGCTCGACGATGCCGTCCTGCAGCACGACGATCTTGTCGGCCATCGTCATGGCCTCGATCTGATCGTGGGTCACATAGATCATGGTGGCATCGAGTTCGTCGTGCAGACGCGCCAACTCGACGCGCATCTTGACGCGCAGGGCGGCATCCAGATTGGACAGCGGCTCGTCGAACAGGAAGATACCGGGATTGCGCACGATCGCACGTCCGATTGCCACGCGTTGACGTTGTCCACCCGATAATGCCTTGGGCTTGCGATCCAGCAAGGGTTCCAACTGCAGGATGCGTGCAGCTTCCTCGACCTTCTTGCGCCGTTCCTCCTTGGGCACCTTGGCCAAGCGCAAGCTGAAGCCCATGTTGTCCTCGACGGTCATGTGCGGATACAGCGCGTAGCTCTGGAAGACCATGGCCAGATCGCGATCGGCCGGCCCGACGTCGTTGACCCGCTTGCCATCGATCAGGATATCGCCGGACGACGCACTTTCCAGCCCGGCAATCATGCGCAGCAGCGTCGACTTGCCGCAGCCGGAGGGACCGACGAAAACGACGAATTCACGGTCGTTCACTTCGAGATCGACGCCCTGGATCACGCGGGTATCGTCGAACTCCTTGATGACATTCTTGAGTTCTAGTGTTGCCATGGGGGAATCCTTATTTGACGGCACCGAAGGTGAGACCACGAACCATCTGTTTCTGGGTCATCCAACCGAAGATCAGGATCGGCGCGATGGCCATGGTCGAGGCGGCCGACAGCTTGGCCCAGAACAGCCCTTCGGGGCTCGAGAACGAGGCGATGTAGGCAGTCAATGGAGCGGCCTTGGAGGCGGTGAGGTTGAGACTCCAGAAAGCTTCGTTCCAGCTCAAGATGATCGAGAGCAGTCCTGTCGAGGCAATGCCTGGCATGCTCAGTGGCAACAGTAATAGCGTCACTTCCTGGAAGGTGTTGGCACCATCCATGCGTCCCGCTTCGAGAATGTCGCGCGGCAGGTCCTTGAAAAAGGTATAGAGCATCCACACCACGATCGGCAGGTTCATCATGGTATAGACGATGGTCAGCCCGGTGCGGGTATCCAGCAGCCCCAGGTCACGCGACAGCAGGTAGATGGGCATCAACACGCCAACCGGCGGCAGCATCTTGGTCGAAAGCATCCACAACAGCGTTGCCTTGGTCCGCTTGGTCGGCAGGAATGCCATGGCATAGGCGGAAGGGATGGCGATCAGCAATGCCAGCAGTGTCGACGCCAGGGAGATGGTGATGCTATTGAAGGCGTGCTTGGGATAATCGGCGCGCCCTTGTACCTCGACATAGCTCTCCAGGGTCGGGGTAAAGAACAGGCTTGGCGAAGCAATGGCATCGGCCTCGGTCTTGAAGCCTGTCAACACCATCCACAGGATCGGGAAGAAGATGATCAGCGCAATCACCCAAGCCAGCACTCCCACCCAGGGTCGTTTGGTTTGAACGGCACTCATGATGATTCTCCCCGGTTACTCTTCCAGATTTCGGGCGACAAGGCGCACCAGGAAGATGGCCACGATATTGGCGAGGATGATGGCAACGACGCCACCCGCCGACGCCATGCCGACATCGAAATCCAGCAAGGCCTGAATGTAGATCAAGAACGCCAGGTTGGTGGTCGCCAGCCCCGGACCGCCGGAGGTCGTCACGTAGATCTCGGCAAACAGCGTCAACAGGAAGATCATCTCGATCATGATCACGACACTGATCGCTCGTTTCAGGTGCGGCAGGGTGATGAAACGGAAGATGTCCACCGGTCCGGCACCATCCATGCGGGCGGCTTCCACCTGGTCTTCATCCAGCGACTGGATCGCCGTCAACAGAATCAACAGGGCGAATGGCAACCACTGCCAGGACACGATGATCACGACCGAGGTCATCGGCACCCAGGAGAACCAGTCAATGGCGGGTAACCCGACGGATTCCGTCAACCAGGCCAGAACGCCATTATCGGGATGCATCATCAGGTTCTTCCAGATCAAGGCACTGACGGTCGGCATGACGAAGAAGGGCGAAATCGCCAGCACCCGGGCGATACCTCGCCCCTTGAACTCCTGCTGGAAGAGAACCGCCAACAGAGTCCCGCCCCCCACGGAGATCACGAGGATCCAACCGACCATCAACAGCGTATTGCCCATCGCACGCCACAGTGAGGGATCGGTGAACAAGTACTCGTAGTTTTCCAACCCGACGAAACTCGGCTCGCCCGGCATCAACAAGTTGTAATGCTGAAACGAGAACCACAGGGTCATACCCAGGGGGATCAGCATCCACAGCAATAGTAGCGTTACGGCAGGTGCTTGAAGCGATAAGCTACGCAGCCCTCCGACCGTTCGCCCGGAAGCTCGTTTAGGCATAGGTCACCTATTGGAGTGTCGGAATCGGGAAGGGTCAGAGGCCGGACTGGCCCGACCTCTGACGGGACGTCAACTCAATCCAGATAGCCGGCACGTTCCATGTCACGCTCGACCGACCGCTGAACAGCGTTCAGGGCATCCTCGACCGAACGGTCACCGGTCAACGCGGCGGCGATCTGCTGCCCCACCTGCGTGCCGATGGACTGGAACTCGGGAATCCCCACGAACTGCACACCCAGATAGGGATTGGGCTCGAGCGTGGAGTCGGTGGGATCCGCTTCCCGGATGGCATTCAGCACGAAGTCGGCGAACGGCGCGGCTTCCTGATACTTCTCGTTCGCGTAGGTTGATTCGCGCGTCCCCGGCGGCACGCTGGTCCAGCCCTCCTCTTCGCCGACCAGTTCGACGTACTCCTGAGACGTGGCCCAAGTAATGAAGGTCTTGGCGGCTTCCTTGGATTCGGAGGTTGCCGGGATGGCCAATGCCCAGGACCAGAGCCAATGCGAGCCTTTCGGCGTCTCGGCAACCGGCGCCGGCGCGAAACCAAGGTCATCAGCGACACTGGATTCGTCGGGGTTGTAGATGCGACCTGCCGCCGAGGTGGCATCCACCCACATGGCGCACTTGCCGCTGGAGAACAATGCCTGGTTCTCATTGAAGCCATTGGAACTGGCTCCCGGCGGACCGTACTCACCCAGTAGTTCGACATAGAACTCGATGGCGGTCTGCCACTCTTCGGAATTCAGCTCGGGATTCCAGTCTTCATCGAACCAGCGTCCACCGAACGTATTGACCAGCGTGGAGACGAACGCCATGTTCTCGCCCCAGCCCGGTTTACCGCGCAGGCAGATACCAGCCAGGTCGTTGTCCGGATCATGCAGTTGTTCCGCCCAATCGCGAACCTCGCTCCAGGTCGGCTGATCGGGCATCTCGATGCCGTGCTCCTCGAACAGGTCGGTTCGGTAATACATCATCGAACTTTCGGCATAGAAGGGCAGTGCCTGTAGCACACCGTCATGACTCAACCCATCGCGTACCGGCTTGATCAGATCATCGACCTGATAGTCTTCAGGTAGATCGTCCAGGGGTTCGAGCCATCCCCGTTCCCCCCACATCGGCGCTTCATAGGTACCGATGGTCATGACGTCGAACTGACCGCCCTCGGTGGCGATGTCATTGGTGACGCGCTGGCGAAGCACATTCTCTTCCAGCACGACCCAGTCCAATTCGATATCCGGGTGCTCTTCTTCGAAGCGATCGGACAATTCCTGCATGATCACCATGTCGTTATTGTTGACGGTCGCAATGGTGATTGTCTCGGCACTGGCATAAGCGGAGGTCAAGGCGGCGATCCCCGCGGCGGGAATAGCGTAGGCTAGCTTCATGACGTGCTCCTTTCGGGCGTTTAGCCGTGTTGTTGTCGCCATAATCGTGTGAATTGTTGTCGTGAATTCGTCACTCAAACCTGATCAATTTACTCATCGATCGATCAAATGATCGGACAGACCCACAAAAAAAGCAAAGCCTGCTGACTTATACTTTAGGTGGATCAGGTGGTTCGCCGATTGCCATCGGTTCAGGGACCATCGATCCCCGTTTCGACGATATAGCGCGCAGCATGCTCATCGGTCACCAACCCTTTGAGCCAGCCTCCTCGCAACGAGGCCAGGATCGCCGGGCCTTTGTCACGACCGCCGGCCAGCCCGATCAGCGTCTGGCCCTTGAGCATGTCCAGCGGCAGGCTCGTGACCCGCCGGGAGGTCGAGCAGTCGATCAGTTCGCCGGCCTGATTCATCGGCCACCCCAGCAGTTCCCCGACGGCCTCGAGTTCCAGCAGTTCCTCGAGTTCCGCTTCGCTGATGAAGTGATCCTGGAAAAGGGTGGCATGACGATCGACCCGGCCGATCCCGATGAATCCTGCTTCCGCCTGTTTGGCCACGTCGGCGACAGCCTGAATCAGCCGTTGACTGAGCAGTGCATGTTTTTCATCCACGGACCCCGCGACCACCGGCGCCGGCAGCAGAAAACGATCGCCCCCGGTCTTGTCGGCGAGTACCATCACCCCATCGAAACGGTTGGATGAGCCATCACGTGCCATATTGCCAACCAGCGACACGAAGCGATGTTGAGGTCGTTCAACGCGGCTTAATGCTTCGACAGTGGCACGGACCGATCGCCCGGTGCCCAGTGACATCGTCAAGGGATCGTTTCGGTCGATATAACGCGACAGACGCTCGGCTCCCGCGACCGCCAGATAATGAGACGCACTGTCCGCCGCCTGGGCATCGGCCGGCACGACATCGCAGAATTCCAGACCGAATGCTTTGGTGATGGCATCCGACATCACCATGCAATTCGACAGTGGGTGGTCGATATGCACCTTGACCAGTCCCTCCTGACGCGCCAGCGCCAGCAAACGCTGGACACCGGGGCGCGACACCCCGAGCTGACTGGCAATCTCGTCCTGCGTGCGCCCTCCCACATAGGAAAGCCAGGCCGCACGAGCCGCTTGATCGAGTTTAAGGTCGAACTTGTCCATGTCGGCTACCTTGCTGTTGGAACGGACATACGACTGATCATCGCAAGACAGGCAGCGATCGACAACGGCCCGTTTCGATCCCGATACTGAACGCAGGACGACTTCTGCCATCCAAGGCCAAACACATATCACTATGCGAGCTGTCATGAACGATCACCAACGCGATTCTCGTAACAATCCAGCCTGGCAGGCTGCCCAACGGTGGCGGGAACGGGCCAGGCAATCACGTCCGCAAGGCGAAATCAGCGGTGTGCGCCTGATCCTCACTTGGCTTCTGTTCGGTGTCGTGATGATCATCGGCACGCTGCTGGGCCTGGTTTTTCTGCTGATCGGCTGGGCCATGCTGCCGTTCCTCCGCTATCGAATGAAAAAGCGCATGGAACGGATGCGCGCCGATCAGGCAAGCAATATCGATGGTAACGCCTCAGGCCCTGAGTCACATGACGCGTCCTCGACCCAGCATGATGTGCTGGATGGACAATATGAAGTGAAGGATAGCGAGAAGCGCTGACTGTTGCCGACGACCGCCAGGCGTTGACGAGGGGTGTGACGGTCCAATGGCACCCCCTGCATGCCCTCCTATACTCCAGGGAGAATCATAAGAATCTCCTGTTCGAAAGGGCAAAGGGAGGCCAGTTCATGTCCTATCCGCTTGCACGGAGACGTCACGCACGTCGGCCGTGCCGTCGCTTATCCATTGTGGTTTGGTTCTGGACTGTGATCGGCTTGTCCTCTCCCTTGGCGCATGCCGAAACTCTGCGCGTTGGCGTTCTGCAATTCGGCACAGTGAGTTGGGAATTGGAGGCGGTCGAACACCATGGGCTACTCGATGAAACGGTCAATCTCGAGATCGTCCCTCTCGCGTCCGAGAACGCACTAGCCGTCGCTCTGCAAGGTGATCGTGTCGACCTGATCGTCTCTGACTGGCTATGGGTGGCTCGTCAGCGTCAATCCGGTCATCCCTATCAGTTTGCGCCCTTCTCGCTATCGGTCGGTGCCGTCATGGTCGACCCCGACACTGATATCGACTCGCTGGCAGACCTGCGCGGCCATTCCCTCGGCATTGCCGGCGGTGCCAATGACAAGACCTGGCTGGTACTGCGCGCTTACGCCCGGGAAGCCGCTGGCATGATTCTCGAGGAAGAGGTCGAACCGACCTACGCCGCACCGCCCATGATCAATGCCTTGATGCTGGATGGCGACCTCCCGGCAGCGATCAATTTCTGGCACTACAATGCCCGTCTCCAGGCGCAGGGTATGCAGCCACTGCTGACACTCGGCGCCATGCTGGACGAACTGGGCATCGACACCATTCCCCCGTTGCTGGGCTGGGTGTTCGACGGCGAGTGGGCCGAGCAGAATCGAGAGACCCTCCAAACCTTCCTGGCAGCTACCTATGAGGCCAAACAGTTGCTAGCGGAATCGGATGACGCCTGGGAGCCGCTGCGTCCACGGGTCAAGCCCGACGACGATGCCATGTTCGACGCCATCAAGGCGGGTTATCGCGCCGGCATCCCCCGACGCTATGGTGAAGACGAGATCGAAGCGGCGGCGCAGTTGTTCGAGATTCTGGCGCGGGAGGGGGGAAGCGACGTCACCGGTGAGGCGGACCGCCTCGATACAAGCCTCTTCTGGGATGGCTTTCGCCTGCCATGACGATGCCATCCTGGTTGGTACGTACCCTCTCATTGCTGGGGCTCATATGTCTTTGGGCCTTGATCGCGATGTGGGTCGATTCCACACGCCTGCCACCGCCACAACTGGTTCTGGCCAGTGCCTGGCAGCACAGCATCAGTGGCGAATTGCCCTACCATCTGTCGATCACATTGGGACGCGTCCTGATCAGCTTTCTGGTGGCCATGGCATTGGGGACGGCCATCGGCATCGCCATGGGCCGCTATCGGCGCCTCGATATCGCACTGGATGGTGCCTTGATCCTGGGGCTCAACATTCCGGCCCTGGTCACGATCATTCTGTGCTACATCTGGTTCGGTCTCACGGATGTTGCGGCTATCACCGCGGTCGCGATCAATAAGATACCCACGGTCGTGGTTACGGTGCGCGAGGGCGCACGGGCCGTCGACACCAAGCTGCTGGCCGTCGCGCACGCCTATCGGTTATCTCCCATGACGACACTGCTCAAGGTTTATCTGCCTCAGCTCTATCCCTATTTGATGGCAGCCGCCCGCGGTGGGCTGGCTCTGATCTGGAAGATCGTACTGGTGGTGGAGCTGCTGGGTCGCAGCAACGGTATCGGCTTTCAGCTGCATTCGTATTACCAGTTTTTCGACATCACCAGCATCCTGGCCTACACGCTCGCCTTTGCCGGCGTCATTCTATTGATCGAATCGCTGCTCATGCGGCCCATGGAACGTCGGCTGACGAGGTGGCGGGAATGAAGCAGCTGGACGTCGATATCCACGCGAAGCGGTTCGGTGATCATACCGTGCTCCGCGAGCTACGTTTCAGCGCGGCCCCGGGTGAATTCATAGCCCTGGTCGGCCCGTCCGGCGCCGGCAAGAGCACCTTGCTTCACTTGATTGCCGGCCTGGACAACCAATTCACCGGTAGCATTCACTGGAATGGGCAGCCACTCTATCAGGGCAACCAAGGAGTGGAACGTCTAGGCATGATGTTCCAGGAGCCGCGCCTGATGCCGTGGCTGAGCTGTCTGGACAACATTCGTCTGGTTCAGCCGAACCGGGACACCGACAAGGCCGTTACCCTGCTGCGGGACGTCGGGCTCGGCGACTTCCTCAATGCCTGGCCCAATCAACTTTCCGGCGGCATGCAGCGTCGCCTGGCGTTGGCCAGAGCCTTCGTGGTCGCTCCCCAGCTGTTGCTCATGGATGAGCCTTTTGTCTCACTGGACATGCCGACGGGCGATCGCCTGCGTGACTCGTTGCAGTCACTCTGGCAACGCCACAAGCCGCTGGTGCTGTTCGTGACCCATGACCTGCGCGAAGCCCTTTCACTGGCTGACCGCATCCTGTTCCTGTCGGCCTCGCCCGGCCATATCATCCTCGATTTCAAGGTGTCACTGGCACGACCACGTCGGCGTGAGGATCCCGCTGTCACTGCCTTGCAGGAGCAATTGGACAAGCGCTACCCATCGCTGCTTTCCGGTCGCCTCCAGCACGAGTGATGTCATACCAGAAGGGGATGGCAAAACCAGGGGAAGTGCCATACGTTGAAGTCATGAAACGCCACTCATAACAAGGGGGAAACATGGACCCGAAACCAACAACGACAACACGCCAGACCCTGATCAAAGCGCTACTTTGCATCGGCCTTTTGGGTATCGTCACGTCTCCGGTACAGGCACATGAAGATGCGCATGACTATCCCACCGAGGCGAGAGTCGACTATGTGATCGGTTGCATGGCAGCCAATGGCGAAGACTACCTGACCATGCAGAAATGCTCGTGCAGCATCGACACGATTGCCGAGATGGTCCCCTATAGCGAGTACGAAGAAGTCGAAACGATCATGAGCATGCACGACAAACGCGGCGAACTCGGCGTACTGTTTCGCAGCGAGCACGGAATGGAAGAACAGCTGGACGAATTCCGCAACGCCCAGACGGAAGCCGACCTGCAATGCTTCTGAGGTCTTTCACCTGGATCATGACTGGACTGTTATGGGTTACGGTATCCACACCGTCCATGGCCGACTCGAGGGATCATCGTCAGGGAGAGCGCCTGTTTCGTGACCAGTGCAGCGGCTGCCACTCCCTGGATCCAGGTGTGCATCGGGCCGGTCCCAGTCTCGATGGCTTGATCGGCCGGCCGGCTGGCGACCTGGACGACTTCGATTACTCCCAGGCCATGCAAGATGCGGAACATACCTGGACAACCGAGACGCTGGACGCTTTCCTGGCCGATCCGGACACTTTCGTTCCCGGGACTGCCATGGTGTTCTGGGGACTCGACGAGACGCAGCGTGACCAGGTGATTCACTACCTGGAATCCGCAACCGCAGAGTAATGTCGTGTCGTCATTCGCCGCCTTTGCGCGCCAGCATCCCACGCGATGGATCATACCCCCAGATCGCCATGGTCAGCAGGACAAGGGTCGTGACGATGGCGATCGTCGAGGCAGTCATGTTGAATTGCTCATAAAGGGCGAAACGGATCGTTTCCACCGCATAAGTGAACGGATTGAACGAAGCGATCTGATACACCAGATAGCTTCCCTCCCGAATGCGCCACAATGGATAGAGTGCCGACGACAGGAAGAACATCGGGAAGATCACGAAATTCATGATGCCGGCGAAATTCTCCAGCTGTCGCACGAAGGTCGACAAGAGCAATCCCAGAGCTCCCACCATGAAGCCGGTCACCAGCAAGGCCGGCAGGATATATACATACCCCGTCAGTGGCGCCTGGACACCATAAACGTAGGCGATCAGCAAAAAGACATAGACCTGGACCATGGATACCAGTGTGCTGGCCAGCAGTTTGCAGATCAGCAAGTACCAGCGCGGAAAAGGACTCACCAGCAACACGCGCATGCTGCCCATTTCCCGATCGTAGACCATCGACAGCGAACTCTGCATCCCATTGAAGAGCTGAATCATGCCCACCAGACCGGGCACGATATACACTTCGTAGCGAATGTAGGTCTCGTAGGGCTCGATCATGGCGACACCGAGCGCCATGCGAAAGCCCGCCGCAAAGACGAACAGCCACACCAACGGCCTGACCAGTGCGGCAATGAACCGGCTGCGTTGATGCACGAACCGCAACAACTCACGAGTGACCACCCCGCGCAGACAGTGCCAGTAGGCACCTCCTCTCATGGTGTCGTCTCCTTGCCGACCAGCCGATCGAATGCGGCACCGATGGTTTCGCTCCCTTGGGCGGCGACGATATCGGCGACATGACCATCCGCCTTCACTCTGCCTTGATCCAGCACCACGACACGATCATCCGCATAGACTTCATCGATCAGATGAGTGGCCCAGAGCACGGCCACCCCCTGGGAGGCGCATAACTCGTGAACGTGGGATACCAGCGCACGGCGCGATGCCATATCCAGGCCCACCGTAGGTTCGTCCAGCAATAACAACCTTGGGTGATGCAACAGCCCGCGTGCAATTTCCACACGACGTCGCTGACCACCGGATAGCTGCCTGACCCGACGTTGCAGGCTATCCTGCATGCCCATCCGCCCTAGCTGTTCCATGGCACGCTCGTACGCCATGCGTCGCGTCATGCCATGCAGCGCCCCGTGATACAACAGGTTCTGCTTGACCGTCAGATCAAGATCAAGAGTGGGCTGTTGGAATACCACGCCCATGCAGGCATGGGCGTGTGTGGCTTGGCGATGCAGATCATGACCTTCCACGGCAATATGGCCGTGGCGGGTATCATAGAGCCGGGTGACCAGTGAGAAAAGTGTCGTCTTGCCGGCGCCATTGAGGCCAAGCAAGACAACGAACTCACCGACAGCAATACGCAGATCGACCTCCTGCAAGGCAGGAGCGCCGCCATAGGAAAAACTCAGATCACGAACGTCGAGTGCCGGCGTTCGTGGTGTCTCATCACTCACCGCCATCACGGCTCGACCACGACCCCCCAGGGGAAACGCCCCACCGGGATCGACTTGATCGCCTCGAAACCGTCGACCTCGATCACGGTGACATCGCCGCTGACGCCATTGGTGGTAAACAACCGGCTCTCGTCTCCGTTGAGCGCCAGATGCCAGACACGCTGCCCGACCAGGATATAGTCGAGTACTTCATACGTTTCCTGATCGACCACGGCAACCCGGTTGGAAGGGCCCAAGGCAACGAACGCATAGCGACCGTCGGAGGTCATCTCGACACCCACGGCCTGTACCGTTTCCCGGGGAACGCCTTGAACATCGAAGCGGATAGTGTGCTTGATATTGAAGTTGTCGTCCCTGTCGAGCACTGACACCGTCCCGGCGATTTCCCCGGACACCCAGACTTCGCTGTCATCGTGATTGAACTCGGCATGACGCGGACGGGCCCCGACCAGTCGGTGATAGACGGCTTCCTGCTCGTCCAGATCGACGATATGCGCCATGTTGGACGTTTCGGTCGTCGCCACCAGCCATTTGCCATCCGAACTCACCCCGATACCCTCGGGTTCGATACCGACGGGAATCTCCCCGACGCGGCGCCGCTCCTCGTAATCGAGAATCGACACGATATTGTCGTCCTCGTTCGAGACATAGATATAAGGACGCTTGGGATCGACACGAATCACTTCCGGATCCTCCCCGGACGATTGGGTTCGCACCACCTCCAGCGTCTCCAGGTCGACCATGTCGATGGCCTCGTCATCCCCGACGGCCACGAACAGTTCCGTGCCGTCGTTGTTGAAGACCATGGCTCGGGGACGCCGCCCGACATCGATGGTTTCCACGACCTCCAGCGATTCCCCGTCGATGACCGAGACGGTATTGTCCTTTTCATTGGATACGAAGATGCGTTCGGCATGCGCCGTCATCGGCAGGAGCAGCAAGGCTCCCAGCACTGCCATCAGGCCAGTTGTCAGAAATCGCATTGGCTTTCCCCCTCGTCAGCACCCAGCGAATCAAGCATCGTGCGCGGATGCAGATATCCTTCCTGCGGCGACACTGATGCCACCGCGCGCGGCCCGGTCACCAGAATCGGCTGGCGCAACTGCTGATTCCAGGTACGGTAACTCACCGGATAGCCCAGATACCCTGCCAACTCGAACTCCTCACCGAGCATGTACTCCAGCACCTCATCGCGTTCGACGGAGCCAATGCGTGCCGTTGATTCACCGAGTGAGCGCACCGCCAACCAGGCGCCGAAGTCACGCGGCGTCATCCAGCGCCCGGCCTGATCTTCGAAACGCCGCTGCAGTTGAACCGCACCCCAGGATTCATGCGCGCGATGCCAGGCCGTAACGGTCAGTCCCTGGGTTCCGGCCACAGGGCGGGGGAGCGCAGTCTGATACGGGAAATATTCACCGAAGTAATCCGTCTCGTCGGCCACCACCAGCACATCATGCGTCTCCAGGTCCTGCAGGAAGTCGGGCACCTCACGCTGGATGGCATGGAAACCGCCTTCGGCGCGACGCGCCATGGGCTCATGGGGCCACATCTTTTCATCCACGACATCATGACCGAAACGCTCCGCGGACTCCCGGAATGCCTGCAAGAGATGCTCATCCTCTTCAGTATTGCCGTAGACCAACGCCCAGTCGGTCCACTCCTTGTATCCCAGGTATTGCGCCAGCGCATCGGCAAGCATGCGGCGGCTGGGGGTGGTGTGAAACAGGTTGGGCCGGCAGGCGTCTCCACGCAGTGCATCATCCGGGGCGGCAGCGTTGAAGACGATGCGCTCGCCCAGCGCCTCACTCTCCATGACGGTTTCCAGTTGCTCCCGAGGCAAGCCACTCACGACCCACTCCGCGCCGGCTTCGGCGAGATCTTCGAGTCCTGCTTCGACATCCCCGTCACGGGCCACGATCGACTCGACAAGCTGGAACTCCTGCCCGATGAACTGGCCTGACGCATTGTTGTCCTCAATGGCCAGCCTGGCGCCTTCCAGGCCTTCATTCTCGGGAATCGGCTCGATGACCGACACCGGCTCTCGGTCCGGATCACGCTCCAGGCCCAGGTACCCGATCGTGATGGTTTCGGTATCATCATCAGTGGCGTCGTCCTGCGCGAATACCGGCCCGGTAACGAACACCCCGGCCGCGATCGTGGCACTCAGCCACCGGGTCATGGTCGATATCCACCGGCACTGCCGTGCATTGCAAAGCGTCAGCATCGTTCTTGTCATGTTTGACTCCTGCGTCACCTGGCTTACATGGCGTTGCGAATGATTCGGACCATGCGTCCGAGATCCTCCTCCAACAGATACGGCTTTTCGCACATGGAGGGCAACGCCTGCTGGCGCTTCTGGAATATCCGTTGCTCCATTTGCAACTCCTTTTCCAGGCGCTGGATTTCCGCCTGATTGCTCTCCTCCGACGACCGGGCCTCTTCCAGACGATCGACGACGTCCGAAACCCGTTCCAGTCGCTCCACCTGCCCCCGGGCGGCACCGCGAATCCGCTCGATGACGCGACTGCGTTCACTGTCGATGCGATCGAACAGCCCTGCAAACAGCAGCGTCAGTCGCTCATCGCGATCCTCATCATCAGCCACGGAGTCGACGAACTCCTGCACGCGAGCCAGTGCCTCGTCGCTATCCGTTTTACGATCCGTGGCAAAACGGACAACCTGGCCGACGTCGTCGTCGTCCCACCAATCCTGCTCCAGGTCATCCAGCGAGGGACCGGTCCAGAGAGAGCCCCAGGAGAGTTCGGGCACCAGGCGCTGGACACATGGCCAATCCGGCGGCCCTTTGGCTGCACTTTGTGCCTGGGCCTGGGAAATACCGGTAAGTGACAGAGCACCCGCGAGCACCAGGACCAGGCCGCTATCGCGCCAGTTCATCACGACTCCTCCTCGCTCGAGGTTTCCCGCGGCTGGATGAGACGGCCATTCCCGTCAACCAACGGTACATCGTACTCGAACAGGATGGCATTGATGTCTGCCTGGTGTTCTTCAATGAAGTCGTTCAGCCAGTCTCGCCATTGCGGTTCGCCACGTCGTACGCCCATGGTGATGCGATAGTCCAGTTGTGTCCCCGAGTCGTCATCGACAAGCGGGATCACCTTGAGCGGCGGATCCTGACGCGCAGCGTAATAACCAGCCAACGGGCCCCAGATGACGGCTCCCTCGGTCACTCCGTCGGCGACATCATTGATGGCATCCTGGACCGGGGTCCGCACGCGCGTATCGACCTGCAATGGATAGTCCTCGATATCCGCGTCGACGCGTCGCAATACAGTCATCGGCGGCGTTTCCGAAATCACGCCAATACGACGGCCTTCCAACGCCGGGTCATCCAGACTGGACACATCAATGTCGGAATCCTCGGGAACGACCAGCGAATAGACGGAACGGTAGTAGTCGATCGTGTTCTGGACGAATTCATAACCGGCCGGCGCACCGATCATGACATCGCAGATCCTGGCATCCAGCGTATTGCGCACGAAGCCCATGACCTGAGGGGCATACACATAACTGAGTGGTACATCCATCTCATCGGCGATCATCTTGGCGATGCGATTCTCGAATCCCTCTCCATCCTCGTTGGAGAACGGAAGGTTGTTACCATCGGCACAGACCCGCAAGTGCTGGCGGTTCTGCAGTTCGGGGGTCTGCGCTGGCGCCGTGGCGGAGGACAGTGACAACACCAGTGCCACCCCCACCCCCATGGCCCAACGAAGGCGGCTATCCGTATCGATTACCTGCCTCATGGGGATTACTCCTCTGACCCGTTGTCGCTCTCTTCCTCCTCCTTGTTCTTGTCGTCGCCTTGTTCTTCACCAATGACATCGGGCCGTCCGCGCCCCAGGTCGCCTTCCGCCCGTGCCGTCAGATAACGATAAATGTTGTTGACGTTATTCATGACATATTCGTCATCGGCAAAAGAGGGCATGACCTGGCCTGGCTGGATTTCCTGGCCATTGGCGACGGTCGCGGCAAACTCGCCCAAGGTACGGCTTTGGGATATATCCATCAGACTGGGCGCAAAGGACGAACCAAGCCCATCCGGGCCATGACAGGACTGGCAGACTCGCGTATACGCTTCATAACCATCGAAGGTGGCTTGATCGACCTTGCCGTCCTCTACGGTATAGTCGGTTATGTCGTCGTCGTCCTCCCCCGCCACAACCGATGACGCAGCGAACATCAGCCCGGTGAACACGAAGCTCCATACCAGCCACCGAACACCTGAATACCCGGCGCCCCTCATCTTGGTCAAACTTGCCTTGGTCGAGAACATGCGGCGTGCCCTTATATTGACTCGTGGGATTCACGCGACTCGCCGACAGCGGATGCCGGCGAGCCCATTGATTGGAAATCGGAACAAGCAGTGGATGCCACTCATGACGCCATCCCTGGCGAAAACCGACGTTACTGTCGCGACATGATAGCGATCCATCGATATGTCGAGTGATCAGGCATCGGGGAGTGTGAATACTGTCAGCACACCACCCAACTCCGTGTAATCCTCGAGCGCCGAGAAGGCACCGACAGCCCCCAGGCCTTCCTCGGGATCTTCCAGACCCGCAGCGAGACCGATACCGGCCCAGCCACCGACCCCGGAGAGGACAGCGATATACTGCTTGCCTTCATGCTGGAAGGTATTGACGTTGCCGATGATCCCGGACGGTGTCTTGAAGCTCCACAGCTCTTCACCGGTCTCGATGTCGACGGCCTTCAGGTGTCCCTCGAGCGTGCCATAGAAGGCGAGATCTCCGGCCGTGGCCAGTGCGCCGCTCCAGACCGCGAAGCGCTCGTCGACCTCCCAGACCTTTTCACCCTTGACGGGGTCCCAGGCGATGAAGCTGCCCATGCGGCCTTCCATGCCGTTCTCATCCTGCAGCGGGGCCGGCTTCATGTTCAGTGTGGCACCGACATAAGGCTGACCGGCGGTATAATCGACCTCATAGGGCTCATAGTCCATGCAGATCCGGTTGATCCCGGCATAGATCAGGCCAGTTTCAGGTGAATAGGCACTGGGCTGCATGTTCTTCGCGCCCATGGCTGTCGGGCAGATGTCGGTCGTGTTGACATCCACACCCTGCCGCCAGGTGCTGTACTCTTCATTGACGTTGGGACGACCGGTCTCCATGTCGTAGCTATCCGCCCAGTTGGTCTCCTCGGCGAACTTCTCTGCCACCAGCAGCTCCCCATTCTCGCGGTCGAGCAGGAAACCGAAGCCGGTACGATCGATGATGGCCAGCCCTTTGCGCTGCTCGCCATCGATCTCGACATCGATCAACTGGTTCTCGTTGACACCGTCATAGTCCCACTCATCAAAGGGTACTTTCTGATAGACCCACTTGGCTTCCCCCGTATCCGGATCCCGGGCGAAGACGGTGATCGCCCACTTGTTATCGGCGGGCTCGCCGTCGACTGTGCGCTGATCCGGATTCCAGGTACCGGGGTTACCCGTGCCGTAGTAGATCAGGTCGAGTTCCGGATCGTAAGTCACCCAACCCCAGGGTGCACCACCACCGCGTTCCCATTCCTCATCGGGCCAAGTGGTTTCGCCCAGATCCTCCTCGCCGACAGGTTCCCCCATCATCAGAGTTTCTTCCGGATCGAGCTTCACGTCTTCATCCGGTCCGTTGGAGTAGGCACGCCACTCCCGTTCACCGGTTTCGACGTTATAGGCCGTCAGGTGCCCTCGAACACCGAATTCGCCGCCACTGATGCCCATGATGACCTTGTCACCCACGACCAGCGGCGACATGGTGTTGGATTCCCCCTTGGTGTGATCACCGTTCTCGGCTTCCCAGAGGACCTCCCCATCCTCGGAGTCGAGCGCCACCAGCGTGTTGTCAGCCTGACCGATGAACAGCCGTCCATCGGCGTAGGCCAGCCCCCGGTTGACGGTGTCACAGCACATGACCGGGATCACGCGTGAATCCTGGTCCGGTTCATAGCTCCAGACCACGCGCCCATTGTCCTCAAGGTCCAAGGCAAACACCTTGTTGGGGAACGGGGTGTGGATATAGAGCTTACCGTCACCGACATACAGCGGACCGCCCTCATGACCGCGCAGCACCCCAGTGGAAAATTGCCACTGCGCACTCAATTCATCGACGTTGTCACGGTTGATCTGGTCGAGCTTGCTGAAACGATTGCCCTGATAGTTACCCAGCTGAGTCGACCAGTATTCCGGGTTTTCTTGTAGCTCGAGCAAATTTTCATTGGCATGAGCCTGAGCGGATACGGCCAACCCGATAGCCGCTATGGCATAGCTGAATTCCCGAAGCATGGCGTTTATCTCCAATGCACTTGTGCTGGTGTTGGCCGCTGGAGGCGACCTTTCCAGCAATCAGTTTTTGTGTCGTTTTGACTGCACATTAGAAGGTCTAGCACAAGTTGAAACATTGACAGGGGGGAACCGGCCAATTCTGCCGAAGTAACAAGGTCAAAAGACTTTTGCTGTGTGGTACATAATCACCATCAGCTACCACACATGACTCAACAAAAAATCTCAATTCACTGATTTTATTGAACTTGAATCATGACCCACTGGACGGCAAACAACCTATTGCAACGCCGCCGAACTTATACTAAGACTTAGGTAGTAAGGTAGATCTGCAGAGGACTGCTTTACTGAAACGGGTATCAAAGCAACCACGTCATGACAGGAGATCGTATATGTGGACCAAGCCGGCTTATACCGATCTGCGTTTGGGCTTCGAAGTGACTCTCTATATCGCCAACCGTTGATCGAGATATACCCATAGGGGCGCTCCATTTCAGGGGCGCCCCGTTTTTTGGCCGCTATCCCGGCCGATATAGCGAGAGAGTCGATATGCATGTACTGGTACTGGGGTCGGCAGCTGGCGGCGGTTTCCCACAATGGAACTGCCATTGCCAATATTGCCAGGGCGTTAGAACCGGCAGCGTCACCGCCTGCGAAAGGACACAATCCTCCATTGCCGTGAGCACTGACGGCAGCCGCTGGTTGCTATGCAATGCCTCTCCCGATGTGCGTGCCCAGATCAACGCCAATCCGCCCCTCCATCCACGCCGCGGCATCCGCGATACGGGTATTGTGGCCGTGCTGCTGGTCGATGCCCAGATCGATCATGTCACAGGGTTGTTGTCGCTGCGCGAGGGGTGTCCACTGGATGTCTGGTGTACCCCCAATGTGCATCAGGACTTGAGTACCGGTTTTCCCCTGTTCCCGATGCTCGACCATTGGCAGGGAGGGCTGCATTGGCGCCCCATCGATATCAATGACGAAAAGCGTCATGTATCTTTCGACATCGACTGTTGCCCCGAGCTGACCTTCACCGCTGTGGCAATCCATAGCAATGCGCCCCCTTACTCTCCCCGCCGAGGCGCTCCTTCACCTGGTGACAATATTGGTCTGTTCATCGAGGATTCCGACAGTGGCGGCTCGCTATTCTATGCCCCGGGCCTGGGGCGACCCGATGCGGAGCTGCGGGAATGGATGCGACGCGCCGACTGCGTGCTGGTCGACGGCACGCTCTGGCGGGATGATGAGATGCAGCGTCTTGGTGCCGGACAGTCCACCGGGGCCGACATGGGACACCTGGCCCTGTCGGGGGAATCAGGCCTGCTGACGGAACTGGATGCCCTGCCAGAGTCGACACGGCGCATTCTGATTCATATCAACAACACCAATCCGATCCTCGACGAGCACTCCGAAGAGCGTGCCATGCTAGACACGCGAGGGGTGGAAGTTGCCTACGATGGTATGTACTGGAAACTATAATCCCGTCGTTACCGTCATAATGAGAGCAGGACCATCGTGAACACGGGAGGCCAGCATGGCAACGATTGCGTCCCCTTTTGCCGCTGCGGACGGTCAGCCACTCGACCGCGACAGTTTTCGTGCCGCCCTGATGGCAAAGGGAGACTACTATCATATTCATCACCCCTATCAGTTCGACATGGCCGAGGGTCGAGCCACGGCCGAGCAGATACGTGGTTGGGTGGCCAACCGTTTCTATTATCAGGTCATGATCCCGCAGAAGGATGCCGCGCTGCTGGCCAATTGCCCCGATGCCGCCACGCGGCGACGCTGGGTTCAGCGACTGCTCGATCACGATGGTCACGATGACGACACGGGAGGCATCGAGGCCTGGCTACGGCTGGGGGAAGCGGTCGGCCTGAGTCGTGACGAATTGTGGTCTCAGGAACACGTTCTACCGGGAGTACGGTTCGCGGTGGATGCCTATGTGAACTTCGTGCGCCGTGCGGACTGGCGCGAGGCCGCCATTTCATCGCTCACTGAACTGTTCGCCCCCCAGGCCCACAAAAGCCGCCTCGATACCTGGCCGACGCACTACCCCTGGATCGATAGCCATGGCTACGACTATTTCCGCAAACGGCTCGGTGAAGCCCGACGCGATGTGGAGCACGGTCTGGAATTGGCGCTGTCACTCTGTACGACGGCCCAGGCCCAGGCGCGTGCCCTCGAGATCCTCCAGTTCAAGCTCGACGTTCTCTGGAGCATGCTCGATGCCATGACGATGGCCTATCAGCTCGGGCGGCCACCCTATCACACTGTAACCGAGCAACGTGTCTATCACCGGGGACTATCATGAAGGATGATCGTATCTATCGCTTACGTCCTGGCTGGCGTCTACAGTGGGAAGAAGCCCAGGGACGCCATGTACTGCTCTATCCAGAGGGAATGGTAAAGCTGAATGACAGTGCCGGAGCGATATTGTCTCTGATTGATGGCGAGCGCAATGTCGGCGATGTCATCACCGAATTGCGAAGCCGCTATCCACAAGCCCCCGCCGATGAACTGCAAACGGACGTGCACGAGTTTCTCGACGAGGCCGTTCAGCAGGGGTGGATTCATCATGAATGAACATGCCACATCCACACAGAAGCCGACACCGGAAGCGCCTTTATGGCTGCTTGCCGAACTGACGTACCGTTGCCCGCTGCAATGCAGCTACTGTTCCAATCCTTTGGATTTCGCCGCCACTACCAATAACGAGTTGACGACGGAAGAGTGGGTTGATGTATTGCGTCAGGCACGGGCAATGGGGGCTGTCCAACTGGGCTTTTCCGGCGGCGAGCCCTTGGTGCGACGCGACCTGGAAACCCTCGTTGGCGAAGCCAGGCAGTTGGGATTCTACTCCAACCTGATCACCTCCGGGTTAGGTCTCGATGAGGCCAGAATCGACACCTTGCATGCGGCGGGGCTCGATCATATCCAAATCAGCCTGCAGGCATCGGACCCGGATGTCGCCGAGGCGGTTGCCGGCTCCCGCAAGGCTTATGACAAGAAGCTGGCGATGGCCCGTGCCGTCAAGGCAGCCGGCTATCCGATGGTGCTCAACGTCGTCCTTCATCGGCACAACATCGATCAACTCGACGCCATCATTGCGCTCTGTGCCGAACTCGACGCCGATGCCGTCGAACTGGCCAACTGCCAGCTCTACGGCTGGGCACATCTCAATCGTAACGGCCTGCTCCCCAGCCGAGAGCAACTCGAGACTGCCGAAGCCACGACCGTCCGCTGGCGTGAGCGTCTTTCCCGCGAGGGTCGTGACATGCAGTTGCTGTTCGTCGTACCGGACTACTACGCCGACAGACCCAAGGCCTGCATGGGCGGCTGGGGGTCGATCTTCATGAGCGTGGCACCCGATGGAGCGGTACTCCCCTGCCATAGTGCACGCATGCTGCCGATGTCCTTCCCCAACGCCCGAGATGATTCACTGGAATGGATCTGGTACGACAGTGACGCGTTCAATCGTTACCGCGGCGAGGACTGGATGCCGTCCCCCTGCCGCGACTGCGATGAACGCCACCAGGATTTCGGTGGCTGCCGTTGCCAGGCCTATCTGCTGACCGGCGACCCGACGGCGACGGATCCTGTATGCGAATTCTCTCCGCACCACCACCTGATCGAATCGGCGCGCCGCGAAGCCAGTGAGGATAAGCGGAAGGCGGCACAGTTGACGCCACGCAATGTCCATGAATCCCGGGTGTTCTGTCGCGCATGACACTGCCGGCCCACCCCGAATTTGCCAGGATCCGACCAAACAGCACACAAGAAGCCGACCTGGCAGCCGCCTCGCTACCCGCCGATGGACTCAGCGACCTGCGTGTCACCACAGCGGGTATCTTCTGGCTGGCTACCGATTCTGACAGTGGACACCGTCGCCTATGGCGCTGGCATGACGAGCATTGTCATGCCATCAGCCATGCCGGTCACGACATCGGGAGCCGGGTCAATGGCTATGGCGGTGGTGCCCATGCCTTGCTTGGCGATCGCATCATCACGGTGGATGCCGCTACCCAAGCGCTCTGGAGTCATCCCGTTGAAGGCGGAACGCCGGCATTCTGGTGGTCCCGCTCACAGACACGTTATGGAGGACTACTGGCCGATGATCGACGCCAGCGCCTGATCGTTGTCGAAGAGACCGACAGCCATCGAGACGCCAGCCAAAGGCTGGTCGCATTGACGCACCATCGACGCGAGATACTTGCCGAGGGAGCCGATTTTTATGGGGCTCCGGCACTCTCCCCGGATGGACGCACGCTCGCCTGGGTGGAGTGGTCGCTGCCCGATATGCCCTGGCAACGCTCCTGGTTGCGCATCGCCACGTTAAGTTCAGATGGCCACATCGAACGACGCCTGTCATGGGATGGCGGTGCGGCGGTGACGCAACCCCGCTTCAGTGACGAGGGGGAGCTGATCGTCATCAGCGACCATCATGGCTGGTGGCAACCCTATCGCTGGCTCGGTGACAACCTGCAGCCGTTGGGCGATGTCGCTGCGGACCATGTCCCCACCCCCTGGACGCTGGGCGACTGTCATCATGTCTGGCATCAACATGGTGGCATCGTGATGCATTTTGAACAGGGCCGCACACGACTGTCTCAAGTGGATACCCGCGGCCGCCGCCTCAAGACTCTGCTTCCCGACGTCACCCGGATCATCGGCCTGGGGTTGCATGGACCTTGGCTCTATGCACTGACCCAAGGCATGACGCATAGCGCGAGACTGGAGCGCTGGCATCTGACCGAACAGCGACATCAGATCCTTCAGGCGAGTCCGGCCACCCATTCACCGACACTCCCCGAAACGCTGTCCATCTGCATCAACGACCGGGAAACAGTCAACGCTTTCCTCTACACACCGACAAAGACGACATCGGCCTGCCCTCCTCCGCTCATCGTGCGCATTCATGGAGGACCGACGGCTGCCTGCTACCCGGTTTTCGATCCACTGATCCATTACTGGATACAGCATGGCTATGCGGTCGCCGACCTCAATCCGCGGGGCAGTGGCAATTTCGGACGCGACTATCGCGAACGCCTGGCCGGAGGCTGGGGACAATTGGATGTCGAGGATGCCAACGCCCTGGCCGAGGCATTGATCGAAAGTGGGCGTGTCGATCCCCGGCGTCTATTCATCCGTGGTCAAAGTGCCGGCGGCTTCACCGTGCTCAACACCTTGGCCTCGGGGACACGCTATTGTGCCGGCGCCAGCCTGTACGGAGTGACGGATGCGTTGCGGCTGGCCGGCCAGACTCACCGTTTCGAATCCGGCTATCTCGACTGGTTATTGGGGGAAGATAGCGTCAAGTTCCAACGCAGCCCGGTCAATCGTCTCGACGCCTTCCAGGCTCCCGCCCTCTTCTTTCAGGGCACCCAGGATCGTGTCGTGGTTCCCGACCAGACACTACGCATGGCATCCTCACTGCGGCAGGCCGGCCACCAGGCCGAGGTGGTGTTGTTCGCCGGAGAGGGTCACGGCATCCGACATCCCGCCAACCGGCGTCGCATGATCGCTCGGGAACTGGCATTCTTCGACAGGCATGGGAATCGCTGATGCAACAGGCTGACGTTACCTTCGGTCTCCCGCCCGGAATGCGTCATCAGGAACAACGGCTCGATAATGGATTGCGCCTGCTGGCAATCCAGGTCCCCGAGGCTCGCTGGGCCCGGCTGGTCGGTACCGTCGGCGCCGGCTATCTCGATGAACCTGACACCTGGCCCGGCCTGGCCCATCTATTGGAACACCTGCTGTTCCTGGAAAGTGCCCCGGAGCGTTACGACACGGCCTGGGTCACGACTCAAGGCGGTCGCTACAACGCTCATACCGACGAAACCGTTACAGACATTCATCTGCGTCTGCCCTCAGCGGCCGCCGAAACGGGGGCAGAGTGGCTGGCTGACAGGCTGCTTCACCCTGCGCTGGATAAGGAGTCCATTCTTCATGAAGTCGGTATTCTCGATGCCGAGTTCCGAGCCCGGCTCGCCGATCCTCTCCTGCATCGACAAGCTGCATTGACACGTTTCTTCCACCACCGACATCCCGCGAGTCAGCTTCGTCACGGTCATCATGTCAGCCTGGGCGGCGACACCTCGGCACTGCAGCAGGCGTTACGGGGCTTTTACACCGACCATTACCGGGCCGAGCGCATCGAACTCACGATGCTGGGCCCACAGCCGCTGGACGATATGCTGGGCTGGCTGGAACACGCCGGTACCCGCTTCACGCCTGGCGCCCAACCGCACGTTGACCGACCCTCACGCTGGCGTGAGGAAGGCGCGAGGCATCTGCAATGGTGTTTACCGGCAGAACAAGGGGCTGTCGACGGAATACGACTCGAGCTCCTTTGGCCGCTCCCCATGCGCCTATCGGTCCGGCAGACCGAGCAACTCGACCGGCTCATTGCCTGGTTGAACGACGGGCAACTGGCAACCTCTCTCGGCCCGGACATCTCTCATCTCGAAGCGAGCCGTTTCCCCACAGGGACGGGCCCTGCGTTATCGCTGTCTGTCGATACACATCAAGCGGTGACCGAAAAACTGTCCCTCATTGCGACATGCCAGTCTGCCGTTTCCGACTTGGCTGCACGCCTGCCGGATAACGACCACCGCCATTCCATCGCATCGCCCCCCCGACCGGAACAGGATCTCGACTCGAGGGTCCTGATGCACGCACGCCGGCGAGCAATGCAAGCGCGCCTCGCCAGCGAACCGACGACGCCGGCCGTTCTATCGGACTGGCTAGCAGCGACCTATCGCCGGGTACTGGAACGACAGCCATCGCTGTCATCGGTCTCCTCGTATGTGCCGGAGACCCATACCCCGATCCGGCCCCACGAAATCGACTGTGACCTCCCCCAACTCATGTCCCTTCGGGCAGCACCACGTCTGGCATACCGACCGGCTCATCGCAAAACGTCATTACGACGCCTCCCCCTGGAGGGGATCCATTTCTGGCAAGGGGGAAGCGAACTGCCGCCTGCCTGCTGCCTTGGTTGGCCGGCCGAACCGACCCAACGACGGTCACGCCTGATGCATTGGCGACAGAAGACATTGGCGTTACGGCAGGTGGCCAGCGCCCGTGGCATGGCACTGTCTCTGGCTAGTGACCGATACGGAGATTACCTGATCGCCCAAGGCGATCCCTCACGACTGACCTCCTTGGCCATGCAAGTCATCGCCGCCTGGCCCCGGGGCGACATGCCATCGATGTCGTCTCACGATGCCTCTCAGGGGCTCATTGCCCAGCGCTTACTCAACCGCCTTGACCAGCCGCTCGCGACCTTGTCCACGATGCCGACGGCCTGTGGCTGGATGACTCACGCCGTATCCCCTGAATGCCTTCAGCGTTTGATCGACACGATACCTGTCACTCGTTCGTCGGCAACCGACACGCATGGGCCGATCACGCATGTCGCTCCCTGGCCCGAGCGCTTTCTGTCATGTCAGGGCCATGACAATGTCCTTATGCTGCAGGTCGATGGGCCGGACGATACCCCGGCAACACGCTTGCTCATGCAACTACTGGCAAGTTGCCACGATGGCGCATTTCACCATGAGGTCCGCACTCGTCGCGAACTCGGTTATGCCGCGGCCGTCCGTTATCGCGAGGGCGGAGGCTGGCCGCGTCTCGGCTACGTCATTCAGTCGCCACATGCCGATATCGCAACGCTGCAAGGCATGGTCGAGACCTTTCTGGTTGATCCGGGCCAAGCCTTGGCGACTCTGGACGACGCTACCTTCCGACATCGCCGTCAACATCTCTTGGCACATGTAGGTGCGCCGGAAACCGCGTGGGAAGGGATTGCCAGGCGCTGGCAAGCTCTACGCACTCAGCCCGACCACGGGCCGCATCCGGCGTGGGAAACGGATAGAGGGGTGTTGGACCAACTCGAAAGTGGTGACCTGATCACGCTGGCTACCCAACTGGCCGACGGTCGACTCCCCGGCTGCTGGTGGCTACATGAGAGTGAACGAGCGTCACGAGAGTGATTGTTGTCATTTGGCAATAGGCTTGTGTCATTCAGCGCCTAACAGGAAGCCCAAGCTAACCTAGACTGTAACCAGCCCCCACATTAGTGGGTGCCAATGTCGATGATGTCGACAAGGGAAGCCATAAACGTAACAACGGACAACCACAACAATACGCAGCTAACGCCAGGTGACGCTCCCATACACCTACCAACCCGGTAACTGGCGGAATTCGCACGGTGCTGCACACAACCAAGGAGGTGACGCCAATGTCGTGGCTATCGCGAATCATGGCCAGCTTGCGTGGTGACAGTCGTCAGCACGCCTCCGACCAACAACGACCCCAGGAACCACCGCGCAATCCAACCAGCGAACAGCCTTCGGGGGGCTCCCAAGGAGAACGATCCATGAGTGACATCAAGATCCATCCCTCGGTCGATAACGGTGTGCCCAAAGGGCGCGACGACTTTGGGGGCGGCAAGTTGTATTGTCATTGCAGTGACAACAAGGTAGAAGTCACCGTCAATGCCCAATGCGCCCACAACCATGTCTGCGGCTGCACCAAGTGCTGGAAACCGGAAGGCGCCCTGTTCTCGATGGTGGCCGTCGTACCTCGCGATTCACTCAGCGTGACCGCCAACGAGGACAAACTTTCGGTCGTCGACTCTTCCGCAGCGATCCAGCGCCATGCGTGCCGTGAATGCGGTGTCCACATGTTTGGTCGTATCGAGGACACCAACCATCCTTTCCATGGACTGGACTTCATTCACACTGAACTTTCCCGTGAAGATGGCTGGGCCGGTCCCGAGTTCGCCGCCTTCGTCTCGTCGATCATCGAGTCGGGGACACCGCCGGAAAACATGGGCCGTGTTCGCTCGCGGCTCGAGGAGCTGGGGCTGACGCCCTACGACTGTCTCTCGCCCCCGTTGATGGATGCCATCGCCACGCATGTTGCCAAGTCCAAGGGCGTGCTACCGTCGTAATCGCCCCCGTCAGTGCAAAAAAAGACCCGTGCCGATGGCGCGGGTCTAGGGGGGTTATTGCTTGGGATGCATCAAGAATCGATGCGGGCAATGAAACAACAATCTGGCGGGCACCAGATGATAGAAAAATAGCATGCTAAGTAGAATGATGGTAATTAAAAAAACCGATCAAGCCCATTACTCCTCGTTAGCCATTAGCCCTGCTCTGTCCCTCTCTTGTCATTATAGAATCCAGCGCCGCCTGGTAACCCTGACTGCCCAATCCAGCGATGACACCATCCGCGCGTAACGAGACATATGAGTGGTGACGAAAACGTTCTCGTTGGTGCACATTGGAAAGATGCACCTCAATGACCCTTCCTTTGAACATGTTCAAAGCGTCGAGGATCGCGACCGAGGTGTGTGTATAAGCGGCAGGATTGATGATGATCGCACTAGTGCCATCCTGGCATGCGGCTTGGATAGCATCGACGAGCTCACCCTCATGATTGCTTTGCAGGCATTGTAGATCCCACCCCTGGTCCCGCGCTTTCTCGCGTAACGCGTTGTTGATGTCATCCAGCATTTCCCGGCCGTAGATATCCGGTTCACGCGTCCCTAACAGGTTGAGGTTGGGACCATGGAGTACAACGATCTTTTTCACGTTATGACCTCGTTACCAATGACATTCATGGGTCGTATACCGCGCCCAGGATAGGTTTACGGCATCCCGCGTGCTTTTTATCAACGCTGGGAGTCACTCATTCATCCAGCGTTGCCACAGGGCGCTCACATGATCGCGATGCTGCGCGACTTCATCCGGCAATACGGGGGCGCTTTTGGTCAGAGCGGCCCGATGACTGGCATGCCGATATGCCAAGTAGGCTTCCCGCAAGTGGCGAGCGTCATCGGTGGACAAGCAGCCACTGGACTCCAGTGTTTCCAGGATGCGCATGTTATCGCTATAGCGAAGCAATTCAGGATTGCGGCTCCCCATCGACAGCACGGCATATTGGCAAAGGAATTCGATATCCACCATACCGCCGGCATCTTGCTTGATATCGAACCGCCCCTCGTCCTGGTCCAATGCGCTGCTACCCAAGTGATCGCGCATTTTGTGGCGCATCTTGACGACCTCATCGCGCAGCGCTTCGGGTTGCCGCTCCTGTCCGAGGATCTCCCGACGCACCGCATCGAAGCGCTCTCCCAATGCGGCATCTCCCGCCACCATCCGCGCCCTCACCAACGCCTGGTGTTCCCAGGTCCAGGCATCCTGGCGCTGGTAATCCGCGAATGCGTCGAGCGTGGTCACCAACAGTCCGGAATTGCCGGAGGGGCGCAGACGCATGTCGACGTCGTAAAGCGTCCCGGACGGCGTCATCGCGGTCAGCAAATGAATGATCCGTTGCCCGAGCCGAGTAAAGAACACGGGATTGTCGATGGGCCGAGCACCATCCGTCATGCCCTGAGGAGCAGCATCATGAAGAAACACCAGATCCAGATCGGAGCCGTATCCCAGTTCGATACCGCCCAGCTTGCCATAACCGACGATGATGAAACCGGCACCATCGGTAGCATCGCTTCGCGGTTGTGGATGCCCGTGCTTGCGCGTGAGATGGCGCCAGGCCATCGTCAGTATCTGCTCGAGCACGACTTCGGCAATGTAAGTCAGATAGTCGCTGACATTCATCAGCGCCCGCGTCCCGGCAATATCGGAGGCTGCCACGTGCAGGACCTGTGCATGCTTGAACACTCTCAGCGCTTCGAGCTGGGCCTCTTCATCGTCTTCGGGAATGCGCCCTAGTGCCTGACGCAATTCATCGGCCAGTCTGTCTTTATCTGCCGGAGTATATAAGGTCGCCGGGTTCAGCAACTCATCAAGCAGTACCGGATAACGGGTCAATTGCTCGGCGATCCAGGGGCTGGCCGAACACAGACGAATCAGGTGCCCCAGCGCTTCGGGATTTTCACGCAGTAACGCGAGATAGGCGGTACGACGCAGCACCGCTTCAATCAACGGCAAGACCCGTTCCAGCACCTGATCGGGCGTGGCACTGTCCGCCACGGCTGAAAGCAGCAGCGGCATCAATGCATCCAGACGCTCGAAACCGACCCGCTGCATGCTATGAACCATACGCGACTGCCGCAGTTCATTGACACGACGCCACGCCGTCTCCGGTGCGGCGATACCGGCCTCGGACAACACCGTTCGTGCCTCCTGATCATCCAGTTCGCCACGCCACAGTGCCCGCCAGGTTTCAGTCGCGATCCCTGGTTCGTCCTGGATCTCTGCATCACAGCCACTTGACTCGTGTTCGTCTTCCGGATCCGCTACGACATCATCGAAATGCTGACGTATCGAGGCACGAACTTCATCGAGCCTGGCCATCACCGCCGGCCAGTCTTCCATGCCCAGTGCCAGGGCGACTCGCTCCTGATCCAATGATTCAGCAGGCAGTGCCTGAGTCTGACGATCCTCGATCGATTGCAGCGCATGCTCCAGATCTCGCAGGAACATGTAGCCATCATCCAGTTCCTCGACGACCTCGATAGGCAGGAGCTCCAGTTCGGCCAATTGCTGGAGTGCACTATTCAGCGAAGTGACCTGCAGTTCGGGTTCACGGCCACCGCGGATCAGTTGAAACGCCTGAACCACAAACTCGACTTCCCGGATTCCACCACGCCCCAGCTTGATGTTGTCGTCCATCCCCTTGCGCTTGACCTCTCGGTTGATCATGGACTTCATTTCGCGCAGGGACTCGATGGCACCATAGTCGAGATACTTGCGATACACGAAGGGGCGCAAACCGGCAAGTAACTCCTGCCCGGCGTCGCGATCACCGGCCACCGTTCGGGCCTTGAGTAACGCATAGCGCTCCCATTCACGCCCTTGGTCTTGATAGTAACTTGCCAGCATGGAGAAATTGCCGACCAGAGGACCGCCGTCCCCCAAAGGGCGCAGGCGCATATCGACACGGAACGCGAAACCATCCGCAGTGATCGCGTCCAGAGCCGTGATCAGTTTCTGTCCCAGTTTGGTGAAGTACTCCTGATGATCGAGCTCACGCTTGCCACCCTGGGTCGTGCCTTTTTCGGGAAAGGCAAAGATCAGATCAATATCCGAGGAGAGATTAAGCTCGCCAGCCCCAAGCTTGCCCATACCCAGCACGACCAATCGTTGGGGGCTCCCATCGTCGCGGGGGACGGGATACCCCCAGCGAGGTGCCAGATGCGCTTCGAGCCAGGACAGCGCTCCATCCAGACACACCTCCGCAAGCGATGACACCGCAGCAGAAATCGACCACATGTCAGCACCCGCCGGGCGAGTCACATTCCGCCAGATGATCCCCAGCATCCGGGCATGGCGGAACCGCCGGATGACCGCATGCATGTCGCCTTCCTCATCACACGACTCAAGGGCGTCAAACAGCCAATGCGAGAGGAGCTCGTCATCCGGCGCATTGTCCAGTTCACCATTGGCATCCAACTGGATCAGTAAATCCGGGTGATTAACCAGGGTCTCGATCACATAAGGGGAAGTGGCCAGTACACGAGCCAACTGATCGCGACGTAATGCCGAAAGCGCTAACCAGCTCTCGCTGAGAGGATCACCGTTCTGATCAGCGGCATAGGCATCGGCCTGGACCAACGCTTCATCCAGACGTTGCTCGGCCTTGCTCAACTCATCCTGCAACGGTACCGGGATATCTGTCGGGGGCAAGAAGCCGTCGGGCAGCGCCATGTTTCTCTCCTTGCAGAACCTGCCTTCAGCATAGTGAAACCGAGCACGGACTGGCACCCGGCACAGACCAATGGATCACCCCCACAGACGTTGCCATGCCAACAACAGCCACGTCATCCCTGCGACCAACAAGGACAGCATGACAGCGGCTGAGCTGATGTCCTTGGCGCGTCCAGAGAGTTCATGATGCTCCGTTCCAATACGGTCGACCACATTTTCAATCGCGCTGTTGAGCAGTTCGACGATCAGCACCATGACGCAACTTCCGATCAACAGGAGCCATTCGAGCGGGGTAGTACCGATCCACCAGGCCAGGGGGAGCAGGATGACGCAAAGCACCACTTCCTGGCGGAACGCGGTTTCATTACGATATGCCGCTCGTAGCCCCTTGAGCGAGTAGCGGGTCGAATTGACGAGGTGACGCCAACCTCTATGGTCAGGCTTCATGGCTCTGCTCTCTATATAGGCAACAAACGGTATCAGCGAGTGATCAATGGGACTCGATCATGGCGGTCAGGTCCTTGGCGAGAGGATCGAGGACTTTGGTCCAATTCAAGTAAGGGGTGTTGCTGGACCCATTGACCATGACACTGAACACTCCCCATCGGCCTTGCTGAGTACGAAAGTATCCTGCGACGGAACGAACCGCAAATGGTTGATTCAGCGTCCCTGTCTTGAGCATGACATTATTCTGGAACGAATCACTGCCCTTTCGGATCATCCTCATGACACCGTTGACCGGTGACTGCAATCCTGCCACGAACGATGGAAACAGTGACGCCTGACGGTACATATGTTCGAGCAGAACGTTGACGCCAGCGGCTGTCGTGCGATTCTCCGGCGTCAGTCCGCTGCCACTGTGCAATGTCGCCGGGCCATGCCCATCCAACTGCGCGACGAATGACTCCAGCGATTCTCCGGCCTGACTCAGATCGGCTTGTGCGCTTCCCACCAGGTTCAGGGCCAGCACATCGGCCATGTAATTGTTGGAGTAATTCATGGTACGTAATAACAGTTCCTGCAATGCCGAGCTGTCATGACTCGCCAGTGTCCTCGACGACTCCGGCGGCGGCGTCTGGCTGAGCGCATAGCCCTCTTCCACCGTGATTCCCGTTTGCTCGATCAGCGTCAACAGCGTCTGTGCTGTCTGGTCAGCCGCATCGGCACTGGACCGGTATACGGTCCGTGCTGAATCATCGGCTGCAATATTGCCTCGCAGAACCAGCCGGTCCCCATCACCATTGGTGACACGCTCGGCATACAGTTCGGTGGCACTGTCTTTCGCCCCAGTGCTCACTTCACTCTCGATACCGACCAGGGGTGCCCGGTTGTCACAACTCACAATGCGGGCTCTATCACCGGTACTGCCTACCGGCAGGACTTGCACACACCAGTTCCCATGGTTGATGCCGGCCGAGGAGAGCTGCGCACTGTAGGAATTCCCTGACCGCGAGCGTGCGTCACAACGATCCTCCGTCACACAGGCGACGGGACCGAATCGCCACTGACTGATGACCAGGCGACCATCGATATGGCGAATGCCACGATGATGCAGAGACTGAACCATACGCCAGAGATGCTCGGAAGCCAGCGCCGGGTCACCGCCGCCTTCCAACACCAGATCACCCTCCAGATGTCCCTGATCGTTCACATCGGCCGCCGTTACCAGACGGGTGGTAAAGTGATGTTGGGGCCCCCAGCGTTCGAGTGCGGCCGCCGCCAGATAGGCTTTCGTTACCGAGGCAGGAGACAACGACTGGTCGGCATTGATCTCGCCCAGGGTTGCGCCATTATCGAGCAACCGGGCCTGAGCCCCTATCTTGAATCCCTCTTCATCCAACTGAGCAAGATGGGAAAAGCCTGCCCCGATGGCTGTCAGGGGAAACACCAGGCTCAAACAGACAACAAGCCGTCTTATCATGTATATAAACCCACAAGAACGAAGGATGTTAATGAGCCGACACGTTTGAAAATACCTGTATCACCACGACACCGCCGACGATCATTGCCAATCCGATCACAGCAGGCAAGTCGGGTTTCTCGCCGTAGACGAGGATACCTATGAGCGTAACCAGGACGATACCCAGCCCCGCCCAGAAGGCATAGGCGATGCCCACCGGCAGCGTTCGTAACGCCAGGGTCAACATGTAAAAGGCTGTGACATAGCCTATCACCACCAACACGGTCGGCCAGAAGCGGGTAAACTCATTGGAGGCCTTGAGTGCGCTCGTGCCGATCACCTCAGCGACGATGGCCAAGGCCATATAGACATACACCATGAACAAGCTCCCCCGCTGATTGTCAGTGAAACGCGAGCTATTCTAACCACCCAAACGCCTTGATGATATTGCCCTGGTCTTATGCGCTGGGCAGCAGCGAGGGGGCATGAGGCAAACGCGTCACGAGTCGCCATAACGGCTGCCCACTGAGATGATACTTGCGCTCGAAGGGGGTCAGATATCCGCCCTCGGGATCCCAAGGCTCAACCTCGGCCCTGATCTTGCTGACCTGGGCCATGGCCAAGGAAAATTCCTCGACATACAGTCGCCAGTTGGAACGAAGTTCCAGGCACCCTCCCAGCGCCAGGATCGCAGGAAAGACGGCATGCCCATGCCAACGCATCTTTAGATGGGCCGATTTCGGATAGGGGTTCGGATAAAGAAGATAATGAAAATCCGGCCGCCAACCGGCATCAAGCGCCAGACGCCAGAAGTCGACAAGGTCCGCTCGTACCAGCAAGGCATTGTCCGGCAGTCGGCCATGATCACGCGACAGCCGGTCGGCACTGCGATCGACGCCGATGACTGCGTGCTCGGTATGCCGCTCGGCGAGTTGGCGGGTCGACAACCCGACGCCACACCCGGCGTCCAGTACCAATGGGCGCTGTCGGGATAAAAGCCAATCATGAGCGTCGGCGAAGGCCTGCAGCGTATGTGGAGCAAAAGGCTTCTGCCAACGGCTCTGCAAACCACGACTCACCCGACGGGCCAGGTCATGGTGAGGAGTGGCCTGGTTACTGCTGATGGAGCGGCTGGCAGGGATATGGCGCTCGGGAGGCATAACCACGGACATCCAGCTTGGAATGGAGTCGTATCATACAAGTTAGGGCCCAAGGTTGCATGAATTGCCCCAGGGTCGTTCAACGCTTGGCATGACGCCGCACCGGCCCCGGTGCTATTATCGCGACACTCGATTCATAACATGATGCATGACTGCACACAGCTCAACGAGGAACGCGGCTTGTCACAGTTACCGGTGATTGTCGGCATGGGTGGCGTCAACCCCGCCGGCAGAACCTCGGGCCACCAAGGATATCGGCGCACGGTGCTTGACGCTCTGCCTCAAGAGGAGCAGGCTCGCACGCTTCTTGGCCTGGCAGCGATGATGCGTCTGGCCCGCTGCCAGGATGATGGTAGTTGGCGCGATGCCAATGGTCAGTCCCTGGACGAGGCCGACATCGTCGAACGTTTTCATCAGCATGTCCTCGATCACACCCTGATTCGTCGCATCGAGGATCCCCGCTTCACTACCGATGGTATTCCAGCCAATCGCCAGGCGCGACTGGATATCGAAGCGCCGTTGGTGTTTCGGATCCGTCGCCGCCAGTTACCCGACAGTTTGCCGGAAACCTGGCAGGTTCACGAAATCGACCGTCGTCAGGTGGAAGTCACCGTTCCCCCCGGCCACCTGGATGTCATGCTCCCCGAGCGTCGGATGGCACAAGTGCGGGCTGCCGGACAACTGCCCCAGGGTTTCGATCCCAGCCGTTTCTACCGTAGCGTGCATCATCCTCGTGGCCTGTCGATGACGGTCTTCGGCGCCTCCGATTGCCTGGGGCAGAGTGGCCTGTCCTGGGAAGAGTTGCGCGAGCGTCTCGATCCGGATGCCATTGCCGTCTATGCCGGCAATTCAATAGGGCAATTGGATGATGAAGGCTGGGGAGGGCTGCTCAAGAGTTTCGTCGCCGGTCAACGGGCAACCTCCAAGCAGATGCCTCTAGGGTACGGGCAAATGCCGGCCGACTTCCTGAACGCTTATGTTCTGGGCAGTGTAGGGGCGACAGGGGCTGTCCAGGGTGCCTGCGCAAGCTTCCTCTACAATCTGCGTCAGGGAGTCGAGGACATCGCCAACGGACGACGTCGTGTCGTCATGGTCGGTACCTCCGATGCCCCGGTCACACCTGAAATCATCGAAGGGTTCCGGGCCATGGGAGCGCTGGCCGATGATGACAGCCTCAAGGCGCTGGATGCCCTGACGCTGTTGACTGATGCCGATTACCAACGTGCCTGCCGTCCTTTCGCTCGCAATTGCGGTTTCACGATTGCCGAAGCCAGCCAGTTCCTGATGTTGATGGATGACGAACTGGCTCTGGAACTCGGTGCCCGGATCCTCGGCTCGGTGCCAGCCGTCTATACCAATGCTGACGGATGGAAACGCTCGATTTCAGCGCCTGGCATCGGCAATTACCTTACCCTGAGCAAGGCTGTATCGTTGGCCAACCAGATACTGGGACCAGACGCGCTGCGGCAACGCACCTTCCTGCATGCCCACGGTACCAGCACGCCCAAGAACCGGGTAACGGAATCTCATGTCCTGGATCGGGTCGCCCATGCCTACGGCATCGACGACTGGCCGGTCGTTGCCATCAAAGCCTTCGTCGGACATTCGCAAGGCAGTGCCGGCGGCGATCAACTCGTCAGTGCTCTGGGCAGCTTTGCCTACGGCCTTCTGCCTGGCATTCCCACTCTGGATGCTGTCGCCGACGATGTCCACGATGAACGATTGCGCTTTTTCTCAACGCCACTTTCGTTCCAGGCCGACGCCGCCTTCATCAATGCCAAGGGCTTCGGTGGTAACAATGCAACCGGACTGGTGCTTTCGCCCGAAGCCACGGAGCGCTTGCTGACCAAACGACACGATTCGGCTGCCCTCGAACGGTGGAAAGCCCGTCAAGCGGTCACGCTGGAACGCGCTACCGACTACGAGACCCATGCCGACAAGGGGCATTTCCAGGCAGTCTACCGCTTTGGCGAAGGTGTGCTGGAAGGGCCGGAACTCGATGTGCGAGCTGATCGCATTGATATCCCCGGATACGGACAACCGGTCTCACTCAGCGTCGACAACCCGTTCGGTTCCATCAACGACTGATGTACAGGATGTTGCCATGAATATCGTGGTCTATCCCGGCACGTTCGATCCCATCACCAATGGCCATTACGACCTGATCGAACGCGCTGCTCGCATGTTCGATCATATCATCGTGGCTGTCGCATCGAGCCCGGGGAAGAAGCCCGCTCTGGATCTCGATACCCGGGTCGCGTTGGCTCGCAATGTGGTCGCCACTCTCGATAACGTCGATGTCATCGGTTTCTCTTGCCTGTTGACGGAACTGCTCGACAAAAAAGGCGCACGTATCATTTTGCGGGGACTGAGAGCCGTTTCGGATTTCGAATATGAGCTGCAACTCGCCAACATGAATCGTGCCCAGGCACCGCATGTCGAGAGCGTCTTTCTGACACCTGCGGTGGAAAACTCCTATATCTCATCGACCATCGTGCGCGAGATCGCCCGGCTGGGGGGCGACATATCGAAGCATGTACATCCGAAGGTCGTCGAAGCGCTGGATAACCTATATAATACCTGAGTGTGACACTCAGAAATGAGACGACTCAGGATGTTCCGGGAGTAACCTATGTCCCTGATGATCACAGACGAGTGCATCAACTGCGATGTCTGCGAACCCGAATGCCCGAATGGGGCCATTTCACCGGGGGACGAGATCTACGTGATCGACCCCAATCTGTGCACGGAATGTGTCGGCCATTTCGATGAGCCTCAGTGCCAGCAGGTATGTCCGGTAGACTGCATTCCCCTGGACCCCAACCATCAGGAAAGTCATGAACAACTGATGGAGAAGTACCACATCATCACCGCTGCCTGAGCCAACCGGCTCGGACAGTCTCCGCCCGGATCGCCGGGCGCTTCTATTCCAGGACAGCCTGCAGGGAACGCCCATGTCCACGTCTCCGGCCCGGTCGCAGGAAACGCGTATCTGGCGACTGGCCTGGCCGATCATTCTTTCCAATGTCACCGTACCGTTGCTCGGCCTGGTCGATACTGCTGTGGTGGGCCACCTGCCCGATTCTCGTTACCTGGCGGCAGTCACCTTGGGGGCAACGCTTTTCAGCTTCCTCTACTGGGGATTCGGTTTCCTGCGCATGGGCACGACAGGATTGACCTCCCAGGCAGCGGGCCGTGGTGACGATGATATCGTTCGCAACCTGCTCGGTCAGGCGTTGTTGATGGCTGTCGTCATCGGTACCGTCTTGATCGTGCTGTCTCCCTTACTGATTCGTATCGGCCTCTGGCTGCTCGATGGCAGCCAGGAAGCCACCGCATTGGCAACGGAATATGCACAGATACGTATTGTCTCCGCCCCTGCCGTACTGGCCAACTATGTCATCCTCGGCTGGTTTCTGGGCCAGCAGAACGCTCGGGTCACGCTGGCGGTCCTGGTACTGACCAATAGCGTCAACATCGTGCTCGACCTATTGTTCGTGGTCGGGCTGGGCATGACCAGCGATGGTGTCGCCTGGGCCTCGGTCATCGCCGACTACACGGCCCTGGTGTTCGGCTTGTGGCTGGTCCTACGTCAGCTCCGTACGCTGTCGGGACACTTCCAGCATCGCTACCTGTGGCATCTCAGCGCCTATGCCGAATTGTTCCAGGTCAATGTGCATCTCTTCGTGCGCACCCTGGGATTACTGTTTGCCATGGCATTTTTTCATGCCCAGGGGGCCAGCCAGGGTGACACCACACTCGCCGCCAATGCGGTGCTGATGCAGTTCATCATGCTGACCTCCTATGCTCTGGATGGTTTCGCCCATGCCAGCGAAGCATTGACGGGACGTGCGGTCGGTCGTAAAGCCTGGGACGAGTTCGGTCAGGCTGTAAGAGCAGCTGCACGTTTCTCGCTGGCTACGGCCGGATTGGCTGCGCTGGGATTCGCTCTGGCGGGTCATGAACTGATCGCCTTGCTGAGCGATCTGCCCGACGTCCGCAATGAAGCCGGCACCTATCTCCCCTGGATGGTTGCCCTGCCCCTGATCGCCGTATGGAGCTACCTGCTCGACGGGGTGTTCATCGGCGCGACCGCGACCCGGGAGATGCGAAACAGTATCTATATCGGCCTCGCTGTTTACCTGCCGCTCTGGTGGTTGACCCGAGGCTGGGGCAATCACGGGCTATGGCTGGCCTTCGTCACCTTCACCTTGGTACGTTCAGCCACATTGATCACGTACTATTGGCATTATCGGCAAACGTACTGGCGACATACCGATATTGACCAAGGTCGATAGCGTGAAACCATAAGTATCCGTTAGCGTTGTAACCCCGTCTCTTAACACAAGGATCCGTGCCATGCTCAGATTGCTGTCACGGCCGGCCGTGCGACTGGTCGAGCGCTATCTACCCGATCCCTATATTTTCGTACTGTTACTGACCTTGGTTGCTTCGGCAGCCGCTATCGGTGTGGAACGCCAAACACCGCTGGCGGTCATCCGATACTGGGGGGATGGCTTCTGGGGGCTGCTGGAATTCTCGATGCAGATGCTGCTGGTGCTGATCACTGGCTTCATGCTCGCCAACACGCCACCTGTTCAGCGACTTCTTGACCGCCTGGCGGCACAGGCCGGGACCGCCCCACGCGCCATCGTTCTGGTGACATTGATATCAATGGCGGCAAGTTGGATTAACTGGGGCTTCGGGCTGGTCGTCGGCGCCCTGTTCGCCAAGGAACTGGCACGTCAGGTTCGCGTCGATTATCGGTTGCTGGTTGCCAGTGCCTACTCGGGATTCATTGTCTGGCATGGCGGCCTGGCCGGCTCGATTCCCCTGACCATCGCCACCGACGGCCATTTCACCGCCGAGCGCATCGGCGTGATCGGTACCGGCTCGACGATATTCTCTGTCTTCAACCTGGTATTGGTGATGGTACTGTTCATCGTTGTCCCGCTGGTCAATCGCATGATGCTCCCTCCCGAGGAGGAGAGCATTCATGTCGATCCCAAGGTACTCAAGACAACACAGCGGGAACGTCAACATATCTCCCGCCCGGCGGAACGCCTGGAAAACAGTCGGGCACTGGCCTGGCTCGTCGGCATTCCCGGTTTGTTATTCCTGGTCGATCACTTCGTATTGCGTGGTGGCGGTCTGAACCTGAATATCGTCAACTTCCTGTTCCTGTTTCTGGCCATTGTACTGCACCGTACGCCGAGACGACTGCTGAACAGCCTACAAGAAGCGATCCAAGGCGGTGCCGGGATCGTCATCCAGTTTCCCTTCTATGCCGGCATCATGGCGATCATGGTCGAGTCCGGATTGGCGGAAACATTTGCCCAGAGTTTCGCCTCTCTCGCCAATGCCGATACCCTGCCATTCTGGTCGTTCATCAGCGCCGGCATCATCAACTTGTTCGTACCTTCCGGGGGTGGCCAGTGGGCGGTACAGGCGCCTGTCATGCTTCCTGCAGCCGAGACCCTCGGCGCCGACATTCCGCGTGTAGCCATGGCCGTCGCCTGGGGTGATGCCTGGACCAACCTGCTGCAACCTTTCTGGGCACTACCGGTACTGGCCATTGCGGGATTGAAGGCCAAGGACATCATGGGATTCTGTCTGATCCAGCTCATCGTGACCGGCATCATCATCAGTGCCGCTCTGACCTTCCTGTAACGATGGCCTGGTGCAGGTTATCCTGAGAGCATCACGGACAATGACGAGGAGACCCGAGCGTGCCCTACGACGACCTGCCCCGCCAACATGAATTGTCGATGACCGTGTTGATGACACCCGATCTGGCGAACTTCAGCGGCAAGGTACATGGCGGTGCGATTCTCAAGAAGCTCGATGAAGTCGCCTACGCTTGCGCCAGCCGCTACTCTGGCCGTTATGTAGTAACGCTCTCCGTGGATCAGGTTCTGTTCAAGCAACCAATCCATGTTGGCGAGCTGGTAACGTTCCTGGCGTCGGTCAACCACGTCGGCCGCTCCTCGATGGAGATCGGCATCAAAGTCGTCGCGGAGGATATTCAGAACAAGCTGATCCGCCATACCAACAGCTGTTACCTGACCATGGTTGCCGTCGATGAGTCCGGCAACCCAGCCGAGGTGCCGCCGCTTCAGCTCGAGACGACATTGCAAAAAAGCCGTTTCGAGAAAGCGGCGCTACGCAAGAAACTTCGCAAGCAGGCCGAAGATGAGGAGGTACGGCACGATCACGCCCAACAGCAGGATAATACCCCTGAAGCCAGCCCATAGAGTGGCCCCCGATCATGCAGCAACTGCGTTTACACCATTGCCCCGAACGCGAGTTGAATACCGACGATTTCACGTTAGTCGACGTTGAGCCCCCCGAGGCTGATCAGGCTCCGCTACAACTCACGCTCCGATATATCAGTGTCGATCCCTACATGCGTACCCGCATGCAGTCCGACGGGTACGGTTATATCTCACACTGGGCACCCCAAAGCATTCTCTCAGGCTACGGTATCGCCGAGGTAACCGCCAGCCAACGAGCGGATTGGCATCCCGGTGACTGGGCCGTCGGGCATCTGCCCATGCAGGAAATGATCGCCCACGACGGAGACGGCTTGCGACGCGCACCACCGGGAGACCCTCCGCTGAGCTGGCTGCACCCATTAGGGATGACGGGATTCACGGCCTGGCTAGGAATGTCATTGCTGGGCAAGCCGCAGGCAGATGATACGGTGCTGGTCGGAGCGGCCGCCGGCGCCGTCGGCTCCATCGCCGCCCAGCTCGCACGAGAGGCCGGTGCCAGGGTCATCGTGTCGGCTGGCCGTCAGGACAAGCGCGACTGGTTGCAGCGCATCGGTTTCGCCACGGTTCTCGACCACCGTGCTGACGACTTTCCCTCCCAGCTTCAGCACGCCATACCGGAAGGGCTGACGCTGAATTATGAAAACCTCGGGGGCACCGCCTTCTCCGCTGCCATCGAGCAGATGCGTCCCGGCGGACGTATCATCGTGTGCGGCCTCATCAGCCAGTACCAATGGCAGGAGCCGCGACGTGCCCCCACGAATATCGGCCACTTGAATTCCAAGGGTGTCTCGATCATCCCTTTCGTCACTCCCGATCATATCGCCCGTTTCCCAGAGTTCCTGGAAGCGATGACCCCCAGGGTCGAACATGGCGAATTGCACTGGCGGCTGGACATTCGGCATGGCGGGCTCAGCGCTGTACCAAACGCATTGATCGGTTTGCTGTCGGGTGACAATCTGGGCAAGCGCCTGGTTGCCCTCTAGGCTGAAGGCAACGGCATAAGGAGACGCCATGCCTCATACATCTTCACCGCGCCCGCTTAAATTGGCCCAAGAACGACTGCATGTGGCCTGGGACCTGATCATCATCGTTCTGGTCATCACCAACCTGACGCTCTTGCTTGTCGATAGCCTGTTCTTGCTACCGCCACTCAACGCAGCGTTCGAGGCATTGTCCCCCACCCTGCACGAGGCCTATGACCACTACATCCATGCCAATTTCCTGACCATCGATCTGGCTTTCGTCACCATCTTCATCGTTGATGTTCTGGCTGGGTGGGCCGCCGCCATTGTGGAACGGCGCTACCATCGCTGGTTTTTCTATCCTTTCGTGCACTGGTATGACGTACTGGGGTGCATTCCGCTCGGTGGTTTCCGCTTGCTACGTATACTGCGCGTCATCTCACTGCTGTACCGGCTGCAGCGGCTGAATCTGATCGATGTCCGGCGCTGGTACCTATACAGCGTCGTCTCAAAATATTATGAGATCCTGATGGAGGAGTTGTCGGACCGTATTGCCATCCGGCTGCTGGGCAACGTGCAGGAGCAGATCAAGGGCAGTGAGTCACTGACGCGGCGCATCTCCGACGATGTCGTCATGCCGCGCAAGCAGCAACTGATCCACGAGATCAGTCGCCGTTTGGAAGATACCGCAGGTAGCGCGTACGCCAGCAACCGAACCGACATGATGCGGTATGTCAGCGCGCTGGTCGGCCGGACACTGGAAGAGAGCCGTGAGATCCAGCGCCTCAAACGCTTGCCGCTTGGCGAACAGATCGCACGGGCACTGGATAGCAGCCTCAGCGATATTGCCTGTCGTCTGGTCGATGAAGCCATTGAAGGATTGCGTTCACCGGAATTTGATACCCTCGTCGAACGACTGGCCGATAGCGGGTTCGATGCCTGGCTGCACGTCGATGCCCATACCGACCGTATCGCCGAACAGGTACTGGTCGATATCATCGAGGTACTGAAAGAACAAGTGGCCAAACAGCAGTGGAAGGAACGTTATGAGTGACGGGCATTACACCGACTGAATCCATCACCCGCAACCAATCTCGACGATGACATCATCCTCATCCAGCCGGATGTTCAACCGATCAGGGCGGTGATCCATGGTTGCGGCCTCCCCGGGGCTAAGTACACGTACTCGTTCGGCCTGGCTCTCTTCGGCGATGGCACGCTGCAATGCATCACTCAACGGCCGGCCCACACGATCCTGAACCGACTCGGCGCCACAGGCGTCATCACTGCCGTTACCACTGACGTTGGGCGGCGGCGGTGCCTCGTCGTGGGGACTAGACGATTGATTTCTCGGCGTACCACAAGCCACCAGTGTCGAACTCATTGCCACCAGCAGTACTGTTCTCCATATCCTCATGCCCACCTTCCCTTGTCCATGCGCAACATGTCCTCTCTTATGAAACAGGCGGGCCATAGGGCCCGCCCGGGATCAGTGAATCCGTCGGCTTGTCTGCGGGATCAATCGGCTGATTCCTGAATCTCTTCGCCACCACGCTCAATATCTTCGCCGGCCCCCTCCATGGTATTACAGCCGGCCAATACACTGGTGACCATTAACAGAGCGAAGGTCAGGACTGCGGTCTTTTTCACTGGAATGTCCTCCTTAACACAACAACGGGAAATGATTGTCTCGTGTCCCTAGACACAAGCAACTCATCACCCACCCTAGCAGCCCAGACACGAACGTGCATACCAGAGCTGCCGAGGCTGTCAGTCGGAGGCGCGCTGAACCGCTTCACCTCCTTCTTCAATGTCTTCGCCCAAGCCCCGCATGGTATTACATCCTGTAACGCCTACCAGCAAACATACTGTCAGTGCAGCCGCCAGCCATCGTTTCATTTTTTCGACTCCCGGGAGTATATGCCAACTATCCGTTAATTTAGCACAGTTCCATCCTCGCGAACGCGTAGTTGCCGCCCTTACGTCAAGAGAAGTCTCAACATGATGGCAATGATCACCACCAGAGTGAGTCCTTTGACCCATGCCGCCCCGCGCGGCCCCATATTGACCCGCACCCCCAACCAGGCACCAGTCATGCTGCCTATAGCCAACAACAAGCCATACCCCCAACGTACTTGGTCATGATAGAGAAATACGCACAGCGCAGGCAGGGTGTAGATCAGGATGATGAAGACCTTGAACACGTTGACCTGAGCCAGATCGATGCGCAGCATGCGATAAAGCACGGCAATGAACAGCACACCGACCCCGACCTGGATAAAGCCGCCATATATGCCGATCAGGAACATGGCCAGATAGACTTTCGTGGTCAGATGCTCAGGCGTCAGTGTACGTGTGGCGACATGGGGCTGCGGCCATAGCAGCATCACGGAACACCCCGCCATCACGACGACCAATACGGTTTCAAAAAACGCATCAGAGACTTGTAGAGCCAGCCAGGCGCCCAGTAGTGACCCCACCACTGCCGGGACGGACAGCCGCAAGCTCAAGCCAATATGACTGGCCCCTGCACGCAGGAAATTTCCCACCGCCGATATGCTCTGCAGCACGATGGCGACACGGTTGGTGCCATTGGCCACCTGAGGCGGCAACCCCAGAAACATGAGCAGGGGCAGCGTCATCATCGAGCCACCTGCCGATAGCACATTGATAAACCCGGCGATGACACCGATGCCGACCAATGCCACCCCTTCCATGATTAGCATATCCATGGTTTCCCTTTCCTTACCCCGGCTGTCAGATCATGCGTTTTCGAGATACGATAATGGCCGTAATCCTTGGTCCAGGCACTGACATGACCCGTTTTGTCCTCGATCCCCGATTGGCACGGGACACCATGCCATTGACGGATCTTTCACTATGCCATGTAAGGCTAATGAATGACGCCCGTTTTCCCTGGCTCGTTCTGATACCCCGGCGTCCCGATGTGCAGGAAGTCTACGATCTGGATGAAACGGATCAGATGCAGCTGTGGCGGGAAGCGACGACGCTGGGGCAGGCCATGATGGCTTCGTTGGGAGGCGACAAGCTCAACCTCGCCAGCCTGGGCAATATAGTGGCGCAACTGCATATGCACGTCATTGTCAGACAGCGTGACGATGATGCCTGGCCCGGGCCGGTGTGGGGCCAAGGTACGCCGATCCCCTACGCAGACGCCGGATTGCAGACTATGCAGGAACGATTGATGGTCCTGCTCGACGGACTATCGCTCTGATCCCATTGACTCAGGGCGACCTGCCCAAACGCGCCTGTAGTTCGGCAAGTAGCGGGTCGAAACTGACCGGATCGATCGGCTGAGACCCGCGTCTCCCGCTGAAGGAAACGAGGACTCGATCCCCTTGCTCGACCACTTCGAGTCGTACTCGGTAGGCTGGCCGACCAATACGTTCGGCATCGATACGTCCCAAGTCGGCATCTGCATAGCGCACGACATACCCCTTGTCGGCGAACATCAGCGCCGCTTCCTGCAATGCCGCACCAGCGTCGACGGCCATGACCTGTGCCCGCGGCTGCTCGGGTAAAGGCGTCGTCGTGCATCCCGTGACCGCCAGCATCAGAAGCATGGATGGAATCAGAAAGCGACCTTTCATGACGCGCCCTCCACCCGAGCCGGTTGGCGTTCGAGAGTATCACGAAACGTGCGACAGAATGCATCGTCGCTGGCATTGCTTGAATCACGTACACGTCCATCCGCATCGATGATCAGGATCATGCGGGATATCCGGCCTCGACCGTTCGTCGTTAGCACTGAGATGCGTTCCACGCGTTGTGGATCCGGCCCCACGTAGTGTTGAAATCCCATCGAGAATCCACTGGCGAAACGCCCCCGACCTCCCCCTCCGAACCACCCGATAGAAGAACGAGGTGCATACAAGTCACGATAGGCCGGCATCGAGCGACGCTTCTCGGCACTCGTCAGTCCCAGCGCCACTTCCGTATCGACTATCGTGAAACCATCAGCCTCCAGGGCCGATACCACGCGGCGCACCATGTAGGTATCATCTTCGCCGTCATAGTCCCATTGGCACGTTGCCGCTGGTCGATGGGGCGATTCCGGCATCATGACGGGGCCAGTGGCGCATCCTGCCGTCGACAACACCAGTAGCAGCAACAGCGATATCCTCATGGCACTCTCCCGACATGTCCTGATGGCAGTGTAAGTTGCCTTACTGACGGATACCAGTTGATGACTTCCCCACTTTCAGAGCAGGCAACAACCCCGCTAAGCTAGGCAGACCATCACAGTTCACCGGCCTTCGAGAAACGTCAATGAACATTCTTATTGCACCAGACAGTTACAAGGATGCCCTGAGCGCCCGGGACGCCGCCCAGGCCATTGCACAAGGCGTGCAACTGGGCTTGCCCTCGGCCCACTGCCACCTCTGCCCAATGGGAGATGGCGGCGAAGGTACCCTGGACGCCCTACTCGCCGCCACCGGTGCGGAGCGCCGACAAATCACCGTCCACGATGCACTGGGACGCGAACGTGAAGCCACATGGGGTTGGTTGGCTGAGTATCAGACCGCGTTTATCGAACTGGCCGAAGCGTGTGGCTTGCAACACCTGACACCTGATGAGCGTACGGCACTGCACAGCACGACATATGGTGTGGGGGAACTGATAATTGCCGCTCTCGACGCCGGTGCCAACCACCTGCTGCTGACATTGGGAGGAAGTGCCACCAACGATGCAGGCGCCGGTATGCTGGCCGCCCTGGGCGCTTCGCTTCGGGACGGACGAGGCAAGACATTGCCGCCCGGTGGCGCGGCTCTGGCGCAACTGGAGACCCTTGACCTGTCCGGGCTCGATACCCGTCTTGCGGATGTCACGATCGAAGCTGCCGTCGACGTCGATAATCCGCTGCTCGGCCAACATGGTGCCAGCGCGGTATTCGGCCCTCAGAAAGGGGCGACGACTGCCGATGTCGAACGCCTGGACCTGGCGCTCGCTCACTTCGCCGACCTGACAGCCGATCAGTTGCGCCATGATGAGCGCGAGCGACCCGGTGCCGGCGCTGCCGGTGGCATGGGATTCGCCGCCAGCGCCTTTCTCAACGCCAGCCTGCGCCCCGGCATTGACCTGGTGATGGAGCAGGTTGGCTTCGATGCCTTGCTCGACAGGGCTGACCTGGTCATTACCGGCGAAGGACAACTCGATGGGCAGAGCCTGGCCGGCAAGACACCTATCGGGATCGCTCGACGCGCCATGAGCCATCATGTGCCCACCGTGGTGCTGGCGGGCCGTTTGGGTACGGGATGGCAGGCAGCCCATGCGCAGGGCGTCACTGCTGCCTTTGCACTCGCCGATGGCCCCATGAGTCTCGACGACGCCTTGCTGCGCTGCCCCCAATTACTCGCTGAGCGCAGTGAGAGCCTGATCCGGATCATCACCGCATACAGCAGCGAAATGCCTTGAAAACAGGGAGCGTCGCCAAGATGTTCTCCGGTAACGATGCCATTGACAGCCCCTATCGTAGCCATCGCCCGATGTTGCTTACCGCCTGTTTTTGCGCAGCGTAAAATCATCGAACTATCGATTCCGGATCAAGGAGGTCCCATGAGTGAGACGAATGCTATTGGCCTGCATGCCGACAACGCCAATCGTCTGGCGGAGAAGCTCAACGAACTGCTGGCGAACTACCAGATTTTCTACATGAACGTCCGGGGCTATCACTGGAACATCAAGGGCCCCAACTTTTTCGAACTACACACCAAGTTCGAAGAGTTCTACACCGACCTGTTGGTGAAAGTCGATGAAGTGGCGGAGCGTATCCTGACGCTGGGTGCCCAGCCCGTCCATGCCTACAGCGACTACGTGAAGATCTCTCGTATCGAGGAAGACAAGAATGTCAGTGACGGTCAGGCTTGTGTGAAGGGCATCATGCAGGGTTACCAGAACCTGATCGAATTGCAGCGTGAGATCCTCTCGCTGGCCTCCGATGCCGATGACGAAGGTACCGCGGCACAGGTCAGTGACTATATCCGTGAACAGGAAAAAACGGTGTGGATGCTGAGCGCTTATCTCGGCTGACGTGCGCTGTGTAACCGTTCGCTCCGCCCGCCCCGAGTCCCATGCTGCATGCCATGATGGCGTCGCCCTGTCCGGGCGACGTCAGTCTTTTCCGTGTCTGACACCGTCGCCATGCCGCGACAGACTGTGAAAGCATCGCGAAAGTCACACAAACGGCGCCTTCATCCCCCCACAATATCACCACCGCCGATATACTTCAGAGTATGGGAACGGCATCGACCGACATGCCGCCCGAGTGTCGACGGAGACAACCCATGGACCGCTTCACGTTCATGACATACAGCCTGCGCAGCCTGCTATTCGGCATACTGCTGGTTTTGCCATTGATATTGGCTACATCCGCCTTCGCTGATCATGACCGACGTGGTGGATATCACTACCACACCTATCATCACCACTATCATGACTCGGATCATAAAGCCGGAAAATGGCATCACAGAAGCCTGCAACGCTCTCACAAGCCCAGGCGCCACTGGCGAAGCTATCGCACCCCTACCAGACCTCATTACGACCGCCGTCCGCCACGACATGACCGGCGTCATCACCACAGGCATTCATACACTGTCCCCTTGGTGACGGTCGGAGGCGTCCCGGTCCTCATTATTCGTGCCGACTAGCAGGATCGGCCGTGGCCAGATCCTCGATCAAGGTGCGCAACATCCGCCAGAACTCGGGGACCGAATCCAGCTCGACCCGTTCGTCGGGAGAGTGGGCCCCTCGGATCTGTGGTCCGAAGGACAGCATGGATAGGTGAGGGTATTTACCTCCCAGAATCCCGCACTCAAGGCCGGCATGGATCACCTTGGCGTCAGCCTGCTTGCCGAGCGTATCCCGATGCAATTGCACGAAGCGAGCCAGCAACGGACTCTCCGGGTCTGGTGTCCAGCCAGGATAGGCATTCTCGACCCGCGTCTCAGCACCAATCAGAGCGAACAGTGCAGCGAACCGATCGGCCATGTCTTGCGTTGCGCTGTCGCGCAACGACCGCACCAGGGCACAGAGATAGAACCGGCTGTTATCCAGCACTACCACCCCGAGATTGTTCGATGTCTCGACCACACCGGGCACATCGGTACTCATGCGTTCCACACCGCAGGGAGCGGCATGCAGGGCATTGATCAGATAGCGGCTGGCCGGCGGCGTCAAGGCCTGCTCAGTGTGTGATGTCTCTACCGGTGACAGGGATACGCTCACGGCATCATCCACGCCCTGCAACTCGGTACGAAACACCGACTGCAGCTCATCGACCATCGCCGATGCGGCATCGATCGCACCAGCCGGCATTGCCAATGTAGCGAAGGCTTCACGCGGAATCGCATTGCGCAGGGCCCCACCCCGATAATCGATCAGACGCGCGTCGTATGTCTGCAGATGGCGCAACACACGCACCAGCAAGCGATTGGCGTTTCCCAACCCCTTGTGGATATCAAGACCGGAATGTCCCCCCTGCAGACCGGTCAGTGCCACGTTCACGATGGACTCATCCACTTGCACGTCCTGGGTCGGCAAACCAGCTTCGACCACGACATCGGCACCACCAGCGCAACCGATGAAGACCTGTTCGCGGTCCTCGGAATCCAGATTCAGCAGGATATCGCCATCGAGCCAGTTGTCATCCAGTGCCAGGGCACCCCCCATGGAGGTCTCTTCCTGGAGTGTGAACAGGGCCTCGAGTGGCCCATGAATCAAAGAGGTATCTTCGAGAATCGCCAGTGCCGCCGCGACTCCGAGGCCGTTGTCAGCCCCCAGGGTCGTCCCGCGGGCACGCAGCCAGCCATCGGCAATATAGGTGTCGATAGGATCACGGGTAAAATCGTGGTCATGGCTGGCATTGGCCTCGGCAACCATGTCCAGATGTCCCTGGAGGATGATACCCGGCGCCGACTCATGACCCGTTGTGGCCGGCTTGCAAATGCGAAGGTTGCCGAAACTGTCACGATCGTAAGCGAGACCCTGGCTATCGGCCCAAGCTTCAAGATGGGAGACCAGCGCCTCCTCTCGGCCGGAAGGACGCGGGGTCTCGCACAATATCCGGAAATGTCGCCACAGCGGTTGTGGCTCCAGCGTATCGAGATGCTCGTTCATGGAATCGCCTCGCTCATGTGTCGTTATCATTCGTGTCGTCATCCCGACGCCCAGCCCTCGTCAAGGCCACGCCGCCAGCGTGCCAGTGCCTCTTTCAAGCGCTGTCTCACCTGCTTCCCTCCCGACAGCGACAGTCGCCGTGCCAGCCATGCCGGATCACGTCCCTGAAACAGCACGGCCACCAACAGCCAGGCATCATCATTCAACGGCGCGCCTTGACGCAATCCCAGCCGAGTCAATGCCTGCAACGCCGGCCGCGCGAGGCCAGGCTCACGGTTGCCCGAGATGACATCCTCGGCGTCGCGCCATGCGTCGGCGGAGAGTGTCTGCCCATCGCCTTCGCTCAATATGGCGGCCCCCACCAGGGGGTCGAGACGACGTAACTCGAATGCCAGCAGAGCGGGCAACAGTGCCTGAAACCGATTGGCCAGCGCGTTCGCAAGCTCTTTGCCTGCCGCACTGGTACCACGAACGACCATGAGAGCATGTTCACCGCTGGCGGCTTCCCTTGTCAGCCCCACACGCACGGCTCGGAAGCCTTGGTGTCGCCAGAACGCCATGAGTCCAGGGTCAGCGCCGAAGCTGGCTCCCAGCAAATCGATCTCATCGTCGCTCGCACGGTTCACTTCGCCGGACAATAATTGCGCGCCCCAACCGTGGCGCCGATAGCTCTCGTGTACGGCAATCCGCCATATTCGGCGCACCCGCGAAGTCAACGCTTGTCGAGAACCCGCATGCGCCGCCAATGACTGCGCCAGCAAGTGTCCCTGTGGGCGTCTGAAGCCAAGCGCGACCTGATCGGCAAGTGAGCGATCGAATCCCCCTTCATCCACGGTCACCACGACAGCCACAGGTGACCGGGCGACCTCCTTTCCCGCCAGGGAAACACCAGGACCATCCAGCAGGCGCCGAAGATCACTGGGTTGCGTCCGATAGTGCGCCTGGACCAACAGCCCAAAAAGCGCTCGCAGTCGTATCTCATCGCTGGCCAGCATCGCAGGTGACCAACGAACCGGAGTCGGGCCGGCCGACACAACCGTTTCCGATGGTTCAGCGTCCAGCATCAACAACCGGGATGTCACCGATTCCAACGGATCGCCGGATGCCCAGCGCACCGGCTCGGCCATGTGGCAGCCGCGCCACTCGGGTGTCAGTTGGTCGAGCCGATCGCGAAAACGCAAGGCGAATCCACGCCCCGCGCCCTCATAGCCGTGCACGGTGGTAGCAAAGGCAATGCGGGGAAACACCACCAGCCAGTACCCAAGTAACGGCGCAGGAATGGCAGCGGCTTCATCGACCAACAATATACTCCCACGACCGCCGGGGGCTTCTTCATCTTCATCCAGCGCAGTCAATGCGTCAGGAGCAGCGAAGCGTACCCGATGTGCCCTATCACCATCCATCAAGGTGAAACAGTGACGCTGTCGTTCACCCTCAGGACATAGCACCTTCAAGCGCTCGAACAATGCCTCTACCGCACTGGAACGCGGCGCCGTCACCCAGATGTCACGCTCCCCGGCCATCAGCAGACGTGCACAGGCAATTCCCAGCGCCGCGGTTTTACCCCGGCCGCGGTCCGCCGTGATAACCAGTGGGCGACGGCGACGCAGGCGAGTCAGACGTTTCACGGCCAACGCCTGATCCGACGTCAGGCAGTCGGGATCGTGACATGTCGTCGCCGGTGAATGGCTTGTTTTCAGCGGGGGCAGACTCAGCGCTTCCAGTACCGGCCAGTGAGCGATGTCATCTGCATGAGTCAGGTGGCGAGACAATCGTCGCAAATAATGTGCCGACAACTGCGACGGTTCATAAGGGTATTCGGCCAGACGCCGATAATCGGCATCCGGGCGGCAGCCCCAGTCGACCGGCGTCAACAGAACCAGCAGCCCCCCGGCCGTAATCGCACCGGAGAGGATCCCGAAGGCCTCCGGATCAAAGCCGTCATTGGTTCCGACCGCATCCATGACGACCAGGTCGCACTCTCCACCGAGGCGCGTGCGCGCCTTCTCCGGCGATAACCAATGCTCGTCGTCCGCCATCCAGGCAGGTGCCACGGCGGACACCCATATCGGCACCGTCCACCGGATACCCTCCCAAATGGCTCGAGCACGGCGGTAACAATCTCCGCTCTCCCCGGTCACCCACAGCAACCCTCGCCATCGCTGCACCTGCAGCTGTGATGACCAGGACTGCAATGCTTCAATAACGGGGTCATCGGACGTTGCCGATGTCACTTGCGACGCTCCGACCACTGTCCCGGAGGGCTTCTCATTCGCCGGCATCAGAGACACTTCCCCTCGCTGCTGAAGTCGAATGTACGACCTGATACTATCTGATTTCTCATCATGACGCCCTCAACCCCTGTCTGGCCATGCCATTGAAAGGAGCGCCCGCTTGTTCAGTGCCACCAGTCCCAGATCGACCTCGCTTCCCGGACGACTCACGTCACATCTCAGTCCCTGGACTGTTCTAACGCTTGTCATCGCGGCGATCGTGGCGCTACCGGTATTGATCATCCTCGCTCATATCGTCGTGCCTACGAACGACATCTGGCAGCACCTCGCCAGCACGGTGCTCAGTCGTTATATCGGCAATACGTTGGTTCTCGTGGCAGCAGTCGGGATCGGCACTTTTGTCATCGGCACCGGAACCGCCTGGCTGGTCGTGATGTGTCGTTTCCCGGGTCGCCGTTTCTTCGAATGGGCATTGTTGCTACCGCTGGCGGTGCCGACGTATGTCATCGCCTACGCCTACACCGATTTCCTCCAATATGCCGGTCCCTTGCAGACTTGGCTGCGTGAACTGTTCGACTGGGGGCGCGATGACTATTTCTTCCCCAGCATTCGCTCGCTCGGCGGCGGCGCCACACTGATCACGCTGGTACTCTATCCGTATGTGTACCTGTTGGCTCGTGCCGCGTTTCTCGAACAGTCGGTCTGCGTACTCGATGTGGGACGGACCCTGGGACGAGGACCATGGCGTCTATTCGCCGGAATTGCCGTGCCTCTAGCCCGGCCGGCCATCGTCGGCGGGGTCTCCCTGGCCTTGATGGAGACCCTCAATGAATTCGGCGCCGTCCAATTCTTCGGCGTCGATACGTTTACCACCGGTATCTATCGCACCTGGTTCGGTCTCGGGGAGCAGGTGGCCGCAGCACAGCTCGCCGCCTGCCTGCTTGCCTTCGTCATCCTCTTCGTGTTGCTCGAGCGATGGTCCAGAGGAAAACGTCAGTATTTCCATACCTCCAGCCGTTATCAGCAACTGCCGGAGTTCCCGCTACATGGCTGGCGTGCTATGGGCGCCTACATCGCGTGTGCCACACCGGTATTGATCGGTTTCATCCTGCCGTGCGTACTACTCGGCCATCTCGCCATCGAGCAAGGAGATGCGCGACTTGGCGCCAATTTCATGCAATATGCCGGTAACAGCCTGATACTGGCGGTGATTGCTGCGGTCATCGCTGTCGGTTTCGCTGTGCTGCTCAGCTATGGTGCCCGGCTCCACGACAGTCCGGTAACTCGTACGGCTACCCGTATCTCAGCGATGGGCTATGCCATCCCCGGCTCGGTCATCGCCGTGGGTATTTTGATTCCTTTTTCATGGCTGGATAATCAAATCAACGCCTGGACGCGCGCGCACTACGACATGCTGGTCGGCCTGATTTTCAGTGGCTCGGCCTTTATCCTCATCTATGCTTATGTCGTGCGCTTCCTCGCCGTATCATTCAATGCCGTTGAAGCGAGTCTCGGCAAGGTGACACCGGCAATGGATGCCGCTGCACGTACACTTGGCCATACCGCCGGCGGTACGCTACGCCGAGTACATACGCCCATCATGCGTGGCAGCCTGCTGGCAGCCGGTATTCTGGTATTCGTGGATGTCATGAAAGAATTGCCGGCAACCATCATTCTCCGGCCCTTCAACTTCGATACACTGGCCGTGCGAGCGCATAATCTGGCTTCCGATGAACGCTTGGCCGAGGCGGCTACATCATCGCTAGCCATCGTCGCTGTGGGCATACTCCCGGTAATCTTCCTGAGTGCCGCCATGCGCCGCTCGCGCCCCGGTAGCCGCCGGAAAGACGAAGACTTGTGACGGATCGAGCCGAATCGAGATCGGCTGCCCCTCCGCCGGCAGAAAGACACCGGGAACACGGGCATGAAGGTGCGCTTCCTGGCCCGTCTGACCATGAGCACAAATATGTAACAAACTGGTCCTGCCCAGCAATTTCGCCATGATCACGTGGCTGTACCGATGAGATGTCCCCGATTCAGGGAGTTCGGCCACATGCAGGGCTTCGGGGCGAATCAATACCTGAGCACACGCCCCATCAGGCAATCCCCCCGCATCGACTGGTCCCAAAGGGGTTTGAACGCCCCCCCCCTGGACACGGCCGCTCAACTCGTTGACATCACCGAAGAACGTCACGACGAAGGGATCCCGCGGATAGCAATAAAGCTCCCGCGGTGTGCCGATCTGTACGACACGCCCCGCCTTCATCAAGGCGATACGATCGGCCATGAACATCGCCTCTTCCGGGTCGTGCGTCACCAGTAACGTTCCCGCACCAGCTCGCTTGAGAACATGCAGGGTGTCATCACGAATTCTGTCGCGCAGCCGTGCGTCCAGACTGGAAAACGGCTCATCCAGTAACATCACCTGTGGCTCCGGTGCCAACGCACGAGCCAGAGCAACCCGCTGTTGCTGGCCTCCCGACAAGGTATGCGGGTAAGCATTGGCATACCGCGCCATGCCAAGCTGTTCCAACAGGTCCAGCGCCCGTTGACGTCGTTGGCCACTCGGTTGGGACTTGATACCGAAAGTGACGTTCTCGATGACGCGGAGATGGGGAAACAGTGCCGAATCCTGAAATGCCAGGCCGACATTGCGTTTCTCCGGCGGCAGAGATCGGTGGCCCGACGCAGCCACTGAGTGATCATTGATCGCCACACTCCCTTGTTGAACGTCCTCCAGGCCTGCGGCAATACGCAACAGGGTGGTTTTACCGCATCCAGATGGCCCCAAAAGGCATACCACCTCCCCCGAATGAACGTCCAAGCTGACATCATGCACCGCCTCGAGTTTTCCGTAACGGTGATGAATGTGCTGCATGGAGAGCACTCGGGCAGGTGACGGTGTCGCTTGGCGACGGTTCGCTTCGGATCGGGAAATCATCGGCTGGGCACACAACTAATCCATTGACGGCAAACTGCATGGTATCGCGCTGCCAATGCTAATACGAGTCAATCTGTCCCGTATTGGCTTTGCTCCATTGTCGTTACCTCTTGGCAACCCCCGCTTTTAGCCGATAGAGGTTGACGGTCGTCATCCAAGGATGTTCAATGCGAAACACGAAATGCTAATTATTATTGTTCATTTGCACCGTGCAATACTCCACACAGCCACAACAACCCATGAGGCTCAAGATGCTCAACCACTATCGTTTATCGATTCCCTTGACCGCACTGCTGGCGGGTTCCGCCTTTGCTACCACCGTCTCGGCCGATGAACTCAATCTCTATTCCGCTCGTCACTATGATTCGGATGAAGCCCTCTATGACGCCTTCACCGAACGTACCGGCATCGAAGTCAACGTGCTCGAAGGCGATTCGGATCAGCTCATCGAACGCATCGAGCGGGAAGGGGAAGCGAGTCCAGCCGATGTCATGATGACCGTCGATGCTGGTCGCCTGTGGCGTGCCGAGCAGGAAGGCATCTTTCAGGGTATCGAATCCGACGAGCTCAATGAGCGGCTGCCCGATTCCATGCGTCATCCCGACGGTCAATGGTTCGGCTTCAGCCAACGTGTACGTGCGATCTACTATAATCGCGATAATGTCGATCCTGGTGAGATCGAAAGCTATGAAGATCTTGCCGATCCCCGCTTCGAGGACAGCGTCTGTATTCGTTCGTCCAATAATATCTACAATCAGTCCCTTCTGGCATCCATGATTGGCCATCACGGTACCGAAGAGGCGGAAGAATGGGCTCAGGGTGTCGTCGATAATTTCGCGCGCGACCCCGAAGGGGGGGATACCGATCAAATCCTCGGTGTTGCCAGCGGCGAGTGCGATATCGCTGTAGCCAACCACTATTATTATGTCCGGTTGCTCAAATCCGACGATGACGCCGAGCGTGAGGCTGCCCGCAAGGTTGGCATCATCTTCCCCAATCAGGATGGCCGCGGCGCACACGTGAACGTTGGCGGTGCAGGTGTCGTCGAGGGAGCGCCCAATCGCGACAACGCTATCGCGTTCCTTGAGTTTCTCGCCTCCGATGAAGCACAGGAAGCCTTCGCCTCCGGCAACAATGAATTCCCGGTCGTGGAAGGCATCAAGAAGGACCCGGTGCTCGAATCCTGGGGTGACTTCAAGAAGGATGACATCAATATCAGCAAACTCGGTGAGAATAATCCCGAGGCGGTGCGTATCTTCGATCGCGTCGGCTGGCGTTGATCAGCGCTCAGGCTTCGCCCTGACCTACAGGCCCGCGGTGGACCCCGCGGGCCTTTTCATGCAACAGCGCCGGTAGACTCAGTGCGCTTCGTCCCAGTTGGCCCCACTTTCGGCCTCAACGATCAGAGGCACTTTGAGTTCAGCGGCATCCCGCATGAGAGACGTCACGGTACCGGTGAAGTCATCGACCTGGTTGTCCCTGACTTCGAAAACTAGTTCGTCATGGACTTGCATCACCATCCAGGCATCGAAGTCCGACTGCCGCAACCAGTGATCGACATCAATCATTGCCCGCTTGATGACATCGGCAGCCGTGCCTTGCATGGGCGCATTGATGGCAGTGCGCTCCGCTGCCTGCCGGCGCGCATGGTTCTGTGCTTTGATCTCAGGCAGATAGAGCCGCCGACCGAACACCGTTTCGACAAAGCCATCCTCGGCCGCTCGGGAACGAATCCGCTCCATATAGCGAGCGACTCCCGGATAACGGTCGAAATAGCGGTCGATATACGTTTGAGCCTGATTGCGTTCGATATGGAGCTGGCGAGAGAGTCCCCAGGCACTCATCCCATAGATCAGGCCGAAGTTGATGGCCTTGGCACTACGCCGCTGATCGCTGGAGACCTTCTCCATATCGATGCCGAAGACCTCAGCCGCCGTTGCCGCATGGATGTCGAGATCATTGGCAAACGCGTCAAGTAACCCCTTGTCCTCGGAAAGATGCGCCATGATACGTAACTCGATCTGAGAGTAGTCGGCCGCCACGATACGATAGCCGGGGCGAGCCACGAAGGCTTGACGAATCTTTCGGCCCTCGTCGGTACGAACAGGAATGTTCTGCAGGTTGGGATCACTCGACGACAGTCGGCCAGTTGCTGTGACCGCTTGATGATAGCTGGTATGCAATCGTCCGGTCTTGGCACTGACCAACTGAGGCAGCTTGTCCGTGTATGTCGACTTGAGCTTCGACAGTCCTCGATGCTCCATGATGAGCTTTGGCAAGGGATAGTCCAGTGCCAGTTCTTCCAGCACTGATTCAGCCGTGGAAGGAGCTCCCTTGGGGGTCTTTTTAATCACGGGAATCTTTTGCTCTTCGAAGAGAATCTGACCAAGCTGCTTGGGGGACCCCAGGTTGAACTCACGGCCGGCCAGTTCGAACGCCTTCCCCTCAATGTCGTGGATGCGTGACGCCAGCTCCTGGCTCTGCGACTGCAGCCGCTGGGTATCCAATGCCACGCCATTGCGCTCTATTCGCGAAAGGACCTTGATCAGCGGCCGCTCCAGAGTATCGAGCACGTCAGCGAGGCGCCCTTCGGCCTCCACGCGGGGACGCAACTCATGATGAAGGCGTATGGTAATATCGACATCTTCACAGGCATAAGGCAGCGCCTGCTCCAGGTCGACCTGGTTGAAGGTAAGCTGCTTTGCCCCCTTGCCGGCGATATCCTCGAAATGAATGGTCGTCTCTCCCAGGTACTTGAGTGCGAGAGAGTTCATATCATGACGCGTGGCCGTGGAGTTGAGCACATAGGACTCCAGCATGGTGTCATCCAGAGCGCCCGCAACGTCGATGCCGTAATTGGCCAGCACGGAGATATCATACTTGAGATTCTGCCCGATCTTGGCTTTACGGTCATCTTCCCAAAGCGGTTTCAGCGTATCCAGCACGAGTTGGCGGTCGAGCTGGACCGGGGCATCGAGATAATCATGCGCCACCGGTATATAGGCGGCCTCACCGCGCTCGATCGCAATGCCTATCCCGACGATGGCCGCTTCCATGTAATCGAGACTGGTGGTCTCCAGATCGAAGCAGAACGTATCGACTTCATGGAGACATTTGACCCAGGCGTCCAACTCATCCCGAGTCAGAATCATGACATCCCGACGTTCGGCCGATGAGGCAGGATCGTTATCCTGGCTGGAGCCTTCGCTTACGGCCTGTCCGCCCGAGATATCATCGACTCCCTCGTCCTGGCCTTCAAGGAGCTCTGCCAGCCACCCCTTGAATTCAAGATCACGATAGAGTTCGAGCAAACGGTCGCGATCCGGCTTGGCCACGTCGAGATCACTCAACCCCACCGGCAATTCGCAATCGGTCTTGATGGTGGCCAACTGGTACGAGAGAAACGCCTGATCGCGATGCGCCTCAAGCTTCTTGGGCAGACTCTTGGCTCCGCGCACACTCAAGGTAGTGATTTTGTCCAGATCGGCATACAGGGTGTCGAGTCCACCGATGTCCTGCAGCAGTGCCAGGGCCGTCTTTTCACCGACGCCGGGCACACCGGGGATATTGTCAATCTTGTCACCCATCAAGGCTAAAAAATCGATAATCAATGAAGGTGGCAAGCCAAACTTCTCTTTTACGCCCTCGCTATCCAGTGTCTCGCCCTTCATGGTATTGACCAGAGTGATATGCCCATTGACGAGTTGGGCCATGTCCTTGTCACCCGTGGAGATGACGGCGTCTCGGCCGGCTTCAGTGGCGTGCCGGGCAAGGGTCCCGATCACGTCATCAGCCTCGACGCCTTCGATACAGAGCAACGGTAGCCCGAGCGCCCTGACACATTCGTGTAGTGGCTTGACCTGAGCCTTGAGATCATCGGGCATGGGAGGGCGTTGCGCCTTGTACTCCTCGAACAGTTCGTCACGGAAGGTCTTGCCCTTGGCATCGAAAACGACGGCCATGGGACTCTGCGGGTAATCCTTGAGCAAGCGCTTCAGCATGCTGAGCACCCCTTTCACTGCTCCCGTCGGCTGACCATTGGACGCCGTCAGTGGCGGCAAGGCGTGAAAAGCGCGATACAGGTATGACGAACCGTCAACGAGGACGATGGGACTGTCGGCCATGGCGTTACCTTCCTTGAATGCAGCAATTCAATTCATGATACGCAGTCGACCGTGTCTCGTCAGGCACGAAGCGGCCAAGCCTGATAAAATATCTCTCCATTGTCACTGGGAACGGAGTCCGATTAAGGAGACATATGGGGTATCGAAGCCTCCTGCGTGACCACAAGCAACTGCTTAGCATCGCTTTCCTGGCCTTGTTTTCCTCAAGCCTGGGACAGAGCTATTTCGTGGGGTTGTTTCAGGCGCCAATCTCCGAACATCTCGGATTCAGTGCAGGCCAGTTCGGTACAGCCTACGCCATCGTGACACTATGCGCCGGCTTCGCCATGCTCCGTATCGGCCCCAGCATCGACTGGATTCCCCCCCGCCGTTTTGCATTGACCACGTTGATCGCCATGACAGCCGGTGTCCTGATATTGACCCTGTCTCCTTGGTGGGCAGTGGGACTTATTGCTCTGGGGCTGGTCCGGTTCTGTGGACAGGGCATGATGACACACCTGGGCAATACCTTGGCAGGGCGCGAGTTTACCCGAAATCGAGGGCGCGCTCTGGGACTGGTGAACCTGGGCATCCCTCTGGGAGAAATCGCCCTCCCTCCGCTGATCGCCACGTTATTGATCTGGTTCGAATGGCGCCTCATTTGGTGGATATTCGGCGCCGCGCTCCTTTGCCTGTGGCTCCCCCTGCTTCTACGTGGTCCTTGGCCAGCGGCTCCCGGCGCCAGGCCGAACCGGCAAAAACGCCGAGAGGGGCCCAGTCCGTTCCGCGAACGTCACTTCTGGCAGATATTGCCATTGCTGATGGCGCTGCCCATCACAATGACCGGCCTGTTCATCTATCAAGCCCAGATGACATCCGACCTGGGAGCCTCCTTATCCACTTATGCTCTGGCGCTGGCCGGCATGGGGATCGCCAAGCTACCCGGTGCACTACTTGGTGGTCGTTGGGTCGACAAGCTCGGTCCGGCGCGGGTTGCTCGGCTCTATTTGATTCCCTACACCCTGGCAATGATGGTCGCCATTACATTGGGCGGCGATATCAGTATCTGGGCGCTAATGATTGGCGGTGGCCTGGGGATGGGCATGCAAGAAGCCATTGCCACCAGCGTTCTCATCCGCCTATGGGGAGCGGAACATCTGGGACGCTTGCGCGCCACCTTAAGCGCCTGCATGGTCTTTTCCACAGGTATCGCGCCAGCCATTCTAGGGCTCGCCATCGATCTTGGCGCCCATTTCACGGCTATCCTGATCGGGATGCTGGCATTCATCATCGCCGGCTGGAGCCTGGCCCGGCGTCCTCTGGGTAAAATCAATGCCGGAATGAAGTGATTTCAAAACAGTGTTGTCAAACCGGTAACCACTCCCCGAGCCTATTGGCAGGAGGTCGTCATGCGCACCATCAAATCCTTGGTCACCACCGTCGGAACCACGACGTTGCTGGCTTGTTCATGCTGGGTGCTGGCTCAGGAGCCTGACGTCACCGAACGTCAGGAAGATGATCGCACCATTCGTGAATATCGCTATCAGGGCCAGCTTTATGCCATCGAGATTCTTCCTGAAGAGGGAGGCGCCTATACCTTGGTCGACCATGAAGGCGATGGCGACTTCGAACGCGAGACGAACGGAAGCACCGAAATCCCGCAATGGCTACAAGAGGATGATTGATCACGTCTCCTGCCACTGCCGTACTGCACATCATAGCGAAACACCAACATTGATCCGGTTCGTGCATCAGGGCAACAAGACGGTACAATGTGCCGCTTGGCAACCCTGGCGAGAGACACATGGCTGTATTTACTCCGCTAAGCGAAACTCAAGTCATCGACTTTCTATCGCGCTTCGACATCGGTACGCTGGCCCATCTGGAAGGAGTCGCCAGCGGTACCGAAAATACCACGTATTTCGTTACCACCGACCAGCGCGACTGCGTACTGACGCTGTTCGAACAAGGCGATCATGATGAATTGCCTTTCTTCGTCGACCTACTCGATTACCTGGCAGACCATCGCCTACCGGTACCGGGTCCCGTGCACGATCGTCAAGGCATAGCACTGCAGAGTCTCGCCGACCGCCCCGCACTGTTGTTTCCGAGATTACCGGGCACTTCACCGAGCGCCCCCGACCTGTCTCAATGCCGGGCCTTGGGACACACGCTGGGACGGATGCATTGCGTATCTCGCTATTTTGACGGCCATCGCCCCAATCCACGCGACCTGCATTGGTTAGTGGCCATGCACCACCGTGTCCTGGTTTATCTGTCGCCAGACGACCAAGCCTTGATGGCGGATGAAGTGGACGCCTATCAGAGCTATTTCGGTGATGCCCCGGAATTGCCACAGGGCGCGATACATGGCGACCTCTTCCGCGATAACACGCTATTCGAAGGAGACCGGTTGGGCGGCATCATCGATTTCTACAATGGTTGCACCGGCGATCTGCTCTTCGATCTTGCCATCGTTATCAACGACTGGGCGAGTGACGAGGCAGGGCATCTTGACAAGGCACGCCATGACGCCATTCTAGAAGCCTATATTGCTGAACGCCCTCTGACCGATGCCGAGCGCAATGCGTGGCCGATGATGCTGCGCATGACCGCGTTGCGTTATTGGCTATCCCGTTTATTGGTCATCTATGTCGACCCGCCAGCCCACGACCTGACGCCACATGACCCTCAGCGGTTTCGAACGATTCTGAAGACCCGCCTCAATGAAGGCTCACTGCCATTACCCCAACGGAGTCCGGCATGACATCACCCGCTGCCAACGCTCGTCGTATCTATAATATCGATCAGTGGGGCAGTGGCTACTTCGACGTCGATGACGACGGCCATGCACTGGTCAGGCCGCTGGGCAGTCATTCCGATGGCCCGGCATTTCCCCTCGCCGCACTCACCGAGGAAGTGCGCGCCGCCAACCTGCGTCTCCCGGTACTGATTCGCTTCACCGATATTCTCCATGACCGCGTCGAACAACTGTGTGCCGCCTTCGATGATGCCATGTCTCGTGAGGGCTATTCCGGTGGCTATTCGGCCGTCTATCCGATCAAGGTCAACCAACAGCGGCGTGTCGTCGAGGAAGTGCTGGCAACCCAGGAACGCGGCCATGACCGAGTGGGCCTGGAAGCCGGTAGCAAGCCCGAATTGCTGGCTGTACTGGCGCTTTCCGGCGACAGCCCCTCACTCATCGTCTGCAATGGCTACAAGGATCGTGAATATATCCAGTTAGCACTGATGGGGGAAAAACTGGGCCACCGGGTCTACCTCGTCGTGGAGAAGTATTCCGAACTCGAACTGATCCTGGAAGAGGCCAGCCGGCTGGCGGTGACGCCGCGAATCGGGCTCCGAGCCAGGCTATCTTCTGTCGGGAGAGGCAAGTGGCAGAATACCGGAGGCGAGAAATCCAAATTCGGTCTCACGGCCGTACAGATCCTGAAGGTCATCGAGCGCTTACGCGAGACCGGCTCTCTCTCAAGCCTACAATTGATCCATTTCCATCTGGGATCGCAGATCGCCAATATTCGCGATATCCAGCGCGGACTACGGGAATGTGCTCGCTTCTATCAAAGCCTGCACGAACTAGGGGCACCGGTCGACACCGTGGATGTCGGTGGCGGCCTGGGAGTCGACTACGAAGGAACCTCCTCGCGTAACGAATGCTCGATCAATTACTCGATGCATGAATATGCCGGCAAAGTGGTCTCGGCATTTCGGCAGGCCTGCGACGACGCCAAGCTACCCTATCCGCATGTCATCAGTGAATCCGGCCGTGCGCTCACCGCCCATCACGCCGTACTGATCACCAACGTGATCAGCGAGGAGCGTATCAATGTCCATCCGCCCGAGCCTAGCGTCAATGGCGATCCCATGGTCGATGAGTTATGGCGGGTATATCAACGCCTTAGCGATATGATAGCCTCCCGGGGGCTTCTTGAGGCCTATCATGACCTAGTCCAGGCAATGGGGGAGTTGCAGGACCGTTATGTCATGGGACTGACCGACATCACCGCCCGGGCCGAAGGCGAGGGGGTCTATTTTGCGGCGTGTGAACTGTTGCGTTCACTTCTCGATCCACGCAACCGTGCCCACCGTGAAATCATTGACGAATTGGCCGAAAAGCTCGCCGACAAACTGTTCGTCAACTTCTCTCTGTTCCAATCGATGCCCGATGTCTGGGGAATACAGCAGATCTTTCCGGTGCTACCTTTGACTGGGCTGGACCGGACGCCTACCCGTCGAGGCATTATCCAGGACATTACCTGCGATTCAGATGGTCGTATCGACAGTTATGTCGATGGACAGGGTATCGAATCCACGCTGCCGCTCCCGGAGTGGCGTGAGGGAGAAGAGAAATTACTGGGATTCTTCTTGGTCGGAGCCTATCAGGAAATTCTCGGCGACCTTCACAACCTGTTCGGTGATACGGATTCGGTAGATGCGGCCATAGACGCCGACGGGCAATGGCGGTTATCCCATCACATCCACGGCGATACCGTCAGCGATGTCCTCGACTACGTCAACTTTGATGCCAATGTCCTTCGTCAGCGACTGGCGGTTCAACTGGAAAAGAGTTCACTTTCTGCTCATGAAAAGCAGCGTTTCCTGAACGATCTGACCGCCGGTCTGGAAGGCTACACGTATCTGGAATGAGCGGGAGGCAGTTCACTCACTCGGCAACTGTCGTGGCAACGCTGAGTCCGCCCGTCAGTGAGAATTCCAGTCTGGAGCCTCTCGGCAGTGGTCCGACACCCGCGGGCGTGCCTGTCAGAACAACATCTCCGGGCAGCAGCGTGAAATGCCGACTCATTTCCGATAGTAGCGTCGGTACCGGAAACAACATGTCGGCTCCTTCTCCTTGCTGGCGAAGCTCGCCATCAATATCGAGGCGAAAGGCCAGCGCGTTCCAATTGGGCACCACATCCACCCGCAGGAACTTCGACATCGGACAGGCGCCATCGAAGGACTTGGCCCTCTCCCAGGGATGCCCGTTTTCTTTCAGACGAGATTGAACATCCCGCAGTGTCAAATCCAGTGCCAAACCAATCCCCACGACGGCACGTTGGGCTTCGGTTTCATCGGCATCAGTGAGCGTTTTTCCAATCAGCAAAGCCAGCTCGGTCTCGAAATGCACTTCACCCCGCGAAAAAGGCGCATTAATGACGTCCTCCAATGGCACAGCACTGGTCGAGGGCTTAATGAACAATAGCGGCTCGCGAGGAACGGGGTTATCCAGTTCCTTGGCATGATCAACGTAATTCCGACCCACACAAACGATCTTGCCAAGTGCCTCGGAATACTTCTGACCATCATTGAAACTCGGCACGAAGCGCATCGTGATACTCTCCTCAACATGGTGCCGGTGAGTGGACTCGAACCACCGACCTACGCATTACGAGTGCGTTGCTCTACCAACTGAGCTACACCGGCGGGGAGGACCGATACTACTGCGAGGACAGCGATACGGCAAGTGATGGCAGTTACAGTGAAGGCGACTGGGTAGCAACAAAAAACCGCCTCGGCAGGCGGTTTTGATATCTCGCAAGCGATTGAAAAACAATGCTTTTGATTGGTGCCGGCACCAGGAGTCGAACCCGGGACCTACTGATTACAAGTCAGTTGCTCTACCAACTGAGCTATGCCGGCTATACACGCAATGCGGGTTGGCGTGGCTGGGGTAGCAGGATTCGAACCTGCGCATGGCGATACCAAAAACCGCTGCCTTACCACTTGGCTATACCCCAGCATATGGTGGCCAGAGACGGAATCGAACCGCCGACACGAGGATTTTCAATCCACTGCTCTACCGACTGAGCTATCTGGCCGTGCCAACGGCGCGTATTAAACTAGAAAGGCCTTACCCCGTCAAGGCTTCCATTTCAAAAAGATGCCGGACAATGCCTGGGGTTACTCCTCCGGCGGTACATAGCCTTCAGCCTGGTCGGTTTCTTGGTTATCCAGGAAACGCTCCATCTGCTCCATCAGGTATTCCCGCGATTGCGGATCCAGCATGTTGAGATGTTTCTCATTGATCAAACGTGTCTGCAACGCTTGCCACTCTTCCCAGGCTTGCTTGGATACACTGGCCTGTATCTCCTGCCCTTTCTTGCCGGGCAACGGAGGGAAAGGCAGCGCTTCCAGCTCTTTCTGGTACTTGCGGCAGAATACGGTTTGCGACATGACTACAACTCCTGACTATCGGTGTGTCGGCGATGATACGGCATCGGATGTGAGTGTTTCGAGAAGAGCCTTGACCGGTGCAGCCAAGCCAAGGTTCGGAGGGCTGACAGGATCATACCAGCAGCCTCCGCAATCGCTCACTGCCACACCATGAGGCGAATGCACGGGTACCGGCGTGATGAAAAGACGAAAGTGACTGAAAGTGTGTGTGAATACCGACCAGATATCCTCGACCGAAGCGCCAGGAGAATACGTTGCCAGCCAGTCTTCCAGCGACGTCATATCGTCGAACTGCGGGAAACACCAGAGTCCTCCCCAAATACCGGCCCCCGGACGCTGCTCGAGATAGACGCACCCTGCGTCATCATACAGCAATAACATCAACGTCTGGCGCTCGGGCAGGCGCTTCTTGGGTTTGCTTTCGGGAAAACGACGCTCCTCCCCCCTGGCATGGGCGACACAGACATCCTCGAAAGGACACAGCAGGCAGCTCGGCTTACCTCGAGTGCATACCATCGCTCCTAGATCCATCATCGCCTGAGAATACTCAGGCAAGTCAGTATTGGGGGTATAGCGGTCGGCGAGTTGCCAAAGTATCCGCTCGACCGAGGTACGACCGGGCCAACCTTCGATGGCGTGCAGGCGCGTCAGCACCCGCTTGACATTGCCATCGAGGATAACCGCTCTACGTCCGGTACTCAGACTGATGATGGCGCCGGCCGTCGAGCGCCCGACCCCGGGCAGGGAAGCCATCTCCTCCAGGCTGTGAACAGGGAATTCCCCGCCATAGGCCTCCATGACGAGACATGCTGCCTTGTGCAGATTTCGTCCGCGAGCGTAGTACCCCAGGCCGGTCCACAGGTGCAATACCTCATCTTGTGAAGCGGCAGCGAGAGAGGCCACATCCGGGAACCGTTCCATGAACCGTTCGTAATATGGGATCACGGTTGCTACCTGAGTCTGCTGCAGCATGATCTCGGAAACCCACACACGATAGGGCGTTTTGTCATACTGCCACGGGAGAGCCTTGCGTCCGTTGGCTTGATACCAGGTCAGGACTCGACGCTGAAATTCATTTGGTGTCAGGCCGATTTCGAGTAAGTCACTCATGCATCACTCAATGCGAAAAAAAGCGCCGACATGATGTCGGCGCAGGGACTGGCTTTCAACTTTCAATGATGCTCATTGCAGTAGACCGCGAAGTGCATCTTCAAGTTCCTTACCGCCTTCTTCTTCCAGGCGTTCGCGGATTTCTTCGCTGGCCCGGTCGATCGCCTCATCTCGGGCCAGATCACCAATCGACTCGACGAACGCATCGCGATCGAAACGGCACCATTCCCCCGTTTCACCACCCAATTCCCCTTCGCAGCGGACGGGCATCGGAATACGTTCAAGCCGGGGGTTCACATCGCAAGCCGCATCGGCAGTATCGACAAACCGCGCGGACGCTCGGTAATCGAAACGTTGCGTCTCGAAATTCAGCTGCCCTTCGCCCCCCAGATCTATACCGGGAATGGCGACATCAAGGTCGTCATTATGGGCCACCCCGTCACGTATCTCGAAGCTTGCCTGTGCGCGATCGAAGCGAGTGTCTTCGCTCCATTCTCGCGTCGTTTCCTCACCCTCCAGGTTGGCGGCCACACTGCAGAGTTCCCGTGAGACGTTCGTGGCCAGCATGGCGCCGTCATCAATGCGTGTCTCGACCGTTCCATCGAGATTGCGACGAAGGTGCGAAATGGTATTTCCTTGCGTGGACAGTTCCCCTGAAAGAAAGAGACGCCCACGTAATGGCGACTCGGTATCAGCCAGGGCCTGATAGAGAGGGGCGATTTGCACTTGCTCGAGTCGCGGCTCAAGCTGCCAATGAGGCGGCGTATCCTGCAGGTCGAGACTGCCAGTGGCTGACAATGATCCCTCGTACAGATCCGCATCGAGGCGCTCTAGCCGATGATTGCCATTCTGCCCCTGTAGTACCAGTTCCGCATTTTCGAGCACCATACCCAATATATCGAGTCGGCCAAGACGCAACTCACCGTTCAGCGTCAGCGCAGCGAGCCAGGCAGTCGGCAGCAACTCTGCTTGCGATTCCTCTTCCTGCGCATACGCTTCTGACACGCCAGGGATACCGAGCATGGCACTCTCTTCCTGTGCCCCTTCCTCATCGGGAGGCGGAAGGTAAGCATCAAGATCCAGCGCGTCGCCATCGAGTTCGAAGTCAAGCAACTCGCCATCCAGCCCTGCATTCAGGTACCCGGTAAAGGTACTGTCATCCATCACCAGCGTCAGGTTGCTGAGCATTACCTCTTCGGCATTGCCTTGCAATGGGCTGGTCAGCGTCACATCACTCAGCGCATCGTCACTCGCGGTGTTGGGCAAGACGTTGAATCGCTCAAGCCAGGGCCTGAGAGACATTGGTGCCATACTGACCTGACCGCTGTACTGCATGCCTTCAAACAGGTCACTGATCAGCAGATGGCCGCCCAGGTCCAGACCATCCTCCCCCGTGAGCCGCCACTGATTGATCCGCGCGTTCTGTTCACTCAGGTCGGTCTCGGCATCGAAATCCAATGTCAAAGGCATGGCATCGTCGCCCCAGGCTGGGTGATCAAGGCCACCTTTCAGTTGCCCGCCTTCAGCCTCGTAACGCTGGGTGGCTAGATCGGCCATGAGCTCATCGAGAGTCAGAGTCAACTGCTGTCGACGATCTTCGAGAGCCTCGAATGCCGTATCAGTTTTCAAGGACAGTTCATTGAACTCGTAACGGTCATCGGCCAGTCCTAGTTTTACCCGACTGTCGAACGACACCTCGCTGCTCAAATAGGGAGTGGGACCGTCTTCCTCTGCCTCATCTGGACGCTTCGCTCCCGAGTAGGCATCCACACGAAAGGTCGTATTCAATGGGAACGCTGATGTTGGATTGACATTGGAGCCACCGACATTGACACCGGTGATATGCCAATGGCGGTCATAGAGTTCATCGCTGAACCGTATATCGCCATCACGTAGCTTCACGCTGGCGATATCCAGTGCCACAGCCATGCCGCCATGATCATCGGGGTTAGGTCCCGAAGAGGCTGGAGCCAGCGCGGCTTCAGCTTCTTCGCTGCGTTCCCCCAAGCGCTCCAGGAAGGCCTCCCAGTTACCCTCCCCCTCTTCATTCCGCGACAGATTGAGCCGCATTCCATCAACAGTCAGGCCATCAATGGCGATCTCTCCGGAAAGCAACGGTGCAAACGCCAAGCTGACTTCAGCCTGGCTAAAGGCCATGAATGCCTGCTCGGTATCCTGATCAGGTAACCGCGCCTTCGCTTCCTGGACACTGACCCCCAATCGCGGATAGAACGACCACGACAACGGTCCATCGAGTGTCAGTTCCAAACCGGAATGCTCGCGCACGACTTCCACAAGTCTCGGTTTCAAGTCATTGGGATCGAAAAACGTGGTGACATAGACAACGGCGCCCAGCATGACGAGCCCCAGAACGCCGATCACCGCCAGCAACGTACGTAACAACGCTCGCATCAATGTCCTCCCTGAGATGGAAGCGGATTCAATTCGAAGTGGGCACCTCCCGCGACGAGTCGATAGCCCAATCGGGACAACAGCAGTTGATCCCCCATCATCAATGAGGCTGCATGAACCCGAAGCACTCGACCATCAGAAGCCGCCGCTTCAGCCACCAGTGACAGCATACGCGACCCGACGCCACGGCGCCGGGTCGCTTTCCGAACGCAGACATGGGACAGCCACCAAGCACTCTCGTCAACACGAACGGCCACGGCGCCAATCAGCCTCGCGTTGAATTGGGCACAATAGAAGAGCCCACCCATCTGCAAGTGGTTTTCAACGAACTCTCCCGCCGGCTGAGGTAGCCGGTAATCCGGTGCATCGGCATAGATCCGGATCAAGTCATACGCCACCTGGGAATCAGCGGCCCAGGTGGCATGGTCGACCCGGTAAAGTGTGACCGGCATTCACATGTCTCCCGAAACCGTGACGGCTGATCGCCGTCTGTTATGAGCTGCATTGTAGCGGATGGGGGGGACGATTCTCTATAATACCCCTTTCCACCCTTGGACACTGGCCAATTCTTTCGGCGTCGAGGGCATGAATCATCGGTCGCGCGACTGCAGCGACCTGCACAGGAGGCCCACCCTATGTGCGATCGCACTGCCAAGGTCACTCGCGATACCCAGGAGACACACATCACCATAGGGATCGACCTCGACGGACAAGGACAGTTGACCGGTGAAACCGGCGTCCCATTTCTCGATCATATGTTAGATCAAGTTGTCCGTCATGGTTTGATCGACCTGGATGTCAAGGCTGAAGGTGACGTGCATATCGATGATCATCACACAGTGGAGGACATCGGCATTACGCTTGGTCAGGCCTTGGCCGAAGCAGTCGGCGACAAACGTGGCATATACCGGTACGGCCATGCCTATGTACCACTCGACGAAGCCCTGTCACGTGTGGTCATCGACTTTTCCGGCCGCCCGGGGTTATTCATGGAAGCAACGTTCACCCGTGCAACCATCGGCAAATTCGATACGCAGCTATTCCAGGAATTCTTTCAGGGATTGGCCAATCATGCGCGCCTCACGCTACACATCGATAACCTGAAAGGTATTAATGCTCATCATCAGGCTGAAACCATTTTCAAGGCCTTTGGTCGGGCATTGCGCATGGCCGTTGCCGAGGACCCTCGCATGACAGGCCGTATGCCATCGACCAAAGGCAGCCTTTGAGCCCGCCATGAACAAGGAGAATGCATGACGATCGCCGTCATCGACTACGGGATGGGTAATCTCCATTCCGTTGCCAAAGCTCTGGAGCATGTCACTCATGAGCATGTCGTGATCACCCGCGACGAACGCCGTATTCGCGGTGCTACACGATTAGTCTTGCCTGGACAGGGTGCGATTCGCGACTGCATGGCGGAACTGAAGCGCAGTAACGTACAAGGCTTGGTGCAGGAAGTGCTTACCAATACCGACAAACCGTTACTGGGCATCTGTGTCGGGCAACAGATGCTGCTGGATGATAGTGAAGAGAACGAGGGAACTACGTGCCTTGGCTTCATACCCGGCAGGGTGCGCCGCTTCAACGACAGCATGCGAGACGACCAAGGTCACCGCCTGAAGGTCCCCCACATGGGGTGGAACCGAGTGGACCAGAACCATTCGCATCCATTATGGCACGGCATCGACAACGGCGAACGCTTCTATTTCGTTCACAGTTACTACGTCGATGCTGCTGACGACAACTCGGTATTCGGCACGACTCACTACGGTGACGTCGGTGTCCACGCTGCTATCGGCCGAGGTCCGGTTTTCGCGGTACAGTTCCACCCTGAAAAAAGTGCTGACGCTGGTCTTCGTTTGCTGGAAAACTTCGTCAACTGGGAACCCTGAGTCATTCTCGGCAACATCACGGCTATCCCCACTAGCACGCCCTACGTTACTTTGCCTGTTAGGGCCAAAGAGGATTCAACATGCTGGTAATTCCTGCCATTGATCTCAAGGATGGTAAGTGCGTCCGTCTCAAACAGGGACGCATGGATGATGCCACGACCTATGGCGACGACCCGGTAGCCATGGCGGCCCGCTGGGTAGAAGCCGGTGCCCGCCGTCTTCACCTGGTGGACCTCAACGGCGCCTTTGAAGGCAAGCCAGTCAATGGCGAAGCAGTGACAGCCATTGCACGAGCCTTTCCCGATTTACCGATCCAGATCGGTGGAGGCATTCGCTCCGCAGAGACGATCGCTCATTATCTGGATGCCGGTGTGTCTTTTGTCATCATCGGTACGAAAGCAGTCAAAGAGCCTGATTTCGTCAGCACCATGTGCCGACAATTTCCCGGTCATGTCATCGTCGGACTGGACGCACGCAACGGTTACGTGGCAACCGATGGCTGGGCCGAAGTCTCAACGATAAAGGCCGTTGACCTGGCAAAACGCTTTGCTGGCGACGGAGTGTCCTCGATCGTTTATACCGACATTGCCCGTGACGGTATGATGGAGGGAGTCAATGTGTCGGCTACCGCAGACTTGGCACGTAACGGCGGCCTGCCCGTCATTGCCTCGGGAGGCGTCTCAAGACTTGAAGATATCCGTGCGCTGGCCGACGTCGCCGACCAAGGCATACTGGGAGCTATTACGGGACGTGCCATTTATGAGGGCAGTCTGAATATCGCCGATGCCCAGCACTTGTGCGATACACTGTCCAGAAGAACCTCCGGGAGTTGAATCATGGGGTTGGCCAAACGCATCATTCCTTGCCTTGATGTCGACGCAGGACGCGTCGTGAAAGGCGTCAATTTCGTCGGTATCCGTGATGCGGGTGATCCGGTGGAAATCGCCAAACGATACAACCAGCAGGGAGCTGATGAGATCACCTTTCTGGATATCACCGCGAGTCACGAGGATCGTGGCACGACAGTGGAAATGGTCGAACGTATTGCCGGTGAAGTCTTCATCCCACTAACCGTCGGTGGCGGCATACGAACTTGTGAAGACATTCGGACCATGCTGAATGCGGGTGCCGATAAAGTGTCCATCAACACGGCTGCCGTCCATAACCCGGATTTCGTTTACGAAGCGGCTCAGCGTTTTGGCAGCCAATGTATCGTCGTCGCCATTGACGCCAAACAGGTATCGAAAACCGGGAGCCCCTCTCATTGGGAAATCTTTACTCATGGTGGCCGCAATGCCACCGGGCTGGACGCCGTGGAGTGGGCAAGGAAGATGGTGTCCCTGGGAGCAGGTGAGTTATTACTGACAAGCATGGATCGGGACGGCACCAAGGCCGGCTTTGATCTTGGCCTGACCCATGCGATTTCGGAAGCGGTTTCTGTGCCAATCATCGCATCCGGAGGCGTCGGGAATCTCGACCACCTGGTGGCCGGTGTGCTGGAAGGGGGCGCCGATGCAGTATTAGCTGCCAGTATTTTCCATTTCGGCGAGCACAGTATCCCCGACGCCAAGCGGTATATGTCAGAACATGGCATCGAAATGCGACTCTAGGGGGTTAACCATGGAATGGTACAAGGCTGAGACTATCAAACAATCCATAGTTGTCATGTTCACCCTGCTGATAAGCGGTTTCAGTGTGTCATCAACCGCCTATCCCAAACTCGAAGTGGATCATTGGCTTTTCCAGACCAGCCTCTACACTAAGCACTTCGACTCTGATCCCGAGCACACCGAAAGCCAGAACCTGATCAGCGCCGAGGCACGTAACCCTGATGAATGGCTTGCTGGTGCAGCGTGGTTCAAGAATTCATTTGACCAACCCAGTTGGTATTTCTATGGCGGCAGACGTTTCTCGCTATGGGAACCCAGTGATAGTGTCGAGGTGCACGCCAAGCTGACGGCTGGCTTATTGCGCGGCTATGATGGTGACAAGAAAGACAAGATTCCGTTTAACGATCTCGGCGTTGCTCCTGCCGTGCTCCCAAGCATAGGCGCCCGCTTGGGTCCTGTTGAAACCGACCTGCTTCTGTTCGGGAATGCCGGTCTGATGGTGACTGCCGGCCTACGCTTTTGATATTCAGTGACATCAGTCCAAGGTCAAGCCCAGGTTGCTGACACCATTATTGCGTCCGAGACGACGTAGAGCTTTGACCGAATCGCGTGACGACATCTGTTCGGTATGCTCCAGCACGGCCTGCTGAAAGTGTCGCTCATCGTCCATCAATGGATGATCTCGAACCGTTCTCTGTAGGGTGGCGTCTTCTTCCAGGTGCACTGTCATCTCGATAAAAGCGATCACTCCAGCCTGAGACACCCGGCTCACTTCAACCACAGAATCGACAGCTTCTCCGCGAAGCGTATCCAGTGTTGCCGAAAGCGCAACAACGGCATCCAACGCTCGGCGAGCTCCAAAGCTGTCATCATTCGAGGGAGGCTGGAGCGCTCCCAGTTTATCGGCTTGACGGTCGAAATCGATATGCGCACCAGGTACTAGTAGCGTTTCCCAAACCAAGTCCAGGATGTTGTGTAGTGCGGCAACGTCGCCATTTTCTGTCGTATCGGCATAGAGAGCATAATTGGGCAGTAAGCGTTCACACAATGCCGCCATGAAAGCTACGCTTTGGCGTTGATTCAAACGATGGAGGCGGTGCTGAAAGTCGTCATGTAGAAAGTCCATATTTAACTCCGTGAGGTAACTACAATGACTCAGGGCCACATGACATCGGGACTGACACGTCCTGAGGCATCAAAGATGACTCCTTCGGCCCACAAACGTTCCCGCTGTCGTGCGGCGCCTTCATGCTCCGTCACCCGACGCGAGGCATTGATAACACGGTGCCAGGGGAGCTCATGTCCATCGGGAAGGTGTCGCATGGCGGTACCTACCATGCGTGCTGTAGCACCTTCCGTCATTTTCGCCACACGGCCATAAGTCGTCACCCTACCCGGAGGTATCTGTGCAACAATGGTGTAGATCTGCTCAAGCAATTCCGAGCGCACCATGAATGTACTCCCTTTACCGACAACAGCCACTCGTCTGTGACGAGGCAAGCACGCTTTTTCATTCTGCCAAAGCACGAGTCATTGATACGAGATGCATATCTATTTCCTGGAGCATGCCGACTATATAGGACCAGCCAGGCTAGCTGATTGGTTGATCGGTATGGGGCATAGTCACAACAGCTGCCGGTTACATCAGGGTGAAGCATTGCCAAGGCTAGCCGACTGCGATGGCCTGATCGTACTCGATGCCCCCATGAATATCGCCAACTCTCCTGCACCGGAGTGGATAAAGCGCGAACGCAAATTGATCACCCGCACGTTGAAAAGCGGCAAACCCCTCTTGGGCATCGGCTTCGGCGCCCGACTCATTGCCACCGAACTTGGTGCCATTGCGTCGCCAGGCCCTTATACCGAAATCGGTTGGTATACCATACAAAGTGCACCCGATAGTGCCTTCGATCTTCCCGAACAGTTCGACGCTTTCCTCTGGCAAAATGAGATTCTTGCATTACCAGAAGGCACAACACCACTCGGAAGCAGCAGCAACTGCCCCGTTCAAGGATTTTCTTGGGATCGTGGCAGAGTCGTTGCCATGCAATGCCATCTGGAAGCGACTCAGGAAAGCGCCCAGGCACTACTTGAGATCACGCCATCATCGCTGACCGAGACCCATGCAGAACAAATAGCTACTGTCATGGCTGGCGACCCCAAGCGGTTCGATCATCAAGCGTCACTGCTTGACCGCGTCCTTCTTCAGTGGCTCCGAACGGTCGAGTGACCATTCACGTGCCGCTTCCAGACAGCTGTGCCAATCCCCCACATGGAGAAATTCCTGATCATGCTTCTCCAACTGGTAGCGGTACATGGGGTCATAATATTCGCTCAGCAAAGGGGCGAGCCAAGCTTCATGTGCCTGCGGGTTTCCCTTCTCATGCTCGGCAATGGCCAGGGACTGCAAGCGTTGTAACCGTGCCAAGCGTTCACTGCCCAGACGCTTCTTCAAGCGAGCCAGTGCTGAGGACAGCTGCTTTTTCATTAGGCTCCATCCCAGCCACTCACCGAATTGGTTTTGATAGACTTCCCACAGATCGTCAATGTAGTCCCGTCGAATCTGCTCTAAACGCCAATCCAGGGGCATTTCTACACGGATACGCGGGGCCCGCTCCATGGCTTGCCAGAACCGTTGCGGAATATTCACTGCCCCGACATGGCGAGACTCATCCTCAACTACATATGCCCCCTCGACTCCCAGCAGAGCCGATCCCATTGCATGTTCAAAATCGATCTGAGACGGAGAGGTGAGAGGATGACGACCAAACGCCGACCCCTTGTGTCGGGCGCACGCTTCCAGATCGATACCATTGTCCAGTTGATGGATCAGGCGTGTCTTGGCACACCCGGTCAGACCACTCACCACCAATAATGGTCGCTCCGCGGCCATATCGATCTGGCGACAAAGACGCTGACGCAAGACCTTCCAGCCACCGCGAATCCTGGGTCGTTCGACACCGGCATCATAGAGCCACTGCTGAGCGATCCGGGAGCGCAGGCCACCGCGGAAACAGTAAATCACGGAATCCGGATGATGATTGACCTGCTCCACCCAAGCCGCCACCCGCCGCTCCTTGACCGCCCCGGAGACCAATCGCTCACCAAGCGCAATAGCAGCCTTCTGCCCCTGTTGCTTGTAAGCAATGCCGACTTGGCGACGCTCCTCGTCATTCAATAATGGTAAGTTTATCGCCCCCGGAAGCGAACCCTGGGCAAACTCCACGGGCGCACGCACATCAATCAATGAACGCCGTTGCAGCAACAGGTCAAGATCCGGTTCGATCAATGGCAACGTCATCCATATACCTCGATAAGCGTGTCGCCTTTAGCAGCGACAACTTCTCCAAAAGGAGAAAGAGCAAGCTCATGCTGACGTCCGAGCCGTTCCACGTCATCCGCCCAGGAGGGATGCACTGCCAACAGCAAACCGCCGGAAGTCTGAGGATCGCACAGCCATTGCCAGTGGGGTTCATCCATCGAGGGCAGAGCAGCACCCAATGCCTGACGATTCCTCAGGGTACCGCCAGGCACAGCCCCTTGGCGGCGATAGGCCTCGGCTTCAGAGAGCCGGGGTAAATGCTTGAAATCAATACGAGCGGCGACGCCACTGGCACGGCAAACCTCAACCAGATGACCTGCCAGGCCAAATCCGGTCACATCCGTCATAGCGTGCACCCCTTGAACCTTGGCTAGCTCAGGACCGATATCGTTGGGTTCCAGCATGGTTTCCCGTGCCAACCCCTGATGCCCGATTTCCACCAGTCCACGTTTTTCCGCGGTCGTAAGCAGCCCGACACCCAATGGTTTGGTCAGATAGAGCAAGTCGCCCACCTGAGCCCCCTTATTCAGTTTGAGGTGCTCAAGCTCCACGAGCCCATTGACCGCCAGCCCGAACATTGGCTCAAGCGCATCAATTGAATGGCCTCCCGCCAGAGCCAGTCCAAGCTCACGACATACAGCTTGTGCCCCAGCGACGACATCTCCTGCGACATCCGCACCCAATTTATCGAGCGGCCAGCCAAGGATTCCCAATGCCATGATCGGCGTGCCTCCCATGGCAAAAACATCACTGATGGCATTCGTTGCAGCAATACGGCCAAAGTCGAATGGGTCGTCAACAATGGGCATGAAGAAATCGGTCGTTGCGATCATGCCACGACCATCGCCCAGATCATAAACCGCCGCATCCTCACGTCCCTGATTACCGACGATCAGCTGCGTATGACCGGCTCCAGGCCCCGCTTTGGCCAGAATGGAATCCAGCACGTCGGGGGCGATCTTGCAGCCACAACCGGCACCATGACTGAACTGAGTGAGGCGAATAGCGCTCATCACATTCTCCTTGCTGACGTTACACCCATGAGTCTAGATGATCGGCCAAGATAACTTCACAACGCCTCCAGCGCTTCCGACAGCCGGGTCACGGCAATGACCTCCATTCCTGCCGGCGCCTCCTTGGGAGCGTTACTGCGGGGGACAATCGCCCGCTGGAAACCGTGCTTGGCCGCTTCAACGATTCGCTCCTGTCCACTGGGTACCGGTCGAATTTCACCCGACAACCCCACTTCACCGAACACCACCAGCTCTCGGGGCAAGGGGCGTCCCTGGAGACTCGAGACAACGGCCAGTAAAACCGCTAGATCTGCACTGGTTTCCAGTACCTTGACCCCCCCCACGACATTCAAGAAGACATCCTGATCACCGGTGAAGAGCCCGCCATGGCGATGCAACACCGCCAACAACATCGCTAACCGATTCTGATCAAGCCCCACCGCCACGCGCCTGGGGTTCCCCAACGCCGAGTCATCAAGTAGCGCTTGCACTTCAACCAGAATCGGACGCGTCCCCTCCCAGACCACCATGACCAGGCTGCCGGCGGATTGCTCATCATTACGTGACAGGAAAATGGCGCTCGGATTCTTCACTTCTTTCAATCCCTGCTCGAGCATGGCAAAAACACCAAGCTCATTGACTGCACCAAAACGATTTTTCTGCCCACGTAGCGTACGGAAGCGCGAATCACTCCCCCCCTCCAGCAACAAAGACGCATCGATCATGTGCTCAAGGACCTTGGGGCCTGCCAGGGTGCCATCCTTGGTGACATGCCCGACCAACAGCAGGACCGTATTGGACTGCTTGGCATAACGAGTCATGGCAGAGGCAGACTCCCGAACCTGGGCAACGCCACCCGGCGCGGATGCGATCTCTTCAAGATGCATGGTCTGAATGGAGTCGATAATCAGGACACAAGGTTGCTCTCGCTCAGCGACACCAAGAATAATCTCCACGCTGGTCTCGGCCAGCATCTGCAACCCCTGACTAGGCAACTGCAAGCGATTGGCACGCATAGCCACCTGAGAAAGCGACTCTTCACCGGTCACATAAAGAACCTTGTGCTGCTGCGCTAAATTGCAGGCCGCCTGCAATAATAACGTCGACTTGCCCGCCCCGGGATGCCCACCCAATAACACAGCAGACCCGGGAACGAGTCCTCCCCCCAACACCCTATCGAATTCACCGAAGGTCGACGTGAGGCGCGGAACCTCTGTAAGGTCCACTGAGGCAAGGTCGACCACTTCTCTTGATGTAATCCCGGCATAACCATGTCGCCCTGTCAGCGTAGCGCCAACACTGCTGGAACGAGCCGACGCCAACCGAACCTCACTCAAGGTATTCCACTCGCGACAGCTTGAACACTGCCCTTGCCATTTACGGTACTCCGCTCCGCACTCAGAACATACGTAGGCGCTTTTGGCTTTAGCCATACCGGGCTTCTCTAAATTTCATGACGCACGATGAATCAGTGTGATTCGGGTCGCTGTAGCACACAAAGGGCGGCCCGCAGGCCGCCCTTGAAGAGAGAACACATCGGAGTTACTGACGTTCAAGCTGCAGCATGTCGTTATTTTCAAAACGGCGACGCTGAGGATCGATCAGCTCCAGCGTATTCTCATCCACTCTGAGGAAATAATAGACTTGGCCATCCCCCTCGGGAGTCAATTCATACACAGTTGCATCAGGTTCAGCCTCAGTACCTTCGAGGACTTCCCACTGGCCTGCATAATTTTCATCGGGTGGGTCTTGCGGATGCTCACGATAACTGGCTTCCAGATCGAATGTGCGATCTTCAGCAGCGCTATCCTCCTCACCCATCAGACGCACATCGATATCGATGCCAGCGCAATTACGGCAGGGCAAGGTTCCCTGATAAACCGCTCCATCAGTCGCAGTGGGCTCCTCCGCACTCTGCTCCTCCATCTGTCCTGCGGCACATCCCGCCAGTACTGCAAGCATGGCAGAACCAGCCAGCAAGCTCCTTATCTGCATGAGAGTCCTCCTAACCATTGGGCCATCACCGCGAATGCGATGACTTGTTCATAGCATAACGACAAGTTTGGCTGACGGACAGTTCCCCGTGCAATGATTCCCAATCATCTTACGATTAAGCCCCCGAAGCAAACAGCCATGCCAGCACCATCGGCATACACACCAAACTGCCTAAATTGCCGATCAGTACCAAAGACGCCACCTTGTGGGGGGCTTGTCGATACTGCTCAGCAACCAGATAATTAAGCACTGCTGGTGGCAAGGCTGCAAAGACCCATAATGTTGCGGCCTGCAATTCGGGCAGGTCCATCCACCACATGATGGGAATCGCCACTATCAAACCACTGACGGGGCACAACACCGCGCCAAGCATACCCAGCTTCCAGTCGCGAAAATCAATTTCCAGCATGCGTACACCAAGGGAAAACAACAACAATGGGATCGATACGCTGCCCAACATGTCCATCGGTTCCAGCAACCAGCCAGGCAGGACAATGTTGCCCAGGTTGCAAGTCAGCCCAATAACGCTCGCCAATACAATCGGCGTTCTGAGGAAACGCCACAGCGATGTTCCCGGACTGACCATATAAAGCCCCACTGAGAAGTGCAGCAGCATTTCCACCACAAACACTACGATAGCGGCCGGCAGAATGGCGTCACCAAAAGCCAGGACCAGTAGAGGGATCCCCATATTGCCTGCGTTATTGAACATCATGGAAGGTAGGAAGACCCGGGTATCGAGCCTGAACAGCCTAGCGACTGGCCATAACAGGACTCCGGATCCCAGTACAACGATGGCGGCCGCTGAAGCCAGGCCAGCATAATCGCCCAAGGGGGCCTGCTGGTCGGCCAACACTGAAACGACAAGCAAGGGGACAAATAACTCCATGTTGAGCGTATTCAGTCCCCTGATGTCTGGAGAGCGAAAGTAACCGTATAGCGTTCCACAGCCCGCAATCAGAAACACGGGAAGTAGCGTCGAAAGAATCTGAGCAATCATCAAGAATGTCCTGAATTAGCACCTAACGCCCGCAATCTCATGACTTGCGTGACACGCTCGCGAACGTCAAGATGACCAAAGTCTCAACCCTGCAATGCGAGTTTTCATGAGCAAGTACTGGAGTCCTGCCGTTCGCGATTTGACCCCTTATGTGCCCGGGGAGCAACCGCGTGAGCATATGATCAAACTGAATACCAATGAGAACCCCTACCCACCAGCGTCCGGGGTCGAGAAAGTGTTACGGGACTTCCCTGCCGATCATCTACGGCGTTACCCCGACCCAGTATCGCAATCATTACGTGAAGCACTTGCGCAATCGTACAGTGTTGATACCGCTCAAGTCTTCGTCGGCAATGGTTCAGACGAAGTCCTTGCATTTGCTTTCCAGGCGTTTTTTCGCCAGGAAAGGCCGATTTCAATGCCGGCAATCACATACAGCTTTTACCCCGTCTATTGCCGCCTATACGGCATTGACTACCGCACCATCGCGCTGGGTGATCAGTGGCAAGTTCCTTTAGAAGCCTTTACAGCCGACAGCGGGGGCATCATATTTGCCAACCCGAATGCTCCCACCGGACATGGGCATTCGCGAGAATCGATCGAGGAACTACTGAAGCGAGTCTCTGAATGTGTCGTCGTCGTCGACGAAGCTTACGTCGACTTTGGCGGAGAAAGTGTCGTCCCCTTGATCCAAACTTACCCTAACCTGCTGGTAACCAATACGTTTTCCAAGTCACGCAGCCTAGCCGGATTGCGGTTAGGTTTTGCTATCGGCTCCGAAGAATTGATCGAGGGGCTGGAGCGCATCAAGAACTCCTTCAACTCCTACCCCATTGACAGCGTGGCCCACGCCGCTGGTATCGCGGCCCTTGAGGATACCCAGCACTTTGAAGATTGCTGCTCCCGCATCATTACGACACGTGAGCGTACACGTCGGCAGTTACAGCAGTTGGGATTCGACGTTTTGCCGTCACAGACCAATTTCCTCCTGGTACGACATCCGCAATACGACGCAGATCAGCTCTTCATTGCGCTTCGCGAACGTGGGATTCTGGTACGTCATTTCAATACAGAAGCCCTACGTGACTTTTTGCGCATTTCTGTTGGTACTGATGATGAAATGGTCAGCCTGACCGAGACATTATCGGAATTAACATCGTGACCCGGCCGGGCCCATCGACGACCCAAAAAAAATCCCCCGGGGGGTTCCCGGGGGATTGTCATGTGAGGGCCTGACGATGACCTACTCTCGCATGG
>NZ_FNNI01000008.1 GCF_900106955.1 Aidingimonas halophila | reverse complement strand
CCCATGATCCGAAAATAACCCATAAAACAACTACTTCGGACCATCACACCACCGGCAACGCCTGCGCCTCGCCGGCAGCGGATGCGTACTTTACGGATTCATTACGGTTGTTGCAAGCACTTTCTGGCAGCGCAATACAACTTTCTGCGCACACTGTCGCAACTCACTGAGGTGAAAGGTCTGATCCCGTTTCTGGAGACGGATCACCTTTCGCCTGACTAACGCTATCGAGCAGAGACAGGATCGAGCGATATGGTATGCCTGAGTACTCCGCCAGGCCGATCTCGCAGGTACGGGAGTTGGAATAGCCGGCGACACAGCCGCGCACACTCTCCGCCAGTCCATGAAGTGCCGATTGATTGAGCTCGGGAGTGGTGAATCCCTTATCGCCTGCAAAGGCGCAACAATGGATATCCGGAGGCACCACCACCTCCGTTGCGCAAGCTTTAGCCAATGACACGAAGGCATCGTCCAGCCCCATCCGTGTACTGGAGCAGGTAACATGCAAGGCGACAGGACCTGTCATCGGTGTAATATCAAGCCGTGGCAATAAATACTCATGCGCAAAGCCCACCGGCTCCATGAGCGTCAGCCGTGTATCCAGACTGCCCTGCATATGTAGAGTGCATGGGCTCGTATCGCAGAGTACTGGATAACGCCCATTCTGACTCGCTGCCAGCAACTCGCGATTGAGTTCGCGCGCCTTATGCTCGGCTTCTTTGAACTGGCCTTTGGACTGAAACGCCATACCACAACACAGATGCCCGGGAATCGCCGGGATAATGGCCGACAAACCAGCCTTATCGAGCAGAGCCAGTGTCAATTCCATGACCGTCCGCGACTCGCTATCATGACGGTCGGAACCAAATACACGAGTGGCACAGGAGGGCAGATAGACCACCTTGTCCTGACTTGAATCGCCACCCATAGGTTGGCTCAGCACCTTGATCGATGCAGCCTGAGGCAGGCTGGACAACCACTGAGGTGTACGCCCACCACTCAATCTATGCAGTATATGGCTCGCGTGCGACATCCCTTTGTCTCCAAGCAGCGCCTGCCCAACGGTTGCCGCATTGAGCGCGCCACGACCAAAACGAGTCGCACCGGAAAAATGCCGCCCGAGCAAGCGCGCCATTCCCGCCTTGCCGAGGTGTCGATCGCGTCGTAAGTTACGTATCAAATCACCTGTATTGATGCTGACAGGACACTGCGTGGCGCATAGGCCATCAGCCGCACAGGTGTCATCACCCTGATAGCGGTAGTCTTGCCAGAGCCGTTTGCGATAGTCTCTGTCGACATCGCTTGTCTGTTCACCCAGTGCCTCGAGGCGCGCCAGCTCACGCCACACCACAATGCGCTGGCGTGGCGTCAGTGTCAGGTCTTTGGATGGGCATACCGGCTCACAGAAGCCACACTCGATACACTTGTCGACCAACGGGTCGGCGGCCGGCAGAGGTTTGAGATTTTCCAGGTGCAGAGTCGGGTTACGACTCAGGAGCACCTCGGGATTGAGCAGGCTTTCAGGGTCGAACAAGGCCTTGATTCGCCACATTAACGCATAAGCATCGCCCCCCCACTCGAGTTCCACGTACGGAGCCATGTTACGTCCGGTGCCATGCTCGGCCTTGAGCGACCCCCCATATTCAACGCCCACCAGGTGGACTACCTCGTCCATCAGAGCCTGATATCGCTCAATTTCACCGGGCCGCTCAAACCCCTGAGGAAAAACGAAGTGCAAGTTGCCTTCCAGGGCATGGCCAAACAGAATGGCATGCTGGTACCCGTGGCGACGAAACACCTCGGTCAGCGCCAGCACCCCCTCTTCAAGGCGGTCGACGGGAAATGCCACATCTTCAATGACGACCGTGGTTCCCGTCTCGCGTACCGCTCCCACCGCCGGAAACAACCCCTTGCGAATTTTCCAGTACAGTTCGTAGGTTGATGGCTCACGGGTAAACACCAACGGTTCGAGCGTTTTTATGCCCTCCAGGGACGCATGAACCTGGACCTCACGCGCTTCGAGCACAGCTCCATCGTTGCCCCGCACATCGATCAACAACGCTGCCGCCCCTTCCGGCAGCCCCTTTAACACCTCGGGCATCCCAGGCTTGTCCTGTACTGAACGCAGCGCGGCGCGATCCATCAACTCTACCGCTGAGACCGGTGCCCTTTTCAGGGCAATGGTCGCCTGACAGGTAGTCGCCATATCCGGGAAGAGGGCAAGAGCGGCAGCCTTGCATGGCTCATCCGGCACGGTGTCATAAGTGATCGAACTGATAAAACCCAGCGTGCCTTCAGAACCGATCATCAAGTGCTTGAGGATATCGATACCATCAGTGAAGTCGACCAGACTGTTCAGGGCATAACCAGTGGTATTTTTAAGGCGATACTTGTGCCGAATCTTGTCGGCCAGGCCACAGTCAGCCTGAGTCTCTTTCGCCAGTATTTCCAAGCCAGCAATCAAGGATGCATGCGATGAGCGAAAGCTAGCCACGCTGGACTCATCTGCCGTGTCGAGCACACACCCATCTGCCAGCACCACACGCATATCGCGCACGGTCTGGTAGCTATTCTGAGCGGTGCCACAACACATGCCCGACGCATTGTTCGCGGCAATACCACCGATCTGACAACTGTTGATCGATGCGGGATCGGGGCCGATCTTGCGCTGGTATGGTGCCAGCAGCTGATTGGCGCGCGCACCGATCACCCCGGGTTGCAGACGGATACCCTTCCCCTCATCAAGAATCTCGTGACCTCGCCAGGACCGACTCAACAGTATCAGTACAGAGTCTGTAACGGCTTGCCCGGACAGCGACGTGCCAGCCGCACGAAATGTGACCGGCAATGACCGTGAGTGGCACTCGCTCAACACATGAACGAGCTCGGTCTCGCTTTCGATTCGGACGACCAGCTTGGGAATCAGCCGGTAGAAACTGGCATCGGTGCCATAGGCCAAGGTACGTAGCGGATCATCGATCAACCGCTCATCAGGCATGGATCGGGACAGGGCATCCTTGAGGCTCCGGTAGGCTTCAGGTGGTCCGGTAACACTCATGTGCTTTCCTCGCGATGACGAATCAGCACAACCAGTTCACGTGGTCCGTGCACGCCATAAGCCAGCGTCTGCTCGATATCAGCGGTCTTGCTGGGCCCGGAAATCAACAACGCATTGGTCGGCATCCCCTGACTCCATTCATGCGCCTCGACCACATCGAAGAAGGTATCCTCGATAGTCTCAGCATCGAGTACAGCGATGTGAAGGGGCGGTACCAGACTGGTCAGACGCGGCTCATCGGGTGTCGGCCACAACCACAGACTACCGGTTTCAGCAATAGCACCACCTGTCGATGTCAGTCCAGCATCGACCGTTTCGAACTGCTCACGTTGCCATGCTTCGATGTCACGATTGGCATCGACCAGATCCACCTCATGCTCATGCAAAGCGGCGCGCGCCTCCGCCGGTACCGGATGCTCATGCCCCAAGGCCAGTCGCCGAACCGCCTTGGCGGTAAGCACTTCGGCCAAGGTTTCGGTCCAGCTAGCCTGACGGGTATGGATGACTTCAGCATGTACCGACGATATCAGCCGCTCGAAACGCTCTAGTCGTTCCTGCACCCCCCATCCCCTGCCAGTCATGACAGAAAAGTCGCTCTCCGGCGGCACCAATGCCCCATCGGTGCGATCGCGCAAGCGCTGGAGAATCCGTGCACGGCTGCTCATGACGAACCCTCCTCGCGCCGGTGTCGTTTGACCAGTGCATGCAATGAGGTCTTGGCTGGCTTGGGAGTCGAGCGATAATCGGTCCATCCCCCTAACCGGGTAGGCATCCAGCCCCGAAGCTTGCCCGCAATCGCCATAGCGCTGCGCCAAACCCCGGGATGCGTCGCTAACCACTGGAACCCTTTCCAGGCCAGCACTTCGCTCCGGTGGCGCTTGACTCCTGCCCCGGGCACATTGCCACGCCCCTCTCCCACCGACTCCTTGCGCAGCCTGACCAGGAGGTCGGGAATGGGTATCTTGACCGGACACACCTCGCCACAGGCACCACACAGACTTGATGCCGATGGCAGGTCCCTGGTTTCCGCCAACCCCATCATATGCGGCATAAGAATCTTGCCAATGGGACCGGGATAGGTTGTGCCGTAGGTATGTCCACCGACCCGAGTGTAGACCGGGCAATGATTCATGCATGCACCGCAGCGAATACAGCGCAGAGTGTCAAGCAACTCATCATCCTGATATATGCTGGAGCGGCCATTATCGACCAGCACCAAGTGGACCTCTTCAGGACCATCGTGTTCATCCGGCTTTCTCGGCCCCGAGATCATGTTGAAGTAAGTGGTGACATGCTGGCCGGTAGCCGAACGAGTCAGCAAAGCGTAAAGCGGAGGTACGTCACGCAGATGCTCCACCACCTTCTCAATGCCGGTCACGGCAATGTGTACCGGCGGCACCGTGGTGGTCATACGACCGTTGCCCTCGTTTTCCACCAAACACAACGTCCCGGTCTCGGCAACCGCGAAGTTGACACCGGAAATACCGACATCTGCTGCCATGAAGCGTTCGCGCAACTGAGCGCGGGCCGCCGCCGTCATATAATCCACATCGCGCGTGCGCTCGGTCCCCGTCTTGTCATGCATGATCTCGGAGATCTCGTCGGTGTTAAGATGAATCGCCGGCATGATGATATGGGAAGGCGTCTGCTCGTTGAGTTGGACCAAGTACTCTCCGAGGTCCGATTCGAGTGCCTCGATGCCCGCTCCCTCGAGATGCGTATTGAGGTGCATCTCTTCGGAAACCATTGATTTGCCCTTGATGACCGACTTGGCATCACGTGCTTCGCACAACTCACGAATGATACGGCATGCTTCATCGCCGTCCTGCGCCCAGTGCACGCGTATCCCGTTAGCCTGACAGTTGGCTTCGAGCTGTTCGAGCAGCTCGGGCAATCGGGCCAATGCCCGCTGGCGAATGTTGGCTCCAAGTTCACGCAGTGCATCCAGATCCCAATCGCTGAACACATCACGGCGCTTGGACATCAAGCCATCCATCGCTTTACGGAAATTGGCACGAATCTGAGGATTGCCCAACGCATCATGGGCCTGACGATGGAACTCTCGAGGGGTATACGTCTGGACACTCATGCAGTTCTCCGCCATAGATAGGAGGCGATATGTTCACCATCCAGGGAGGCCTCTCGGTGCCGGCAACACCCCGCAATATTCATCAGGCAACCGCAGTCCGACGTAACAAAGTGCTCGGCTCCCGATGACTCGATAGCCTGCACCTTGTCATTCACCATGGCGCCCGACACCTCAGGGTGCCGTACCGCAAAGGTACCACCAAAACCGCAGCATTCAGCCGTGCGTTCCTGCTCCACCAACTCGACGGATTGAAGCTGGCTCAACAAGGCAGGCCCCGTATCGGGCAACCCCATTTCCCGCCGGGCACTGCAGGAGGTATGCATGGCCACCTTTTCCGGCCGCCCCTTATCGATGAGCTTGATGTGACATACGTGTACCAAGAACTCAGTCAGCTCGAAGACACGACTTGCGACCTCTTTCGCTTGAGCCTCCCGGGGAGTTCCCGAGAAGAGTTGCGGATAATGCGTGCGGATCATGCCGCCACACGACCCCGAGGGCACAACTATCGGCCAAGGCTCTCTGAACAAGTCGAGTTGCGCCTCTGCCACGGCGCGCGCCTCATCATGGTATCCTGATGTATAGGCAGGCTGACCGCAGCATGTCTGATCGTCGGGAAAACGGACATCGATACCTTCACGCTCCAACAAGCGTATTCCGTCCAGTCCGGCTTCAGGATAGAAAAGGTCGATCAGGCAAGTCCCGAAAAAGTAGACGCGCGCCGGTTTCGGAGGGTACTGCTTGATGGGAGTCATGACGGGTCTCCTTGTCGCAGGACTGACACCCAACCAGAGTGTCGGAGCACTAGCTGGGACAATATTGGTAAAACCAATTGACAAAAACTGGATACTCGAACCTTATGGCCCCGGCACCAAGGTGTCAAATACTGGACGAGAGTACTGACAGGAAAGCCTCTTAGACTTTAGTCAAGGCATCTGTTGATTCAAGCTGTCCTCATGACAGCACCGGACTTCGTATTGCACCACAAGAGCAAGTTTCCTATTATTGGTAAGACCAATTAATTACAATCGACGCTCCCAGAGAATCAACGCCTCGGGCGATGGCCCAAGGCAGCGTCTTCACTATCACGAGATTACCATGGCCTACGAAGTCGTTCGTCAGCCCCGTATTGCCGATGTGATTACTCAACGCCTCGAGGCCATGATTCTCGAGGGCAGCCTAAAACCTGGGCAGCGCCTCCCTCCCGAACGGGAATTGTCAGAACGCTTCGGCGTTTCTCGGCCCTCTTTGCGTGAAGCCATCCAGAAGCTTGCGGCCCGCGGCCTGCTAAGCAGTCGTCAGGGAGGAGGAACGTTCGTCAGCGAAGAACTGAATAGTCGGTACACTGATCCTCTGCTCGAAATGTTGTCCCGTCACGATGAATTTCACCTGGATCTGCTGGAATTCCGCGATGCGATGGAGGGCATCTCCGCCTATTACGCCGCCCTGCGCTCCACACCTGCCGACAAAACTCTTCTCAGGGAACGTTTCGAAGCCCTGGAGGCCAGTTTTGCCGAACACGACCCAGCCGCGGAAGCCAAAGCCGATGCCGCCTTTCACCTGTCGATCGCCGAGTCTGCCCATAACGTGTTGTTGCTGCATACCATACGCGGTATCTTCCACCTTCTTGAGCAGAGCATCGTCGACAATCTCACCCATCTTTTTGAAAAACCGGATGCTCGACCCCGTTTGATGGAGCAGCACCGGGCCCTCCTGGACGCCATTCTAGAAGGGCGCGCCGAAGACGCACGCAGCCTGGCTCATGAGCACCTGGTCTTCGTCGAAGAAGGGTTACTGGAGCTCGAGCGGGCCGAAACACGAGCCCAACGCGCGTTGCGACGCGCCCAAACCATGCCTGAACGAACCTAGCGAGTCTCTTCCGTCGTGCAATCCTCAGGACTTCCGCGTCATTGGCGCCTGCCATTATTACTCCTGGTCACTTCAGGATTGGTGCTCGTTGTGTGGCAAACCTCCAGGTTCGCCGCCGACCAGGCCATGGCGACACTCAAGGACGAGGCCGAAAACGAATTGCGATTGTCAGCCGCCGGACTTGAAGGACACCTCTCACGACACGATTACCTGCCACAAATGATCGCCTCACGCGAGGATATCGAGCGCTTTCTCGATACTCCCGAAATCGGCGACAGCATGGACATCAATCTACTGCTGGACAGTTTTCGACACACCACAGACGTATCGGATGTATATCTGCTCGATCGCCAGGGCATCACCATTGCTGCCAGTAATTGGCATCGAGACGATACCTTCATCGGACAGAATTACGACTTCCGGCCATACTTTCAGGATGCCATCTCAGGGCGGCCCGGTCGTTTCTACGGCCTGGGCATACGCTCAATGGACCGTGGCTACTATTTCTCGGCACCGGTCAGGCTGGATGATGGCGACCGAACCCCTGATGGGGTCATCGTCGTCAAAGTCCCGCTGGATCAACTCGAGGCAAGTTGGGCCGAGCAGAGCGCCGACCTGCTGGTGACAGACAACGACAACATTATCTTCATGGCCAGCCAGCCCGAACTCAGGCTGAGCGCTCTTTATCCCCTGTCCGATGATATGCATGAAACTCTACTGGAAACCCGCCGCTATGCCGATGAACCCCTACCACCATCAGGCATGGAAATCTTTGATAGTCACACCGACAACAGTTTGCTGGTCCGTTTCTCCCACGGCCCGCTGTCCGATCAGGATTACCTGAGGTTATCCCGTCCACTGCCGGATTTTGACTGGCAGATGCATATCCTCAAATCCCTGGATCCGGTTCACAATGCCCAGTGGCAATCCGCTCTCCTGGCCGGCGGACTATACGGCATGGTCATCCTGGGGAGTGGATTCGGTTGGCAGCGTCTGCGATTACGACGTGAACGGGAACAGTTTGCCGAACGTGAACGGCAGACCCTGGCCCGCGCGCGAGATGAACTGGAGCGTCATGTCGAGGACCGTACACGGGACTTGCTCGAATCCAACCAGCGCCTGTCGGATGAAATCGACGAGCGCCGGCGCGCCGAAGCCAATCTTCGCCAAGCACAGGATGAGCTCATACAGGCTGCCAAGCTAGCCGTGCTTGGACAGCTCGCAGCCGGGATCAATCATGAGCTCAACCAACCGATTGCGGCCATTCGGGCCTATGCCGAGAATGCGCGGGCATTCCTGGAACGGGGACGGACCGAAATGGCGACGGCCAACCTCGACCAGATCGTCGAACTCACGGCGCGGATGGCCGACATCAGCGCCCAACTGAAGCAGTTCTCCCGCAAGAGTGGTGAGCAGTTGACCGAGGTTTCGGTCCCAGCCTGTTTCGATTATGCGCTGCGCCTGTTTCAGGCCCGTATCAGCGATGCCAACGTCGAGGTTGTTCATGACCCCCCTGATGAGGGTAGCTGGGTCCGGGCCGACCCGGTTCGGCTGGAGCAGGTCCTCGTCAATCTGATAGGCAATGCCTTGCAAGCGATGGCGGATAATTCGACTCCCCGCTTGATGCTGGGTATCCATCATCACGGCAATGAAGTGCACATCAGCGTCGTGGACAACGGGCCGGGGATCGACCCAGCCAGCTTGGCACGTATTTTCGAGCCCTTCTTTACTACCAAAGCACCGGGTAATGGCCTGGGACTCGGCTTGTCGATCTCATCACGCATCATCGAGGATCTCGGCGGCCGGCTGGAAGCCGGCAACGCCTCGGAGGGTGGCGCGCACTTCCTGATCGTATTGCCAAGAGCCATGCCCCCGCGACAGACTTCGCCAGAGCCCCAGACCCAGGAGACGACCCGCCATGAATGAGGCGAACGCCACACCGGTGCTGCTGATCGATGATGAAAGACACCTGCGCATCACCGCCAGCCAGACCCTGGAGCTGGCAGGATATACGCCGGAAGCCTATCCCAGTGCCGAAGAGGCGCTGAACATCTTGACCGATGACTTTCCGGGTGTCGTGGTCAGCGACATTCGCATGCCAGGTATGGACGGTATGGCACTGCTACGCGAGGTGCGCCGACGCGACCCTGACCTCCCTGTCATTCTCATCACCGGACATGGTGATATCTCCACGGCCGTGGAAGCCATGCGCGAAGGAGCCTGGGACTTTCTGGAAAAACCCTTTGCGGGTGATCGCCTGATCGAAATGGTACGGCGCGGTGTCGAGAAACGACACCTGAGCCTCGAGAACCGTCAACTCAAGGCAGAACTGCACGCACAACGTGCCGCGCCAGGTCCTCGCCTGGTGGGACGTACGCCCGCCATGCAGCGGTTGGCCACGATGATACAGCGTATCAGTCAAGTCGAAGCGGATGTACTGCTGTTCGGAGAAACCGGGGTCGGCAAGGATCTGATTGCCCGCTCGATCCATGAACGCAGCTCCCGTAGTGGACGACCCTTCGTCGCCATCAACTGCGGCGCCGTACCGGAAGCCATTATCGAGTCCGAACTGTTCGGCCATGAGAAAGGGGCGTTTACCGGTGCCGTCGAACGACGCATCGGCAAATTCGAACATGCCAACGGTGGCACCGTATTCCTCGATGAGATCGAATCGATGCCATTGGCCTTGCAGGTCAAATTGTTGCGAGTCTTGCAGGAACGCTCGATCGAGCGACTCGGTGCCAACGAGCCTGTTGCGCTCGATATCCGTGTTATTGCTGCCACCAAAGCCGACTTGAAAGCAGAAGCAGAAGAAGGCCGCTTTCGCGAAGACCTTTACTATCGACTCAACGTCGTGACATTGCCGATTCCCCCCTTGCGTGAACGCCGAGAAGACATTCCCCTCCTGTTTCAGCATTTTGCCGTAGTGGCCGCCAACCGCAGTGGCCAGGAAGCCCCTCCGGTCGATGCCACTGGCATTTCAGTACTGCTGGCTCATGACTGGCCGGGTAATGTGCGCGAATTACGCAACCTCGCCGAACGTTATGTACTGCTGGGCGCCGCCTACGACTATCGGCTCGATGCTCTCCTTGAAGGTGCGGACCCCGGTCCCGGCGACCTCCCCCTCTCGCAACAGGTGGAACTCTTCGAAAAAAGCCTGATCAGCCAGTCGCTTGCCAGTCACCGAGGGCGTATCCCCGCGATCTGCGAGCACCTTGGCCTCCCCAGGAAGACGCTATACGACAAGCTGAAAAAGTACGCTCTCAAGGCCGAAGACTATCGCCAGGACACGTCAGCCTGATACAGGCAAATCGCCCCACCGGTCATGTCTGCGCGATCTCCTCGATCAGATATTGGTCCTTCAATCTGACGTAATTGCCTGCCGTGTAAGAGAAAAACTCACGCTCCGCCTCTTTGAGAGGCCGCATTGCCTTGGCGGGGTTACCGGCGTAGACATGACCGCTTTCCAGTCGTTTACCGGGGGTCACCACTGCCCCCGCAGCGATAATGACCTCATCCTCGACCACCGCCCCATCCATGACGATAGCTCCCATCCCCACCAGGACACGACTCCCCACGGAGCACCCGTGCAGTATGGCTTTATGCCCCACAGTGACATCATCACCAACAGTCAAGGGATAGCCCCCCGGATTGAAGTCACTGCTGTGGGTGATATGCAGAACACAACCATCTTGTATGCTCGTACGGGCACCAATACGAATATAGTGCATGTCACCGCGCACGACGGCCATCGGCCACACCGAACTATCGTCGCCCAATGTCACATCACCCAGCACCAGGCTGTCCTGATCAACGAAAACCCGCTCTCCCAGCGTGGGTGTGATGTCTCTAAACGTCCGAACACTCATGGTAGGGTTCTCCCGATTCTCGTCAGATCAAGCTGGATACCAGAACCAGCAGCATCAATGGTATGGAAATATAGCGTATCACCCCCCGCCATAACCGGAAGCCATTAGGCCCCGCATCCAACGCGCGCAAGGCGACCTCGCGGGGCAGCACCCAGGCAGCAAAGATAGCGATCAGCAAGCCGCCTAACGGCAGGAACACATCACTGGGAATCGTACTGACCAGTTCGAAGAAATTGCGTCCGGCCAACCAGTGCACATCCGCCAGGGTGGAGAACGACAGAACGGACAGCAATCCAGCCAACCATACCGAAACAGTGACCAACGCCGTCGCTCGGCTGCGCCGGAATCCGATACCCTGCAATCCGGCCACCATCGGCTCGGCAAGATTGATCGACGAGGTCCAGGTCGCCAGCAACAGCAGCAGGAAAAACATACCAAGCCAGAGACTACCGAATGGCAGGTCAGCAAAGGCAATCGGCAGCGTGATGAACATCAGCCCTGGTCCTTCTGCAGGGTCCATGCCCTGAGCGAACACGACCGAAAAGATCGCTATACCCGACAGCAGAGCCACGGTAATGTCCAGCACCGCCACCATCCCCACCGCACGAGGCAGGCTCTGATGATCGGGCATGTACGCCCCGTAGGCCATCAGCGCACACGCCCCCACCGCAAGCGTGAAGAACGCATGCCCCATGGCATTGAGCATGACACCAACACTCAACGCCTCCCACTTCGGGGAGAACATCCAATCCGCCGCTTCCGCAAACCCACCGGTGGTCGTTGCATGGAATGCCAGAATCAGCAATAGCGCATAGAGAAGCGGCATCATCAGATTATTGAGCTTCTCCAACCCATTCGAGACGCCCGCCGCCACAACCGACATCGTCAGAAACAGGAACAGCGTATGATTGAATGTCATCCGTAACGGATCCGCCAGGAAGGCCTCAAACTCAGCACTGACACGATCGGGAGACGCCGCCTCGAATGAGCCGTTAACGGCATGGACCAGATATTCGATCGACCAACCGGACACGACCGAGTAGAAAGACAGGATCAAGAAGACCGTGACGCCTCCGAAGACACCCAACCAACGCCAGTGTGATGAATGACCAGCCTGACGCGCCAGATAAGCAAGCGACTGACTGGGACTGCGCCGCCCGGCCCTTCCGGTCAGGATTTCGGCCATCATTACCGGAAGGCCCAGCGACACCACGAAAATGATATAAAGCACCAGAAAGGCGGCCCCGCCGTTCTCGCCAGCAACATACGGAAAACGCCAGATGTTGCCCAGGCCGACAGCGGCTCCGGTCACGGCCAGAATGAAGGCCCGTCGTGACCCCCAGCGTTCCAATGTTTCGTTCATGGGAAGATCCTTGTCATGCGCAGCCGCACTCGATAATGGAGGGCGCAAGCCTAGCAGGGTGATTCACATCGGCCAATGTATTGAAACACAACCATTTCGCCCGCATCTTACCCATAAAGAAACCGCATTGAGGTGATCATGTCCCGCAACCCGCTTCTCGAGCACCACACCCTGCCGCCATTTTCCGAGATTCAGCCGGAGCACGTGGTGTCGGCGGTCGAACAACTGTTGGACGACAACCGTCAGGCTGTTGAACGCCTGACTGAACAAGCGGAACAGCAACCTCCGACCTGGGAGACCTTGGTCGCTCCATTGGAAACGCTCAACGATCGTCTATCGCAAGCATGGTCTCCTGTGTCGCATCTCAATGCCACCATGAATTCCGAGCCGCTGCGTGCAGCTTATCAAGCCTGTTTGAGCAAGCTGTCTGAATACAGTACCTGGCTGGGTCAACATGAGGGGTTGTTTCGGGCCTACCAGGCACTCAAGGAGTCTCCAGCCTACAATCGTCTGGACGAGGCGCAACAACGCAGTATCGACAATACACTGCGCGACTTCAGGCTGGCCGGGGTTGACCTGCCTGAGGACAAGAAGACGCGGTACGGGGAAATTCAGGCTCGTTTGTCGGAATTGGCCAATACGTTCTCCAATAATGTCCTTGATGCCACCCAAGCCTGGCATAAGGACATCGATGATGCCTCAATGCTCGACGGCTTACCGCAAAGCGCTCTGGATACATTGAAAGCCAATGCCGACGCCAAAGGGATCGATGGCTATCGCATCACCCTGGATTTCCCGAGCTTCTACCCCGTGATCAGCTTTGCCCATGACCGGGAATTACGTCGCGAGGTGTACACTGCCTTCATCACACGAGCCTCAGAGCTGGGTCCCAATGCCGGCGACTATGATAATGCCGGCGTGATCGAAGAGACTCTCGCGCTGCGTCGTGAACTGGCTGACCTGTTGAGCTTTCCCAGCTACGCTGACTACTCGCTGGCTACCAAGATGGCGGAGTCGCCACAGCAGGTGCTCGATTTCCTCAATGATCTCGCCGAACGAGCCTATCCTCAGGCGCGACAGGAGTTCAGCGAACTTCAGGACTATGCGCGTGAACACCTCGGCCTCGAGGAATTGGCCCCTTGGGATGTCGGCTATGCAAGTGAGAAACTGCGTGAAGCCCGCTATGCGATTTCCCAGGAACAGCTTCGTCCTTACTTCCCCGCTCCCGGCGTGATTGATGGACTATTTCGTGTCGTTGAGCGGCTATATGGAATCCAGTTCGAGGAAGACGACACTGCGCCCCGCTATCATCCGGACGTCCGGTACTTCCGTATTACCGAGCGAGGTGAACCGATCGCTGGTTTCTACCTCGACCTTTACGCCCGCGAAAGCAAGCGTGGCGGTGCCTGGATGGACGAGTGCCGGGTGCGGCGACGTCGGGACGACGGTCAAATACAATTACCGGTGGCTTACCTGACCTGCAATTTCACACGCCCGGTCGGCGGAAAACCGGCGCTTTTGACCCACGACGAAGTGACGACACTGTTCCATGAGTTCGGACATGGCCTGCATCACATGCTGACCCGCCAGCAGGTTGCCGATGTGTCCGGTATCAACGGCGTCGCCTGGGATGCCGTGGAGTTGCCAAGCCAGTTCATGGAAAATTATTGCTGGGAACGAGAAGGATTGGACCTGATCGCGGGCCACGTTGAAACCGGTGAGAAACTGCCGGATGAACTGCTTGAGCGCCTACAGGCCGCCAAGAACTTCCAGTCAGCCATGGGAATGGTACGCCAACTGGAGTTCGCTTTGTTCGACTTCCGCCTCCATCATGAGCTGGGAGCCGCTTCAGCGAGTGACGTTCAAGCCCTACTGGACGATGTGCGTCAACGTCTCTCCGTACTACCCGTGGTCGACTTCAACCGATTTCAAAACGGTTTCGCTCATATTTTTGCCGGCGGGTATGCCGCTGGCTACTACAGTTATATGTGGGCTGAAGTCCTCTCGGCGGATGCCTATAGTGCTTTCGAGGAAGCCGGTATCTTTGACCCTGATACCGGCGCCCGCTTCCGTCACGAAATTCTTGAACCTGGCGGTGCCCGGGACGCGGCGGATATGTTCAAGGCCTTCCGAGGCCGCGGGCCCAGTGTTGACCCTTTGCTACGCCACAGCGGCATCCATGCCGCTTGAAGGAGAACGTCGTCGATGGCTGCAGTGAAACGCTTTATCGCTGGCGCTATCTGCCCTAGATGTGCCGCCATGGACCGCATCCGCGCCTGGGAACAGAATGGTATACGTTACCGGGATTGCGTTGCCTGCGATTTCTTTGAGCAGTTGCCTATCGAATCGTCGGACATGCCGGAACTGGAAACCCGGGTCAATCGGTCGCGACAGGAGCAACAAGAGGACACGATACAGACCGTCAAGATTCTGGATCCACGACGTCGATAGTCTACCGCCAACCTCTCCAACAGTGACTGCACCAAACGCCCAGGTTCGAGAACTGCACTCCAAGCCTGGGCGTTTTTGTGCGGAATTCCGCATACCTTCAACCCGCCATTGTGCGAACTTCCGGACAGCTCGAATGCCACCCAGTGCTACTTAAGTCGCATAAAACAAAAGCAAAATACTGATAATTATACTATTTGTCCCATTTGGCAGGATGCTTGCCCTACCAAGGAGTGAGTTGCCCATAGGGTATAAGCAAGCAAGATGACGCTACCAGGTCTAGCCTGAATGAAGATGCATGCGTCCCCCTACAATTCATGGGCCTACTCAGAATCATAACCATATAAGGAGTCATGTCATGCGCAAAACAGCAACCACGGTGATGACCAGCACCCTCGTCGGCGCATTGCTCGCCGCCGGGACCGCTCACGCCGACAGAGACGATTGGCCCGAGAGCTTTACCATGGGAACGGCCAGTCAAGGCGGCACTTATTACGTGTACGGCTCCGGTTGGGCCAATATGATTGCCGATGAGCTGGACATCTCAGGTGGCGGTGAAGTGACGGGCGGCCCCGTTCAGAATTTGGCGCTAGTTCACGAAGGGGATGTCGCCTTCGGCATGACAACCATGGGACCGGCCGCCGAAGCTGAAGCTGGCGAGAGTGACCTGGCCCCCGGGATGCCGCTAGACAATGCCTGCGCCATGTTCCCGATGTATGAAACGCCGTTCTCCATCACGGCGCTGAGCGATTCGGACATTACTTCCATCAGCGAAATCCCGGATGGTGCCAGCATTGGCTTCGGTCCCTCGGGCTCGACGTCAGACACTTATTTCCCCGAAATCCTGGAAACTCTGGGTGTCGACTTCGAGCGTCAGAACGGCGGATGGAATGACCTGGGTGGCCAGCTTCAGGATGGCCTGATCGATGTCATCGCGTTTGCCGCCGGTATTCCTATTCCGGCCGTCAGTCAGCTCGAAGTACAAACCGACGTCAACATCATCGAATTCACCGAAGAGGAACAGCAGAAAGTCCTCGAAGAGTTCCCGGTCTCTGAATTCATGATTCCGGCTGACACCTACGAGACCCTCGAGGAAGACGCACGTGCCGTTTCCATGTGGAACTTCGCCATCGCCGGTTGTGATCTGCCGGAAGACTTCGTCTACGAAGTGACCCGCATCACCATGGAAAACAACGACAAGATGCGTGATATCCATCGCAGTGCCGAATTCACGGTTCCCGAGAACGTGAAGTACAACGAAGTGCTGCCTTTCCATCCCGGAGCGGCGCGTTGGTTCAATGAAAACGGCTATGACATCGACGATGACATGATTCGTTGATTCGACCCGCTTCATTGCCCAACACCATGCCCTACCTGGTAGGGCATGGCCGTTTTACCTTTGCCAGTTCATTCCAGGGGTAATGCACCCATGAGCAACACACCCGACAAGGGGACCTCGGCCGATACGGACATCCAGAAAGCGGCCACTGAAACGGTTGCCGAGAATGTCGACGACGAAATCATCGAAGCCAACCGACGGGTTTTCAGCGGTAGGCTTTGGTTCGCGTTCGGCGTCCTGGCCATCCTTTATTCGTCGTTTCACCTCATTTCTCTCAACGTGCTACCGATGGAAACCTGGTCGTTTCGCATCATCCACATTTGTGGCGCGTTGATCCTCGGCTATGGAATCTATGCCGGTACCCGATTTCATACCGACACGCCGCCCCACACGCCCTCTCATTGGCTGAACTGGATGGGATATGCCCTGCTGATTCCTGCCTTTTACACATTAGTGCAGGTCGCCTTGATGAAGCAGACCATCCTCGGTGGAGCGATGCGCATCGAGCCTCACGTCGAGGCTTGGCACTACGGTTATCCACTGATATTGACCACATTGGCCGCCATTGTCCTGTCATGGTTTAACCGCCATGAACGTGCACGCCTACCGGCATCCGACCTGGTTCTCATGCTGTGTGCCCTGTCCAGTGCCGGCTATCTTCTCGTGATCTACAACACCCCCTTACGCATGTCGACCGGGACATCAATGGCGCCAATGGGCATCTCGTATGCAGCCATTGCCGGATCCTTGCTGATTCTGGAATTGACGCGTCGGGTTGCAGGCATGGCATTAATCGTCATCGCCGCCTGTTTTCTGGGCTATGTATTCGTCGGACCGTACCTGCCCGGCTTCCTTGGGTATCCCGGCCTCTCGGTTGGCCGTTTCTTCAGTCAGATTTATACCGACGCAGGGATATTGGGTCCCACGACTGCCGTATCATCGACCTATATCATCCTGTTCATTATCTTCGCTGCGTTTCTGCAAGCGTCCAAGGTTGGCGATTACTTTATCAATTTCGCCTTTGCCGCTGCCGGTCGGGCACGTGGTGGACCAGCCAAGGTCGCGATCTTCGCTTCCGGGCTGATGGGAATGATCAATGGGACCTCGGCAGGCAATGTGGTCTCGACCGGATCACTGACCATCCCGTTGATGAAGAAGGTCGGCTACCCCAGCCGGAGTGCCGGAGCCATCGAAGCGGCTGCCTCGACCGGCGGGCAAATCATGCCGCCTATCATGGGTGCGGGCGCATTCATCATGGCGGAGATTACGGGCATCCCGTATACCGAAATCGCGGTAGCCGCTCTGATTCCCGCCGCGCTGTACTTCGCGTCGGTCTATTTCATGGTCGATTTCGAAGCCGCCTACAAAGGCATGCGTGGCATGCGGAAGGATGAAATCCCGAAATTCCGCCGACTGGTCAAGCAAGTCTATCTCTTCGCACCGATCATCATCCTGATCGCCGCTCTGTTCATGGGATATTCGGTCATTCGGGCCGGTACGCTGGCTACCATTTCGGCCGCTGTGGTCAGTTGGATCTCCCCCAACAAGATGGGCATCCGCGAGATTCTGCGGGCATTGGGGCTCGCCGGTAACATGTCCATCCAGATCATCGCCGTCTGTGCCTGTGCCGGTATCATCGTCGGCGTGATCTCACTGACCGGCGTGGGGGCACGTTTCTCCTCCCTGCTGCTCGGACTGGCGGGATTCAGTCAGTTGCTGGCGCTATTCTTTGCCATGTGCATCAGCATCCTGCTGGGCATGGGGATGCCCACGACAGCGGCCTACGCGGTTGCCGCTTCGGTCGTCGCACCCGGTCTTATCAACATCGGGATCCAACCTCTGGTCGCGCACTTCTTCGTGTTCTATTTCGCTGTCGTCTCGGCCATCACCCCTCCCGTCGCACTGGCCTCCTATGCCGCTTCCGGCATCTCGGGCGCCAATGCCATGGAGACCTCGGTGACGTCCTTCAAGATTGGCCTGGCAGCCTTCATCGTGCCGTTCATGTTCTTCTACAGTCCGGCTATGCTGATGGAAGGTTCATGGCTGCAAATATTGCGTGTTGCTTGCACGGCGATACTGGGTATCGTGTTGCTGGCGGCAGCCGTTCAAGCCTGGTTCTTCGGCCCGGCCAAACCCTGGATGCGTCTGGTCATGCTGGTAGGTGCCATATTCATGATTTATGGCGGCATTTACACGGACCTGGCTGGACTCGCCATTGGGGCAATACTGTTGGTTCTTCAGCGCCGCCCGTCATCGCCAATAGGCAAGATGACGGAAAAACCCTGAAGGGTTTCTTGCTTTATCAAAAAGACCGCCGGCGGAATCTCGCCGGCGGTCTTTTTTCATGCATGCTCGGCTGTCAGGAAGACAAGTCAATGACGCCACAGGCAATACGGCTACCGCCGCCCCCCAGGGCGTCGGGGTCATCGGAATAGTTGTCGCCGCCTGCATGAACCATCAGACTGCGACCGTCCAGGTCGTCAACGGACAGACGCGGTGCCAGTACCGGCGTAACAGCCTCGCCATTGTCATTGACCGTCAACAGCGGCAAATCACCGAGGTGACCGTCCCCATAAGGGCCTTCATGGCTACCTGCCTCATCAGGGTCATAATGCCCCCCGGCAGACAAGGCTGGCGTCATTTCCCCACTGTCGTTTTCACCAGGTTCGCAGCTCGGATTCTCGTGTACATGGAATCCATGACCGCCTGCCGGTAAATCGCTCAGGGAAGGCGTCAACAACAAGCCATGTTCGCTATCCTCGACCTGCACTGTACCGATCGGCTCACCCACACCATCGGCACTCACTTCATGCATTTCGATTTGCTGACTCTGCTCGGCCTGAAGGGTGCTGCTCAACAGCAATGATGCAGCAATGGTACCCAATACCATGACATTTCGTTTCATGATGTCTCTCCTTTCCAGTTCCATGGTGGGAGCACTATTCAGGCTAGACGTTATGCCGCCGATTGACCAAAGACGGATCAGGAGAGATTGTCCAGGACCTTGAGCGTGGCATCGGCCTGGTTGAGCGTATAGAAATGCAAGCCCGGCGCGCCATCATCGAGCAGACGCTGACACAGCCTCGAGATGACCTCCTCGCCGAAGGCACGAATGCTCTCGCTATCATCACCGTAGGCTTCCAACTGTTTGCGAATCCAGCGGGGAATATCGGCACCGCAGGCATCCGAGAAGCGTGCCAGCTTTGTATAATTGGTTATAGGCATGATGCCTGGCACGATGGGCACCTCCACCCCCATGGCTGTCGCCCGCTCGACAAAATGATAATAGGCCTCGGGATTGAAGAAGTACTGAGTGATGGCGACATCGGCCCCGGCCTTGACCTTGCGTACGAAGTTTTCCAGATCCCGCTCGAAACTCGGGGCCTGCGGATGGCTTTCCGGATAGCCGGCAACGGCAATCTCGAAGTGATCGCCGGTCTCCTCACGGATGAACTCCACCAGTTCATTGGCATAGCGCAACTCGCCCGGAACCCCCATTCCCGACGGAAGATCACCACGTAATGCCACCAACTTCCGGATACCGGTCTGGCGATAGTCGGCGAGCAGCTGGCGGAGCGTCGACTTGTCGCTGCCGATGCAGGATAAATGCGGGGCCGTATCGATACCGCATTCCCGTACCGCCTGGACCGTCTGGGTGGTTCTCGCCTGTGTCGAGCCCCCCGCACCATACGTCACCGAAAAGAAACGGGGATCACGCTCGGCCAGGGCATCACGGGTACGCATCAGTTTCTCATGTCCCGCCTCGGTGCTGGGCGGAAAAAATTCGAAACTGATATCAAGCGATGATACATATGAACTCATTGACGCTACTCTCTTCGGTGCCCTATTGCTTGTTCAGGAAACGGACCGACAATACAGCACGGACGTTTACAGGCAGGCATTTTGCCGATTCCCGACCCGAATCACCAATGAAAGTTTCCCCGCCGGATCTTCGATTTTCATCAAGTTGCGATCCTCTCGCGACCTGTCAGTATTATCCGGAACAGGCAAGATCAGCATTTCTTTCAGGGACGAGACGCCATGGCCGAATCCGATTTCAGCACCACGCTTCTGGTACCACTATGGACGCTACTCGCTTTTGTCGGCCTCGGTTGGCTATGCACCAAGCGCCTGTCCATCGACCCTCGTCCCATCGCCACGTTGCTGGTCTATATCATCGCGCCACTGACCTTCTTTCGTAGCCTGACACTCGGGGGGCCGACAGTCGATTATCTACTTTTGACGTTGGGGCTCTTCATCACCGCCAGCCTGATCGGACTACTCACGCAATATCTGACTCGCCACTGGTTTGCCCCGCAGGAAGCCGCCCTGCTGGCTTTTTCCGCGGGCACAGGGAATACCGGCTATTTCGGACTGCCGATTGCCATGGTGTTACTCCCCCCCGAAGGGGTCACCCTCTATCTGTTCAGCCTGCTCGGCATTACACTCTATGAGTTCACCGTTGGCTTCTATATCAGTGCACGCGGCCGCTTCTCGGTTCGTCAGAGCCTGACAAGAATCGTCAGACTGCCCTTGATCTATGCCTTCCTTGCCGCCTTGCTGGCAAGCGCACTGCAGATCGACATACCTGAGGCTGTGCTGGATGGAATGGAAGTCTTTCCATCCACCTACACGCTGCTCGGCATGATGATCATCGGAATGACACTGGGGAATGTTGCCATCCGGCAGTGGGATGCCCGTTTCATTACCGCATGTGTGGCAGCGCGTTTTCTTTTGTGGCCTCTGGTCAGCCTGATTGCAGTGCTGGTTTTGCAGCCGTTCGGTATCAGTGAGCATTTGCAGACCACGCTGCTGCTGTTGGGTGTCGTGCCCATGGCAGCCAATGTCGTCGTCGTGGCCATGGAACTGGAGATTCGTCCCGAGAAGGGCGCGATAGCGGTGCTCGTGACGACACTGGCAGCCCCTTTGGTGGTCCCCATCTACCTTCAGACACTGTCACGGCTGGTGGGATAGCGTGCGGGCATTTTTTGCTTTGCAGCCAGGGCCGGTCGTTCTAGATTGTTAGAGTCTCCGTTCTCTCAGGGGTGCATGCCATGAGACAGTGCCGACAGATTTCCATTTTCACACTCTGCGCTCTCTTCAGCCTGCTGCTCGGGATACCAGCACATGCGCATCATGGCTGGACCGGTGGCGATACCATCGAATTGTCAGGTGAAGTCGTCGACGTCGAACTCGGCAATCCACATGGCGAATTGGTCCTGGATGTCGAAGGCACCGCCTGGACGGTCGAGGTTGGCCAGCCCTGGCGTAACGAAAGAGCCGGGCTGGCAGAGGGTGATCTCGCTACCGGTGTCGAGATCCGGGTCTCGGGAGAGCATTCCGGAGAGCACCTGCTCAAGGCGGAGCAACTGTGGATCGACGACCAGCACTATGTGCTCTATCCGGATCGTATTTGAGTGACAGGATTGCTCGAACTACTGGCGCAAACAACGCTGGCGGAATGGATACGCTTGTCGCGTTGGGGCTACGCCATCGTCAACACCCTGCATGTGTTGGGTATTGCTCTTTTGGTGGGGGCCATCGTACCGCTGGACTTGCGATTGATGGGGTGGCGCCGCGGTATCGAACCCCACGAGCTGGCCGGGTTACTACAACCGATCGCCATCATCGGCCTGGTGGTGGCTATGGCCATGGGGGGACTGCTTTTCCTGGCCGACCCAGTCGATTACGCCGCCATGCCGTTGTTTCAACTCAAACTGGTGTGTATCGGCCTGGCACTGATCAATGCCCTGGTTCTCAACCTCGGCCCCGGTCTCACCGGGGCCTCGGCCGCCTTTCTAGCCAGAGCCGGCACCGCGTCGTTGCTATTATGGCTGGCAACCTTGGGAGCCGGACGTTTTCTGGCCTTCGTTCAGTAACGATACTCGTCGGTCTTGTAGGGACCTTCCAGTGGTACACCGGTATATTCGGACTGATCCGGTGTCATCTTCGTGATCACGCCACCGAACCCTTCCACCATATAGCGGGCCACCTCTTCATCGAGATGCTTGGGAAGCACGGACAGCGTGACCGCTTTCGCCTTCTCCGCTGCCGGCAGATCAGCGAAGCGACGTTCGTACAGGTGAATCTGTGCCAGGACCTGGTTGGCAAAGGAGCCGTCCATGATGCGTGAAGGATGGCCGGTAGCATTCCCCAGGTTGACCAGACGCCCTTCGGACAACAACAGTAGATAATCGTCGCTATCCGGACTGTAGTCTCCCGGCGTGCTGTCCCGATACACCTTGTGGACCTGCGGCTTGATCTCTTCCCAATGCCACTGCTCGCGCATGAAGGCGGTATCGATCTCATTGTCGAAGTGGCCAATGTTGCAGACGACCGCGCCTTTCTTGAGCGTCTGCAACATAGGTGCATCGCAGGCATTGACGTTACCGGTCGTCGTCACGACCAGGTCGATCTTGCCCATCAGGTCGGCATCGATGCTTTCCATCCCCTGATTGATCCCATCACGATAGGGAGAGACCACTTCAAAGCCGTCCATGCAGGCCTGCATTGCACAGATCGGATCGATCTCGGTCACCTTGACGATCATGCCTTCCTGACGCAACGACGCCGCCGACCCCTTGCCGACGTCACCATAACCGACCACCAACGCCTGCTTGCCTGCCATCAGATGATCAAGACCACGCTTGATGGCATCGTTAAGGCTATGGCGGCAGCCGTATTTATTATCGTTTTTGGATTTGGTGACCGCATCATTGACGTTGATAGCCGGCACCTTGAGCGATCCGTCACGCAGCATGTCGTGCAGACGGTGAACCCCGGTCGTGGTTTCTTCGCTGATGCCGTGAATTGCATCGAGCAATTCGGGATGCTTGTCATGCAGCAATTGTGTCAGGTCTCCACCGTCATCGAGCACCATGTTGGGTTTCCAGCCCTCTGGGCCTGATACGGTCTGCTCAATGCACCACCAGAACTCTTCTTCAGTTTCCCCTTTCCAGGCGAACACCGGAATGCCGGCATCGGCGATCGCGGCAGCCGCATGATCCTGAGTCGAGAAGATGTTGCAAGACGACCAGCGCACACTGGCACCGAGCTCGACCAGGGTCTCGATCAGCACGGCTGTCTGGATCGTCATGTGAATGCAGCCGGCAATACGTGCCTCTTTGAGAGGCTGCTGCTGACGATACTTCTCACGAATCTTCATCAACGCCGGCATTTCCGTTTCGGCAATGCGAATCTCGCGACGCCCGAGTTCGGCCAGCGAGATATCGGCCACACGGTAATCCGGGGCCATCGTATCGGCGGAAGCCAATTGACTCATGTTTCCACTCCTGATCAGGAATGGGCGCCGTTATTCATTGATTGAGTCCATTCGAGCCTCGCTCTCGCAACATTGCCATGTCGCCAGAACTGCAGCGCCCCTCGAACGGCCAGTATCGATGCCGTGTATCCACTGCAACCTCATCGATTGCCGATACACCGCCATTCATCTCTCGAGCCGGGGAGCCATCACACTCCCGCAGCATCTTTCAGTGCTTGCACCTTGTCAGTCCGCTCCCACGGGAACGCAGTGAAGGTCTCGGTGTGCTTCTCCCCGTTGACATCGCTCCACGTATAAGTCGTCTCAAACGGCTCCCGGCCGAAGTGACCATACGACGCTGTCAGTTGATACATGGGATGTAACAGATCAAGCATCCGGGTAATGGCATTGGGACGCAGGTCGAAGTGTTCGCGCACCAACTCGATGATGCGGTCATCCCCGACCTTGCCGGTGCCGAAGGTATTGATCGATACCGAGGTCGGCTCGGCGACGCCGATGGCATACGACACCTGAATCTCGCATTTATCGGCAAGCCCTGCGGCCACAATGTTCTTGGCCACGTAACGGCCTGCATAGGTCGCGCTGCGGTCCACTTTCGAGGGGTCCTTGCCCGAGAAGGCGCCGCCTCCGTGGCGCGCCATACCGCCGTACGTATCGACGATGATCTTGCGCCCTGTCAGGCCACAATCACCCACCGGACCGCCGATCACGAACTTGCCGGTCGGGTTGATATGGTATTTGGTGCTCGCCGTCAGCCACTCGGCAGGCAGCACTGTCTCGATGATCTCGCGCTTGACCATGGTGCGCAGCTGGTCCTGGTCGATCGACGGATCATGCTGGGTCGATAGCACTACTGCGTCCACGGCCACCGGCTTGCCGTCGTCGTCATAACGGAAAGTGACCTGACTCTTGGCATCGGGGCGCAACCAGGGCAGCATGCCGTTCTTGCGCAGTTCGGCCTGTCGTTCGACCAGGCGATGCGCATAATGAATCGGCGCCGGCATATAGGACTCGGTTTCATTGGTCGCATAACCGAACATCAACCCTTGATCACCGGCGCCCTGGTCTTCGGGCTTGCTACGGTCGACACCCTGAGCGATGTCGACACTCTGCTTGCCGATCAAGTTGAGCACACCACACGTCTCGCCATCGAAACCGACATCCGATGAAGTATACCCGATATCCCGGATCACCTGACGCACCAACTCTTCGAGGTCGACCCAGGCGCTGGTCGTGATCTCGCCGGCAACGATTGCCACACCGGTCTTGACCAGTGTCTCGCACGCCACGCGCGCCTGCTTGTCACGTGCGATGATGGCATCGAGCACGGCATCGGAAATCTGGTCGGCGATCTTGTCCGGATGACCTTCGGACACGGATTCGGAAGTAAACAGGGAATAATCGCTCATAGCGTTATCGACCGTCTGGCTCTTGCCCGCTAGATGCGGATCAAGAAGGGAACACAAGCGCCTCGACAATCACCACTCGTGGCGCCACGACAGCCCGAGATAGGGTTGGGAGTGGGATTTTACACGCTGCTGGCGCCGGTTCCTAGAATCTCACCTGATTGACCCGAAGAACACGCATCATGATTTGATGCAGAAGGTCAAGTCGGCGACAATAGGCGCTTCGATTCAACGGTGTCGCCGTTTACGCGACACTTCCCAGCCAGAAGATCGTGCCGGCGGGGGTTGCCAGAGCGCCACCGATCGCCGCACTGCTGATATTACGTTTGCTGCAGGCGAGGAGCTACGCAATGCCATCCCGTTTCGAACTGGCCAACGCCATTCGGGCCCTGTCCATGGACGCCGTCCAGAAGGCCAACTCCGGCCACCCCGGTGCCCCCATGGGCATGGCCGACATCGCCGAAGTGCTGTGGAACGATTACCTCCAGCACAACCCCGCCAACCCCGACTGGCCCAACCGCGATCGCTTCGTGCTCTCCAACGGCCATGGCTCGATGCTGCTCTATTCCCTGCTCCACCTGACCGGCTATGGCGTCAGCCTCGAGGACCTGCAGCACTTTCGCCAGCTGCACTCCAGGACACCGGGCCATCCGGAGTTCGGCTACACGCCGGGCGTGGAGACCACTACCGGGCCGCTCGGCCAGGGACTGGCCAATGCCGTCGGCATGGCCATCGCCGAGAAGACCCTGGCGGCCCAGTTCAACCAGCCCGGGCATGCCATCATCGACCATTACACCTACTGTTTCGTCGGCGACGGCTGCCTGATGGAGGGCATTTCCCATGAGGTGAGCTCGCTGGCCGGCACCCTGGGGCTGGGGAAACTGATCACCTTCTACGATGACAACGGCATTTCCATCGATGGCGAGGTCGAGGCCTGGTTCACCGACGATACCGCCAGGCGCTTCGAGGCCTATGGCTGGCATGTGGTGCCGGCAGTGGACGGCCACGATCCGGACGAGGTCAAGGCGGCGATCGAGCTGGCCCGTCAGCATGACGATCGGCCGTCGCTGATCGTCTGCCGGACCGTGATCGGCTTCGGCGCGCCCAACAAGCAGGGCACCGAGGCCTGCCACGGGGCGGCGTTGGGTGACGAGGAGGTGGCGGCGGCCCGCGAGCGGCTCGACTGGCCGCATGCGCCCTTCCATGTTCCGGAGGCGCTGTATCAGGGCTGGGATGCCACGGCCCGCGGCGAGCAGCGTGAAGCCGACTGGCAGGCCCGTTTCGCCCGCTATGCCGAGGCCTATCCCGAGCAGGCCAGAGAGCTGCAACGTCGGCTGGATGGCGAGTTGCCGGTGGACCTGGGCAGCGAAGCGCTGATCGAGGCGACCCAGGCCGACGGCGGCGATACCGCCTCGCGCAAGGCCTCATTGGCCTGCCTCAACACCCTGGGCCCGCAGTTGCCGGAACTGTTCGGCGGCAGTGCCGACCTGGCTCCGTCGAACCTGACCGTCTGGGACGGGGCCAGGGCGATCTCCCGCGAGGACGCTTCGGGCAACTACCTGCACTACGGGGTGCGCGAATTCGGCATGGGGGCCATCACCAACGGCATCGCCCTGCACGGCGGGTTCATTCCCTACGCCGCGACCTTCCTGATCTTCATGGAGTACATGCGCAACTCGGTGCGCATGGCGGCGCTGATGGGCCAGCAGGCCATCTATGTGTTCACCCATGATTCCATCGGGCTCGGCGAGGATGGCCCGACCCACCAGCCGATCGAGCAGCTGGCGACCTTGCGTTCGACCCCCAACCTGTCGACCTGGCGGCCGGCGGATGACGTCGAGACCGCCGCCGCCTGGCATGCCGCGCTCAAGCGCCAGGCCGGCCCGACGGCGCTGGTGCTGTCGCGCCAGGGCCTGCCGCATCAGTCGCGGGACAAGCAGCAGCTGGCCAACATCCTGCGCGGCGGCTACATCCTTCAGGACAGCGAGGGGACCCCCGAATTGATCCTGATCGCCACCGGCTCCGAGGTGGGCCTGGCCATGGATACCGCCGCGGAACTGGCAAGCGCCGGTCGCGCCGTGCGCGTGGTCTCGATGCCGGCCACCGATGTCTTCGATGCCCAGGACGCCGACTACCGCAACAGTGTGCTGCCACCGTCAGTGACCCGGCGCCTGGCCATCGAGGCCGCCCACCCCATGCCCTGGTATCGCTATGTCGGTCCCGAGGGTGACATCATCGCCATGGACACCTTCGGCGAATCCGGCAAGGCCGGGGATCTGTTCGCCCACTTCGGCTTCCGCGTCGACAACGTCGTCGAACGTGCCAGGGCCTTGCTGGACTGAGTGTCCTCTGAATACGGGGCAAATCATAAAAAGGGGGCCTGAATGGCCCCCTTTTTATCGGTCTACGACCGGGTATTACTGCTCAAGGACGAACGGATCTGTATATTGATCCACGTTTTCCGAGGTGATCAGGACGCAATCAAACAGCTGTTTTTCACTAGAAACGCCCGTTTCGCCAGTCCGGATAAACTTGTCCGCTTGTTCGACCGCCGCTTTGGAAAACACGGCAACCGGCTGGAGCACAGTATAATCCAGTTCCCCGGCCTCGACGGCTTCAACCGCATCGGGACTACCGTCGAAACCGCCGACCACGACGTCATCGAGCTTGTCGGCCTTTTTCAACGCCGCAATGGCTCCGAGCGCCATCTCATCGTTACCGCTGATCACGGCATCGATATCGGGATTGGACTGGAGCATGCTTTCCATCTTGTTATTGCCCTCGGTGCGATCCCAATTCGCCACATCCGAGGCAACGCGTTCCAGATCCGGATACTGGCTGAGAACCGTTTCATAGCCATTGGAGCGGGTCGCCGCATTATTGTCGGAAGGAGCGCCTTCGAGTTCAACGTAATCTGCCGAGTCGCCGACAATCTCGACCCACTTCCTGGCGCCTAACGCCGCCCCTTGTGCGTTGTTGGAAACGAGCTGCGCCTCGGCCAAGTCTTGCTGGTTGATCTCCGCATTGACAGTGAAGACAGGAATACCGGCATCGACAGCTTTACGAACGGCACCGATGGAGCCATCCGCATTGGCAGGATCAAGGATGATCGCTTTGGCCTCGTTCGTGATTGCCGTATCGACCTGGTTACTCTCGGTATTGGTGTCCCCTTTGTGGGCACTGACATCCGCTTCATAACCAAGATCTTCAGCGGTTTCCTCGGCTATCTCCCCCTCGGTGAACCAATACGGATTCGAGGTATCGTTGACGATGATGGAGATCAGCCCCTTGTCGTCCTGTGCCATGGCACCGCCGGCAAACAGCGATGCACTTATGGCCAGGGTTGCGATCAACTGGCGCTTTCCGTTCATGAACATAATGGATCACCTTTACTCTTATGATTGTGATGCCGGCTTACCGGCTGCGCTTTCCACGGCAGGAGCCTCCATTGCAGAGGGCGTTGCCTGCTGTGAGGAAGAGGAATCGTCTTGGGAAGAGTCGCCACGTTGCTTCCTTCCACGGTACTGAATACCGTTGAGCAGAACGGCGAGAACGATGACAGCCCCGGTAAATACCGTCTGCCAGTATGAAGAAACGCCGACAATGACCAGCCCGTCCGACAGGAACCCGATCACGAAGGCACCAAGGAGGGTTCCACGTACCGTACCGCGCCCTCCGGTCAAGGCCGCGCCACCGATAACCACGCCGGCGATGGCCGTCAACTCATACGTTGTTCCCGCGGTAGGCCCTGCCGAAGTGAGCTGCGAGGACAACACCAGTCCGGCAATCGCCGCACAGATCCCCGACAGGACGTATACCGACACCTGTACACGCTTGACCGGTACGCCGGAGAGTTCAGCAGCACGCGCATTGCCCCCGGTGGAATAGACCCACCGGCCAAATGGAGTCCGACTAAGCGCCAACAGGCACAAGATCGCGACGACCGCCATGATCAACACGCCCACGGGAATCCCCAGAAGCTTATTGAACCCCAGCCAGTCGAAACCGGTGTTACCGAACTCCGGGCTCCCCCCCAGGTTGTTGTAAGTCAGCCCGTCCGTCATGAGCAACGCCACACCACGAGCCACATAAAGCATACCCAGCGTCGCCACGAACGCCGGCACCTTGAAATAGGCGACCAGCACCCCATTGATCGCCCCCACAAAAGCGCCGAGGGCGCCGGTCAGGATGGCAATCACCCATACAGGGGGATAGAGCACGACGCCGAATATCTCGAGTGGCACACCCTGCAGAAGAAAGCCGGCAAAGACGCCTGCAAAGGCCATCGTCGAACCAACGGACAGATCGATTCCCCCAGTGAGAATGACCAGCAGCATACCAAGGGACAGCAAGGCGAAAATCGACACATGCGACGACATGGTCAGAAAGTTATTCACCGTGAAGTAGGACGGCGACAGTATCGAAAAGACCACGATAATCGCGATCAGGGCGAAGAACGCCCGACCTTCCAGCAAAAGGCGTATCAAATCGAATCTGCCGTTCGCTCCGTTCGTTGCCTGGGAGTTGGCAGCAGCTTGGCTGGTATCAGACATTGTTGTTCACTCCGCTATTGCAAGTGGATCAAGCGACCACGGCTTCGCCTGAGGCAGCCATAATCTCTTCTTTCATCACGTCGGGCCCGAATTCCGCCACGATCCTGCCACGACTCATCACCACGATCCGGTGGGCAATGCTCAAGCATTCACCGACTTCAGACGTCGAAAAAACCACGGACAACCCCCGGGAGGCGCCTTCACTCAATAGCTTGAAGACCTCGGCCTTGGCGCCGACATCGATGCCGCGACTGGGCTCATCGAGCAGGACAGCCTTCGGATGCGTGGCCAGCATCTTGCCAATCACGACTTTCTGCTGGTTGCCCCCGGACAACGAGCTGATCGCCGCCTCCCCACCATCGGTCTTGATGTGGACATTGCTGATGGCCTCGTCGACAACCGCTTGCTCACGCCGTCTTGAGGTCAGAAGCCCCTTGGTGAAGGCACCGATGCTGGCAAGGGACAGGTTCTGGCCAACCGACATCGTCTGAACCAGACCATCACGCTGCCGATCTTCCGGCACCAGCACCAGACCCTTGGCAATACGCTCGGCGATGCTCAGGCGTGAGATATCCTCACCTTCGAGCAGGACTCGGCCATCCGCCGCATCGAGACGTCCGGCCACACTTTCGAGCAGTTCAGTACGTCCCGCTCCCATCAACCCATAGATACAGACGACCTCCCCCGCACGAACATTCAAGGACACCTGATCGACCAGCATACGACCGGGTACGCTGGCATCCGGCACGGTAATGCTGTCTAGCGACAGGGCGACATCGCCCATCGTGTATCCGGAAGGCGGTGACCCCAGATCGAAATTGTCCCCGACCATGTTGCGAACGATCCATTCCAGGTCGATGTCTTTCCGTTCGGCGTAGGCCGTCATGATGCCGTCTCGCAGCACGACGGCATGATCGGTGATCTGCAGCGCTTCTTCGAGGTGATGGGAGATATAGACGATCGAGACGCCACGACTTTTCAAGTCACGTATTACCTTGAACAGAACCTCGACCTCCGTGGCACTAAGTGCCGAGGTCGGCTCGTCCATGATCAGAATGCGGGAATTGACGGAGAGCGCGCGCGCAATCTCGACGATCTGTTGCTGTCCCAGGCGCAAATCCTCCACCGGGGTCAACGGATCAATCGGTTCATCCAGTTCTTCCATCAGCAAACGGGTCTGACGCGTCTCTTCGGCATAGTCAATGCCTGTTGCGTTCCCCAGTTCGCGCCCCATGAAGATATTGTCACGAACGCTCAGGTTGGGAGCGAGACTCAGTTCCTGATGAATGATCGAAATACCCAACCTCTGTGCATCGGTGGTCGAATCAAAACTCACGGGCTGGCCATCGAGAAGAATCTTCCCGGACGTTGGCCGTATCACCCCGGAGAGAATTTTCATCAAGGTCGACTTGCCGGCTCCATTCTCCCCGAACAGAGTGGTGACCTTGCCACGATGCACATCAAAATCGACGGTTTTCAGGGCGTGAACGTTACCGAAGGACTTGGCGATATGGCGTGCCGAAAGTATGGCTTCATCAGTCACCCGTTCTCCGGAAGTCCGTTCCACCTCATGCTCATTTATCATAGGAACACTCCACTCCCGTTCACTGCACGCTCATATCGACAGGCGTGACGAGCCAGTTGTTGGGATTGATCAACTGGAAAACCCCCGTGACTTCAATGGTTTTCCCTGTCAGATCACTGGTGTCGATATCCGCAAGCACTTCCGCCTTCATGGCCTCGTTGAGTGCCGACCCGGCATCCTGATACTCAATTTGATTGGTAAACTGGCCGAACTCGATATCTCCCGGGGCATCGCGCAGATCAGTTCCATTGATCGCGGGGCCTGTTTGCAACCTGACTGTCAGATCCTCAGGCAGCCCATCCACATCTACCTCATAGGCACCGGAGCTTCCCTCGCCCACAACCCCGGTAAAGGTCACCGGCATCACCGGTCCAGCATCGCCAGGTACACCATATTCTTCACCCGCTGCCGCCTGATCTTCAGCAATGGCCGATGCCAAGTCTGGCGCCGCTATAGCGCGCTCCTCGACATCCCGTTGAATCCGGGAAAATTCCTCGTTGGCGTGAAACTGGTCACCCTGGACCTCTGAGCCGGCATCGATCGGTACTACCGTGGTATCCCATGCCATCACGCCCACAAGAATGAGCACTGTTACACCAGTCGCAACCATGCCGAATCGTCTTGGAGGCCGTTGCACTGACCTCATATCGGCGTGTGAACTCATATCGAACGACCTCTTGTTCTTCGCAATTGTTGATGAGTGAATGGATATGCCATGTCAGCCATTAGCTGCCCTGTGCAAGCTAACTCATTCACATATGGGTATGTTGCTCGCAGGCCGATGGCACTCAGGGTGTGTCCGTCAAGGAATCAGGACGATCTTCAGTGACTTGGAACCACTCTTCATCAACTCGAATCCCTCTTCATATTGCTCAAGCGGTAACTGGTGTGTCACCACACCCTCGGTCGGGAAATCGCCATTGCGGATTCCTTCAATGACCAGGGGATAGCAATACGGCCCCAAGTGCGACCCCAGCACATCAAGTTCCTTGCGATCCGAGATAATGCTCCAATCCACCGCGACAGGATCCTTGAATACGCTGAATTCGACGAATCGCCCAAGCTTACGGATCATCGACAACCCTTGCTCCACCGATGACGGGTGGCCGGTCGCTTCGATATAGACATCGCAGCCATATCCTCCGGTCATGTCCTTGATGATCGATACCACATCATCACGGCCAGGATTCAGAGTCATGTCCGCGCCGAATTTCTCGGCCAGAGCCAGGCGATCATCAAAGAGGTCCAGAACGATCAGTTTTTCGGCACCGGCCTTCTTCGCCGCACCGACCATACCCAGCCCTAACGTTCCAGCACCCGAGAGCACCACGACATCCCCCAGTTCGATTTGCGCACGTTGCACGGCATGCAGCGAACAAGCATACGGTTCGATCAGAATCGCTTTTTCCAAAGGCAACTCTTCTGGAACGTGGTAATTGATCGCCTCCTTGGTGAACTTCATGTACTCGGCCATGCCGCCGTTGACATTGTTCTGGAAGCCATAAAGGTCGTGCTTCTCGCACATCCAGTACTGGCCGCGTCCGCAAAAACGGCAGTTCCAGCACGGTACGATCTGTTCAGAGATCACCCGTTCGCCGACCCGGTAGTCCGTGACTTGCGCCCCCACCTTGACGACCCGACCGATAAACTCGTGCCCCGGGATCATCGGTGCCTTGATATACGGCGGTTGGAACTCATCCCCCCAAAAACTGGGCGCACCATCATAGGACTTGATATCACCGGCACAGATACCGCAGCCCTCGACCTTGATCAGTATTTCCTGCTCATCGATCTCGGGCACTGGCACTTCCTCGTAGCGGTAGTCGCCAGGAGCGTAAGCGACAACGGCATTCATCGTTTTGGGAATCGTTGCGTCCGGGGAGGATGACTGAGTGAGGGTGTCGTTCATGAGAGCCTCCATTGAGCTGGCGTCGTCTTATCATTTGATCTGTTATTGCTCAAATGAATTAACGCTTTTCAGTATAGTCAGGTCAATGAGTTTGGCCCCATTTTTGACTTATACTTTAGGAGCACTTTTTATCTTGTTGAAAAATATAAACATTCCCATACAAGCCGACTTTACCAAGACGGCCGTAGTAAATAACGGGCTTGCAAAGCAATGTTCATAAAAACATGCATATGAACATATGTTCACATAGGCTATTGATGGACATTCGGTAGACGGCAATGCGCTCAGCCATCGATGGCCGGGGTCGCCTCATCCAGCCGCAGTATCGTGTGCGCATTAGTGACACTTGTCGCAAGCGTGTCAATGACACCGGTACGCAGTGCCCCAAGGATACCCGCAGCCTTGGTATTCTCGCTGGCAATGGCGATGACATCGGGAATTCGCGCCAGGTCGCCGATTGTCAAACCGATGACCCGTCCCTGCATCGGCGTTTCCGAAGGCCTTCCATGCAGGTCGATGAAGTCATATCCCATCATGTCCCCCACCGTACCGGACAAGCGGGCTTCCGCAATCTCTTGAGGCGAAAACCACCCCATTCGCACCATATTGCTGTCTTCGCTGAGATCGCCCACCCCAATCAGCGCGACATCGGCACGGCGAGCCCGGTCGAGGGTCTGCCGCACGGTGGGATTCTCATACATGGAATCCCGCAACTCAGGGTTCTGCACCAAAGCCGGGGCATACAAGGTTTCGCTATCTCCACCAAACTTCATGGCCAGGCGTCTGCAGATATGGTCGGGATTCATGTACTCTCCCGCACGTAGCGACCCCCCTATCGCGCAAACGAACGAGCACTTGCGCTCGCCTTGCTCAAAAACATTGTCCGCGACCGCCCCGACATTACGCCCCATACCGATAGCGACAATCGATCCATCGTGCAGCGATCGCGACAAATGATCGGCAACCAGGCTCGCCACCCCGGAACGCTGAACATCCGGGTCGGCATGATCGAGCGAGATCAATGCACGCCTGACACCGAATCGACGTATCAGCTCCTGTTCGATCTCCGCGCTGACAGACGGATGCTGCCGGACACGGACATCGACGATACCTTCGGCATGAGCGCGTTTGAGCAGACGCCCTACTTTGACCCGAGAGACGCCCAGTCGATTGGCAATCACTTCCTGGGTTTCACCTTCCACGTAATATAACGTGGCGATCTCTGTCATCAGCGCGATATCGGCATTCTCAGCGCGCTCACTCATGGTATAAGCCTCATGCGGTCAGTTATTGGACGACCAGCACAAGATACCACAGCGATCAGGCGAACCCTCACCGATCAGACGCTCGGCGGATCGCGAAAGAACTGTCGCTCGTAGTCCGCGATACGCGCCACTTTCTCAGTGGAACCACCGCCACCAAAATCGGCCCCAAGGAATGCCGTGACGATACTTTTCGCGAGTTCAGGCCCGACAACACGCGCCCCTAATGCCACGATCTGGGCATCGTTACTTGACCGGGCCTTGGCCGCCGAATAGGTATCGTGCGCCTGAGCCGCCCGTATTCCCGGCACCTTATTGGCAGAGATCGCCACTCCGATGCCCGTGCCGCAAACCAATACACCACGCTCAACCTCACCCGCACCAACGGCATTCGCGACACGAACCGCCACATCGGGATAGAGCACAGGCTCGGCATTGTAGGTACCAAAGTCCACCGCCTCGAAGCCCAGGGAGCGCACGTGCTCGATCAGCAGTTCCTTCAGCGCGAATGCCGCCTCATCTCCTCCCAGGGCGACACGCACTTTCTGGGCAGCCTTGGTTGGATCCGACATGGATAGGCCTCCTGTATAGTTTGTCGTTGACCCTATGCCAACGATGCGTCGATGTTCAAAATATCACTATTCGATCATTTGTAAACCAAGAAAATATGCATCCACTCACTTCATCATGCGCTGCATTAACGAACATAATCCTGAAAACAACAATAAATATCATTTAATTCAGATAGTTAATGAGAAATCGTGAACAAGACAGTCTGACAGGGAGACCAAAGTCGCATCCCGACACCTTGTCTTCCCCTTGACATTATGGAGACAGGCGCTTAAACATCTGATCAACACTCGATCATTTATAGATCAAGCCCATACCAACCCTCTGCCCTAGCACTGACAGCGTTACCACCCCATTACCCAACGATGGGTCGGCACGCCGGAGGACACAGGACAACAATCCATAAGCGGTGAGGAATACGCCATGCAACGCATAATCAATGATCCCGATAACGTAGTGGATGATGCAGTTCGCGGTTACCTGCGAGCATCGCCCAATCTGTATGCAGCAACCGATCATCCCCGGGTACTCAAATATGCCATTGAAACGCCGGCTAAAGTCGGTGTCGTGACCGGCGGGGGCTCAGGACATGAGCCTGCCTTTCTGGGATATGTCGGCGACGGATTGTGTGATGCCGTCGCGATTGGCGAGATATTTTCTTCTCCCACTGCTGACGCTTTTCTTGAAGCATTTCGTGCTGCCGACCGAGGCCAAGGGGTGGCCTGTCTGTACGGCAACTACGCAGGCGACAACATGAATGTGAAGATGGCTCGCCAGATGGCTGAGATGGAGGGCATCCAGGTCAAGACGGTGATTGCCCGCGATGATGTTGCCTCGGCGCCTGCAGACCAACGCGAAAAACGCCGAGGCGTGGCCGGTGAAATCATGATGTGGAAGGTGGGAGGGGCTGCCGCTGCCCGCTACGACGACCTTGATGAGGTGATTCGCCTGGCACAGAAGGCAGTCGATGCCTGCTCGAGTATCGGTGTGGGATTGAGCAGTTGCACCATTCCGGCCAATGGTAAGCCCAACTTCACCATTGAGCCAGGTCATATGGAGCTAGGCATTGGTCATCACGGTGAGCCAGGTATCGAAGTGGTCCCACTGCCCAACGCCGAAGCCATGGCCCAGGCCATGTGCGACCCCATCCTCGCGGATCAGGACTTTACCGGCAGTGATGTTGCGGTGCTGATCTCAGGACTGGGGGCCACACCAGTCATGGAGCTCAACCTGCTGTACTCCCATGTCGCTGACCGCCTCGAGACCGAAGGTATCACGGTTCATCGCGCTGATATCGGCAACTACTTCACATCGCTGGAAATGATGGGAGCCACGCTGACTGTGATGAAGCTGGATGAGGAACTCAAGCCCCTCGTCGATGCACCGGCCCAGTCACTGGCGCTCACACGCTAACGACGGCAATCGTCGATCAACATGCAGGAGTCAAAACAATGCAGTTCCTGGACACATCCTACGGTTCCGAGATCCTCAGCGAGCTGGTCGAGGTCATCCTCGACAACCGCGACTACCTGAGCGAAGTCGATGGTTCGATTGGCGATGGCGATCACGGCATCAACATGGCCAAAGGCTTCAGGCTCTTCAACGAATCCATCCAGGGCCAATCCTTGAGCCTCTCCAAAGCCCTCACCACATTGGCCAACACATTGATGGGCTCGATCGGCGGCTCCATGGGGCCTCTTTACGGCAGCCTGTTTCTCGGTATGGGAAATGCCGCCAAGGACCGCGACGAGCTCGATGCCGGCGCATTCGGCGATATGCTCTCTGCCGGGCTGACGTCCCTTCAGAGTATCAGCGATGCCAACGTCGGCGATAAGTGTCTACTGGACACCCTGGTCCCTGCAGTCAATGACTATCGGCATGCCGTCGACAATGGCCAAGGGTTCGCCAGCGCGTTGCAATCGCTACGCGATGGCGCCAAACGCGGTTGTGAATCGACTCGAGAGCTCGAGGCGAAGATCGGACGTGCATCCCGTCTCGGAGAGCGCTCCAAGGGACACCTGGATGCCGGCGCCGTCTCCTGCCAGCTATTGCTGGTACGCCTCGCCGACAGCACGGAACGTCACCTCGATAAAGCCGCCGCCTGACGTGGCCTGCTGACCGGCCGACCTTGTCCATTGCATATCTACCAAGCCCGGGAGGTGAGCTAACACCTCCATGGGCACTGATAATTCATTGTTAAGCGGATTTCCCATGACATCACGACTCGATGCACTCAGGCAGCACTCTCTCGTCGTTGCCGACACCGGCGACCTGGACGCCATTGAGCGCTACCGCCCCCAGGATGCCACCACCAATCCTTCACTTCTGCTCAAAGCGTTTGACCTGCCCGGTTACCAATCATTGATCGACGAGACCCTGGCTGCCGTCGCCGCCGAAGGAGGAGACAGCGAACGAGCCGTGGACCGATTGGCCGTGGCGATGGGAACGGAGATTGCCCATCGTGTCCCCGGACGCGTCTCGACCGAAGTGGCCGCCCGACTCTCGTTCGACAAGCAGGCCAGCATCGCCAAGGCCCATGAGCTGATCGAGCTCTACGACTATCACGGCATCGGACGCGATAGAGTGCTGATCAAACTGGCATCCACCTGGGAGGGCATTCGCGCCGCCGAGGTGCTGGAACGCGAGGGCATCAACTGCAACCTGACGCTGCTGTTCAGCGACGCTCAAGCCCAGGCCTGTTTCGATGCCGGTGTCTTTCTTGTTTCCCCGTTCGTCGGCCGAGTCACCGACTGGTACAAGAACGCGACGGGGCAGGAGTTCAGTGCAGAGGTCGACCCCGGTGTGCAGTTCGTTCGCGGTGTCTGCCAACGTGTCAACCAGGGTGGGTTTTCCACTGTCGTGATGGGTGCCAGCTTCCGCACGACCGGCCAAGTCCTGGCACTGGCAGGCTGTCCTCGGTTAACCATCTCCCCGGCACTGCTCGAGGAGCTCGACGGCATGGAAGGCGACGTCACGCCGCATATCAGCATGGACAAGAGCGGAGGTGGCCGACCAGCACCCCTGGCCGAAGCCGAATTCCGTTGGGGACACAATGGTGATGCCATGGCCAACGACAAGCTGGCCGAAGGCATCCGTCGCTTCGATGAGGATCAACAAACGCTGGAGGCGCGCATTGCCGAGCGCCTCGATGCTCGACATTGATCGGAGGTTTCGAGATGCCGTCACGTTTTCAACTGGCCAACGCCATTCGGGCCCTGTCCATGGATGCCGTCCAGAAGGCCAACTCCGGCCACCCCGGTGCCCCCATGGGCATGGCCGACATCGCCGAAGTGCTGTGGAACGATTACCTCCAGCACAACCCCGCCAACCCCGACTGGCCCAACCGCGATCGCTTCGTGCTCTCCAACGGCCATGGCTCGATGCTGCTCTATTCCCTGCTCCACCTGACCGGCTATGGCGTCAGCCTCGAGGACCTGCAGCACTTTCGCCAGCTGCACTCCAGGACACCGGGCCATCCGGAGTTCGGCTACACGCCGGGCGTGGAGACCACTACCGGGCCGCTCGGCCAGGGACTGGCCAATGCCGTCGGCATGGCCATCGCCGAGAAGACCCTGGCGGCCCAGTTCAACCAGCCCGGGCATGCCATCATCGACCATTACACCTACTGTTTCGTCGGCGACGGCTGCCTGATGGAGGGCATTTCCCATGAGGTGAGCTCGCTGGCCGGCACCCTGGGGCTGGGGAAACTGATCACCTTCTACGATGACAACGGCATTTCCATCGATGGCGAGGTCGAGGCCTGGTTCACCGACGATACCGCCAGGCGCTTCGAGGCCTATGGCTGGCATGTGGTGCCGGCAGTGGACGGCCACGATCCGGACGAGGTCAAGGCGGCGATCGAGCTGGCCCGTCAGCATGACGATCGGCCGTCGCTGATCGTCTGCCGGACCGTGATCGGCTTCGGCGCGCCCAACAAGCAGGGCACCGAGGCCTGCCACGGGGCGGCGTTGGGTGACGAGGAGGTGGCGGCGGCCCGCGAGCGGCTCGACTGGCCGCATGCGCCCTTCCATGTTCCGGAGGCGCTGTATCAGGGCTGGGATGCCACGGCCCGCGGCGAGCAGCGTGAAGCCGACTGGCAGGCCCGTTTCGCCCGCTATGCCGAGGCCTATCCCGAGCAGGCCAGAGAGCTGCAACGTCGGCTGGATGGCGAGTTGCCGGTGGACCTGGGCAGCGAAGCGCTGATCGAGGCGACCCAGGCCGACGGCGGCGATACCGCCTCGCGCAAGGCCTCATTGGCCTGCCTCAACACCCTGGGCCCGCAGTTGCCGGAACTGTTCGGCGGCAGTGCCGACCTGGCTCCGTCGAACCTGACCGTCTGGGACGGGGCCAGGGCGATCTCCCGCGAGGACGCTTCGGGCAACTACCTGCACTACGGGGTGCGCGAATTCGGCATGGGGGCCATCACCAACGGCATCGCCCTGCACGGCGGGTTCATTCCCTACGCCGCGACCTTCCTGATCTTCATGGAGTACATGCGCAACTCGGTGCGCATGGCGGCGCTGATGGGCCAGCAGGCCATCTATGTGTTCACCCATGATTCCATCGGGCTCGGCGAGGATGGCCCGACCCACCAGCCGATCGAGCAGCTGGCGACCTTGCGTTCGACCCCCAACCTGTCGACCTGGCGGCCGGCGGATGACGTCGAGACCGCCGCCGCCTGGCATGCCGCGCTCAAGCGCCAGGCCGGGCCGACCGCCCTGGTGCTGTCGCGACAGGGCCTGCCGCATCAGTCGCGGGACAAGCAGCAGCTGGCCAACATCCTGCGCGGCGGCTACATCCTTCAGGACAGCGAGGGGACCCCCGAATTGATCCTGATCGCCACCGGCTCCGAGGTGGGCCTGGCCATGGATGCCGCTGCGGAACTGGCAAGCGCCGGTCGCGCCGTGCGCGTGGTCTCGATGCCGGCCACCGATGTCTTCGACGCCCAGGACGCCGACTACCGCAACAGTGTGCTGCCACCGTCAGTGACCCGGCGCCTGGCCATCGAGGCCGCCCACCCCATGCCCTGGTATCGCTATGTCGGTCCCGAGGGTGACATCATCGCCATGGACACCTTCGGCGAATCCGGCAAGGCCGGGGACCTGTTCGCCCACTTCGGCTTCCGCGTCGACAATGTCGTCGAACGCGCCAAAGCGTTACTGAGCTGAGCGCCGCACCCAGCCGAAAAAAACGGCCCCAGCCATTAGCTGGGGCCGTGAACCATCGACATCCCGCCGACAGTCGTGGCGAAGGAACGCATTCAGGCAATCGTGACCTGCGGGTCGAGATAGACATCCTGAATGGCATGCAGCAGTTCGATGCCTTCTGCCATGGGCTTCTGGAACGCCTTGCGTCCGGAAATCAGTCCCATGCCGCCGGCGCGCTTGTTGATCACTGCCGTGCGCACGGCCTGCGCCAGATCGTTGGCCCCCGAGGACGCTCCCCCTGAATTGATCATACCGGCACGCCCCATGTAGCAGCTCGCGACCTGATAGCGTGTCAAGTCGATGGGGTGCTCCGACGTCAATTCACTATAGACCTTGTCATGGGTATGGCCGAAACCGATGGCACGATAGCCGTTGTTGGTCTCGGCCTGCTTCTGCTTGACGATATCGGCCTTGATCGTTGCGGCCAGATGGATGGCCTGGCCGGTCAGGTCAGCGGCGACATGATAGTCGGTCCCTTCGTGCTTGAACTGAGGGTTGCGCAAATAAGCCCACAAGACCGTCACCATACCGAGTTGATGCGCGCGCTCGAACGCTTCACTGATCTCGGTGATCTGGCGTCGACTCTCGGGCGAGCCGAAATAGATGGTTGCCCCGACGGCGACACACCCCATCTCATGCGCCTGTTCGACCTGAGCGAACAGCGTCTGATCGTACATCGACGGCAGCGTCAGACTCTCGTTGTGGTTGAGCTTGAGCAACATCGGGATCTTGTGGGCATAGCGACGAGCGACCGAGCCCAGGACGCCCAGCGTCGAAGCGACGGCATTACAGCCACCCTCGATGGCCAGCTCAACGATATTGGCGGGATCGAAATACTGCGGATTGGGCGCAAACGAGGCGCCCGCCGAATGTTCAACGCCCTGATCCACCGGCAGGATACCCAGATACCCCGTTCCACCAAGCCGGCCATGGTCGAACAGGACCTGCATGTTACGCAGCACTTGTGGGCTGCGATCGCTATCGACCATGACCCGGTCCACGAAGTCGGCCCCCGGAATATGAATCTGCTCCTTGGGAATTCCCCGGCAGGTGTGACCGAGCAGGCTATCCGCCTCTCCGCCCAGCAGCGCGGCAATATCCGTCATCGTCATGTCCTCTGTTGCAAACGCCTCTAGGGTGAACCTTTCATCCTAGAGCATGCTGCTTTGCAGGCAATAGCCAATACGCGCAAAAAACGGTACTCCCCGGAACGAACCCGGAGAGTACCGCGGCTCAGGGCGGGTATCACGCCGCCTGAATCTCGATACGTCGGCGGCGATGGGTTTCCTTCTTGGGTAGTCGAACGTTGAGCACCCCATTCTCGAGTCGCGCTTCAATCGCCTCACTATCGATTTCATGACTCAACGTGAAGCGACGTGCAAAGCGCTGTCCACGCAACTCGGCATAGATCGCCGACATCCCTTCAGGCATGTCGAGACTGATCTCGCCTTCAATGCTCAGGACGTTGTTATCGACTTCGAGTTGCAGTCCGTCGTGGGGAACGCCCGGCATATCGGCGACCACATACAGTGCATTGTCCTCTTCATAGATATCCACTGCCGGCCACAGCGTGACTGTCTGACGACTCTCGGTGGATACATCGCGACGAGAGCTGTCATGCTTGACGACATCGTTCATGGTCAATCACCTCCTCATCTCAACAGAGGGCTCATCATCTTGCTCCATGAGAGTCAGGCTGCCTGAATCTCGACCCGACGCGGCTTGAGCTCAGCACGCTTGGGCAGATGAATGCGGAACACGCCGTTACTGAATTGCGCCTCGGCACGATCGGGATCCAGCCCTTCAGGCAAGGCGATGGTTCGTGAGAACTCGCCACTGGCCCTTTCACGCCGATAGTGTGAACGCGCCTTCTCCCCGGCGTCATCCTCATCCTGAGTGCCGCGCTTACCCTGCAGGGTCAAGACATTGTCCTGAATGCTGATTTCCAGATCGCCAGCCGTCAGGCCGGCGCCGAAGACATAGACATGCACGGCGTCATCGGTCCGCCCGACATTGATCAAGGGAAAACTGCCTCGCGGAACAGAACGGATATCGGCAGCGCCGGTATCGGGAAACAGACTATCGAACAGTTGCTGGAACCAGTCAGGCTGGTACTGATGGGTATCAAAACGCTTGAGATCTCCGAACATATCGAACACCTCCTCACGCTAGGTTGTATCGGAGTCACCGGGCCGAGCGGCCCACCCCGGATACGCTGTCGATACTGACAGGTTTTCCGTATTCTGCAAAATGGGGACATCGACGAATATTTCAAGGGGACGAAATCATCATGCCGGTATTGCGCGGTTTCCTCTGGCTACTGGGTTTCCTGCTTCTCGGTGAAAGCGTGGTCGTGCTGGGCCAGATCCCGGTCTCGGGCGGTGTCGCCGGCATGCTACTGATGACGGCCTGGCTGCTGCAGCGCGGTTGCCTCAACCCGGATATCGCTGCCGCCAGCCAACCCCTGATCCAGATGCTGGCCATGCTGATCATGCCGGGCGTGGTCGGCGTCTTCTTCATCGTCGATGACTTCGCCGGCCAGTGGCTGGCTGTCGGCGTGGCACTGATCGCAGGTACGCTGCTCAGTGTCCTGACGACGTTCTGGCTCATGTGTCGCTTCATGCCACGCAATGGAGATCAGGATGACTGAGACTGTCATCGACCTGCGCGACCATTTGCTCGCCTCACCATTGCTGGCAATCACGGTGACGTTGGCAGCTTATCTTGCAGGCATGAGGATTTTCGAGCGCCTGGGTCGTCCAGGATGGTGCCCAGCGGTATTGGTCGCCGCCCTGCTCGTCGCGACTTCTCTGGCATTACTCGGCATCAGCTATGACGAGTATCGCCAGGGGGCTGCCTGGCTGATGTTGCTGCTGGGCCCGGCAACCGTGGCACTGGGCATACCACTCTACCAACAACGTCATCACATTCAGGCACTGTGGAAACCCATTCTGCTGAGCCTGCCGCCCGCCGCCATGCTCGCATCGCTCTATTCCGTCGCCCTCGCCTGGATACTAGGCGCTCGCCCTGATGTCATGGCATCTCTTGCCCCCAAGTCCGTCACTGCGCCGATCGCCATCGGTATTACGGAGCAGTTGGGCGGGTCGGTTGCGCTGATGATGGGCGGACTGTTGATCACGGGTGTCATGACGACGCTCACCGTCGGCCCCCTGGCGGCATGGCTGGGTATCAAGGACCCACGTATCATCGGCTTCGTACTGGGCGTCAATGGGCATGCCATTGGCACGGTACGCGCCTTTGAACTCGGCTCTACCGCCGGTGCCTTCGCCTCCCTGGGCATGAGCCTGACGGGAATCCTGACAGCTCTCCTGTTACCTCTGGCATGGCAATTGCTGGGCTTATAGCCGGTAAATGCGGTAGAATCTCCGCCTCCCGAATTTCTGAATTCAGTTGGGCACCCATGGCCTATCGCATCGCCATCAACGGTTATGGCCGCATCGGTCAAAGCATCCTGCGCGCCTTGCACGAGCGGCAAGACGGTGACACGTCTCCCTCGCTCGAAGTCGTGGCAATCAACGAGCTTTCCGACCTGGACACGATTGCCTACCTGACACGCTACGATACGACGCACGGGCGCTTTCCCGGCCACGTGTCAGCCGAAGACGGTCACCTGATCATCAACGACCAGCCGATTCGCGTGATCAATCGCCCCGACCCGGCGGATCTCCCCTGGGAGGAACTCGACGTGGACCTGGTTCTGGAGTGCTCCGGCAGTTTCAAGGACCGGTCCACCGCCGAACGCCATCTGGCAGCCGGGGCCCGGCGGCTGCTCTTCTCGCAGCCTGCCGAAAGCGATGTCGACGCCACCATCGTGTGCGGTATCAACGATCACGAACTTGAGGCCTCCCACCGCATCGTCTCGGCAGCATCCTGCACAACCAACTGTCTGGTACCGATTCTAACGGTACTCGACGAGGCTCTGGGCATCGAACACGGCGTCACCACCACCATTCACTCGGCCATGAATGATCAGCCCGTCATCGATGCCTATCACCAGACCGACCTGCGTCTGACACGTTCGGCCATGCAGTCTATCGTCCCGGTCGATACCGGGCTGGCTCGGGGGATCAATCGCCTGATGCCACAACTCAGCGACCGCTTCCAGTGCTTGCACGTTCGAGTTCCGACGATCAATGTCTCGGCCATGGATATGGCGATCTGCGTCAAACACGACACGACGGCTGACGAAGTCAATCACTTGCTGGCCACCGCCTGCCGCGAGCGACTGGCCGGATTGATTGGCTACACCGAGGAACCGACCGCCTCGGTCGACTTCAACCATGATCCACGCTCCGGTATCGTGGATGCCACTCAAACGCGGGTCGCCGGTCAGCGCCTGATCAAGATGCTCTGCTGGTTCGACAATGAGTGGGGCTTTGCCAATCGCATGATCGATGTGACGCGACGACTCGCTCGGCTGGCCCCCGAAGCCATCTCTCACTCCGGTTTGCCAACGCGAGGACGTGCCCGATGAATGTACGCAAGATGACCGATATTCCCCTCGCCGGTCAGCGAGTCCTGATCCGCGAGGACCTCAACGTTCCCGTCAAGAATGGAAGCGTAACCAGTGACGCCCGCTTGCGGGCCTGCTTGCCGACAATCAACGCAGCGGTCGAGGCCGGCGCCAAGGTCATACTCATGAGCCATCTCGGGCGACCGACAGAAGGCGAGCCGGCAGACGAGTTCACATTGGCGCCGGTCGCCCGGCACCTTGGCGAACTGCTGGGGCAACCGGTCCGCCTCGAGCGTGACTATCTCGACACGCCGGTCGCGGTTGCGGCGGGCGAAGTCGTCCTGCTCGAAAACGTCCGCTACAACAGGGGCGAAAAGAAGGATGACGAGACACTGGCCAGGCAGTATGCCGCGCTGTGTGACATCTATGTCATGGATGCCTTCGGTACCGCTCATCGCGCCCAGGCATCTACTCATGGCGTCGCCCGCTTTGCCCCGATCGCTTGTGCCGGCCCCCTGCTGGCCGCGGAACTGGAAGCCCTGGAAAAGGCACTGGCCACTCCGGCCCGACCCATGATCGCCATCGTCGGTGGATCCAAGGTCTCCACCAAGCTCGAAGTGCTCAACGCCTTGTCCGAGAAGTGTGACCAACTGATTGTGGGCGGTGGCATCGCCAACACCTTCATTGCGGCGGCTGGTTACAATGTCGGCAAATCCTTGTACGAAGCCGACCTGGTCGACCAGGCCTTGGCTCTGATGGAGAAGGTCGAAATTCCGTTGCCTGACGACGTCGTGGTGGCCACCGAGTTCTCCGAGACCGCCACCGCCGTCGTCAAACCCGTCGACAAGGTCGCGGACGATGAGATGATCCTCGATATTGGTCCGCTGACCGCCGAACGCTTCGGCGGCTTGCTCAAGGATGCCGGCACTATCCTGTGGAACGGGCCGGTCGGTGTCTTCGAAATCGATCAGTTCGGTCAAGGCACCGAGGCCCTGTCCCAAGCGATCGCTGACAGCAGCGGATTTTCCATCGCCGGTGGTGGAGACACGCTGGCGGCGATCGATAAATACGGAGTTGCCGATCAGGTCTCCTATATTTCTACCGGCGGCGGAGCGTTCCTGGAGTACGTGGAGGGCAAGACGCTACCTGCCGTGGCGGCACTGGAGGCCGCCGCCCAATAAACCGACGACACCGTCATGACTTTCAATCCCGGCGCGGCCCAAGGGTCGCGCCGTTTCACGCAAATGGGTAAGTGAACCAATGGCACTGATCAGCATGCGCCAGTTGCTGGACCACGCCGCCGAACAGGGATACGGCGTACCAGCATTCAACGTCAACAATCTCGAACAGATGCGTGCCATCATGGAAGCCGCCGATGCCACCGATTCTCCGGTGATCGTGCAAGCATCGGCCGGTGCACGCAAATATGCCGGCGCGCCTTTCCTGCGCCACCTGATTCTGGCGGCCGTGGAGGAATTCCCCCACATCCCGGTCGTCATGCACCAGGACCACGGGACCAGCCCAGCGGTATGCCAGCGCTCCATCCAACTCGGGTTCTCCTCGGTCATGATGGATGGCTCCCTGCGGGAAGACGGCAAGACACCGGCCAGTTACGAGTACAATGTCGATGTCACCCGGCGCGCTGTCGAAATGGCCCACGCCTGTGGCGTGTCCGTCGAGGGCGAGCTTGGTTGCCTGGGTAGTCTGGAAACCGGCGAGGCCGGAGAAGAGGATGGCGTCGGCGCTGATGGCAAGCTGTCCCACGACCAGTTGCTGACCGATCCCGAAGAAGCCGCCGAGTTCGTCAAAGCTACGCATGTCGATGCGCTGGCCATTGCCATCGGTACCAGCCACGGCGCGTATAAATTCACGCGCCCACCGACCGGCGATATCCTCTCCATCCAGCGAATCAAGGAGATTCACGAACGCATCCCCAACACCCACCTGGTGATGCACGGGTCGTCTTCGGTGCCCCAAGAGTGGCTGGACATCATCAACGAATACGGTGGCGCCATTCCCGAGACCTATGGCGTACCGGTCGACGAGATTGTCGAAGGCATCAGGCATGGCGTGCGCAAGGTGAATGTCGATACTGACTTGCGCCTGGCCTCCACCGGCGCGACCCGCCGCTTCCTGGCCAACAATCCGGCGGAATTCGATCCCCGCAAGTTCCTCAAGGAAACCATGACGGCCATGCGCGAATTGTGCATTGCGCGTTATGAAGCATTCGGCACGGCCGGCAATGCCAGCAAGATCAAGCCGATCAACCTGGAAAACATGTATCAGCGCTACGACAGCGGTGAACTGGATCCGCGAGTCAACTGATCGCTCGATGCGGCCACGGGGTGAGCGTGCCCCGTGGCCTCCGTGCCGCCCTCACGTTGCGACCACCCTCACGTCCATGCCTTCGGCCTGCAACGCGTCAATGATGTCACGGTCCACCTGATCGTCAGTCAGGATCATGTCGAACTCACTGAGATCCGCTAATCGATTCAACGCACTGGACCCGAATTTCTGGCTATTGACGAGTAGAATGCGTCGGTCCGCTGCCTCCATCAGCGCCCGCTTGACCTTCACGACCTCCTGATCCTGAAGGTAGGCCGTCGTGCCATGAATGGCCGATACTGACATCAGCACCGTATTGGCCCGCAGATGGCCAATGGACTGTTCACACAGCAACCCCAGAAACGCATTGAAGCGGGGCCGATAATCCCCCCCCAGGCCAATGACCTGAATTCCCTGGGTATCCTTCAACGTCTCAATGACCCCAAAACCATTACTGATGACCGTCAGAGGATTGATGGCGATCAAATGGCGCGCCACATACGTTGCCGTCGTCGAATCATCCAGCATGATGGCCTCGCCGGGCTGGACGAACTCGGCGGCCGCCCTGGCCAACTCGTTCTTTTCCCTGTCCGCGATACGCAATCGAAACTGGAAATTACTTTCCACGACATTGGTCGAGCGTGTCGTGACACCACCGTATTGCTTATGAACCAGTCCCTGCTTGACCAGGGTATCGAGATCCCGGTGTACCGTCATCCGGCTCACACCGAACGCACTGGCCAGCTCATCAACCTGTGCCGTACCAGCTTGAATGATGAAATCGAGCATGGCCCTGCGGCGCTGCTTCACCCCTTGCCGAGCCCCCTGCACACCCACATGCGTGTTCGATGACTCCCCTCCATCGTTGTGCATAACGACATCTCCCTTGGTCAGCGCCATGGTCCCACACCATGAGTCGATGGACGAACCACTTCAGCCTGCCTGCGTCGGCTTCCAGTAACCGGGAAACACATCACACGAAAACCGCTAAAATAACACAAAAAACGACTTTCACACTTCATGCTCCGGCTGTCGAGTTTCTAAAATGTTGCTTCATTATCAATAAGTAAAACAAGGAAAGATAGGCTATTGCCGCCAAAGTCTAACATCACATATAGCACAATAGTGTTATTTTGCTCTTCCAAAATGTGATTTATCGCGCGATATCACGTTACAGGATCACAGTCAGGTACAACGACAATGACACCGACCTACCTACTTGGCATCGACAGTGGCTCGACCGTCACCAAGGCAGCAATCTTCGATATGGAAGGTAATACCCGGGCCATCGGGCGTGCCCAGGTTTCTCCACGACACCCTCAGCCTCACCGGGTCGAGCGCGACATGGAGGAAACATGGTCAGCCGTTGCGGAAGCCATCCGCCATGCGCTGTCGAATGCCGACATATCCAATACGCAGATTGCCGCGATCGGGATCACCGCTCATGGAGACGGCCTTTACTTGCTGGATACGGACACCCGTCCCCTGGGCCCTGCCATCATGTCGCTCGACAGTCGCGCACGAGACCTCGTCGCCACCTGGAAGTCCCAGGGGCTGGAGCAGGATGCCCTGTCACTTACCGGCCAGTTCCCCTTTCCTTATGCACCGACGGCACTGTTGGGTTGGATACAGCGAAACCAGCCGGAGCGTTTCTCTCGTATCGGTTCAATCCTGGCATGCAAGGACTGGCTGAGGTTCTGCCTGACCGGAGAGTTGGCTGCCGATTTCACCGAATCCAGCACCGGGTTCACCAATGTATCGACTCAACGCTATAGCCGGGAGGCACTGCGCCTCTTTGGTCTGGAATCGCTCGACCATGCGTTACCGACGATGCGACTCCCGACCGATATCGCCGGGCGAGTCACCCGGAAAGCCGCCGCGGCGACCGGCCTCAAAGCGGGAACACCGGTAGTCGCCGGGCTCCACGATGTTACCGCCAGTGCCGTAGGCCTGGGGCATATCGACAATGGCGACCTGACCATCACATCAGGCACCTTCAGCATCAACGAGGTCTTTTCCGACCAGCCCCGTCCCGATCAGCGCTGGGCTACACGTAATGGCCTGGAACCCGGGCAATGGTTGAGCATGGCTATCTCACCCGCCTCATCGAGCAATGTCGACTGGTTCCTGCAACAGTGTTGTACGCTTGAATCGAAGACCTCGCCCCAGATCCTGCAGTATCTCGAGAGCGACCTGGACGCCGCTTTCGAGGATGACTCGCGAATCGTCTACCACCCCTTCCTGTTCGGCTCACCTTACGAGGAGCCAGCCAGTGCCGCCTTCTTCGGCATCCAGGGCTGGCATACACGTGCACACCTCGTCAGGGCCATTCTCGAAGGCGTGGTCTTCAACCACCGGGTTCACGTCGATGCTCTGGCAACACGTTTTGCCATCAACGAGTGTCGTGTCACAGGCGGAGGAGCCCATACGCCACGCATGGCACAACTCTTTGCGGACACATTGAATCGCCCGGTAACGATCACCGGCACCCAGGAAGCGGCTGCGCTGGGTGCCGCACTCTGTGCCGGTGTGGGGATCGGCGTTTATGGATCTCTTCAGGACGCCACCCAGAGCTGCCACCCCGTCACCACCTATCGGCCGTTACCGACTATCCGGCAAACCAGGGATGCCGCGTTTGCCCGTTATCAACAGTTAGTCACGCAGATGGCACCGTTATGGGACATGCTGGACACCCCGGCGTAACACCCCACGCTTTTCTGCTTACGCATGTAGCCGCATGCCCCGACCAGGAGACGTTCCAATGACTCCCTCCCGACAACGCTGGGTTGACGCACTCAAAAGCCGCAAGCACTGCTCTGTACTCATTGTCGGTGCCGGCATCAATGGCGCCGGCCTATTTCGGGAACTGGCCCTACAGGACATCGACGTCACGTTGATCGATCGCAATGATTTCTGTGCCGGTGCCAGCGCCGCGCCCTCGAGACTGATCCATGGCGGATTGAAATACCTGGAAACCGGGGAATTTCGTCTGGTTGCCGAATCGGCTCTGGAGCGAAACCTGCTGCTTCGCAACGCGCCACACTACGTCAAACCATTGAGAACGGCCGTGCCGATCCGCAGTTGGTTCGGCGGTATCCTTCCCTCGGTAAAACGTTTTTTGGGCAGGCCTGCCAAACTACACGATCGCGGCCTCCTCATTACCGAACTCGGCATGGCATTGTACGATTTCTTCGGTCGCCATCATCGCAGCATGCCTCGCCACCACATGGCGTTGAAGCGCAAGACCCGGGCGCGGTTCCCGGATATTCGACCCGACATCATCGCCACCGCGACCTACTATGACGCGACTGTCACGCAACCCGAACGGCTCAACTATGAGTTGATCGCGGATGCCCTGCGGGAAAGTGACCAGGCTGTAGCGCTCAATTACATGGCGCTGGAAAGTCGCCAGGCCAATACCATTACGCTTCGCGATACTCTGTCGGGTGACAGGCACCACCTGGAGGCGGATATCGTGATCAACGCCGGCGGAGCCTGGATCGATCGCATCAACCACGCACTCGGCCATCCCACCCACTATATCGGTGGTACCAAGGGGTCACACCTGATCCTCGAACATCCGGACCTTGCCCGACAGCTCGATGGCGGCATGGTGTATTTCGGTACCGAAGATGGCCGCATCTGTCTGGCATACCCCTTCCTGGGAAATGTCCTGATAGGCTCCACCGACCTTCCCTGCGACGACCCGGATACGGCCTCTTGTGATGAAGACGAGCTCGAGTACATGCTCAACGCGGTTCAGGAATTGTTTCCCACCCTGACAATCGAGCGGTCGCAGGTCAGGTATCGCTATAGTGGTGTACGCCCCCTACCCGCCAGTGATGCCGATAACCCTGGTGAGGTCAGCCGTGACCACTCCATACAAGAAGATGATCTGGATGGGGGACCGACGGTACTGTCCCTCATCGGCGGGAAATGGACGACCTTCCGTGGTTTTTCGGAGGAAGTGGGCAATCGGGTACTGACACTGCAGCATCGTCAACGCACATGCACAACAAGAGATCGCCCGATCGGCGGCGGCCGACAATTTCCCTCAGTAGACAGCCAGTATGGCTGGTGCAAGCGATTAGCCGACGCCAATGACATTGCCCTGGACCGTGCCAGGACGCTATTGCAGCGTTACGGTACCCAGGCCGAGTCGGTCGCTTCATGGTGCCACCGACATCCGGATCGTGCCTTGCAGAGCTTGCCGGATTACACCGAACAGGAACTGATCCACCTCTGCGAGCAGGAGTGTGTCGGTACGCTGGCGGATATCCTCTTCCGTCGCCTTCCGATTGCCTTGTCAGGCCGTCTGACAGCCGAGGTCATTCACGAGGTAGCCGATGTGATGGCACGACACCTGGGCTGGTCCGAGGAATATCGCAATGACGTCGGTGAAAGGACGCTGGCACTCGCCGCCCAGCATCACGGCATCTCCAGACGGCCGCCTGCCACCTATCGCCAAACGACCCAATCGGTTTCCTAGCCCGGGAGCTGGCACATGCCTTTTGATACGACCTCTTGCCCCCGATTCAGGCTGGGAGTCAGCCTGAAAATGTATTTTGGTTATCAGCACACACTGTCATGGTGCCGTCAGATCGCGGACATCGCAGTCAGGCATGACGCCATCCACCATCGAATGGCGGAGCTGTTTGTCATGCCCAGCTATCCGACACTACCTGTCGCGCACGATATTTTTGCGTCGACCCATGTTGCCATCGGGGCTCAAGACCTCAGTATCCATGAGCATGGCGCCTTTACCGGCGAGGTCGGCGCCCCCATGCTGGCTGAGCTGGGATGTGCCTACGTGGAAATCGGTCATGCCGAACGCCGCCGCCATTTCGGGGAGACCGAGGACAGCATCGCTGTCAAGACAGCCAATGCGATCAGGAGCGGATTAACTCCCGTGTTATGCATTGGTGAATCGGAGGCCGGCGATGTCGAATCGGCCTCCCGAGCGTGTATCGAGCAATTCGAGTCAGCTGTCAGCAAGTCACCCACGCCATTATCCGAGTCTGCCATGATCCTGGCCTATGAACCTCACTGGGCCATCGGCTCTTCTCAGCCTGCGCCTCATCATCACATCGCCGGCGTGTGTCACCGACTTCGCCAACATGTTGTCGACCTGAGCGGCGTCAGTGTCATCTACGGGGGCAGCGCAGGTCCCGGTTTACTCACCTCGATACACGCCCATAGTGACGGATTGTTCCTGGGGCGGTTCGTTCATGAACCATCAGCACTGACGACCATCCTCGATGAAGTGCTCGCAATCCACGAACGTCTGCCCCGAACCCGGTAATCCGAGGCGCCATCTCAATTCCGACACCACCGCTGGCACTTCTCTTGCATTCTCCAGAAGCGAGTAGACCCATTCGGGCTACCGACACTGACTCGTTTGAGGAGCATCCCGATGACCAAGAACGACATGCGAGACGCCATACTGGAAGCGAAGGCCTCCAAGGGGCTTTCCTGGGAACACATCGCCGAACGGGTCGGCTGTGCGCCGGTATTCGTGTGCGCGACCTGTCTCGGCGAACACAGCATGACACAGGATCAGGCCGAGAAACTGACAAGCGTGCTGGGCCTCAACGCTGAGGTCGCGACCGCATTGACGGAGATCCCGACCAAAGCGCTTCAAGGCGAGGCACTGATGAACGACCCGTTGATCTACCGCCTCAAGGAAATCAACCTGGTCTACGGTGAAACGATCAAGCAACTCATCCAGGAAAAGTTCGGCGACGGCATCATGAGCGCCATAGACTTCACCATGGATATCGATCGGATCGAGGACCCTGATGGGGATCGTGTGCAACTCACGATGAGCGGCAAGTTCCTGCCCTACAAACGCTGGTAAATGATTCCCTGGCGGGCACCGTGTCAGAACATCGCCCCACATTAGGGCTTACTGATGGCCTATTGCACCGCCATGGGTAATTTACCCCCTCTGCAACGTGGCGTTGCACTCCTGCAGGCCATGGCTGAAACGGCCAGCCATGGCTCTTTCACGCTATTTCACCGTGTCTGGCACGCAACCTGCTTACCTAGGCTTGAGCGTGCCGCCATCTCCGGCACGGCATCCCGTCGCATCTCCGGGCTCTCTGGACCACGCCGAGAGCCCCGGGTGAATCAAGCAGTGTGGTAAGGAGTGACCATGTCATACCTTCAGCCGTCCGAATTCGTCACCAAGATGGTCGACGCCGGTGAATCCAAGATTTTCATGGGGACCCGTGACGTCATCATCCGTGGCTACATGGCAGGGGCGATTCTCGCTCTGGCCGTCGTGTTCGCCGTGACCATCACCGTACAGACCGGCAGTGCCATCCTGGGTGCCGCCTTGTTCCCGGTCGGCTTCTCGATACTTTACCTGATGGGTTTCGACCTTCTCACCGGCGTGTTCGTTCTCACACCGCTGGCGTGGCTGGACAAGCGACCCGGCGTCACCATTCCCAGAATACTGGCGAACTGGGGCAAGGTCGGCCTGGGCAACTTCCTCGGCGCCATGACTGTCGCGATCATCATGGCGGTCAATTTCACCATGGGTTTCAATGTGGACGTCAGCGAGGTCGGCCAGGCCGTTGCCACCACCGGCGAATCCCGCACGGTCGGCTACAAGGAGCACGGTTTCGGTGGATGGCTCACGCTGTTCATCCGCGGAGCACTATGCAACTGGATGGTCTCACTGGGTGTTGTCGGTGCGCTGATCTCGACCACGGTTCCCGGCAAGGTCATTGCGATGTGGATGCCGATCATGGTGTTCTTCTTCCTCGGCTTCGAGCATTCCGTGGTGAACATGTTCCTGTTCCCGCTGGGGCTGATGCTGGGTGGTGAGTTCTCCATCGGTGACTACATCTTCTGGAACGAGATCCCGACCGTAGTCGGCAATCTCATCGGCGGACTCGCGCTCACCGGACTGACTCTCTACTCTACGCATGTGCGGACTCAGCCCAAACGCCAATTGACCTGAGACATTCACGCGTCGCAATCACTGACAGGCGCCGGAAAGCATTTCCGGCGCCTTTGGCTGTTGTAATCTCACGGAGGAGCGGGAACAGTCACATCCACGCTCTCACCGGCTATCCGGATGCACGAGGCATTCATGGCACCGCTTTCCGTCTCGATCGGCCAGTACTCGAACAAAGGCTGCAAGCCCATCAACCAGGATTTCTACGGCGCCTATATCCCCCAGGAACCCCAGTTGAGTTCGAAAGGCATCGCTATTGCCCTGGCCGATGGCATCAGCAGCAGCGATGTCAGTCAGATTGCCAGTGAAACGGCGGTGAGAAGCTTCCTGGACGACTATTACTGCACTTCCGAGGCCTGGTCGGTCAAGAAATCCGCACAGCGCGTCCTGATGGCCACCAATTCCTGGTTATACGCCAAGACCCGACAGAGTCGGTACCGTGACGACATGGATAGAGGCTATGTCTGTACTTTGAGTGCCGCTGTCATCAAGTCCACCACTGCCCACCTATTCCATGTCGGCGATGCGCGCATTTACCGTCTCGTCAATGGTGCGCTGGAACAGTTGACCGATGACCATCGTGTCTGGGTATCACGACATAGTAGTCATCTCAGCAACGCACTGGGTATCGACGAACAACTCGAGATCGACTATCAGGCACTGCCACTCGAGGGGGGCGACACGTTCCTGTTCGTGACCGACGGCATTCATGAGTATGCCAATGCCCGCTTCATGGCGAATGCCATCGAAGACCATCGGGACGATCTGGACGAAGGCGCCCGAATCATCGCACAGGAAGCCTTCGATCAGGGCAGTACCGATAATCTCACGGCCCAGATCATCCGGGTCGACAGTCTGCCGGTCCGGAATGCCGAAGAGACGCAACAATGGCTCGGCGGTCTCCCGTTCCCTCCCGAGCTCGAGCCGCGCATGACGTTCGATGGCTACGAAATCATGCGTCGGATTCATGTCAGCAGTCGCAGCCATGTGTTTCTGGCGAAGGATATCGAGACCCAGGAGAGCGTCGCCCTCAAGACGCCGGCCAGCGACCTGCAACAGGATCCGGTGTTACTGGAGCGTTTCCTGACGGAAGAGTGGATCGCGCGACGCATCAACAGCCCCTATGTCGTCAGCCCCTGTCAGCCGACACGTCAGCGACGCTACCTGTATGCCGTCACGGAATTCATCGAAGGGAAGACATTGACTCAATGGATGCGCGACCATCCTCAGCCGACGCTGGAAGAAGCAAGATCCATCATCGAGCAGATCGGCAAGGGATTACAGGCCTTCCATCGTCAGGAGATGATCCATCAGGATCTGCGACCGGATAATGTGCTCATCGATCATACCGGCACGATCAAACTGATCGACTTCGGCGCTGCTCGGGTTGCCGGCATTGCCGAAAGCCGGGTCGAGCATGACAACAGCGGACGCCTCGGTACCGCCCAGTACTCCGCGCCGGAGTATTTCATCGGCGATAGCGGCTCTGTGCAATCGGATATCTTCTCGCTCGGCGTCATTGCTTACCAGATGCTCTCCGGCAGGCTTCCCTATGGTACTCGAGTGGCCCAGACCCGCACCCGGCACGCACAGCACAAACTGCATTACGGCTCGGTCACCCAGTATCATCATGATTGCCCCGCCTGGATCGATGGCGTTCTCAAGAAGGCGCTTCACCCCAGTCCCCACCGGCGTTATGAAGCCATCTCGGAGTTCCTGTACGACCTTCGCCATCCCAGACAGGAATTCCTGAACGAAGGCGGTATACCCCTGATTGACCGTCACCCGCAAGGTTTCTGGAAAGGCCTGTCGTTGTTGCTGGCTATCGTCGTGGTGATATTGGCGATCCTGCTTTTGCAACAGTACTGACGAAACGTTCGTCGAGGTGCCAAAAAAGCCGCCCCCCCGGAGAGGTTGAGGGGGCGGCGAGGCTCGATGGGAGAGCCGAGAATGAGGAAGTGCATCAGAGAGAGATCAACTTACCACTCGGAGTCGTCGTCATCACCTTCTTCTTCCCACTCTTCCTCTTCATCCTCGTCTTCAGTCTCCCACTCCTCTTCTTCGTCTTCCTCTTCCCACTCAGAAGTTTCAGACTCTTGCTCCTCGTCTTCCTCTTCCCATTCGGAAGTTTCAGACTCCTGCTCCTCGTTCTCGAACTCAGTACTGGAGTCCGCGGAAGTATCGTTCTCCATGGAAGATTCTTCCTGAGTCGCTTCCGGATCGTACTCGTCGTCACCGCCAGCCATGGCGAGCGGACTTGCCAGCATACCGAAAGAGACACCGAGGACGCCTACCTTCTTGAGGAATTCCTTGGACATCATAGTGTGATACCTCCACTTGCGTTGGTTGAGCTCCGAGAACTCGAAGCGTCAAAGCGACTGTGCCATCACGAAAAGTTAGCTAATGAAGTCGCCTGCTTGTGAATGCACCCTACCCAAAGCACCCGGCGTGCCAACTCTGCCAAAAAAACAAATAAACTATTTTAAAATCAGGATGTTAAAAAAATAACCAAGATCAAAAGACAGTGCGTTTTTCCCTATCGAGAGTGGTGACATTTGACACATGGGTCACACCTGCCCCGTCTCACCGAGTCGTCAATGAGACACATCGCCCCCGTGTCATGTCATTGCGCCGCCCTCCGCCTTGCGATAGCCAGCCGGTAATACGACGCACGTCGAATAGGACTGTCGATCACGACACGGCTATAATGGGAACGGTCCCATTGATCATACAACGATGTCATGACGGTCGACGCCTCAATACCGCCTCAAGCCACGATACGCCAGGTCGCCGCAGATGCCGGCGTCTCCAAGACCAGCGTCTCCCGTTACTTCGGCGGCGAGCGTGAGCGGCTGTCGGTCGGCATGCAGCAACGTATTCAGGCGTCCGCCGAACGACTTGGATACCGACCCAATCAGATGGCGCGGGGTCTGAAGGGAGGACATTCACGGCTGATCGGCATGGTGATGGCCGACATTCGCAATCCATTCTCGATCGACGTCATGCATGGCGCCGAACAAGCCTGTCGGGAGCACGGGTTATCCCTCGTCGTCTGCAATACCGACAACGATCCCGCACAGGAGCGAGAACATCTGGCGTTATTGACGTCATACCGGGTGGAAGGTCTGATCATCAATGCCGCCGGCCATCCCAGCCGGGAATTGTCCGCCCTGGCCGACCGGGGAACGCCTCTGGTACTACTGGATCGCACTCTGAGCGACTACGATGCCGATGTCGTGGCCCTGGATAACCGCCAGGCCATCGATGCCGCGCTCAACCACTTGCAAACTCAAGGCTATCGCCATCTGCTCTATGTCAGCGAACCTCCCAGCCAAGCCAGTTCGCGACAGACGAGACTGGAACGTTTTCACCAACAGCTCGAGACACACCAGTTGAGCGGTACGACCGTGACATTGGATCTCATCGATGAAACGCAGCGACTCGATAACGCCATCGACGACTTCCTGGCCGATGCCACCCACTCAGACAGCCCAAAGGCGATATTGTGCGGCAACGGCAATATCACCCTGGCCGTGGCCCGCACGCTCGTTCGCCATGGGGTCGAACTGGGAAACGTTGGCTTGATGGGAATCGATGAGCTGCCCTGGGCGGAACTGGTGGGACCGGGCATCACAACCCTTGCCCAACCGACGGACCTCATCGGTCGGGCTGCCATCGATACGCTACTGCAACGCCGCGAGGACAAAGACGGCACCCTACCGTCACGGCATATTCTCTATCATGGCCGCCTCAATGCCCGTGGTTCCACGCAACGTCACGAGCGATGACACGATCACTTCTCTTCAATACGTCAACATGAGTCAACACAATGGCCACGTTCCCACATGATTCAAGCACGGCCCCTGAGCTCCTCTCTTTCGGTGAGGCCATGACCCTGTTCATCGCCGACCGACCAGGAGACATGACCGACATCGAGACCTTTCAGCGACGCATCGCCGGTGCCGATACCAATGTCGCCATCGGTCTCGCCAGACTAGGCTTCCATGTCGGCTGGGTGAGTCGTGTCGGCGACGACAGCTTCGGCCAGTACCTTCGGAAAACGCTCGAGGGCGAAGGACTCGACTGTCGCCATCTCATCAACGACAGCGAGCATCCCACGGGACTGGTATTCAAGGAGCGCGCCTCAGGCGGTGTCGACCCTCGGGTCGAATACTTCCGTCGCGGCAGCGCAGCCAGTCACCTTTCGCCCGACGATGCCACATCTATCGAATTCACGGCCGCCAGACACCTGCATGCCACAGGCATCCCGCCGGCCGTCTCCGCGAGCTGCCGTCAGCTGTCCTGGCACATGCTGGAACGGGCCAGAGAAGCCGGTGCCAGCATTTCGTTCGACCCCAACCTGAGACCGAGCCTATGGGACAGTGAACGCGACATGTGTGACACCCTGAATGCGATGGCGGCCAAGGCCGACTGGGTGCTTCCCGGCCTCGCCGAAGGCCAACGCCTGACCGGGCTGACCTCAGCGGAAGAGATCGCCGATTTTTATCTCTCCCAAGGCGCCCAGGCCGTCATCATCAAACTCGGGCCGGAAGGCAGTTACTACCGTGGTAAGCTGAACGGCCGGGAGAGTGAATTCACGGTTCCCGGGTTTCCGGTCACGGATGTCGTCGATACGGTAGGCGCCGGCGATGGCTTTGCCGTAGGCGTCATCAGTGCGCTCCTCGACGGATTGTCACCGCATGCCGCCGTGCGCCGTGGCAATTTGATCGGTGCCCAAGCCATCCAGGTGGTCGGCGATATGGAAGGCCTGCCGGACCGCCACCACCTTACCCGATTGGAAGCGGAACTCCCCGCTCTCGACTGAAGGAGAGACTGCATGACCAAACGCATCGTTGCCTTTCGCCGGCTCAAAGAGGCACAACTCGACCAGTTGCGCCGTGAATGCCATGTCGACTACTTCGAACGTCTCGACAGTGCCGATGATCCCGATTTTCGCCAGGCACTCAGTCAGGCCCACGGCTTGGTCGGTGCCGGTCTGAAGATCACACCGGAAATGCTTGATGACGCCCCTCACCTGGAAGCGATTGCCAGTATCTCGGTGGGTTATGACAACTATCCGGTGGATGAACTGACACGCCGTGGCATCCTGCTGTGCAACACCCCGGACGTACTGACGGAAACCACTGCCGACACCGGGTTCCTGCTGATCATGGCGACCGCCCGCCGCGCCGTGGAGCTGGCGGAATTCATCAAACAGGGAGAGTGGCGCGAGAGCATCGGCGAGGCACAATTCGGCAGTGATATCCATGGCAAGACATTGGGTATGGTCGGCATGGGCCGTATCGGGGCTGCCATCGCACGTCGCGGCGCCCTCGGCTTCGGCATGAAAGTACTGTACTCCAACGCCTCGCCGAAACCCGCCCTGGATGCAGAACTCGGTGCGGAACACCGCGACATGGAAACACTGTTACAAGAGTCGGACTTCGTCTGTGTCACCGTGCCACTGACGGCCGAGACCGAACACTTGATCGGCGAACGCGAGTTCGCCCTGATGAAATCCTCAGGCATCTTCATCAACATTGCCCGCGGCAAGGTCGTCGACGAAGCCGCCCTGATCGCGGCCCTGCAAGACAGCAGCATCCATGCCGCCGGACTGGATGTCTTCGAACAGGAACCCTTGCCGAACGACTCTCCTCTCCCGCATATGTCGAATGTGGTTGCCCTGCCTCACATCGGATCGGCGACTCACGAAACCCGTACCGCCATGGCACAACGTGCCGTCGACAATATCCTCCTGGCCTTGAAAGGCGAACGTCCCATCAGCCTTGTCAACGAAGGCGTCTGGAAGGAGTGATCGTTCTTCCATCCTCGGGGGCTGACGCCCCCGTTTAGACTAAAGACGAGTTGGTATCGGCGGTGTGTTCTTCTAGATTTGGATCAATCCAAAAAACAATACGACGCCGACCCGAGATGGAACCGACATGGCACACGACGACACCTCATCCCAGCGCGACAACAGCAGTGTGACGCTTCAGGACATTGCCGCTCATGCCGGCGTCTCGCGATCCACGGTGTCGTTGGTGCTGCGCGAAAGCCCACTGGTCGCCGAGCATACACGTGACAAAGTGCGTCAATCGATCAAGGCGCTGGGATACGTCTACAATCGTGGCGCGGCCGCCTTGCGCAGCAGTCGGACCTCCACACTGGGCGTCGTAGTCTATGACATTGCCAACCCGTTCTTCGGCGCCATGGTCGCGGGGATCGATGCGGCGCTGAATCGCGAAGGCTATGTTTCCTTTCTCGCCAACAGCGAAGACTCCTGCGAACGCCAGCGGCGTTTCCTGGAACGCATGCGCGAGCATCGTGTCGACGGCATTCTGCTGTGTCCGGCCGAGGCGACCGATCCTGGGCTTATCGACACGCTCGCTGACTGGCGTATGCCCTGCATCCAGGTGCTGCGCCATGTGGGACACCCGCCTTTCGATTATGCCGGTACCGATTTCCACCTCGGCGTCTGCCAGGCCATGAACCATCTGGTGGCCCTGGGCCATGAGCGTATCGCCTTTCTAGGCGGCCACGCGGAACATTCAGCCACCCGCGAACGCTGGCACGGATACCGGGAATCTCTCTCCCGTCATGGACTCACCTATCAGCGTTTACTGCGAGCGACCGTGACCCGGCGTGACGGTTTCGACCTGATACAACGGTTGATGTCGGAAACGCCACCTCCCAGTGCTGTTGTTTGCCACAACGACCTGGTGGCCTTCGGCGCGATTCTGGGTTTGAAACGCCTGGGACTGGAGCCAGGCGTGGATTGCGCCGTCATCGGTACCGACGATGTGGAAGAGGCCGAACTGGGTGACCCGGCGCTGACCAGTGTCGCCACACATCCTTATGCCATCGGCGAGGAAGCTGCTCGCTTGGCGCTGCGGCGCATCGCCAATCCCGACGGGGCGCGGGAGCAAGTCGTACTATCGCCCCGACTGCGGGTGCGCCAATCCTGCGGAGCCCAACCGCGGCAAGCAGCGTTCCCGGAAACTCCGACGCCTGACCGACAACAATACACTCCGGCCTAGCGTCGCTCGTCACTCACCAGCGCCGACGTCCCATGCGGGACTCGGCAGTGACAACAACAAGGGGGGTCATGATGACTCAACAATGGATCGATCCAACAACAATCCGCCGCCTCTCTCGGGGAGTAATCGCCAGTGCCGTATTGGTCGGTACCCTGGGTGCCACCGTTAATGCCCAGGCGCTCGAGCTGCGTTTCGGCCATGGTGGCACAGAGGATACGGCCTATCATCTGGGCGCCCAGAAATTCCAGGAACTGCTCGACGAAAAAAGCGATGGCGAAATCAGCGTCGAGATCCTCGGCAATTCCGTGTTAGGCCACGAAACGGAAATGTTCGAGCAGCAAATGGCCGGTGCCCTGGATGTCTCGATCATCAATCCCGGACTGATCACTGACTTCTCGCCCACAGCCAACGTCTTCTCGATTCCTTTCCTGTATCGGGACGAAGATCATTGGCAAACGGTGCTCGACGGTGAGGTGGGTCGCGAGATCGCCGACCGCATCAGCGATGAGACGGACGTACGCATTCTCGCGTTCTACGGGGGCGGTAAACGCCAGATCGTCAGTACCGAGCCATTGGAAAGCCTTGACGACCTGGAAGGCATGAAGCTCCGTACCAACCCCACAAAACCACTGATCACGGCCTGGGAAGCCCTGGGCGCCGACCCGACGGTCATGGAGTGGGAGGAGATCTATACCGGCTTGCAGGTGGGGGCTATTGACGGTCTGCTCAACGAAGCCGAATGGATCCATCGGATGCGCTTCCACGAAGTGGCGCCACACATTGGTCTCTCCGAACATGACATTACCGTGCGACTACTCACGCTGTCGGAAGCGACCTGGGAGCGCCTGACCGATGAGCAGCGCGAGATGGTCACCGATGCCGCTCAGGAGTCCGCCAGCTATGCGCGCGACGTTCAGTTGGAGCAGGATGCAGAAGCTCTGGACCTGCTGGTCGAAGAGGGCGCTACCCTGCATGAATTGGACCGTGAGCGCATGCAGGAGCTCGTCGAAGAGCCACTGCAGGAAGTCATCGAAGAGATGGACCTCACCGAGCTGCACGAGATGATCATCAACGCCGAGTGAAACCGGCGCATGTCCCGGTTCGGAACGAGCCGGGACATGATGACATGACGTTTTGATACGCCAATGTTTCATTACTGACAGGTATCCGCCATGAACCGACTGCTCCATGGCCTGGCCCATCTTAACCGGACACTGGAACGCCTCCTCCATGTGATCCTGCTGGCACTGGTGTTCGGCTTCACCTTGCTGATCATCTACCAGGTCATCAGCCGTAACCTGCCATTCATGCCACCACTCTACTGGACCGAAGAATTCAGCCGCTTCGCCTTCCAATGGATGGTCATGCTCGGTGCGGCGGTCGGTGTGCTACATGCCGATCACTTTGTACTGGAAGCGTTTCCCCGCGGGTCGCGTGCTGACTTGGCAACCCGGGTCATTCGCGATCTCGCTTGCCTGGCGATCGGTGTAATCTTCGTCGGTTACGGCCAGGAATTCGCCGTTTCCGGCCTGCGCCGCAATGCGACCGCTTCCGGGCTATCGATGGTGTTCGTCTATTCGGCCTTCGCTGTCAGCGGCCTCTTCATGATCCTGTTCAGTCTCCAGCGTTTGCTGCACTCCGCCTTGCACGGCCTGGACGAGATGGAAAAGGCCCTCAACACGCCGAATGACATCGAGTCGCTCGACGTCGAGGAATCCGATCATTCGCCGATCGACACGCTCGACAACAATCCGACATCAACTCAGAGGGATCGTCACTGATGATGCCATCGGACTGGATGTTTTTGTTGCCCTGGCTGCTATTCGGCCTTCTCGGTGTTCTGATCATTGTCGGCGTTCCCATCGCCATGGCACTGATCCTTACCGCCTTCAGCATGATCGTTCTCGATCCCAGGCTCACCTTCTGGGTCCTGTTCCAGCGCATGTACAACGGCATGGACTCCTTCGTGCTGCTGGCCGTGCCGCTGTTTCTGCTGGCGGGCAACCTGATGAATGCGGCACGCATCACCGACCGCCTGATCACCCTGTGCATGTTGCTGGTCGGCCATTTCAAGGGAGCTCTCGCCCACGTCAATGTCATGGTCAGCATGCTGTTTGCTGGTGTGTCGGGTTCCTCGACCGCCGACAGCGCGGGGGTGGGTACGGTGCTGATTCCAGCCATGAAGCGTGAGGGCTATCCCACCAATTTCGCCGTTGCCGTCACCGCCGCCTCCTCCGTGATGGGCATTATCATCCCGCCATCGATCAACATGATCGTCTGGGGTGCACTCACCAATACCTCCATCGCCGGACTGTTTCTTGGCGGCATCCTGCCCGGGATCATGATCGGTGTGGCCCAACTGCTCTTGAACCTGGCCTATGTTCGCCGATATCAGGTTCCCGTACGCAAACGGGCGACGTTCGGCGAACTGATGCATTCCGGCAAGGACGGCCTGCTCGCGGCAGGCATTCCGGTCGTCATCATCGGCGGTATCACTCTCGGGATCGTCACCCCCACTGAAGCAGCCATGATCGCCGTGCTCTATGCGCTGGTACTCGGTTTTCTCGTCTACCGGGAGCTCGAGTTCGGTGATGTGCTGAATGCTTCCACCGCCACCGTCAGGCTCTGCTCACTGTCATTATTCAGCTTGGTGGGTGCGGCGATATTCGGATACCTGATCAGCTTCTACCAGATACCGCCGAAACTGATGGCTGGCGTCAATATCACCGATCCAGTGGTGCTCTTGCTGATCATGACAGTCGTGATGCTGATCATCGGCACCTTCATGGATTCTCTGCCGGCCATGGCAATCATGGCACCGATCTTCCAGCCATTGGCCATGCAGGCGGGAATTCATCCGGTACAGTTTGGCGTCATCGGGGTCATGGCCCTGGGATTGGGCCTGATCACGCCGCCTTACGGACTCTGCCTGATGATTTCTGCAAAAATCGGTGGTATCCCGTTGCTCAAGGCCATGGCGACCACCATGCTCTACCTCGCTGTGATGATCGGCGTGATTCTGCTGCTGATCCTCTATCCCTCCTTGATCCTGGCGATTCCCCGCACCCTGGTGCCGGATTTCGTCTGACCTCTACCTCGGCGCCGGTTCCTGCTATGCTGGACCGGCGCGATTACAGCCACCCAATCACGAGGTCCTCATGACGGCATCCCTATGCCTGCTGTTCGATTCCGACGGCACCCTGGTCGATAGTGAAATCCTGCTCGCTCAAGTCATGGCGGACGTGCTACCCGATTACGGGCTACCCTTCACGGCCGCAGAGTATATGCATGACTTCCGCGGGGTACGCTTCCTGGATATCGTGCGGACATTGGAACAGCGGCATGGCGAGATTGGTGAGACACAGTGCCTCGACCTGGAAGAGGCGATGCGCAGCCGGATGGAAACCCGCATGCGGGCCGAACTCCGGGCAATCGAAGGCATGCCGGCGGCGCTGAACGCCTTGAGCGCCTACCCCCGAGCCGTCGTCTCCAACGGACCCGATCGGAAGATCCGCTGTGCCATGGAAAGCACTGGACTGGCCTCACACTTCGGCGAACGGCTGTTCAGTGCCTATGCCCTCGAGGTCTGGAAGCCCGACCCGAGGTTATTCCACATCGCCGCGGAAGCCATGGGCTATCCGCCCGAGCGATGCGTCGTCGTCGATGATGCCGCCGTGGGCGTGGCTGCGGGGCTAGAAGCCGGCATGCACGTGATCCACCTCAACCGTTTTCCAGATGAGGAAACCACCCCCGATGGCGCCATCGCCATCAACCATGCCAGCGAGTTACCCGCAGTTATCGAACAACTCGTACGCCAAACGCCTGCACTGGCTTGACGCCTCACAGGGCCACAATGGGCTCCGGCAGTCCCGGGCTGGTGACACGCATCGAAAACAAGCTGCCTGCCAGCGGATAACGGGCCAGCCCCGCCTCATCAAGGTGTTGAGTAGCGGTGGTCACATACAGCGTTTTCAGGTCACTCCCGCCAAAAGCCACCATGGTGGGATCCGGGCATGGCAGCGAGTAACTCTGCAGCCACCGTCCGTCCTCGGCAAACTTGGCCACCTGGGCGCCACCGTACAGGGCACACCAGTAGTTGCCCTCGCTATCTACGGCCGCGCCATCAGGAACACCCGGCAAGTCATGCGCATCCAGGTCCACCCACGGTTCCGGCTCTCCCATGCCACCCGTGGATGCATCGAAGGCGTACCGCATGATGCGCCGTGTCGGTGAATCGGTGTGATATAACCAGCGGCGATCCGGACTGAATGCGAGTCCATTGGCGATCGTGACATCGGACCGACACGGAACCAACCGGCCGTCTTCGAGACAATAGAGCGTGGCGGAGGGCTTGGACTCATCCACGGCCAGTGTGCCGACCCATAAGCGCCCGGCAGGATCACAGCGGCCGTCATTGAAGCGATTGCCCTCCCCGTCGTGCCATTCAGGGTTCTCGACGACCGGCTCACGTCGACTCCCGAGCGGGAACGTCAACCGTTCGATGCCCGGTGACAGAGCAGCCAGCAATCCGTCTTCACACAGCGCAATGCAACCGATCTTCGCATCGAAATCGATCCCCGCCGGTAGCGTGTCACTGGCCGGCTGCCAGGCATAAATTCGGCCACGGTTGATATCCACCCAATATAACGTCTGTCGCTCTACCGACCAGACGGGGCTCTCGCCCAGGCTCATCTGCAAATTGACCGCTACGTCAAAGCCACTCTCCGCCATTGTCCTTCTCCCGCTCGATTGCCTTCTCCCGGTTTCGCACATCGGGCTTGTCGATTATGGCGCAAGCGCCCTGTCTCGAACCAGCGCCGGGTACGACACCCGACGCCGGCGCGGCCTTTACTCATACGCCATCTCTTCCAACTCCTTGCCGTTGGTTTCCCTGACGAACCTGATGACGAAGAGAATGGACAGCACGGCACACACCGCATACAAACCATAGGCACCGGCCAACCCGATCGACGCCAGCAGGATCGGGAACGTCATGGTAATGCCGAAGTTAGAGAGCCACTGGAACAATCCCGCAATCGCCAGACCCGAGCCGCGCAACTGGTTCGGGAACATCTCGCCCAGCATGACCCACATCACCGGTCCCCAGGACATGTTGAAGCAGAGTACGTACGCATTGGCGGCCAATAGCGCCGTCACACCCATGCCACTCGGCAGCTGCGGTTTGCCATCAACCATGCTGGCCGTCGAGAAAGCCAGGGCCATGATCAGCAGCGTCAGGGCCATGCCGACCGAACCGGCCCACAACAGCGGCTTGCGGCCGATCCTATCGATCAACGTGATGGCGATCAGACAGGCACCGATACTGACCGCACCACTGACCACATTGATCAGGAGCGCATCGCCCTCGGTAAAGCCGACGGCCTGCCACAATACCGCCCCGTAGTAGAAGACGACATTGATCCCCACCAGTTGCTGGAACACGGCCAGACCGATCCCGACCCAGACGATGCCATGTACCTTGCCGGTTGCTTTGTCGACGACATCGCGCAGGCTGGGCTGGTGATCCCGCGCCAGCGAGGTCTTGATCTCGTTCAGCTTGGTCATCGCCTCCTCTGCGGGAAGCAGCGTATCAAGCACACGTCGCGCCCGATCTTCCTTGCCACGGCTGATGAGGAAACGTGGACTCTCCGGAATGAACAGTAGAGCCACCAGGAAAACGGCAGCGGGCAGGATCTCCACCCAGAACATCCAGCGCCAGGCAGCCGCACCCAGCCACAACACGGTCTGCGATGACCCTGCAACATTCGCCAGCACATAGTTACTGAGAAAGGCCACGAACAGTCCGGAAATGATCGCCACCTGCTGAATGGTTGCCAGCCTCCCGCGGTACGCCGCCGGCGCCGCTTCACTGATATAGGCCGGTGCCATGACGCTGGCAGCACCCACGGCCATGCCGCCCAGAATGCGATAAATGACGAACTCCAGTGAGTCACTGGAGATACCCGAGCCCCAGGCGCTCACCAGGAAAAACACCGCTGCCACGATCAGCAAGGTACGGCGTCCGTATCGATCTGCCAGCCGACCGGCGAAGAATGCGCCGACCGCACACCCCAGCAGCATGGACGCGACGTTGAAGCCGGTACCGACACTATCGGAGTCGAACGACTCCTGAAGGCCATCCACCGTGCCGTTGATCACACCACTGTCGAAACCGAACAGGAAACCGCCGATCGCGGCTATACAGCAAATGATAAAGACATAAGTCGACTGCTTTAATTTGGCACCTTCGTGCATGCTCCACTCTCCATTATTGGCATTGTTATCCGTTCTTATTGGTCAATGAATGATTATGATGCCGACAGGACTATCCCCACCCGGCATCGACCCAGTAGTTGTGACCGGTACAGACAGCCCCATCGTCGGATGCCAGGAACAGCACCATGCTGGCGACATGGTGAGGTTGGATACGGGTCTTGAGGGCCTGGGCTTCGACGATCTCCGCCTCACCCTCAGGGCTGTACCACTTCGATTGACGAGGAGTCTTGACATTGCCGGGCACGACACAGTTGACCCGGATGTTGTCTTCACCCAGTTCACGCGCCAGTGCCCGGGTCATCCCCTCGATGCCGGCCTTGGAGGTTTCGTACAACGCGAGATTTTCCAGACCAAGATGCCAACTGATGGAACCGAAATTGATGACGGCGCCACCCCCCCGAGATTTCATCCCCGGAGCGACCGCCTGCGTCGCGAACAACACATGGCGCAGATTCACGGCAATGCGGTTGTCCCAGTAGTCGGGGGTAATGTCCATCAAGGCATGACGATCATCATTGGCCGCGTTGTTGACCAGTACATCGACGGGGGCGAGTTGTCGGAATACCGCGGCCAGGGCATCGAGGTCGGTCAGGTCGCACTCATGGAACGTCGGCTTGCCGTCCAGGCGATCGACCAACGCCTGGGCATCGTCCTTGAGGATATCGATGAAATGAACGTCCGCCTCCTGATTGACGAACGCCTCCACCAGGCCAGCGCCAATCCCCGAACCGCCTCCAGTGATCACCACTCGCTTGCCCGCCAAACTCGGGTAAATCGCCGAGCCCATAGCACCACCTCCACTTAGTACAGTATTTTTACTAAGTCGAGTATCAAGCATGATCCCGGCACTGACCATTAAACTTAGGTATCATCCGATTCATTGGCTTTCCATGGACAAATCATCAACAGAAAGAAGGGATAACGTCACGTCATCATTAGTTCATTGAAATAATGAAATGCACTTGGCAAGCGGCCCCCTCCCAGGTCGATTCCGGGCACTGGGGGTGTCATAATTTTCATACCGTCTCGATATCCGCCAACATGCAGGACGACGCACACTTCGATGCCAAATTCCGCCAAACAGCACAACGCAGGGGATCTTCGGTTCCTCAAACGACTCAACCGCAGCGCCATTCTGGAAATGGTTCGCCGTACCCCCGGCATGACGCGTGCCGATATCGCGACGGAAGCCCGACTCACCAAGGCCACTGTCGGGACCGGTGTTCAGTCGTTGCTCGAAAGGGGATGGCTGGAAGAAGGCGAGCTCAAGAAAAGCAGCGGTGGCCGCCCGGGACGCGCGCTCTACCTCAATGACGGCTACTATGCGCTTATCGGGGCCGAAGTCGGCGTTCACGGCTTGCGAATGGTGGCCTGCTCACTGAACGGCCACATACTGGATCAACATCATGAGCACCTGCCTCCCACCACACCGGAGGTCACCGCACAACACTTGGCCGAGTGCCTGCAGAGACTGTTGGCAGGACCCGATGTCGCCGAACGTCACTGCCTGGGATTAGGTGTGGCGGTCCCGGGCCCGATCGCCCCGGGGCAAACCGTGCTGCGTCTGGCCCCCAACCTCGGCTGGCGGGACGTCCCCTTCCTTGACCTGCTTCGTCAGCACTTGCCGACACTGGAAGGTATCTGGCTGATGGACAACGAGGCCAAGGCTGCCGCCTTCGGAGAACTCTACTTCCGGACCGGCGAGATTCCCGACTCACTGCTCTATGTCAGTGCAGGGACAGGCATCGGCAGCGGTCTGGTCGAAGGCAACCCCTGGCCCGTCGTCACCCGGGGGTTACAAGGACTTGCCGGAGAAATCGGTCATACCATCCTGCAGCCCGGCGGGCTCTATTGCCATTGCGGCAACCGCGGTTGTGCCGAAACCCTTGTCAGCGGCTGGACACTCCGGGCGGCCCTGGGCATTGCCGAAGAAGACGATCTTTACGAGGCTCTCCAGCCCCGTCTACAGGATGATGATGTACAACACACGCTCAAGCGAGCGGGGCAGGCGCTCGGTACTCTGCTGCTCAACCTTCACCACACCCAGAATCCCTCGGAAATCGTGCTGGGCGGCTCATTGACACGGCTCGGGCCGGCATTCCTGGAGCCGGCCCTCGACTACTTCGATGCCAGCCAGAATCGTCTTCTGGGCATATCGCAACGCATTCCACTGCGCATCATTGACGACAGCACCTTCGTCGCCGCTCGCGGTGCCGCCGCGCAGGTACTGGCCCATGCAATTCATGATCCGGATGCCTTCGGCACCAAGCTCTCGCCATCCGCCGCGGAGGTCAGTTCGTAAGCGCTCGCACCGCCAACTCCACGCCCCGCAGTTCAGCCAACCCTTTCAGGCGACCGTAGAGCGGGTACCCGGGCGCGGTATCGCGGTGCTGATCGTCGAGAATATGGTGACCATGATCAGGGCGTAACGGCAGGCGTGCTCCGCCCTCCCGCTCGCGCCGTCGCTCTTCGGCCACCAGCGCTTGAATCACGCCGACCATATCGACATCGCCGGACAAGTGCCCCGCTTCATGGAAGGAGCGCGACTCCGGCGACTCACGCTGGGTCGAGCGCAAGTGCGCGAAATGGATATGAGGACCGAAGCGGTAAGCCATCTCGATCAGGTCGTTCGACTCGATGACTCCATAGGAACCGGTACAGAACGTCAGGCCATTGGCCGGACTGGGCACGGCATCGAGCAGCCACTGCGCATCGGACGCCGATGACACGACGCGAGGCAAGCCGAAGAGTGGCCGGGGAGGGTCATCGGGATGAATGGCCAGCCGAATGCCCTGTTCTTCGGCCACGGGCACGATAGCTTCCAGAAAGAGGCGCAGATGCTCACGCAGTCGCTCGGCACCGATCGCCTCATAGCCGGCCAACACCTCGGCGAATCGCGCCAGCGTATAGTGCTCCTCGGCGCCGGGCAGTCCGGCAATGATCGTATTGACCAGCCGCTGGCGAGCCAACTCATCGAGTCCATCCAGATAACGCCGCGCGGCTTCCTTTTCGGTGTCGTCGTACTCTCGTTCAGCCCCCGGACGCTTGAGCAGGAAGAGATCGAAGGCCGCATAGGCGAGATGGTCGAAGCGCAACGCCTGCCCGCCTTCAGGCAGATGCCAGGCCAGGTCGGTCCGGGTCCAGTCGAGCACCGGCATGAAGTTATAGCAGACGGTATCGATACCACAGGCGGCCAGGTTTCGTAGCGTCTGCTGATAGTGGGCGATACGGGTGGCGTAATCGCCCTGGCGCTTCTTGATATCTTCGTGCACCGGCACGCTTTCGACCACGGACCAGCTCAATCCGCTGGCTTCGATCATGTGCTTGCGCTCGGCAATCGCCTCGACCGGCCAGACGTCGCCATTGGGAATCTCGTGTAACGCCGTCACGATCCCGGTGGCACCGGTCTGGCGAATCTCATCGAGCGAGATGGAATCACGGGGTCCGAACCAACGCCAGGTATGCTCCATGATGTCTCCTAGGCTGACGGGATGCGTTGCAGGGCGTTGTTCAGCCCCGATATCGTCAAAGTGCGATAGGCAGCGGCGACCGAGTCGGCGAAGCCGGGCCAGCGTGCCAGTCGGGGAGGAAACACGGCCTCCACGGCCAGAAATGCGGCGACCAGCGACTCGGTATCGTCGCCGTGCGTCTCATGCAGACTGGCAAAGGTGACCGCCAAGGGATCGTCCACCTCATGCACCTTGCCATTCAGGTTACGACCTGCCGTATAGCGGATCCAGGCAGCGACACCCAGTGTCGTACAAGGCACGTCGGCACCCGCCTCGAGGCGAGCTAGTGCACCATGCAGCCAGCGTTGGGGCAATTTCTGGGAACCATCCATGGCGATCTGTTGCAGACGATGACGCAGGCTGTCATTGGCAAAGCGTTCGAGCAACGAGTCCGTATAGGCGGCCAGATCCGTCCCCGCCGGCATCTGTAGGGTCGGTGCGGCCTCGTTCATCATGTACTGGCGCAGCAGCGCGACCAAGGCGTCGCGATTGACGGCATCGAATACCGTCTCGATACCGTCGAGCGCCCCCAGATAGGCCAGCAGCGAATGGCTCCCATTGAGCATCCGCAACTTCATGGTTTCGAAGGGCGCCACCTCATCGACCATCTCCACGCCGTCGGCTTCCCACGCCGGACGCCCCTGCGGAAAGTCGTCCTCGATGACCCATTGAGCGAATGCCTCCCCGACCACGGCGTTGGGGTCCTCGATTCCCAAGCGCTCGAGGCGCTCGGCATCGGCGTCCGTCATGGCCGGTACGATACGGTCGACCATGCTGCCGGGAAATGCCACGTAACGGTCGATCCACTCGGCCAGGTCGGCATCGTGCATGGCCGCCAGTTGAACGACCGCAGCACGAGTACGCCGACCATTGTCGGGCATGTTGTCGCAACTCAGGACGGTGAACGGGGCCAGGCCGGCGGCACGCCGGCGGGCCAGCGCGGCGACCAGTATGCCCGGTGCCGTACGCGGCTGTTCAGGAGACACGATATCGGCCGCGATCAGCGGATCATCATCCAGCAAGCGCCCCTCGGCCGGGCTCAGGAAATAGCCCTTTTCCGTCACCGTCAGCGTCACGATGCGCACATTCGCATCACTCATCCGCGTCAATAGCGAATTCAGATCCCGACCCCATTCACCCGACGCGTCGCGGCCGGTGAACAGCGTGTCCTCGATGACGCCGATTTCTCGGAGCGTCACGTTCTCGCTGTCGGCATATTCAGCCACATGATAACGATAGCCGGCGGTCCTGAGACGGTCGACCAACCCGACATTGCCCCTCAGGTTGGCGCTACAGATGCCCCATTCGCCGTCACCGGTGCGTTGACGATAACGCTCGAGGTAGACCGTCTGATGGGCCCGATGAAACGCCCCCAAACCCAAGTGCACGATACCGATATCACCGGACGGCCCGGCCGCCTCGTGATAGCTCACATGAACGCCGGGCTCGTTGTCGCTTGCCATGTCGTCACTCTCCCAGAATCAGGTTCGGCAGCCACAAGGAAAAGGCTGGCACATAAGACACCAGTAGCAACACCGCCAGGTTGCAGATCAGAAACGGTACGATGGCGTGGGCGACCTTGAGCATGGGCAGGTTGCCGATGCCGGAGACCACGAAAAGACACACGCCCACCGGTGGCGTGGTCAATCCAATCATCAGATTGAGTACGGCCATCACCGCAAAATGTACTGGATCCATGCCGACACCGGTCGCCACCCCCATCAGGGCGGGGAACAGGATGATCAAGGCGGCAATCGTTTCCATGAAAGTGCCGACGAACAACAGGATCAGGTTGAGGATCAGGATGACCACGATCGGATTGTCACTGACCGTCAGAATGAGATCCGCCAGCATCTGCGGCACCTGCTGGGTGGTCATGATCCAGCCGAACAGGTTGGCCAAGCCGACCAGCAACAGCAGAGCGGATGACGTCAGTACGGTATCGAGCAGGATCGACGGCAGCTTGCGCCAGCTCAACCCCTTGTAGACATACATGCCCACGACCAGCGCATAGAGACTGGCCACGATCGACGCTTCGGTGGGCGTGAAAAAGCCGCCGATAATGCCGTACAGAATGATCGCCGTCATCATCAGTGCCCAGAAGGCGGTGCGCCCCTCACGCAGCAGATGACGAAGTGTCGGTTTCTGCTCCTTGGGATAGCCGCGTCGCACCGCCAGCAGATAGACCGTCACCATCATCGCCAGGCCCAATAACAGCCCGGGGATGGCTCCGGCCAGGAACATGCGGCCGACCGACACGCCCGTCAGCGAGCCGGCGATGATCATCGGTACACTGGGAGGAATGATCGGCCCGATGGTCGACGACGCCGCGGTCACTGCGGCCGAGAAAGGCTTGTCATAGCCGGCTTTCGACATCCCCGGAATCATCACCGAGCCGATACTGGCCGCATCGGCCACGGCGGTACCGGATATGCCACCGAAGATCATCGACCCGCCAACGTTGGCCAGCCCCAGTCCACCTCGAATATGACCGACGACGGCATTGGAAAACCGTACGATATGCTCGGTAATGTTACCCACATTCATCAGGTTGCCGGCCAGAATGAAGCCGGGGATGCATAGCAACACGAACGTGTCGATCCCCGAGTACATCCGCTGGGGCACCACCGTCAGCGACATGCCCTCGAGCAGCAGAAAGCTCATCGAGGCAATACCGAGCGAGAAGGCAATGGGAATGCCTGCCAGCAGCAGGACCAGGAAGACGCCGAACAGCAGGAGCATTTCCATCAGGACGTCTCCCTATCAGTAACGGAGGGGTGACGCATCGCAACGACACCTTCGATAAAGCCAATGACGCTGTAGAACACCACCACGGAGAACAGCACAACGGTGGAGAAGAATACGTAGATCATGGGAACCCGCAGTGTCGGGGAGGTCTGCCAGGCACCGTTTTCGGCATAGACCCAGGCATAAGGTATGGAGATCGCTGCAAAGCTACCGACCAGCAGGCAAATCAGCACCTGATACCCGGCTCGACCCCGCGGCCCCAGCCAATGATGGAACAATTCGACACTGACATTGCGTTGATGGCGGATCACCAGTCCGGCCGCCAACGCGACCATGTAGATAAATAGATAGCGCGATAGCTCTTCCGTCCAGGAAATGGCGAACGGCAATGCCAAACGCCCGACGATCTGTAATATGACGGTGCCGGCGATACCGACCAGCGCCAGTGTCGCCAGCCAAGCGAACAGGGTGTCGAACCATCCGATGACACGCCCGAAGGTACCCCCCAACTTGGGCACCGACGACAACACATCCAGCTCGTCGATCACCTGTCGGTCGGGCGTCTCGACACCTGCTCCCTCCACGTTCTGCTCCTGGCCTCGGCGAGAGTCCATAAACACTCCTCGTGACGCACGGCCCTTTCAAGGGCCACTACAAAGGCAGGTGGGCAGCCGTAGCCACCCACCTGCCAGCGGCATCAAAGCTCCTGAATCGCTTCGAACAGCTCGATCTGCTCATCATTCAGTGACTCTTCAACGACAGGGCGTGCTTTGTCGGCGAAGGCCTCCTGATCGACCTCGACGAATTCCATGCCACGTTCTTTCAGGTCTTCCTCGAGACGCTGCTGATCCTCTTCGAACAGCTCGGCTTCGTATTCCTGCATCTCCTGACCCGCCTCGAGAACCACCTCCTGCAGGTCTTCAGGCATCTCATCGAGCTGCTTCTTGCCGATCACGACATAGATCCAGCTACGTACGTGCCCAGTCTGGTTCACATAGTCCTGAACCTCATAGAAGCTTGCGCTCTCGATCAGGCTCAATGGGTTTTCCTGAGCATCGATAGTGCCTTGCTGGAGTGCGGTGAAGACCTCACTGAATGCCATCGGCGTCGGGCGAGCACCCAGCCCTTCCCAGGTATCGACGAACAACGGCACATTGGGCACACGCAGCTTGAGGCCATCGAGATCGTCAGGATGGGTAATCTCGCGATTGGAGGTCAGATGGCGCGTCCCCCGCTCGAACCAGGCGATCGGCACCAGGTTGGCCTGTTCGGTGATCTGTGCTTCGATCTCCTCACCGACCTCGCCTTCCACCGCTTCATGTAGATGCTCGGAATCCCGGAACGCGTACGGCACGGCCATCATGGCCGCCTTCGGCGCCCAGTTCTGCAGGCTTTCACCGGTAATCGTCATATCGGCATTGCCGAGTTGGATGCTGTCAATGACATCCATTTCGTCGCCGAGTTGCTCATTGGGATACAACTTGACTTCGATCTGGCCATCCGAGTTCTCCTCGACTTCTGACTTGAAGCGTTCCGCTGCCTGGTGCCATATGTTGTCTTCGTTGGCGAGATGGCCGAATTGCAGGGTGTAGTCAGCAGCCATAGCCGCCTGGGCACCGAACAGGGCGGTCCCGAGAACAGCACTGGTTATCATCGGTTTAATCATGGCGTTTCTCCTAGCACTGGTGATTTGTGTTGTTGACGTTCGTGCGTGGTTGCAGTGAATGTCGCCCGTCAGGCACCGATATCGATCAGTACCTTGCGAGCCTTCTCGGGCTGATGATCGAGCATCTCGATCGCCTCCGGCATGTCCGCCAAGGCAATGCGGTGGCTCACCAGCCCCTGCGTATCCAGGCGGCCCGTGGCCATGAGTTCGATCACCTCCGGAAACTTGCGGTTGTTCAAACGCGAGCCGACCAGTGTCAGCTCTTTCTTGATCACTTCCAGCTGGACCAGATCGCTGGGTGTCGGGTTGAAACCGAGCAACCCGATTCGGCCGGCCGCCGAAGCGATACGCAGCATTTGCGGCAACAGGGCAGGAACGCAGGCCGCATCCGCGATCAACGGCATGCCCTCCCCCTGGGTCAGCGTCTCGACTTCCGCTTCGACATCCTGCTGCTGGCCGTTGAACGTACGCGTCGCCCCCAGTTCCCGGGCTGTGGCCAGACGCGCCTCGAGCACATCCGTCACGGTGATATCCTCGATCCCCAGCGCCTGAGCCATTTGCAGAATGGTCAAACCGATCACACCGGCACCGAAGATCAGCAGGCGGTCACCGGACACTGGCTGCATGCGATCCAGCACATTGGCGGCAATCGTGTAGGGCTCCACCAACGCGGCCGCATCGAGACCCAGGTGCTCCGGCAAGCGATGAGCATTGGCCGCCGGAATGTTGACGACCTCCTCGAAACCGCCATTGCGATGCACCCCGACCACTTCCATATCGGTACAGACATTGGGACGCCCTACCCGGCAGGGGTAGCAGTGCCCGCAGTTCACCACCGGATCGACACAGACTCGATCGCCTACGGCAATGCCATCGACGCCCTCACCCACGGCATCGATGACACCGGCAAACTCATGGCCGGTGATCCGCGGGAATCGGACGAAGGCATTGTCGCCATGGATGATGTGCATGTCCGATCCGCAGATACCCGCATAGGCGACCCGAACCAGCACTTCACCAGGCGCCGCAACGGGGCGATCGACATCGGTGATGGCGTAATCGTAAGGGGCGGTAACCTGAAACGCTTTCATGGAAAAATCACCTCGTTACCAGTGCCAGAGCGTGCCGTCTTCCAGACGATTGACCGGCAGGCTGGCACGTTGATAGGGATAGCGAGCCGCGAGCGACTCATCGATATCGACGCCGTGCCCCGGAGACTCACCGACCAGGAAGTGGCCGTCCTCGAAGCGATAGTCATGGGGGAAAACCTCATCGGTGAGGCGGTCGTGGGGCATATACTCCTGCACGCCGAAATTGGGCACCCAGGTATCGAAATGGATCGCCGCCCCCAGACAGACGGGAGACAGGTCGGTCGGACCGTGAAAACCGGTGCGCACATGATAGAGACCGGCCAGATCGGCCAAGCGGCGCATGTGGGTGATCCCGCCGGTGTGAGTGAGCGAGGCGCGGATGTAGTCGATCCACTGGTTCTCGATCAACTCCTTGGCGTCATACAGGCTATTGAATACCTCGCCGACAGCCAGCGGCGTGGTGGTATGCTGACGAATCAGGCGGAAGCCTTCCTGATTCTCGGCGGGAACACAGTCCTCCAGCCAGAACAGGTGGTAAGGCTCGACCTCTTTCCCCAGACGCGCCGCCTCGATCGGTGTCAGGCGGTGATGAACGTCATGCAGTACATGCAGGTCGTCGCCAAACCGCTCGCGCACGGCGGCGAACAGCTTGGGGACATGATTCAAATACTTGGCGGTACTCCACACATGCTCCGCCGGCACATCCGAGTCGGCGGGTTCATAGCGCTCCCCCGCACGCTTGGCGACTCCATAAATGCTGGCGATACCCGGCACGCCCGCCTGCACACGCACCGCACGATAGCCCTCGTCGACATGTCGGGCGACTTCCTCCAGGCAGGCGTCGATGTCACGCCCCGTGGCATGGCCATAGACCATCACCCGTTCCCGGCTCTTGCCACCCAGCAGTTGATACAGCGGCATACCGGCAGCCTTGGCCTTGATATCCCACAACGCCATATCCACGGCGGCAATGGCGCTCATGGTCACCGGCCCTCGACGCCAATAGGCGCCACGGTAGAGATAATGCCAAATGTCCTCGATACGCTGGGGGTCACGTCCGATCAGCGTGGGCACCACATGCTCCTCGAGATAAGCGACAACGGCCTGCTCTCGACCGTTGAGCGTGGCATCGCCGATCCCGTAAACCCCTTCGTCGGTCACGATCTTGAGCGTGACGAAATTGCGGCCTGGCGCCGTGACGATGACGTAGGCCTGCTCGATCCTCATGACACCGCTCCTCGTTCCGGTTGGGCCGATACGTCGAACATGGCGGGAAAGCGCTGTACCAACTCCGGCAATGACTGCAGAATTTCGCGCTGATGCACACGCATGGCGGCTTCGGCGGCATCGCCATCACGACGGTCGACCGCCTCGACGACGGCAGCGTGCTGGTCGATCAGCTTACGAATCGGCGTACTGTCGGGAACACTGAGATAACGCACCCGATCAAGCTGTGCCTTGACCTCTTCAGTGACCTTCCAGGCCACCTGTTGATCGACGCCCAGCGCCAGCGTCCGATGAAATGCCTCATCGAGCAGGAAGAAGCGGTCGTAGTCTTCGGGATCGACACAGCGACGCTGACGCTCGATCAACTCATGCAACTCATCCAGCGCACGTGGCTTCATGCCTTCGACCGCCGCCTCGCGGGCAACCGCCACTTCAAGCGCTTCACGGACGAAACGGGCTTCCAGCACGGCTTGCCGGGAGATGCGAATCACGTACGTGCCGCGTTGCGGACGCACTTCCACCAGGCCGGCTTCCGAAAGGCGAATGAATGCCTCCCTTACCGGCTGACGGCTGATCGCGAGTGTATCGGCCAGCTCTTTCTCCGACAGTGCCTGACCAGGAGCCAACACCATCCGAATGATTGACTGTCGAAGCACCTGATAGAGCCGTTGGCGTACCGACCCATCATCAGCGCTGTCCTGCCACATGGCCTGCAAGGCAGAGTTCATGGCTTCCCCTCACCTCATCGAAAGGCAACAACGGTTGCCTCCCTCGATTTCTGATATGACTAGTATGGTAGTATGGCAACAAATCGCAACGCCATGGATATACCACTTTGGTCGCAGGTAGAATCACCGACCGAGTCGAGACGTTCGAGAGCGAAAAAGTTAGGGAACACTGTTCAAAAAAAGTGAAAATTGGTCTTTAATTATGGGCAAGGGCTGCCGATATCTAGCAATATAGGGAAGACAACGCAGGATAGAATGGCATGCGCCCACGACAGTGCAACGAGGCTTGTTGATGACCACTCCACGATGTCTGCTGTTCGATTGTGACGGCACGCTGGTCGATAGCGAACCGCTACTGGCCGCTGAAATGGCTGCCAGCCTCAACACCTTGGGCCTCCCCTTCACGGCCAACGACTACATCACCGAGTTCCGTGGCGCCCGCTTCAAGAACATCATTCACGAACTCCAGCAGCGTCATGGCAGCATTGACCCGGACCGTCTGCAACATACCGAAAGCGAAATGCGCAGCAACCTCGCCCAGCGCATGGCGACCGAGCTGACGCCCTTGCCCGGCGTCATCGAAGCACTCGACAGCCTTTCGGACTATCCGCGCGCCGTTGTCTCGAATGGCCCGGAAACGAAGATTCGCAACGGCCTGGAGGCGACCGGTCTCAGCCACTACTTCGGCGACCGGCTGTTCAGCGGTTATACCGCCAACTGCTGGAAACCCGACCCCTGCCTGTTCCTGTATGCCGCCCGAATGATGGGATTCGATCCCGAAGAGTGCATTGCCATCGATGACTCCATCGTCGGCGTGGAAGCCGCTCTGGCCGCCGGCATGATCGTGATCCACCTGAACCGCTATCCGGATGCCGAAGAAACACCGGATGGCGCCATCCCGATCAGCAACATGCATCAGCTCCCCACCATCGTCACCCATCTGGTGCGCACTGAAGCGGTGACGACCTGATATCGTGAACGGGCGTGACGCGCTATCATGCGCCCATCATGCCGTGAGCCAGGAGTCAGGTATGCCATCACTACAGGATCAACTGCGAGGCTTGGTCTATTCCACTGATGAAGGCCAGTTATGTCCGGACTGCCGCCGACCGGTCGATGAATGCGAATGCCAGGATCGTGCCGAGCAGGAACGGCTCGCCGACCTTGACGGTATCGTGCGGATTCGCCGTGAAACCAGTGGACGCAAAGGCAAGGGGGTCACGATTGTCGACGGTGTGCCGCTTCCCACCGAGGAGTTGAAAGCGCTGGCCAAGGCTCTCAAGCAGCGCTGTGGTACCGGAGGCGCCCTCAAGAATGGGGTGATCGAGATCCAGGGGGATCAACGCGATACGCTCAAGCGAGAGTTGGCAAACCGTGGCTTTACCGTCAAGCTGGCCGGCGGCTGACATCAACCCGCAACAGGAGAGCAAGATGCCCCGACGCCTTTTCCGCCTTGTGACTTTACTTTTGTCGTGCTGGCTGATGATCAGTCTTGCCGCCTGTGCCGGCGGGCCACGGTTCGAGACATTGGACGTGCGGGTCGACAGCGAGGAACCGATCGACACCGATGACGATGCCGAATTACGCATCAACCTGATCGACGACACCGAGAACGAGCGCCGGGTCATCGCCGAGAACCGTATGGAGCGCCTCGGTGATCCTCCCTACACCGCCACTCTGCGGTATGATGCCAGCGCCATCGACAGCGACAGCCGCTATGTGCTGCGTGCTGAATTGCGCCAGGACGGCCGATTGACCCACGCCGAAGATGAGCCGGTTCCGGTATGGGATGGCGGAGACGATCAACTCCCCACGATCAAGCTGGTTCCCTTGCCGCGCGACTCGGATGGCGGTAATTGACGACAATGGAGACCGCATCAGCGCATCATCCGGACCCGAGCATCCGGATCAGCGCGGACAACCCTCGTCCCGCCGGCGCTGCGACCTTGAGGGTGTAAAGGTCGTCAGCCCGTGTACGCCCCAGGTTCAGGCAGGCAATCGGTTTGCCGGCCTGGGCACAGGCACGGGCGAACCGATACCCGGAAAACACCATCAACGACGACCCCACGATCAACAAGGCATCGGCGAACTCCAGCGACCGGTAGGCCTTATTGACGACAGCCGACGGCACACTGTCACCGAAGAAAACGACGTCCGGTTTCCATATGCCGTGACTACAGTGTGAGCAATCGGGGACCAGAAAACCGGAAAAGTCGGCTTCCAGATCGGCATCGCCATCCGGGCCTGCCCGGGCCCCGGCATCAAGCCAATGCGGGTTGCGGTCAGCCAGTTCCGTATGCAGATCATGTCGCATACGCCGTGCACCGCAAGACATACAGCGCACGATATCGGCTCGGCCATGCAGGTCGATCACCCGCGTCGAACCGGCCTGTTGATGCAATCCGTCGACATTCTGGGTGATCAGGCTTCCTATGCGCCCCAGTTGCTCAAGACGGGCCAGGGCATGATGCGCCGGACCGGGACGAGCCCCTTGTAGTGCGCGAAAACCAATCAGCGCCCGGGCCCAGTATCGCTGTCGTGCCGCATGGCTGGACATGAACACCTGATGCGACATCGGCGGTGAACGTTTCCAGTCCCCCTGATCGTCACGATAATCGGGGATTCCACTTTCCGTGCTAACGCCGGCGCCTGTCACCACGGCCAGACGCGGATGACGTGCAACGAAGGCGGCGAGCGCCTCGATATCGGCATCGGCGATGAGCGGGCTCTCGGGCTGTGACATACATGATTTCCGACACGTGTTAACGACGATAATGGCCCCAAGCAGGCATGCTTGGCTAGAATGTAGGCTCACTGACATACTCTCGGGCAAGGAAACCCCGCGATGGCCTGGCTGGAATACCTATTACCGCTGATCTTCCTGCTCCCTCTGGGCGCCATGGCGGTCATCGTGGTCTTTCTGCGCAACCTTCACGATGCCAGAGTACGCTCCCCGTTCGATGCGCACCAGCTACGCGAGCCCGGCCAGGCACTGCGCGATCGCCTTGACCGCGCGTTCGCCGGCCTGTTTCTCGATGGCTCCCTCGGCCCGATCGTCATCCTGGCTCCCCTGGTCTACGGCATGGGTCGTATGCTGTTCGCCCGTGAGCAGGACTGGATCGAATGGGGGCTCTACGGCGTGCTCACCACGATTCTCGCGCTGGTCTTCTGTTTACTGCTGATCCGGGACTTCCAGCGCATCCGCCGTCTCAAGCTGGGGCTGGCCTGTGAGCTCGCTGTCGGCCAGGAGCTCGAGCGCCTGGTCCGGCCCGATGCGCACCCCTACGTCATTTTTCACGACATCCCGGCGGATACGTATACCATCGACCATGTCGCCGTGACGCCGCACGGCGTCTTCGTTATCGAAACCCGTGCCCGCACCCGCCCACTCGATGCCACCGGCCAGGAACGCAACCGGGTACGCGTCGAACGCGAACAGCTGCATTTTCCCGGCTGGAAAGAGCGCCGCCCGTTACGCAAGACCCGGCAAGCCACCCAGTGGCTGCGACAATGGTTGGCACGCGAATGCAGCACCAATATCCCGGTACAGGGGGTTCTCGCCCTGCCCGGCTGGGTCATCGATACGCGTCACGGCCCCGACGATCTACTGGTGGTCAGTGGCGACCACCTGGCCGATGATCTCCGCCGGTTACCGACCGGTGACATGACCGACCAGCTCCATGATGAGGTCATTCGCGCCCTGATGAAGCGCGCCGCTCTGGTTGACGAATTACGCCATCTCCAGACGCCATCGGTGTAACCCATCCGACTCACATCGATGCGATGCGGACACGTGGTGCACATTCACCGGGACGCAGCGGAACCAGTGACTCCGTGGCCGGAAACGCATCGAGCCGCTCGGCATCGATACCGATTCGAATCTCGCTGAGAATGCGATTGCCTCTTCCCCGACAGGCCAGGTGCAGAGCTTGACCGGTACCTTCGCCAAACGACGACTCGAACACGGCGATCAAATCGTTGATGGCAACGTCACTCCCCCGGTTGATCACGACAAAATCCACGAACGCACTGTCATTGAAGCGCGCCAGAAGTTCGACCGCTCGCGCGAAGTACGCCTCTTCGGGCAACGACAGGCAGGCCGCATGCTTGGCATATTGATAGTGATCCAGGCAGCTCTCGCGACCCGGCATGGCATCAGCCAGATCGTTGGACAAGGCGTCAGGCAGCGCCGGTGCGGGGTGGGCACAAAATCCCCCGTCGGGCCGTGAATCCTCGATGAAACAGCCATCCTGCCACCAGCGCCGGCGGTCGATGCCCCGCTCGGCCAGACGGGCCGGCAGTGACGGCCACAGGCCATGCAACACGAAACCTTCGGCACTCGATTCGTCAGGGTCACGACATTCGTCACGCGACTGCCCCTGAGTGGCGCAGAAGCCGGGATGCCAGGTCAATGCCAGGGTATAATGATCCACGCCCTCAACATCCAGCGAGCCGGTGCCGTCCCCCTGAACGGCCGAGCCCCATCCCCAGCAAAGCAGCAACAGAATGACCGGCAGGCCACGATGCATCGCTCAGTCTCCCTTGAGGCGTCCTCCCATTTCCTGAGCCAGATCCACGGCAAAGTGATCGGTCATGCCACCGATGAAATCGAGCATTCGCCGATAACTGTCATAGAGACTCCAGGAGGGACGCGGTGTATTTTCGCCGATCAGGGCGAGTACCCGCTGGTGTTTGAAGGAGGAGTGACCGGTATAGTGCAACTCGTGGGCGGCGCCGATGAAGGCTTCGAGCAGGATACCCAGTGTCGTGTAGGCACCGATCTCCAGCTTGGCCTTGCGCTCGTTCTGGAAGATACGCTCCCGCGCCAGCCGCTTGGCGGCACCGACCCCCCACCCGAGATCGGGATGGCACAGCTCCAGCAGGTCCTCCTTCAAGGCGCCATTGAGGAGCTCCTGTTCATGCTGCACGAACACCTCGGCCACATCCGTGACCGCGCGCTCCATCGCCGCCCCGCGTAGCGCCGCGATACGACGACGCTGAGAGACACCGTCACGTTCCATCGACTCGTAGTCCGCCGGCACCCCACCTGCGATGTGCATCAGCACTTCGGTGACTTCCTCGAAGCGCAGGATATCCATTTCCAGTCCGTCCTCGAGATCAAGCAACGCATAGCAGATGTCATCGGCCGCTTCGACCAGCCAGGCCAGCGGATGGCGACACCAGACCCAGTCACCGCGCGACTTGAGACCAAGCCGCCTGGCGACCTCGGCAAGCAGATGTTTCTCGGATTGATAACTGCCGAACTTGCCGGCGGCACCACCATACTCCACCGTCCAGGGATACTTGAGCAGCGTGCCCAGCGTTGCTCCCGTCAGACGCATTCCCCCGCGGAACTGGTTGTATTCGATCTGGGTGACGATACGGAACCCCTGCGCGTTCCCCTCATACGTCAGCAGGTCGGCACGCTCGGTGTCGGAGAGACCATCGAGCAGTCCGTCCGGCTCCTGATCGGCACGTTTGAACCAGTCGCGTATCGCGTATTCACCGGCATGGCCGAACGGGGGATTGCCGATATCATGCGCCAGGCACGCCGCTTGCACGATCACGCCGAGATCGGCCGGCGTGATCCAGTCGGGCAGACGATGACTGAGCCCTTCACCGACCATCATCCCCAGCGAGCGCCCGACACACCCGACTTCGAGCGAATGCGTCAGTCGCGTGTGGATATGGTCGTTGTCGGTCAACGGATGAACCTGGGTCTTGCGCCCCAGGCGACGGAACGAACCGGCGAAAACGATCCGGTCATGGTCCTTGTGGAACGGACTGCGTCCGATTTCTTCCCGCGAGCCCCGCGGTTTATCGTTGAGACGGGTCGGTGCCAGCAGCCGTTCCCATTGCATTTGGGTCATGAGCTTTCTCTCCTTGAGAGGCCCATTCTGGCACCGCTTGGCCGTCGTTTGCCACGGTCAATGCGCCCGAGTGAACGAGAGCCGCGTTCAGTCGCTGTCCGCCAGCGCCGGCAACAGCACCTTCACCTTACGAGTCAGGGTATTGCGTCCCCAACCGAGCAACTCGGCCGCCTCTCCCTTGCGTCCGCCGGTATGTTTGAGCGCCGTTTCGATCAGAATACGCTCGAAGTCGGGCACGGCCTCCTCGAGCAGATGCGTATGGCCGGCAGCCAGAGCGCGATCGGCCCAGTCGCGAAAGGCGGCACGCCAATCGCCGGCAGCAGCTTCCTCGTCATCGGCCTGGCGCAGCTCCGGTGGCAGATCGTCCACCAGGACTTCCCGGCCCGAGGCCATGACGGTCAACCAGCGGCAGGTGTTTTCGAGCTGCCGCACGTTGCCTGGCCAGGGAAGGCGGGTCAGATGCTGCTCAGCCTCCTTGGTCAACACCTTGGATTCGGTGGCCAGCTCCTTGGCGGCTTCGGCCAGGAAATGCTCCGCCAGCCGGGGAATATCCTCGCGACGTTCGGCGAGTCTCGGCAGGTGGACGCGAATGACGTTGAGACGATGGAAAAGATCCTCACGGAAGCGCCCCTCCTCGACCAGGGTTTCCAGATTCTGGTGAGTCGCGGCAATGATCCTCACATCCGCCTTGACCGACATATGGCCGCCCACCCGGTAGAATTCCCCATCGGCCAGCACGCGCAGCAGCCGGGTCTGGGTATCCGGCGGCATATCGCCGATCTCGTCGAGGAACAGAGTGCCCCCGTCGGCCTGTTCGAACCGGCCCCGCCGCTGCGCCGTGGCACCGGTGAACGCGCCCTTTTCATGGCCGAACAGTTCCGACTCCATCAGGTCCTTGGGTATCGCCGCCATGTTCAGGGCGATGAACGGCTTGTCGGCCCGCGGGCTATGCTGGTGCAACGCTTGAGCAACGCGCTCCTTGCCCGTTCCCGATTCACCATTGATCAGTACCGTGATATGAGACTGCGAAAGTCGACCGATGGCACGGAACACCTCCTGCATGGCGGGCGCTTCGCCGATGATTTCCGCCGACAATCCCTCCGGCGCCCGCGCCGGACTCTGTCGTTCACGAGCATGGGCCACGGCGCGCCGAACCAGCGACAGGGCCTCATCGACATCAAAAGGTTTGGGCAAGTACTCGAACGCACCGCCCTGATAGGACGCCACGGCACTATCCAGATCGGAATGGGCGGTCATCACGATGACCGGCAAATCCGGGTACGCCTCGCGGACCTGCGCCATGAGATCCAGCCCGTCCAGTCCCGGCATGCGGATGTCGGTGAGCAGGACCTCAGGCGGGTCCTTGAGCAAGCTGTCCAGCGCGGCATCGCCACGCTCGAAGCTCTCCACTTCCAGATCCGGCTGGGCCAGGGCACGTTCCAGTACCCAGCGAATGGCACGATCGTCGTCCACGATCACGATACGTGCGGTATCTTCAGTCATCAGAGCCTCCAGCAGCGGCAGTCCTCGGCGTCTCCAGGGGAATCAACAGACGAAACTCGGTTCGTCCGGGATGGGAATCGCATTCGATCAATCCTTGATGCTGATGCAGTATCGACTGAGCGATGGAAAGTCCCAGGCCGCTCCCTTCGGCGCGACCTGACACCATGGGATAGAACAACGTCTCACGCAGTGACTCGGGAATGCCGGGGCCATTGTCGATGATTGCGACTTCGCACACTAACCGATGACGTTCGGCACCCAGCGTGAACTGGCGTCGCGCGCGAGTCCGCAACATCAGGGTCGGCTGCTCGATCCCACTCTCTTCCATCGCTTCCACGGCATTGCGCGACACATTGAGCACCGCCTGGATCAACTGCCCTTCATCGCCGGAGAGCTCCGGTAGGCTGGGATCATAGTCACGAATCACTTCGACCTCGGCATGCTCGGCGATCAACAGTGTCCGCACCCGCTCCAACACCTTGTGGATATTCAGCGGTTCATGCTGTTCCAGCCGATTGGGACCGAGCATCCGGTCGACCAGATCGCGCAGGCGATCCGCCTCCTCGACGATGATATGCGTAAACTCGGCCAACTGTGGGTCAGGCAGGTCCCGTTCCAGCAATTGAGCGGCGCCACGTATCCCGCCAAGAGGATTCTTGATTTCATGGGCCAGCCCGCGCGAGAGCACCTTGATCGTTTCCTGACGGGCGATCAGCGCCTCCTCGCGGGAGATACGCAGCAAACGATCACGCGGCTCGAGCTCCAGCAACAACTCGTCATCGGAGAGCGGTGTCACGGTGAAATCGACAGTCACGGCGTCGCCCCCGGGAATGAGCAACTGTGCTTCCCGCTGGGTGAATGGATGAAAGTCGCGCCGGGCCTTGGCCAGCACAGACGCCACTTCACCTTCCAACCCGGCCAGACTGTCCAGCCAGGTACCCTGCACCCGTCCCAGACTGACCGCGAGCATGGCCTCCGCCGCAGGATTCATCCAGCGCACACGCAAGGTACCGTCGAGCAACAAGACAGCCGTGGTCAGATGTTCCAGCAAGCGTTGATACATGGTGCGTCCCGGTTAAATGGCATTCACTATTGATGTGCAAGAAGCGCGCCAGCATGGCCCCCTCCGACAATGGCGGGTTCATCGCGGTGCAACAACCCTCAATGCACCATTTTAGTGCACATGTAGGCGGCTATCGATCACGAACCGCGCATCCTGAACCCTCCATACGCTACCGGATGGCACTCACTTCAATGACCGATCGGGGTTGTTGGGATTGGCCGGTAGATTGATGCCGGCACGCTGCACATACAGCGTTACCGGTTTGCTCCGCTGCAACACCTTGCCATCGGCATCGAGCAGTTCTGCCTCGAGGGTATGCTCGCCACGCACCAGACCGGATAGAGACAATGACCGAGCATGCGCCGGGGAATGGCGGACCTCACCATCGAGTCGCAACTGGATACGATGCGATTCATGCAATGCCGGTGCGACGGCGAATTCCACCACGACATCACCCGCCTGACCGGTCGGCAGAGTCGCTTCATGCTCAGGCGCGACGATGCTGAATGCCGAGTAGGATGTTGGTGGTGGCTCGACATGTTCATCATTTTCAAGCCCACCGATAGCTACCCTGGAAACGGGCAGGACCGCCGACGGCTGGGGGATATCGACACGTTCACTGCCGCTCTGCGGCCGATCGGTGAACAGTACTCGCCCCTGTTCGTCGATGACTCGATAGATTGCGCTCTCGGCATGAGCCGACAGTCCATGGAGAGTGATCATCCCCACCATCACCAGGCGGCGATACGGTTCTCTTCCCAACGGCATTGACACCCTCCCTGGGTCAATCATCGCCATGCGTCCGTCCCATGCAAAGGGCCCCGCCAATGCGGGGCCCTTGACCATCGGACATGTCGATGCGTCAGTACATCAGCAGCTGTAGTACAGGTCGAACTCGACCGGATGCGTGGTCATGCGCAGACGTTCGACATCCTCGCCCTTGAGTTCGATATAGGCGTCGATCATCTCATCGGTGAAGACATTGCCTTCGGTCAGGAAGCTGCGATCATCGTCGAGCGCCTGCAGGGCCTGTTCGAAACTCTCGGCCACGGTCGGAACCGCCTTGCCCTCTTCAGGCGGCAGGTCATACAGGTTCTTGTCCATGGCGTCGCCCGGATGGATCTTGTTCTTGATACCATCGATACCGGCCATCAACATCGCCGAGAAGGCCAGGTAGGGGTTGGCGGTCGGATCCGGGAAGCGGAGCTCGACGCGCTTGCCTTTCGGACTCGCAGTATAGGGGATACGAATGGACGCCGAACGGTTGCGGGCGCTGTATGCCAGCATGACCGGCGCCTCGAAGCCTGGCACCAGTCGCTTGTAGGAGTTGGTCGAGGCATTGGCAAAGGCATTCAGGGCACGTGCGTGCTTGATGATGCCGCCGATATAATAGAGTGCCGTCTCGGAGAGGCCGGCGTACTGGTCACCAGCGAACTGGTTCTGGCCATCCTTCCAGAAGGACTGGTGGACGTGCATGCCACTGCCGTTATCACCAACCAGCGGCTTGGGCATGAAGGTCGCCGTCTTGCCGTACGCGTGGGCCACGTTGTGGATCACGTACTTAAGCTCCTGAACCTCGTCAGCCTTCTTGACCAGGGTATTGAACTTGACGCCGATCTCGTTCTGACCGCCGTTGGACACCTCGTGGTGGTGGACTTCGACATTCTGGCCGATCGCCTCGAGGGTGTTACACATGGCGCTACGAATATCGTGGAAGCTATCCACCGGCGGGACCGGAAAATAGCCGCCCTTGACGCGCGGACGGTGCCCCAGGTTACCACCTTCGACACTGCGGTCGGTCGCCCAGGCGCCTTCTTCGGAGGTCACCTTGTACATGGCGCCTTCGATATCGGCTTTCCAGTGCACCTCATCGAAGATGAAGAACTCGGGCTCGGGACCGAAGAAGGCGGTATCGCCCAGACCGCTGGACTGCAGGTAAGCTTCGGCACGCTTGGCGATGGAGCGCGGATCCCGCTCGTAGCCCTGCATGGTGGCCGGCTCGATGATGTCGCAACGCAGGACCAGGGTCGCGTCTTCGGTGAACGGGTCGAGATAGCCGGTCCCATCTTCCGGACGCAGGATCATGTCGGACTCATTGATGCCCTTCCAGCCGGAAATGGAGGAACCATCGAACATCTGCCCTTCTTCGAAGAATTCCTCGTCGACATCCCTGGCCGGAATGGTGACGTGCTGCTCTTTACCTTTGGTATCGGTAAACCGTAGATCGACCCACTTGATGTCATGTTCTTCGATCAGGGCGAGGGTCTTCTCAGACATGTTGTCCTCCACATTAAGGCTCAAATCGTTGGCTTGCGTGTCCAGCGTCGTTTGTAGCATGCCCCGGGCAACTTGCCCACGACGTTATGACAAACGCTATCGGATAGTGACGCTACCGAGTGTAATGCAGGCAACGTGCCAAAATGGCGCACAAGGGGGTAAAAACCCTTGTCAACACTACGTTTTCAACAAGTTACCGTCCGGCTCTCACGTCCGTAAATTCACTGTCATGCTTCCTTGAGTGCAGAAACGCACCAAGAATGAGCAAATCACTCCGAGACTGCACAAGATTAGTGCACTACATGTGCTGCCTGGTGGTTCAACTGCAGCATTCGAGGTCAACTCTCTGCATGAGGACAGGGCAAGCAGCATCAAAAAAATCATTCAGAAAACAATTGATACTTTATGAAACCAAAGACTACTATTTATTACATAAGCGGTTCGGTTTCCCATTCGATGGCCAGCACGAGCCGCACCACTCATTGCAACCCGGTTCATGAGGGTGGTGGCTGCAACTCATCGACGACGGATGCACTCAAATACAGTGATATTGCAACGTTTACACAAGGTGGCAACGTCGATGAATGGCTACTGCATCATCGTAGACACCGGGCTCATGGCATCCCGCTTGCCCCGGTGTCTAGCCACGCTCAGAAATGCCATTCAGCATTTCCCGGGGCGCACCGATGTGCGTGTCGTCAGCCACAGCCATAACGCGCGTCTTGCCACCTTGAGTCGGCGGTTCGGCGCCCGCTTCGAAGCCTTTGAACAGGGGTCTATCGGCGCCCGGGGCAACGCTGCCGTCAGTCAGAGTCCGGGCGAAGCCCTGGTCTTTCTTGCTCCACGCAGCAAGCTCGGCACCAACTGGCTCAGCGATGCTGACCGTCTGCTCAGCGAGCATGCCTGGGATGCCGTCGTGTTCAAGGCACCACGCCACGACAGGACGCGTGGCCTGAGACGCCTCTGGCGTACACCGTTGATGCCCGGCACGCTATGTGTTCGGCGGCAGTGGTTCGAGCGTATCGGCGGTTTCGACCCCACGCTCGACGATACCGCTTACCAGGATCTCATCGACCGTTTGCGGGCCTGTCAGGCTCGTGTGATAGAAGTCACCCTGTAACCCGATCGGCGCCTACCCATCACCACAATAACCGATACACTGGTAGAAAGACTCCCTAGAGGAGCAACGCCATGCAAGGACTCGAACTGACACGGGATATCGCCCAGCGACTGCGGGGCCATTGGCGACGTAGCATGACGGAGCCGCTGCGCGGTCGCAGCGCCATCCTGGTACTGCACCGGGTTCTCCCGGACGAACAGGAAGCGAGACGGCCGCATCGTGCGCCTTACTGCCTCGGCCCCGAGAGCTTCCGCCATTTGCTGATGAGTCTGGTCGAGGTCGCGCGGATCGTCAGTCTCGACACAGCGCTCAAAGCGCATCGCGATCCGCGTGCCTGTATTGCGCTGACGTTCGATGACGGTTGGCGGGACACGGCCGAGACCGCCGCCCCGGTCCTCGACCACTATGCCTTGCCGGCAAGTATCTTCGTCAGTACCGGCTTGCTCGGCAAGCCGCGAGGTTTCTGGTGGGAAGTGCTGGCCGAAGGGCTCTGGTCGCGGCAACGCCTCGACCTGATCCGCGATACGCTGGGCGATGCCGGCCTGCCACTGCCTCCCATGCCGCCGGCTCACCCGGATGATGCCTACAGTCGTGCCCTGCTGCGTTATCTGACGACCCTGCAACAAGCGCCGCCGACCAAGCTGGATGCCGCCACCGACCACCTGCACCGCGAACTCGGTCAAATACCGCATGGGCTCGATCCGTTCAGCGTGCGACGCCTGGAAGCCAGTGGGCTGTTCCGCTTCGGGGCACATGGCGTACGTCCTCACCCGCTCGACATACTCGATGACCGGGCGGCCAGCTTCCAGATCCGCCGCTCCCGACGGGACCTTGCCAAACTGTGTCGCGCGCCGCTGGATGCCTTTGCGTTCAGCGACCCACACCCCTCATCCCGCCTCAAGCAGTTGGCCGGCCGTTGCGGTGTCAGTACCGGCCTGGCGGGCAACGGTGGCTGGTTGAGCCATCATGACGATCCGCTGGCCCTGCCACGTATTCCCATCAGCCAGCCGGTCGCCCAAAGTCCCGGCCGTCTTTATGACTGGCTGTTGGGCCACTTGTAATCCGGGGTCGTCATCAAAAGCCATATTCCGCCTCGGGGTACTAGTCGAGGACGGGGCGCACACCCTATAATGCGCGCACTTTTCGCAGCAGGATCCCGACGTGATCGAGAAACTTCGCAACATAGCCATCATCGCCCACGTCGACCACGGCAAGACCACCCTGGTCGACAAACTGCTCCAGCAATCCGGCACCCTCGACCGCAAGGCCGAGGGACAGGAGCGCATCATGGACTCCACGGACCAGGAAAAGGAGCGTGGTATCACCATCCTGGCCAAGAACACGGCGATTCGATGGCAGCCCCCCGGCGACGACCAGCCCTACCACATCAATATCGTCGACACCCCGGGACACGCCGATTTCGGCGGCGAAGTCGAGCGCGTCATGTCGATGGTCGACTCGGTGCTGCTGCTGGTGGATGCCGTCGACGGCCCCATGCCGCAGACGCGCTTCGTGACCCAGAAGGCCTTCAATCAGGGGCTCAAGCCGATCGTCGTGGTCAACAAGATCGACCGTCCCGGTGCACGTCCCGACTGGGTGATCGATCAGATATTCGATCTGTTCGACAATCTCGGCGCCAGCGACGAACAGCTCGACTTCCCGATCATCTACTGCTCGGCCCTGGACGGCGTGGCCGGTCCGGACCCCGACCGATTGGCCGACGACATGACGCCGATGTTCGAAACGATCGTCGATATCGTCGAGCCCCCCAAGGTCGAACTCGATGGTCCATTGCAGATGCAGATCTCGGCACTGGACTACAACAGCTATGTCGGTGTCATCGGCCTCGGGCGGATCACCCGTGGCGCCGTATGTCCCAACCAGCAGGTCACCGTCGTCAATGCCGAAGGCCAGACACGGCGCGGCAAGATCGGCCAGGTCATGACTCACCTCGGCCTGGAACGGGTACAGACTGACCAGGCAACCGCCGGGGACATCGTCTGCATCACCGGTATCGACGACCTGGCGATCTCCGACACACTCTGTGATCCAGCGGCGGTGGACGCGCTGCCGGCCCTGACGGTGGATGAACCTACCGTCTCCATGACCTTTCAGGTCAACGATTCGCCGTTTGCCGGCCGCGACGGCAAGTACATCACCAGCCGCAATATCAAGGAGCGGCTGGAACAGGAATTGATCCACAACGTCGCGCTGCGTGTCGAAGAGGGCGATTCGCCGGAGAAATTCAAGGTTTCCGGTCGTGGCGAGTTGCACCTGTCGGTGCTGATCGAATCGATGCGTCGTGAAGGCTACGAACTCGCCGTGGGGCGCCCCGAAGTCATCATTCGCGACATCGACGGTGAAAAGCAGGAACCGTACGAGGAAGTGATCATCGACTGCGAGGAGCAGCATCAAGGGGCGATCATGGAGGAACTCGGTTATCGCAAGGGCGAGCTTTCCAACATGCAGCCCGACGGCAAGGGCCGGGTACGGCTGGATTTCATCATTCCGGCACGTGGCCTGATCGGCTTCCGTGGCCAGTTCCTGACCTTGACCTCCGGCACCGGCATCCTGACCAGCCGCTTCGACCACTATGGCCCGCTAAAGCCCGATGCGTCCATTGAACGTCGCAACGGGGTCCTGATCTCGATGGTCGATGGCAAGGCGCTGACGTATGCGCTGTTTGCCCTTCAGGATCGCGGCAAGCTGATCGTCGACCACGGCACCGAAGTCTATGAAGGCATGCTGGTCGGCATCAACAATCGTGCCGACGACATGGTGGTCAATCCCACCAAGGCCAAGAAGCTCGATAACATGCGCGCTTCCGGTAACGACGAGAACATGGTGCTGACACCACCCATCCGGTTCACGCTCGAGCAGGCCGTCGAGTTCATCGATGATGACGAACTGGTCGAAGTCACGCCCAACCACCTTCGCTTGCGCAAGAAGTATCTCAAGGAGCACGAACGCAAGCGCGCCAGCAAGAAGTAAGCTATTCCACTCATCACCGACGCCCTGCCAAGGGTGTCGGTGATGGGATTCGCGATATCGCCAAGCCGCTGTATACCTGCCGATCGGCCAACCCTCCAGGGCAACGATGCTATTGACTTGCAATTTAATCATTTGATTAATACGCTGACTCACAGCCCTGGATGTTCATTCCGAGAACCGCCCATGCCCATCGACAAACCTGTCTCGCTCACCTGCACACTACTGATGGGGCTCGCCCTTCTGCTCATGGGCTGTTCCCCCGAAACCACGTCGCCCCCCGACATCCCGACCGTGGTGGACAGTCATACGATCCAGACGGATGGCGGCCAGCGAATCGGCCGATTCTCGGGACAGGTGCAGGCCGCTGAGCAAACGACCTTGAGCTTCGAGATCGCCGGTGAACTCGAGAGTGTCGCGGTAGATGTGGGCGATGACTTTTCGGCCGGTGAGACGCTCGCCACCATTGACGACGAACGCTACCGCCTGGTGGCCCAGCAACGCCGTGCAGAAGCACGCGAAGCAGAAGCCTCGCTGAAGGAGAAGCGTCAGGATTACCAACGCCAGTCGGAACTCGTGCAGAAAGAGTATGTTAGCGCGTCACAATTCGATGCCGCGCAGGCGGCCCTGGACACCGCCGAGTCACGCCATGCCGCTGCCATCGCCGCCCGTGAACTGGCCGACCGGGACCTGACCTTGACCACGCTGCATGCGCCCTTCGACGGCTCGGTAAGCCAACGCCAGGCCGAACCCGCGGAGCGCGTCAGCGCCAGCCAGCCGATCCTCGAGGTGATTTCCGACCGCAACGGGTTCGAGGTGGAGGCCACCGTACCCGAGACACTCGTCGACGCGCTCGAGGTCGGCTCGACCCATCGTGTCAGCCTGCCGGCCCTCAACGGTGCCGAAAGTCCGGCGACGCTCAGTCACCTGGGCTCCCAGCCTCGTTCATCCAACGATTACCCGATCATCCTCGAGCTGGACATGCCGCCCCCGGGCCTGCACTCAGGCATGACTGCTCGGGTGGCCTTGTTCCTCGACACACCGACCGACGGCACACAGGCCTACCCCATCCCGTTGACCGCCCTGAAATACGACACCGACAAACAGGCACACGTGTTACGCATCGATGGTGATGAACGCCTCGAGCGAGTCGATGTCGAGGTCGTCGACATCGGCGACGGTCGCGCCAGGGTGAGCGGTGCCTTGTCCTCCGGCGATCGCATCGTCGCGCGAGGCGCCGAATTCCTCCATCCCGGGCAGCAGGTGAGCCTGCTCGGTGAGGGGCCAGAGCGCTACAACTGAGGCCATCATGAACCTGAGCCAGCTCGCCCATCGGCGCCGCCCCGTCCTCTACCTGGCCATCGTGGTGGCCATGCTTTATGGGATATTCAGTTACTTCGCCATGCCTGCCCGCGAGGATCCAGAGATCACCATTCGCGAGGCGCAGGTAACCACCGCCTTCCCCGGGCTGCCGGCGGAACAGGTGGAGGAGAATATCACCAAACCCCTGGAGGAGAGCGTCCGCTCGATCGGCGAGGTGGAGCGCATCGAATCGACCTCCATGCGCGGCCGCTCGATCCTGCACGTGGAGATCCAGGACCGCTATTTCGACCTCGACCAGATCTGGGATGAACTGCGCAAGAAGGTCGAGGAGGCCAAACCCGAGCTACCCGACGGGACCCACGACCCGATCATCAACGACGACTTCGGCGACGTGGCAGTCGTCACCGCAGCTCTCACCGCCGACGACTTTCCCCAACGCGACCAGCAGGAAATCGCCGAACACATTCGGGCCGAGCTGTATGGCGTCGAGGGCACCAGGAAGGTCGAACTGCTCGGTATCCAGGAACCCCGCGTCTTCATAGACATCGCCGAGGCACGGCTGGCCGAACTGGGGCTCTCGCCTTCCGACCTCGCCGATCAGATACAGCAGCGCAACATCTATCCTCCCGGCGGCATACTGGACACCGGCGAGCAACGCCTGGCCCTGGAGGTCAGCGGTGAATTCGACGACCTCGGGGCCCTCGGCGACACCGAGATCCGTCTTCCCGAGGGCGGCACCCTGCGGCTCCGCGATCTGGGAGAGATCCACCGCGGTTACCAGGACCCGGTCGACCGCCCCGCCTATTTCAACGGCAAACCCGCCATCGTCTTCGCCATCTCCATGCTCGAGGGAGAAAGCGTGCTCGATTACGGCCATGCGGTCGAGGAGCGCCTGGACGAGTTGCGGGGCACCTTGCCGGCGGGCTACCAGCTCGACATCATGACCTTCCAGCCCGAACAAGTCGCCAACTCCGTCTATGGTGTGACTGCCAGCGTCATGCAGACGCTGGTCATCGTCCTTGCCGTGGTGGTGCTGTTCCTCGGCCTGCGCACAGGCTTGATCGTGGGCTCGATCATTCCTGCCGTGATGCTGGTGACCCTGGCCATCATGGGGCTGACGGAAATGACGCTTCAGCGCGCAAGCCTGGCCACCCTGGTGATCGCGCTGGGGCTGCTGGTGGACAATGCCATCGTCATCGCCGAGGATTTCAAGACCCGTCTGGAGGCGGGTCACCATCGTGATCAGGCTCTCAAGGAGACGGGCAGTGAACTCGCTCTGCCGCTATTGTCTTCGACCCTGACCACCATTCTGGTCTTCCTGCCGCTGATGCTCGCCGAACACGTCGCCGGCGAATATACCCGCTCCATCTCGATCGTCATCACCATCACGCTGCTGAGCTCCTGGTTCCTGTCACTGACGGTGACGCCGACGCTCTGCCACCGTTTTCTCAAGGCACCGAACACATCAGGAACGGACAGCGGCCCCTCCCTGTCCGACCGGCTGTTTCGCGGGGTATCGGAACGTTATGCCCGATTGCTGGCCCACGTGCTCCATCACCGTGTCCTGTTCCTCATCGCCATGGGGCTCGCCCTGGTGGCCGGCATAGCCATGATGCAACTCGTCCCCCAGAAATTCTTCCCTGACTCGGACCGTAGCCAGGTACTGGTGACGCTCGACTTTCCCTCGGACATCGCCGAGAACGCCACCGCCCGGCGCATGCAGGAATTGAGCGACTCGTTGCGGCAGGCCCCGGCACTGCGCGACGACGTCACCAGTATCGCCGCCTACTCCGGCTTCGGCGGACCCCGCTTCGTGCTCTCGCTGACGCCCATCGACCCCGCCCCCAACAAGGGCTTCATGGTCATCAACGTGGCCGACCGGGAGCGGGTCGATGACGTCATCCATGCCGCCCGTGCCTATCTCGCCACCCATCAGCCGGACATCTCGCCCCAGGTCACGCGGATGTTCCTGGGCCCCTCCGACAGCACCCTGCTCCAGGTCCAGGTCAAGGGCCCGGACCGTGAGGTGCTGTTCGCAGCGGCCCAGGACGTGGAAGCCATTCTGGGCGGGCTTGATGGCGCTCAGGACATTCGCCATAGCTGGGAGGCACGGATTCCCGCACTGACCATCGATGTCGATCAGGCGCGGGCCCGCAATGCCGGCATCACCTCCGAGGACATCGCCCGCTCGTTGCAGGGCGCTATCGACGGTTACCACCTCAGCCACTATCGCGAGGGCGACGACATCATCCCGGTGATGATGCGCTATCCGGAACGTCAACGCGCCAGCGTCGAACGGCTCAAGTCGCTGATCGTCTATCCTCTGGAGTCGCCCGGCGATGGCGTCCCCCTCAGCCAGGTCGCCGAGGTGCGCCTGGACAATGGCTACTACCGGATCGACCGGGAAAATCTGGTACGCACCATCACGATCGAGGGGCGCAACCGTTACCTCACTGCCGAGGACATGGCCCCGCAAGTGGAGCCGGCACTGAGCGAACTCGAGGCGCGCCTGCCGCCAGGACACTGGATCGAGTTCGACGGCGTGGTGAAGGAATCGGCGGAGGGGCAAGCCGCCCTGCAAGCCAACCTGCCACTGTGCCTCGGATTGATATTCATCCTGCTGGTCGCCCAGTTCAACTCCTTCAAGCGACCATTGCTGATCATTACCACCATTCCGCTGGTAGTCGTTGGTGTCGCCCTGGGGCTGCTGGCCTCCAGGGCCGATTTTGGCTTCATGGTGATGCTCGGTCTCTACAGTCTGGCTGGTATCATCATCAACAATGCCATCGTGCTGATCGACCGCATCGATATCGAACGCCGCACCGCTGACGCGGAAACCACCGGACGCGACGCCGTGATCAAGGCATCGGCACGCCGTCTGCGCCCCATCCTGATGTCGACGATCACCACCGTACTGGGCTTTTTGCCACTGATCATCGGCAACGACCCGTTGTTCTACGGCATGGCTGCGGCCATGGTCTTCGGTCTGGGCGTCGGTACGATCATGAGCCTCGGCGTGATCCCGGTGCTCTACACGATGTTCTTCGCCATCGACACTCGAGCCCCCGAGAACGGAGCCTGATCCCATGACACCCGAGGACAGTACCCGCGACCGCCTGATTCACGCCAGTATCCGCCTGTTCGGCGAGCATGGTTACAAAGCCACCACCACGCGCATGCTGGCCGATGAAGCACGAGCCAACATCGGCTCCATCGCCTATTACTTCGACAACAAGCACGGCCTCTACCTGGCGGCCGCACACTATATCGCCGGGGCCATCCGCCAGCGCCTGGGCCTGACCAGGCCACTCGAGGCGCCACAGGATCAGACAGCGGCACGGGAACTGCTGGAAACCCTCGTTAGACGCATGGTCCGCACCTTTGCCGAAGACATCGAACTCCGCCAGTGGCTGTTGCTGGTGATCCGCGAACAGGTTCGGCCCAGCGACGCCTTCGATATCCTGCAGCAACAAGCCTTCGGTATCGTTCAGGCCACCCTGAGCGCGCTGATCGGCCGACTCACCGGCCGCGATACCGATGATCCCCGAACCATCATCGAAGTCCACACCCTGATCGGCCAGGTGGTCTTCTTCCTGATTGGACGCGAGCCGCTGTTGCGACGCCTGAATCTGCAGACCTTCGACACCGACACACTCGAGGCCATCGAAGACGTCGTCGCCTCGCATCTACGTCTCTACACCAGTCCAGGCTGAAATGCCTGGCCGGCTCCCGGGCCATTTTCGTTAGCAGTAAAACCGTCTAGGCTATAGGAATAAGAGGTAACGGAGGACGCCAAGATGCACAAGCATGTCGAATGGGATGATCCCGGCCATGACAGCGTCATCGAATACTATGCCAAGGATCCCAATGAGTATGCTCGCCCCTATGCAGGTTGCATCCTGTCAGCCCGTTTCCAGGGGAAAGTCGTACGTATCAAGGTTGCTGCCTACGTCGAGGACACCAGCATCGGTGATGTGGTTGCGTTGATCGACCCTAGCAATGGCGGTCGGTTGAACTCGCTGGGCAAACTCTCTCTGGGCGATACGGTACGCCTCCCCGATGAATACCGTGCCTTCGAGCCTCCCAAACCGGAGGATGACGAAGACGACGACTGAACGTCGCCGTCAACCGACATAACGATAGCAACACCTGGGAACACGCCGGACGACACACTAGCGCCCTACCAGAGCCAGTCGTTAACGCAAGCTAAACGTTTGTCCACTGGTCAAGGTGCTTCAGGTAGCGCAAAGTAGTGGCTGGCCGGTATCGGCTGGATACCGTGCGCCACGACCCCGAATCACAAGAGCGACAACCATCAGGGGCTTGAATGTCGTCCATTATCGAAGTCAGCCATGTCTACAAGGCATTCGGCGGCCCGACCATTATCAATGACTGCTCGCTGAGCGTCGCCGAAGGCTCGATCACAGGGCTCATCGGTCCCAATGGCGCCGGCAAGTCCACCCTATTCAACATCATCGCCGGCAACCTGGCCCCCGATTCCGGCCAGGTCCACTTCGATGGCGAAGAGATATCCTCACTCAGTGCCGATCAGCGTTTCCATCGCGGCCTGCTGCGAACGTTCCAGATCGCCCACGAGTTCACCCATCTCACGGCTCTCGAGAACCTGATGATGGTGCCGCCGAATCAACCCGGCGAAAACCTGTTTCATACCTGGCTGAAACCCGGTCTGGTGCAGGCCCGTGAACAGAAGGTACGCGCCAGGGCGCTGGAGGTCATCGATTTCATCGGGCTCGACCATGTCCGCAACGAGTTGGCCGGCAACCTGTCCGGCGGACAGAAAAAACTGCTGGAACTGGGCCGCACCATGATGACCGATGCTCGGGTGGTGCTGCTGGACGAGATCGCAGCCGGGGTCAACCGCACCTTGCTGGTCGATCTGGTACGGAACATCGAACGCCTCAACCGCGAACATGGCTACACCTTCCTGGTCATCGAGCACGACATGGATATGATCGCCCGGCTTTGCGATCCCGTGATCGTACTGACCCAGGGTAGCGTGATGGTCGAGGGCAGCATCGACGAGATACGCAATAACCCCGACGTCATCGAAGCCTATTTCGGCGCCGGGGCCACTACCGACTAACACGACATGTACCGTCATCCGGCAGGCGGAAATCCTACGCGATGCAGGGAAACGAGACACGATCAATGCCACTACTCGACGCACACGCTGTGCATGGCGGCTACGGCGGGATGAACATTCTCAATGGCGTCGACCTGTCGATCGACGCCCATGAGATCGGTGTCATCGTCGGTCCCAACGGCGCCGGCAAATCGACCATGCTCAAGGCCATCTTCGGTCTGCTCCAGGTCAGCCAGGGAGCGATCCGCCTCCGTGGCGAGGATATCACCAACACTGCCCCCAACAAGCTGGTTCAACTGGGCATGGGCTTCGTGCCTCAGGAATACAACATCTTTCCCAGTCTGACCGTGCAGGAAAACCTCGAGATGGGTGCCTATATCAAACCGCGCCCGCACGACCGGCTGATTGACCAGATCTTCGAGCTATTTCCCCCGCTGGTGGAAAAGCGGCGCCAACCGGCCGGAGAGTTATCCGGCGGGCAACGCCAGATGGTTGCCATGGGCCGGGCATTGATGACCGAACCCAGCCTGCTGCTGATGGATGAGCCCACGGCGGGGCTGTCACCGATGTTCATGAACGAGATTTTCGCCCGCATCAAGGAGATCAACGCCGCCGGTGTCGGCATCCTGATGGTAGAGCAGAACGCCAAACAGGCGCTCGAGATCGCCGACAAGGGGTTCGTACTGGCCGCCGGCCAGAATCGCTTCACCGACACGGGCCGGAACCTGCTCGACGACCCCGAAGTCGCCCGCAGTTTCCTGGGCGGCTAAACGATTTCTGCAAGGAGCCATGCTTTGAACGAGTTGGTGTTCTTCATAAACAACGTGGTGGTGTCGGGTATCGTGAGCAGCTCGATCTACGCCATGGGGGCGATTGGCGTGACGCTGGTCTTCAGCATCATGCGTTTTGCCCATTTCGCCCATGCCGACATGATGACGCTGGGCGCATTTTTCGTGCTGGGACTGACGATGCTGTTCCCGGAGATCGGCAATGCCATCGGACTGCCATCGGCCCTGATCCTGATGCCCATCGCCATGGTCATGACCGCCCTGACCGCCGTCGGCATCGACCGGACCTTCTACAAGCCGCTGCGCGATAACAACGTCAAACCCATCGTGCTGGTCATCGGTTCGCTAGGCGTCACACTGATGCTGCAAGGCCTGATCCGCTTGGTCGCAGGGACCGGGTCGCGCAGCATGTACATCGCCGAACGCAAGGATATCTTCCGCCTTGAACTGCCCGGCGAACTGGCCACCCGCCCCATCGTCATCACCGAGCCCCAGATCATCCTGTTCGTGTTTGCCGTCGGCGCCGTGGTCGCCCTGCACTGGTTCCTGACCCGGTCGCGACTCGGCAAGGCCATGCGAGCCATGTCGGATAACCCCGATCTGGCGCGCGTGTCGGGTATCAACACCAATACCGTCATCGCTGTCACCTGGATGATTGCCGGCGCCCTGGCCACTGCCGCCGGCACCCTGCTGTCACTGGATGTCACGCTCAAGCCCGACCTGAGCTTCTTCCTCCTGCTGCCGATCTTCGCTGCGGCTATCGTCGGCGGAGTCGGTCATCCTTATGGTGCCATCGCCGGTGGCTTCGTGGTCGGCTTTGCCGAGACGCTCGCCGTCTTCAACTGGGCCGTATTGCTGCGGCCGTTTCAGGACATGCTGCCTGCCGGGTGGGAATTGCCGACCTATCTGGCGTTCGTCGGTACCGAATACAAGATCACCGTGCCCTTCTTCATCCTCGTCGCCATCCTGGTCTGGCGACCCACGGGCTTGTTCAAAGGGAAGGTGCTGTAATGAAGCTCTCCACCATGTCACAGTCTCGTCGCGATCTGCTCCTGTTGCTGGCCTTGTCGATACCGGTCCTCGGTGTCTTCCTGACCATGGGGCCGGCCTACGGCGTCCGCATGTCGGTGGAAGCCGCATGTTACGCCATTCTGGCACTGGGCCTGACCATCCAGTGGGGATATGCCGGCCAGTTCAATGCCGGCGTCATGGGATTCGTTGCACTCGGCGGTGTGAGCGCCATGCTGATCAGCGTGCCGCCCAACCCGGATTTCTGGGACAGCGATCTGCCGGGAGAACTGGGGCGTGTCCTGCTGATTCTGCTGGCCGGTATCGCCGTGGTCGTGGCGATATCGCGCCTTCACCGGTTGGGTATCCCCAAGCAGCTGCGTACGGCACTGACGATCATCGCCGCCCTGATCGTTTATCTCACCTTCGTCAATCAACTCGCGCCGGTAGCCGGCGCCATCGAGTCACAAGCCGGTTTCGTCGGTGGACTGGGATTGCCCGCCTGGCTCGGCTGGATAGTCGGCGGTGCCCTGGCCGGCGGTATCGGCTATTTCATCGGCCATATCTGCCTCGGGCTGCGTAGCGATTATCTGGCGATCGCCACGCTGGGCATTGCCGAGATCATCAAGGCGTTCCTCAAGAACGTCGACTGGCTGACCCGGGGCACCGCTACCGTGTCACCGCTTCCCTGGCCGACACCAGGAGCCGGCGAACTCGGCTTCGTGCTGTCACGGTCGCTTTACCTGTCCATTACCGCCGTGGTGATCGCCGCGATCTTCTTCCTGCTCCACCGTGCCTATCACTCGCCCTGGGGACGCACCATCCGCGCCATCCGCGACAACGAGGTCTCGGCAGCCGCCATGGGCAAGGACATCAACAAGCGACGACTGGAAATCTTCGTCTTCGGCTGCATCCTGATGGGGATAGGCGGCGCCGCCCTGACCAGCTTCAACAGCATCTTCGACCCAACCGGCTACTTACCGCTGAACCATACCTTCCTGGTGCTGGCGATGGTGATTCTCGGCGGGCCGGGCAATAATCTCGGTACCCTGTTCGGCGCGATCCTGGTCTACATCATCTGGATCATGTCGGCGCCCTTGGCACTCTTCCTGATGGATACGGCCGTCGTCATCGGCCAATCGTGGTTCGGTTGGGAGGATCCCGGCAATCTCGACAGCCGCGCCCTGCAGGCCAGGGTCTTCGTGATCGGCCTGTTGATCTCGCTGGTACTGCGCTATGCGCCGAAGGGACTGATGCCCGAACGGGTTCCCCACCACCGTTAACCCGACCTGATAAAGAACAGGCCCCGGAGAACGCATCGCCGGGGCCTGAAGAGGGCGGGTCAGGAGGCGCTTAGAAGTCCAGCGTCCCCTTGGACACGAACTCGCCATCCTCGACCAGCATCTCGACGATGATACCCGGTACGTCACCGTTCTCATCGAACTCGTGGCTGCCGGAAGCTCCTTCGTAGTTGATCTCCTCACCGTCGGCGATCAACTGCTTGGCTTTCTCCCATTCACCCGGCAGGATCGTCTCGCCAGGCTCGGAGGCAACGTCACGCAAGGCGTCGGAGAGTCCTTCGCGGCTATCCGACCCGTTCTGTTCCACGGCCAATGCCAGCAGGAAGGCAGCATCATAGGATTGCGAGGCGAAGACGGCCTCGGGGTCCAGATCAACCTCTTCAGCCATCTCATCAAACATGCCGGCACCGGGAACGTCCGGTGTGCCAGGACGCGTGGCGATCATGCCTTCCAGCGCATCGCCACCGACCGCCTCGATCAGGCCGGAACCGACCATGCCATCGGCACCGGCAAACTGAGTGAACATGCCGCCTTCATAGGCCTGACGCAGGATCGTCTGCCCCGACCCATCGGCATAGGCGAGTACCACCAGGTTCTGCGAGCCACCGGAGGAGAGCACACCCAATTCACTGCGGTAATCGGCACGGCCATCTTCATGGGCTTCGTTGGCCGTGACGGTCCCTCCGTCCGCCTCGTAGGTCGCTTCGAAGGCGTCCGCCAACCCCCGGCCGTAATCGTTGTTGACGTAGGTGACGGCGACATCCTCGATGTCCTTGGAGAGCAGTAGCTTGGCCAGCATCTCACCCTGATAGGCATCCGAGGAGACCGTGCGGAACACCAGATCATCATCGTCCAGGTCAGTCACCGCCGGCGCCGTCGACGCCGGCGACACCATGACGACACCGCCGGGAATCGCCGCATTATTAGCCGCTGCGACCGTGGCCCCGGTACATAGTGCGCCGACGATCGCCGTCACCTCATCCGAGTTCACCAGTCGGTCGGCGGCGTTACTGGCTGCCGAGGAGTCGGAGCAGGTGGTATCCGCCGTGGGCATTTCCAGCGTTTCCCCATCGAAGAGGCCACCCTGTTCGTTGATTTGAGAGACCGCCAACTGAGCGCCTTCATGGATAGGCGGTGTCAGGCTCTCGATCTGGCCGGTGAATCCGCCCAGGAAACCAATCTTGACCTCCGCCTGCGCTGCGGTTGCCAATGAAGCCGCTGTAATGGCAGCCGTTAACAGAACTTTTTTCATGATTGTTCTCGCTGTTGCTTAACAAAGGAGTAACGATTTAACTCTGGAACCGTAACCGTCAAAACTCAAGTCTTCGCCACCAACGTTCGGCGTCTATACTAAACGCCATCGACAGGTATTTTGTCCACTAACAACAACCAGGAGCTCCCATGAATCAGGAAGCCCATTCCCCATTGTTCGCCTTCTTGACCACTCCACTACTTGGCGTCGGGTGTCTGTTACTTTCTACTGGCGCATTTGCCAACGGCCCGAACGGCGAATCGGTCACCTATGAAGTCGATGACGAAAGCTTCCAGGGGTATTACGCCAGCCCGGAGGAGGAAGCCAAAGGCACGGTCCTGATCATCCATGATTGGGACGGTCTAACCGAATATGAGCAACTTCGTGCCGAGATGCTGGCTGAACAGGGATACGCCGCCTTTGCCGTCGACCTGTACGGCAAGGATAATCGCCCCGAATCAATGGATGCCCGCAAGGCGGAAATGGAGAAGCTATATGAAGACCGTGAGCGGATGCGGCAGTTGACCCTCGCCGGGTTGGAGCAGGCACGCGAGAAAGGCGTTCCGGACAATACCGTCATCATGGGCTACTGTTTCGGCGGTGCCGTGGTTCTGGAGATGGCGCGTTCCGCCGATGCCGAGGGCATACACGGATACACGAGTTTTCACGGCAGCCTGGACACCCCGGAAGGGCAGGAGTGGCCGGATGAAATCGCGCCGATCCTGATCGCTCATGGGGGCGCTGACGAGTCGGTCACCATGGACGATGTCGCCACGCTCGCCGAAGAGCTCGAAGCCGCCGACGCCACCTATGAGATCCAGGTCTATTCCGGTGCCCCGCACGCCTTCACCGTTTACGATGGGGACCGCTATCAGGAACGTGCCGACAAGAAGTCCTGGAGTGCCTTCCTGGACTTCCTCGACAAGACGTTGTGATCATGCAGCTGACGGAACTCCACGGCGACCGCCATACCATTGGTGAAATACATGGCAGCATGCATGCCGATCGCATCCACCATGGCATGGCGGTCTACGACCGGCTTTTCCATGATTTCGTCGGCCTCGATTGGCAAACCGCCCGACACCAGGCCCGGCGCTTCCTGCCTGCCATTGAACGTCACTTCCCGGCGATTCTCGATGAAATCGAAGGCTTGGCACGCGGGGCGGGGGTCGATGCCGATGACATTCTGACGCTCAATTGCCGTAGCGAAATTTCGTTGACCCAGGCCGGCGGCTGTTCGGCCTTTTCCCTTTTTCATCACGACCAATGGCTCGCCCAGAACTGGGACTGGCGTGCCGACCAGCAGCACAATGTGGTTGCGCTACGTATCACGGTCGAGGGTATTCCGACGCTGGTCAGTCTTGGCGAGGCCGGCATGCTGGCCAAGATCGGCCTGAACGAGGCCGGTGTCGGCGTCGGCCTCAACGCCATCCGTTCACGAACCTGCGGAGCGGGGCTGCCGATCCATATCGCGCTGCGCAAGATGCTGGAAAGCCCGGATTTCGCCACTGCCAAGCGGGTCGCGACCCATGACCGGGTAGCGTCGCCGGCGCATATCCTGCTCGCTGGTGCCGGCGGCGACGCCGTCGGCCTGGAAGTCCATCCCGGCCTGCCCGGCGAACTCGCCCCCGATGACGGCGTCGTCACGCACACCAATCACCTATGTACCCCTTCCGGCCCGGCGGACTTCCCCCGCCCGGACTCGTATACGCGCCTGGAACGCCTGCGGAAACGCCTCGGCGAGATACCGGCGCGGGGAGAGTTCACGGCCGATGCCCTGTTCGATGTGCTCAGCGATCATGACAACGCCCCCATGGCCGTCTGTCGGCATCACAATCCGGCGCAGCCCGAAGCGGAACGCATGGAGACGCTATTTGCCGTGGCCATGAACCTGGACCGACGCGAGCTGCATGTCCGCCTGGGCAAACCGTGCGAGCCGATCAGCGTTCTACGGGTATCTCTGTAACCTCGCCCTTCAGATACTGCTCCGTCGTCAACAGGAACAGGCGCCGAAACAGTTCATGCACGGCTTCTTCCCGGCGCAGCGCCAACATGGCCTCATCCTCGGCGGTGAGGTCCGGTAATTCGCGCGGGTATTCCCATGCCAACCTCACCGACCCCGAAGAGGCATCACAGATTTGCACGACCGGGTTGCTGCCATTGAGCCGCGTTTCGATCTGGTAAGACATCGTTGACCTCCGCCATGTAACATCTATCTTCTCTTTGAATAATAATTATTGTTATTTGCATATGAGAAATTAGGATGCCTGCGACATTTTGTCAAGATACCTTGCTCTTCACGGCGACTGTTCACACGGCAGGAGAATCGGTAGAGTGCACGGCCAGGGTCGTTCGCAACCTATCATGGATCGCATGTTGAAACGCTTGCTTCATTCCACCAGTCGGCGCGCCACCTTTCTGCGTTTCGCTCTGGTCGGCGGGACCATCGCCCTGATCGACATTGCCGGCCTGTACACGCTGCATGATGGGGTCGATCTCAATCTTTACCTGTCTCGCGTCATCTCGTATGGCCTGGCGATGACGGTCGGCTACTTCCTGAACCGCCATTTCACGTTTCACTTCTACCAACGTCTGCGTGGCATCCTCGGTGACCTGATGCGCTTTTTCGCCGTCCACGCCACCGGCGGGGTTCTCAATTACGCCCTCTTTGCCCTCGTCATCCTGCTGGGTGGGCAAGCCGGCCTGAATCCGGACAAGGTCTTCTGGCTCCCTCTGCTGGGTATCTGGATCGGCGGCGTGGCCGGTATGTGCTTCAACTTCTTCGTCTCTCACAAGCTGGTGTTCCACCACTCATGACCACGGTCATCACCCTGCTCGAAAGCCTGGCCCTGCATCTGCGGTGGTGGGGTCGCGCCCTGGTTGCCTGGCGCGACCCGTGTGCCCCGATGCGCCCCCGACGCGCCCTGCTCCTGATGGTGGGATTTCCTCTGTTCTTGCTCGTCCAGACAGGACACGCCCTCTGCCTGTTGCTGGACGAGGTCCTGTTTCCGAGCTACCGGCGCGTCGAGGTCGGCCGCGCGCTGTTCATCACCGGTATTCCTCGCAGTGGTACCACTTTCCTGCATCGTACCCTGGCCGTGGACAGCCAGCGCTATACCACGGTCACCACCTGGGAGGCCCTGCTGGCTCCCTCGATCACCCAGCGCAAGCTCCTGAGCGGGCTCGGCAAGCTCGACCGAGCCCTGGGCGGTTGGGGTCGACGGATCGTGGACACCCTGACACGACGGATGACCGGCGACTTCGCCGCCATCCACGATGTCGGCCTCAACGCCGCGGAAGAGGATTACCTGACCCTGCTGCCCGCCGGTGGGTGCTTCATTCTGATGCTGATATTTCCCGGTAGTCCGGGGCTGTATGAGCTAGGCCATTTCGATCGCCGAATGCCCTCCGGCCGGCGCCGACGCCTGTTACGTTTCTACGAGCGCAGTCTGCAACGTCACCTGTACGCCGATGGTCAGCAACGACGCCTGCTGTCGAAGAACGCCGCCTTCGGGTCCTGGCTTGCCGGGCTGCACAGCCAGTTTCCCGAGGCCCGGTTCATGATCTGCGTGCGCGACCCCGCCACCGCTCTCAGTTCACAGCTCAGTTCCGTCGCCAGTGCCGGGCCGTTGTTCGGTACCTCCGTGGATAACATCAAATTTCAACAATATTTCCTTAATCTGTTCGCCGAGACGCTCGACCATCTGGGAGAAACCATGGCTAACTGGTCACTGTCGCAGGGGGTAGTCATCGACATGGACGACATGCGAGAACGACCGTCCATGATTATCATGCGGGCACTGGCTTGCATCGGGGAGCCCATGGGCCCCGAGCTGGCGGATCACATCCAGCGATTGCCGGCCGGCACCGCCAGTCAGCACCGGCACACGGTCGAGTCACTGGCGATACCGCATGATACGATGGAAGCCGCCATGCGGCCGGGTTATCAACAAGTCATCGCACTACCACAGCGAATCAGGATCACCGAGTGAACGATATCGCCACACTAGCCCAGCCTGAACCATCCATCGCCACTCATCGACTGCGTGTCGCGTTCTTCTCCGACTCCTTGGCCGAACGCAATGGCACCGGCGCCTACTATCACGACCTGATCGAACAGTTACGCTCACGCATCGATTGCGCCGACATCCTGCAGCCGCGGCTCTCCAGTGGTTTCCACCCCTTTCGTTTCCCGTTGCCGGGCGATGCCACCCAGCAACTCATGGCGCCGAACCCCATGGAAATCCGACGTGCCCTGTCGCGCATTCGGCCACATGTCATCGTCAGCGTGACACCCGGGCCCTACGGCCTGCTCGGCCCCTGGATGGCCCGTCGCAACCAGTGCGGCTTCATCTCCGCCTACCACACCCACTTCGAAGGGCTCGCCGACCTCTACTGGCGCCCCTTCAAACGGCATCTGATCTCCGGCTGCCTGAGCTCCGCCAATCGCTTCCTTTGCCAGAGAAGCAGTACGGTACTGATCAACAATCGCTCTCTGAGCGATACCGTCATGAAGCTGGGAGCCCAGCAGTACGACGTCATGGGGACACCGCTGGCGCGCAGCTTCGCGGACACGCCTCCGGCACCGCTGCCGGATAGCCTGCAACAGATCTGTTTCGCCGGTCGGCTGGCCGCGGAAAAGAATATCGACGCCATTCTCGACGCCGCTCGGCAATGGCCTTCGATCCGCTTCGTGATCGGTGGCGACGGGCCGTTGAAGGCCAGGGTCGAAGCCGGTGCGGCGGAACTGCCCAATCTCGACTACCGGGGCTGGCTGGATCGCGACTCCCTGCGAGCACTGATCGACGAGTCGAGTCTGCTGGTGTTGCCCTCGCACCAGGAGACCTTCGGCTCCATCGCCCTCGAGGCCATGGCACGCGGCCGCCCGGCACTGGTATCGGAGAACGCCGGCATCCATGACTGGACCCAACTGGCAGCCGGGCTTTACAAGATCAGAAACCAGGAGTCGCTGAGTGATGCCATCGCACGCCTGCAGAGCGACCCGCCCGGCTCAATGGCCACCGTAGCGGCCCACGCACGGAATGCCGCCTTGCAACTCAACGATCACACGCTGGAACAGTGGCTGAGCGTGCTGACCGAACAGGCCCGCAACCGCTCATGAGAGCACTAGTCTCGATACACGATGTCATGCCGCACACCATGCCTCGCGTGGCGGCGCTCATCGACAGCCTGCAACACCAGGGACACGACGCCATTACCCTGCTGGTGGTTCCCGGACTCGCATGGCAGGACGAACACATCGATACGCTCGCCCACTGGCAGCAATCAGGCATGGAACTGGCAGCCCATGGCTGGCACCACCACGCCTCACGCCTGGGCGGACTCTATCACCGTCTGCATGCCGCTTTGATATCACGCCGGGCCGCCGAGCACCTGGCCCTGGACGGCCCCCGCATCGACACGCTCATGCGACGCTCCGCCGCCTGGTTCAGTAAAAACGGCCTCGAAGCGCCAAGCACCTATGTACCGCCTGCCTGGGCGTTGGGCTCGATTCCCAGGTCCAGGCTCCGGACGCAGCCCTATCAGCGCATCGAAGTGACTCGCGGCTTGCTCGATCCACAGAGCGGCCATCTCGACCCTCTGCCGTTGGTAGGCTTCGAAGCCGACACCGCCTGGCGGGAGCATGCACTTCGACAATGGAACCGAGTCCAGGTCTGGCAGGCACGACACCGCAATCGCCCCTTACGCATCGGCATCCATCCCTACGATCCCGAACTGCGGCTGGCCGGCGACATGCAGCGGCTACTGGCGGGCGACTGGCAATCCCGGCGTTACGACCAGCGACACCTCAATTGAGCCACCACAGCGCCGTGTTGAGGTAGCCGGCGAAGACTACCCACAGCAGATATGGCACCAACAGCCACGACGCCAGTTTCGACACCCGCCGGAAACGACGGATCGACAGCCCCAGCAATGCCAGCAGCACGAACAGATCGAGCAGCGCCACCAGCATCCAGTGAAGGCCGAAAAACAGCAGAGACCACATTGCATTGGCCACCAACTGCGCGACGAACGGCCACAGAAAATGCACGCGGCCGCCCGGTGGCGACAAGCAGGTGACACGCCAAGCCGCCACCGCCATCAGTAGATACAGCAGTGTCCACGCGATCGGGAACAGCAGATTCGGGGGTGTGAAGGGCGGTTTTTCCAGGGCGGCGTACCACGCTCCCGGTGGCGTAGCGATCCCGCTCAGCGAGACCAACGCCACCAGCAGCAACCAGCCCAGGAAGATGGTCAGCGATTGGCGAGCCGATACCGTCATGCGACCTCATCATCGTCAACGTCCTTCAGGGTGCCGCCAGTATGACAGCAACGCGATGACGATGACTTGTCAGGAATCAATTCTTGCCCGCCAGTTCGCGATTCATCATGCGAGCACTGAACTCGACACCATAGCGATTGCGCGACCACGCATACATCGCCAGCCCCAGCAGCATCCAGCCGGCGAACATGCCCCACTCCAACGGCGCCAGTGCCGACGGGCTACCCGGCATATATAGCGCGATCATCCCCAGCGACAACAGGATCGACACCCAGCCAACCAACTTGCCGTTGGACACTTTGAACGGCCGCTCCAGCTCTGGCTCACGATGGCGCAGTACCAGGAACGACAGCGCCACGAACAGGTAAGCAATGACGATCCCCAAGCCACCGGCGACGACCAGCCACACCAGTGCCGGGCGACCGAGGAACGGCGCCAGACAGGACAGCGCCCCCATCAGGAAGATCGCATTGGTCGGCGTTTTGTGCTTCGGATGCAGCTTGGCCAGAAAGGCAGGCAACATACCGGCATGAGCCAGCGCGTAAATCGCCCGCGAGCCGCCGACATAAAAGGCATTCCAACTCGTCACGATACCGGCGATCCCCGCCAGCACCATCAGGTTGCCTGCCCAGGGCGCCTGGAACACCGCCTGCATGGCATCCGGCACCGCCAGCGAGCTTTCGCCCAGCGCCTCCGGATCGAGCATCAACGACGTTCCCAGAATGATCAGCGCATACCAGAACACCGCCAACAGCACCGACACCATCAGCACCCGGCCGATTTCCTTGAACGGCAGGTTGATCTCTTCCGCTGCCTGAGGGATGACATCGAACCCGACGAACATGAACGGCACCATGATGATCACCGCCATGATCCCGCCCATCACCCCTTCCGAGGTGTTGAACAGCGGCTCCATCGTCGCCTGCTCGCCCTCGAACAGCGCGCCGGTGATGAACATCACGCCCACGACCATGATCAACAGGGTCACCAACTTCTGGACCAGTGCCACGGTGCGGATACCGACATAGTTGATCCACGTCATGATCAGCGAACCGACCACGCCAACGGCCACCCAGGACGCATTCACTTCCCAACCGGCGATCGTCCAGAGGTATCCCACCGAATAACCGGGGAACAAATGTTCGACCACGGTCGGCAACGCCACCGCCTCGAATGCCACCACGCTGACATAACCCAGCGCAATCGCCCAGGTACATATGAACGACGCAAAATGGCCCAACGCCCGATAACTGTAGACATGCTCGCCGCCGACCTGCGGCATCGCCGAGGCCAGCTCCGCATACGTCAACCCGACCAGCAGGATGGCGATGCCGCCCACCACGAACGCCGTGATCGCGCCTGCACTGCCTGCCGATTGAATCCACTGGCCCGTCATCACGATCCAGCCCCAACCGATCATCGCGCCGAACGCCAACGCGAGAACATCCTTTCTGGCCAGCACACGGGTCAACTTCCCGCCCTGGGATACATCCGTTGTCATCGTCTCCGCCCCTATTATTGGTTCACATCAGGCCATCACATCGGTGATGTTCAGCCGACGGCATCGGTTTTATCAACACGGCGAGCAATATAATTGACAGGGTCGCCAGCCACAACCGGGTGATACCAACGGATGAAACGTGTCAGCTAAACGATTGACTCGACTGCGTGTGCGGCAAGAGAAGACGAATGTCGTCGAGAGCTTTAATGATATCTCGGAAGTGTGCTTAAAGAAGGGACTTCTCACATTGACGGAGTACCTAAAAATTAGTGCTTGTTGCGATGTGGGTAGATGAGTGCAACATGAAGCGCCACACAAGCCAATAGTGGGAGTGACATTAAGACTACGTTGGGATCAATCATCTTGCTCTTCCCTAGTATCTATTCTCGCCTTGATGAAAATACTGTAGACCACCATGGTGGTAACAACTATCAAACCAGTTTTAATTAAGCCCCGCACCTGCGGGGATCGGTCTTCATCGGCCGCCAATTTGTGCCTGGGGTACGGTTGAGCCCCGCGCCTGCGGGGATCGGCATTGACCTCAAACCCCGCTTGTGCAAGGAATCGGTTGAGCCCCGCGCCTGCGGGGATCGGGTGGCGTGCTCGATGCTGTGTGGCTGTACTGGCGGTTGAGCCCCACGCCTGCGGGGATCGGTTGGGAACCTGGGTGCTGAGGAACAGAGAGAACGGTTGAGCCCCGCGCCTGCGGGGATCGGGCCCGTGCCCGCGCCTTCGTGGCGGTGCGCGCCGGTTGAGCCCCGCGCCTGCGGGGATCGGACCCTCGCACTGCTTTCCTTGCCGATGACGGCCGGTTGAGCCCCGCGCCTGCGGGGATCGGGCTTCATCAGTCATCGCCAAAAGGCCATTGAACGGTTGAGCCCCGCGCCTGCGGGGATCGGCGGAAACACATTATTCCAGACTGAGACGCCGTCGGTTGAGCCCCGCGCCTGCGGGGATCGGCGATTCGTTGAATTTTTCGGCGCGCTTCTCGGCGGTTGAGCCCCGCGCCTGCGGGGATCGGGGGCTCGGCGTCGATTTCACTGACGCCGGCGAAGGTTGAGCCCCGCGCCTGCGGGGATCGGTCTAATGCCATCATCCCGCACCAACCGCCACCCGGTTGAGCCCCGCGCCTGCGGGGATCGGACGGGCACGACCTTTCGCTCGATCTCACGCGACGGTTGAGCCCCGCGCCTGCGGGGATCGGGGAAGGGCTATCCGTCGCCGGGCCCACCAAGGCGGTTGAGCCCCGCGCCTGCGGGGATCGGGGAGCGAAGGTGGTCGAACGCTTCGCGCGATACGGTTGAGCCCCGCGCCTGCGGGGATCGGTTGCATTCCATTGGCTGGTAACAGGAGGCGGGCGGTTGAGCCCCGCGCCTGCGGGGATCGGCCTGTAGCAGGGACAGTCCCTACGTCAATATCCGGTTGAGCCCCGCGCCTGCGGGGATCGGCATGGATTCTCCGCTAACGCGCAAAGCAAAAGCGGTTGAGCCCCGCGCCTGCGGGGATCGGTTGAGCCTAGGGGGCTCGGTATGTTCAGTGATCGGTTGAGCCCCGCGCCTGCGGGGATCGGAGTTGCGGATGGCCTGGCGCATTAGTCGATTGCGGTTGAGCCCCGCGCCTGCGGGGATCGGCGGATGCCATCGAGAACTGCCTGGAATGGGCGCGGTTGAGCCCCGCGCCTGCGGGGATCGGGCTGCCGTTCTTCCTCAGCTTCACGCTTGGCCGGTTGAGCCCCGCGCCTGCGGGGATCGGTACGCAAACCACGGCGCGATGCCTCGCGTCACTGGTTGAGCCCCGCGCCTGCGGGGATCGGCCTGCGTGGCTGTTCCCCAGCGTGGGCGGCACCGGTTGAGCCCCGCGCCTGCGGGGATCGGCGCTGACTCGCACCGGCGCCGCGCCCATGATCCGGTTGAGCCCCGCGCCTGCGGGGATCGGCCCAGAAAGTGGAGTATGGAGAAGTCAGGATACGGTTGAGCCCCGCGCCTGCGGGGATCGGCCGCAATTCCGCTATATGTCGTGCTGCGAATCCGGTTGAGCCCCGCGCCTGCGGGGATCGGTCCCGAGTTCCGCCCTCTACGACCTCGTAAAACGGTTGAGCCCCGCGCCTGCGGGGATCGGCTGTGAAGCGCAAGAAGCTATCGTTAATCAAGCGGTTGAGCCCCGCGCCTGCGGGGATCGGACACGCCCATGATTACGGCTGGCGCTCCAGGTCGGTTGAGCCCCGCGCCTGCGGGGATCGGTTGCTGTCGATCCCTGTATTTCGGTAGTCGTCCGGTTGAGCCCCGCGCCTGCGGGGATCGGGCGGGTGAAGGATGAATGAAGCCGATCGCATGCGGTTGAGCCCCGCGCCTGCGGGGATCGGGACAGAGACGGCGACGACCATTTGTCCGCTCCCGGTTGAGCCCCGCGCCTGCGGGGATCGGTGCAAACACCAGCGATCAGTTGCGTACCAAAACGGTTGAGCCCCGCGCCTGCGGGGATCGGCCAAGGTGCGCTGTTCTGTTGATGATATCATGCGGTTGAGCCCCGCGCCTGCGGGGATCGGTGTACAACGCCCTGCACCAGCTATACAGCGAGCGGTTGAGCCCCGCGCCTGCGGGGATCGGCAGCTCGAGGTGCTCGGTGGGCTCGATGAGGCCGGTTGAGCCCCGCGCCTGCGGGGATCGGCGTCGAATCCATAATGCTGAGTTCGCCAATCACGGTTGAGCCCCGCGCCTGCGGGGATCGGTGGCGTGTGGCAGACCACGTTCCGTGACAAGCCGGTTGAGCCCCGCGCCTGCGGGGATCGGTGGGGCTTGGTGTATTTCATGAAATCATGAATCGGTTGAGCCCCGCGCCTGCGGGGATCGGCCGAGGACATTGCCCACGGCACGCAGCGGGCGCGGTTGAGCCCCGCGCCTGCGGGGATCGGATGCCAAATCAGGGCGTATCGTCCACATTCAGCGGTTGAGCCCCGCGCCTGCGGGGATCGGCGTAATAATCCAGTGCTTCGGGACGCTGTAGGCGGTTGAGCCCCGCGCCTGCGGGGATCGGACTGCGCTGGTTGATCGCTATGGTAAGGAGTTCGGTTGAGCCCCGCGCCTGCGGGGATCGGGGCGGATCGATCATCTTGGCAACCGCCTGAGCCGGTTGAGCCCCGCGCCTGCGGGGATCGGCAGCCTGTTCTTGCTCATAGGTCTGGATCTCGCGGTTGAGCCCCGCGCCTGCGGGGATCGGCACGGCATCTTCCCGAAAGGATCTCAGGCTGGCGGTTGAGCCCCGCGCCTGCGGGGATCGGACGTTGATCGAGATTGGAAAGGATGGCGTCTACGGTTGAGCCCCGCGCCTGCGGGGATCGGTGCTGTCCCTTCTCCAGCAGCACCGGTCGATCCGGTTGAGCCCCGCGCCTGCGGGGATCGGGCTGGCCATGTCGACGCCGTAATGCCGGGGAACGGTTGAGCCCCGCGCCTGCGGGGATCGGATCGGTGTCAGGCTGTGCGGTCATGACGGTTTCGGTTGAGCCCCGCGCCTGCGGGGATCGGACTAATTGTAGATTATTGTTTATAAAGAACAAAATCGCCAGCAGAATTTCCACCAGCGATTTTGATCAAATTTCAATCAGCTTGATTTTTTAAAGAGCCTTCAAAAACAGCTAGATACTTTCTTGCGGTAAAAACCTCACCAAACGCAACCCATCATGGTCAATCGGCACACGGCGACTGTCTCCATAGGTCTGGAATTCGAAGCCTGATTCATGGTTACTGGCCCAAGCCATAGCGACATTCCCCTCCTCCGCCAAAACTTCCACTTGTTCCCAAACCATTTCGCGGATACGTTTGCTGACATCACCGACGTAAACACCGGCTCTGATTTCCAACAACCATACCGCAAGCCGTCCTCGAAGGCGCGGAGGCACTGCTTCAGTTACCACAACGAGCATTGCCATGATCACTGACTCCTGTGGCCTGCGTCGCCTACCGATTCGGGTTCAGGTATAGCCGGGGGAACCGCTTCCGGAGCAGGCGGCGGAGGCTCAATATCGCCTGCGGCCAGAACGTCTTCGATCATTGGAATCAGACGCTGCAGTAAATGCGATTGTTTAAAGGCATCGCGACAGGCGATACGTACTTCCCGTTCAGGCCTTGGTGGGTTACGTGCGGCTACTCGGAACGCAGCCGGCACGACTGTCTCGAATTTAACGATGTCGGCAATGTCATAGACAAAGCTCAACGGCTTGCCGGTATGCAAAAAACCAATCGCGGGGGCGTAGCCAGCTGCCAGGATTGCGGCTTCGGTAATACCGTAAAGGCAAGCCGTGGCGGCCGACAGACATTGGTTGGCCACGTCGGAAGCATCCCATTGAGTAGGGTCATAGCGACGACCCTTCCATTTAACGCCATATTGCTTCGCCAATAGCTGATAGGTCTTGCGTACCCGAGCCCCTTCCATGCCACGCAATTGATCGACACCACGCCGCGAAGGTGGTTCTTCGCCAAAGCGCATTTCGAACATCTTCCTGACAACCTTGAGGCGCAGTTTGTCATTCAACGCCAATTGCGCTTGATAAAGAAGTTTGTCCGAACGCGCCCCGCCAGGCTGGCCTGCACTGTATAACCGTACGCCGGCATCACCCACCCATATCAATAACGTGCCAACCACAGCCGCTAACTTAACAGCGGCATGGGACACACGAGTGCCGGGCTCGAGCAGCAAACAGGCCACCGACCCAACGGGAATGTGCATGCGTTCACCGTTCACCTCGTCGATGACGACGAAGGCACCATCGCGCACGTCGATCTGGCCCATCCCGACGAAGATCATCGACATGCGATCTTTCTCTGGAATGGGCTTCAAAGGAATGAAACCCATGGCGCCTCCTATGGCCTTCGCAACATTATCAGGCCACAGCCAAAGGCCTTGGCACGCCCGACCCCATGTGCCAACGTTTCGGTCAGGCGCCCTGGGTCGGTCACTTCCAGTAAGCCTTCATAATCGACGCTGGAAAAGCGAATGGGACGGCCCTCGCCTTTTGGCAAAGCATGCTGACGATAGCCCCCCACTTCGGGCTTGACCGGCAAACGGAATCCACAAGACTCGGCGCGTTCTGACAGCCACTCTCTAGCGGCCTCATCCATCGCCTCAATACAGGCCTGGCTGGTCCGTTCCTTGCCCGCCTCGAAGGGGTACTTGGCTGCCATCAAGACATCGGCGCGCTTACCACGCTTCCCCGCCACCGACTTCGCCACAGTGGGATTGGCACGCAACCGGAAAGCGAGTTGCTCGCCCGCTTCGAGCACCGGAGTGAACGGTTTGCACTGAGCCTCGAGCAATCCAGGGGGAGGAGCCGGTTCCCGATCGGAGAGCACATAGAACAACGGCAGGCCGCGCGGTGTCCCACCATTCTCGGGCTCTTCCATTTCCTGGCGAAACAGAAACGGCCTCGATCCCTGGTACTCTGGAAATAAACGCCAGAGTAGTTGGTGGGCAGCATAAGCACCACCGCCCATGATCTCGAACAAGGCTTCACGAGAGAGGCCGTTGAGATCGACCTTGACGCGAGATAGATACATCAGCGGCCCTCCTCTTGACCAACAATACGCCGGAACTCGGCACGTGGCCCGAATTGCCAACGCCGGCGATGGAGCGGTTCATCCCACACATCATTGGATTCGTTACCTTCCAAGGAGCCATCCAAATGTTTTGGATCGCCCTCCCAGGCGTACAACGTTTCGTCGGGGAGATTAAGCACGCGGCGCTCCTCATCCGCCGTTCCGCACAACGGGGGAAACGACGTATCCAAGGCATCAAGCAAGCATCCACATGTTTCTCGTCGAGGCGCCAAGGGCCCGGCAGGTGGGCATGCCTTGCGCCCTAGATAGAGCGGAAAATATGGCGTTTTCAATGCCTGCTCCATCTCGTTCAGAGTGAGCGTGGCCTGCGAAGTCAGCCACACGGCAACGGTCCACAAACCGTCGCAACGATAGTCACGACTGGAAAGAATGGTATTGATGACTTTGCGTGGAGCATTCAGCTCATCGCGCCGGGTATGGTATGTCACTTTCGACTGCGCCGCTGGCACCTGCGCCGTGTGGTAGTCGCGCAACAATGTTCCCGGCGAGCGCTGTTTGACCGCGATACAAACGCTTTCGCGCAATTGACGCTGTCGCTCATCGTCGTCGCGCCGCACACCTAGCGCCGCCCCAAGTAACCCGATAATCGCACCTCGTCCCGGATATGTGGCAGAGGGTCGCGACTCGCCCACCGCTGCCTCGCCCCAACTCGCGAGCGGCGCATAGAGCCGGAAGACTAGATATTCCGTCATGACGGCCCCCTTATCGGTCGTCGCCAAGGAAGTCGACCAAAGCCGAGAAGCTCCCCGTCGCTACGTTGCCCGTCAGTTGGGGAGCCGAATAATCGGGCTCTGCCGTGACAATGAAGCGACGATCGGCGCCGACATCATATGCTTCGTCGAAAGCCTTGGCCTGACGCTCTAGTCGATTGATGGCATCCAATGATTGATCCTGACCCATGACAGGACGCAGGAAAGCAGTCGAGAGTGAACGGGGTTGCTGGTCGCCCTTCTCGGCCAGCACATAGCTGGCATGCGCGCGGGAACCAAAGCTGTTCTGTTTGCCCTTGGGCGATGTCTTGACCGAGGCCTCCACCAATGCCGCGATGGCGCGGTCGGCAAGCTCTTCGTTACCCTGCAAGTTCTCGATCAATTGCTGACGGTCAATGCAGATATAGCTGTAAAACAACCCTGCGCCGAATCCCGCTTCACCAACGTGTGCCGCACCGCGGTGCTCATCGCCCGCGTTCAAGTCGTCTACCGCCGTAAAGTAGTCATCCTCGACCTCGGCGGCATGCACGGTAATCGCATGCGCGACTTGGCAAGCAGCCTCGACGTTGAATTTTGGTTCCGCCGCCAGCATGCGACCGAACAGCGCAATATCAACGGCCGTGGGCTTGTCACGAAGCAGGGTGAGATCTTCCTTCTCTGGCGCACGATTTTCAGCGGCCAGCGTCTCAACCAGCGCATCGACCGCGGCCTGCTCCTCGGGGCCGATGTGAACCAACTGACTAGTTTCCAATTCATTCTTGGGTACGTCACCGAAGACCTTGGCGATCTCCGTGGCCCACTCTCGCGCTTTCTTATCATCAACACCCTTTTCAATCAGCCGTTTTTCAGCCTCAATGCCTACACGCTTAGTGCGGTGCCCGCGATGCTGACCCACCGCTTCTTCGAATAAAGCAGAAGTGCGCCAAGTGCGCTTCAAACTTTGTGACGAGACACGTAGGCGTTTAGCGCCCCCCATCAAGGCGGTTTTGGGCCGGCCGAGATCATCACGATTGAGATTAGCGGGCGGATAAGACGTCAGCAGGTGAAGTTGAATGAAATGGCTCATGATTGGCTCCCTAGCGTTAGTAACTTGGATTCAGAAAATAATGTCTTAATCGTTTTCGTGGCGGTAACCCGCTGTGGCGCCGAAGTAATCGTTGGCCCAGATAAAACCCAGCCGACGAGACGGTTTCGCTGATGACATTCCGTGGTGTTCACGCCACCACAACGCGATGTTGTCAGCGAGATGCACGGCGCTTACACCTCGCCTGTCAACCAGCGCCAGCGCGCGGCGCAAACGCTGGACCAATTCTTCCGGCGTACGACAGGCCATCAGTTGTTGGAAACGCAGCTCACTCATGTGCGGCTTGCCGGTTTCACGCTTTTGCTCCCCGAGACATGCCCCCAGCGGTCTATCCGGCTTTTCTTCCCGAAGCTCGGCCACCACCAGCGCAATGCAGGCCCAAACCTGAAGTGACCTATCACGCTGCCACGAGTTGCTTTCGTCCCCGGTAGGAAGCTGGTTCCACAAATGACGGAAAGCCTCGGTCAGCATGGCCGCCTCGATGGTGTCGCAACGCCGCAAGGTGGCGCGTACCCCCTTGGGCCAAGGAGGCGCGTCGGTCTGCGCCTTCAATTCCACGGCAGGCAACGTCAAACGCTGCCACCAACGCCGCAGCGCGTCGGCCTCAGGACGCTCGATGGCAAACAACCGCTCGGGAACGCGCGGTGGCGCTTCTTGTTGTGCGGCTGTAGTCTCCGTTTCTGTCATGACATGCCCTCTTTATTGGCGACCGCTTCAGCGGCTGGCTGCTTCAATGCAAAGCCACCGTCTGCGGCAAATTGACGAATGGCCTTGCTCCCCTTGCTATGCCCGCCCAGAAAGCTCAACAACTGGCGATGTGCCGCCGTGGCACGCTGCAAGTCCATGGCTTCCAGCGCACCACTCAAGGCTTGCGTTTCAAACTGTGCCAGCGCCTGGTGCCTGAGCGTTCGAAACCAACGCTCGGCAACGCCGGAGGGCATATGTGCGGTAGGTTCAGGGCTCTGAAGCGCCTGCTGCAGCTCTAACAGCACCTGATAAAATGCGCTCTGCGTGGCGTCATAGAACTGTTGGTCGATATGGCTCATATCACCTTTGGCCTCGGAAGGACGAGCGAACCAGGCGTTCTTGACCTGAGTACGCACCATCCAGGCGATCTGACGTGCTAGTTCGGTGAAACGCTGCACCCAGTCACGCAGCCGCTCCTGTTGCGCGGGCGGCACAGCCACCAATGGCATCTCGACGCTGTACCAGCCCCGGGGTTTCATGTTGTCCATGTCATAGCCGAAGGCCCATAGACGAGCATGCTTGAGCAGTGCGGCAAGGTTCTCTCCTGCACGACGCTCCTCATCAACCAACATCACTTTTTTAGCGATATAGTCCTGCACTACCCCGGCAGGGAGTGCACCACTAGTGTCGGGGTCGTGCAGTATCAGGTTCGGCCAATGCTGATATCCCAAGCCGCCCGGCTGCCCCTTGATGGAAAGTGGCGGCTCGTCCGGCTTTTTGGGATCACGGCGATACGGGGTCAGTGGATGCAGCCAAGGCCCGTCGTAGTTGGCACCTTGTTTTTTGGCACGGATACGATGTACAACGCGAGTGGCATCCCGCCCACAGATATCGCAACGACACGGGGCATCCTCGAACAGCAGCCGGAAACGGCGCGGCATCGACCAATAAGGATGCAGTGGATGCATGCCGTCGGGCAGGACTTCCGTGCCCTTCTTGTCACTGACTCGGGTCGGTGCCATCCACAGGAACAAGGCGTCATCATCAACGTGTGGTGCTTGCCATACTTGCCCGGACCGCGTCAGCGCCTTGGGCGTCAACACATTCAGCCATAGACGAGACCACAGGCTAGCATCGGCTGCCTCCGGCAATACCAGTGTGGTCAATGGTCCGCCGCCTCGCAGACCGACGCGAATGCCCGCCCCACCAGCCGGTGCATTGATCTGCATGGTGAACAGCGCCAAGGCGGCGCAGTCCTCGCACATCGTCTCGACCCGCCCACGTTTGACGAAGAAATCAGTGTTGTTCTTGATACCATTCGCCCCAGGCGCATCGATCAATAGCCCACTGACAGTGGCCTCCTTAACGTCATCGAGCGAGTCTAGGTCCTGCATAAAGCGAGGGCCATCGCCTTTCAGCTCGAAGGCGGCAGTAAGAGGCGCAAAAGCCGCCGTCAACTCATCGGCGCCGGGTGGCTCAATAAAGCGATCCAGCCATTCGCCGTTGTCTTGCGGCGGCAACGCGGTTTGCAACAAGCCAATCAGGAACTGGTAGGCGGCCCCCTGGAAATCCGCCCGGGGCAGCGCGAGATCGGTAATCTCGGGGTCGGCTACTGCGCAAGGCGGTCGGTAAACGGTGGCGCCTTCCCTGGTCAGGAAAGGCAGCCATGGATCGTTGAGCAGGTTCATTACCTCTTTTCCCTCCTTTTAATGAGACGAACAACCACTCGCGGGATAGAGAAACAGGCAGTCTTCACGACGATGCTCACCCAGTCCCATTCGCCAATCTTCCAGAACGCTTCCTCAAGCCAGTTACGCACGACCAGAGCTCCTCATAAGCACATAACAGCCTGAGGATAACCTCGACCAACAACTTAATGCAAGTTACTAGCCTAAACCTAAAAACACGTAGAGCATGATCTAAAAGACTCTCGCGTGGACGCTCAAACCCAAAGAGTGAGATCATCGGCACGGTTCCTCATCTAAATGGGGATGACCCGTTACTGGCCTATACGCCAACCCGTTCCCCGCGTCAGCGGGGATTTTCTCCTTCCCTTGAAAACCTCACGCCCCACTGGGCGTCATAGGTACAGTTGGAATCGGCTGCGACCAGCCAAGGCTGGGTGAAGCGCAGCGCCTTGTAACGCTCCTGAAGGGTTTCCCATTGAGACTGGAAATCGCACGGTAGCTCCGCCAGCTTTTGCGCCTGGCTCTGGCGCAGTTTGACCTGGCTGAGCATGTCGGCGTGACGCTCGTCCTCGGCCCAAAGCGATAGCTCATCACCGGGCGTGTACTTGAGTAGAACGACATTGACCGTCGGCTCATCCACCAAGCGCGTGCCGATTTCCTGCTCTTCTTGCCATTGGTCGAACTCAGGGTGCCGAAGATAGCCCTGCGCCAGATCGAGTGCATTGAAGTTGGCCATCGAGACCGCTACGCCTTGCATTCCACGCTGCTCCCAACGTGCCTCCTGCAAGTCATCCGGCACTAGGCCGGCGACCTTCCCGTAAACGCTTTCGATCAGGGCACGTGCCTCGTCGGGCATCCGAATCGCGCCCAACTCACGCAATACACGCTGGGTCAGCCACAGTAGAGATGTATCGCGGTACACAGCCTGCGTACCTGGTAGCACACGCTTGAGCCATTGAGCATCCGGCGTTTCGCACCACTCAGGGGCAAGGATGGAAACCTCTGGTGTACGACGCACGCCCCGCTCATGACGCTGCAAACGGCCAGCACGCTGGATCAGCAGGTCGATGGGCGCCAGGTCGCTGACCATATGGTCAACATCACAATCGAGCGATTCCTGGAAGACTTGCGTACTGATCAACACCTGCCCCTGGCGCTGGCCGGCGGTGGAAGGTTTGCCCAGCCGCTCAATAACACTCGATTCAATGCGCTGACGGTCCGCCATGGCGAATCGGCTATGAAACAATAGGCACCGCTCGGGATCGGGATGGCGCTGACAGAGCTGCTCGTAGGCTCGGATGGCGTCATCCACGGTGTTGCGTACCCAGGCGACGCATTCTCCCGAGTCCACCGCTGCCATCACCATCTCAAGCGCCTGCTCCTCCGTGGTCAGCCAGTCGATGCCGACCTCCCGCGTTACCTCCGGGCGCGTGGCGAGCGGGACTTCGCGCTGGCCTTCCGGGCCAACTTGAGTCAGCAACGGGAACTTATCCGCCTGAAGCGACGCCGGCCCTTGTCCCAGCCCCTGGCTCCATGCCATCGCGAGCTCTTCGCGCATGCCGCGTGGCAAGGTCGCTGTCAGCAAAATGGCGCTACCGCCCTGCCGGGCATGATGCGCCAGCAGTTGGCTGAGCAGCGTCTGCATGTAATGGTCGTAGGCATGCACTTCATCGACGATTAACACCTTGCGCGCCAAGCCATAAAGACGCAGCGTCTGATGGCGAAAAGGCAATAGTCCCATCAATGCCTGATCGATGGTGCCTACTCCAACATCGGCCAGCAGTGATTTTTTACGTGAGTCAGCCAACCAGCGATTGCAGCGCGTGGTAGCCGTCATGTCATCGGCCGCGTAGTCCTGATCCCCCGGCTGCTCCGCTGCCACGGCCTTCACGAAGGTATCGTTCAGTTCACGGGCGCCATGGGCCAGCACGAAGGAAGGCCGAGATACCTCGGCATAGAAGCGTTGATGCAAATTCCCCAATCGTTCATACATGGCATTGGAGGTCGCCATGGTCGGCAAGGCGAAGTACAGCCCCTCACCGTGACCCGCTGCCAGCAACCGCTGGGCGAGGATGCAAGCCGCCTCGGTCTTGCCAGCGCCAGTCACGTCCTCGAGGATGAACAACTGGGGGCCATCACCGATGGGCAAGGTTTCGGCTTCCCGCTGAAGCGGGGTCGGCGTAATCGACTTTCCGTCAAACCAACTGGATAGACCCGCATACGCTACCGGCTCGGGAGTCTGCGCAAAGCCACTTTCCTGGAGCGCTTGCTGCGCACGCTCCAGGGCCATTGGCCAGTAGTCACCCAGCGGCATCTCATCTTGGCAATACGCGAAATGATCGCGATTCGACCCCAGCCAATCGCTGAGGGTAGCCCATCCCGCAATGGTCCAACTCAAGGCACGCAGAGTGTCACACCACGCCTCGGATACCAGTTTTTCCACTGGCCATGACGGAGGCATGAAAGCCGCCCAATCGTTGACGAACTGACGTGCGGCCTCGATATCATCGGCAACACCGTCATGACCGAAAAATGCTCGCACCTCACTATTACCGGCTTCCACTGGCTGGCCATGGTGGCCGAACATCGGCGCCAGCAATACACGCAAGGTCTCACTCAACTGATGACGTTCACGACGTGGAGGAATATCGCCAGGCCATTGCAGCGTGTCATCACGCAACCATTCCAACCAGTGGGCTTGCCATAGTACGGCCCCCAACTGGTCATGGCGCGCGGTATACGCGTAGCGCTCAAGTGCAGGCACCAGACTGACGCCCTCTGGGCTAGCCAAACCTTGAAATGCCCGCGAAAACTTGCCGATATCATGCAAGCCGAGTAAGAAAACGAACAAACGCCGAAGTGTTTCGGGAGGCAAATCGAGGCGAGCCGCCAGCAATTGCGTCAGTGGGCGCTCCGGTGCCAGAAGCAGCCAGCCCACAGCAGCCACGTCCAGACTGTGGTAAGGCAGCAAATGGCATTGTGCTCCCTCGCCTCCTGGTTTGGCTTTTGCCCAATACCGATATTGCAACATTTCACTTCCCTGCGGTTATTATTGATTAGAAACATATAAGCACTCTGTGTTGTATCCTGCCAACGATGTATATCGAACCAGCACAGTTTTCAGCCCGGTTCATGGGCCCGAGAGTGAATAATTCAGGTACGGCGGGGAATCATATATGACGGAAACAACGTCGTTGCCATGGGACATACTGGCACGTTATCGGCTGATAGAAATTCTGGCGTTATGGGAAGGACGTATCACGGCATCACAACTGGGGACTGCCTTTGATATAGGGCGACAGCAGGCCCAGAAGATGATTCGCCAATATCGTAAGCAAGCGCCCGCTAACCTGATATACGACAATTCACGGAAAGGCTTTATTCCACAGGATACTTTTCAACCCTGTTATACGCTGGGCAAAGTGGAAGAGTATTTACATTTCCTGGGGTCCAATACACAACTCGACTCTCCGTTTGCCGGATTGGGAATCGGCGTCGCCAACACCGAATCGCTGCCGTTACCCAGTCGCCAGTTATCACCGGCCGTGGTTCGCGCCCTGGTCAAGGCAGCCAGGCAAAACGAGCGGTTGGAAGTGAATTACGCCTCGTTTCGGGCTCCCGAAGGGGAAGACCGTATCATTGTGCCTCACACCTTGGTGTTTGCCGCCGGGCGCTGGCATGTTCGCGCCTTTTGCGAAAAACATCAGGATTACCGGGATTTCGTACTGAGCCGCTTTCGTGACATTCCCGAAGCCTGTGGTGCGATGTTAGGAACGCACGATCAAACTCATGACCAGGATTGGCAAACCTATGTCGATGTCTGTTTGATCCCTGACCAACGCTTGCCTGAAGCCGAACGACGACTCATCGAAGCCGATTACGGCATGGAAGCCGGTCGTCTGGTGCTGAACTGCCGAGGCCCGCTGGTCCTTTATGCCCTGCTGACGATAGGCGTGAACCCGAACCATTCAGAACCCGAGCCGCGCGCGCAACAGATCGAGATCGCCAACCGTGCCGAGCTCTCTGAGTGGATCCATTGGTAGTCCATCAACTCCCCCATTTGCTTCCCCTCCTTGTTCCACGTAGGTTGTTATATAACCATTCAATAAAAAGGAGGTCGTTATGTCTGTATCACATCGCCAAAGGACACTGGGGCTGGCTACCATGACGGCATTGGGCAGCATAGCTCTGCCCGGGCCGGTCGCGGCCGACGCCGGTCCGATTCAGCAGCATCTCGATGACCTGCAGTCGTTTCAGGTGATCGCGCACCGGGGCGCCAGCGGCCACGCGCCCGAGGCGACCTGGCCGGCGTTCGAGCAGGCTGTGGAGATGGAGGCGGACTACCTGGAGATGGATGTCCAGATGACCGCCGATGGCGAACTGGTGGTGTTCCACGACGAGACCATCGATCGCACCACCGATGGCGAGGGGGACCTGAAGGATTACACCCTGGAAGAGCTCAAGGCCCTGGATGCCGGGTCCTGGTTCAACGACGAGTTCCCGGACTACGCCGACGACGAGTACGCTGGGAACGAGATTCTGACGCTCGACGAGGTCATCGAGCGATTCGGCACCGACGAGCGCTATTATCTGGAAATCAAGTCGCCCGAACTGTATTCGGACCTCGAGGAATCGTTGGTCGAGGCGTTGGAAGATCACGGCCTGGTGGAGTCCGGTTCAGTGATCATCCAGTCGTTCAGCGACGAGAGCCTGAAAACGGTTCATGAACTGAATGCCGATATCCCACTGGTACAGTTGGTATGGTACTACCCCGAAGAGGAAGGCGATGACGAGCTGGTCGAATGGACCGGCGTCACACCGGGACCGGAGGAGACCACCGACGAGGACTTCCAGGCGATCCGCGAGTATGCCGTCGGTGTCGGCACGAACTTGACCTACGGCGAGGAAGAGTTGCAGGTGATCGATGCCGATTTCGTCGAACAGGCCCAGGCCAACGACCTGCTGGTGCATGTCTATACCATCAATGAGGAAGAAGGGATGCAGCGGCTGCTCGATTGGGGCGTCGATGGCATCTTCACCAACTTCCCGGATCGTTTGAACGCGCTGGTCGAATAACACTCACTTCCACATGATGGCGCGGGCCGGTCGGGTCCGCGTCCGGGCAACTGATGGGCGAATTCGTGTGCAAGTGCTATCTTTTGGGCGGATCGCTCAACGCCGACGGAAATATGCCCATGCCTACTTCTCGCGCCCTATGGCTCACCTTTGTCGTCAGTTTGCTGTTGGTGTCGTCTCCGCTCGCCATGGCGCAGTCCGCCGAGCAGGAGTGGCATGCCTATCAGGATGCGCTGGAACGGGGCGAGCGCCATGCCGACTACTGGCAGACCGGCTGGACGACGTTCTACGCCGGCAGCCTGGCCTACAATGCCTGGCAATCCAGTGAAGGCAACAGCAGCGACGATCGCTTCGATGCACGCGTCGGCGCAGTCAAATCGGCCCTGGCGCTGGGCGGCATGTTGCTCGATCGACAGCCCCATCCCGAGGCCCGCCGTAAGCTGGAGCAAATCAGCGGCCAGGACCCTGACGATCGGCTGGCCCGCGCCCGCGACGTGATTCAAGAAACCGCCGAGGAAGAGCGCCGCCGCCGTGGTTGGCGCGCCCGCCTGGGTTCCCTGGCGGTGAACACCGTCGGCGGCCTGGTGATCGGCGTGGGCGACGACCGGCCGGATGACGGCGCCATCAGCTTCGCCACCGGCATGCTGGTCAGCGAGCTTCAGTTATGGAGCCAACCCGGCCAGGCCGGCCATGCAATCAACCGCTTCCAGCCGGCGGAACTGTCGTTCGGCGACATGCAGATCGACTACGAGTACGCCTGGGTCATGGGGCCGGATCAATTGGGCGTGCACCTGCGTTACTGATCGCTCCTCAATGACAATCCGCTGTCCGCATAAGACATCACCGACACGTCATGTAAGACATCCATGACACTGGCCTCTTGCCTCTAGCTCCCGGACGCGTCGATCCGTAGGCTGACATCGTCGTGGACAACGGAAAGAGATCAGGGATGGATCAAGCAAAGCTCGGCGATCGTGTGAACTGTTCCTGCACGGGCGGCCCCCACCGTATCGTGACCGGCGCCTCGAGCGTCTTCGTGGATGGCGTGCCGGCCGCTCGGGTCGGCGACAAGAGCTCCTGTGGTGCCACCATCACCACCGGCCTGGACTGGTACAGCGTCGAGGGCGCCCCGGCCGCCATGCGTGGCAGCGCCACCTCCTGTGGCGGTGTCGTCGAGGCGAGTTCTTCCGTCAAGACGGGGAGTCCGTCGCAGGTGGGTCGCTTCGACCTGGGTGGGCAGGGCGCGGCGGCGAGTACCGGTGCCACTCCCTCGGAACAGGCGTCGTCCGGCAAGCACGAGACGGCGCCCCGGAATCCTGATTCGGCGAGTGAATCGAACGGCCCCCGTGACGATGCTGACGATCACGAAGTCAGCCGTGACAAGGAGGGGGTGGATCCCGGCTTCGTCATCGTCCGCAAGCTGACGTCCCGAGCCGAACTCAAGCGTGATCTCCTGCCCGCAGCCACTCCCGATGTGGACGCCATGTTCGAGCGCCTCAACGGCCATCTGGGCGATGTCGTGCTGCCGGGCTCGATGGTCGTGCTCAGCGATCCCGACAACCAGCAGTGTCAGGCCGACGAAGCCCGACTGATGGATGAGGCGCGCAAGGTGCAGGACACGGTTCAGCGTCTGGAACCGCCGCAGGCGCAAGCGATGGTCGATCATTGGGGCGCGTTCGAGGATATCGCGCTGACCAGGGAGTCCGAGAGCACCTCGTCCGATGCCTCGCTGTCATCGGCATCGACCGCCGTCGGGCTGATCTCGTCGGCGGGACAGAACCTGTTCAACCGGGTACGTAGCGAACTCGACGATTTGGCTGACCTGTACCAACGCACGCTGGATCCGGCGGTTCGCCAGTCGCGAGAGGAGTTCCACAGCCTTCGCCAGGCCGCCTTTCAGCGCATCGATGCCGCCGTGCCGAGCTGGCTACGCCGTCCACTGAATCTCCCCGCCACCGGCGAAGCGTTGAAGCAGAAGATCGGTGTCGAAGCCCGTCAAACCGTTCACCACTTACGAACGGCGACGGAAGGTTTCCAGAAATTCGAGATTCCCACCGTGTCCGAGGCGGTAGTTCGTGTCGGATTGGCCTCCAAGCTAAGCAGTATCGGAAGTGCCGTTGGCGTCGGATTGGATATAAAAGCGACTCAAGAAACAATCGCCAATGCCTGTACCCAGGATCGTGAGCAGGAATGCCAGCGTATCCAATATATCGAATATGGGAAGCTGGCGGGGCGGGTGGCAGGTGGTGCTTTGGGTAGTGGTGTCGCGGTCAGTCGTGGAGTGTGCTTTATCGTCAGCTTTGATTTTCGAGGTAGGTTGACATGTGGTGTAGCCGTTGCTGGTGCAGGTTCCTATGGTGGGGCAAAAGCTTTAGAACTTATTGGTGGAGAAGTAGGTAATTATATATACGAAGTGGCATATCATGAATGATATAATAGATCAGGTTACCAACGTGCTTGGGTGGACAGGTTCTCTACTCGGTGTAATTGGTTTTTTTCTGTTGGTGATAGCTTGCCTCGTGTCATTATTTAAAATCGATGAGGCTGATGATTATTTTGGACAACTGGCCTCACCTGAACAGCTTCATCTCAAGGGCCTACCATTCTCTTTTAGCAGGATGGGGGTATATGGATTGGCTATCCTTTTTTGGGAAACAAGAATCGCAAAAAAAATGTTTTCCCACGCTGATAGAAAGTTGATTCATGATTCACCTTTGAGGCTGAGAAGGCTGTTGGTCTACCTATACGCCAATTGCTTTATATGTTTATTGTCCGCATCTTTTTTTATATCGCTTCGCATTGTAATCAAGATGCTATAATCACTCTAAGTGAATGCTAAGGTTATTATGATAACAATCAGCTGGTTTGAATATTAAGTAAATATCTTGATTCCTAAAGGGCACTTAATTAATGGTGGGACGCAATAGCGACTCGGGAGAATATTACTGACGCCTGCACCCAAGGTCGTGAGCAGGAATGCCGGCAAATTAAGTATATCGAATACGGGAAGCTGGCGGGGCGTACATTCGGTGCAGCTATTGGAGCGGCCGCTGGTAGTGAAATGTGTATGGTCATCAGCATGACCCCCTCCGGCAGGATTGTGTGTGGTGTTATTTCCACAAGCGTAGGTACATACGGAGGCGCTAAATCATTGGAACCGGCAGGTGAAGCCGCCGGGGAGTTTATATTCGAATCTTGGGGGAGTGATGGCAATAGTTGAATCTACCCTAGGCTGGATAGGAACTTTCCTGGGAGGGCTGGGTTTATTATTGCTCATTGCCGCCTGTATTATTGCTTTGTTCAAAATCGACGAAGCTGACTACTATTTTGGCGAGTGGTCTGCTCCCGAGAAGAAATACTTTAAGGGCTTGCCTTTTTCGCTTTCCAGAATGACCTATTATGGGATGGCGATATTATTCAAACGAAACCAACTTGTAAAGCGATTTTATATTAAAGACAAGGAACACCTTATTGATGAGGCACCTAGAAAAGTGAAGTTGATATTGGTTTGGGTATATACAAGCTGGATATCTTTAGGAGTGTCTAGTGCTATAGTCATCTACCTCAAGATGTTGGTTGAAAAAATCTGAACTGTTGGTAAAAAAACTGTCTCAAAGAAATTATGAAGCGAACAATATACAGTATAGATCAAAGAATTGATTATTTGCCGGATGATCAGTGTAGTCGGCACGGTTCTTTGGGAACCCCAGGATCCGGACGAGTGAACTTGGTTTTTTCGCTAGTTCCGAGAGGAAGGCTCACTTGTGGAGTGATTGCTGTACCAGGTGGAGTTATTGGTGGACAAACAGGTAGTGAGAAAGCAGGCGAACCATGGTGTGACTTACTGCCCCATCAATTCATCTAGACTGCGGAATGCCAGCTCCCAGGGAAGACGTCTGCCGTTGGTGCGCATGCGTTCATACGCATCCTTGGCGTCTCTGATTGATAGGTACTGATGTTGCACCAGTTGGTTGATAACCCAGATCGTGCCCATCACCACTACACCTTCTTGCTCTGCTACACCTCGGAGTCGCTGGTCGCCGGTAAGTAGTGGACACTGTTCTTGCTTGGCGAGGGCCAGTGCAAAACAGTCATTGCTGCTGACACCGGTGGCATGGGCAATCAATCCGGCAGCATATTGAAGTGACTGAGGGCTAAGTTCGCGCTGCGATAACCCCATCTCCAACAGGTAGCCATGCTGGTTCTCCAACTCTTCGGCAAAGAGAACATCGGGGACGCTGAAATGGTAGGGAAGCTGGAACAACCTCTCCAGCACCCTACCCTCTTCCAAGTCAATCAGTATGTTGGCGTCACTGATCAGCAACTGCATCCAGCTGCTCCAGCTTCCGCTCTTGATGGAACTGCATCAGGGGCATTCCTATCAACTCTGCCGCCTTGGACTCTCCGATAATACTTTCACCGAGCGCTCGGTAGACGAGTTGCTGGAACGTTAAGGTGGTTTCCGGCGGATAAGGACGACCTGGTTCAACCTTATTCCAGCGGTTTTTCGAGAACTGAATCACCATGCCGCGATGTACCGCCGGCGAAATGATGCCAAGATCCTTGGCACGGAAGAGACAGGCTTTCATGCTCAGCCCATATTCCATCTTCAACAGATAGAGCTCCTTTGGCTCTAGACGATGGCGTGTTTCGCCGAGCTGCAGGCGCATCGGCTCCCCAGGAAGCAAAAATGCGCCGGCAAATCGGTTACAGGCTTGCTCCTCATCCAGCGTAGCCGCCAATCGTCCCTGCAACAGTAGGTGCCCTAGTTCATGTGCCAGAGTGAAGCGCTGACGATCTCCCGGCCAGTTGGTTGAGACGACGATAACGGGCAGTCCCGCAATCTGCGCTTGGAGACCATCGAACTTAGTGTGTTCATCGACATCCGTCATGATGACGAGGATACCTCGGGCCTCGAGTTCATCAACGAGGTCCGGGATAGGATTTTGACCTAGCTGCCAGCTTGACCGCACGCCGTCGGCGATGGCTTCTATCTCGTCGAGGGTGTCAATCCGCTCTGGCAATCCATCTGGTAACACAAAATCGGCTACCGGGAAGTTCGGCCACAGGTTTGCGAGCTCATGCCAACGCTCCGCCTGGTCCAACACATCTGCGTGGACACGCTTGAGAATACCTGCCGGCATCGATGAGCGCTTGCGATACTCCACCTCACCGAGCTCGACCTGCACCGGGCGGAAGAAATACTCAGTGCGAACGCCAAGCGCCTTGGACAGCTTTATCAAAACACTGGAGCCGGGCATGTTTTCATCATGCTCGTACTTCTTGATCATATTGGCACTGACGCCGGCATGCTGTCCCAGAGCCAGCATCGATAAACCAGCAGCGGCGCGGGCGCGTTTCAATCGCTCTCCGATCATGCTGACCTCCAGGGTTTATGAATTTTATTATTTTATAGTATATGTAAACCTTTCCCTACTCAACCTGCGAGATGGTCAGAGCGAGCAATCTTGGTCTGGGTCAAACGCGTACTGCTCCCCAGCCGTTGACCGGGGCTCGTTCCCGATGAGATCAGCACCGAAGGGGGCGCGAAGGCATCGCACATAATCTGCCGCTGGAAGTTCCATGGATGATGCCCCGATCGCCAAGCTATCAAGACGCGATTGCTCGCTCTAGTTTTGTTATGTTATAACTTACACCGTTTTATCGGAGGTTCATCACCATGGTGCACCGCACTCACCGGCATCGCCCCGAAGGGCCCTGCCACTTTTCACTGATGTCCCTGTCGGCACGCCGCCGGCTGTTGCTGGTGCTGGCGCCACTGGCACTGCTGTGGCTGGCCGTCGCGTGGGCAGCAGGATGGTTAGCCTGATGTCACATTTGCAGCTTCACGACCTGCAGTTGGCGCAAGGCGGTCGCACGGTACTCGAACACCTCGAGGGCACCTTCGAGGATGGCGCGATCACGGCGTTGATCGGCGCCAATGGCGCCGGCAAGAGCACACTGATCCAGGCGATCATGGGGATGCTGACACCCATTGCCGGCCGGATCGATTGCGATATCCCTCGCGAACGTCGCGCCTGGCTGCCGCAGGAATTGCCGTTGGATCTGACCTTCCCGATGAGCGTGGAAGAGTTGATCATGACCGGCACCTGGCCCAGTCACGGCGCGCTGAAGGGCTATTGCGGGCCACACTATCGCCAGGCACGCGACGTCATGAGCCGCCTCGGTATCTCGTCGCTGGCCCACCGCCCGCTGGGCGAACTCTCCGGCGGCCAGCGCCAGCGGGCTCTGCTGGGCCGCACCCTGATGCAGGAAGCGGAATTGCTGCTGCTCGACGAACCGTTCGCCAACGTCGACCGCGAGACCGTCGAGGTCATCACCCAGGTACTGCGCGACATGGCCGCCAATGGCACCACCATCATCGTGGTACTGCATGATCTGGAACAGCTCGCCCGCCTGGCCGACTGTGTGCTGGTGCTGGCCGACGGCCATGGTCGTTGGAGCACACCCGCGGAGCTTATCGAGCGTCAGCATGGCCATCCCATGCCGCAGACCAAACCCATCCTGCCCTTTGCCTTTCCGGACCCGAGCTGATGCTGGCATTGCTTGATTCTGTCTTTCTGATCCCCTTCGACTACGGCTTCATGAAACGCGCCCTGATCGCCAGCCTGGCGCTGTCACTGGCTGCACCGCCACTCGGCGTGTTCCTGATGATGCGCGGCATGAGCCTGATCGGCGATGCCATGGCACACGCTATCCTGCCGGGCGTGGCGCTCGGCTTCCTGTTGGCTGGTTTCTCATTGCCGATGATGAGCCTGGGAGGTGTACTCTCCGGGTTATTGGTGGCCGGCCTGGCCGGCAGTGTGTCGCAGATGACCGGCCATCGCGAAGACTCGGCCATGGCCAGTTTTTTTCTGATTTCGCTGGCTGCCGGGGTCATGCTGGTATCGGTGTGCGGCAGCAGTGTCGACCTGACCCACGTACTGTTCGGCTCGATCCTCGCGGTGGACACCACCGCGCTGGTGCTGATCGCCGGCATGAGCAGCCTGATCGTGATCCTCATCGCGGTGATGTTCCGGGCCCTGGTCGTGGAGTGTCTCGACCCCTTGTTTCTGCGCGGTCAGGGCATCAAGAGCGGTCGCGTACATGGCCTGTTCCTGGGCTTGGTCGTCCTCAATCTCACCGCCGGTTTCCAGACCCTGGGCACGTTGATGGCAGTCGGCCTGATGATGCTACCCGCGACCACGGCCCGGTTCTGGAGCAAGCGTCTGGAAGGGCTGATCGGCATCGCCATCGGTGTCGCGATCATCGCCAGTCTCGGCGGTCTGCTGCTCTCTTATCACCTGTCGCTGCCGTCCGGCCCCGCGATCATCATGCTGGCCGGCATCGGTTATGTGCTATCGGCGTTGCTGGGACGCCACCACAGCCTGCTGGCCAAACGCCGTCGTACCGCCACCCCGCTCGAGGCTCAGGAACCAGGTTGACCCGTTCCCTCATATCCATCAGTCATCTCAAGGAGGAATCTCCATGTCACACCGTCCTACAGCCACGTCCCTGCTGAGTGCCGGGCTGCTGGTTCTGGCACCGTCGATGGCCAGTGCCGACCTCAAAGTCATCGCCAGTTTCAGCATCCTGGCGGATATGGTCGACAATGTCGGTGGGGAACATGTCGACGTCGACCCGCTGGTGGGCGCGGAAGGCGACACCCACGTCTTCTCGCCCAGTCCACGCCATGTCCAGGCGATCGCCGATACCGATGTCGTGGTTTTCAACGGCCTGCAGTTCGAAGGCTGGATGGAGCGCTTGATCGATTCCAGCGATTACGATGGGATATTGGTCACGGCCACCGACGGTATCGAGGCATTGGACTACGATCACCACGACCACGGCGACCACGGCGACCACGATGATCACGACCATGGCGATGTCGATCCCCACGCCTGGCAGGATCTGTCACTGGCCACGACCTATGTCGAGAACATCCGCGACGGCTTGATCCAGGCCGATCCGGACAACGAAAGCGACTATCAGGACAACGCCGAACGCTATCTCGACGAGATCGAGGCGCTGGATACGGATATCCGTGAGCGCCTCGGTGAGCTCCCCGAGGGCAGCAGCGTCGTCACCGGTCACGACTCCTTTGGTTATTTCTCCGATGCCTACGGCGTACGCTTCCTCTCCCCGGCGGGGCTGTCCACCGAGGCCGATTCCTCCGCCTCGGACATGGCCGAGTTGATCGACCTCATTCGGGAACAGAACATCCAGGCCCTTTTTCACGAGAGCATGACCAACCCATCCACTCTGAATCAGGTCGCCGAAGAGGCCGACCTGACCATTGCCGGTACTCTCTACGCCGATGCCCTGGCCGAAGAGGGAGACGCCAGCACCTATCTCGGCATGATGCGCCACAATGCCGAACTGCTGCATGCAGCACTGGCCGATGCCGAGCCCGCCCCGGAGCATGCGGATCACGGTCATGATCATGGCGGCGGGCACGATCACGAGCATTAAGCAAAGTTCCGGAAAGCCAACTACGCTACTAAGTCGACTCGCATCCCTGGCACCTAAGTCATCTCCTAAGCATCAGCCTTGCCCGGCGACGTCTTCGCCGGGCCATGACGACCTATGACAGGAGGCAAGAATAATGACGGATGCACCTCGGCTCGCCATACAACACGCCAACCTGAGCCGCCGTGGCTTTCTCGGCGCCGCTGCTGCCACCGGCGCTGTCGCCGCGCTCAAACCCAGCGGGTTGCTTGCCCAGGACGACAGGCCCTGGGATGGCTCGCTGGTTTCCTATCCGGATCCCGCCTTCGAGATCATCGATGACCGTTTTGCGCCCTACCGGTTGGCCAATGCCGCCGTCGAGCGGCTGGCCACCGGCTTTCGATGGGCGGAGGGGCCGGTCTACTTCGGCGACGGCGGCTATCTGGTCTGGAGCGACATCCCCAACAACCGTCAGATGCGCTGGCTGGAAGCGACCGGTGAAGTGAGCGTATTCCGCGAACCCTCGAACTTCTCCAACGGCAACAACCGCGACCGCGAAGGCCGGTTGTTGACCTGTGAACACGACACGCGCCGGGTCACCCGCACCGAGCACGATGGCAGCATCACGGTGATTGCCGAGGAGTACGACGGTAAGCCGCTCAACGCCCCCAACGATGTCATCGTGCATCCCGATGGCGGTATCTGGTTCACCGACCCGGGTTACGGCATCCTCATGAATTATGAGGGGCATGTGGCCGAATTCGAGTTGCCCGAGGCCGTCTATCGGATCGATCCGGACAGCGGCGATGTGGAAAAGATGGCGGAAGTCGAAAAGCCCAACGGTATCGGCTTCTCCCCTGACTATTCCCGGCTTTATGTCTCTGATACCGGCGGCACTCACAAGGAGGATCACCCCCATCAGATCCTGATGTGGGACGTCGTCGACGATGGCGCCCGCATCACCAACGAACGGCAATTCACCGATGTCGGCGCTGGGTTCGTCGATGGATTGGCCGTCGATGTGGACGGCAATCTCTGGTGTGGCGCGATCTTCGGCGGCTTGTTCGATGCCGACGACCATGACGGTGTCCACATCTACGCTCCCGATGGCGATCTGATCGGCAAGATCCACCTGCCCGAACCCTGTGCCAACGTCTGCTTCGGCGGCAAACGCCGTAACCGGCTATTCATCACCGGAAGCCAGTCACTCTATTCGGTCTATGTCGAAACACAGGGGGTCGCAGTATGGGCCAACGATAACTGAGCCCGTTCGGCAGTCTCGCCGGCCGAGAGGTATTGGGCGCTGCCTTCGGGTGGCGCCTTTTTTATGGGACCATGCCGGTCACGAAACGCATGCAAGGAAATGCCATGCTCGAGTTGCGTGATGTCAGCAAGTCCTATGCCACGCCCCAGGGCCCGTTGTCAGTATTGCGTGGCGTCAGCCTGCAATTGGCGGCCGGCGAGAGCCTGGCCTTGATGGGTGAATCCGGTTGCGGCAAGTCGACGTTGTTGCATCTGGCCGCTGGACTCGACACACCCGACAGCGGGCGTATCTGGCTTGCCGACCGGGCGCTGGACGCCATGAACGAGGCACAACGATCGGCATTGCGTCGTCATCGCCTCGGGCTGGTATTCCAGGCATTCCATCTGGTGCCGACACTGACGGTCAGCGATAACCTGCGACTGCAGGCACGATTGGCAAAGCAGGAAGTACCGGACTGGTCCGTGGAACTCCTTGAGCGCCTGGGCCTCGCCAAGTACCGGGACCACTACCCGGAACAGCTCTCCGGCGGGCAACAGCAGCGGCTTGCCATTGGTCGGGCACTGGCGGTACGCCCCAACCTGCTGCTGGCCGACGAGCCCACCGGCAATCTCGATGAGCGCAATGCCGACGATGTGCTGGCCTTGCTCATGGAATTGGTCGTGGAGACGGGCTCTGCCCTACTGCTGGTGACACACAGTCCGCGGGTGGCCGACCCCATGAACCGCTGTCTGCGATTGCACCACGGGCGACTGGAGACGATCGAGCCGTGAGCCTGTCCGCCTATCGCACCGCCCTCCTCACGCTGCTGTCGCACTATCGCCGCCATCCCGGCCAGCTAGTCATGCTGGTGATCGGCCTTTGGGTGGCCAGTGCGCTCTGGAGTGGCGTGCAGGCGATCAATGCCTCGGCACGCGACAGTTACGCCCGTGCCGATGCCCTGTTCAGCCAGCAGCTTGACCGTGTCGAGCGGCGGGACGGCCAACCACCGAGCCATGATGACTTCCTGGACCTGCGTCGCGACGGCATCCCCGTTTCACCAGTGGTCGAAGGCGAGGTCACGTTGAAGGATGGTCAGCCACTCACGGTGATGGGCATCGACCCGCTGACGTTGCCTGGCGATGCCGGCATGGCCGCCGGCCAGCGCAGCGATACACTGACGGATTTCCTGCGCCCGCCCTATCGGACCCGTCTGGCGCCGGAGACGCTATCTGCCTTCCCTGGTGGCACGAACGCCACGCCCGAGCTGGTGTCGGGCCGGGAGCTGCCTCCTCTGACCCCCGACCGCACACTGCCACCGGAACTCGCGATCATGGATATCGCCGCCGCCCTGGCACTCCTCGACCGATCAGAGCCGAGCCATCTCGTCATCGCGCCGGAGGCAACGGTGACCCTGCCCGACACCTGGGTACGACAGCGAGCCGACAATCTGGCCGCGCCGGGGCAATTGACCGACAGCTTCCACTTGAACTTGACGGCCATGGGCTTGCTGGCGCTCGTCGTCGGGCTGTTCATCGTCCATGCCGCCCTCAGCCTGACACTCGAGCAGCGTCTGGGGCTGCTGCGCACGCTACGGGCACTCGGTGTGACAGGACGTGCGCTGGTGATGCTACTCGCCGCCGAGCTGCTGTTACTGGGGCTGGTCGGCGCGCTTACCGGGATCGTCAGCGGGGTCTGGCTCGCCCAATGGCTGTTGCCCGATGTCGCCGCCAGTCTTCAAGCGTTGTACGGCGAACGTCTGGGCAGTGAACTGACCCTGCCCTGGCATTACTGGCTGGGCGGCCTCGCGGTAACCCTGGGCGGGCTGCTGACGGCCGGCGCCAGCACGTTATGGCGCGCCGCTCGTCTCGACATCCTGGCCTTGGGGCAATCGCAGGCATGGCACGGCCGCTTTCGTCGTCAGCTCGCTGCCATGGCGTTGGCGGGCAGCTTACTGTGGTTGACGACGACGGCACTCTGGTGGTGGCTGCAACAGCAACCACCCCGCCAGGGATTGACGCTCGGTTTTGTCATGATTGCGACCCTGCTGCTGGGCAGTGCCCTGTGGCTGCCGCCGTTATTGTCTGCCATCTTGACGATAGCGGCCCGTGGCCTTCGACATCGCCCTTTGGCACAGTGGGGGCTGGCCGATCTGAACTTGCAACTGCCTCGACTGTCGGTCGCGATGATGGCTCTGATTCTTGCATTGTCTGCCAACCTCGGTGTCGGAAGCATGGTGGGCGGGTTTCGCCTGACCTTCCTCGACTGGCTCGACCAACGTTTGGTGGCCGATCTGTACCTGCGTCCGCCGGCTGAAAAACACGGAGCGATCACCGACTGGCTCACTGAACAGGATGCCGTAGTGACACTCCTGCCCACCCGACGCAGCGATACCCAGCTACTCGACACGCAGGCTCGGTCCGTGACACAGTCCGTTGGCTTGTACGGCATTACGCCCGAGCCGCAGTTGAGGGAGCGCTGGCCATTGCTCGACACACTGGCAGACGACGATCCCTGGCGGGCCTTGCAGGCGGGTGCCGTGATGATCAACGAGCAACTCGCTCTAACCACCGGGCTCTCCCCCGGCCAGCAGTTGACCTTGCGCACCCCACAGGGACCGGTGGCGTTTCCGGTCGCTGCAGTGTATGCCGATTACGGCAACCCACGCGGAGAGATCATGCTGACGACCACACGCCTGACCGACCAGTTTCACGCCCCACCGGGGGCGATCGGCATCCTGCTGACACCGAAAGGTCAGGCAGAGATCGAGGCACTGAGCGATGCCCTGGGGCAGCGGTTCGGTCTAGGCCGTGACAGCCTGACCGATCAGAAGGCCCTGAAACAGCAATCGCAAGCGGTGTTCGAACGGACCTTCGCGATCACACGCGCCTTGAATGGGCTCACGCTGGCCGTTGCCGGTATCGCCCTGTTGACGAGCCTGCTGGCCCAGGCGCCACAGCGTCGCCGACAACTGGCTCCCGTCTGGGCGGTGGGAGTCCCGCGTCATACCCTGATCGTGACCGGCCTGTTCCAACTCGGCGGTGCGGCATGCCTGACGGCCGTGCTGGCCGTCCCCCTGGGGCTCGCGCTAGCCTGGAGTCTGGTGACGCACATCAATGTCGCCGCCTTTGGCTGGCGGCTACCGCTGCATATCTTTCCCGGACAAATCGCCACGACCCTGACACTGGCACTGGGCGTGACACTGTTGGCGGCTCTGCTACCTGCCTGGCGTCTCCGGCGTCTGCCACCCAGGCACTTGCTGAGGGAGTTCGACGCCTCATGAGGTTCGGTGGATTCAAGCGACTCCGTCGTTTCAGCACCTCTCGCCGACTCTGGGTCGCCCTGGTATTGCTGGCGCTGCTGGCTGCGGTTCTACTGCTGCAACAACGCAGCGAGCCACCCGACGAGGACAGCGGGAACGGTTATGCCGGTCTGGGCGAAGACGCCATGGAATACGCTCAGGCAGAACCGAGCCACAGCCTTCAGTTTCCCGGGGACCACGGGCCGCACCCCGACTATCGGATCGAATGGTGGTATCTCACCGCCAACCTCGAGGATGAAAATGGTGAACCGCTGGGCATCCAGTGGACACTTTTCCGTCAAGCGCTGGCCTCACCGGATGACGAGGACGATGACAGCGACTCCCCTTGGTCCACCGACCAGTTGTGGATGGCCCATGCCGCCCTTTCCACACCACAGGACCACTGGTTTGACGAACGTTTCGCGCGTGGTCGCCCGGGTCCGGATCAGCAGGGGCAGGCCGGTGTCACTACCGAACCGTTCTCGGCCTGGCTGGATGACTGGCAACTCATGAGCCGCGACAGGGATAGCGGCGATCTGGATAGCTTGAGCGTCACTGCGCGTGGAATCGACGATGACAACACCTTCGGCTATCGGCTCGACCTGACCGCCGAAGGACCACTGGTACTGCACGGCGTCGATGGTTTCAGCCAGAAGACGGCCGATGGCCAGGGCTCGTTCTATTACAGTCAGCCGTTCTACCGAGTCGAAGGGCAGGTCGAAATCGACGGGGAAATGCGCAATGTCAGCGGACGCGCCTGGCTCGATCGCGAATGGAGCAGCCAGATCATGGGGCCAGCCCAACAAGGCTGGGACTGGTTTTCGCTGCACCTGGCGGATGGCTACAAACTCATGGCCTTTCGCCTGCGGGGCGGCGGAGAGGACGGTGGTGATTATCTCTCCGGTAGCTGGATTTCGCCCGATGGCAACGTTACCAACCTGGATGACGACGCCATCGAACTGATCCCGACCGAACATAGCGAGATCGAAGACCGCGAGATTCCTACGCAATGGCGGTTACGACTCCCCGGCCAGGATCTCGATGTGACGGTGAAAGCCCGTCACCCGGACCGCTGGCTGGACACTGTCTTCCCTTACTGGGAAGGGGATGTCACGGTCGAAGGCAGTCACTCGGGTATCGGCTTCCTGGAAATGACCGGCTATTGATCTTTTTACACACTGACACGGAAACACCACGGACCCATGCAACTGCTGGATGCCATTACCGCCTTCATCCGTGTCGCTGAACAGGGCAGTTACACTCGTGCCGCCGAAGCACTGGATCTATCGCGCACTCGGGTCTCCCGCCAGGTGATGGAGCTGGAGGAGCATCTGGGCGTGCGATTGATTCAGCGCACGACTCGGCGGTTGCACCTCACCGAGGCTGGAGAGGTTTACCTGGCGCGAGCTCAGGGTATTCTTCAAGCGCTGGAGGAGGCCGAAGCGGAAGTGGGACGCGGCACTACGGAGCTCAGTGGTCGACTGAGAGTCAACGGCCCGATGAGCTTTGGCACGCGCCATTTGGCGCCACTGGTGGCACGTTTCATGGTCGAACATCCGGAACTGGAGGTACGGCTCGACCTCAACGATCGCCGAGTCGACCTGCTGGAAGAGGGTTATGATCTGGCGATTCGTATTGGCAGCCTCCCCGACTCAAGCCTGGTGGCACGTCGTTTGACCCGCTGCCGTCTGCTCCTATGTGCCTCGCCCGGCTACCTGGATATGCATGGCGAACCGCATCGCCTGGAGGATCTAGAGCATCACCGCTGCCTGCACTACCGTACCGGAAGCAGCGGTGGCGACTGGCAGTTTGGTGGCCGGCAACTTCCCACCCGTGGTCCCCTGGAGAGCAACAACGGCGATGTCCTCACCCTGGCCGCCGAGGCCGGGCTGGGCATCGCCCAACAGCCCAGCTTCCTGGTCACCGAGAGCATCCGGTGCGGCCGTCTGGTCCCCCTGCTCACTCGGGAATCTCCGGTGTTCCTCGACGTGCACGGTCTCTACCCCGCCCGCAGTCACCTTCCAGTCAAGGTGGAGCGTTTCCTGGACCGGCTTGCCGAGGCCTGGGGCGATCCACCGAGTTGGGAGCGCGAGTTAGGCCTGGCGTGACATTCATTGTCGCGTATTTCGCAACACTCATTTGCTTTTACAAGAGATTATCTCGATTCATATCACAGCTAGAGTGGCAACCATCAAGACACACACTGATATCTGATGGAGATCACGACCATGACCACTCAAGCCACGCACCTGACGACCGACAACCTCCAACCCCATGCCATCGCCCTGCTGCGCATCGCGCTGGGTGTCATGACCTTGGCCCACGGCTTGCTCAAGGTATTCGTCTTCACGATTCCCGGTACCGTCGGCTACTTCGAATCCCTGGGCCTGCCCGGCGTCCTCGCCTACCTGACCATCCTGGCGGAAGTCGGTGGCGGCTTGGCTCTGATACTGGGCCTATTCACGCGCTGGGTCAGCCTGGCGCTGGTGCCGGTGCTTCTCGGGGCAGCCTGGGTCCACTTGGGCAACGGCTGGATGTTCTCCAACGAAGGGGGAGGCTGGGAGTTCCCGATATTCTGGGCCCTCGCTCTGCTCGTGCAAGCGGGACTCGGCAGCGGTAATCTGACGGCAATCCGCCGCTTTGCCTGAAACGAACGCCAACGTCGCGCCTGCCTTGGGTGGGCGCGCCTTTACCAGGAGGGTCACCATGCTACCCAGCCTCTTCATCTCCCATGGCTCGCCGATGCTGGCCCTGACCGAGACACCGGCACACCACTTCCTGCGGCACTTTGGTCAGGAACTGCATCCCACGGCAATCGTGGTCGTCTCGGCCCATTGGGCCAGCCGACGACTCATGGTCAGCACCAGCCAACAACCGGAAACCATTCACGACTTCGGCGGCTTTCCGCAGGCGCTCTTCGAGTGTCAGTACCCGGCCCCGGGCGAGCCCGAGTTGGCAAGACGGCTGGCACGGGAACTCAACGCCGCGCCGGTGGAGCGCGGCCTGGATCACGGCGCCTGGGTGCCGCTGTCATTGATGTTTCCGGAGGCGAATGTGCCGGTCGTCTCACTGTCATTGCCCACCACATGGTCCAATGCCGAGTTGGCGACCCTCGGTGACCGACTGACCACCTTGCGTGACGACAACATCCTGGTGATCGGCTCCGGCAGCCTGACCCATAACCTTCACGAACTGCAGGCTCAAGGTGCCGACATGCCGGCCTGGGTGAGCGAGTTCACCGACTGGATCGAAGCACGCCTGGCCGAAGATGATCGCGCCGCCTTGCTCGAGTGGGAGCAGGCGCCCCAGGCTGACCGGAACCACCCCACCCCCGAGCACTTTCAGCCGCTTCTGGTGGCCATGGGGGCCGGTGGTCCAGCCCGGCGCGTCCATCACAGTGTGGAGCATGGGGTGCTGGCAATGGACGTCTACGCGTTCTACTGATTTGCACGGCGACGCCCGTGCGTCGCCTTAGTGACGTGCACGAAAGAGCTGCTCCCCGGGTGCAATGTCGTTACGGAGCCTATCGCACAAGTCCGAATCGAGTTCAGGGTCGTCCGGGGACAACAACCCACATGTCTTGAGCGCTCGCCGCACGCTCATCTTTTCATCCAGACGTTCATAAACGACGCGCACGCAGCTAGGCATACGCTCGCTATTATCGGCAACTCCGAGTTTGAGTCCCGTCAAACGATGCACCTGGCTTCGGAAGCTGGGGAACAGGATGGTCTGGGTCACCTCGTTACCGTTGAGCGTCTCGTGATCGATCAGGAAAAGACGGTCCGCCAGGCGGAAAGCGAGACCGTGATAGCGGTTGTGGCAGGTGCGAGCACCAGGACGCACCCGCATGCGCTCGGTTCGTTGGTAGACCACGCCATGCTCGCGGGCCTCCAGGCAGACCAGCGTACGGATCAGGTGACCGGGCCGGGACATCGAGTGGTAGTACTCGAAGTAGCACCCCAGATAGCGCCCCATGTCGTTCTGACCTCGGGTCAACAGCTCACTCGGCCACTCCGGGGGCACCCCGGAGGCCGCCGCACGGGCATCGCGGCCCGCCTGGACCAGTGTACGAAATTCCGAATGGGGCAGGTAGAGCTCGTGCTCCTCGACGCCGAACAGGGCGCAGATGCGCTGCATGACGACGTGACGCGGGCGGTAGCGACCGCTGAGGTAGCGGTTGAACTGGGAACGATTGATATGCAGGCGCCGGCAGACCTCGGCAATGGAGGGATAGTAACCACACAGCAGGCGCAGGTTCGCCACGAAATCGTCTTGCATGCCATTGGCTCCGGGCCACTACACCAACCGGTATGGTGCAGTCTGATGCACTTTGGTATGCCAAGTATGCACCGCTATGCATCAGTGCGCCAAGTTTCCTCAATACGATCAACTGTTTCAATCAAGGAGCGCTATCACTAATACAATATCGGAGACCCATAATGCTTGAACTGCTCAACGAGCTCCTCTGGGGCAAAATCCTTCTCGTCCTGCTGGTCGCCGTGGGCATCGGCTTCACCGTGGCCTCGCGCTTCGTCCAGTTTCGCTACTTCGGCCGCATGTTCCAGATACTGGGGTCCGGCCAGGCCTTCCGTCATGACAAGCATGGCCACCTCAGCAGTTTCCAGGCGCTGGTGCTGTCCGTGGCCGGTCGCGTGGGTGGCGGCAACATCGCCGGCGTCGCCGTGGCCATCACCCTGGGGGGCCCGGGGGCGGTGTTCTGGATGTGGCTGGTCGGCCTGATGGGCATGGCCACGAGCTTCCTGGAATGCACCCTGGCCCAGACCTTCAAGCAGCCCCAGGGTGACGGCACCTATCGCGGCGGACCGGCCTATTACATCGTCAAGGGTCTTGGCCGCAACTGGCGCTGGCTGGCCGGCTTCTATTCCGCGCTACTGCTGTTGACCTTCGGCTTCGCCTTCACCGCCCTGCAATCCTACGCCGTGTCGACCTCTTTCAACGACGCCTTCGGCGTGCCGGTTCTCTACAGCGGTATCGCCCTGGCCATGCTGGTCGGCCTGATCATCTTCGGCGGCATCAAGCGGATAGCCCGCATCTCCGAAGTGCTCGTGCCGTTCATGGCCGTGGGCTACCTGACGATCGCACTGATCGTGGTTGGCATGAATGTTGAGCGCCTGCCCGAGGTGGTAACGCTGATTGTCCAGAGTGCCTTCGGCCTCGAACCGGCCATCGGCGGTGGTATCGGTGCCGCGCTCATGATGGGACTCAAGCGCGGGCTGTTCTCCAACGAAGCCGGCCTGGGCAGTGCGCCGAATGTGGCTGCGGTGGCTTATGTACCGCACCCCGCCAACCAGGGTGTCGTTCAGGCCTTTTCGGTGTTCATCGACACCCTGATCATTTGCTCCTCCACCGCCTTTTTGATTCTGCTCAGCGGTGCCTATGAACCGGGAGCCAGCGGCAATGTCGAGGGAATTGCCCTGACCCAGGCAGCGTTGGCCGACCATGTCGGCGAGTGGGGGCGCTCCTTCGTCAGCGTGGCGCTGCTGCTGTTTGCCTTCAGCACCATCCTCTATAACTACTACCTGGGCGAAAACAGCCTGAACTTCTTCAGCCGCGATAACCAGAACCTGTTCAACGCCTTCCGCGTGGCGATCGTGCTGCTGGTGTGCTGGGGTGCCACCACCAACCTGGACTCAGTATTCGGTTTTGCCGATGTGACCATGGGCTTGCTGGCGGTCACCAACCTGGTTGCACTGATTCTGCTGTTCAAGAAGGGCCTGCGCATCCTCAAGGACTACGACGATCAGCGTCGCCAGGGCGTGGCCCAGCCGATCTTCGACGCCAACAAGCACCCGGACCTGAACCTCTACCCGCAGGCCTGGGATCTCGAGCCAGAGGACATGGAGCGCCTGCATGCCAGCAGCGCCAAGGCGACCCGTGCCCCCATCGCTGAATGATCTACGCCTGTCCTGCTACCGCGCCGGTCCGCCCCTTGGAAGGGCCGGCGTACTTATCTGACGCAAGAGCGCTTACGCCATGACCACACGCATCGAACATGATCTGTTGGGCGAACGCGCCCTCGCTGCGGACGCCTGGTACGGCATCCAGACCCAGCGCGCGCTGGAGAACTTCCGCATCACCGGCATCCCGATCAGCCACTTCCCCGAGCTGGTACGGGCACTGGCCATGGTCAAGTCGGCCGCAGCCCACGCCAACCGAGAACTCGGCGTGCTCGAGCCCCGCAAGGCCGAGGCGATCCAGGCTGCCTGCGCCGACATCCAGGACGGCGCACTGCACGACCAGTTCGTGGTCGACCTGATCCAGGGCGGCGCAGGCACTTCCACCAACATGAACGCCAACGAGGTGATCGCCAATCTGGCGCTGGCCAAGCTGGGCCACCCCAAGGGGGCCTACCAGCATCTGCATCCCAACGACGATGTCAATCGCTCCCAATCGACCAACGACGCCTATCCCACCGCCGCCTGCCTGAGTCTGCAGTTCGCCGCACAGCCCTTGATTACGGCCATCGGCGAGTTGGGCGAGGCCCTCCAGGAGAAGGCCGTGGCTTTCGCCGACGTGGTCAAGATGGGGCGCACCCAGCTACAGGATGCAGTGCCGATGACACTGGGCCAGGAGTTCGAGGCCTTCGCAGTGAACCTCGGCGAGGACATCGATCGCCTGCAGGAAGCCCAGCGGCTACTCTGCGAAGTCAACCTGGGTGGCACCGCCATTGGCACCGGCATCAATGCGCCGGCACGCTACCAGGCGTTGGCCGTCGAGCACCTGGCGCGGCTGTCCGGCCGACCGCTGGTGCCGGCATCACACCTGATCGAGGCTACCTCGGACATGGGCGCCTTCGTCTTCCTGTCGGGGATGCTCAAGCGCTTCGCCATCAAACTGGGCAAGCTGTGCAACGACCTGCGCCTGCTCTCGAGCGGGCCGCGTACCGGGCTCGGGGAAATCACTCTGCCCCCCGTACAGCCTGGTTCCTCGATCATGCCCGGCAAGGTCAACCCGGTGATCCCCGAAGCGGTGAACCAGACGGCCAATCAGGTGATCGCCAGCGATCTGGCAGTGACCCTGGCCGCCGAGGCGGGGCAGTTACAGCTCAACGCCATGGAGCCGATGATCGTCTACAACCTGCTCAACGCCATGCGCATGCTGGGCGAGGCTTGCCATATGCTGCGCAGCCGCTGCATCGTCGGCATCGAGGCCAACCGCGAGACCTGCGCCCGGCACGTCGAACACAGCATCGGTGTAGTGACCGCGCTGGTCCCGCACATCGGCTACGCCAACGCCACGCGCATCGTGCGGCAGGCCCTGCACAGTGGCGCCACGATCCGCGAGCTGGTGATCGCCGAAGCGTTGCTGGATCCCGCCCGGGTCGATGCGCTGTTGAGCCCCCAGGCCATGCTGGCCCCCTCGACGGAGGCCTAAGCATGTCACGCCTGTTGATCCTCTACACTGGCGGCACCCTGGGCATGCAACCCTCGTCAAAGGGCTATGTGCCCTCACGACGGTTCGCCGAGCAGTTGGATGCAGCACTGGTAGCCCAGCCGGCCAACCGCCTGCCCAACCACGATCTGCAGACCCTGCATCCGCTGATCGACAGCGCCGACCTGGCACCTGTGGCATGGAATCGGCTGGTTGCCACTCTGGCCGAGGTCTGGACGAGCTACGACGGCTTCGTGATCCTGCACGGCACCGACACCCTGGCCTACACCGCTTCGGCGCTCTCCTTCCTGCTCGGCCCGCTGGACAAGCCGGTGGTGTTGACCGGCGCCCAGATCCCGTTGGGGGAACCACGCAGCGATGCCCTGAACAACGTCGTTCTGGCCATGCAGGCAGCCGGGCATTCGCGCGCGCCCCGCGAGGTATGCATTGCCTTCCACGACCGCCTGCTGCGCGGCAACCGCGCACGCAAGTGTCGCACCCAGGGTCTGGATGCCTTCGACTCACCCAACGCCCCCTGGCTCGGCGAGGCAGGCATCGCGCTACGCCTCAACGGTCTCCCGCCACTCCCGGTCGGTACTCCCGACCTGACCCCGGCCGACTTCGAGGCGGGGCGCACCGCCGTACTGCACTGCCACCCCGGACTGTCACCGCGACAGGTCACCCGGCAGCTCGACGACCCACAGCTCCAGGGCCTGGTGCTCATGACCTACGGTGTCGGCAACCCTCCCGGACTCGACGGCCAGTTGCTCACCTGCCTGCGCCAGGCCACCGAGCGCGGCCTGGCTATCGTCAACGTGACCCAGTGCGGCCAGGGCATGGTGCAGCAGGGAACCTACGCGACCGGCCGGCAACTCGAGGACGCCGGTGTCATCGCCGGACGGGATCTCACCCCCGAGGCGGCGATCACCAAACTGGACGTGCTTCTGGCTCGCGGGCAACGCGGCCAGGCACTGCGTGACGCCCTGTCCCGCCCGCTGCGCGGCGAGATGTGCGCGCACTAGTGTCAACGCTGTTGCGTCAATCCCCCATGTGGCCCAGCAAGTCGGCTTGTACGACCTCGATCCAGTAGCCGTCGACGTCCTTGACGAACACGACATTCTGCATCTTGCCCTGATCGGAGCGTTTGATGAATTCGACGTCATTGGCATCGAACCAGGCTTCGGCCGCTTTCAGGTCCGGCACCGAGAAGCAGATGTGCCCGAAGCCCTGGGGTTCGGCGTTGCCATCATGGTATTGCAGATCCGGATCGTCCTCGCTGCCCCAGTTGTGGGTCAGCTCCAGCAGCCCCTTCTGGCTGAAGGTCCAGGCGGTGCGCTGGGCGTCGTCCTCGGGCACATCGTCGTCGGCTTCCAGCTTGGCCAGGAAATAGAGCGTGAACTGCATCTCCTCGAAATCCAGGCGGCGCACCACGCTCATGCCGAAGACTCGAGAATAGAAGGCCAACGCCTTTTCAGGGTCCTTGATACGCAGCATAGTGTGATTGAGCCGGAACCCTTGCGATTCGGCAGTCGGTTGCTTCACGCCGGGATGCTGTTCTCCGTTGAAGCTCATTCGGACTCTCCTCGTGTCAGTTGAAAGGTGATGCCATCAGCGACGACTCGCCAGGAAGATGGGGATGATACCTGCCGGTTACCACCCCTATCATCGTGATACCGATCTATACCGTGCCCTCCTTCATCAGTTCACCGATATGCTCGGCCTGACGAATCGCCAACGAGACGATCGTCAGGGTCGGGTTCTCCGCCGCCGAGGTGGTGAACTGGCTGCCATCGGAGATGAACAGGTTGGGGATATCGTGGGTCTGGCCATAGCTGTTGCATACCCCCTCCTCGGCCTTCTCGCTCATCCGGCAGGTCCCCAGGTTGTGGGTCGAGGGATAGGGCGGCACTTCGTAGACATCCCTGGCGCCCACCGCCTTGTAGAGGTTGCTGCCCTGACGGTAGGCATGTTCCCGCATGGCGACGTCGTTGGGGTGATCGTCATAGTGGACATTGGCCACCGGCAGGCCATGCGAATCCTTGGTCTCGCTGAGTGTGATGCGGTTGGTCTCGCGCGGCATGTCCTCGCCCACCAGCCACATGCCTGCCATATGATCGTATTGATCCAGTGCGTTGGTGAACTTGTGCCCCCAAGCACCGGGGTCGAGGAAGGCGGCCATGAAAGGCAGGCCCAGGGACAGCGTCTCCATCTCATAGCCGCCGACGAAACCACGCGCGGGATCATGACCGGATTCGTCGGCGATGATGCCGGCCATGGTCGTACCGCGATACATGTGCACCGGTTCATCGAAGGTCGCGTAGACCGAGCCGGTCATGTGGCGCATGTAATTGCGCCCCACCTGACCGGAGCCATTGGCCAGCCCATCGGGAAACATCGAACTCTCGGAGTTGAGCAGTAGACGCGGTGTTTCTATCGAGTTGCCGGCCACCGCGACGAGACGGGCTTTCTGACGCTGTTCGTTGCCATCGGCATCGAAATAGACCACTGCGGTCACCTTGCCACTATCGTCGTGTTCGATCCTGGCCACCTGCGCCTCGGGCCGCAGCTCCATGTGGCCGGTTTCGATCGCGGCCGGCAGTTCCGTGTAGAGCGTCGACCACTTGGCGCCGGTCGAACAGCCCTGGAAGCAGAATCCCCGCTGCTGACAGGCCGCACGGCCGTTGCCACTCACGGTGTTGATCGCCATGTGGCCGGTATTGCAGTCATAGCCCAGTTTCTGGGCACCGGCATACATCACCTTGAAGTTATTGTTGCCGGGCAGCCCCTTGTTGCCATGAGTCCGCGTCACACCCATGCGCTTCTCGGCGTTGTCGTAATAGGGGGCGAGATCGTCATAGCTGAGCGGCCAATCCAGCAGGTTGGCGTCGGCCACTTCACCATAGTGCGACAACGCTTCGAATTCGTGAGGCTGGATGCGCAGGCTGGCGCCGGCCCAGTGCACGGTGGTACCGCCGACGGCCTTGACGATCCAGGCCGGCAGGTTGGGGAAGTCCCGAGCGAGACGAAAGCTACCCGAGGTGGTGCGCCCATCCAGCCAGGAGAGCTGGCTGAATGCCGCCCACTCATCGGCGACGAAATCCCCACGCGTATGGATGGCTCCCGCTTCCAGTACCACCACATCGATGCCCTGCTGAGCCAGCTCGTTGGCCAGAGTGCCGCCGCCGGCGCCCGAGCCGATGATCACCACGACATTGTCGTCATCATGATCGAAGGTCTTTTGATTGTCGGTCATGGCCATGATGGAATCTCCTCACGTGTTCTGGGCTTCAGGCTCTTCATCCGGCAGGTAACCACCCTCCGGCTTGGGTGGATCGGGCAGCCAGGTCAAGTCATTGAAGCCATTACGCAGATAACCGGCATTGCCTTCCTCGCCCTGATAACCGAAATGGGCGAAAGCCAGTTCGTTGTCGTAGAGGGATACCACGGCATTGGCACGCACCTGTTCGAAGAAGTCGCTCTCGGCCAGCGGGGCCAGTACGGCCATGCGCGCTTCCTCATCCAGGGCCAGCCAGTCACCATCGGCCTCGTCATCCAGTACGGCCAGACCGTCACTCAAGAGGGTATGGACAGCGTCATCCTCGCCGGCCATCCGGTCGAGATCCTTGACTACATAGGCGTAGACGGCATCTTCCAGTCCCCGGTGAGGGAAGATGTGCCTGGCGACGGCCAGCAGCATGTCGCCTTGGCGTGAATCGAGGGTATCCAGTGACATTGCCCAACTTCGCGACGGCGCGAGAAGCGCTATCGGTCCTGAGGCGAATGCCAGGGTTCCGGCGATGACCCCGCCACTGCTCTTGAGGAAGACGCGGCGGGATAGCGGTGTTGTCAGCATGGCGGGTTTCTCCCATCTCGGCACGCCGCATGGACGTGACGATTATTGTTGTGTCCACGAATGCCACGATGTCACGACGGCATCTGATTCGAGCGTATGCCCGGGGAGGAGCCAACAGGTAACAATGGGTTACTACTTAGCCTAAGGTCTGATGACATTGATCTTGCGAGCGGCGTCCGGTCGCTCTTGGCTCTGGCCCGATCGGTCGGATGAAGCTAATGTAAGAAGTGAGTCCCGCTGAGTCGAAGAGTGTTCGCCATGTGTCATGTGTATGCCTCTACTGATCCCAGCCGCTATGAAAGCACCACCCGCTCGGTGCGCTTGCAGGGCTGCGTGACCAGTGTGCGTCTCGAAAACGAATTCTGGGAAATTCTCGACGATCTGGCCGCTGATCAGGGAATGTCGACCGGTCGTTTCATCAGCAAGCTTTACGGTGAAGTCATCGAGGACAAGGGCGAAGTGCCCAACCTGGCGTCGATGCTGCGGGTCGCCTGCGCCGTACACCTGCATCTGCGTGCTGGATCGACGCCGGAACCCGACGCCACGGCATCCCTGAGTCAGCAACTGGCCTGATGCCACGCTCCACGGAGGCGGTCATGCAGGCCAGGGACTGGCAACTGTGGTTATTCCTGATGATGCTCGCGCTGCTGACCGGCTGTGCGGGCCAGGCCACCATTCCGCGCGATGACAGCCGCCACGCCGAGGACCTTTCCATCGAGCGGGCACTGATTCTTTCGCGGGCCAAACGGGCCATGGGGACTCCCTACCGCTGGGGTGGCACGAGCGAGTCGGGATTGGACTGTTCCGGCCTGGTCCAGATGAGCTACCAGGCTGCCGGCATTGCCGTACCGCGCTCCTCCGACGCGCAGTACCGTGAACTACCGAGTGTCGAGACGGCACGGCCGGGCGACCTGTTGTTCTTCGCGACCGGGAAAGGACGCGGCAAGGCCAATCATGTGGGCATCTATCTCGGTGACGGACGGATGATTCACGCCCCGGGCCGAGGCCGACAAGTCACCACCACCTCGCTGGACATCGATTATTGGCAGAAACGCTATCTCGGCGCTGCCGGCCCGGCCCCGTGACACCGTTTCATGAAGTCGGACGGCGTTTCAGCGTCGTGCGTCGCTCATGGTAGGCGATTGCCAGCCCGCTGCCGATGATGACCAGTGTCCCGACATACACCCACAGGTCCGGTACTTCGCCCCATAACCACCAGCCGAGCAGCACCGCCCAGACCATGGCGGTGTAATCGAGCGGTGCAGCCAGCGCTGCCGGAGCATAACGGAATGCCAGGGTAATACAGGCCATGGCACTGACACCGAAGATGCCGGAGCCCAGGAACCCCAGCCAATGGATAGGCCAGGGTATGGTCCAGACCCAGGGAAGTAGCACCGCCGTGATGAGCAACGGCACCAGGGTGACATAGAACACCATCGCCCAGAGGTATTCACGCACGCCGTACCGACGCGCCGTTATCATCAGCAGTGCATAGCACAGCGCCGCCCCGATCACGACGAAAGCGCCCGGATGAAACCCCGCCACACCCGGACGCACCACGATCAGCACGCCCAGGAAACCGACGATGGCGGCGATCAAGGGCAAACGGTCGACCTTCTCTCCGAGCAGGGGCACCGATAACAGTGTCACGAACAACGGAGCCGCAAACGCGATGGCCGTCGTCTCGGCCAGTGGCAGCATCGTCAGGCCGAACACGAAACAGAACATGGTGCCGGTCGCGATCAGCCCCCGGATCAGGTGCACGCCGGGTCGACGCGTCGTCAACTTACGCAGGCCGCCGTTGAAATGGGCGATCAAGGCGATCAGCGGTACCGATATCAGGGTACGGAAGAAGATGATCTGAACCGGCGAATGCACCTCGCCCAGCCACTTGGAGATGGCGTCCCCCACCGACAGGCAGAACACGCCGGCACACATCCACAGAATGCCCCGCAGCGACGGTGACATCGGCCCCTCCTTGCTGCTCCGAATGAATGACCGTCGCCTAACATAACTGACCCGGGACGTCCTGGCGATGCCCGGGACCTGTCCGATAGCAGGAGAGGAGCCATAGGCTCGTCAATGGTCAGGAATTGACGGCGCAGCGAGCGATGGTATCCGCCAGTTGATCGATCAGCCGGGGATACAGCGACGGCCCCAACTCTAGATCCACACCCAGCGGATCGATGACTTCGGAGGTGCTGACGTCACTATCGCCGAAGACCGTCTCGACCAGCTCCGGATTGAACTGAGGCTCGCTGAAGATGCAGTCGACATCCATCGCGTCCACACGCTGTTGCAGTTCCTTGATCCAGGCCGGGCTGGGATCCGAAGCGTCACCTAGCGAAATGGCACCGACTGCCGATACCCCGAAGCGGTTCTCGAAATAGTGGTAAGCGTCGTGGCTGTGGCACTCAAGGTCGTGGGGGTACTGCTGAGCGCGGCGCTGCTGATCATCCCCGCTGCCGCGGCATCGTGGGCGTGCAAGCTTTCAGCATGTACGACACGTATCTGAAAGCCATCCACGGCAGCGTGGTCACGTAATCCATGGTGGAGGCGGCGTACCGCATCCTCACAGAACATCAGGTTGTCGCCAAATTCGTCGCCGTGCAGCAGCGCGAAAAATTTCTCTGGATGGAAGGGACGTCGGGCACGATACGTGAAGCTCGAGATACCATACTCTTCGGTCTCGGGAACATGCTCGCCTCGCATTTCCGGGAGCCATCCCGGTGCCTGACTGGCATACTCGAAACTGAAGCGACCGGTATCGAGGACCTTGTCCAACGGCACCTCACCGTGGCTCATGGAAATCACTTCCGCCTGCGAATTGAGCGAACGCAATATGGCCTCGAGTGTGGCTAGCGGCTGGATGATGACTGACGTAATAACGACAACTGTACCTGTCGACACGACTGGTATGTCGAAAGGTCGAGCCTACCATCAAGGTTAGCGGAGCACCCTTGGAGTTGCCGAACCCTCTGTCGAGTCATATCGTTCGGGTACGATACGCCTACCCCCATCCCCTTCAAGGCCGAGTGGAGAGACACATGGTGGAACCCCCAGCGAACTCGACACGAAACCTGCTGATCACCGGCTGCTCGAGTGGCATTGGCCATACCGCGGCCCATGCTATGGCGGCACGCGGCTGGCGAGTGTTTGCCACCGCCAGGAAGGACCACGACGTCACACGGCTCAAGGAAGAAGGACTCGAGGCACTGCAGTTGGATCTGGCAGATAGCACTTCGATCGAAGCCGCGGTGGCAGCAGTCAGGCAGCAAACCGGTGGAATACTGACGGCACTGTTCAACAATGGCGCCTACGGCCAGCCCGGCGCGGTGGAAGATCTGACACGAAACGTATTGCAAGCGCAGTTGGAGACCAACCTGCTCGGCACCCATGAGCTAACCACCCGCGTGTTGCCGATGATGCGCGCCCAGGGCCATGGCCGTATCGTGCACAACAGCTCGGTACTCGGCTTCGCCGCCCTGCCCTATCGTGGTGCCTACGTGTGCTCCAAGTTCGCCCTCGAAGGTCTCACCGACACCCTGCGCCAGGAACTCGATGGCAGCGGAATCCATGTCAGCCTGATTCAGCCCGGCCCGATCACCAGCCGCTTCCGCGAGAATGCCCATCGCGCCTTCAAGGCGAATATCGACACGACAAACAGCGCCCATGCAAAGACTTACGAGAAAGTGGAAGCACGGTTGGCCAACCCGGCCGGCAAGGCCCCCTTCACGCTCGATGCCGACGCCGTGGTGGAAAAACTCATTCACGCCCTGGAACACCCGCGCCCGAAGCCCCGCTACGCGGTCACCGTTCCCACCCACTTGTTCGCCGCACTCAAGCGAGTATTAAGCACCCGAGGAATGGACCGGGTGCTCCTGCGCTCGACACGGGGTGAGCGGGAATGAGCTCGACTCGCATCGACCATCGCTGAACGATTACCTGACGACCATGCAGTCGATGCCCTGCTGGAAGAGTTGTTCACAGGCCTGGCGCGCTTCCCGCTCTTCCATGTCGACCAACCGGGCACGGAACACCTTATGCTGATCGGCAGCCCCTTCCGTGATATCCACGGTCGGCTGCAGTGAATCCTGCAGGTAATCGGCCGCCTGTGACGCCGTGTTGCGGGCCCGGCCGGGATCCTCGAAGGCACCGACCTGAACGGCCCAGTCACCACCGACGGCAGCCTGGCTCTCCGATTGGGAAATCAGGGCCATGATCGGGTCATCAGAGAGGCGTGTGTCACTCCCGGTCATGATGTCGTCAGCCGCTTGGGCATCGCTGCCACTTGCCGCAGCGAAGGTATCTTCGTCATCAACGGAGGTGGCGCCTTCGCCGGCCAGACCATCATCCGTGTTCCGCGCTGCGTCAGAATCGGAGACGCCGGCCGTTGCTACACTGATGGGATCTTCGGCGTCGATCAGTTCGGCCATGCGGACGGGCGCCGACGCCGGTAACGGTTCGACATTGCCCGAGACATCGGCACTGGCAACCCAGTCATTCCCGGTCGCCATAGACGCTCGCATGAAGCCACGATCGAGCAACTCCGCCATGTGGGCATCGCGTGACTGGGCGGTGAATCCTCCCATGACGACAGCAATAAGACGCCGTCCTTCGCGAACCGCGGACGTGGCCACATTGAAGCCTGACGCATTGATATAACCGGTCTTGAGCCCATCGGCGCCGGCGTAGTTCTTGAGCAAGCGGTTGTGACCGTTATGGGTCTTGCCCTTATAAACGAAACTGGTTCGGGAGAAATGGTGGTAGTACTGCGGGAAGTCGTTCATCAACCGCACTGACAGGATCGCCATGTCACGTGCCGTGGACACTTGCTCGGGATCGGGGAGACCGGACGGGTTACGGAAATGCGTGGATATCATATCCAATTCCCTGGCCTTGGCATTCATCTGGCGGGCGAAACCCGACTCGCTGCCGCCCAGGGCCTCCGCCACGACAGTCGCCACATCGTTGGCCGAACGAATCACCAACGCAGGAATCGCCTCGCGTACCGTAATACTGCTGCCCGCCGGTAGCCATAACTTGGACGCCGGCTTGGAGGCTGCATAGCTCGAGACCGGCAGCGCTTGATCGGGGGTGACTCGCCCCTCCTCCAGGGCCTCGAACAGCAGATACAAGGTCATCATCTTCGTCAGCGATGCCGGATAGCGTGTCGCAGTGGCATTCTCGCCATGGAGAACTTCGCCGGTGGCCGCATCGACTACAATGGATGCATAACGCGGATTCGCGGCCTGGGCCGATGTCGCCAGCCCGAGCATCAACGTTGTGATCATCAATAGCATGAAGGGTACCGCTGTCAGATACCCGACGCGCGAACGGGGTCGTCCTTTCATCTTTTGTTATCTCCCGATCGTTCCCTGCTGCATCAACACCATGACGCATAATAGAAGCATTATGGGCATGTATGGCAATCTGTCCAGCGAAAGACAGGACCAATACGGCTCCAGTTCTCCCGTTCACGAAGGAATCATGCCATGAGCGATACCCCGCAACTACTCTGTTTCGCCGGCAGTGCCCGTCGTCAGTCCTTCAACAAGCGCCTGGCGCACCTTGCCGCCTCCCGCCTGGAAGCGCATGGCGCCGACGTGACACTCATCGATCTGGCCGACTACCCCATGCCGCTCTACGATGGCGATCTGGAAGCGGAACAGGGAGTCCCGGAACCGGGGCAGCGACTGAAGGCCCTATTCCGTGACAGTGACGGCTTCTTGATCGCTGCTCCTGAATATAACAGCAGTCTTGCCCCGTTGCTCAAGAACACTCTCGACTGGATATCGCGGCGTGAAACGGCCGAGGAACCGCCATTGGCGGCGTTCCGTGGCAAAGTGGCCGGGCTTTGCGCAACGTCTCCCGGCGGTTTTGGTGGCCTGAGAGGACTGGTGCCTTTGCGGATGATGCTTGGCAATATCGGCGTACATGTTCTGCCGCAGCAACTCGCCGTGGCTCACGCCAGAGACGCCTTCGATGATCAGGACAGTCTCGCTGACGAGCAGCACCGGCAAACGCTGGACGCTCTCTGTGCCGAACTGGTCCGCGTATCGCATCAACTCAGACAATGATGCGCTTCCCCGTCAGACAGACGACCTTCGCATCAATGGGTGCACCATTGCCTCGTGCTTATCGGCCAGCAACTTGCGCCACTCAGCAACAGAAGCAACCGGCAAGCTCTCGACTCGTAACGTCAGAGCGTGTCATCGATGGTCAAGGTCACCCCGTAATCGCGGTCGATATTCCGGCAGTTCCACTCGGAATTGCAGCCCAGTCCATCATTGACCCGCAGGTACCAGGTACCGGCGGGCAACTCCGTCTCGATGCGGAAGTTTCGCCCTTCCCCGCTATGCCAGTCACGCGCCACGACGTCACCCTCGTCATCGAGCAGCTGACCATTGGGCGCCACCGAAGCCATCCGGCCCAGGGGAATATAACTTTCCAGAACGATACTGGCCGGTTCGTCCAGAGTGAAAGTGAACACCTCGCTCCCCGGCCCCAGCATACCCTCGTACGGTTCACCGGGCATCAAGGGGGTCGCCCGTTGCTCTAGCGATCCGGAGGCACACCCCGCCAACCCTACCGCCAACAGAATCGATATCGTGACTCGTGCCCAGCGTGGCATTTTGGCTCCTCCTCATGATGATAACCGCTCCCCATGAGACCACGAGGAGCGGTTGTCGATTCAGAAGCTCTCCGAGGGTGTCAGAAGGCTTCCCACTCCGATTTACGCGATGCCGCCATCGGTGTACTCGGTGCCGTCAGGGCCGGGCGCGATGCAAACGACGATCCAGTGCCCTGTCGTGCCATCGCCCTATCGATTGACTGATGGGATGCCTGCTCATCAAGCCGGAAGCCGGCCATGGCATCCAGCAACCGACGTGCCTGCTCACGCAGGTTATCCGACGCACTGGTACTCTCTTCGACCAGTGTCACGTTCTGTTGAGTGACCTGGTCCATCTGAGTCACCGCTTCACCGACCTGTTTCACGCCGACACTCTGTTCCTGGTTGGCGTGACTGATCTCGTTCATGATCTGTGTGACACGCTGGGCCGACGCCACCATTTCCTGTGTGGAATGGCCGACCTGCTCCGCCAGGCGCGCCCCTTCCTCGACCTGGGCCACACTACCGCTGATACGCTCTTCCACTTCCTTGGCAGCCTCGGCACTGCGCTGGGCCAGCTGGCGCACCTCACCGGCGACGACCGCAAACCCGCGTCCCTGTTCACCGGCCCTTGCCGCTTCAACCGATGCATTCAGTGCCAGAATGTTGGTCTGAAACGCAATGCCATCGATCGTGGAAACGATGTCGGAAATCTCTTTGGAGCGTTCGTTGATCGCACGCATGGAATCGACCATCCGGTTGACGACATCGCCGCTTTCGTCAGCGGTCCGGGATGTGTTGACCGCCAGTTCATCGGCCTGACTGGCATGTTCCGCATTCTGAGAGACCGTCGTACTCAACTCTTCCATGGCCGATGCCGTTTCCGCCAGCGCACTGGCCTGCTGCTCGGTCCGCGAGGAGAGTTCGTGATTGCCTTGGGCAATCTGATCGCTGTTACTGGCCACGGCCTGAGCGGAGGCCCGCACCCGCATCACGGTCTGCTGGAGCTGTTCGGACATCGTCACCAAACTTGCCATGATACTGCGGGTATCGCCTTTCTTGAGGCGTGCGCGGGTCATCAGGTCTCCCTGACCAACCGCCTCGGCGAACGCGCGGACCTCATTAGGCTCGGCCCCCAACTCACGCTTGAGCTGGCGAGTCTGCAACCACGCCACTCCCATGCCGATCACTAACGCACCACCACACAGGGCCAGCATGAAGATCTGAAAACCTTCGGCCAGATCGCGGGCCACCGCGGTTTCCGCCTGGTTCATGTCTTCCTGCAGGTCGATGAAGACATTGATGCGATCCAACCATTCGCTGAAGGCGGGTCCGGCGCTGGACAACAGGACCTCACGAGCCTCATCGGTCTCACCCGCCTCACGCAGATTCACGATCTCACGTGCCAACGGCATGGCCTCACTCTGGATGGACTGGATAGCTCCCAGCGCGTCGCGTTCGTCACGGGTGATATCATCACGCTCCGCGAACATCGTCTCCATGCCCTCGGCAGCCTCGCGATAGTCCGCTTCCAGTGCCTCGATATCGGCCAGCAGCGCATCAACGCGTTGCTCATCCTCGACCAGCGTGAGATCACGGAGGGCGATGGCACGGTCGTGCACACTCCCGCGGAAGTTGATGGCAAAACGCTGTTTGACCGCATTCACGTCATTGATCATCTTCATTCCGCGGTCGATCTCGTTGACCTGATAGACCCCGATAGCGGTCACCAGGATCATCAGTGCCAGCAGGATGCCAAAGCCGCTCATCAAGCGAGCACCGACGCCCATGTTATTGAATCTTGAGCCAATCCAGTTCACGTCTGCGCCTCCACGTCAGGTTATTATGACCCGACAAGGGCGCACATGCGGCCAACCTGGCGGGTATGGGAGACAGGTTGTACCAGAACGCTACAATTGTACAACTTTAGTGCGTAACAATTTGTTCTCCTTGTTTTCATTACACCGAAAACAAGGAAATTATACAATAATAATCAATTAGTTAATAAAAAAACGCCAACACCATTATCGAAAATCGAACTTGTACAAAAATGGACGCAATCACTCTCGTGTCCCTTCGCCATCATCCGTATCGTGGTTCAATTCGAGGTTGGCGCGCTCGACCAGCTCATGGGGTAACTCCTTCTTGACAGCCACGCCCAGATCCTTGAATTCAGCGGTCTGTTTGATGAGGTTGCCGCGGCCATTGACCAGTTGTCCCAAGGCTTTGTCATAACTCTGGCGTGCGCCATCGAGCTTCCTGCCGACATCCTCCATACTGCCGAGGAACGTGGTCAGCTTGCTGTAGAACTTTTCAGCCCGATTGGCGAGTTCGGCGGTATGCTTGCTCTGATCCTCGAACCGCCAGAGCTGTCGCACGATATTGAGACTGGTCAGCAGGGTGGTGGGGGTCGCCACCAGGACATTGTTTTCGATGGCACGCTGATACAAACCTTCATCGTGCTTGAGCGCCTCCACGTAGGCCGATTCCACCGGAATGAACATGATCACGACTTCCGGGGAGTTCAGGCCGGGCAGATCATAGTAATGACGGTCCGACAGTTCACGGATGCGGTCCGATACGGCCTGGCTGTGCTCGGCCAGTGCTTGACGCCGCTCTTGCTCGTCCTCGCTGTTCACATAACGCGTATAGGCCGCCAAGGACGTCTTGGCATCGATCACCATGTGTTTGCCTTGCGGCAGATAGACGATCGCGTCCGGCCGCTGGCGCCCGTCCTCTGTGGAGAAACTGACCTCTCGCTGATAGTCCTTGCCCAGGCGCAGGCCGGCGCCATCGAGCACGTTCTCGAGCATCAATTCCCCCCAATTGCCCTGCAACTTTTTCTGCCCCTGCAGCGCTTTGGTGAGCTTGTCGGCCTGGTCGGTGATCTCTCGGTTGAGTGACTGGAGGTTCTTGAGCTCGGTGCGTAGTGCCACCCGCTGCTCGGTCTCCTGATGATGGATCGACTCGACTTTCTCGCGAAAGCCTTTCATCTCGCTCTGGATCGGTTGCAGCAAGCCATGAATATTCTTCTGGGACAACTCAGAGAAGGCCTTGCCCTTGCGATCGAGGATATCGTTGGCGAGATTCTCGAACTCCTGCTTGAGTTGTTCGCGGTTACGTTCGAGCAGAGCGAGTTGCTCCTGAAAGTGGGCCTGCTTCAACTCCAGCGTCTCCGCCAAGCGGGTTTTCTCCTGCGCCATTTCCTGGGCACGCTTCTGCTCGGCGGTGAGTTGCGATTGCAGCGTTTCACGCTCCTGCCGAAGCTGAGCCAACGTTTGATCCCGTGCCTCGAGTTCGGACTCCAGTTTGGCAATACGCACACGATCATCCGACTGCGCCGCTTCGGCCGTCTTCAACGCCTCACCGAGCCGAGAGACTTCCGAGCGCTGCTGCTCAAGTTGTTCGCGCATGACGGCCGCCTCCGATTCCAGCGAGCGACGACGCCGCGCCCCGAACCAACCGGCCAGCGCCCAGGCCGCGACAGCCGCCAGTAATGCGGTGGCAAGCACGTAAATCAGTGAATCGAATGGCATTCGGTGCATCCTTGTCGATCGGCAGTGATATTGCAGTCATCAATGGTATCCTGAGGGGATACAACGTATCCATCGGATGCCACTCATGCTCATGCTGACCGGGAGCCTTTCATGAATGCACCCAAATCACTGGCGTTGATCGGTTTGACCGCCGTGCTGCTGGCCACAACCGGACTGACGGGCTGTACCGTCAACACCTATCCGGACGGCAGCCGCGAAACGGTGTGGGGCACGCCGCAGGATGACGACCCGGATCGGGCCGGCACCATTCGCGATGAAACCGGCGAGACTCGCCCGCAGAACGACGCACCGGACCGCTAGCACTTTCGTTTCCCTGAATCAGCCGACATGCCCCGTCCTGACCGACTTCATGTGGTTTTTGGACAGGGCTTGGTGTGCTCCGGCCATGGTATCGCCTGGCCCTTTACCGCATAACTGGTCCTCAGGACGGTGACCCAACCGCACGATAACAACAATCCTGGCGGAGCATGCGATGGCTGAGCCAATCATCGAAACATCTCACCTGACCAAGAGTTTCAAGGGATTCAAGGCGGTGGACGATATTTCCCTGCGGGTCGAAGCAGAGTCGATCCATGCCCTGATCGGGGCCAATGGCGCCGGGAAAACCACCTGTTTCAATCTACTGACCAAGTTCCTCAGACCCAGTGACGGCACGATTCACTTCAAGGGGCGGGATATCACCTCACTCAAGCCGGATCGCGTGGCGCGCCTCGGCATGGTGCGTTCTTTCCAGATATCCGCGGTCTTCGGCCAACTCACCGTTCTGGAAAACGTCAAACTGGCCCTGCAGCGTCATCGTGGCGAGTCTTATGATTTCTGGAGCTCCGTGCGACGCCTCGATCATCTGCGTGGTCGTGCCATGGAACTGCTGGCGGACGTCGGCCTAACGGATGCCGCCGACACGCCCGCTGCCGAGTTGCCCTACGGTCGCAAGCGTGCGCTGGAGCTCGCCACCACCCTGGCACTGGACCCTGAAGTCATGCTGCTCGACGAACCCATGGCCGGCATGGGGACCGAAGATGTCGGACGCATTGCCGATCTCATTCGCTCTGTGTCACGTGGACGTACCGTATTGATGGTCGAGCACAACCTCGGTGTGGTCGCGGAACTGTGCGACCGGATCACGGTTCTGGCCCGGGGCGGTGTGCTGGTGGAGGGTGACTATGCCACCGTTTCACGTGACGAACGGGTGATCGAATCCTATATCGGAGGAGCACAGCATGCCTGAAGCCGCCCGCGACCCTATCGATGAACCGCTGCTGGCCATTCAAGACCTGCACGCCTGGTATGGCGAGAGCCATGTACTGCATGGCATCGATATCACGGTCCCCCGAGGCAGTGTCGTCACTCTGCTCGGTCGCAATGGCGCGGGGAAATCGACCACCTTGAAGTCGATCATGGGCATGGTGCCGCAACGACGCGGGTCGATTCGGATCCAGGATACCGAGATCATCGACCTGCCCCCCTATGAGATCGCCCCCCAGGGGGTGGCATTCTGTCCCGAGGATCGCGGTATCTACGCAACGCTGGATGTGAAGGAGAACCTGGAACTGCCACCCCGCATCAACCGATCGGGACTCAGCACCGATCAGGTACTGGATCTGTTCCCGAATCTCCGTGAGCGGCTGCACAGCCCTGGCTCCAAGCTCTCCGGCGGTGAGCAGCAGATGCTGGCAATCGGCCGCATCCTGAGGACCGGCGCCAATCTGCTGCTCCTCGACGAGCCCACCGAGGGGCTGGCTCCCAGTATCGTCGAGCAGATCGGCAGTACCATCGCCCGCCTCAAACAGCAGGGATATACCATTCTGCTGGTCGAACAGAACCTGAAATTCGCCATGTCGGTCGCCGACTATCACTATCTGATCGACCATGGCCGGGTCGTCGCCAGCTATGACCGCCGGACCATCCAGCACCACGCAAATGATGTCCTGGAACGGCTGGGCGTTTGACGGGTTGCCGCGTCACTCACGGGAATGGTGGCGAAAGTGGGAGGGTGAGACACCCTTCATGCGCTTGAATGTCTTGGAAAAGGCAAAGGGGCTCTGGTAACCCACTCGTACGGCGATTTCCTCTACCGGTTCATCGGTCGTGGCCAACAGGTGGGCAGCATGCTGCATGCGCAACTGCGTGAGCTGCTGCATTGGACTGCGCCCGAACACCTTGAGGCTGATACGCCGCAGATGCTCGGTACTGACATGGGCGATGTCGGCCATTTCTTCGATGGTCCAGTGCTTTTCCAGGGTCGGCATCACGGCATCGAAGACCGCCACGATACGGGGATCGCGCCGCCATGGATCGGCAAAGCGCGAGATGTAGCGCTCGATGGTGTCCACCCACATCACGCAGCTAGCCGTATCGCCCTGCCCATGGAAGACCTCGCTGTAAAGCCCGAGAATGGCGTGCTTCATCGGTTCCGGATCGAAATGCTGCATGATCGGGGCGATCGTTCCCACCACGGAGCGTGGCGCACTCGGCAGGTAACGCAGCCAACAGTATTGCCAGCGGCTTTCCGGTACCGCATGGAACGCATGCAAGCCGTGCGCGGGCGCGAACGACATCATGTTACGTCGCATGGTTCGCCAACGCCCGTCGAGCAACATCCGTCCCTCACCTCCCAATGACCCATGAATATACGAACCACTCAGGCGGGTGCGAACGATGCGATACGGCACGGCCGCATCGCCGACTCCCACATGGGAGATATGTCGCTGTTCGAGCGCCGGGCAGTCATCCACTCGCACGATCCACTGATGGGTGTCTTCACCAATAATGTGTGTTTCGGATAGGTAGTCGTGCTCTGAAGCCATGGCGCAAGTGTCTCATTTAGCCCTAACTAGTAACGGAGACATAAACACAAGATGCCATCGACGCCAACGATAACAACAGCTCAACAAAGCGAGCAGGAGAGAATCATGCCAGCCAAGAACGCTTTTACAACGATCGCGTTGTCCTCCGCAGTGCTGGGAATCGGCGGTATTTCCAGCGCAGTGGCGGATGACGGTTACACCGACGACGTAGTGCGAATCGGCGTGCTGACCGACATGTCAGGCATTTACAGTGACCTGTCCGGCGAAGCCGCTGTCACGGCCGTGGAAATGGCAGTGGAGGATTTCGGTGGCGAGGTCAATGGGGTACCTATCGAGGTCATCCATGGCGACCATCGCAATGAAGCCGATACCGGTGCCAGCCGCGCCCGCGAATGGTACGACAGCGAAGGCGTGGACATGATCAACGACCTGTCCAATTCCGGGGTCGCGCTAGCGGTGGCTGCCGTCGCCGATGAACGCGAGCGTCACGCCATCGTCAACTCCTCCTCCACGGTGGATCTGACCAACGAGTACTGCTCCCCTTATGTCACGCACTACACCTACGATGCCCACTCGCTGGCCCACGGAACCGGCAAGTCGATCGTCGAGGATGGTGGAGAATCCTGGTTCTTCCTGACGGTGGATTTCGCCTTCGGTATTGGTCTTGAAGAGCAGGTATCCGAGGTGGTGCGCGATGCCGGCGGCCAAGTGGTCGGTGCAGCACGGCATCCGCTGGATACTTCCGATTTCTCCTCTTACGCGCTGCAGGCACAGGCCTCCAACGCCGAGATCATCGGTATCGCCTCTACCGGCGCCGATGCCATCAACGCCATCAACGCCCTGGCCGAATTCGGCGTCACACCCGATCAGCAGCCCGCCGCCCTGCTGCTGTGGTACGACGACATCGACAGCCTCGGACTGGAAACCGCCCAGGAACTGCTGCTGACCAATGCCTTCTACTGGGATGCCGACGAGGACACCCGCGAGTTCTCGGAGCGTTTCTATGAGCGCACCGATCGCATGCCCAACATGGCGCACGCCGGTAACTACTCATCGACCATGCACTACCTGAAGGCCATCGAGGAAGCCGGCAGTGATGATTCCGCGGCGGTGTCCGAGGCGATGCGTGAGATGAAGATCAACGATTTCTTCGCGTCGGATGGCTATATCCGCCCCAACGGCCGCATGGTACACGACCAGTACCTTTGGAAAGTGAAGTCACCCGATGCATCGGAATACGACTACGATTATCTGGAACTGGTGACGACCATTCCCGGCGAGGAAGCCTTCCAACCGCTGGAAGAGAGCACCTGCCACCTGCTCGACGATGAATGACAGGCAATCCTTTCCCGCTGCTCCACGACCTTGTGGAGTAGCGGACGCTGACCGACCTCATTTCCGTTGTGTGCAGGTGATTCCATGCTCTTCGGTGTTCCACTCCAAGCCTTGATGGGCCAACTCATGCTGGGCATCGTCAACGGCAGCTTCTATGCCGTTTTGAGTCTCGGCCTGGCGATCATCTTCGGCGTACTGAAAATCGTCAATTTCGCCCATGGCGCCTTCTTCATGCTGGGTGCCTTCACGGCGTTCCTGCTGGCGCAACATCTCGGTGCCAACTATTGGTTCGTGCTGTTCCTCGCTCCCGTGTTCGTGGCGTTGGTAGGCATGCTGTTCGAATGGCTGTTCCTGCGGCGACTGTACGGACTCGACCCCATCTACGGCTTATTGCTGACCTTCAGCCTGGTACTGGTACTGGAAGGCGGGTTTCGGGTCGCATTCGGCTCATCCGGCCAGCCTTTCTCCACGCCCGACATGCTGACCGGCACCATCAATCTCGGTTTCATGGTATTGCCACTCTATCGTGCCTTCGTCATCGTGGCGGCGCTGTCGTCCTGCCTGGTTACCTGGTATGTCATCGAGCGCACTTCGCTGGGCGCCAGCCTGAGGGCAGCCACGGAGCGTCCGGACCTCACCCAGGCCTTCGGTATCAATGTGCCACGCCTGGTGACGCTAACCTACGGTGCCGGTGTCGGCCTGGCGGCGTTTGCCGGCGTGCTGGCCGCCCCGATCTTCCACGTCAATCCCTCCATGGGCTCCAGTCTGGTCATCACGATATTCGCGATCGTGGTCATCGGTGGGCTCGGCTCCATCAAGGGCGCAATCATCACGGGACTCGGCCTGGGTGTCGTTGAGGGCCTGACGCGGCTTTTCTATTCGGAATTCTCCTCCACCATCGTCTTTCTGATCATGGTGCTGGTGCTCATGTTGCGGCCGGCAGGCCTGTTCGGCAGAGAGGAGGGCTGATCATGCGACGCTGGCTTCTCGTCTTATCCACAATCGGTTTGGCGGCATTGTTGCTGGTACCCTTCATGCCGTCCCTGGTCTACGACATATTCGTCATGAAGGCGTTGTGTTTCGTACTGTTCGCCTGTGCCTTCAACCTGCTGCTCGGTCACACCGGTATCCTCTCGTTCGGCCATGCCGCCTTTTTCGGCACCGGCGCTTATGTCACCGGGCAACTGGTCAAGGAGTACGGCGTGCCCACCGACCTGGGAATCCTTGCCGGTGGCCTCGTGGCAGCACTGTTGGGCGCGGTGATCGGAGCCCTGGCAATCCGCCGCAGCGGCATCTACCTGGCAATGATCACCCTGGCGATGTCCCAACTGGTTTACTTTTTCTTCCTGCAGGCGCCGTTCACCGGTGCGGAGGATGGACTGCAACGCATCCCGCGCGGGGTCTTCCTGGGCATCATCGATCTCCGCAACGACACCGCCCTCTATTATGTCGTACTGGCCATCATTGGCGCCGGCCTATGGGTCATCTGGCGCACGGTCAATTCGCCATTCGGACACGTGCTTCGCGCCATCCGCGAGCACGAGCCGCGCGCCGTGTCGCTGGGCTATCCGGTCGCTCGTTACAAGGTGATGGTCTTTACGATATCGGCAGGCCTCTCCGGCATCGCCGGTTCGCTCAAGGCCATCATCTTCCAGTTGGCCGCCCTCAGTGACGTGCACTGGCACACCTCCGGCGACGTTATCCTCATGACCCTGCTGGGCGGGATGAACACCATTTTCGGGCCCGCCGTCGGCGCCGCCATCATTTCGACGCTCGGCCACTATCTGGATCCCTTTGGCGGCTGGGTGACGGTCATCACCGGCGTGGTGTTCATGACCTGCATCCTGGTATTCCGCCGTGGTGTTCTGGGTCAGATCGAGCAGCGTTTCCAGCACCGATCCGAGCCCTCGACAAGCACTGAGGTCCACGCAGAACCCGACACATCCAACTCACCTAATGGAGCATAATATGGCCCAATTCGACAGAGCCGGCCTGATGGCCAGATTCCAGGACATGGCCAAGCGAGGCCAACCGATCATCGGCGGTGGCGCCGGCACCGGGATTTCCGCCAAATGCGAAGAAGCCGGCGAAATCGACCTGATCGTGATCTATAATTCCGGCCGCTATCGCATGGCAGGACGCGCCTCATCTGCGGGCCTGCTCGCCTACGGCAACGCCAACCAGATCGTTCAGGAAATGGCTCTGGAAGTCCTGCCGGTGGTCAAGCACACCCCCGTACTGGCCGGAGTCAACGGTACCGATCCTTTCGTCATCATGCCCAAGCTGCTGCGTGAGTTGAAAGACCTGGGGTTTGCCGGGGTCCAGAACTTCCCTACCGTGGGACTGATTGACGGTACGTTCCGCATCAGCCTGGAGGAAACCGGCATCACTTATGCGTCCGAAGTGGATATGATCGGGCAGGCGCATGCGCTGGACATGCTGACCACGCCCTATGTCTTCAGTGCCGACGAAGCCGTCGCCATGACGGAAGCCGGTGCTGACATCATCGTACCGCACATGGGCGTCACGGTCGGTGGCACGATCGGGGCCGCCTCCGCCAAGACGCTCGATGAATCGGTACGCCTGATCGACGAGTGGGCCGAGGCGGCACGACGCATCCGCAAGGATGTGCTGGTGATCTGCCACGGTGGACCGATCGCCACCCCCGAAGATGCCACCTACGTGATGCACCACAGCGAGCATTGCAACGGTTTCTACGGCGCCAGCAGCATGGAGCGCCTACCGACCGAAATCGCACTCACTCAGCAGATCCGCCATTTCAAGGCCATTCAATAATCAACAAGAGGAGGCACGCCATGGCCAGGGTCTACATCAGTGCCGTCATGCCAGTCACGCTCGAGCAGGCCTGGAGCGTACTGCGAGACTTCAACGGACTGCCTGACTACCACCCGTTCTTCGCCCGAAGTTACATCGAGGACGGCAAGCCCGCCGACCAGATCGGCTGTGTACGCCACTTCCATGATCACGACGGCAATGCCATTCGCGAGGAGCTGCTGTCCCTCTCCGATCGGGATCATCTGTGCTGCTATCGCATCCTGGAGGCTCCCGCACTCCCGGTTCGGCACTATATCTCCGAGATGCGGCTGAAACCCGTCACCACCACCAACGAGTGTTTCGGAGAATGGTGGGCGGAATTCGAGGTCGACGACGTGCATTACGAGGATGTCATGCAGCGGGTTTCGGATACCTTTCGTCTGGCTTTCGAGGGAGTGACCGAACGCCTGTCTTGAGCCCGACTCACGGCCCCAACGCGATAGACAACAACAAGGCCCCGCACGACGAGGACCGCACAGGAGCACGCCATGGCAAACATTGCCTATCTGATCGGTACCTGCGATACCAAGGCCGACGAACTTGGCTATGTGCGCGACCTGCTACGAGCCGACGGTCTGACAACCCGAGTCGTGGATGTCAGCACCGGCGGTGCAGACAGCAGCTGCGCCGACATCCAGGCCAGAGACGTTGCCGCCTGTCATCCCGAGGGACCCCGGGCGGTCTTCCTCAACGACCGTGGCCGTTCGATCGCCGCCATGGCCGACGCCCTGCAACACTACCTGGCCCAAGCGCATGATATCGGGGGCGTGATCGGCCTCGGTGGTTCCGGCGGTACCGCCCTGGTGACCCCCGCCATGCGTGATCTCGCCATCGGCGTGCCCAAGGTCATGGTCTCGACGGTTGCCTCCGGCAACGTGGCACCCTACGTCGGGCCCAGTGACATCGCCATGATCTACTCGGTGACCGATGTCGCCGGCCTCAATCGTATCTCGCGACGCGTGCTGGCCAATGCCGCCCATGCACTGGCCGGGATGATGCAGGGCAAGCTGCCGCCTAATGGCGATGACAAGCCCTCCATCGGACTGAGCATGTTCGGCGTCACGACCGACTGTGTCAGCCAGGTGACTCGTGCATTGGACAACGACTACGATTGCCTGGTATTCCACGCCACCGGAACCGGCGGTCAGTCCATGGAAAAACTCGCCGACAGCGGCATGATCAGCGGCCTGCTGGATATCACCACCACTGAAGTCTGCGACCTCTTCATGGGGGGCATCTTCAGTGCCGGCGACACCCGCCTGGATACCTTGGCTCGGCAGTACATTCCTTATGTCGGTTCCTGCGGTGCGCTGGACATGGTCAATTTCGGCCCCCGCGACACGTTGCCGGCTGCGTATCAGCAACGCCTCATCCACGCACACAATCCGCACGTCACACTCATGCGTACGACCGTCGACGAGAACCGTCGCATGGGCGAATGGATCGGTGCCAAGCTCAATCGCAGTCAGGGACCGGTCCACTTCCTGCTACCCGAAAAAGGCATCTCCGGCCTGGATGCTCCCGGACAACCGTTTCACGACCCCGACGCTGACGCCGCACTGTTCGACGCCCTGGAACAGACCGTCGAGCAGACCGATCAACGACGCATCATCCGTTATCCATACCACATCAATGATCCGGAATTTGCCGCGATGCTGGTAAAACACTTTCGGGAGGTGATGGGGAAGGAATAAGAATACGACCGGCGGATGCCGACCTGATCGGACCACCCGGAGGGTGGTCCGATGGCTCCATCGGCGAGCGGATTACAACTGCGTTTCGAGCACGTAGCTGTTCATGCCTTCACGCGTGCCACCCAGAGACTGGCCGTTCACTTCGAGGACATAATCGCCGGGCTGTACCGATTGATCCAGGGCGATCTGTCCGCCTACCTGATCGGCCTCAGCAACCACATTGCCCTGGTCATCCAGCAACACTCCCTGCAAGCGGTAGTATGCCGCGTCACCGCTTCCGAGGTCCCGACTACGAATTTCCAGTTGCGACGGTTGATCGACCTGCAACGTATAGCGCTGTGTCCCGGCGACCTGTTGCGAGCTTGACGTGCCGGCTTCCAGCGTATGAGTGTTGACTCCACCCATCGCAGAGGCCTGCCCAATCACTCCCAGAACCAGAGCGCTGCCTGCGACTGCCTTCACCATGGCGGTTGCATATTTCATGGGTCTATCTCCTTTCCTCTCCTTGCCCCTTGGGTCCAAGGGGCTTCCGATGGTTTGTAAGCTATCATATTATTAGTTAGCTAACAAAATAGTTGACTTGCATTGTAGAGATAGCGAGTGCTTATCACCATGAAGAACTCAAAGGGCAGGACTATTTGTTGATGAATTGCCGGCCAGCAACACACCAAGGCGTCAACACCTCAGGTTCGGGAGTCGAGTCGGGGAGGAAAGATGGTCATGCTCTATGCCATCGGCGCCCTGGTATTCATCAACAGCGCTGCAGCGAGCAGGACCAGTATCATCAATACTCCTTCGCCAGCGATACTCAGGCGCAAGTGCCGACGGGCATGACGCTCGCCACGCGCCAATGCAGGCACCAGCCGCCATCGGTTGAGTCCACCCAGCATCAACAGCAGCGCGATCAGGGCCAACTTGAGTGACAGTACTCGGCCATAGTTCGAATGCCATAGAGCCGTGGCTTGACCACCCAACAGCCAGGCAGCCAGCACGCCACCGGCCATCAGCAAGACGGCGATCATGACGGCACCGAGACGGCTGAAACGCTGTAGCTGGCGCGACGGCAACGGATCCTGCGAGGATTGGTGCAGCAGACGAAACAATGGTGGGAGAGCCGCCAGCCAGAATGCCGCCATGGCCAGATGCGCGATCAGCAACCCGCTCAGGACAGGCTTCCCGTGGGTATGCCCCACCAGCGTAAAGGCAACCAGTACCAGGAGGATGCCCAGAATACCAACAGTGGCACGCAGGTGGGGAAGCCGGCTCCCTAGCAAGGCCACCTGTAGCAATAGTAGGCCGGCCACCGACAGATACAGGCGTTCACCTTGAGCGCTTTGCAACACGATCCGTAACAGCATGTGATCGTATGCAGCCGTCAGCGAGCTGCCCCCGAGATAGGCTGCATGCAGCGGGCAGAGCAACAAGGCCAGGGCAATCCCAGACCAGGCTGCCACCAGACTATTGCGCTCCAGCCTGGCCTGTTGAGCAACCGGCAGCGCGGGAAAGGCGGCACGAAACAGGACGCCGCCCACGGCCATGAGAGTGGCGACGTAGAAACCCACCGTGGTCAGCTCACGGGCAATCACCCAGATATCCCAGCCACTCAGCAGCATATCGCCCATCGGCTATTCGTCGATCGTAAAGCCGAAGTCACCCGACGTGTCATGACCGTCTTCAGCGAGGCCCCGCCACTCGACCTGATATTCTCCCGGCGCCAGAGGCTCGGCCGGCACGCCTTCGTGCTGCGTTGCCATTGAGCCGATCGAATCCTCTCGCAACTCGACCTTTCCCTGGGAACCGGCGATCTCGAACTGGGTCATCCGCAGCGGAGAGTCGAACTCGACCGCAATGCGTTCCGGTGACTCCTGCAGCACCTCACCATCGACCGGGTGCGTCGCGGTGACATGGGTATGCGACCAGGCCAGGGAACTGACAGTCAACAAGCCGACCGCAACGACCGACCGCCAATGCCACCCGTTGTAACCGGTCGTGCCATCAGTGATCGTCATATGTCTTCTCCTCGTCGGGCTTGTCCGAGCCCTGGTGGGCCAGGGAATTCGCCTGATCGAGACGCGGATGGTTATCGAGGAATTGCCGATGCGGGTCCGCCATGCCGTCCAGCGCTTGAAGCGTGTAGGTCAGGGCGTAGATCGCAGCCATGACATCCTGGGTATTCCCGGCCTCGGATATGGTGTGCATGTTGCGAATGGGGAAGCCAATGGAGGTGGCGGCGCAGTCGATAGCCGCCAGCACACCGGCCATACCGTCGGTGCCGGTGTCGATCCCGACAATGTCACGTTGCATGGGGATCTCGTGCTCCTTGGCCGTGGTCTCGATCAGGCGATTGAGCTGCTCGCTGGCAATGGCACCTACTGACATGGTAAAGCCCTTGCCCATTTCCAGGGGTTGCATGCGCCGGTCGCCGATACCGGGGGCCGCCACGTAGTCGTGGTTCACGTCCACGCCGATGAGTACGTCCGGCTCGAGCTCGCCGGCCAGCACGCGGCTGCCGAAGCGCCCGATCTCCTCGTAACTGGCGATTGCGAACATCACGCGTACCTGCTGCGTGCCACCCGCTTCGGCAATCAGGCGCGCTATTTCCGCCGTGACGAAGCAGCCCAGGCCGTTGTCCAGATAGGCACCGTAGAAGGTGTTGGGGCTGAATCCCGGGCGAATGGGGCGATCGAGCAGGATGGCGTCGCCCGGCCTTACCCCCAGGTTCTCGACTTGCTGTTTCTTGTTGTCGCCATGAATCTGCAAGTCCAGGTAGATCTGCTCTTTCTTGATGCCCTTGTCGCCCGTGCGCACCGATGGATCGGAGAAGTGGATGGCGCCCAGCGCCTCGACCGTGCCGCCCTGGATAACACGATAGTTGCCGGGATTGTCCGGATCTTCGCTGAACAGTTTGACCTCATGCCCGATCAGCACCGTGGGCAGGAAGGAGTCGGTATTGATCCAGATCTTGCCGTCCTCGCCGATGGAGCGCACCTGCATGCGAATCTTGTCGGCATGGCCGACGATCATCACCTTGAACAGGTCGTCCCTGCCCGGATGGGTGTCCAGCACGACACCGGCATGGCCCTTGAACTGATGCAGATGCCAATCCTTCGGGGCGAAACTCTCGAAATACGGTTTGAGCACCCCATAGGTCATGGCCCCTTCGATCCCTACCGGACTGGGGGCATCCAGGATCTCGCGCATCAATTCGAATTGCTGCTCCGGCATGGGTTGTGTCCATGGCTGCTTCGTCTCGCTCATGTCGCTCCCTCTTCATGGTTTCGGAAAAGATGCGCCTAGTCTGCCAGAATTTGCAACCGCCAGCTGGCCGACTAGCGTGCCCGCAACGCTCGATGATACTCGGTATGATAGGCATTGATCTGCTGTGCCGGGTCGGACGGGAATCGTCCCAGTTCGACGGCAAGATCGAAGAACCCTTGAGCGGGCCGAGGCTCTCGGCGGCTGATCACCAGGGTCGCGATGAATGGTCGCCCCCGTGCAGCATCCTCGCGCATCAGGGTCTCCAATGCCTGGGCAACACGCTGAATGGTACGCGGCGGCTGTAGACCCAGCGCTTCGGCGAGTTGTTGGTAAGTCATCGGCAACGCCGTCTCGGGTGCTGTCTCGAGGATCCGACGCGCACGCGTCGCCAGGGACACATCAGAATCACATGCCGACATCGCTTTATTCTCCCTGCCTGATGAGCAACCATGCTCGAAATGCCCGCATCGCAGGCGTCAGGTGACGGTGCCGGGGGCTGAACAACGACAGCTTGCCTCGACTGGGCAGCCGATACGGCAATACCTGCACTAGACTGCCTTGCTCGATATCATCGGCCAGCAGCCGCGCCCAGCCCAGAGTCACGCCCTGCCCGGCCAAGGTGGCATGCATCAGCAATTGATAGCTGTTGGCACGCAACCGATGGGTCGGCGATTGCCAGGCCAGCCCCAGGGCCCGATACCACGCCTCCCAGGTCAACCAGTCATGGAAATGGTCCTCGACCACCAACAGTGTGTGATGCGCCAGCAGGTCGGCCGCATCTCGCACCTCACCCTGGCGTTCGAGGTAGGCGGGGCTACATACCGCGATGACATCCTCTTCCTGGAAGACCGGTTCGGCCAGCATACCGGGCGGATCGACCTCATCGGCCACATAGTAATAGAGACCCAGGTCGAATTCCGCGAGATCGAGACGGTAGGGATCTTCGACAGTGAGAATGCGTATCTCGATATCCGGATGCGCACATTGAAAATCCGGCAGATGCCGGGCCAGCCAGATCGAGGCGATGGTCGGACTGGAGGCCAGTGTCAGTTGAAGATCGTTGCCGTGGCGGCGCAGGCGCGCACTTTCATCACTGATGTCGCGCAGGGCTCGCCGCACCACCCGGTAGTATTGCTCACCGGCCGGGGTCAGTCGCAACCCTTCGATACTACGTTCGAACAGCGGCCGCCCCAGATCCGCTTCCAGCCGTTTGACCTGGCGGCTCACGGCGCTTTGCGTCAGGCTGAGTTCCACTCCTGCCTGGGTGAAGTTGCAGTGACGCGCCGCGGCTTCGAAGGTCCGCAGGCAAGACAGCGGTGGCAAAGCATCGCGGCTGGGCATGACACTCCCCGGTGACAAGATAGCGTCACCGAGGTTAACACGTGCCGGGCGCCGCGACTTAGCACCGCTCATAACGCAGTACGCGGCACCTGTCGCTGCCAATGTCGGCGATGAATTTCCTCGTCGCCTTCATGAGCGACCTGTCGTGCTTCCAGATAAAATCGCTCGGCATCCGCCCTCAACCAGTAACGGCTCTCCACGGCGACCTGAAACTGCCCCTCGCCTTCGTCTCGCCCGGCGCGATAATGCCAGACGATCTCGGCCCGCGTGGCATCGGGATCGTCAGGATGTGCCGTATAGGTTTCCCGGCAGTGTTGATCGACCCACAATCCATGATCGAGAAAACGCATGTAACCCAGGTCATCCTCGACGATGGTGGTGACCTCGCCACTGCCCACGTCTTCCTGAAGCGTACGCCGAGGCCGGGCGTCCCGCAGCGATTCCAGGCGTTCGGGCGTCGCCGATTCCGGCGGTTCAAAGGGCGTCTCGGCCAGCGGTTCTCCCCGGAAAACGGGCAGTTCCAGCGACTGTTCGCCGGGCAGCAGTGTCAGTGCGGCGCGTTCGCGACTCGGCCAGAGCAGCGGGAAATTGGCCGAAGCAATGGAGACCCGCAGGCGATGGCCGGCCGGCAGACGATAGCCGATCATGTCGAGCTCCAGGTCGATTTCCATGGGCTCACCGGGGACCGGCGGCTCGAGAGAGCCCAGATCGTTACGCAGTGCCAGATTGAGCACGCCGTAGGTGATCTCGGCGACCCGCCCATCCGGCCCGACGTCATTGAGCCGCACGGTCAGCTGGCCGCAGTCCGCATCGCTGGCCAGACGCAGACGTACACGCGGCTTGCCGAGAATCGGCAGCGGTTTCGCCACCGGTTCACCATCGAAACACAAGGCATCGACATCATCGCGTCGCTGATCCGCCGGCAGGTCGGGTCCGAACCAGATCGCGCAGTACTCGCCCTGATAACGTCCCGTCGTCAACGGCGAGTCGATACATTGCGACGTTGCCAGTGCCGCGTTGTCTTCCACCAGTCCTCGTTCGGTCAAGGACAGACAGCGGGATTCCACCTCACGACTCGGCCAGCCTTCCGTACGTACCCATTGCCCCGGCCGTTCGCGATACATCGGCTGAGGCGGCAGGCCATCCTGCAGGTAGAACGTGCCGGCGGGCTCATCCATCACCCCGGTGTCGATTCCCTTGAGCCAGTAATCCCACCAGCGCAGTGCCTCCTGGAGGAAACCAATGGCCGGATCGGGAATCGCGAAGTGCGGGTACTTGTGAATCCAGGGCCCGATCAGGGCCTTCTTCGGACACTCGAGGTGCTCCATCAACCGCGGTACGCTGTTCTTGTAGGCGTCACCCCAGCCGCCGACACAATAGACCGCCGCCTCGATATCGGCATAGTTCTGCCCCACCGACCCATGCTTCCAGTAGTCGTCCCGCGTCTGATGGAACAGCCAGGTCTCCGCCATCAGCGGCATGTTTTCGAGCCGGTGTTGCCACATCTCACGCCAGCGCTCTCCTACCAACGCCGGATCGGGTACCGCTGCAGAGAAACTGAGCATGGTCGCCGACCAGCCCATGTTCTCGAGCAGCAGGTTGCCGCCCTTGTAGTGAATGTCGTCGGCGAACCGGTCGTCGGTGGAGCACAGCGTGATGATCGCCTCGAGGGGCTCGGGACGCAGGGCAGCCAGTTGCAGGGAATTGAAGCCGCCCCAGGAGATGCCCATCATGCCCAGCTTGCCGCTACACCAGGGCTGGCTGGCGATCCAGTCGATGACTTCCAGGGCATCGGCCTGCTCCTGCGGCAGATACTCATCTTCCATCAACCCATCGGATTCACCGTTTCCCCGCATGTCGACTCGAATGCAGGCATACCCGTGACCGGCGAAATAGGGATGGGTAAGCGCATCACGCACCGCCGTGCCGTCTCGTTTGCGATACGGCAGATATTCGAGAATCGCGGGTACCGGTGCCCGCTCGGCGCCTTCCGGCAACCAGAGCCGGGCCGCCAGACGCGTCCCGTCGGCCAATGGGATCTCGGTATGTTCAATCTCGCGAACGGCGTAGGGAAAATCCTCTTTGACGCGCATGGTCAGTTGGCTTCCTTTTCAGACGATGGTAGAGACGAGGACGTCGGGACCGACAAGCGTTCCGGGTACTTGAGCCATATCCAGAGCGAGCTACTGGCCGTCAGAATGATCAGCATCGCCGGCAAACCGCCCAGGTTCGACAGCATCTTGACGCCGTCGATACCCACGAAGCTGACCATGACCCAGGAGACGACGCCGACGATCACGCCCCACAGCACCTTCATCGGTAAACCGGTGTTGAGGTCGGAATCGGCCGTCAGGCCACGGGTGCAGAGATTGCCGATGGCGTCGGTATTGGAATCGGCCACGGTGACGTAGGAGATGTAGGCAATGAACAGCAGCAGTGGAATCCAGACCACCGCCAGGGGCAGTTCCCGGAACAGGGCATAGAGCACATGCTCGATGCCGCGGTCGTCGAGAATCGCGTGCAGATCGACGCCGGTGCGCATCTGGAAGTAAAGCGCCGCACCGGAAAAGATCGTGATCCAGATCACGGCGAACAGTGCCGGATAGAGCAGGTTCACACGCAGAAACTCGCGTACCGTATAGCCACGGGAAATCTTGCCCAGGAAAAGGGCCGCTACAGGCGCCCAGGCGAACCAGATCGCCCAGTAGAAAATCGACCACCAATAAGGCCATTGATCGTCACCGGCGGCCCCTGTGAACAGGCTGCGGGTAAAGAAATTGTCGAGATAGACCCCGAACGACTCCACGCCCAGTTGCAGCATGAAGACGGTGGGCCCGAAAACGAACACGAAGAGTCCGAGCGCCAGCAGCAACCAGGCGTTGAGCGACGACAACCGAGCGATACCACGTTGCAGGCCACTGGCGGCAGAGATCACGAACGTCACGACGATGATCGCGATGATCACGCCCAGTCGCACCGGATTGGTATCGCCGTCGATGTACTGCCCGGCACCGCCGGCCAACGTCAGAGCCCCGGTTCCCAGCGTGGACGCCATGCCCGCCACCAAGGCATACAACGCCAAGGCGTCGATCAAGCCGGCGAAACGCTTGACCCGCTCCCCCAAAAGAGGCTCGAGCATGCTGGAAATCGAAAACCGCTGACGTCGATTGTAGAACGCCAGAGCGAAAATCAGGGCCGGTACCGCATAGATCGCATAGGGGGTGAATGCCCAATGCAGAAACATGGTCGACATGGAAAACAGCGCCGCCTCGCTGGATCCTTCCTCGAGGCCCAACGATGCCGGCGGTCCCATCAAGTGGTACAGCGGTTCGGCCGTCGTCCAGAACAGCACACCGACCGCCAGCGTGGTACACAAGGTGATCGAGAACCAGCGCAGTGGTGTCAGTAGTCGCGTTGCCTGATCGCCACCAATACGAATACGCCCCAGCGGCGAGAAATACACCACCACGGCCAACACCAGCAGATACACGCTGCCCAGACTGAACAGCCAGGAAAACCGGTCGAGAATGGCATCGTTGAGTGCACTGGTAGCGCCCAGAAATGCATCGAGATCGATGTAGCTGGCAATGACCGCCGCCACCAGCACCAGAAAGGTTGGCCAGAATACCAATGGCCGGAATTGCTCTCGCATGGGCTTGTCTCCCTCTATCGTTATTGGTGGACGCAATGCGCCATGAGCATGGCGGCCTACTCTAGTGCCAGTTGGCAGTCGGTTACCAAGCGATGAATCGGTATAGGGGCATGACACAGGGGAATACCCCCCAGACACTATGGCCAATCGTGTCGATTTCATGGCGGCAAATGAAAAGTCGGAGATGACCAACTCGTCGACACTGGGCGCAAATTCCCTCGATGAGGCCCAGCCCATGAACCGCAACGTTATCCTGACCTGCGCCGTGACAGGTGCCGGCGATACCGTCGACAAGAATCCCAATGTCCCGGTCACACCGAAGCAGATCGCCGATGCCGCCATCGAGGCGGCCAAGGCCGGCGCCAGCATCGCTCACCTGCACGTGCGCGATCCCGATACGGGCGCTGTCAGCCACTCCACCGAGCATTTCCGCGAAGTCGTCGAGCGGGTGCGGGAATCCGGCACTGACATCGTTCTCAATATTACTGCCGGCGGCGGTGGTGACTGGTTACCGGACTCGCAGGACCCCACCCGTGGCGGTCCGGGCACCGATATCCAGACCCCTGCCGAACGTCATCACCCGGTCGGTGAACTACTGCCGGAGTTGTGTACGCTGGACTGCGGGAGTCTCAACTTCAGCGACATGGTCTACATCAATACTGCCGGCTGGCTGCGCGAGCATGCCCGTCTGGTGCAGGCCGCCGGCGTCAAGCCAGAACTCGAGTGCTTCGATCTGGGCCATGTGTGGTTCGCTCGCCAACTCCAGCAGGAAGGTCTCATCAATGGCGATCCACTCTATCAACTTTGCCTGGGCATTCCCTGGGGCGCTGAAGCCGACACCGAAACTATGTTGGCCATGCGCAACAAGTTGCCGGAAAACGCCCATTGGGCGGCATTCGGTATTGGCCGTCATCAGATGCCGATGGTGGCACAGGCAGCGCTGCTCGGTGGTCACGCACGGGTCGGTCTGGAGGACAACCTTTATCTGGAGAAAGGCGTGCTGGCGACCAACGGCCAACTGGTCGAAAAAGCCGGTGGCATCATCGATCAGTTGGGCGGCCGGGTCATGACGCCGTCGGAAACTCGCTCCCACCTGGACCTCCGTGATCCGCACACCAGCCAAGTCGCCAATGGAGGTGCCGCATGAGCCAACGGCTCGCTGTCATTGGAACCGGAGTGATCGGCAATGGCTGGATCGCCCGCGCGCTTGCCAACGGTTGGGATGTCACGGCCTTCGATCCTGCACCGGATGCAGAAGCCAGGACGCGCGACTTCGTCGATAACGCCTGGCCCTCGCTCGAACGGCTGGGACTGGCCGAAGGCGCCGATGCCTCCCGACTGCGGTTCATGGAATCGCCTGAAGCCACTGTCGTTGGGGCCGACCTCGTCCAGGAGAACGCCCCCGAACGAATCGAACTCAAGCGCGAAATCCTGGCGACTCTGGATGCCGCAACCGAACCGGATGTGATCATCGGTTCGTCCACATCCGGCTTCAAGCCCAGCGACCTGCAGCGTGATTGCAGACAGGCCCCCGGCCGGGTGATCGTCGCCCACCCCTTCAATCCCGTCTATCTGCTGCCCCTGGTCGAGTTGGTCGGTGGGGAAGCAACGACCCCGATACATACCGAGACCGCCCAGTCGCTCTATCAGGGTCTGCACATGCGTCCTCTGGTAGTCCGCCGCGAAATCGAAGGGCATATCGCCGACCGCCTCATGGAAGCGTTATGGCGTGAGGCGTTGCATCTGGTCAATGACGGTGTCGCCACCACCGAAGAGATCGATGCCGCCGTGGTTTATGGTTGCGGTCTGCGCTGGTCGCTGATGGGCACCTTCCTGACCTTCCACCTGGCCGGGGGCGATGCCGGCATGCGACATATGCTCGAGCAGTTCGGGCCGGCCCTGAAACTGCCCTGGACCAGGCTGGAAGCCCCGGAGCTCACCGATGAGCTCATCGACAAGGTCGTCGAGGGGTGTGAACACCAGGCCGCCGGTCGTTCCGTCGCCGCACTGAACCGACGCCGCGATGACTTCCTGGTCGAGCTCCTCGCTCTGGTGCAGAGATACTGGCCGGAAGCCGAAGGGCTGGAGGGCCGCATCTGATGCGGATTCTCGATACCCGCGTGGTTCAGGAATGGGTCGATTACAACGGCCACATGAACGACGCCGAGTACGCCAGGGTCTTTTCCCTGGCGGTCGAATCACTGATGGACCATATCGGCCTGGATGCCGCCGGCCGCAAGCGTCATGGCTATACGCTCTACACGCTGGAAACCCATCTCTGTTACCGTCGTGAAGCGCACGAAGGCCAAGCGCTCGGGGTCGGGGTTCGTCTGCTCGACCGCGACGACAAGCGCTTGCACGTTTTCCTTGATCTCGTCGATGATGACAACACCCTGTTAGCTACCAGCGAGCAGATGCTGATGGGAATGAACATCGACAGTGGCCGCCCCGGCGCCCTCCCCGCGCCGGTCGAAGCGAAGATCGATACCCTGCCTCATGCTGAGGCCGATGCCTGGCCTGAAGTCGCCGGACGTCGCATTGGCATTCGTCGGAGTGATCGTTGATGGGGCTCACCACATTCATCGAGCGTTTCGAGGCGGGATTGGCGGAACTCGAGGGCATGCCCCGCACACAGGCACGACATGCGTATGAGAGGCTGTGTCAATCATTCGCACCGGCCGATCCCGAAGATATGACAATCACCGATGACACGCTCGATGGCGTTGCAGTGCGTCGTTTCGTACCTGCGCAGGCCGAGCCGGGCACCGTCGTCTATCTCCACGGCGGCGGCTGGACCCTGGGCTCGGTCGTCAGCCACCACGGCCTCACGGCCAACCTCGCCGAACGGCTGAAGCGCACCGTCATCAGTGTCGATTATCGCCTGGCGCCGGAGGCCGATTACGCCGAGGCTCTCGATGACTGTCTGCGTGTCATCGATGCCTGCGCGCCGCGTGCCGTGGTGGGTGACAGTGCCGGCGCCACCCTCGCCATCCATGCTGCCCTGGCGTATCAGCGCCCTATCCCGCTGGGACTTATCTACCCTCCAGTGGGCCAGCCCAGCGACACTACATTAGGGCCTGACGCCCCGCTGCTCTCGCGCGCCGATATCCTCGCTCTGTGGAAACAAGTCGCCACTCAAATCCCCATTACCATGGATACCTCGACCACACCGCCGACTGCAACTATCGATGTCCTGGCAGTGGAACACGACCCTCTGACGGCGCCACTGGAACGCGCCGTTTTCGCCTGGCAACAAGCCGGTGCCGATGTCACCTATCGGATCGCGCCGGGCATGGTTCACGGTGCCCTGCACGCCCATGACATCCTGCCCGAAATGCGGGAGGCCTGGCAGGATTTCTGCCAGGCGCTAGAGAAGCGTTTGGGATGAGGAGATAGTGTGATGTGATGGTGTTAACCTGACAGTGGGTCACTGATGGCGAAGTGGTCGTAATGTGCCCCGCGACTATCCCTCTGGCCTACCAGTGCGATCGACACGAAATGTGTCATTGAGCTTTCCCACTTGATAGATGTCATACATGTATATATCAAGTCTATATACGAGATAATTTACCAGTATCAGAGAGTAGATAACAAACATCAATACGAGCTCATCATTCGTCCAAGCGAGAAAATCCAACGTGACTTCATAGCCTACGGTGTAAACACTCAACCCACCTAAAAAAATTGCCAACAAACAGTTCGTCACAATGACCGAAAGCATGACTCCTCTTATATCTTTTGAAGGAGGGTCGGTTTTCCAACCAGGCATGTGCACCAGCCTTATCTTATCGTCAAAGACGATATTATGCTTTCGGCGTAACAGTGATTCCAGGCTAATTTCTCCCCCACCCTCCGCGACAGAGGCCAGCGCAACTCGATGATCAAAGTTGTCACCAAAAATTCGTTCTACCGACTGAATGAAGCCCGATGCATCGCCCGTTTCTTCATACTGTCTCGCCTTGAGACACAACTCCCTGCACTCTTGACTCTTGCCATCTCGCCGTTTGTCATAGTCGCCAAAATTCTGATTATAGTGCGCCTGATACACTTGATAGATGGATATCGTGATGCCAGCATAAATCATGAAAAAAACAAGATAATTGAACACGTCAACTCATCCTACTGACTTTTCCAGAACATTAAAAATCAAGACCTTGACCATCAACATAGTGTACCGATACTGCTCCCCTGTACTGCCAGAATCAACCATTACTACACCAAATGCGGCCTTTTACCGCACCGATGATTCTTACCTCACGAATTGTCGAGCAATGCTCGGATAGATTGATAGCCTGTACAGTCAACTTGCACCCGCTCCACATCGGAGCTGCCCTATCTGGGCTGAGCCAAGCCAATCATTACCATGACCAGGAAGACGACGATGGGACGCACATAGGCCGTCCACGACATGATGAAACGCTCGCCGGGCTCGTTGGGTCGTTGCATGGATTCCATGGTGTTTTCCTCCTTGAATCAGAAGCCGAGAGTGACGATCCCGTCATCCTTGATGGGTGGCAAAGGGCACACTGGGATAGGCCGCCTTCGGCGCCTCGCCGGCACTGGATTGCCCGAAGCACGCCTCCACCGGCCTGCCGTCGATCATCACCGAAGGACTACCAGCCGGTCACCGGCGAGGGTGGACAAGCTCTGCCTAGTCGGTGCCGAGCTCCCAGTCCAGGCACGCTACAGCCGGGGCAGACGACCGGCCACCTTCCCTAGTGGAAATTGATAGGCACGGCCTCCTTGCCGTGCGCGATATGTCTTTCGGTGGATGGCTACCAGTGCTCCTGCACGACGGTGGAGCCCCGCCGATACTGCCTCCTACTGGGCAGAAATCTCGTTAACAATCAACTTTCGCTCCAAAAAATCAACATCAGGTGTCGCGCTTTTAATGAAACCCAGAACTTTTTCGACATCGCCCTTTTTACAATAAATCTTCTGATAGCTTGAATGTGGACCAAATCCATCATCAAATGTCATCTTCAACCCTATAAGGCGACGCTTATTCCAAAGCACGATTTCTTCTACAGCATCCCAGCCTCGATTTTCATGCCGCTCTCCCCGAACCAATGACTGATATCCTTTCGAGTTCCCCATCGCCAATGCTATCAGGCCAAATCCCGCTGGCCCCACCGCACCAAGAAGGAAATAGGGATTAAAAAAGGAGGCAACCAGGACGGCAATGCCGGAGATAATGGCCGTCCACTTCATCACCGGCTTGACCGAGTCGATTTGAGGCTTCCATGAAATCTTCTCATAGCCTTTATTCGTCAAGCGGTAGACGATAATGGAGGTCTGATGGGTCATGCTCATGGCGACAGGTATCATTAAAAAGAACATGACTATAGAGGCTTTCTTGATAAATTCATCCTCCCCAGCAACAAAACCCAAAAAAAACCACAGCCCCCCCATAAATAATAGCATTATAAAAAATCCAACATTTGCTACGTAGGTATTATAGTCTCTTACCCGAACCTGCCAGCTCATTAGCTCAGGCTCATCAGTGCGCTCCCAGGGCATTTCGGGCACATAATTCTTCCTTGGCTGAACAAACCACATGTTGCATATCCCTTTTAAAAAACACGATAGCTCGGTACCTATCGGAAAGAAATCTCACGCCTTCGCTATATCAATTTGGGACCGTCAGGCTGAATAAACGACCTATCGGCTGGCAGACCGCGGTATTGTCGCCTGGCTCCAGATCGAAACTGCCCTCATCAGCCTGAGGCTTATGGAACACATAGTCCGCGCTATGAGGAGAGCGTAATGTCGTCTCCGGGTAATCGATCGAGAGCGTAAAAGGCGCTCCTGCAGCCTGCTCATCAGTGGGCAGCCAGGCCTGCCAGATGCGTGGCTCCTTGGGGTCATAGTCTGTCGGCGCTGGCAGCGTACCGCCCGACCGGTCAGCACGCTCTTCAAGGCTAGAGGCCGGCGCCCAGAATCCGCGGCTCGCGTTTCGGGACAACTTTATCGTTTCGCCCGCCAACATGGAGGGCAGTGCAATCTTGAGCCAGAAGCCCTGATGGACTTGAGCGGCTCGCCGCCCTTGATAGCCCAGGCTAGTGACCGGTTCCAGGCGTACCGTCGGCTGGTAGAGCGCTTCCAGCAAAGCGCGCCATTCAGTAGCCTGCCCCTCATCGTCATCGGCCCACCTCGGGGACTTCCCCCAGCCACTTCGATACAACCAGAGGCGAACCCCCTCGCGGTGATAGTAATCAACGAAGAATGAGGCAAAGAGATATACTACCCCGGCGATGGCCAAGGTCCAGGCGGCCCAAGGCGCCATGATCCAGGCGAATGGAACCAACCTCCCCATCAGCGCCCCAATGAGCTGTAATCCTGACACAGTTGCCATTACTGATGTGCTCAGCCGCTTGGTTTCCAAAGCTACTCGTTCTTCGTTACTCGTGGCTGCACTAATCTGTCCAGAAATCTGCCACGCTTCTACCACTCCGGCAATAGTCCCGAAAACCGCCATACCCGCCACCCGGGTGGTGAGCTTGGCCGCCGTACGGGCAAAAGCTGCCTGCCCTGCTCCGCTCCATTGGCGAACGCCGGCTTTGGCCAACTTGGTGGTTACGCCTTCGATCTTCGCTGCCTGCGACAACGCATGCTTATTCCAGTACGGCATCACCCATAACGCCATCACCGCATTGGTCGTGTAACCCATGCCGCTGATCAGGGATTGTTTGGCGTTCTCGTCCATGCCATCGCGCTCGATGGTCGCAAGGGTCGTGCCCACGTTCAGCAGGTTGAGCCCGGCGACCAGCAGCGGCAACCCGCCCCCAAAGCGGTTCATCCAGCCGCGCATGCGGGCCTGGGCGGCGGCAGCCCCCTGCTCGAGCTTGAGGCGATTCTGCTCGCGCAGTTCGTCATAGCCCAGTGTCTCGGCCGGCCCACCAGAGCTCCCTCCTTGACGGGCGACAATGCGCTTGGGCTCGCGGGTCATCAGTTCGTCGATTGCTTGCTGCTCAGCATTGAGATTCCTTATCTGGGCGGCACGATCATGTGGCGCAGCAGGCCGTTTGAGTGCCTCTCGCAGTCCACGTAGAAGACTCTGGCGGCGTACGACATCACGCCGCCAGCGACGATGCCGGGACTCATAGCCGCCATCACGGACCAGTTGGGTGTTCCTGGCCGCATTATCAGGATGCACGAACGCCGCCTGCATGGTCTGCGACAGCCCCTGGCCGAGACGCTCGGTGGTGACTGTCGCTCCCGCCCCCACCGCCGGCAGAAGTTGGTAGGCCAGTCCCTCCCAGGCCAGCTTGGCCGGGCCTTGCACGGCCGTGATCAGGGTGTCCAGGGACTCCTGAACATGCGGCGCCAAGGCCTTGAAAGCCCGGCTGTCGCGAACACCGTCGAGATCGAGTACACCCTTGATCTCGTTGGCCCGTGAAGCAACGCTCGTCGCATCCGACACCGATGGACCCTCGGCCTCTCCTGTCTCGATAAAGTTCTTCGCGACTGCGGTGAGGGCCTGTTCCAGCTCGGGCGAGAAGTTGAACAATGCCAGCCCCACCAGGTTGTCACGCCGACGCGCCCGCTCGATGAGCCACTGCTGCCCCTCCTCGCTGGCACCGAGCGCCTCGCTCACCATCCGGGTGAATTCGATAAGTGCCCGAGTCTGCAACACGTTGCAACCATCGAAGCACAGCGCCTGAGCCGATGTCGGGAGACGATCCAGCCAGGCGGTCAGGTCTTCACGACTGTGCCGACACTGTGCCTGCAAGTGCTCCAACTCAGGCTGCCGTTCCTGAATGAAATGCAGCGCCCCATCGTAGTCCACGTCGTTGCGCCAGATCGCCTTGGCGTTCCACTCCTGGAGGTCATCATCGTCGCGTGGATCGATACCTAATTCAGCCAGTTCGGCCTCATAGGCCTCCAGTTGCGCCTGACGACTGTCGGCATTGGCATTCGGGCGGATCGCCGAATCGAAGGGGCTCCCCCGGTTGATCGCCGTCGACAACTCATCGCTCCGCCTAAGGCGATAATGTTGATCCAACAACGCGATCGCCCGGCGTTGCTTTTCTGGATCGTCACGCACGGCATCGGGAAGATCGCTCTCGTCGATACCACACAGCCGCTGCACCATCAGCGCAGTGTTGAGACGATGTCCGTGCTCGTCCTCGAACTGCTCGAGCGCCATTTCCACGCCCAGCAACTGCATGGTCAGATCATTGGCAATTCCCAAAGGGTCATCCAGGGCCACGAACAGGGCTTCGTCCTGGTTCGGTACCTTGGCCAGCACGGTGTTCTGATCGATCTCGGGCTTGAAGGCCAGGGTGACGTATGCTGACTCGCCCTCATCTTGCTGTTCTTCCTCACTGAGAGGGCGTGCCATCACCGTGGCCGAATCGAACTCACGGACTGCGCCCTGCGGAGTAATATCCGCCACATGCTCACCCAGTTCGGTCAACGGCCCCACATGCGGGGTGTCTTCGGGCGCTTCAATAGCTGCGCTCAATCTGAGCGAGCGCATGAAGCGGCGACGGGCATCCGCATTCGAGCGCATATGCTCGCAGATGCGCCAAGTCCACTGCACGGGAGAGTAGGCAATCGACAACCGGCTACGGCAGGAGTACAGCAAGTAGGGCTTGCTCTCTTCACCTCCCTGACGTTCGTCGGGCTGGGTCTCGGTGACGTCTTCGGGCCAGGGAATCCGCGTGAACTGGTGTCCTTCGATGCGGTACTCGTGGAAGGTGCGATCCACCTCATCCCAGACATACAACCAGCCATCGCGAAGCTGACGCAGGCAGTAGCTACGCGTCTGCAGCTCGGGATAGCCATGCGACGCCCATGATTCGGCCAAGGGATGCGGCCCCTGGGCATTCTCCTTCTCGCTCGATGCCTCATCGATGGCATAGCGAACCGGAAAGATGGCGATCTCGAGATTCAACGGGCACATGCCGGTCGCCCCAAAGGGCGTCTCATCGAACTCGGCATCACGCGCATCCTGCTGGGCTTGTCGATCAGACATCGTATGACGTCCTTGTTGTCGAGTTTCCATCCACTGGGGCCACCTCAGCCGAGCGACACCAGGCATCGAGCTCGTACAGCTGTTGCTGACGAGGCAGTCCGCCACGGGTGGCGTCGCACTCCATCCAGCGAGCATAGAGCCCGCCCGGCGCCGTCATGAAATCCTCTCCCCAGCGCAGGCTGAGCTCCATCCAGATGGCAAGCTGGCGTTCCGTCTGAGCGCCCCAGGCCAACGCCTCATCCAGGCGCGCATCCAACCACGTGCCTCGCACCTCGGTAGACACTTGCGACCAAGCGTCGCCGATATAGTGAGAAAAATATGCCGACAAGCGTTCCTTGAACTGCCAACGGGCCACTGCGTCCAGGGCATCCCGTTGTGGCTTGGCGAAGTCATCGGGCGAGTGCGATGCCCAACCACCATCAGGCGTTTCCTGTTCGGATGCGTCGAACGTTCTCCAGGTCAACGCTTCTTGCTTGTCCCAGGCCGGAGCCCAATGCGGCACGTGCCAGGAATCAATAGGCCCCATCACCTTAGCCGGCACGCGCTCGCCATAGCTGGCCAGCCAATGCCTGAGCACCAGCGGGTCGGCAAACCTCAGTAACCGAGAAGCCCCATTGACCTCGATCTCAGCGAACCCCAGCAAGTGCTCTCCCAGTGATTCCGTGGTCGCTGAGCTCGAGAGCAACGACATGGCGCGCGTCCGCTCGCCCTCATCTTCGGCCAGGATTTCGTCCACAAAATGGCGTCCCCGGGGCATCACCAGGATGGGGCCTTGCTCGGCCACCTCCTTGAAGCGTGTCAGCAGATAGAGCGGCTCGATCTCGGCCAGATCATCTCGCGCATACAACCGCCTGAGCGCATCCGGATAGCGCACCCCATCCACCAGCACATGCGTAACGCGAGCCGGCCACCCCATTTAGCCACGCTCCGGATCACTGCTCGACTCGCAAATCTCGCAATTGGCAGGTGCCTTTACGAGCGAGGTGAGTTGGGCACGACGCCGGATTGGCGCTACCACGGTATGGCTCTCCCCTGTTGCCTCCCTCGGCAGTTCGGGTGCCTGGGCGGCTTGCCCGCTGCCCGAGCCAGGGCTCCCACCGGCATTGACCTTGACGCCGGGGCCGCTGAGGGTCACGCCACTGGGGTCGAGCTTGACGAAGCTGCCGCCGGCCTTGAGGGTGATCTCGGCGCCGGCCTCGATGACCACCTTCATGCCGGCCTGGTGATGCACTTCCCGGCCCGCTTCGATGAGCTGCGCCCGGCCGATCTTTTCGTGACGTGTACCGCCGACGATCCGGTGGTCGTCACCGTCGACCCGGGTGTAGTCATCCCCGTGCACGGTCAGGTGATCGTTGCCGTCGATCTCCATCAGGCGGTCGTGGCCGACGCTGAGGTGGCTGTCGTGGCCGATGGCTTCGGTGCGGTCGTGGTTGATCAGCAGTTCCAGGTCACGCTCGGCGTGCACCCAGATCTGTTCCCGGCCGCCCTCGTCCTCGAAGCGCAGCTCGTT
>NZ_FNNI01000001.1 GCF_900106955.1 Aidingimonas halophila | reverse complement strand
CTAGACAACCACAGGACCCAACGTTATCGAACATGACCTGACGCTCTATTCACACAACGGACTCGACGAGTCGGCCCGCTTGCGGGTCGTGGCAACGCTCGTCCTGATGTTGGATTTTGACCAATAGACGCGCTAGGTTGGGTTAAATTGGGTTCGGAAAGGGGTGAAAACATGGCCAATCTCACGGCCCAAACGCGACATCAAAGGCCTGTACCCTCGCGACCGGATGCCCCAGGGCACGCTTCGGTCAATACAATACCCTATAGAAGCTGTGGTATCGCAGCCTGATGGGCGGCTTAGTCCAACAGGCATTTATCCGCCATGCTCTGCACGGCGAAGAAATGCTGAACAGTTAGTTGTTTGGAGAGTTAATGGATTCATTGGAACAAAACCACGAAGAATGGGAGCGAATTCGCGCCAGGGGTGACTCCCTCGCGAACGCAGTGTTTTTGATAGCCGGTGGTGCCCTGTTAGTTTCAATAAGTGTCATGGTTTCCGCTAAGAAATCAGGCGTAGTGCCGGAAGCTGCCTCCAGCATTGCTACGACAGGTTGGTATTGCCTGCTGGCTGCAATCATTCTGTTCGTGACGCTGAAGATCCATATGGTTGGCCAGGCTTTTCTGCTTCACGTAAAAACTGAGGTAGCCGACAAGAACAACCCACTACTCAATGGGCTCGGTTGGCTTTGGGGTATCGGTGGGTTCGCAACGTTTGTATACGGTTTGGTGCAACTGGTTCGAGCTGCTTCCATCGTCATCAGCAACTAACCAGTCATTCAAGTTCGTTCCCGGCCTGGCGGTTGTCCACCGGACGCCCTAGTCGGGCGACGCTTAATATTGGCGTTACACCTCACTGATCCGGCCTTGACGGTTGTACGGCAACGCCGTATATTTTGGCGATGCTATTCATCGAAACCTCAACGTTCACCAAGCTATTGCCGAACTACCTCACGGATGAGGAATACCGCGGGCTTCAAACCTACCTTTTGCAGAAGCCGGATGCCGGAGATTGGATCAAGGGATCGGGTGGTGTTCGCAAGGTTCGATGGGCACCAGCGGATTCGGGAAAGAGCGGTGGCATCAGAGCAATTTATTACTGGAAGAAGTCTGACCACGAGATATGGATGCTCACGCTGTACAGTAAATCAGAGCGCGCCAGCATTCCTGGCCATACGCTCAAGCAGATAGCGGAGGCAATCAAAAATGGGTGACAGGAACCTTGGGGCAGAGATTCTTGACGGTATCAATGAAATCAAGCAGTTCAAGAAGGGTAAATTGGCTCTACGAACGCATGAGCTGTCAGAACCTTCACCGCCCAAAGAGATCAGGCTGAAATTACACATGTCGCAGTCAGCATTTGCCGGACTTATGGGCGTGAGTGTGCGAACCCTTCAGGATTGGGAACAGGGTCGGCGCGAGCCGCAGGGTCCTGCGGTTGCGCTTCTGCGCATTGCTGAGCAACACCCGGAAGTTTTTAGTCAGCTTCACTGACCAAAGTGAGGTGTAACCAGGCCATGCACCGGATGCCAAAACCTCTGCTTCGCGCCGGTTTTGTCACCGGTGATGGCGGGCGTTAAGCTTCCAGATATGATCGCTGCTTCAAAAAGGCTAGGACTACGGCATCACAGGCCCGAGGATATCGCCTCAATCTTCGAAAGCTATACTGGCGACCTTGAATCAGCAAAATACCTTGCGAGGCTGCCACACATTGATATCGAGCAAACTGAACGAATGCTCCGGAAGCTTTCAACCTCACAGAGTCTGGCGCTAACTGGCAAGTGTATATGGGTGATAGAGGCAATCACAGATGGTACCGCTGTAGGGCTGATAACCGTTACCAGGGGTGATGAGTCAATGGCTGTTCATTTCGGTATCGGAGTACCATACAGAGGTCGAGGGTACGCAGCAGAAGCATTGGAACTTGCTGCAAAGCACCTGCTTTCGGCAGGTCAGGCAACAAGCATCAGCTCTTTCACGGACGTAGAGAACGTCGCCGCTCAAGCGGCCCTGGTTAAAGCGGGGTTCGTGTTCACTGAAAGAGCCAATGACTTTTACCAGGCTCCGCAGCTGAATGGAGGATACAGAGGTGTTTTCCTCTACCAGTTCAGGGCTTAACAAAGGCAAGTACCCGAGCCATTTTTGCTTCGGCTTCGCCTACACAAAAATGGCCGGGTGTTGCCGGCATTAAATTTCCGGAGAACACCTGAAAGTGGCAAACAGTAATACGCTGCCTAAACGATCTCTCTTTCCGTCGGGAACAGAGCTTCATATATCAACTGGCCGGCGTAACCCTTTGCTCATTGGTAGCGCCCAAGAGCTGTTCTGGTGATTGGCTCTCTGGTTTGATGTTTGAAGAATAATTGAGACAGGAAAACGTTACCCTGTCCCAATTATCCCCCCGTTCCCCGGTTAACCTCTAAACCTGTGCGTAGCCCCCGTCAACGAACACTTCGCTCCCCGTCATAAAGGTGCTGTCGTCGGATGCCAGGAACGCTACCGCGCCCGCGGTTTCCTTGGGATCGCCCAGACGCTCAAGCGGTACGGTCCGTTTCATCTCGCTCAGGGCTTCGGATGGCAGCAGTTCCATCAGCTTGTCTGTTTGGGTCGGGCCTGGAGACATGACGTTCACGCGAATGCCTGTGCCCCTGAGATCATGGGCCCAACTGCGCACCAGGTTTCGGACGGCCGCCTTGGAGGCGCTGTAGATGCTCATCGCCGGGGTGCCCATGCTGCCTACCGTGGACCCGGTGAGGATGATGGAGCCGCCGTTCTTCATCAGGGGCAGGGCCTTCTGGACGGTGAAGAGGGTGCCTTTGACGTTGATGTCGAAGATGTAGTCGTAGTGCGCCTCGGTGATCTGTCCCAGGCCGGCGAATTCGCCGACGCCCGCGTTGGCCACCAGGACGTCCAGGTGGCCTTTTTCTTTCTGGATCGTTTCGAAGACGCGATCGAGATCCTGCGGCTTCGTCACATCCGCCTGGACGCTCCGGGCGTTGGCTCCCAGTGCCTCAGCCGCGTTGTCGAGGACGTCCCGGCGCCGCCCGGTAATGAAGACGAAGGCACCTTCTTCGATAAGGCGTCGGGCCGAGGCCAGGCCGATGCCGCTGGCTCCGCCTGTGATCAATGCGATTTTACCGTGTAGCCGACTCATGGTTGGGTCTCCGTATGTGTTGACTCGATACGCTTTCACGATATATAAGCCACTTACAAATGTTCAAGTATGCACCTTTTGGTAAGTGCCTGTTATGGCGAAAGAAAACTCAGAAACCCCACGTTTCATTTGCGGTCTGCATGCGACGCTGCATGTGATCTCCGGGAAGTGGAAGCCTTTGATTTTGTTCTTTTTAAACAAGGGGCCGACGCGTTACGGCGAGCTCAAGCGAAGCGTCCGGGGCGTGAGCGACAAAATGCTGATCCAGCAGTTGAAGGAGCTGGAGTCCGACGGCATCGTCCGGCGAACCGACCATGGGGAGATACCGCTGCGCGTCGACTACTCGCTGACGCCCTTCGGGACGAGTCTGGTGCGGGCCATGGAGCCGCTTTGCGGCTGGGGCGAAGAGCACGAAGAGGACATTGCCGCGGCGATGGACCGCCGGAAAACCAGCCGGTAGGAAGCGAAGCCGTGTGTCGGTTGGTGGACAGACACCCAATCATGCCATCCGGCGAGTCCTCCGGGTAAACCCGCACATTCAGTATTCTGGTTCGTGGCGCCATGGGTCCTGTTGGTGCAAAGTAGTATCAGGGAGTCGGCATTCGGTATCGGGTGCTAAAACAGAACAACGGGTGAACGGGCCCTTAACCAGGCGGTCAACCGGACACCATATCCCTTGCGGGCTGCTCCGCTTCGGTGCCGGTCACCGCTAGTTTATGCCCTAACGTAGATGCCCCTCAGGCAACATGCGTTTGTGTAGGATACGGATAATTTCAACAACGCCTTCCGTGGCTGGACGATAAAATATTATGTGTCTTCCCTGAGGGTACTGTCGGTAGCCTGGGCTTATCTCATCGCAGGCTTGCCCCAGGTCAGGGTTTTCACCCAAGAGGTGGAAGCATTGGTCGAACTGAAGAATGTAGTGGTTTCGCTGCTCCCGACCCCATTTACGCTCCGTGTATAGTGCAATAGATTTGAGGTCAGCTTTAGCCTTCCTGGAAAGCTTGACATTCGGCATCAGCGCCCTTCGTTGTCCAGTTCACGAATAAACGCGTCATAGTCGTAGTCTTCAAAACCACTATCCTCGCCTTCCTTGAGCAGTTTGCGAAGTGTGATCAGGCGGGTTTCGGACTCTTCAAGCAGGCGCAATCCTGCACGAACGACCTCGCTGGTTGAGCTGTATCGGCCATTTTGGAGCTGTTCTGCAATGAACGCATCAAAATGTTGGCCTAGCGTGATGCTGGTGTTCTTTTGCATGGCGCCACCTGATTAATACCAATAATTGGTATTATTTTGGTCCTGATGGCATTGCAATGCAATCCACGCCTGTTCACCCACTGATTCTCAACCCGCTCACCGTGACGACGCGTGTTGCATTGCATCCTGAAGAATCCCGCGGTCACCCTCCACAGATGTTTGTATGTGACCACTCATGAGGATGATAGGTTCATAACGTCAGCAAAGCTGAGGCGTATAGAAAGAGCAGGGCCAACGAAATCAGGGTGCCACTGGCAATCATCGACGCCGAATGGCCGGTACCACGATAGTATGTCTCCAGTACCACAATATTCGCTGCTGGCGGCAGCAGGGGGAGGATAAACAGCACAGGGGCATTCTCTATCACCACCTCTATCCTTAAGATATTAGCGATCAGTACGAACAAGCAAACGATGATCCCTCCAGAGACAAGCCGCATGAATGCCAATGGTATCGATGTCTTGATACTGGCTGTCGTGATACGTGAACTGTAGAGCCAGATGCCCAAGATACACATGCCGACGATTGACATTAAGTGTTTGGCCAAATCATAACCAATCTTTAATTCGGGAGATCCTGCCAGGTCTAGTGGCAAAATTCGCAAAACTACACCAGCAACCACCGCCAATACCGGGGGAGAGGTCAGGGTCTTGTTCATCATGACCCGCCAGTTACCGTGTTCCTGCATGGCCGCAACACAGGCAATGTTGCCGAAGATTGAGCTGCCGATATAAGCTGCAATGATGACTCGACTAGCCATGTCTCCGAAGATGGCAACTGCCAAAGGTAAACCCAACCACCCAACGTTGAGATAGCTGAAAGACAATGCAGTCAATTTGTTTCGCGAAAATGTATAACTAATAGAAAATAGCAGGATGCAAAATACGATGCTTAATGCGGCAAAAATAACCATCCCTTCCCGGTATGTTATAAGGTTGTAGGCAATAACGTAGGGGATGAGGATTTTCATAAGGAGTCTGGAAAGTCCGCTCCTAATATCGGGAAGGAACTTTCCAATAACAAGCCCGATAATCATATAGATAAATGGCAAGAATATCGACATTAATCGCATGCCTCCTTATAAGATTTCATGCGTAACTTAATGGCAAATAAATGCGCTAGTTTGGAGGCGCAACTGGCATTAAACCAAAAAGCATTGGTCGAAAAAAGTTCACCCTTAACCAGCGGTCCGAGGCAATAAATTCCAGTTTTACCTATATCATTCAAGACAGCGTAGGTAAGGTTATCGATACGCAATCCGCCGCAAGGGTGAGGCTGACACAGTCCCTTGGCCAGCATATTTTGTAGCAATAGTGATCGTGTTGCTCTGATGCTGAAGGAACCACCCGTGCCATCAATCAGTACGTTGCTACGTACCATTGTATTTTTGGTTTCGAGAATGTAGTGCCCGTCTCGCCATTTGATTGACGATACGGGACAATGGATATGGAGTCGGCCACAACGGGTATATTCGTTGAGCTCACGAATGACTTCGGCAGGTATTGGATGGCGCCAGCAAGACCAAAATGCACCAAAGTTATACTGGAAATCAAGTTTCTCATTATCCCCCAGCTTTTTCCAGATCTTGTGAGCATAGTAACGTGTTGAACAGAGAGTATCCTGAAACGGCAAGTCTCCTTGGTCTGCTCGACCCAAAAGATAGTCCCAATATCCACACACATTACCCTGATTGAGAAGTTCGCTGGCACGAAAGACTTCCGGGCTGCGCATCCTTCCGATCTCCATGCGAAGTAGTTTGATGACACTTGGCAGTCGTTCGCCGCGCTCATGTTGGTTCAAGGCTTTTTTCAGTTTTTGCCAAGTGAAGTGCTCAGGTGAATATTCAATTGATCGAGAAATGACCGTGGGTACCAACCCATTCCGCGAGAACAAGTGAATGCTCCGACAACCAGCGTTAGCGAGAGATTTGACGCAATCCACAGCAGTCAGCCCTGTTCCAGCTACGAGAGCGGTTTCCGGCGTTCCTAACCGAGGGATGGCTTTGGGAGGGATGGCATGATAGCCATCATTGGTACTGAATGTTGGAGCTGTTAGTGATCCTAGCGTTAATACAGTTTTCTTGGCATTAACTACTTGGCCATTATTTAATGTGACCCTTTGAGCCCCTTGAGCGAAATCGATATCGGAGGCTAAGCTGTGATATTCAGAAATTTTAATTTTGTCGTCACCATGCATTGAATGGTAGATATGCCTAAGATAATCCGCATAGGTTAGTCGGGGAGGGTATCTTTCAAAGTTTTGGTTGTGTTTTCGCAACCAGGAAGAAAAGCCGTTCGGATCTTCTGGGTCGATTCCCATTAACTCTGGTGGAGTATTAACTTTATGAAGACTTTCCGCCTGTCCAAAAGCCAGTCCTGAGGAAAAACTCTCTTTAGGGGAAATAATGGCGACCTTGACAATCTTTATGTCTTGTTCGTGAATATGCGAATGTAACTGGTAAAGGAAACTGACTCCAGTTGCTCCAAATCCGATGATAGCAATGTCATGCATGTTTCATTCCCTTGAAGGCTAAAGTGCAAACGTATAATGCGACTGCAGGAGGACACTAAGATGAATTATATCATCTTACTTTATAAGATATTCCCTATATCTTATGTAAGAGATTTGCCATGGTCATTTGACTGACTCTAAGTGCCGTTATTAGTACCTCGCCCGGTTACCTTTCGGAGGTGTTCCCTGACGGATGCGAAGTCATTGTGCACGGTCCCGGTACCCTTGAAAGAATGCTATCCGATGCCTAGGACAAAGACGAACTGATCGTCTGACACGAATGTTACTGCTCATCCTCGATCGTGTGGGCGTTTGAACAAACCTTGACGACACTCCGTTGCCCTGCGTCTTGCAGAATTGTCAACAGCAGTGGAGGAGATCCGCACACCCATTTGAGGCAACCGGCAGTAGCAAGGTGGTGTGGATAAATTCCGAGCCCCGGGATTTGCGGACCGATATGGTGTAGAGGGTTTCCACCGCTTGCAGGCGGCTGGGCAGTACCCATGTGATGGGCTTGCTCTGGTCGCCGCTGGGGAAGGCGACGCGCAGTACGCTTCGGATCGGCTCAATTTTCCGCAAACCTGCCGGATGACATGGAGTTGATATCTCTCGCTACATTCCGTTGATCCAGCGCATGGCATAGGCCAGGAAAAAGTACTAACCTTTCTTAACATAAGACATATAAATGCACAGATCGTATGCAAGGGATTGCCATGCCCATGGTCACCTCAGCCTCCCGTATTGCAACGCACCTGCACGGTGTCACGACGGCTCTCCGTGAACACGTTCAGAACGAACGCTTCATCCCCGACGATGTTTTGGCGCTATTGCGAGGGCCATAAGCAAGTCTGTGTGGCGAAAGCCGACATGCGGGGACAGGGAGCCGGCAAAATGATCGGTGTTATCTATACTTAATAATTAGATATTTCAGTGAGTTAGGGGGAGATTGCGTGCAGAATAACATTGTTGAACGCGCCAGCGCGTTCAAGTTGATAAATGAGCTGGATAATTAACACCTGTTAGGGCATCCCCAATGACTATCAGTCAGCAGAAGAAAAAGATTGAGCATTTGGCAGAAGCCATTGTCGGAAAGTACTTCATGGCTGACCAAGAAAGGGCTCTGATGGAGCCTATTGTGTCTGATGAATCAATCATTAAGCACTGGGATAATAGCCTTGCTGCCCACGGGCTAGAAGCACTGAGGATGTCGCTCTATATGAGCGTGCTATCGGCCATGAACTCCCTCTTATTCGATAACTATGCCAAAACAGCAAGCCTGTATAACGTGTGTAAGATGCTTGAAGATGAGCGATTAGTGGGGCTTCTGAGAGAAGCTTACTGCAAGCCTTTAGAAATCAATCATCTAAATGATGATCTAGACGAAGAAGCTAAACGCGTGATTGAGACTAGTATTAATGCCGAGCACAGAGAGCTGGCTTCCGACGACTTTGATCAACGGCTAAAAGCCGTCCGTGAAGGCTATGAGCGGTTATGTAAGAGCAGCCTCGCTGAACGTGTCCAGAATGCGAGAGACAGAATGGTCGCTCACTATCAGGTTACCTCCTTGGAAGGCGAGAGGCGTCTTTATAATCCAGCTGATTTTGGTCTCAAGTGGGGAGATGCGTCTGAGATTATGGCTCAAGCCAAAGTTATCATCTTCGATGTTCCCCTGATTGTTAGTGGCCGCTGGTATTGTGTTGACGATTACGTATTGGGCCACAAGGATATCGCTGCTCAGTTTTGGAATCGTGCCAGTGATTGACCACCAATGCCCTAACCAGTGGCTGTTGTCGGAAGCGCCTACGCTGGCGCTCCGGCACGCCGCAAAGCCAGGGCGTTAGATATAAGGGGGAGATATGGCTCTGCCAAATTACAAGGAAATCATAGAACTCGTTAAAGTCGGCTCAACCATCGAAGCCCAAGAGAAAATTATGCAGCTAAGGCAGTCTGCTTTGGATCTGCAAGAAGAGAATATTGAACTTCGAACTAAAATCACCGATTTAGAAGCTAAGCTACGCGAGGCTGAGTCCGAAGACGGCGATCCATGCCCTCGCTGTCGGAAGCGAACGTACTATGTCGAAAGTAGCGAGCCAGATAGGATCTTCGGCGACCTGGGTGGCATGCGTCGCGTTTACAAATGCTCAGAGTGCGGTTTTACTGAGTCTGGAATCAGCAGCGATAGTTAATCTAACGAATCGCTGCAGTTGACCGCCCAAAGTGCTGCCGCGCTTCGGTCGGCAACTGAGCTTCGGTGTTATGTGCTATGAAGAGTTTCACCCTAGATTCAAACTGTATTATCGACCTGGAAGAGAATCGTCCAGCAACAGCCCACCTGGAGGAGATCAAGCGCTTTTGGCACTCTGGGGTGATAGAACTTGCTGTGGTCTCTGTCAGCGCATCGGAAAATCAGCCCACCGGCCAAGCTTCGCGAGACTATGCTGAGTTTGAAGCCAAGCTGGAACGAGCAGGACTTACAGGCGCTCGTGAGCTATACCCAATTGGCATTTGGGATCTCGGCTATTGGAATCACATGCTCTGGTCAGGAGAAGAATTAGAAAGGCAAGTATACGGAATCAAAGATATTCTTTTTCCAAGCATTCAGCATGAGCCTCCGACTGAGCCAGCGGCTAATAGCAAATGGCGTAACCAAATGTGCGATGTTCTTGTGGCATGGGCTCACGGATTCCACAAAACAGATTACCTTATTACACGCGATAAGAATTTCCACAAAAAGGCACAGAACCTTGTGCAGTATGGCATTCGTAACATTGTCACTCCTGAAGAAGCACTGAAACTTGCTAAATGCACATAACAAGGCCAGGCACGGCGACGGCTACCCGATTGCGGCTTCTCCTCTTTTCCGTAGACGTGCATGCTGGCTGGCGTTATGCCGCAGAAGAACCAGAGTGTCGTGACCGTCTGCTATACTGCCAAGAGCAGTACCCGCCTGAAAATCTCAATGCCAAGTGGCCGTTTCTGACCGATCACGGCCATTCATGGTTAGGAAAATGTGATTGAAATGTGTCGTGCTAAGGAAATATATCCGTGGGGTTAAGAGCTGAAGATGAAGGTTAGGATAATCCTCATATTTGATAAGAAAGTGCTCATTCTCTCAATAATTGTCGCAGCAGTAATCGGCATATTGGTTGCTTTTTTTCGACTACTTTAATTCCGGGATTCGCTGATCTAAGTCCGCTGATAAAGGGAGCCATAATCGGTGCATTTTCTGGTCCCGTCTATCCGTTGTTGGTCCGAAAGATCCGGGGTTAAATTGGCCCACGATTGTCACGCTTTTTCCGTTGCGCCTACGGTTCCGTTACAAAGCCGTGATTACTGCGGGCGTATGACGCGAGCTCTCCGTACGCCCACTTCTGGTCCCTCTCCTCTGTACCTGTGGTCGATCTCCTGTACCCAATCCACACATGTTCACTCACTAATTCCCAATCCACTCACCCTGACGACGCTTCGTTGCACGGCGTCCTGCAGTATCCCGCGCCCACTCTCCACCAGCGTCAACCAGTGCCGAGCCCGGGTGATGCCGGTGTAGATCAATTCACGAGTGTATCGGGTTGGGGGCATCCGGCAGTAGCAGGGCGGTTTAGATAAATTCCGAGCCTTGGGCTTTGTGCACGGTCATGTCGTAAACAGTTTCTACCGCTTGCTGGTGTTGGCATCCTGAATAGAGCGGTGCTCATGGGGAGTGAAACACGCCCTTAGCGCCATCTCTCCATACGATTTTGGCGATCTCAGGCTTGCCAGTAATCATAAGGTTAACCATCATGCCTCCCGCCTTAAGTAATTCTTCAGCTTCAGGTTTGATAACATCAAATGGGTCGCCGGAGATATTAGAAAACTGAAATATTGCATCTAAAGACATTTGTGCTATTGGGCTGCAATCAGATAGTTCATCAGATAATTCAATCGCCTCATCCAGTTCGCCACCTTGGCTAAGAAAGAGTTGCTTTCCATAACCTGCCGTCATGTAGCGTGTCCTGTAAATTCCTAGAACAAAGTCACGAATCTCGCTATCTGATGCTCGCCCAGCCAAGCACTCACTGTGCATCCAACCCAGAGTCTTGATTATTTCCAGCTCGCGAAAGTCGTCCAAAGTTTTTCCATATGCTTCATCCATGCTTAAAGGTTTGTTTCCAGCAATTCCCGCTGTATCTTCTTCGCTTCGCTTAGCAGAACCTCCAGAGAACAGTTTTTTCATTCGATCAATAAAGTCCGGCATACATGCCTCCAATCTCGTTCACTTTTAATAGAGCGGTTTAACATGCAGAGCCTCCATCGTGGCTTTTACACGTATCACCCCACATCTACATCACGCCTTGATCCATTGTCATCACAGGGTCTCGGTTAACCAGCCTCGCTCCTTGAAGCGCTCAAAGGCCACGTTGTGCTTTCGTGCGTAGTATTTGGTCATCATGTTGTTGCTCACGATGTCGTCGTGCTCTTTGACGTAAAGTCTGAGTTGATTCAGGTGGCCGGCACCTACGCCAAAGCCATGAAATAGCCAGATCAAATGCATATCGGGCTCTTGAACATTTTCAACAGCATCTTTCTCCAATTCCCATTTCTCAAGCAGCACTCTTTCCCAGTGCCACTTTGGGATGAGTATATTGCTGATGATCTCATGAGCCGTGATATTATCGCCTAGCTGGGGAGCGTCAATAACGATGCTCTTCATGTGGCTTTCGAAGTCATGATCGACCTGCTCGATCATACGGCGAAGCTCGCTCTTGCGAGCTTGTCTTCTCAGTTCCTCGATCTGCTCCTGTTGCTGATGAAGTGTGCGCAGGAAGGCCACCAGAGATAGAAAAGCAATGAATGGCGTCATGATCCCGCCAAAGTAGATAGCAAAACTCTCGACCTCATGGCTCGTCAACTCGCCGAGTTGCGAGCCCTCGAAGAGCCAGAACCAGAGTCCCCCTACTAACAGAGTGGCGACGCCCCCTACGAGAATAAGCCAGCGTGTCATGTGTCCCCCTGCGTCCCTACTGCGTATTCTAATCGATTCTAGCGACTAGTCCTGTCGAATGCTGGCGACAGGAAGTGCCAATACTCCTTATGCAACCGTGATCTATAGTTTGCAGCAAGAAAATGGATGTCTGCTTTACTCCTCTTCTGTACTCATCTTCCAAGCGTTTTTACACAGCCTGGGCCGAAAGCCGACACCCCCGATTGAAGTGATATCAGCTTTATTGCAGCCTCCCCAACCCACTCACCCTGACGACGTTTCGTTGCACGGCGTCCTGCAGTATCCCGCGGCCACTCTCCACCAGCGTCAACCAGTGCCTGGCGCGGGTGATGCCGGTATAGATCAACTCACGGGTGAGGATGGGGTTGGGGGCATCCGGCAGTAGCAGGGCGGTGTGGGTAAATTCCGAGCCCTGAGATTTGTGCACGGTCATGGCGTAGACAGTTTCCACCGCTTGCAGGCGGCTGGGCAGTACCCATTTGATGGGCTTGCTCTGGTCGCCGGTGGGGAAGGCGACGCGCAGCACGTTGCGCTCCGGCTCATGGGGGTGCGGCAGGGCGAGGGTGATGCCGATATCGCCGTTCATCAGCCCCAGGCCGTAGTCGTTGCGGGTCACCAGCACCGGGCGGCCGAGGTACCACAGGCGCTTGCCTTCCATGGAGTCGATCAGCCCGTGGCGTTCCAGCGCCTGGCGGATGCGCTCGTTCAGCCCCTCGACTCCCCAGGGGCCGCGGCGCAAAGCGCAGAGGAGCTGGAAGCTGCCGTGGGCGTCGAGTACCGCCTGGGCCCAGCGATCGAAGGCATCCTGGGGGGCGGCCTGCGGCGGGCGTTGGTCGCGCAACGTGTCGAGATAGTGGCGGTAGCCCGTCGGCGGTGGCAGTGGCCGGCCCTTGAGCGTGCGGTCCTGGCCGGCATGGGGGAAGCCTTGCGGGTTGCCGTTGACCACCAGGGTGTCGAGGTCGCTGTCGGGGCCATTGCCGTGTTTTGCCGTGTGCAGGCGGAGGTGCGCCAGGTCGGCATAGCCGTGATCCAGGATCTGCTGCACGCTCCGGCGTTTCTCGCTGTCGGGCCGGTCGGCGTTGACGGCGCCGGCCAGTTGGCCGATGCCGCTATCGGCGTCGAAGCGGTGACTGACACGCAGCATGGCGATGGCCTGGTCCAGCGGCCGGCCGTCGGGATCGATGACGTCTGCCGGTGGGGTCTGGCCGGTAGCGGCTTGCAGCCAGTCGGCGGTGTCCGGTGTGTAGTGGCCGCCATCGGCGCGCGCGCACAGGTCGCCGAGGACCGAGCCAGCTTCCACCGAGGCGAGCTGGTCTTTGTCGCCGAGCAGGATCAGCCGGGCGCGGCCGGGCAGGGCGGTGAGCACCGCGGCCATCATCTCCACGTCGACCATCGAGGCTTCGTCGATCACCAGTACGTCGAGCGGTAGCGGATTGCCGGCGTGGTGGCGGAAATGGCGGGTGTCCGGCCGCGAGCCGAGCAGGCGGTGCAGCGTCGTCACCTCGGTGGGGATCTGCCGCCTGAGCGTCTCGGGCGCGTCGTTGAGTCCGGCCAGTGACAGCCCTTCCACTTGCCCGGCGATCGAGGCGTTGAGGCGCGCGGCGGCCTTGCCGGTGGGAGCGGCAAGGCGGATGCGTAGTGGGCGTTCACTCTCGCTCAAGGCCAGGGTCTGGAGCAGGGCGAGCAGTTTGACCACGGTGGTGGTCTTGCCGGTGCCGGGGCCGCCGGTGATGATCGCGAAGCGTGAGCGGGCGGCGAGGGCGCAGGCGGTTTGTTGCCAGTCGTAGGGTGTGTGGCTCGATGCCGGGAACAAGGTGGCGAGGATGGTGGCGAGGTCGGTGGTGTCAGCCGGGCGCCTGGCGGCGCCATCGCGGCTAAAGCCGCTCCCACAAGGGGGAGTGGTTCCTTCGGTGGCGTTGCCAGAGGGCCGCTTGGTGGCTCTATCGCGGCTGAGGCCGCTCCTGCACGATTCATCGGAGTCAGAAAGTCTAATAGCGATCCGTTCTCGGATATCCTGTTCGTATTGCCAGTAGCGGCGCAGGTAGAGGCGCGTGCCGTTGGCGTGGTCGATGGCGACCAGCGGGGTGTTGCCGGGGCCGCTGGCGACCAGCTCGGGATGGTTCAAGGCGGCTTGCCATTCGGCCAGCGTCAGGCCGTCGAGTACCTGGCTGGGCAGTGGCGGTGCGTCGCCGCCGTCGTCGCCTTCCGGGGGCAGCGAAAGGGCGAGATCGGGGGCGTCCAGGGTGTGGGCCAGCTCCAGGCACACGTGGCCACGGCCGAGCTGGTGGCTGGCCAGCGCGGCGGCCAGCAGCAGCGGTGCGGGGGCGTCCGGCACTTCGCGATGCAAAAAGTCGACGAAGGCACGGTCGAGGGCGCGCAGCCAACCGCGTTCCACCCATTGGTCGAGAAGGGCCAGCAGGGCATCGGGAATGGTGCGCGCCGTGCGAGCATCCTGAGTCGTGGCCGGTGTCATGCGCTGGCTCCTTCGGTGTCGCGGGTAGAAGGCGATGCCTGGAACAGGGCGTCGAGCCGTTCGATCAGTTCACGCGGTGGGCGTTCGCGATGCACGCCACGCGAGGGGGCATGCATGCCGCGCAGGAATACATAGGCGACGCCGCCCACGTGCCGCTCGTAATCGTAGTCCGGCAGGCGTGATTTGAGCAGCCGGTGCAGCGCCAGGGTGTAGAGCGCGTACTGCAGGTCGTAGCGTTTCTCGAGCACGGCGCCCGCCATGGCTTCCGGGGTGTAGGCGTCGTCGTCCGGTCCCAGATGGTTGGACTTCCAGTCGAGCACGTAATAGCGGCCCTCGTGTTCCACCACCAGATCGATGAACCCCTTGAGCATGCCGTTGAGGATATCGGTGTCGAGCGCCGGACGTGGGGCGCCGGGGAGTATGTAAGTACTTACAGGGGCGTCCAGTGCTCGGGTGTCGACGTCATGCGCGGCGAACCAGAATTCCATCTCCACCTGGTAGCGAGAGAGGCGGTCCAGGCGCAGCGAGGGACGTGTGCCGTCCGGTTGCTCGGGCAACGGCAGCTCGGTGGCCAGCAGGTTCCACAGCCAGCTCTCGAGGGCCGGAATCCACTGCTGCCAGCCGCGCAGGTTGGCGCGCCGCGCCAGGGTGTCGCTCAACGCGTCGGGTTGCTCTGGAAGTCGTTCGAAGCCTTGGTGGCCGGCCCATTCGAGCAGGCCGTGCAGGAAGGTGCCGGCGGCCGGCCCTCTCTGGAACTGGTGTAGTGAGCCCTCGCTTCGCTCGTTCACCGCAGGGCCAGGGGGTCCCTCGGTGAACTCGTCGCGTATTTCGCGGGCGGTGGCTTCCAGTGCGGTGGTGGGTTCCGCGTGGTCGCCGGTGAGTTGAAGGGCGTCGGTATCGTCCGCGTCGAGATCCACCAGTTCCGGCGCCAGAGCCTGTTGGCGAATGCCGGCTCGCAATGCCGAGTAGCTGGCGATCCACCAGTGCTCGCGAGCACGGCGTGCGGGCGTGCGCGCGGGTGCCAGGGGGGCCGTCTCGTCGACCCATGCCACGCGTCGTTCGCCGATCGGTGGCGCGTCTTCGACGGCGATGGCGTCGCAGTCGCCACGCAGGGTGTCGAGGGTGGCGCGCAGCGCCTGCGGCGCGATGGGCTCGCCGGCATTCAGCAGCTGGGCGATGGCGCTGTTCTCCAGCCCCTTGAGCGGGGCCAGACCGAGCCAGGTGGCGTGGCGGGCGCGGGTCAGCGCCACGTAGAGCTTGCGCAGGTCCTCGCCGAGGCGTTCGCGGTCGGCGCGGGCCAGGATGGTGTCGTCGGCGGTCAACGAGACGCGTGCGTTACCGTCATCGTCGTGCCAGCGCAACGGTGTGTCCTTGGCCTTGGTTTCGCGGTGTGCGCCAATGAAGGGCAGAAACACCAGCGGGTATTCCAGGCCCTTGGACTTGTGGATGGTGATCACCTGCACCAGGTCGGCATCGCTTTCCAGGCGCAGGCGGTGGGTGTCGTCCTGGCCCAATGGATTGGCGCGCGTCTCGGCGAGGTAACGAGTCAGGGCGTGTTCGCCATCGAGTTCCAGGCTGGTCTGTTGCAGCAATTCGCCCAGGTGGAGCAGGTCGGTAAGTCGTCGCTCGCCCTCCAGGGCATTGGCGGCGGTCAGCAGGCGGGTCGGCACCTGGAAGTCCGCCATCATCCGGCGCAGCATGGGCAGCACGCCCTGGCGTTGCCACAGGCGGTGATAGTCGCGGAACTGCAGGACCCGCGCTTCCCAGGCCAGCTCGTTGTGGTTCAACTCATCGAGCTCGGCGAGCGACAGCCCCAGGCTTGGCGAGGCCAGGGCGGCGCGCAGTGCGCGGTCGTCGTCGGGGGCGCTGGCGGCACGCAGCCAGGTTTCCAGTTCGCCGGCGGCGGGGCTTTCGAACACGCCTTCCTTGTCCGAGAGGTAGACGCTCTTGATCCCGCGCCGCGCCAGGGCGGTACGGATGGCGCGGGCCTCGCCGCCGTTGTTGACCAGCACCGCCAGATCGGAGGGTGCGAGCGGCGTGAAGCCATCGGGCGCAGTGAAGCCGACCCGCCCGGCCTGGGCGTCGCTCAGCAGTTCGGTCATATGGCTGGCGCAACGTTCGGCCATCTCCGCCAGGTAGGCGGTCTTGGCCAGCGGTTCCTCGGCATCAAGATGCCATAGCGTCAGCGCCGGCAGCGGCTGACCCTCGCGGGTGAGTGAGTCCTTGCGTCCCTTGGCGTTCACGCCCACGAACGGGACGGGATTGTCGCCGTTCGCATCGCGGAACAGGAACGCACCCTGGCCGCGTGGGTCGTCTTCGGCGTATTGGAAGCAGCGGTTGATCGCGTCGACCATCGGTCGGCTGGAGCGGAAGTTGGTGCCCAGCGTGACGTGGCGGCCGGCGGTATCGCGCCGGGCTTGCAGGTAGGTGTGGATATCCGCGCCACGGAAGGCGTAGATGGCCTGTTTGGGATCGCCGATCAAAAAGACGGCGCTGGCGTTCGTATCCTCGTCGGCATTCTGGGCCAGCCGGTAGACACGGTCGAAAAGCCGGTACTGGATGGGGTCGGTGTCCTGGAACTCGTCGACCAGCGCGACCGGGAACTGGCTGCGGATACGTTCGGCCAGGGTGTCGCCGGTCGGGCCGGCAAGTGCCCGGTCGAGATGGGTGAGCAGGTCGTGGGGGCCCATCTCGGCGCGACGCTGCTGAGCCTGCTCGCGGCGCTCGGCCATCCAGTGCACGGCATGGGCCAGCAGATCGGAATAGGCGTCGGGCAGAGAGTCCAATTCACTGGGTAGATCTTTGAACGCGGCAAAAGCGGGATGCTCTGGTGGGGACTCTTTCCATATTTCAGCGATCCCTTCCGGTGTCAGGCGTTTCCAGGCGGCATCGGTCAGTGCGGGCGAGACTTGACCTGGCGTGGTTGCCCACTCGCGCAGCGCACCCAGCCAGTTGTTGCGGTGATCCTTGCGCATCTTGTTGCCGGCGAATGCCTTGGCCTGTTGCCCTTCATCGAAAAGCTGGGCTAGTTCGTCGACCCACTCGGGCCATGGGGCCTTGAGTTCGTCGAGTCGGCGTTGTTGTTCTTTGCGTACCCGGGCCAGGCTGTCGGCCGGCGGTGGCGCCGTCGGCAGGGCTGCCGCGTCATCGCGGAGCCGGGCGACGGCAGCGTTCAGGGCGTCAGGTGTGTCCCAGTATTGTGTCACGATCTCCAGGTCGTCGCGCGACAGGGCGTAGTAGAAGCTGCGCCAGTAGTCGCGTGCCACCTCGAGCTCCAGTTCCGACTGGTCGGTCTCCAGGTTCAGCGAGAACAGGCTGCCGCTGTCGAAGGCGTGCTCGCGGAGCATGCGGTAGCACCAGCTATGAATGGTGGAGACGGCGGCCTCGTCCATCCATTCGGCGGCGAGTTGCAGGCGTCGGGCCATCGCCGGCCAGTTCTCGCGGGGATAGCTGTCGCGCAGAGCGATCAGCGGGTCCGTAGTGGCTCCGGGGGCAGGTCTCTGCAAGGGCGCTGTAAACCCATCCTTGGGCGCTACTTTTTCCATCCCTGGAAAAAGACCCTCGCTTCGACCAGCCCCCGGCTCGCCTTGGACATCTTCTGCGTCGATGGTACTGGCATCGGTTGGCGCGGCTTCGGGCGTCTGAAGAAAAACCTCGGCCGCTTCGACCAGCCGTGCCCGGATACGGTCGCGCAGTTCCTGGGTGGCGGCGTTGGTGAAGGTGACCACCAGGATCTCTGGCGGGGTCAGGGCACGCGGGAAACTCGCGGTGTCGTCGGGCGAGCGAGGGCCGAGCACCAGGCGCACGTAGAGCAGGGCGATGGTGAAGGTCTTGCCGGTGCCGGCGCTGGCCTCGATCAGGCGGCTGCCGGTCAGCGGCAGGCCGATCGGGTCGAGTGTCGGTGGCGTGTCGTCGTGATGCGCTTCGCTCATGACCGGCCTCCCTTGCCGCCGTTGCCCTTGTTGTTCGTCTTGACCTCGCCATGCAGCGGCGAATAGAGGCGTTCGGCCAGGTCGGCGAAGGCCTGGCCGTCGCTGTCTATCAGGGCCTGGAAGCTGCCCCATTGGCGCGCCAGGTAGGGATCGCGCTCCCATTCGCCGGCGTTGTAGGCATCGCCGTCGAAGGTTCTGCGGGCCGTCTCGAATGCCTTGATGTCCTCTTCCTCGGCGCTGGAAGCGAGGCAGCGGGACATGGCCTCCGGCGTGCCGTCTTTATCTACCCAGGCCAGGGCCGTGTCGCGGGCCAGGGGCAGCGGCGCGGCCATGCCGGCCTGCCAGGCAGTCGCGATCGCGTCCAGGTGAGCGCGGGCGGTGTCCGCCGGCAACGGTGGCAGGGTGCCTTCACCGGCACGCGAGAGTAGCTGGCTGGTCATCGGGCCGATGGCAAGCTGTGCGGCCAGGTGCGCGACCCACGGGCGCATCCAGTGCTTCCAGTTGTGTCGGCGGTTGTTGATCAGGCTGCTGGAGAGCAGCAGCACCCGGCAGTACTCGCCGCTTTCGTTCTCGCGCAGTTCGTCGAGCCAGTCCTCCAGCGCCAGTTCGCCGTGGGGTGTGGTCAAATTCAACGACACTGGCGCCGGTTCGGCGACGGCATGCGGCCACGCTTCCAGGACGTCCGCATAGCGTTCGAACAGTGTGTCCATCGGCTCGATCAGCGCCTCGCGCATGCGTTCGGCGAAGCCGCCCATGGCCAGGCGTCCCTGGCGCTGCAGTCGTTCCAGCGTCTCGAACATCGCCGCCTCGCGGGAGGCGCCGGCTTCCACGGCCTGGCGCTGGGCTGCGATCAGTTCGTGCTGTAGTTGCCAGTGTTCCAGGCCGTCCAGGGCGAAGGGTTCGTTGTCCAGGCGGTTGACCGCTTCCTGCTCGAGAAACACCTTGAGCCGGGTAGTGAAAAAGGCCTTGACCGGCTCGCTGAGAAAGCCGCCCAGTTGGGCGAGCGTGAGCGGTGTGTCCTGCTCGAACGGCTTCAAGGCGACTGCGTTCGTTACGCTTTGAGATGGGTCGAGGTCATGGCTCTCTCCCGCATGCACTTCCCGCCATTCGTGGGCATAGGTGAACAGCTCGCTGTGGCTCTCGAAGTAACGTCGGCTGAAGGGCTGCAAGGGGTGCTCGGTGGTCAGTGCCTCGAGTAGTTCGCTGCCGGCGTCTGCGTCCTGGTCGTGATCGGCCAGTCGCCAGCCGCGCGCCAGGTGATCGCGAAGCTGGCCGAGCAGTACCGAGGGGGGCTTCTCGGTGTTGTCGACGATACTGCGACCCACCCAACTGATGGTCAGGCGCTCGCGGGCCGAGAGCAGCGCTTCCAGGAACAGGTAGCGGTCGTCCTCGCGCCGCGAGCGGTCGCCGGGACGGTAGTCACGGCCCATCAGGTCGAAATCGAGCGGGGTCTGGGTGCGCGGGTAGTCGCCATCGTTCATGCCCAGCAGGCATACATGACGGAAGGGGATGGCGCGCATCGGCATCAGCGTGGCGAAGTTCACCGCCCCGGCCAGGAAGCGTTGCGACAGGCTGGCCTCGTCGATCTGGCCAAGCCAGTGCTCGCGCACCACGGAGAGCGGCAGTGGCTCGTCGAGTTCGGCTTCGGCAGCGCTCTCCTGCCAGCTTTCCAGCGCCTGTTCGAGCTGGGTGAGCAGCAGCATGTCGCGGTCGTCGAAGGCCGTGAAGCAGGCGGCCAGCAGATCACGCAGGCGTTGGCACCAGGTGGGCACGTCCGCCGGGGAGGCTAGCGTGCGCCACTGCGCCTCCAGGGTGTCGAGCAGGCTGACCAGCGGGCCGACCAATGTCGCTTCCAGACCGCCGATGTCGTCGTACGGTTCGATGTCGTGCCAGGGGCCTTCGCTGTCGGCGCCCACTGCGTAGCCCAGCAGCAGCCGTCGCAGGCCGAAGGCCCAGGTGTTCTGGGCCAGCCCGCCTGGCAGGTCGAGGCTGGCACGCTGTTCTTTATCCAGCCCCCAGCGGATGCCGGCGCCTTCGATCCAGCGTGTCAGGGTCGGCAGGTGGTGCTCGTCGATACCGAAGCGCTGGCGCACCGCCGGGACGTCGAGCAGGTCGAGCAGGTCGCTTACCGACAGGCGCAGCTCCGGCAGGTGCAGCAGTTTTTCCAGAGCGATCAGCAACGGCTGGCGATGGCGATTGGCCTGATCAGAGAGCGTGAAGGGAATGTAGTGCGGGTCGTCGCGGTCGAGCCGGCCGAAGACCGCCTGTACGGCGGCGGCGTAGCTGTCGATGTCCGGCACCATGACCAGGATGTCGCGCGGCTTGAGCGTGTCGTCCTCGCTGAACGCGGCCAGTAACTGGTCGTGAAGGATCTCGACCTCGCGCAGCGCGCTATGTGCGATATGGAAGCGCAGCGAGGTGTCGTGCGAGGGGTCCGCCGCCGGCCAGGTCTCAAGGGTCTCGTGTAGCGGGCGCAGTTCGCGGATGTCTTCCTGCAACTGGTGCAGCAGGCAGTCGTCGCCATGGGATTCGAACAGATCGATGCGCAGCGCTTCGCGCTCGAACAGGCTTTCATAGGCCTGGCGCTCGTCGAATTCGTCGAGCAGGCGCAGGTAATCACGCCCCTGCTTGCCCCAGGCGGCCAGCAGCGGCTGGGCGTGCAGGTGCATCTCGCTGTCGTCGAGACTCGCGGGCATGCCGGGCTTGGTGCGCTGGCGACGACGCTCGGCGCGCAGCAGATCCTTGTGCTCGATGATATCGGCCCAGTAGTGCTGGCAGGGGTTATGCACGCACAGCACCACCTGGCTGACCCGCGCCATGGCGGCCAGGGCTTCCAGGGTTTGCTGCGGCAGCGACGAAATGCCGAACACGATGACCCGGCGTGGCAGGCCGGCGGGACGTTGATCCGGTGTCAGCGCCCGGCCGGCGTCGAGAAAGCGGCGATGCACGGCGGCGCGGCTGGATTCCAGTCCCTGCGCGCCGACATCGTCGAGAAGGGTGCGCCACAGGATGGCCTGCCAGCGCTGGTCGTCGGCCAGCGGCGTGGCCTGGCCTCGGGCATCGATCAATACGTCGTTGCCTTCGGCCCAGGCGTCGAGCCAGTCGGCACGGTAGACCTGGTACTGGTCGAACAGGTCGGCCAGACGTTCGGCGAGCTGATGGCGCTTGCGCAGATCGCTGTCGTCTTCCAGGAAGCGGGCCAGCGGGGTGAAGGCGTCATCGGCGATCAGCTCGGGCAGCAGACGCATCAAGCGCCAGGTCAGGTGCGCCTTGTCGAATGGCGAGCTGGGCGGCACGGCATCCTCGCCGAGTACCGCTCGATAGGCCTGCCACAGGAAGCGTGCCGGCAGGGTCACGTCCAGCGAAGCCGCGATGCCGCAGCCACCCTGGGCCGGGTCCTCGGCCAGTGCCAGTTTCAGCCACTGGCTGATACCGTTGCTTTGTACCAGGATCACTTCGTTTTCCAGCGGTGCCAGTGGATGGCGCTTCATCCACTCCACCGCCAACTCGCGCAGATCCTCCAGGCGGTTGCCGTGCACCACCATGAAACCGGTCGGCAGAGAGTCATCCTGAGCGGTATCGGCGAACAGGGGCATGGCAATTCCTTCGCGGCAGGTAGTCGGGGCCTGGATAAGCAAGCTTACATGGTGCCGTAAAATGTTGAGGGGATAAACGCGGTTGGAACGTATCGGTCGGCACCTGCGTCAACGATGCTAGAGTGCGTAGACGGACACTGGCCGGATGGCGCGATGAACGTACCGACTTTCGATATCGACACCCCGGTCGGGGTGATCTCCGACACCCACGGCAAGCTGCGTGACGAAGCGCTGACCATGCTGGAAGACTGCGCGCTGATCCTCCATCTCGGTGATGTGGGAGGCAAGGTCGAGGACGAGGCGATCCTCGAACGCCTCGCCGAGCTGGCGCCGCTCTACAGCGTGCGTGGCAATATCGATACTCAAGCGTGGGCCGAGCGATTACCGATGACCCAGGACCTGATCGTCAACGGCCGGCGGCTGCACCTGGTGCACGATATCGCCGATTTCGACTCGGAAACGCTTTGCGATGCCGTACTCCACGGCCATTCCCACAAACCGCGTCACGAGTGGCAGAACGGTCGTCTGCTGTTCAACCCCGGCAGTGCCGGCAAGCGCCGCTTCAAGCTACCGATCACGCTCGGCAAGCTATGGGCCGGCGAGAGTGATTTGCGCGGCGCGATCTTGCATATACCGCTGTGACATCAACCGGGTGATCCCCGGTTACACACGTTTGTCTGATTTACAGTCGTTAATGTCGCCAACTACTGTCAAATGATCCGATCTGCAAGCGATTGGTCGGCTATTACATGATGAGGTGATGCGCCGGTTATGGAACGAACATCGGTGGGTGGGGCGGTCAACCGCGATCCCGAGGGGTGCTGGCGTGGCCTGGCGGTGTTGGCCAGCGCCAAGTTGCTGGCGATGACCACTTGGTTCTCGGCCACGGCGGTCGTGCCGCAACTCGAACAGCATTGGCAACTGGGGCCGGGGCAGTCGGCTTGGTTGACGATCGCGGTGCAACTGGGGTTCGTTCTCGGTGCGTTGGGCTCGGCATTGATGAGCCTGTCTGATCGCATGTCGCCTCGCCGGCTGATGCTGCTGGGGGCGGCAGGCGCGGCTGCAGTCAATGCGTTGCTGCTGGTGGCCGAGGGCTTCTGGCCGGCCATCGCCTTGCGCGTGGTCACCGGTGCCTGTCTGGCAGCCGTCTATCCGCCGGCGATGAAGGCGATGGCGACCTGGTTCCGCTTCAAGCGGGGCACCGCGTTGGGCATCATGGTCGGTGCCTTGACGTTGGGGTCGGCGGCGCCTCATCTCGTCAATGGCTTGGGTGGCCTGGACTGGAGGGTGGTGATCATCGCCACGTCCGTGTTGACCCTGACGGGCGGTTTGCTGGCCGAGTTCATCGGACGTGACGGCCCGTTTCCGTTTCCACGCGCGCCGTTCGATCCCGGCAAGGCCTGGCAGGCCTTCACCGATCGCAAGGTGTTGCTGGCGTCGCTGGGCTACTTCGGTCATATGTGGGAACTCTATGCCATGTGGGCATGGTTCTCGGTCTTCTTTACCCATGTGCTGGCGACACACGACATCGCCGATCCCGGACGCTGGGCGGCCTATGCCACCTTCGCCGTGATCGGCATCGGTGCGGTGGGCTGTCTCGTGGGCGGCCTGTTGGGCGATCGCTGGGGGCGGGCCAAGGCGACATCGTTGGCGATGGGGCTCTCCGGTGGTTGCGCGCTGATCATCGGGTTCCTGTCCGGCGCGCCCATCGCGCTGGTACTGGCGGTGGGGTTGATCTGGGGATTCTGGGTCGTGGCGGATTCGGCGCAATTCTCGACGCTGGTGACGGAAGTCGCCGATCAGAGCTATGTCGGCACTGCGCTGACGTTGCAACTGGCCATCGGCTTTACCCTGACGGTGCCGACGTTATGGCTGATCCCGATCGTCGCCAATGCCCTGGGATGGGGCGCCGCCTTCGCCTTGCTCGCCATCGGGCCTGCCCTGGGGATCGCTGCCATGCTGGGAACTCGTGAGGCTGATCGCGCCAGGCTCGAACCGTCATGAAAGAATCATGGCTTCTACTGTGATTCAACGTATCGAAAAGAGCGCCTTGTCGATGCGCTCTCATCCCGCCACCAGGACGGGAAACATGAGTCAAACGCTGCTTGTTCATGAAAATTATTCAAGCCGTGTGAATGGCTCTGGCAAGGCGGTTTGCGCGATCTGACCACCACTGCGAGACCGTCTTCGTTCGAACGATATCACCAAATCGTATTTGCAATGCCTGCGCTAATGCCACTAGGGTTACTAGCCGTAGCGCGACAAAAAAAGATTTCAGCGCGACAGAGTATGGCTCCGTTCAGGGTTGCTTGGCGATCGAGTTTGGTATCGCCGTAGGGCCTACACATCAGCGGAGTTCGAGTACGCCGCAATTCGCCGCTCCTTGCGAAAGGAAGGCGTAACCAACGCGATCGACAATCGCGACAGACGAAGATCAGGCATCGCTATAGGCGAGAGTACGGCTGATACCGTGCTGCATGAATCGCCGGGGCGAGTACGTCCTTGAGAATCGACTGCTCGACATGATGCAACAGTGTCCCCGGTAGGACAGGTGCTCTTCCGTGAGTGCCCAGGTCCAGTGCGCCTATTTTCCTGGTCTCGGTCACTGCAGGTGGCTACCCCGTTGCCTGCAGGTGGTGAATTTTTCAACCACGACAGGGGGATATATGGACGCAGTTCAATCAAAAGAGCGACAGGATTTCGGAGAAGACCCGGTAGCTTGTCGTGAAACCAGTCACTACCAGGATGAGTACATCGAGGGATTCGTCGACAAGTGGGACGAACTGATCGACTGGAAGAACCGAGCCAAGAGCGAGGGTGACTTCTTCATCGAATTGCTCAAGGAGCGGGGTGCCACGAGGATTCTCGATGCAGCCACCGGCACCGGTTTCCACTCGGTGCGGCTGGTCGAAGCCGGATTCGAAGTGGTCAGTTGTGACGGCAGCCCGGAAATGCTGGTAAAAGCGTTCCAGAATGGCCAGCAGTGGGGACATATCCTGCGGACCGTGCAAGTCGACTGGCGCTGGCTCAACCGGGACGTTCACGGTCATTATGATGCCATCATCTGCCTCGGCAACTCCTTCACCCACCTCTTCTCGGAACATGACCGCCGCAAGGCGCTCGCCGAATTCTACGCCACCCTCAAGCACGACGGCATACTGATCCTGGATCAGCGCAACTATGATGCGATGCTCGACGTCGGCTACTCCAGCAAGCACACCTACTACTATTGCGGCTCCAATATCTCCGTCTATCCGGAGCATATCGACGACGGTCTGGCCCGTTTCCGCTACAACTTCCCGGACGACTCCACGTACTACCTGAACATGTATCCGTTGCGGAAGGACTATACCCGTCGCCTGATGAAGGAAGTCGGCTTCCAGCATGTGGATACCTACGGGGACTTCCAGGAAACCTACCGTGATGCCGAACCCGACTTCTTCATTCATGTGGCTCACAAGGCATATCAGGAGACCGATGATGAATAAGGTGATGGAAAAGGCTTACACGGCCGCGGACGAGACGGCTCGCGAGTATTACAACAGCGACGATGCCGATAATTTCTACTTCCACGTCTGGGGTGGCGAGGACATCCACGTCGGCCTGTACCGCGACGACAAAGAGCCGGTCTATGACGCCAGTCGTCGGACGGTGGCTCAGATGGCGGCTCGCTTACCGAAGCTGGATGCCACTACCCAGGTCTTGGATATCGGCGCCGGTTATGCTGGGTCCGCGCGGTATCTCGCTCACGAGTACGGTTGTTCGGTGACCGCTCTGAACATCAGTGAGAAAGAGAACGAGCGCGGTCGTGAAAAGAACCGCCAGCAGGGCGTGGACGACCGGGTGGAGATCATCGACGGCAGTTTCGAGGACATTCCCTTCGATAACGAATCGTTCGATGTCGTCTGGTCCCAGGATGCCATTCTGCACAGCGGCGATCGCGAGCGCGTGCTCGAAGAAGCCGTACGTGTTCTACGCCCGGGCGGTCATCTCATCTTTACCGATCCCATGCAGGACGATGAATGTCCTCGCGAGGCGTTGGAGCCGATTCTGGCACGAATTCATCTCGAGACCCTCGGCTCGCCTGGGTTCTATCGGGATACGCTTCGTCGCCTGGGGCTCGAAGAGCAGGACTTCGATGATCACTCCGACATGATCGCGATGCACTATGGACGCATTCATCAAGTCTTGAGCGAACATGAGGATGACGTCGGTCAGCACGTGAGTCGTGGCTATATCGACCGCATGAAGCATGGGCTTCAGCACTGGGTCGAAGGTGGTCAGCGCGGCAATCTGCGTTGGGGCATCTTCCATTTCCGCAAGCCTGCGCAGTAAGGCTCGACACGTAAATTGGTGGGCGGCAATGGAGTGTGATAACTGCCCTTGCCGCTCCTGACTTCACCTTTGTCATGCTGCACAAGCGTTACGACGCGACACGAAAAGGAGAATCGAATCAATGAGTACACGTCTTTTTACCTCCGAATCGGTGTCCGAGGGGCATCCGGACAAGCTGGCGGATCAGGTTTCCGATGCGATCCTCGACGCGGTTCTGGCTGAGGACAAGTACGCCAAGGTGGCTTGTGAAACCTTGGTCAAGACCGGTCTCGCCATTATCTCCGGCGAACTGACGACAACCGCCAACATCGATTATGAAGACCTGGTTCGGCGCACCATCAACGATATCGGTTATGACAATCCCGATGTCGGTTTCGATGGCGATCTCTGCGCCGTCATCAATGCCATCGGTAAGCAATCACCGGATATCGCCCAGGGCGTGGACCGCAGCAAGCCGGAAGACCAGGGCGCTGGTGACCAGGGCATGATGTTCGGCTATGCCTGTAATGAGACGGACGTTCTCATGCCGGCACCGATCACCTATTCGCATCGCCTGGTCAAGCGCCAGAGCGAATTGCGCCGTAGCGGTAAGCTCGACTGGCTCCGTCCTGATGCCAAGAGCCAGGTGACCTTCCGTTACGAGGACGGCAAGCCGGCGGGTGTCGATGCGGTGGTCCTGTCCACCCAGCATGCCGACTCGGTTTCCGCGAGCCAGATCAAAGAAGCCGTCATGGAAGAGATCATCAAGCCGGTGCTGCCCGACGAATGGCTTGATCGTGGCACCCGCTTCCATATCAACCCGACCGGTAACTTCGTGATCGGTGGTCCCGTTGGCGACTGTGGCCTTACCGGACGCAAGATCATCGTTGATACCTATGGTGGTATGGCGCGTCACGGTGGTGGTGCCTTCTCCGGCAAGGACCCCTCCAAGGTCGACCGTAGTGCCGCCTACGCCTGCCGCTATGTCGCCAAGAACATCGTGGCCGCCGGGCTGGCCGACAAGTGCGAGATCCAGGTTTCCTATGCGATCGGCGTGGCCGAACCGACGTCGGTATCCGTCGATACCTTCGGCACCGGCAAGATCCCCGAGCCGAAGCTGGAAGAGCTGACTCGTGAGTTCTTCGACCTCCGCCCGTACGGCATCCTGCGGATGCTGGACCTGCAACGTCCGATCTACCAGGGAACGGCGTCCTATGGCCACTTCGGTCGTGAGGATGATGCCTTTACCTGGGAGCGTACCGACCGGGTCGAACAGCTCAAGTCTGCCGCAGGCATCTAAAACCATCGGGGGACTGCACCGAGGAGCGCTGCAGCTGGTACGAACCGGCAAGGCTCGGTCGCAGAAGTCGACCCCACATAACAACGGCGCTCGGATTTCATTTTCAGTTACGGAGTGAAACCATGAACGCTGTCGCAGAAGCACTAAAAGATGATTTCAAGGTCGCCGACCTGTCGCTGGCCGACTGGGGACGCAAGGAAATCAAGATTGCCGAGACCGAAATGCCCGGTCTCATGGCCCTGCGTGAGAAGTATGGCACCGATAAGCCGCTGAAAGGAGCCAAGGTTGCCGGCTCGCTGCACATGACCATTCAGACGGCTGTCTTGATCGAGACCCTCAAGGCGTTGGGTGCCGATGTCCGTTGGGCGTCTTGCAACATCTACTCCACCCAGGACCATGCCGCTGCCGAAATCGCGCGTTCCGGCACGCCGGTCTTCGCCTACAAGGGCGAAACCACCGAGGAGTACTGGGAGTTCACCCATGCCATCATGGATTGGCATGATGGCGGTACGCCGAACATGATTCTCGACGATGGTGGCGATGCCACGACGGTCGTGACGCTGGGCGCCAAGGCGGAAAAGGATCCGTCCGTGCTCGAGAATCCCGGCAGTGACGAGGAACGCGCCCTGTTCGCCGCCATTCGCAAGCGTCTCAAGGAGAAGCCGGCGGGCTATTATCAGAAGCTGCAGGACGCCATCCTGGGTGTGACCGAAGAAACCACCACCGGCGTCAACGGCCTGTACCATCTGGCACGCAACAATGAGCTGCCGTTCCCGGCGATCAACGTCAACGATTCCGTGACCAAGTCCAAGTTCGATAACCTCTATGGTTGCCGCGAATCGTTGGTTGACGGTATCAAGCGTGCCACCGACGTGATGGTGGCCGGCAAGATCGCCGTCGTGGCCGGTTATGGTGATGTCGGTAAAGGGTCGGCGCAGAGCCTGCGTGGTCTTGGTGCCACCGTCTGGGTCACCGAGATCGATCCCATCTGCGCCCTGCAGGCGGCAATGGAAGGGTTCCGTGTCGTGACCATGGACGAAGCCGCCGACAAGGCCGATATCTTCGTCACCGCGACCGGTAACTATCATGTCATCACTCACGAGCACATGCAGGCCATGAAGGACGAGGCCATCGTCTGCAACATCGGTCACTTCGACAACGAGATCGATGTCGCCAGCCTGCGCCAGTACGAGTGGGACAACATCAAGCCGCAGGTGGATCACATCACCTTCCCCGACGGCAAGAAGATCATCATGCTTGCCGAAGGACGTCTGGTGAACCTCGGTTGCGCTACCGGTCACCCGAGCTTCGTGATGTCCAACAGCTTCACCAACCAGGTGCTGGCCCAGATGGAGCTGTTCAACAACAAAGGGGAGTACAAGAACGACGTATACATGCTGCCCAAGCATCTGGACGAGGAGGTTGCACGGTTACACCTCGAGAAGATCGGGGCCAACCTGACTCCGCTCGACCAGGTACAGGCAGACTATATCGGCGTACCGGTCACAGGCCCGTTCAAGCCTGAGCACTACCGCTACTGAGGTGACGACGGCATCGGACTGCGCACGGGGTGCCTCCTCGTGTGCGGTTGTCTGATGCCGGATGTCTTCCGTCCGAGGCATTCTCCCGCCCGGTATTGGCCGACGCCATGGTGGGTGGGAGATGTTGTCAAAATATCAGGAGAGGAAATACCTGATGAATAGCTTGGTAAGTCGCTCAGCAGCCCCTTCCGAGCTCGTTCTCGAAGCCGTGCCTCCGGAAATCCAACAGGGGGAACGAGGGATCGAGGCAGCTCTGGAGAAGGTTGAAGGACTTCACCGGGAAGTCGGTCTCGATGCCGTCAATATCCCGGAGATCCGGGAAGAGAGTTCCAAGAGCAGCAAGGGAGAACGGCGCAAGCCCTTCGCTCCCCGGGTGGAACCTCGAGTGTTGGCCCATCGCATCCAGGAACAGTTGGGTGTGCCCTGCATTATCAATCGTGTTGTCGTTCATCTCGAACGTGAGCGCCAACTCGACTGGTTTCGTGAGACCCACGAAGACTATGGCGTCAATCGTGTCGTCCTGGTCGGTGGAGAACGTAGTGATCGGCAGTATCCCGGACCCTCCGTTCCCGAGGCCACAAGGCTGTTGAAGGATCGGCCCGATGCGCCTGATATCGAGGTCGGGAATATCTGTATTCCATCCCGCCCCGATGAAGCCGCTCGGATGAAGCGAAAGATCGCTTCCGGTGCGGACTTTTTTACCACCCAGGTCATCTTTCACGCCGATGAAGTCACATCGCTCCTGGACAGTATCGGCACCGATGTCGGTTCCTCCAGGACGCCTGCTATTTTGATATCACTCGCTCCGGTACGTTCCGAGCGCAATATTCGTTTTCTGCACTGGCTTGGTGTCAATCTGTCCAATGACCTGGAGAACTGGCTGATCAGCGATCCGGAGGCGGTGACCGAGCGATCTCTGTCCCATATCGGGGATGTCTGGAGAGACATTGCCGAGCATGCCGCCGAGACGGCATCGCCATTTCCGATCAGTGCCAACCTGGCACCGATTGGACGGATACCCGCTGCGACGACGATTTCGCTGGCCCGCACGCTGCGCGAGCACCGCATTCATGCTCCACGGGCCATGGGAAGTGTGCTGACCTGATCCGTGGTCAGCGCGTATCATTCCCTTCGCGTTGCGAGCCCGACGATAAAGGAAACCGCCATCATGAGCTCTGAATTGCTTCAAGCATTGCAAGACCCGCAATGCTACGACCACCCGGTCGAATCGTTCTCTTTATATGAGACCCATATATCCTGGGTACTGCTCACCGGGGAGTATGTCTACAAGATCAAGAAGCCCGTGGATTTCGGGTTCCTGAACTTTTCGACGCTGGACCGGCGCAAGCGGTTCTGCGAAGAAGAGATTCGCTTGAACAAGCGTCTCGCTTCTGCGCTGTATGTCGATGTGGTCCCGGTGACGGGCACGCCCGAATCGCCTCGTCTCGGCGGAGATGGCGAGCCGTTCGAGTATGCGATTCGCATGCGTCAGTTCGACAATACCCAGATGCTGGACAAACTGCACGAGGAAGGGCGACTGACGGAAGCGCACATGGATGAATTGGCCGACCAATTGGCCGATTTTCATGAGTCGCTACCCTCCACGCAAGGCGAATGTGGCACGCCCGAAGCGGTGCGTGCGGATGCCGAGCAGAATTTCGAGCAGATCCGCCCGCTGCTGGAAGACCAGGCGCAACTGGATCAACTCGATCGGCTGTCTGCCTGGAATGACAAGACGTTCAAGCAACTCGAGTCGCATATCTCTCACCGCCATCAAGAGGGCTATGTCCGGGAGTGCCACGGTGATCTGCACCTGGCCAATATCACGCTCTACAATGGCCGTGCCACGGTATTCGACTGCATCGAATTCAGCGATGGGCTGCGCTGGATCGATACCTGTAACGACCTGGCGTTCCTGCTGATGGATCTCGAGTTCCGCGATGCGCCGGAACTGGCCAATCGCGTTCTCAACCGCTACCTCCAGCTAAGTGGCGATTATGACTGCCTGCCGCTGATGGATTACTACAAGGCCTATCGAGCCACTGTGCGTGCCAAGATTGCCTTGTTCACTCGCGGCAATCCCGACCTCAGCGACGAGGAAAAACAGGCATTACTGGATAAATACCAGGCCTATATCAATCTGGCCGAGCAGTATGCCGAGCAACGTCAGCGGTACTTGCTGGCAACCACCGGATTGTCGGGCAGCGGCAAGAGCTGGGTGAGTCAACATCTTTCCCAGTCATTGAACCTGATCTGGTTGCGTTCCGATATCGAACGCAAGCGGCTGTTCGGCCTCAAGCCGATGGATAACAGCCATGCACAGCCTGAGTTGAATATCTATACCCCCGAGGCCTCGCGTGAGACCTATCAGCGTCTGGCAACGCTGGCCGACAGTGCGTTGCAAGCCGGTTATCCGGTGATCTTGGACTCCGCCGCACTGCATCAGGCGGAGCGCGACCAGTTGGTCCGGGTGGCCGCTTCGCGTGATCTGCCCTATCTGTTGCTGGACTGTAAAGCACCGGAGTCGGAACTCCGTCAGCGCTTGAAGCACCGTGGCAAGACCGAGGCCGATCCCTCCGAGGCCGATGAAACCGTCATGGAAAAGCAGCAGACCGCGGCGGAACCCTTGTCTGCGGAAGAGAGCGACTACAGCCTGGACGTGGATACCACGGTACCGGGCGTTGAGACCGAACTGGCAGGCCTGATTCGGGAACGGGTTGCCGCCGAACCGGTACCGGCCTGATCTCTGCTGATATCGGGGAGGCCGGCCTACTCGCCGTCTAGGCGTTGTGCCAGGCGGTCTCCCAAAGCTGCAACACCGGCTCCAGCTCACCTTCATGAAGAATCAGCAAGGTGGGCTGGTCCTGTCCGCTTTCCGCCGGTGTGACAACGGCAAATTCGCCTTCCTCCAGATGAAACTCGTGGATCTCGAATTCACCCTCCGCCGTGCTGCAACGCGTGGAGCGGTAGCTCTCGTCCTCACCATAGGTCAGACGGTGGTACATCTTGAACAAGGTGTATAAATACAATCCTCGTTCGAACGTCGGCCACTGGGCAGGGCGCTGGGCGATGTCGTCGTCGAGTGCGGCGCCTTGTCGTCTAGCGTGAGCGATGGCGTCATCACGGGGTTGCGCAATGAGTGAGTCATCGTCCTCGGGAAACGGCTCGATACGTTCGATGGCCTGATGGTAGCGCCGGAATACCTCATGAACGTCATCCAGTGCCGTGACATCATGGTCGCTATGGCGCAGGTCGACGGGATCGTCGTTACCATTTTCCCAGCCGTGAATGACCCGCAAAATCAGCCTTTGTTGTTGCATGGGCTGTTCGAGCAGCGCACGTAACGCGATCTTCAAGTGTAACTGGCGCTCTGGGACGTCGTTGTCGAAGGCCTGGTAGGGCTCGTTGAAAATCGTGTTCAAGCGACCCGGAACATGTTCCTTGGCTTCTGTATACGGCATGACTTATCTCGAGGGTTGCGTGAGGAAGTCCAACTTGTCTTGTTCAAGAGCAATGAAACCACGAAGTCGCTTTGACAGCTACCATCGGCGCGTCGATCATGGCTTGCTATCCAACCGCGCTACAATGATGTTCGTGACTGAGTCTTGAGGAGCTAGCTTGCCATGAGCGATGAACAACAGGATCCCCGTCGTCGTTATTCCGCACCGGTCGTCGATGGGCTGGGAAAATCGGCCAGTCGTGCCATGCTGCGTGCCGTGGGCTTTACCGATGAAGATTTCACCAAGCCCCAGGTCGGTATCGCCTCGACCTGGAGTCAGGTCACACCCTGCAATAGCCATATCGGCGGCCTGGCCGAGGCGGCTTGCGGTGGGGCAGATCAGGCGGGTGGTAAAGGGGTGATCTTCAATACCATCACCATTTCTGACGGTATCGCCAATGGCACGGAGGGCATGAAGTACTCACTGGTGTCGCGTGAGGTGATTGCCGACTCGATCGAGACCGTGGCCGGCTGTGAAGGCTTCGATGGATTGGTCGCCATCGGTGGCTGCGACAAGAACATGCCAGGGTGCATGATGGGGTTGGCTCGTCTGAACCGCCCGAGTGTCTTCGTTTATGGCGGTACCATCCTGCCCGGTGAGGGCCACACCGATATCGTCTCGGTCTTCGAAGCCATGGGGGCCTATACCAAGGGCGACATGGATCTGATCGAGGTCCAGCAGATCGAAAAAACCGCGATTCCCGGTCCCGGGTCGTGTGGTGGCATGTACACCGCCAACTCCATGGCTTCGGCCATCGAGGCCCTGGGCATGAGCCTGCCGGGCAGTTCGGCTCAGAACGCCGTCTCACAACAGAAGCGTGACGACTGCGAGGCGGCGGGTGCAGCGGTACTCAAACTGCTTGAACATGACATCAAGCCATCGGACATCATGACACGGGAGGCATTCGAAAATGCCATTACTGTGGTGATTGCGCTGGGCGGCTCGACTAATGCCGTTCTGCACCTGATCGCCATGGCCAATACGATCGGCGTCGACTTGTCGATCGAGGACTTCACACGCATCGGCAAGCGGGTGCCGGTCCTGGCCGATCTGCGTCCCAGCGGCCACTACATGATGAGTGAGCTGGTAGAGATCGGTGGGATTCAACCGCTGATGAAGATGCTGCTGGACGCCGGGATGTTGCATGGCAGTTGTCTGACCGTGACCGGCAAGACGCTGGCCGAGAACCTGGCCAATGTCGCTCCGTATCCGGAAGGCCAGCGTATCATCGCGCCCCTGGATCAGCCCCACAAAAGTGAAAGCCATTTGCGTATCCTGCACGGCAACCTGGCACCGGAAGGTGCCGTGGCCAAGATTACCGGCAAGGAAGGCACACGGTTCACAGGCCGGGCCAGGGTCTTCGGTTCGGAAGAGGAAGCTCAGGCACGCATCAATGATGGCACCGTCGTCGCCGGTGATGTGCTGGTCATCCGTTACGAAGGCCCGCGTGGCGGTCCTGGCATGCGCGAAATGCTGACACCGACCTCGGCGATCATGGGGCGCGGTCTGGGCAGCGAGGTGGCATTGATCACCGATGGTCGCTTCTCGGGGGGGAGCCATGGTTTCGTCGTTGGGCACGTATCTCCGGAGGCGTTCGATGGTGGGCCGATCGCCCTGGTCGAGGATGGTGACACCATCACCATCGACGCGGAAGCCGATACCATGGATGTGCATCTCAGTGACGAGGAGTTGATGCGACGCCGTGCGGCCTGGCAACGACCGACGCCGCGTTATTCGCGGGGCGTGCTGGCCAAATACGCCAGAACGGTGAGCTCGGCGTCCCGCGGGGCGGTCACCGACATTCCCGAAGACATGTGAAGCCATACCGGCAGGGCAGGGGCTTTCAACAACCCTGCCGGCTATTGGCACGGTAGCGGAGCCGGAGTCTGGCGCGCAGATGGCGGGCCAGGCTGTCGATGCCGATATTGAGCAGGGCCGTGATCAGGATCAGCACCAATGCACGGTCGATGCGAATTTCCTGAATGGCACTATCGATATAGAAGCCAAGCGTGGCGACACCGAGGATGCCCAGTATCGCCGTCTCTCGCATGATGATCTCCCAACGATAGAACAGTAATGCAAGGAATGGCCCGTAAAGCCGAGGCACGACTTCATACGCATAGCGTTCCACGCCGTGAGGGGCGTCGGGGCGTAGCCTCAAGGTGTTGCTTCGTTGACCGATCAGATGGCCGATGATACCGCCGTTGTGGATTGCCAGTGCAACGACGGCGGGTAGCATCGACGGGCCCCAAAGCTGCAACAGAATGAAAGCCAGCAGGTATTCCGGCGTGGAGCGGAGAATGACCAGTACCATATGTCCCGCCGTGCCGGAGAGTCGCCGGGTGAAATGGCTTGAGACCAGAGGAAAGAGCAGCAGAGCCAGGGCGCCGGTCAGTACCAGGGCGATTTGTGTCAGTAATAGGGTATTGAGGATGCCGGGCAGCGCTTGGTCGGTCAGCAGATCCCCTAACCAGGGGCCCAACCCAGCGATCCCTTCGCCCGACCGTATCGGGGCGGGAATCACATCCTGAGTCAAGAAACGACTGACGTTGCTCCAGGCGATGGGGAGCCCTGACCCCAGCAAAAAGGGGGCTGCCATCAGGTATAGCGGCAACAACCGTGGGCGTACCCATAGCTTGAGAGTGGCTATCAAGACGTAGAAGATCAGCAGCAGGGCACCGACACTGCTGTAATGCCCTTGGGCGAATGAGGATTCGAGATAGTAGCCGAGTGTCGGCATGCCGATGAACCCAAGCACCGCACTGGAACGCAGGCCGCATTCCAGGCGGTAGGCCGTGTAGCTGACCAGGTGGGACCAGGCTAGCGGCAGCCGGGTATAGAGCAGAGTCGACAGGCGTCCGCTGCTTGCAGGGAGCGCATGGGCCGGTTCGGGGTCGGTTTCATCGAGAATTTCGGCATAGACCTTGGCAAAGATACCGGCATAGGGAATGGCAATGGCCAGGACGCCGGTCAAGGGGTGCAGGCCGAAGCACTGCAGGAACAGCAGCGCCCAGAAAAGTTCATGCACGGCGCGAATGATGGCGCAGCCCGCGCGAATCACGCGATGGCGAAAGCACAGCGCCAGCATGAATCCGCCGCCGGCGCCCAGCGCCACTCCGACGAAGGCGAAGGCCAGCGTGCGGATTACGGCCTTTCCGAGATAATCCACGGCGGCGAAATCGGGCGTGACCACCCCCAGCGCGAGACGTCCCAGCTCCTGCCAGGGGTTGGATGTGCTGATCTGGAGGTCGGCGAATAGCAGGCAGACGAACGCAACGAGTACAAATGCCAGACTGAGCCGTATGCTGGCAGACTGCCTCATCACCGACCCTCCCATAGGCTCATGTCGTAGCACAGCGGGTCACGATGCATACAGTGGAAGTACATCGCTGGTGGCCAAGCGTCGACTGGGCTGGTCCAGGGCGATGGTGCCCTGATCAATGCCGATGACGCGATCACAGAAGCGCAGGGCCAATTCGACATCATGCATGGCGAGGACGGCAGTGTCATAGGTCTCGGTCAGTGCTGTCATGGCCGCAGCCGCCTGAGGTCCATCGAGCGAGGAGACCGGCTCGTCAGCGAGCAGCACCGAGCCTGCCTGGTAGAGAGCGCGAGCGGCGGCAATCCGCTGTCGTTGACCGCCGGACAGTTCACCGGCACGGTTCCAGCACTTGTCGGCGATCTCCAACCGTTCGAGCAACGGAAAGATGGCGTCGATATCGCGTCGAAACGGTCGAGCGAGCGTGATCAGGTTGTGATGGATCGAGTGCCGTGGCAGGCCGCCCATGTAGACGTTGTGAAACGTCGACAACGTATCGACCAATCCCAGCTGCTGCGGAATCAACGCAGCGTTCCGGTGTCGCCAGTGTGAGTACATGAGATGCAGAAGCGTTGATTTGCCGGCACCGCTCTTGCCGACCAACGCCACTCGCTCGCCCGGAGAGAGCGTCAGGCTCAATGGGCCGAGAACCCGACCCTCTCCATAGTCGGCGACAACCTCATGCAATGTCAGCGATGTCACGGATCGAGGAGTCCCAGCTCGTTGCCGACCTCCTTGATGACGGCGTAATCATCATTGTCAGCCTTGATGAATCCTTCACGGGGGAAGCTTTCAAGCAGGTCGGGGTCGTCCATCGTCAGTAACGCTTGCTGTACTTGCTCGGTGAAACCGTCACCGAAGCGGTCATCGATGTCGCCGCGAATCGTCCACTGGTAATCCGGGTAACGCGGCGTTTTCCATATCACGCGGACCGCGTCGGTATCGATCTCGCCCGCTTCGACCTCATTCTCCCAGACGGCATAGTTGACTGCGCCGAGCTGATAGGCACCGGATGCCACCAGCGAAATGGTGCGACTGTGATTGCCGCTGAAACCGACCCGCGAAAACGTCTCCTCGGGTGGTTCGCCGAAATGCTCGCGCAGGTAGTACTCCGGCATCAGGCGACCCGATGTCGAACTCTTGGAACCGAACGTCAAGCTCAGGTCGCGCATCTCGTCGCTGAGCCCGGCATCGGTCTCCAGGCGAGTGTCCTCGTTGGCGATGATATAGGTCCTGAACTCCGTGTCTTCGACCCCTTGGGCGATAGCCCGTGACCCGGGGACGCGTTCTCGCGCTTGCACACCGGACAAGCCTCCGAACCAGGCTAGCTGAACCTGGTCATTACGGAACGCTGTCACGGCTGCCGAGTACGACTTGACCGGTACGAATCGCACGTCATGATCGAGTTCATCGGTCAGGTAGTCGGCGACTTTCTGGAACCGCTTCTGCAGACGGGTTTCGTCTTCATCGGGGATTGCCGTGAATACGAAAGGTTCCGCACTGGCAACCGGCGTTACCAGCAACAGGGTGGCGCCAAGAAGCCACATCAAACGATGCGTCATGAAGATATCCCTGGATCATCCTGAGTAGCTAAGTGTGGTATGACGCCAAGAATATCAAAAAGTCCCCGGACAGTCGGCTAACGTATCAATCGACGTCGATGGTCTCTCGCAAGGTTTTCAGTTCATCGATGGTGAATTGTTCGACACGACCGGACAGCAGGTCACTGAGTTTCTGTGGTGAAATGCCCATACGGTGGGCAATATCTCGATTGGGTCGTTCGGATAGGGCGATGCGGCGGGTGATGATGCGCATCAGACGGGTTCGTTTTTCCAGCTCTCTAACGTCCAGGTCGGGGGCCGTTCTAGTGCTCTCGAGGGCCTCCCAACCGGTCATTAATCGCGCAGTGCTCATGGGGCTCCGTCGATCTCGGTTGTCACGCTAGTAGCATGCAAGTTTTTTGCTCGCTCTTCCAGTCCTGCGAGTGATTTTGATCGATGATATTTGTTAATGCTCGCTACGTAGGGCTCCCGCCAGTATTTCGGCCGCTGACAATGCGCCAAAGGTAGGACAAGTGTGAAAAAGGCGTTGTGGCAGATCAGTGGCTTGGCGTGCTAGCTTTCTTCTCGCAGACAGACGTATGAGATAACAAGTTGGTCAATGACCTCACACAGGAGAACTTCATGCGAACTCTAAAGTACGCCCTGGCCGCGTCGCTGTTGGTGACAGCACCGGCCGCATTCGCGCAGCAAACATTGTCCATCGCCACTGGCGGTACGGGTGGTGTCTATTATCCCTTGGGCGGCGGTTTGGCCGAAATGATCAGCGAGCACATCGAGGGTTATGAAGCCTCTGCCGAAGTGACAGGGGCATCGGTCGAGAACATGGGCTTGATCATGCGCAATGAGGCGGATATTGCCTTTGCGTTGGCCGATACCGTCCATCAGGCATATATGGGAGAGGACGATTTCGAAGGCCGTCAGGTCGAGAATACGCGAGCCTTGGCTTCTGTATATCCCAATGCCGTACAACTGGTCACGCTGGCCGATTCCGACATCGAGTCACTTTCCGACCTGGAAGGACAGCGTGTCTCGGTAGGCGCGCCGGGCAGCGGAACCGAACTCAATGCGCGTGCCGTGCTCGAGTCGAACGGCCTGACCTATGACGACATGAACGTACAGCGCCTGAACTTCAACGAAACGGCCGATGCCATTCGTGACGGGGATATCGACGCTGGTTTCTGGAGTGTCGGCCCACCCACCAGTTCCATCATGAACCTGGCGTCCACACGGGACATCCGCTTGATCAGCCTCACCGATGAGGAGATCGAGAATGCGCAGGAGGACGAACCGGTCTTTGCCCCCTATGAGTTGAAGGCGGAAACTTACGAGGGGGTCGATGAGGCCGTACAGACCATCGGCATCCCGAATGTCCTGGTCGTCAATGCCGATATGGATGAGCAACTGGCCTACGATGTCACCAAAATGCTCTTCGAGCGTATTGATGAGCTGATCGACGTGCACCCCGCTGCCGAGAACACGACAGTCGAGTTCAGCATGGAGTCCACGCCGGTGCCGTTCCATCCCGGATCGATTCGCTATTACGAGGAGATCGACGCAGAGATTCCCGATGATCTGCGCCCCTGAGCCAGGCATTCATGATGATGTGTCATCGTCATGACGACAATGCCTGACACCGTCGTTTCGGGGCGGGCAGCAATGCCCGCCCTGTTACGTTACTGCCTTTGGTGTATCTTGTTGGCCGGAATGTCGTCGCTGACGCTTCCCGCCGCCGCGGGCGAGGTCGTACCCGCCAACCTCGAGGCCATCGATCAAGAGGGTAACATCCTGGTGTCGATACCGATCATGCCCGGTGGCCGATGGTGCCTGGGATGGAACCATTCCGTGGAAGGGTTCGAAGTGCGGGATTGCTATCGCTATCGAGAAGGAAAAATGATGCTCGAACGTAGCCATCAGCCGGACTTCGCTGCCGGTCTCGATCATATTCCGGGGCGCGGTGAACAGGTCTCCGATGGTCGGGGCGGGTATTGGATCGAGCATATCGACGAGCCCGTGCCAGGCAACCGTTATACCTTGCGTGTCGGATCGTCCGACGTGAATCATCGCCTGCTATGGGGTACGCAACAGTTCAGTCTGAGTGCGGTTGCGGCCCATGAGCGTGTGACCTTGAGACTGCACAAGCCCGACAATGTCTGACGAGGACCCCATGAACGAATCCACGACACCGCCCGTGAAAATGCCGGGAGGTGATGCCATACAGCCACGTCCGATTCTATGGCTGATAACGCTAGTGGCTGTCTGCCTATCGCTTTTCCAGCTTTACTCCGCAGGCATCCAGACGCTCGGTCTGTTCTATCAACGCAGCATCCACCTTGCCCTGATCATGATGCTGGCGTTTCTGATGTTCCCCGTCTTCGGTGCCAAGCACAAACGAGGGCCGGTGGGCGCGGTGATCGATGTCATTTTCTTCGCCGGTGCCGTTATCACTGGTGGCTATCTGGTCTTGTACCTGGATGAAATCATCAATCGGGCCGGTTTCTGGACTCAGACCGATATCTGGGTCGCCATGATTGCCACCGTCACCGTGCTCGAGGCGAGTCGGCGCGCCGTCGGGCTGGGGATGACGATTATCGGTCTTCTGGCGATCGGTTATGCCTTTGCCGGACCGCGCGGGGAGCTGCCCTGGCTGACCCAGTTCCTGCCGGGCATTCTGGAACATCGCGGCTATACTCTGGAACGTGTTGCCGGCCAGCTTTACCTGGGACAGGAAGGCATCTTTGGTTTGCCGATGGGAGTGGCGGCGACCTACATCTTCACCTTCGTGCTGTTCGGCGCGTTTCTGGAAAGTACGGGGGCCGGCAAGTTCTTCATTGACCTGGCCTATGCGGCGACAGGTCGCCAGCGTGGCGGTCCTGCCAAGGCGGCCGTGCTGGCATCCGCCGGCATGGGGTCGATTTCCGGTAGCGCCATTGCCAATGTGGTGACCACCGGAGCGTTTACCATTCCCTTGATGAAGCGGCTGGGGTATCGGCCGCATCAGGCGGGCGGTATCGAGGCGGCAGCCAGTACCGGCGGACAGATTACGCCGCCGCTGATGGGGGCGGGGGCCTTTCTGATTGCCGAGTACACCAAGATGCCTTACCTGGAAGTGGTCAAGGTAAGCATTCTGCCCGCCATCATGTATTTCGCCACCGTCTATCTGTTCGTGCACATCATTGCCTTGAAGCAGGGCATGCAGGGCATGACGCGCGCGGAATTGCCGCAAGTGCGCGACGTGATGCGCAGTGGCTGGCACTTCCTGCTGCCCTTGGCCGTGTTGATCTGGCTGCTGGCAATCAGTCTGTCGCCAACGCGGGTAGGGTTCTATGCGATCCTGACGATCGTACTGGTAGCCGTGTTGCGCTATACCTACTGGTTTTTCTTCATCGCTCCCCAACAAGGCCAGCACGTGACTGCCGACAAGGTTCGGGAGACGATTCGCGCCGGACTGCTCAAGCTGGTCGAAAGCCTGGAGCTCGGGGCACGCAATGCCGTTGCCGTTTCCATGGCATGTGCCGTGGCAGGCATCATCGTGGGGGTCGTCGGTCTGACCGGTCTGGGGCTGAAGTTCTCCTCGATGATGCTGGCCTTCTCCGGAGGCAATATCGTGCTGGCGTTGTTGATGGTGCTGCTGGCCAGTCTCGTCCTGGGGATGGGCTTGCCGGTCACGGCGAGCTACATCGTCCTGATCGTCCTGGTCGGGCCGGCATTGACCAATGAGTTCGGTATTCCTCTGCTGATCGCGCATCTGGTGGTGTTCTGGTACTCCCAGGACTCCAATGTGACGCCACCTATCGCCCTGGCCGGTTTTGCGGGGGCGGCCATCGCCGGCAGCAAGCCCATGGAGACCAGTTTCCAGGCGTGGAAGTTTGCCAAGGGGCTCTACCTGATCCCGCTGTTCATGGTCTTCAACCCCGAAATCATCGTCGGCGGGCCGGTGCTCCTGGTGATCTGGAATGCCGTGATCGCGATCGCCGCATTGCTATCGTTCGCTGCCAGCCTCGAGGGCTATTTGTTCACCCGCATGATGTGGCCCACACGGATTCTGCTGGCGACCGCCACGGTTGGTGTGTTCTATCCGAGCCCGATGACGGAAGTCGCCGGAGTGGTCGTCATTGCACTGTTGGTGACAGGCAACTGGCTGAGTCATCGTCGCAGCGCGACGGCTGTCGAGCACTGACGACACTTGTTCGATTGGTCAAGATGACGGCGCCCTCGGGCGCCGTTAGAATACCCGCCTTTCGTTGTGCATCACGAAGTGAGGAAAGGCCATGCAAACGTCTACTGAGCCACCCCGGGTCGGAGTGATCATGGGGTCGAAGTCCGATTGGCCGGTGATGAAACATGCCGTCGACATGCTCGAGCGTCTGGGAGTGGTGTATGAGACGAAAGTGGTCTCGGCTCACCGTACGCCTGATCTCCTGTTCGATTATGCCAAGAGCGCCGCGGACCGCGGCATTCAGGTCATCATTGCCGGTGCGGGAGGCGCCGCCCACCTGCCTGGCATGGTGGCGTCGCAAACGCCGTTGCCGGTGCTTGGCGTGCCGGTGGAATCCAAGTCGCTCAAGGGGTTGGACTCGCTCCTGTCCATCGCTCAGATGCCGGGAGGCGTTGCCGTGGGGACACTGGCCATAGGCAAGGCCGGCGCCACCAATGCCGGCTTGCTGGCGGCGCAGATCCTGTCGCTCAGTGACGAAAGTGTCCGGGACGCTGTTGCGGCGTATCGCCGTGCTCAGACACAGAAGGTGCTCGATAATCCCGATCCGCATGACGAGTGATATCCTTTTCACAGCCATATGACCCATCATTCTTTTCGGGAGGCAGGCATGAATATCGGTGTGTTGGGCGCTGGCCAACTCGGGCGGATGTTGGCCCTGGCGGGATACCCGCTGGCCGATCGTTTCGTTTTTCTGGATCCCGCTGGCAAGCCGAGCGCGGGCATTGGTGAGATACTCGTGTTTTCCGGCGAAGCCAGCGACGAGGATGTCCTCGATGATTTCCTGTCCCGTGTCGATGTGGTGACTTACGAGTTCGAACATCTGCCGGTGGATCTGGTGCAGGCCGTCGAACGTCGAAAACCGGTCTATCCCAACAGCCATGCGCTTCATGTGTGTCAGAACCGTGCCGAGGAGAAGGCACTGTTCGATCGACTGTCGATTCCTACCCCTGCTTACCGCCTGGTGTCGAGCCCCGTAGAACTGGCATCAGCCGTCCGCGAGCTGGGGGCGCCGGTGGTTGCCAAATCGATCACCGAGGGGTACGACGGCAAGGGACAGGCTGTTTTGCATGACGCTGAAGAGGCCGCGGCGGCTTGGCAGACGATCGGCCATGAGCGTCTGATCGTCGAGGCGTTCGTCGATTTCGTGCGCGAGGTGTCGATCATCGCCGTGCGTGGACGCGATGGCCGGGTTGCTTTCTACCCCATGGCCGAGAACGTGCATGTCGAGGGTATCCTCCGCTACTCGCTCGCCCCGATGCCGAATTTGGAACCGCAGGTGCAGCAAACGGCAGATGGCTATATCAGGGCGCTGCTTGATGAACTCGACTATGTCGGTGTGCTGGCGCTCGAGCTCTTCCAGACTCGTGATGGACGGTTGCTCGCCAATGAAATGGCTCCGCGCGTACACAATTCCGGCCATTGGACCCTGGATGGCGCCGTCACCAGCCAGTTCGAGAATCATCTGCGTGCCATTCAGGGATTGCCGCTAGGGTCGACCGAAGCACGACAACCCACCTGCATGGTCAATGTCATCGGCAGCGAGGGTGAGGCGGCCGAGATTCTTGCCATCGACGATGCCCACTTGCATCGCTATGGCAAGAGCGAACGGCCTGGCCGTAAGCTCGGACATGTCAATCTGCTCGCCAGTTCGCACGACGAATTGCTCGGTAAGGTACGGGACTGCGCCTCGCGGCTTCCCGAGGCGCCTGAGCCGAGATTCAGCTTCGAGTAGGTATCCCCGAGCGTTACTGGATCTGCCGTCCGGCATCGCTGAGCAGACGTCTCAGCCAGCGATGCGAGGGCGAGTGGTGGGTTCGGTCGTGCCAGAGTTGATAAAAACGCATGGGGGGAAAATCGATCGGGGAGGGCAGGATCGTGAGCCCGAGCTGCCGAGCATAGAAGCGTGCGAAGTGGCGGCTGGTGGTAAAAATCAGGTCGGTGTCCTTCAGCAGATGCGGCGCCAGGTTGAATGATTGGGCCTCGACGACTTCACGGCGCTCGATACGCAGGTTGGCCAGCCGACGATCAATCACGCCGCGCTGATTGCGGGAATAGGGCAGCGGGACGATGTGCCCGGCGTTGAGATAATCCTCGTAGGTAATGCCTGTGCTGGCCAGCGGATGGTGTGAAGCTACCAGGCAGACGATCTCGTCTTCGAGTAGCATCGACAAGTGCATCCGTTCCGGTGGTTCCGGCCAGTTGCCGATCACGATGTCCATGTCTCCTTCGGCCAGAGCCGTTTCGAAGTCATAGTCCGGTCCCAGGGCATGTATCGACAGCCGTGCGTTGGGGGCTTCCCGACGGAAGCGCTGGGAAGCCGTCGCCATGAAAATGGGCGCCAGGTAGTCCGGAGCGCCCAGGCGATACGTATGTCGACTCGCTGAAGGGTCGAACTCCCCCGGCTGTTGTGTCAGTTGATCGATGGCAGCCAGGGCGCTGCGTGCATGTGGCAGCAATTGCAGTGCCCGTTCCGTAGGTACCATGCCGCCTTTCTCCCGCACCAACAGTTCGTCGCCAAAGATACCTCTCAGTTTTTTCAACGCCGCACTGACTGCGGGTTGGGACTGCTGCATGCGAATGGCCGTACGGGAAACACTGCGCTCATCAAGCAACAGCGTCAGCACGCGTAGCAGGTAAGTATCCAGTGGATCCTGGCGTTTCTGGGACATGATTGCCTCGTGAATCAGATGGGTAAATCGCCGGGCCGTATATCGTTTTGGTTATGCAGACTATCAGGGACTATCGGTTTTCATCTGTTCTGGTGTCTCTAGACTGATTTATCGAGTCGATTTTGTATACAGAACGTCTCGAATACAACGACAAGAGCTGGAGACAATGCAATGAAACCGAGTCCCAAGGCCGTAATGACAGCCTCCCTATTTTCCGTAGCCACCGTCGTTCCGGCGGTTCAGGCCGCTGATTGGAGCGATACGTCGATCGGCTATCGATACGGTACCGAATTCACCGAACCCGGCATTGAGGAGGATGTGGAGAAACACATTCTCAGTCTGACCCACGTCAGTGGATATTCGTTGGGCCAGAACTTCTTCAACCTCGACATGCTGCAATCGGGTAGCAATGATCCGACGACTTTCGGTGGGGATACCGGGGCAACTGAAGCCTATCTGGCCTATCGACATCAGCTGCATTATGGCGGCGTCTTCGACGAACCACTGTCATTCGGACCGGTGGGCGATGTCGCTCTGACCGCTGGGTTCGATCTCAATACCAAGAATACCGATTTTTCGCCACGTAAGCGTCAGCTTCTGGTGGGGCCGACGCTCAAGTTCGATCTGCCGCGCGGTTTTCTGGACGTGAGCCTGCTGTACAGTCATGAATGGAATCATTGCGGCCTCGATTTTTGTGGCCCGGACAACGATGTCGAGTTCGATCCTTACGCCCAGTTGAACATTGCTTGGGGGGTGCCGTTCGAGGCCGGCGCGATTCCTCTGAAGTTCCAGGGCTTTTACAACTACAACACCGAGAAGGGTGAGGATGCGGGCGGTAGTGAGACCGACGATGAGCAGTTGCTCCGCACCTCATTGATGCTGGACGTCGGCGACCTGGCGTGGAACGAGGGAGATCAGTTCCTGGCCGGGGTCGGCTACGAGATGTGGCGCAACAAGTTCGGCAATGCCGATGGTCCGGGCATCGATACCGATGCCGCCACTTTCAATCTGGAATGGCATTTCTGACAGCGCCTAACCCGGCCAATTGACGATCATGGCGATCGCCGCGAAATGGGCCGGGTACCAGGCGAGCCAGAGACGCCGGGGCATCTTGATCGGCACGCCGGGAATCAGACGTGCGGCCCCGGCAGCCAGAAGCAGGATGCAAAGACAGGTTCCCACCGTGAATGATTTGGCCATGTCGGTCGTGTTCATCTGACCGGCCACGAGCAAGACCGGCATGGCGGCCATGGCTGCCCCGAAACGTTCTGTGAAGCTGGTGCCTGCGCGGTGAAGATGATGCATGGCCAGCATGTAGAGCGGAATCAACAGCAAGCCATGATGGCCGTATTCGACCCAATTTCCGAGGACGTACCAAGCCCCGAAGGATAGCACTACCAGCAACACGCCTCGTGGGTCGGGGCGCGGCGCGGTTTCCAGTTGACGAATCACCCGTTCCAGTAACGTTCCCCAGGCCAATCCGGCCGCCAGTGTAAAACAGATGTTGAGGACGAAGGCATCCGATGGCCTCGGCATCAACATATATGGCAATTGAGCAATCAGTCCGATGACCAGGATTCGTCGGGCATAACGCAGCGGGTTACGTGTATTGAACAGGCCGTGCCAGGCGACCATGGCCGCAAACAGCGGCATGGCGATGCGACCGATGGAAGCACCGGCCCAGGCGGTGTCCCAGCTGTATGGCAGTACATAACGGGTGACATGATCGGTGGTCATGGTCATCAAGGCCAGCCACTGGCCCCAACCGGTCCAATGCGAAGAGGGGCGCATGGCGGAAAGTGTGGCACTGGCCGTTGCCTTCATCATTACCTCATCCGTTGGTTCATGTTCATTTTCGCCACAGCACCTCACTCATTCATCGTGGGGTTGCAGCATGGATCGGGGCCGGTAGCGTGTGTCGTCATAGATTGACATGGCCCGACTCTTGACGTCGCTCACCGCTACGGGTGACTTCAGATACCCCCAGACGGTCCGGATATTTCCTCGACCGTCGGTGACGGTGAGTCGTTGGCGGCGATAACCGTCGGTTTCATGGACACCTTCGAAGCGATCAAGTTCGCGTAGTGTCGCGGTGTCGACGCGGAACAGTTCTCCATGAACGCGATGCCCCTTTCCCCGGTTATCGATCATTACGGGGGTGTAGCGGCCGCCGTGCAGTTTGAGAGGAAAGGCGTTGCATGTCTTGGCAACATCGACGAACTCGGCCCTGTTCATGTAGGGGCTATGATTCGGAAAGCCACGTTTCAGTGTCCCGTAGATGAACATCAGATAGGTCATTGTCTGGGATTCTCCTAGCATCAGGAATTGTCGGGTATGCTTACACGACACCGTTGTGCCGCCGGACCACGGCTCGGGAGACGATCATGACACGCAGTGCTTACGGCTTCGATCTGCGTAGTATGGAAATCTTCGTCGAAACCCTGGAGCGAGGCAGTCAGACCGCTGCCGCGAATGCCTTGGGGCTTAAACAGTCGACCGTATCGCAAAGCCTCTCCAACCTCGAAGCGGCTCTCGGTGTCACCTTGCTCAAGCGCCAATCCCGCCCTCTGGAGCCGACCGGTGCCGGCCGTTTCTTCTACGACCGTGCCAAACGACTGCTGGGTGAAGCCCGTTCGACACGCCGCGAACTGATGTCCCAGACTTTCGGTCGCCTGCATCAAGTGCGTGTCGCCATGGTCGACTCGCTGGCAACGGCGGTCGGACAACCGTTGATCGAGGCAATCAAGCGGCATACCGATGATTACACCCTGACAACCGGCCTGTCGCATATGCATGGCCACTCGTTGTTGACACGGCATGTCGATATCATCATTTCCGATGACCGCCTGGAAAACTACGATGGTCTGGAACGACATCCGATCCTGGGTGAACCCTTCGTGCTGGTATTGCCTTCCGCCTGGGATGGGCCGGTGGACAATCTTCGCTGGCTGGCCCGTCATCTGGATTTCGTGCGTTATACCCCGCAGTCGCTGATTGGGCAGAGCATCGAGCGTCACCTGCGACTCCATCAATTCGAACTTCCGGTTCGGCTACACCTCGATAATACCTTCGCGGTCTTGAGTCTGGTCAATGCCGGCGCCGGCTGGACCATCACTACGCCGCTGTGTCTGTATCAGGCCGGGCTGGAGCACCTCGATGTTCGGGTCGTCGAGCTACCGACATCGCCTTTGCGACGTGAATTGACCCTGGTGTCACGCCGAGATGAGCTCGGGAATCTGCCGAGCCAACTCGCCCGGGAGAGCCGACGTTTGCTGGAACGTCACTTCCGTCGGTCGTTGGGGGACACGATCCCGGAGTTGGCACGACATATCGACATCACGCATTGAGCTTCCCGTCACCGCGTCGAGTTGGTGAATACCATTCGCTCGACGCGCCGATACAGTGCGCTATCGATAAAATCGATACTTCTGCTGTCGTTGATAGCGATGTTTTTTGCGCTTTTCCTCATCCGCTGCTCACACTTGCCAAGCGACTGACCAGAACGACGACAGGGATAATAACAAGACGATGCCAAAACCGATCCGATACTATGTACGCTATGTCGATGCGTTCAACCGGCGTGTCGGCCGCCTCATCACGTACCTGATTTTCGTGATGATCGGGGTCCTGCTGATTTCATCCATTGCGCGAACGGCTTTCAATAGCCCGATGAATTGGGTGGTGGAACTGTCCCAGTTCATGATGGTGGCTTACTTTCTGGTCGGCGGCGCCTATTCCATGCAGATGGGTGCTCACGTCCGCATGGATCTGCTCTATGGACGGATGAGCCTGCGCCGACGTGCTGCACTGGATGTCGTTACCATCCTTTTCCTGATTGTCTTTCTGGTGACCCTTCTGTTGGGGGGGATCTCCAGTACCCAATATGCATTGCAATACGGTGAACGCAGTTATTCCTCCTGGGCACCGCCTCTGGCACCGATCAAGATCATCATGACGTTCGGCATCGTCCTGATGTTGCTGCAGTCGTTCTCCACGCTGTTCAAGGATCTGGCCACCGCCCGTGGGGAGGAGTGGTCATGAGTTATCAAATGATCGCGCTCACCATGTTCTCCTCCATGATGGTGTTGCTGCTGACCGGTCAACGCGTCTTCGGTGTCATTGGTTTCGTTGGAGCGGCTTCGGCCTTGCTGCTCTGGGGTGATGGCGGTGTGGAGATGCCGTTCAACGCCAGTTTTCAATTGATGAGCTGGTATCCACTGCTGACCCTGCCGCTGTTTATCTTCATGGGTTACATGCTCTCGGAGTCGGGCATCGCCTCCGATCTTTACGACATGTTCCACGTCTGGATGGGATCGCTGAAAGGTGGGTTGGCGGTCGGCACCATCGGCTTGATGGTGGTGGTGTCGGCCATGAACGGATTGAGTGTGGCCGGTATGGCGATCGGCGCGAGCATTGCGCTACCGGAACTCTTGAGACGGGGTTATGACAAGATCATGGTAACCGGTGTCGTCCAGGCGGGGAGTTCGCTGGGCATCCTGGTACCACCGAGCGTTGTGCTGGTGCTTTACGGCATGATTGCTCGGCAGCCTGTCGGCAAGTTATGGCTGGCGGGGGCGCTTCCCGGCCTGCTGCTCGCTTCCCTGTTCATCCTGTATATCGTGGTGCGTTGCCGTCTCCAGCCCCATCTGGCGCCTCCCTTGCCCAAGGAGGAGCGTCAACATACCACCCGCGAGAAACTGCTGCTGTTGCGTGCCGGTATCCTGCCGTTGCTGATCTTCTTTGCCATGACCGGACTGTTCATCATGGGCGTGACCAGCCTGGTGGAAAGTTCGGCGGTCGGCGCAACGTCAGCGATTCTGGCAGCCTGGTTCAAGAAGCGACTGACCCGTGAAGTGCTCCAGAACACGATGCACAAGACGCTGGGCATCACTTGCATGTTCATGTGGATCATTCTGGCCGCGCTGTGTTTTGGGGCGGTATTCGACGGGCTGGGTGCGGTTCGTGCCATAGAGGCGTTATTCCTCGATCGGATCGGCATGGGCCCGTGGGAAGTTCTGTTGATGATGCAGCTCTCCTACATCCTGATGGGGATGTTTCTGGACGATACCGCGATGCTGGTGATTGTGGCGCCGCTGTACGTGCCGCTGGTGATCAGTTTGGGATTCGACCCTGTCTGGTATGGCGTGCTTTATACGATTACCGTCCAGATCGCCTACATGACGCCCCCGTTCGGCTACAACCTTTTCCTCATGCGCGCCATGGCGCCGCCGGAGATCTCACTCGGTGACATCTACCGCAGTGTCTGGCCGTTCGTCGCCATCATGATTGTCGGCCTGGGGCTGGTCACGGCGTTTCCGCAAATTGCCATGTGGCTGCCGGAAACGTTCTATGGGGCGCGATAGTGGCGATTTCTCGAATTCACTCACCAACCAGGAGGAGGAACAGCAACGCTGGAATCACTGCAATGACGATCATTTGACTCACCCATACGGATACAACGCGGGAGTGACATCATGTCCAACAACAACAAACCCAAAGATCAAAAGCGACCGATGGACAACAATCGACGCCATTTCCTCAAGACGGCCGGTTATGCCACCGCCGCCGGTGTCGGTGCTGCTACCTTCCCGGCACCCTATGTGCATGCGCAATCGAACGAGCCGATTCGCTGGCGGCTGCAGACTTATGCGGGTCCTTCCCTGGCAGAGCATGTCATCAAGCCATCGATCGATGCCTTCAACAAGGCTGCCAACGGCGAAATGGAGATCGAACTCTATTACTCGGACCAACTGGTTCCCACCAGTGAACTGTTCCGTGCCATGCAGCGCGGTACCATCGATGCGGTGCAAAGTGACGATGACTCGATCAATGCGCCGGTGGATGTTTCGGTCTTCGGTGGCTATTTTCCGTTCGCTTCACGTTACAGCCTGGATGTGCCGACCCTGTTTCACCACTACGGCCTCAAGGAGATATGGGAAGAAGCGTACGGCGAGGTGGATAACGTCACCTGGCTGGGTTCCGGGTCGTGGGATCCCTGCAACTTCGTGACACGCGATCCCATCCGCAGTATCGAGGATCTCGATGGCCAGCGGGTCTTCACCTTCCCGACGGCAGGACGTTTTCTCGAACGATTCGGTGTCGTGCCGGTGACGCTGCCCTGGGAGGATATCGAAGTCGCCATGCAGACCGGTGAACTCGATGGCATCGCCTGGGCCGGTATCACCGAGGCTTACACCGTCGGTTGGGCCGATGTCAGCAACTACTACCTCACCAACAACATTTCCGGTGCCTGGTCGGGGTCGTATTTCGCCAATACCGAACGCTGGGAAGAGCTTCCCGAGCATCTCAAGACGCTGTTCAAACTATGCATGGACAGTTCCCACTATTATCGACAGCACTGGTACTGGTGGGGAGAGGCGCACTACCGCACCACCGGCGGTAAACTCGAATTGACATCGATTCCCGAAGAGGAGTGGCAGACCATCGAGGATGAAGCGCTCTCTTTCTGGGATGAGATTGCCGAGGAAAGCGAACGCAGTGCCAAGCTGGTACAGATTCTCAAGGATTATCGCCAAACCATGCAGGATGCCGGTCCGCCGTACCGCTATAGCTGATCGTTATCCGGACTGCCGGCCGGGGACCGTCTCCCCGGTTCCGGCGGATACCGGAGCCGATTCCTGACTCAAACCGGGAGCCTGCAATGCGTAGCGGTTTCGGCTTCGACCTGCGGAGCCTGGAAATCTTCGTCGAAACGCTGGAGCGTGGTAGCCAGACGGCTGCGGCCGAGAGCCTGGGTCTCAAGCAGTCTTCGGTCTCGCAGAGCCTGGCCAACCTCGAGGAGGCGTTGGGTATCTGCCTGTTGGACAGGCATGCCCGACCCATGGAGGCCACGAGCGCCGGCCGTTTTTTCTATGACCGTGCCAAGCATTTGCTTAAGGAGGCCCGAGCCACGCGTCGTGAAGTGGTGTCAGGACGATTCGGGCGTTTGCATCAGGTGCGCATGGCGCTGGTCGATTCCCTGGCAACGGCCGTAGGCAAGCCGTTGATCGACGTCATCAAGCGCCATACGCACGATTACACCGTGACCACCGGGCTGTCACACATGCATGGCCATTCGCTGCTGACTCGGCATGTGGACATCATCATCTCCGACGACCGGCTGGAAAACTACGATGGCCTGGAACGTCATCCCGTGCTGGGCGAGCCGTTCGTGCTGGTGCTTCCTGCCGACTGGAGCGGCCCGAAGGACAATCTGCGCTGGTTGACCCGGCAATTGGATTTCGTCCGCTACACGCCGCAGTCGTTGATCGGACAGAGTATTGAACGCCATCTACGTGTCAATCAACTGGAACTGCCGGCACGGCTGCATCTGGATAACACCTACGCCGTCCTGGGGTTGGTCAGTGCCGGCGCCGGCTGGACTATCACCACTCCCTTGTGTCTCTACCAGGCCGGATTGGCACGACTGAACGTACAGATCGTCCCCATGCCGACTCCGCCATTGCGGCGTGAATTGACGTTGGTCGCTCGGCGCGATGAGTTGGGGGGCCTGTCATCGCAATTGGCCCGCGACAGCCGTCGCTTGCTGGACCGTCACTACCGCAGTGAAGTGAAGCACTACCTGCCATGGGTACAGGAGGAGATCGTCACGGAATAGTGAAGTGACAGCGTAGTCAACCGGACAGTATCGGCGATTCCGATAGCCGGATTGTCAGCCAGGGCGATGCTGTTTGCACCCGACTGACGGCCGACTGACACTGCAATGGATGGACCTGACATGCCGTCGGCGCGAACGGCCATCCATGACGACAAACAATGACAAGAGTCATGAACGAGGGGAGTTCGATGAGCCGAATGCAAGCACGAGACATCAAGACAGCGGACGACGCTCGACGCATCGTCGAGGAGCGCGGGCTGAGTCATGTCAAAGTGGGCATGTTCGATATCGACGGCGTGATGCTGGGCAAATACATGCGACGCGACAAATTCTTCGCGGCGCTGGAAAGCGGCTTTTCCTTCTGTGACGTGGTGCTGGGTTGGGACAGCAAGGACGAGCTCTATGACAATGTGTCGTTCACGGGGTGGCATACCGGCTATCCCGATGCCCCTCTGACCATCGTGCCTGACAGTTGCCGTGACCTGCCCAGCGAAGGCGAGGATATGTTGCTGTTTCTGGCCGAGTTCGACGGGCCGGCCAGCGACATCTGTCCCAGAGGGCTATTGAAGCGTGTATTGGCCAGAGCGCGCGAGATGGGCTTCGAGGTCTGCGGGTCTCTGGAGTATGAGTTCTTCATGTTCCAGGAAACGCCGGAGTCCATCCGGGAAAAAGGCTTTCGTGATCTGAAGCCTCTGACACCCGACATGATGGGCTACTCGATGCTGCGCAGTTCCGTGCATAGCGAGCTCTATCATGAACTGCTGGCGTTGTCCGAAGCCATGGACTTTCCCATCGAGGGGCTGCATACCGAGACCGGGCCGGGCGTACTCGAAGCGGCGATCGCCGTGGATGATGCGCTGGCCGCCGGAGACAAGGGCGCCTTGTTCAAGACATTCACCAAGGTATGGGCACAACGCCGGGGTCTGATGGCGACGTTCATGGCCAAGTGGTCCCCGGATTACCCCGGCCAGAGTGGCCATATTCATCTGTCACTGCGTGATATCGCCTCCGGCAAATCGGCATTCTTCGATCCCGAAGGACCGTATCGGATGAGCGCGATACAGCGCCACTTCGTCGCCGGCCAGCAGAAGTTGATGCCGGAGTGGTTGGCCATGTTCGCACCGACCATCAATAGCTATACGCGGTTGATCCCCGGTTTCTGGGCGCCGACCGATGCGACCTGGGGAGTGGAAAACCGCACGACGGCCCTGCGTGTCATACCGGGTAGCGATAAATCGCAACGGGTCGAGTATCGCCTGGGGAGTGCCGATGCCAATCCTTACCTGGCACTGTCAGCCGCGATCGCTGCTGGCCTTTGTGGCATCGAACAACGGCTTGAGCCCGATGCACAGGTCAAGGGGAATGCGTATGAACTTGACCATCCCGAACATCAGGCACTGCCACGAACCCTATGGGACGCTGCCCAGCGCCTGAAAGCCTCCAGCGAGGCCCGTCAGTGGCTTGGTGATGCCTTCGTGGAGCATTTCGCCGCTACCCGTGAGTGGGAAGAACGGCAGTTCCGCCGCGCTATCACCGACTGGGAGCTGGATCGCTATTTCGAGATCATTTGACGACGAGCCATGAGCATCGGGCCGTGAGCCGAAGAGAGGAACAGTCGATGGCAATACAACAGACGGTGTCTCCAGTGGATGGGTCGGTTTATGTGGAGCGGAAACTGGCCGAGCCGGCGACGATCGATACGGTGCTGGAACGGGCGGTCACCGCGCAACGTCAGTGGCGGAACACGTCGATCATCGAGCGGGCACGGTTGTGTGCGGCGATGGTCGATGCGTTCGTGGCGCGACGCGATGTGCTCACCGAGGAATTGACCTGGCAGATGGGGCGTCCGATCAGCGCCGGTGGCGGGGAAATCGGTGGGTTCGAGGAGCGCGCGAGAGGCATGATCGCGTTGGCCGAAGAGGCGCTGGCACCGATCCGTCTTGCCGACAAGCCGGGCTTCACTCGTTACATAACGCGTGAACCGCTGGGAGTCTCATTGATCGTCGCACCCTGGAATTTCCCGTTCATGACGGCGGTCAATGCCATCGTGCCGGCTATCATGGCGGGTAATAGCGTGGTATTGAAGCACTCGGCGCAGACGCCACTTTGCGCGGAACGCATTCAGCAGGCGTTCGAGGAGGCCGGACTGCCGGATGGTGTTTTCCAGTATCTGCATATGTCTCACGATGCCACGGAAGCGGTGATTCGTGATTCCCGCATCGCCCATGTGTCCTTTACCGGTTCGGTCGCGGGCGGGGCCATGGTCGAGCGCAATGCGGCGGGGCGTTTCATTGCGACCGGCCTGGAACTGGGCGGCAAGGATCCCGCCTACATCCGTGCCGATGTGAATCTCGATGACGCCGTTCCCGGTGTCATGGATGGTGCCTTTTTCAACTCCGGACAGAGTTGTTGCGGCATCGAACGGATTTATGTCCATCGCGACATTTTCGGGGCGTTCGTCGAGCGGGCGGTTGCCTGGGTCAAACAGTTGAAGCTGGGCTCGCCGACCGATCCCGACACGAGCCTGGGTCCTCTGGTCAGACCTGCGGCGGCGGATTTCGTCAGAGGGCAGGTGGAAGAGGCCGTAGCGGCTGGCGCCCAGGCCTGGATCGATCCCGGCGAGTACCTGCTGTCGGTCCCCGGGAGCGCCTATCTTGCACCGCAGGTACTGACCGGAGTCGACCATTCGATGCGGGTGATGACCGAAGAGAGTTTCGGTCCAGTCGTGGGCATCATGCCGGTCGGCTCGGACGATGAAGCCGTTGAACTCATGAACGACAGTGTGTTCGGGCTGACGGCGGCGGTATTCACGCGGGATATCGCCATTGGCGAGGCGCTGGCGACCCGGCTCGATGCCGGCACCGTGTTTACCAACCGGTGCGATTACCTGGATCCGGAATTGGCCTGGACCGGGGTCAAACACTCGGGACGAGGCTGCTCGCTGTCCCGGATCGGTTACGAGACCCTGACACGGCCAAAATCATTCCATCTGAAACATGCGTGACGCTATGGGCCATCACCGAAGGACCTGTGAAGGCTTACGGCTCCGGACTTGTCACTTTGCGAACGAGGTCATCATGAGTCACAACGATCTGTCCCGTTTCACCATGGCCTGGAATTATCCGGCGCCGATGCTGACTGGCGTGGGACGTATTCGGGCACTGCCGACGTCATGTGAGTCCCTGGGAATGCGGGCACCGCTACTGGTAACCGACCCGGGACTGGCAGCCATGCCAATGGTTCAATCCTGTGTCTCGGCCTGCCGGGAAGCGGGATTGAAGGTCGATATCTTCAGCGATATCAAAGGCAATCCGACCGGCAGGAATGTTGCCGATGGCGTGCAGGCCTACCGCGAGGGCGACCACGATGGTGTCATTGCTTTCGGTGGGGGATCGGGACTGGATGCCGCCAAGGCCGTCGCCTTGATGGCCCGTCAGCGTGACGATTTGTCATTATGGTCGATGGAGGATGTCGGAGATAACTGGAAGCAGGCCGATGGTGAGGCCATTCCTCCCATCGTGGCTGTACCCACGACGGCGGGGACCGGTTCGGAAGTCGGTCGTGCCTCGGTCATTACCGATGAGGAAGCCCATGTCAAACGCATCATATTTCATCCTGGCATGGTACCGGCATCGGTCATCCTCGATCCGGAATTGACGCAAGGAATGCCGGCCTGGCTGACAGCCGCCACCGGCATGGACGCCTTGTCGCACTGTCTCGAAGCCTGGTGTTCGCCGCTGTATCACCCCATGGCCGAGGGGATTGCCGTCGAGGGCATTCGACGTGTACGTGACTTCCTGCCCCGGGCCTACAGCCATGGAGACGATCTGGAGGCACGGATGCACATGCTGGTGGCATCGAGCATGGGGGCGACCGCCTTCCAGCGTGGTCTGGGCGGGATGCACGCACTGGCTCATCCCTTGGGCGCTCTGTACGACGCCCACCATGGCACGCTCAATGCCATCCTGATGCCCTACGTGTTGCGTGCCAATGAGCGTGTCATCGGCGAGCCGATGGTTCGGCTCGGTCGTTACCTGGATCTGCGACAGCCGGGGATCGGTGCGGTGATCGACTGGGTGCTCGACCTGCGTGAACGTCTGGCCATTCCTCATACGTTGGCTGATATCGGGATCGATACCCAGCGGGCAGAACGTGTCGGCCGCATGGCGGTAGCGGACCCGTCATCGGGCACCAACCCGATTGCATTCGATGCCGAGCAGTATGCCGGTATCTTTACGCGCGCCGTCGAAGGACAACTGTAGTCGGAGCCCGCCTGACGTGGCGTGCACAGAGGAGGGATTCACCGATGAACATAGGGCTGTTGCAGTGCGATGATGTTGCCCCCGAGTTGCGCGACATTCATGGCAACTATCCTGAGATGTTCGAGCGCTTGTTCACCTCGGTGGATCCGACGCTGAGTTTTCGTGTCTGGCGTTGCCTGGATGGCGAGATCCCGGAAGATATCGAGGCGGTCGACGCCTGGCTGACCACGGGCTCCAAGTTTGGCGTCAATGATGGTGACCCCTGGATCGACGCACTGGGCGACTTCATTCGCAGGCTGTGGCAGGCGGAAAAGACATTCGTCGGTATCTGCTTCGGGCACCAGTTGATGGCCAAGGCGCTGGGGGGAGAAGTGATCAAGAGCCCCAAGGGGTGGGGAGTGGGGATGTCATTCAACCGCGTGATGGGTCGCGCGGATTGGATGGATCCCTGGCAAGAGGGGCTCGATCTGATCGTCAGTCACCAGGACCAGGTGATCGCGCTGCCTGAACAGGCGAATGTATTGGCCGAGAGTGAATTCTGTCCCTATTACCTGATGCAGGTCGGCGAGCACTTTCTGGGCGTACAGGGCCACCCGGAGTTCGCCAAGCCTTACTCGGCGGATCTGATGACATTGCGACAGGCGACCCTTGGCGCGAATCGTGTCCGGGAAGGGTTGGCCTCTCTCCATGCGCCGGTCGACGATCAATTGATGGTGCGCTGGATCCTCAATTTCATGCGGCGCTCGATACAGGCGCGACAGTGAAGGCGGGACCGGCCCTGATCGATAATCAGGGCCGGTGAGGGCATCACATGGAGAAGTACTTGTCGTAAATCTCGTCGTAGGTGCCGTTTTCCCGGAGAGTTTCCAGCGCCTCGTTGAACTGCTCCGCCAACGCTTCGTCACGCTTGCGGAAGGCGATACCGAAACCGTCCCCGAAGTACTCCTTGGGTTCGGTGATCATGTCGCCAATGACCTGATAGTCGTAATCGTCATTGTCGATCAATGTCGCCTTGCCGACCGGGAAGTCCAGGAACGCGATATCGGCACGTTCGGACTCCATGTCGAGCACCAGGTCCTCGGCAGTGTCGTAGCGGTTGATATCGGCCACGTCACCGTACATGTCGGTCGCATAGTTATCCTGCAGGGTCCCGCGCTGTACGCCGATGGTGAAGTCTTCCAGGCCCTCTTCCGAGACGTCCTCGATCTCCGAGTCGGAGGGGACGAACCAGGCCGAGGGCGGCGTGATGTACGGATCGGAGAACAGAACCTGTTCACGGCGATCGTCGTTGATGGTCATCGACGACATGATGGCATCGTATTTGCGCGACTGTAGCCCGGGGATGATGCCGTCCCAGCCCTGTACGATCCATTCGCACTCGATACCGATTTCCTCGCACAAGGCATTGCCCAGATCGATATCGAAACCGGTCAGTTCACCGTCCGCATCGCGGTATTCCATGGGCTCGTAAGGGACGTCGACACCGAAGCGCACGGTATCGTAGTCGCGTGCCTGTACAGTGGTGCTGGCCGTCATGGCTACGGCGGCACCGACCATGGTGAGAGTCAAGAGTCTATTCATGGGTATGAGTCCCCTAGCTTATTGTTTGGAAACTGTATGCACAGTCTCATCGTGGCATGGTTGACCTGTCCAAGTTATCGCACCCGGGACCAGGTCGAAAGAGGAAACATGCCTGAAATTCGCCATGTTTCCAACGCTCGTTTGACGCCTGTATCACTGCTCCACGGGTTTCAGGTGAGCCAGCATTCGTTTTTCCAGATATCTGAAGAGATAGAGAATGGCGAATGTCACACACAGATAAATGGCCGCGACGAACAGGAAGGCGTCGAATGGGGCGTAGTAGCGCGCATAGATGAAGCGTGCCGCCCCGGTCAGATCCATTATGGTGACCACACTGGCGATCGCGCTGGCATGAAGCATGAAAATGACCTCATTGCCATAGGCGGGTAATGCTCGACGAAACGCGCTTGGCAGAATGATACGTCGCATCATCAATCGTTGAGACATGCCGTAGGCGCGCGCCGCCTCGATCTCGCCACGCGGGGTCGCCTTGATGGCGCCACGAAAGATTTCCGTCGTGTAGGCGGCCGTATTGAGCGTGAAAGCAATCAGGGCCGGCACGAATGGGTCTTCGAGAAACACCCAGAGCCAGGTTTCCTGAATGCCCTCGAAGAATACGACGCCGTAATAGATCAGATAGAGCTGGATCAGCAGCGGTGTCCCCCGGAATACGTAGGTATAGAGGAAAATCGGCAAGCTGATCCAGCGGCGCCTCGAACTCCGGCCGATGGCGAGTGGAACGGCCATGACCAGCCCGATGACCAGGGAAAGAAACACCAACTGTACGGTTGTGACCAGTCCGCTGCCATAGTACCCCAATGTCTGGGCATTGAAGATCGTGTTGTCGGCCAGCAGTGCGGTGAACCAATCGATGAGTGCCTGCATCAGTCTGCCTCCCCGAAGCCGACGCTATAGCGCTTCTGAAGCCTGGCGAAACCCCATTCCGACACGGTGGCGATGGCGAGATAGACGGCGCCGACGATCAGCATGAAGGTGAAGGGCTCACGAGTGGCTTTCGACGCTTCGGATGCGATGCGAACCATGTCTGACAAGCCGATCACCGAGACGAGTGCCGTGGTCTTGAGCAGGACCATCCAGTTGTTGGAGAGCCCCGGTAATGCATGACGCATCATTTGGGGGAAGCGAACGCGCTTGAAGACCAGCCAGTTGGTCATGCCGTACGCACGGGCGGCCTCGATCTGACCGTATTCGACCGCCATGAAGGCGCCACGAAAGGTTTCCCCCATGTAGGCACCGAAGATCAGCCCAATCGTCAGTACGCCGGCAATGAACTCATTGATATTGATGAAGATATCAATGTCGAACTGGTAATAGAGCCAGTCAGTGAATACGTTGACGCCCATCTGGCCACCGAAGAACAGCAGCAGCATCAATACCAGATCGGGGATGCCGCGTATGACGGTCGTATACAGTGTACCCAGTCGATGGAGGAACCAGCTGCGGGACATCTTGGCGCTGGCAGTGAGTAGTCCCAGCACGACGGACAGAATCAGGGACAGAATCGCCACTTCGAGAGTGACAAGGGCTCCTTCCGCCAGGCGGGGACCGTAGCCATGTAGGTCGATCATTGCTGAAGCCTCTCAGTGCTTGGGCGCGAGAAATTGTCGCAGTCGTTCGGAGCGGGGGTTTCCGAGCACGTCGTCGGGCGGCCCCGCTTCCTCGACGACGCCCTGGTGCAGGTACATGACCTGGGTAGAAACATCCCGGGCGAAGGCCATCTCGTGGGTCACCACGATCATGGTACGCCCTTCGTCGGCGAGGTCGCGCATGACTTTGAGCACATCACCGACCAGCTCCGGGTCGAGCGCTGAGGTCGGTTCATCGAACAGCATGACTTCCGGATCCATGGCCAGCGCCCGGGCAATGGCGCCGCGTTGCTGCTGCCCGCCCGACATCTGTGCAGGGTAATAGTCGGCACGATCGGCCAGGCCGACCCGATCGAGGAGGGAACGGGCATGGTCGGTGGCTTCCTTCCTGGACTTGCCAAGGACATGCACCGGCGCTTCGATGACATTCTCCAATAGTGTCATGTGTGCCCAGAGGTTGAAGCTCTGGAAAACCATCGACAACTTGGCGCGCATGCGCACGACCTGGTTCCAGTCGGCGGGTTCCCGACCATGCTTGGTCTGCTTGAAACGGATTTCTTCACCATGAACCAGCAGATCCCCTTCATTGGGCTGTTCCAGTAAGTTCATGCAACGCAGGAAGGTGCTCTTGCCGGAGCCGGAGGCACCGATCAGCGTGATGACATCCCCCTGGCGGGCTTGCAGTGAAAGCCCCTTCAGCACTTCCGTGTCGCCGAAGCGTTTCTTGATATTCCGGACTTCAAGTGGCAAAGGCGTAGCGGCCATAAATCGGGCTCCGATACTTGTTTGGCCATGCCGGCCGTTGCTGGCGACATGGTCGGGAGTCTGCGTGGCTGGCGTGGAAAAGGACGCGATTCTAACAGGCCCGCTGCCAATTGGCAGAGCTGTCGTGGTGCGTCGCTGATGGAAACTGTCGGGTGCAAGTGTCGTCGGTCTGCATGGAATCCTCTGCGTTGTTGTTATGCCGGCCCGGGATGGTGCCGTGGTGATCAAGGCGTCGGTGGTGGTGATGGTACCACCAACAGGGCGGCGCGAGCGCCGATCTCGACATTGGCGTTGGGAAAGACGACCGCCAGCGGTCGGTCACCGACAATGAAGTTACCGGTCGACGGATCGTGGGCCAAGCGTTCCCCCGGTGCGAACTCGCTGAAATTGGGGGTGTCATCGTCGAAACATAACTGAAATCCTGCCGAGTTGCGCATCAACTCGTGTTCGACTCGGAAAAAGGCCATTCTTGATGCGCGATCGCTCGGCGGTTCACGTCCTTCCACCAAGGCACTCAGCAAACACAGCATGAGACGGAGCGAGGTCAGGTCGTTGTCACCAAAAGGCGCGACTTTGCCCAGTTCCAGCGTAAAGGACTGTGCCTGATGATAGTGCTTGCTGTAGTGCGAGAAGGTCCAGCTGTGCTGGTGCTGATGCAACACGGCTTGCAGGTCGGCAGCCGCGAACCATTGCCATTGTGCGTCATCGGTCACGGCGTTCTCGTCGTAGGGTTCGACCACGAACCGAGGATAGTGACTATCACGAATCGCGGTATGAAGGTCATAGTGCAGCGGTGGGAGCCCGCTGTGGCGCAAGTAGAAACCGTCCACCGCGCGCATTAGTTGCCGTGCCCGATCCGGCTCCACACCGTCTTGCTGGATGCCCCGCTGGAACAGTCGATTCAGATTGGTATCGAGGAATCGCTGGCCAGCCTGTATGGCGGGGATATTGCCCAGTATGATCAGCAATGGCGCCCCCAGACGCAATCGCCCAGCCTCGATCATCGAGAGTAGCTCACCGAGCAATTCGATAGGTGCCGTCTCATTGCCATGGATGCCCGCCGACAAGATGCAGGCATGCGCATGCGAGCCTACCGAATGGGGTTCAAGCTCCAGCATCCCCGGTCCGAGCAGGCGATATCGACCGAAGGGAATACGCCCTTCTTCTGGCACTGCGGTCGAGTGCTCATTCAGTGTCAGATCCAGCCAGTCGCTGAGCATGTGGAATCCTCTGCGGTCTCCGTCATGGCGATCGCCTCGATGGTTGTCTGTCGACCTCGACAGCGGGACCACCTTTCCTTGCAGACCGCCTTTCGGCAAGAGGCCGTGTCGGGCTGATGAAAAAGGCGGGTGCGATGATGAAAACGTGAGGAGGGGCCGGCAGCATCGTGGCAGTGTCACGAACCGATCGACAAAATCGTATGCAACGCTCGAAATCATTCGCTGAACTTGATGACTCGCTTGATTAGACTGGGTGGGTGTTCGTTACCCGGTCTTTATCTCAGGACCTGATGCCAAGGAGAAACAGCTATGACCAAGGTGCTCGTGCTTTATTATTCCATGTATGGCCATGTCGATACACTGGCGCACACCGTGGCTGACGGGGTTCGTCAAGCCGGCGTCGATGTCGATATCAAACGCGTGCCGGAGACCATGGATCCGGAGGCCTTTGCCAAGGCGGGAGGCAAGCAGGATTACGATACGCCGGAGGCCAAGCCGGCGGAATTGGCCGATTACGATGCCATCATTTTTGGCAGCCCCACCCGGTTCGGCAACATGGCCGGCCAGATGCGGACCTTCCTGGATCAGACCGGTGGGCTGTGGGCCAACGGCGCACTGCGCGGTAAAGTGGCAAGCGTGTTCACCTCGACAGGTACCGGTGGCGGCCAGGAAACCACCATCACCTCGTTCTGGCATACGCTGGCTCATCACGGCATGGTGATCGTGCCGCTGGGCTATGGCATTGGTGAGCAATACATCTTCGATCAGGCCGGCGGCGGCAACCCTTACGGGACCTCCACCATTGCTGGAGGTGACGGCTCTCGCCAACCCGATGAGCGTGAGTTGACGATTGCACGTTTCCAGGGCGAACACGTTGCCCGTATTGCAGCCCGGTTGGCTTCGTGACCCGACCGATATGACAACGGCGCACTGAGTCGTTACGTTATAGGCACTACCCTCATGCGGTAGTGCCTTTTTGTATCCCCTGTCAGTGAGTCGATGAACAACACCGGCACTACGGTTTCAGCCGGCAATCCGTTCAGTAATCGCGCGGCCCAGCGTTTCCGTGGTGCCCTGTCCGCGAATATCCGGCGTCATGACCTTGGGGTCCGCTTCGGCGAGAACGGCTTCGATGGCATCGAGGATCGCCTTGCCGGCGTCTGCATGACCGAGATGGTCGAGCATCATCGCACCTGACCAGATCTGGCCGATGGGGTTGGCGATGCCCTTGCCGGCAATATCGGGCGCACTGCCATGAACCGGTTCGAACATGCTGGGGAAGTTGCCGTCGGGATTGATGTTGGCTGAGGGAGCCACGGCAATGGTCCCGGTACAGGCCGGTCCCAGATCGGAGAGGATGTCGCCGAACAGGTTGCTGGCCACCACCACGTCGAACCAATCGGGATGCATGACGAAGTTCGCCGTCAGGATGTCGATGTGGTATTGGTCGACGTCGACGTCGGCATACTGCTCGGCCATCGCTTTCACGCGTTCATCCCAGTAGGGCATGGTGATGGAGATGCCGTTGGACTTGGTGGCCGAGGTGAGCTTCTTGCGAGGGCGGCTCTGGGCCAGGTCGAAGGCGTACTTGAGTACACGATCGATACCGGCACGGGACATCACGGTTTCCTGGATGGCAATCTCCCGCTCGGTGCCTTCGTACATGCGACCGCCGATACTGGAGTATTCCCCTTCGGTATTCTCGCGCACGACATAGAAGTCGATCTCACCGGCGGTACGGTCGGCCAGTGGGCTCTTGATGCCCGGCAACAGCTTGCATGGACGCAGATTGATGTATTGGTCGAACGCGCGCCGGAACTGCAGAATCGAGCCCCATAGTGAAATGTGATCGGGCACCTTCTCCGGCCAACCTACCGCGCCGTAGAAAAGCGCATCGAAATCCTTGAGTTGATCGAACCAGTCATCCGGCATCATTTGACCGTGCTGCAGATAATAATCGCAGCAGGCAAAGTCGAAATGCTGGTACTCGAGATCGATGTCGAACCGTTTGCAGGCTGCGTCCAGTGCGCGCAGGCCTTCGGGTACCACTTCGGTACCGATACCGTCACCGGCGATGACAGCAATACGTTTCGTCATGGTTCTCCTCCGACGGGTGTGAACGTTCTGCCAGTGTAGTCGCTATGAGTTGATTTATAATCACGCTACAATTCAAATTATTATTGCGTTGAAGTGGAGAGTGGTGGTTATGGCCGATCTCGACGATCTGGCATTCTTCCAACGCTTGGCGCAGCACGGCAGTCTGACAGCCACGGCACGGGAATTGGGGCTTTCGCTGTCAGCGGTCAGCAAGCGGCTCAAACTGCTCGAGGCCCGCCTCGGGGTCGAGTTGGCGCATCGCACCACCCGGCGTTTGACCCTGACCCCGGAGGGCGAGTTGTACCGTGAGCGTGGTGCGGTCATCCTCGATGAGCTCGATGACCTGGAAGAAGCATTGGGCAATCGTCGGTCCGACCTCTCCGGTCGCTTGCGCATCAACGCTACCTTTGGTTTCGGACGCCGTCATATCGCACCGATTCTGTCGGCATTCTGTGCCGACCACCCGCAGCTGGATGCCTGGCTGGAACTGACGAACTTTCCTCTCAACCTGAGCGACCACGGCTTCGATGTCGGCATCATCGTCGGCGATCCGCCGGATTCACGACTGGTGGCTCATCGGTTGATGGTCAATCGTCGCATCCTGTGTGCGGCGCCCTCGTACTGTGCCACCATGCCGTCTCTCGATGAGCCGGCTGACCTTTCACGCCATCAGTGTCTGGTGGTGCGTGAAAATGACAGCGATTATGCGACCTGGCGATTCGAACACCGTTCGCGTCATGATGAGCGAACGGTGAAGGTGAGTGGCCGTCTGGCGAGTAATGATGGAGAGAGCATGACCCGGATGGCAGTGGACGGACATGGTATCTTGTTGCGCTCATGGTGGGACGTGCATGATCACCTGCAAGCGGGACGGCTAATCGAGGTGCTACCCGAATGGCAGGGGGTGCGTGCCGATTTTCATGCAGTCTACGATCAACGACGTCACGTTCCTGCGCGTATCCGGGCCTTCATCGCCTATCTTGAAGACAGGATTGCCGAACGGGTTCCTCCCCTGGCAACAGGAGGAACATTACCGGCGTGGGAAGGGCCGACTATTCAAGGAGAGAATGACATGGGCTTGTCATCACGAATGGGAGCCAACACTTGAATATCCTGATGTTTACCAACACCTATGCGCCGATCGTCGGTGGGGTGAGCGAATCCGTCCAGCGGCTCAAATCGCGTCTGCAAGCCGCCGGTCATCGGGTCCTGGTGGTGGCGCCCAAGATGGAAGGCCAGCGGCGTCGCGATGCAGATGTCATTCGAGTGACGGCGGTCCAGCATTTCAATGGCAGTGATTTCTCGTTGCCTGTGCCGATCCCCGGGCAGTTGTATGAGGCCATCGAAGCCTTCGATCCGGATATCGTGCATTCCCATCACCCGTTTCTGCTCGGTGACACGGCCGTACGTGTGGCGGAAACCTACGGGCTGCCACTGGTCTTTACGCACCATACGCTGTATGAACATTACACCCACTATGTGCCGGGGGATTCACCCCGCATGCAGCGCTTTGCGGTGGCCTTGGCGACGGAGTACACCCACCTTTGCGATGCCGTGATTGCACCGAGTGAGAGTATTCATCAGTTACTGCGGCGACGGGGGGCCAACTCACAGATCGTGGTCGTCCCCAGTGGCGTGGATGCCCAACGGTTTGCCCGAGGCGATGGTCAAGCATTGCGGCGATCGCTGGCGATACCCGAGTCGGCTTATGTCGTCGGACACGTCGGCCGCCTGGCCAAGGAAAAGAACCTGCCGTTCATGGCCGAGGCAGTATCACATTATCTTGCCAACCATGAGTCGGCGCACTTCCTGGTCGTAGGCGATGGCGATGCACGAGCGACGATGGCATCGGTCGCTGCCCGTCACGGTGTCGAAGCACGTATCCACTTCACCGGAAGCTTGCGGGAGCAACGCTTGATCGATGCCTACCATGCCATGAATGTCTTTGTCTTTGCGTCGCATAGCGAGACGCAGGGCATGGTGCTGGTGGAAGCCATGGCCGCAGGCCTGCCGGTTGTTGCGGTGAGCGCCCCCGGCGTGGATGAAGTGCTTCGCGATGGCAAGAATGGACGATTGCTGAAGGCCGACGATGTGTCAGCCATGGTAGAGGCACTCACCGAACTGGCGGATCCCGAATGCCGTGCCTCGATGAGTCGACATGCCTTGGCCATGGCGGGCAGCTTCGATGAAGCGCGCTGTGCGGCCCACTGTCTGCAGGTCTATCGCCAGGTGATTGCCGCAGGTGGTCCGTTTCGGCATGCGGACGACAGTGCCTGGGAGCGGGTGCGTGCCCGACTTGGCGCGGAATGGCGGATGTTGTGCCATCGGGGACGGGTATTGCGCTCCATGCTGCAGGATGATGACCAGGATGCGCCACTGCCTAAGGAGGGGACCTTGCAGGATCCGGCGACCAAATGACTCGCCACGGATATATCAACGCCCCCACGTCGATTTTCGGCGACGTTGCCGATAGGTGGCATAGCGTTTCACGGTATACAGCAGTGCCAGGCCAGCCACTAACCCTGCCATGGCCCAAATGAACTCCCCGCGATCCTCGGCAGTGGCCAGTTCACCTGCCTGGCTACCCAGTAGCGTGATGCCGACCAGGCCGGGAATGATTCCCACGATCGAACCGATCAGATAGTCGAAGAAACGCAGGTGAAATGCCCCGGCCATCATGTTGGTCAAGGTAAATGGGGCTAGAGGGAGCAGGTTGACGATCGTCATGGTACGGATGCCGCGCTTGGCAAAATAACGGGAGGCGCCGTGCAGATGCTGGCCACCGTAACGCAACAAAGCCTCGCGCCCGAGCCGGCGACCGACCCAATACGTCACTATCGACGCACTCAGGGTGCCACCCAGAGCATAGAGAAATCCCCAAAGAGGGCCGAACAAGAGACCGGTCGCAGCCACCAGGATGCTCAACGGAAACATGATCAGCGAAGCGCTGGCATAGATTGCCATGATGACCAGTATCGCCCAGGAGGCGTGGCGCCAGGACAGGCTTCCCTGAGCCAAGGTGATGAGCGATTGCGCATCGAGGTGCTGATGAAATGCCAGCCATTGCCATGACGCGCCGATAGCGATCAACACGATCACCAGGATGGCAAGGGGGATGAGCGGAATTCGCGGCATGGTCGAGCTTGTCCGGAACGGCAATACCCGACATAGCATACGGCAGCATGGCCGACGGCCCAAATGCCATCGACCATGCTGACTGATGGGCCAGGCTTAGAGGTCGTACTGCGCCTGAATGACCGGCCAGGCGTCGTCACCTTCCTTGGTGGTGACGCCATCCAGCATGGCTTCGATACGGTCGCTGTTATCGCGAATCCACTCTTCAGCCACGGCATCGGCATCACGCTCTTCCTGGCCGAACTCCTTGATCATCCAGCTCTGTTCTTCATGATCGAAGACGAACTGTTCGAAGAAAGTCACCAGGTTCGGGTGGGCGTCTGCATAGCCACTGCGTGCGATGGTCAGCACTTCGCTTTCACCATTGTTTTCGCCGAAGAGATCTTCCGGATCCTCGAGATAGTTCATGGAGAATTCGAGATTCATCCAGTGCGGTGTCCAGCCTACCCAGATGATGGGCTCCTCGCGGGACATTGCATCACGTGCGGCACTCAGCATGCCGACTTCGCTGGTATCGACCAGTTCCCAATCACCGAGTCCCCAGGTGTCGTTTTCCATCGCTTTGTTGAGGATCTCACTGGCGGCGGAGCCGGAACCGAAACCGTAAATCTCGCCATCGAACATCTCGCGGTTCTCATCGAGATCCTCGAAACTGGTCACCCCTTGGTCATAGATATAATCCGGGACAGCCAGCGTCATCTGTGCGCCATCGACGTTGTTGGCAATGCTGACGATGGACCCTTCTTCCTCACGGGGGTTGAACATATCGTTTTGTGCCGGTAGCCACCCACCAAGGAAAACATCCAGATCGCCGCTATCCAGGCCCTGGTAAATGACCTGCAGGCCCAACTCCTGGCTGGTGGTTTCATATCCCAGCGGATTGAGCAACTGCTCGGCAATCTCGGTCTTGACGGTAATGCCCGGCCAGGCAGGCACGCCGAAGTGCAATGTTTCATCATCGGCCTGGGCGATCTGGACCGTACCGAAAGCCAGTGCGGTTGCCAGGGTCGTGCGTGTCAGGGAGCGAGTCATCTAAGTCTCCTTCTTCTGGAATCGAGTTATCGAAAGGAAAGCCGCCCGGTTTATCGTATCGTTGGTGGGCGGCGGTGAGCCGAGCATGAACGTATTTGGCTAGTCTTGCCGTGCCAGGACGCGTAGTCGTGATTCGAGCATGTCCAGGTCAAGGTAAGTGCCTTGTAGATGGCGACGTCCGGTATTGGGGTCGAATGCCCGCCGGCCGTGCAGGACCCGCCGGTTGTCGAATGCGATCATCTCGCCGGGTGCCAGCGCGAATTCGAGTTGCTGTTCCGGAGCGTGCACGAGTTGCCAGAATGTCTGGTACGCCTCGTACCAGGGCGCAATCTCATGGGCCGGCAGGTGAAGTGTATCGCGAATCCAGTTGTTGAATCGGATTTCGACGACACGTCCATCCGCATCGAGCTCGATGATGGGCGCGCGAATGCCGATATCCTGCGTATCATCCTGGAAACGGAAATCGATCGCCGTTTCGCTGAGAATGCGGAATGCCTCCGGCGATTGCTCGCGCAATGCATTGGCGGCCGCAAACCCGTCGGCAAAAATCGACTCTCCCCCTTCGGCTTCGTTCTCCAGACAATACAGGAGCTGGATATCCGGTGGCTGGCGCCAGTTGGGAAGGTCCGTGTGCAGTGCCAGACTAATGGGAGTATAGGCGGCATTGTTGGGGTTGGGCTTGGAGCGAACATCGAAACGGGCGCCGAAGTTGGTCGGACGCAACGGGCCGATCCTCTCCGCCAGTCGGCTGACTTCCTCGTCGGCGATGGGGCCGCCATCGAGTAGCACCAGACCATCTCGCAGCAGAGCTTCCAGCCAGGCGCGTTCACCCTCCGGACCGTTGACGAAGGCGGCATGGCTGATGCGCTCCGGCGCGAAGTCGGTTGCCCAGGGCCGACGCTCGGGGATCTGATCCTGACTCCGGGTTCCCGGACGCCGCTGGTACAGCCAGCCCCCATCGAACAGGCTCTCATGGCCGTCCGACCAGGTGATATGGAGATGCCCTTGTTGCAGACTGGCATCGGCGGGCGCATCGATATCGGTCAGCGGCACATATAACCGTTCCCGTGTCGTGGGGTGGCGGCATTCGCGGCATGCGCAATGGTCGCGTAACCACAAGTAGGGCAAGTGCGCCTGGCTGCCATCGGTCCACGTCAGAGAGATCCCCTGTTCATTGGCTGCGATGTCATCAAGCAGAGGCGCGTCCTCATAACGAGTGAGTTCCCCCATCTCCACACGAGCGGGAGTTGAGTGATCGTCGGTTATCGGGGCGGGAGTCGTCATCATTACCTCCTCTAGGCTGTGGTGTCATAGGATGGTGACTCGCCGTGGCAGTGACAAACGATTAATATGGCCCCTATGGCAAAGCTGAACTTATAACAAACTTTCTCATTGTGATCGTTATGTCCCCATTGCCTCCCTTGATATGGTTACAGGCCTTCGAAGCCGCTGCCCGCACATTGAGTTTCACTGCCGCCGGTCGGGAACTGGGAGTGACCCAGGCCGCGATCAGTCAGCGGATCCGGCTTCTGGAGGATCGACTGGGCCAGAAACTGTTCGTGCGTCATCCCCGTAGCCTGACCTTGACCCCGGCCGGCCAGGCCTGGCTGCCCAGTATTCATGATGCGTTTACCCGTATTGCCGAGGGAACTACGGAAGTATTCGGCGCCACGCCGGAGAGTCCAGTGACGTTGCGAACGACGCCGGTGATGCAGCAAAGCTGGTTGGCCCCACGATTGCTGTCATTCCATCGTCAACATCCTTCGGTCGCCGTGCGCCTGGTCAGCGCCATCTGGCCGGATGATTTCGGCCCGGAGGGGGCGGACCTGGAGATTCGTTACGGCCGAGGCGATTGGAGCGAGGTCGATTGTGTCTCCCTGGGCGATGAACGCATGCGTCCTGCTTGTGCACCGTCACTGGCCGAGCGACTCCAGACGCCGGAGGATCTTGCCGGCCATACGCTCCTGCATGCGATCGGCTTTGCCGTGGGCTGGCCGACCTGGCTGGAGCAGGCCGGAGTGGCGGGAATCGAACGCCAATGCCCCGCCTTGACCTGCGATAATCAGGTCATGACGTTGGCGTTGGCCAGCCAGGGCGGGGGAGTGGCGTTGACCCACCATCGTCTGCTGGAGAGCCGACGGGATCTGGTCGCGCCGTTCGACCTGGCCGTTCCCAGTATGGAGAGCTTCTGGCTGGTACGGCCGCTCAGACGTCAACCGCGCGACGAGGCGTCGTTGCTCTGGGACTGGCTGGTGGCATCGCTGGATGATGGCTGATGGGGCGTATCGTCGGGGAGCCGGGTCAGCGGATTCTGGCGAAAGTATCGGCACAGCAGTTCGTAAAGCGCGGGATAGGCGTCGTTCAATGTGTCCGGGGCGCTAAAGAAATATTCGCAGCAGACGGCAAAGCATTCGCCGGGATGCGTAGTGGCGTAGTCATCGATGGGGGTCGCCTCCCTGCGCTGGATTCGGGCCTGAAGGTCATCCCAGACGGCAGTGAAGCGTCGATGCCATTCGCGGGGGTCGAGCTCCCGGGGGAGCGGCGGGAAACCATCCACATCACTGGCATTGCCTAGATCCAGTTTATGGGCGAACTCGTGGATCAGCACATTGAAGCCGTTCCACTCGCCGCTTGCCATGAGGTCGGGAAAGGAGACCACCACCGGACCCTGGAAGGACGTCTCCCCGGCCCGCTCATCGTCATATTCGTGCATCACGCCGAACTCGTCCATCTCTTCCACCCGTCGCCGGAAGGCATCCGGAAGGATCTGGATCTCGTGGACATTGGCGAACGCCTCGCGATGATCGGCGTCGGACCAACCCAGTGTCAGCAGACAGACCTGCGCAGCGAGTGCCAGATTGGCCGGCAAATCGAGCGGTGATGACTCGACGAGGTCCGGATGAAGGCTCACTCGCTTGTCATGCAGGAAGCGCCATGCCCGATGACCCAGCCGTTGCGCGTCATCCTCAGCCAGTGCTGACAACAGCGGGAGTCGTGCACGGGCTTCGGTCCATTCGTTCTCCGGGAAAGGGTGCCGACGCGCGAAATGGCGGGCCTGCCAATGACGCAGATGACGGAACATCGATCAGGTCTCTTCCGGATTGACACCGCCCGGCTTGCCCCCGGATTTCCAGGACCAGTCGCGCCAACGTAGATCGAACAGGTCCTTGCGACGATCCTTGAGATTGGTGACAGAGCCCTCGGCCCGCACGATGGTCAGCCGTGTCAGGTCGAGATCCGAGAACATCACCATTTCGGTGTTGGGTGTCGTCTCGGAGAGCACGGCATCGTGGGGAAAGGCAAAGTCCGAAGGCGAGAACACCGAGGACTGGGCGTACTGAATGTCAAGATTCTCGATGGAGGGCACATTGCCCACGCTACCGCACAGTACGACATAACATTCGTTTTCGATGGCTCGGGCCTGGGCGCAATGCCGGACCCGCAGATAGCCGTTCTTGGTGTCGGTCCAGAAGGGGACGAAGAGAATGTCCATGTCCTGTTCAGCCAGGACCCGTGACAGCTCCGGGAATTCCACGTCATAACAGATCTGGATACCGATGCGGCCGGCATCGGTATCGAAAACGCGTAGCTCATCACCGCCGTCGATGACCCAGTCGCGGCGCTCCTGGGGAGTGATGTGCAGCTTGTCCTGATGCTCGATGGTGCCGTCGCGATGACACAGGTAGCTGACGTTGTAAAGGCGCTCGTCTTCGCGCATCTCGATCATCGAGCCGGCGACGATGTTGATGTTGTAGGCCACCGCCATGCGCGAGAGCTCGGTGACGAACTGTTCGGTGAAACCGCCCAGGAAGCGGATGGCCGCCTGTTGGTCCTGTTGTGCGGCACGATCCTGCAGGCCCATCAACGGGGCGTTGAACAGCTCGGGGAATACCGCAAAGTCGCTCTGGTAATCGGAGAGCGCGTCGACGAAGTACTCCACCTGCTGCAGCACCGATTCCACCGAGTCGAACTCCCGCATCTGCCACTGCACGGCACCGACCCGCACCTGAGTCTTGCGCGTTTCCAGCACCCGTTCGGCGGGCTCGTACAGGATGTTGTTCCACTCCAGCAGGGTGGCGAACCCCTGAGACTTTTCGTCCTCGGGCAGATACTTGCGCAGCAACCGCTTGACCAGGAAGTCGTTGGCCAGTTGGAACGACAGGATCGGATCGTGGATCTCCTTGCGCGAGACCTTGTCGATGTACTCGGTCGGTGTGAGCTCATCGGCATACTGGTGATACTGAGGGATACGGCCACCGGCCAGAATGGCCCGCAGGTTCATCGAGCGGCACAACTCCTTGCGCGCCTCGTACAGGCGGCGGCCCAGACGGTAGCCGCGATAGTCGGGATGGATCAGGACATCCAGTCCGTACATGGCGTCGCCATTGGGATCGTTGAGGATGATCTCGCGCTTGCCGATCAGGTCGTCGTACTGATGCGGGTTGGAGAACTCGTCGTAATCCACCAATGCCGTCAATGCCACGCCGACGAGGCGGCCGTCGTCCTCGATCACGATCTGACCATCGGGGAACTCGTTGATCAACTTGTCGATGGTCAGTTGGGGCCAGGCGCCCCCGAGATCGTCATAGACGCTGTCCATCAATTCTTTCAGTTGAGGGTAGTCTTCTGAAGTCAGATTGCGGAGGTTGAGATGCAGGTCGTCAAGAGACATGGGCGGCGCATTCCTGAACGAATGAAGTGGGCACGACAAGCGCTATTCTAGCACGATGTTTCCCCCCGCCAGCCAAGGCGTGTGACATGCCATCGTCATGGGATCGTCACCATTTTGTCATCAACCCCTGCCACGATTTTTTCATGACATTGTCGTGAGAAGGGCTACGCTAGTGATCAGGAGAGTGCTGGCCGGCATTGATGCTGTGTCCCTTTTTGCCACTGAAGGGCGTGCCATGGTCGATACCAAGAATAACGATAACAAGCGCATCCGCCTTGAGGATGTCAGCAAGGTTTGGGATGGCCTGGCTGCCGTCGATCAGGTGACATTCGATGTTTCGCCGGGAGAGTTCGTCATTCTTCTCGGCCCCTCTGGCTGTGGCAAGTCCACGACGTTGCGAATGATATCGGGCCTCGAACAGACCACTGCCGGACGCATTGTCATCGGCGACCGGGATGTGACCCGGGAACCGCCGGGGAATCGCGGTATCAGCATGGTCTTCCAGTCCTATGCCCTGTTTCCTCACCTGAGTGTTGCCGACAACATCGTGTTCGGGCTGCGCAGCCGTAAGGTGCCGAAACCGCAGCGACAGGAGCGACTCGAACGCGTCGCCCGGATGGTTGGACTCGAGGACTATCTGGATCGTAAGCCGGCGCAACTGTCCGGAGGGCAGCGCCAGCGTGTCGCGCTGGCGCGTGCCATCATCGCAGAGAATGCCATCTGTTTGATGGATGAACCGCTGTCCAATCTCGATGCGCGCCTGCGTGGCGACATGCGTCGTGAGATCAAGGCATTGCAGCAGCGATTGGGCATGACCGTGGTCTATGTCACCCATGATCAGGTCGAGGCCATGAGTATGGGTGATCGCGTCATTCTCATGCACTCCGGGCGCATCGTTCAGGATGGTTCGCCTGCCGAGCTTTACAACCGGCCGACAACCGCGTTCGCCGCATCGTTTATCGGCAGTCCGGCGATGAATCTGATCGAGCTCGAGGCCATGGAAGGGCAAACGTTCATCGCCAAGGAGCCGACGGTTCCCATCGCGTGGGGCGATGCCGGTCATTGTCTGTTGGGCTTGCGTCCCGAAGATATCGTCATTCAACCCAGCAGTGCTGCCGGGATGCCTGCCCAGGTGATCGACGAGGAGTATCTGGGCGCCGATACCATCGTCCGAGTGCGGGTCGGTAATCAGACACTGCGAGCGCGCCTGCCGGGGCAACAGTCGATGCCGAGCGAGCATTGTCGAGTCGACTGGCCCGTCACCGCCGCCCATTTCTTCACCGCGGATAGTGGCGAACGCCGCGATGATATCGATGCCGTTGCCCCCGCCACGGCAAACTCCCGCTCGCCCATTTCCCGTGATACGGCTCAGCCGTTCCCGGATCAAGGAGCCAAACGATGACGACATCCATGAAATCGATACTGCAGGGAGTGACGCTGGCTGGCGTACTGATGGCCGGTACGCAGGCGAGTGCTCAAGATGATGCTGTCGAATTGACACTCTATTATCCCGTGGCCGTCGGTGGTGCCTTGACCGATGTCATCGATGGTCTGGTCGAGGATTTCGAGGCCGAGCATCCGGATATCGAGGTCGATGCGATATATGCCGGCAACTACGATGACACCCGGGTGCGCGCCTTATCGGCCATCGAGGCGGGCGATGCACCGCAGCTTTCGGTGCTGTTTTCCATCGATCTCTTCGAGTTGATCGAACAGGACGCCATCGTGCCTTTCGACGATGTGGTCGAGACCGACGAGGAGCGCGAATGGCTCGACAGTTTCTATCCGGGGCTGATGGAGAACGGGCAACTCGACGGTGAAACGTATGGCATTCCCTTCCAGCGCTCGACCATCGTGCTCTACTGGAACAAGGATGCCTTCGAGGCGGCGGGACTCGATCCCGAGCAACCCCCGGAGACCTGGGACGAGATGGCCGAGATGGCTAGTACCGTTCGAGAGGCCCACGATGACGACGACCAATGGGGCGTCATGATTCCCTCGACCGGATATCCCTACTGGATGTTTCAGGCACTGGCATTCCAGAACGGTCATCGCCTGATGAGCGACGATGGTACGGAAGCCTACTTCGATGACCCGGCTGCGATAGAGGCGCTGGAGTACTGGGTGGCGCTGGCGGAAGAGCACGATGCGATGCCGGACGGCACCATCGAGTGGGGCACGTTGCGCCAGAATTTCCTCGAAGAGTCGACGGCCATGATGTGGCATAGCACCGGCAACCTCACGGCGGTTCGTAACGAGGCCGATTTCGACTTCGGAGTGGCGATGTTGCCGGCCAAAGAGCAACCCGGCAGCCCGACAGGGGGAGGGAACTTCTACCTGTTCAAGGACAGTACAGACGAAGAAAAGCGAGCGGCCATGACGTTCGTTCGCTGGATGACCGATCCGGAACGGGCGGCGGCCTGGTCTATGGAAACCGGCTACATGGGAGTCAGCGAAGCGGCCTACGAGACGGAAGCGTTGCGCGAATATGTCGAGGAATTCCCGGCAGCGGCCGTTGCTCGTGATCAGCTCGAGCACAGTACCGCGGAGTTGTCCACCTATCAGGGAGGGCGTGTTCGCCGCGCGTTGGACAACGCGATTCAGGCGGCACTGGCAGGTGACATGGCGCCGACGGAAGCGCTGCAACAGGCCCAGCAAGAAGCTGATGCAGCGCTGCGCCGCTATGCCCGTTGAGCTTCCCATATAACATCGAGAGCGGGAGGGCCTCTAGCCCTCCTCCGTGGGTGGTATGAATCAAGGAGCCGGCATGCGGGCGGTGAACAGCGACAGACGAATGCAGGTTTACGGTGCCTTGCTACTGCTTCCCGCGGCCATCCTGCTCGGGACGTTCGCTTATCTACCGACGATCGCCACACTGATCGATAGCCTGTTCCTCCCCGGCATTCGTGGCGAACCGCCCGCCTTCGGTGGTTTGGCGAATTATCAGGCACTCATCGAGGATGCGACGTTCTGGAAAGTCGCGCGAAATAACCTGGTCTATGCGCTGGGTACGATTCCGACATCGATTGCCCTGGCGCTGGGAATGGCCTTGTTCGTCAATGCACGACTGCCGGGGCGTGGATTCGTACGGATGGCGTATTTCACGCCAACGATCCTGCCCATGATCGCCGCGGCCAATATCTGGATGTTTTTCTATGCACCTCAGATCGGGCTGTTCAATAACCTGCTAGACGTGCTCGGCATCGATGGTCCCAACTGGCTGGGAAATCCGCGTATAGCGCTGTTCTCGGTGATCATGATGACCATCTGGAAGGAGGCCGGGTTCTTCATGATCTTTTACCTGGCTGCATTGCAGAGCCTTCCCCCGGATCTTCAGGAAGCCGCCGACCTCGAAGGGACGACTCGATGGAGCTTCTTCTGGCGAGTCACCTTCCCGTTGCTGATGCCGACGACGCTGTTCGTGATGATCAATGCGCTGATCAATGCCGTGCGAGTGGTGGATCATCTGTTCATTCTGACCAAGGGCGGTCCCAACAATGCGACCAACCTGCTGTTGTACTACGTCTATGAGAATGCGTTCTCGTTCTTCGATCGACCGTATGCCGCCACCATCACAGTCGTGATCCTTGTCGTGCTGGCGATTGTGGCGACAGTAAAATTCACGGTGCTGGATCGCCGTATTCATTATCAATGAGTCGACGGAGCTGACTTCATGTCCCGGTCAACCTACGCCAGCCCCTCTATATCAGCCTCACGGATCCAGATGCCGAGCCTGGAAACGGTGGCGGCATGGCTGTTGGCGCTTGTCTGGATTTTCCCGTTGCTCTATGCCGTGTGGGCCGCGATTCATCCTTCGGACTTCGTCGCCAGTTTCGACTTGTTCGCGCCATTGACGGCATCGAATTTCATTGACGCATGGAATGAAGCACCGTTCATGCGTTATTACCTCAATACATTCCTGATGGTCACCGGGATCCTGATCGGACAGTTCATCGTCTGTACCCTGGCTGGATTCGCCTTCGCTCGCTTTCCGGTGCCGGGACGGGACGTACTGTTCATGCTGGTCTTGATTCAACTCTTCGTCTTTCCGGAGGTATTGATCGTCGAGAATTACCGTATTGCCAGCGGACTGGGACTGGTCGACACCATCGCGGGTATTGGCTTGCCCTACATCGCAAGTGCCTTCGGCATCTTCCTGCTACGTCAGACCTTCAAGACCATACCGAGAGAACTCGAGGACGCCGCCCGGATTGAAGGGTGTAGCTGGATGGGGGTCCTGCTCAAGGTCTACGTCCCCTTGGCCAAGCCGACTTACCTGGCATACGGGTTAGTGTCGGTAAGTCACCACTGGAACAACTTTCTCTGGCCATTGGTGGTCACCAACTCGGTGGAAACCCGACCCCTGACCGTTGGTCTCGCGATCTTTTCGGCCCCGGAGACCGGCGTCAACTGGGCCACTATCAGCGCCGCCACGCTGCTGAGCATCGCACCATTGCTCATCGCCTTCCTGCTATTCCAACGCCAGTTCGTGCAATCGTTTCTACGCGTTGGGATTCGGTGAATTCCCACGCTATCATTTCTTAGTCAGATGCCGCTGTCAGACGTAAGCACTCCATCAATTGCAGACAGGTCGGTGTTTTCATTTTTCCGCGCATGGTGATGATCCCGACGGGAGGCAGTTCAATGGGAATCGTTAGCGGCAGGACCTTGAGTTGCCCCAATTGCTCGTAATGGCGCCCCACGCTGTGGGCAAGATAGCCGATGGCCGGCCGTTGTTGAATAAAGGTCATGATGGTTAGAAAGGATGCGGATTCGATGATATCGGCCGGTGGGGTCAGCCCGTGTTTATAGAACATCTGGTTGAGTTTGACGCGCGATGATGCCCAAGGCGGTGGCACGACCCAGGGTATGTCGGCTAGATCGCCCCATTGTGGTTCCTGCATGGTAGCAATGGGATGTCTTGGATCCGCGACGACACACATGGGCTCATCGTATAATGCCTCCGTTTCCAGGTCGGGGGCGGCATAGCCGGGCTCCAGCCGGCCAACGATCAGATCGAGCTCTCCCATCCTCAGACGTGGTAGCAACCGCTTGAGGTCGCCTTCTTCAATCAATGCCGTGCTCTGGGCCGAACGGGCCTTGAGCTTTTCCATGGCACTGGCCAGTAGAACGGGAGTGGCCACTACCATGGCTCCAATATTGACACTGCCTGCTGCACCACTCGCAACGGCGGCAATTTCGTCGCATGTCCGGCTATAGTCGGCCAGCACCGAGCGGGCAAATCGTATCACTGTTGCACCATAGGCGGTCGGCTCAGTACCTCGTGTCGAGCGTATGAACAATTCCAGCCCAAACATGCGTTCGATTTCACTCAGCATCTTCGACACAGCGGGTTGTGTGAGGATCAGAAATTCAGCCACTCGGCCAATGTGGCGAAACTCGTCCAAGGCCACTAGAAGCTGCAAATGCCGAAGCTTGAGATTGGAGCGCAGTACCCGGTCGATATCACTCATGAGTGGCTTATATTCCTTATAAGTTATGAAGAGTGTCTATTGTTTTATTTTATCGTCATGTATTGCCGCCCCATACTGCAAGTCATTCTTCGATCACATTTGCAGGAACTGGGCCATCTCCATGGAAAGCGCTTCTTCCGTCCCGCCATTGATCAGTTTGCATCACAACGACGATGTTCTGATCGCTCGTGACACTGTAACGCTAGGGCAGGAGTTTCCCGAGCTGGGGCTCCACATGCGATCTCAGGTTCCCGCCGGTCATAAAGTCGCAAGGCGTGATATTGCTGCTGGTGAAGCAGTAAGAAAATACGACACCGTGATCGGCTCGGCGACACGTGATATCGAAGCCGGCGATCACATCCATACCCATAATCTGACACTTATCGACTTCGACCGTGATCCAGCGTTCTGCCAAGACGTTCAGCCTGTCGAGTACGTGCCGGAAAGTGAACGTGCCACTTTCGATGGAATTGTCCGCTCGAATGGCCGGGTGGCGACTCGCAACTTCATAGGCATTCTCTCTTCCGTCAATTGCTCGGCCACCGTCATCAATCATATAGCCGCACATTTCACACCGGAGCGTCTCGCCGATTATCCCAATGTCGATGGTGTCGTCGCCTTTGCGCAGACTAGCGGGTGCGGTATGTCATCGCCGAGCTACCACTTCGATTTACTACGACGAACGCTGGCCGGTTATGCACGCCATCCCAATTTTGCCGGTGTTTTGATCGTGGGTTTGGGTTGTGAACGGAATCAGGTGTCCGGTCTGGTGGAATCACAGGGGTTGCAGACCGATGAGCGGATTCGAACGCTGGTGATGCAGGATATGGGGGGGACCCGAGAATCGATTGCGGCAGGCATCGCCGCGGTCGAAGCGATGTTGCCCGAGGCCAATCGAGTCGAGCGTCAGCCGGTCTGCGCCAGCCACCTGAGCATTGGACTGCAATGCGGTGGTTCCGATGGGTTTTCAGGCATTTCCGCGAATCCGGCATTGGGGGCCGCAATGGATATTCTGGTACGACAGGGCGGTACCGCCATCCTGTCCGAGACCCCGGAAATCCATGGTGTTGAATACATGCTTACACGCCGAGCCGTGTCACCGGCAGTCGGCCAGAAGTTACTGGACCGCCTGGCATGGTGGGAAGAATACACCCGAGGTCATAGCGGCCAGTTCAATGGCGTCGTAGGTCCGGGTAACCAGGCAGGCGGGCTGGCGAATATTTTCGAGAAGTCATTGGGCTCCGCGATGAAAGGCGGCACGACACCGCTGCAAGCCGTGTACGAATATGCCGAGCCGATCGACACGTCCGGATTCGTTTTCATGGATTCCCCCGGATACGACCCGGTGGCAGCGACCGGGCAAATTGCCAGCGGTGCTAATCTCATCTGCTTTACCACAGGACGTGGTTCGATGTTTGGTTCCAAACCAGCGCCCACGATCAAATTGGCCTCGAATACGCCCATGTATCAGCGTCTGACTGAGGATATGGATATCAACTGTGGGCAAGTTCTGGATGGTGAGTTGAGCATGGAAGCAATGGGGCAAGAAATATTCGAATACATGCTGCGAGTGGCCTCTGGGAAACCGAGCTGTAGTGAGGCACTAGGCCTTGGTGACCATGAGTTCGTGCCTTGGCATGTCGGTATCGTCAGCTAAATGAATGACTCAGGAGGCTCAGGCATGAGCTTGACCCTATCCCGCAGTTCACTGATTCGCACTGAAAATTTCATAGCCGGGCACTGGGTTGGTAGTGACGGTGGTAGTACGTTCGGTGTGCATAATCCAGCCGATTTGCGCCAGATAGCATCGGTTCCCGATAGTACTCATGATGATGCTTGGCAAGCGGCAGATTCTGCTCAGTCAGCATTCAAGGCGTGGAAGTCGACACCCGCGAAGCGGCGCGGTCAATTATTGAAACAATGGCATGCCTTGGTCATGTCTCATCAGGATGATCTCGGTCGTTTGATCTCACTGGAACAAGGAAAACCGCTGGCTGAGGGACGAGGAGAAATCCAGTACGCGGCCAGCTATATCGAATGGTTTGCTGAAGAGGCACCGCGTATCGAAGGTGATCTGATCGAACCTTCGGTCGATGGTCGTCGTATGTTGGCTGTCAGGGAACCGGTGGGTGTGGTTGCCGTAGTCACACCTTGGAACTTCCCGGCAGCCATGATTGCACGCAAGATGGCCCCCGCACTGGCTGCTGGCTGTACTGTGGTCGCCAAACCTGCTGAGGATACACCGCTGACCTCTCTGGCGTTGATCCATCTGGCTGAAGAGGCCGGTATCCCGGCCGGAGTGATCAATGTCGTCTGCGCTTCCCGCGAATGTACACCTGCTGTGGCCGATGCCTGGCTGCGAGATACTAGAGTACGCAAGATCAGCTTTACCGGCTCGACGCCAGTGGGCAAACAGCTGGCGAGAGAGTCCGCCGCTACTCTCAAGAAACTCTCACTCGAACTGGGGGGCAATGCTCCCTTTATTGTCTTCGATGATGCGGATCTCGATGCCGCGGTGGAAGGATTGATGGCCTCAAAGTTTCGCAATGGGGGACAGACCTGTGTCTGCCCGAATCGTGTCTATGTACATGAAACAGTCTTCAATACCTTTGCTTACAAACTTACGGATCGCGTTGCGGCATTGCGCGTCGGCCCAGCGAGTGAAACGGACAGCCAGATAGGACCGATGATCAACACGCGAGCTGTCGAAAAGATCATGAAGCACATTGATGATGCGGTGGCCAAGGGGGGCAAAATTCTGGTGGGTGGTCAGCAGGTACGCACGGACATAGGGCCGAATTATGTGGCACCTACGGTGCTGGCTGATGTCAGCAGCGATGCGCAACTGTGTCAGGAGGAAACCTTTGGTCCAGTAGTACCGCTATGTCGATTTACTGGCGAAGAGGAAGTCATCGGAATGGCCAATAACACACCATATGGACTCGCTGGTTATTTTTACTCGGGAAATATCAGCCGAATATGGCGAGTTGCCGATGCGTTGGAAACTGGCATTGTTGGCATAAATGAGGGGGTCGTCGCTTCTGAGGTCGCTCCTTTTGGCGGTATAAAAGAGTCCGGGTACGGACGGGAAGGTTCAAAGTACGGGCTCGATGATTACATGCACATAAAATATCTCTGCCAAGGAAGTTTGGGCTGAGACGCACCCTAAGATGGATAGCGGAGAGCGTATGAAAGGTTCACGTATCACCGGCCTGGAACCAGGAAACACTTTCAAGGAAGCCTTGGCCTATCGTCAGCCCCAAATAGGTTTCTGGTTGTCCATGGGTAGCAGTTATTGTGCTGAGATGTGCGCTACGGCCAGCTTCGATTGGTTACTGATAGATGGGGAACATGCACCCAATGATATCAATAGTACCTTGGCTCAATTGCAAGTGGTTTCTGCTTACCGGAGTCATCCAGTCGTCAGAGCGGTTCAAGGGGAACCGGCACTGATCAAGCAGTTACTCGATATCGGTGCACAGACATTGTTGGTACCTATGGTCGATACACCTGAACAGGCCGCTCATATGGTTGCAGCAACTCGTTATCCGCCGGAGGGGATACGAGGTGTGGGAGCGGCAGTCGCTCGTGCGTCGCGTTGGAATGGACGCTCCGATTATGTCCACCAAGCCAACGACGAAGTCTGCTTGCTGGTACAGGCAGAGACGCTAACTGCACTCGATAATCTTGAAGCCATCTGTGCCGTAGATGGTGTTGATGGAGTGTTCATCGGCCCTGCGGATTTGGCGGCTTCAATGGGGTACTTGGGTAATCCTGGGCACCCGGATGTTCAGGCAGCCATTGATCATGCAATCCAAACCATCGTGGCTAGTGGCAAAGCGGCTGGCACATTGACAGGAAGTGTTGACCAGGCAAAACGCTTTCTTTCCTTAGGTGCCACTTTTGTCGCTGTTGGTCTGGATATCTCTTTATTGATGCAGGCAGTGCGTCAGAGAAGTGAGGAATTTGACTTGAGTTTTGATGTGTCGTCGGAAGGTAATGTCTATTGATACGTATGCGTTTACGTGAGGAGGTGGTGTTTGAATATTCGATATTAATGATTTTTAATTAGTTATTTTTAATATAAATATATTATCATTAGAATAATCTGAAAGAGCACGAGGAAATATCATGGAAAATATGAATAAGATGTCTATTATCTTCGTCGGTATGCTCACTGCCGGCGTGGCCAATGCCGACTATCCGACGAAATCCATAACCATGGTGATACCGTATAGTGCCGGCGGAGGTACGGATGTATTGGCACGTAATCTTCAACCTGCACTTGAAGAGTCCTTGGGCGAAGATATCATCGTGTCAAATAAGCCTGGTGGGGGAGGTATATTAGGATTTACGGAAGTCGCTAATGCCGATCCTGATGGGTATACCGTCACAATACCGAATAACGTCATTTTTGCGACAGAGGGTATGGGAAACGCGACCTATACCTACTCTGATTTTGATTACCTGGGAAATGTACTCAATGACGATTATGTCGTGGCTGTCAGTGATGAGAGTGAATGGGATAGCTGGGAAGAACTTGCTGACGAGATGCGAAACAATCCTGGTGAGGTAACATTCGGTTTTTCTGGGGCTGGGGGATCGACGCATGTTGCCAGTGAGATTCTAGCCGATACTGCAGAATATGAGGCGAAACAGGTTCCGCATGATGGCTCGTCAGACGCCGTCGCTGCAGCCTTGGGAGGGCATATCGACGTTCTGCTTTTGAATCTTGCAGATTTGTCATCTGGTCTGAAATCTGGGGATTTGCGACTACTGGCCACTTTAGGTAGCGAAACATTGGAAGACTACCCGGATGTTCCCACAATGCAGGAACTGGGTCATGATATCTCGTTATCCAACTGGCGTGGCGTCGCGGCTCCAGCCGGTGTCGATGACGAAGTCAAAGAAGCGTGGTCCGCCGCATTAGAAAAAGCCACTAACGACCCAAAGGTTCGGGAGGCAATTGCAGCACAGGGCGGCGAAGTCGATTTCATGCCCTCAGGTGAGAAGCTCGACGCACGCATGGCTGACTTGGCTGAATCATTTATCAATACGGCCGAGAAGATCAAGTAGTGTCTCGCGGGTCGGCCCCGTGTCTGTGGGGCTGACTTGAAAACCTAGTCAGAAAGGGGAGCAGCCATGTTGAAGATTGACGAACGCCAAATCTTCTATCTCATATTAATTCTCGGAGCAGGGTTTTTCCTCCACATGGCGCATAGTATTCCCACTTCAATGGGAGTAGGTGGTGATCCCGGGCCGGGGTCCGTTCCTTTCTGGGTGAGCCTGATAATAATATTCCTCGTCGGCTATCTTCTTGTTATGGAAACGGTTTTTGATAGACCTTCAGGGGATCTAGTGAACCTTTCGAGGAGTGAGGCTATTGCTCTCATTATAACCTTGTCATTGATAGTTTTATACTTAACTATGTTGATGTTGGTAGGGTTCTTTTTGAGTACTGTTTTTTTTCTTTTCCTGTTTAGGACAGTTGTTGACTTGTTTGTTCCCGGGTCTGATATAAGCTTAATTACTTTAGCTAAATCGGCAGTTTTTGCCGTTTCTGCCACTAGTCTCATATATACTGTTTTTTCAGTGATATTTGAGCTTGCGTTGCCTTGATGCCACAAGAGTGATCTTAGTCATGTTTTCCAATTTTGCTGATGCTGCAAACCTCTTCATCAATATTCATATATTCCTGGCCATCGCCTTTGGAACAGTTCTTGGTTTGGTTTTCGGGGCGCTCCCGGGGTTGACAGCAACGATGGGCGTCGCTCTCCTTTTGCCTCTAACATATGGTATGGAACCAACAACTGGAATGGGCATGCTTTTAGGTGTCTATTGTGGCGCTATTTCTGGTGGATCCATTCCTGCGGCGTTATTAAATATTCCAGGAACACCCTCTTCAGTAGCGACGACATTAGATGCATTTCCAATGGCCCAAAACGGTGAACCAGGGAGGGCGTTAGGGCTTTGTATTGTAGCATCCATGATTGGAGGAATGATAAGTGTAACGGTTCTTGCTCTTATGTCACCATTAATTGCGAGTGTTGCTCTTAAATTCAGTGCTATTGAGTATTTTTCTCTTGGTGTTTTTGGCCTTACTATTATTGCTTCCATATCCGATAGTTCAATTATAAAAGGTATTGTTGGTGGCTTGGTTGGGGTCCTGATCTCTTTGATCGGTATCGACTCAATGACCGGTACGGTACGCCTTACAGCTGGTTTTTCCAGCTTGACAGGTGGGGTCGATTTTATGCCTGCACTAATTGGGCTATTTGCACTTTCACAAATCATTAGCGATGTTACGAAAATTCATGATAAGAGAGGTGATGGTGTAAATATAAAAGTCAGCAAAGCCTATCCTCGTTTTCGCGAGACCTTGCGCCACTGGAAAGTTTGGTCGAGCAGTTCGTTCATAGGCTCATTGGTTGGAGCCATACCAGGTGCCGGCGGAAGTATCGCTTCTTTCCTGGCATATGATCAGGCGAAACGTATGTCGAAGACACCTGAGAAATTTAGAAAAGGACATGATGAAGGAGTTATTGCTTGCGAGTCGGCCAATAATGGCATGACTGGCGGTGCATTGATTCCAATGATGACGCTTGGCATTCCGGGAGATGCGGCTGCCGCGATACTGATGGGAGGGTTGTTGATTCATGGGTTGCAACCGGGCCCCATGCTCTTTGATGAACAAGCCAATATTGCTTATGGAATCATCATTGCTTTCTTTATAGCGAATATTTTTATGTTCAGTTTCCAGGCTGTAGGTATCAAGCTATTCGTACGCGTTCTGCAGATACCTCGATCCTATTTAATGCCATTTATTCTAGTCATGTGTATGCTCGGTGCGTACGGGATTAGTGGTACTATGAACGCTGTGTGGGTGCTGTTATTCTTTGGAGTGTTCGGTTATTTTCTGAATCGCCATGGTTTCAGTTCTGCTCCGGTCGTATTGGGAATGATCCTGGGATATATGGTGGAATCCAACTATCGCCGAGGTATGACAATGCATGGCGGTGACTGGACAGTGTTTTTCACTCGACCGATTAGCTTGTGCTTTATTCTGCTATCGGTATTTGCGATTGCATTACCTTTTTATCGGTATTGGAAACATGGCGGTAAAAACAAGACTGTGGAGAGCAATGCCGAAAACCCGCTATGAACAGTAGTCCAAGCGTGATTGTGATGCGTAAAAGAGCCATGCTTAACGCAACTGACTGTCCTTGCTGCCGCGTCGATTGTACCCGCTAACCGCGGATTGTTGCCTGTCGCGTTCACTCTGACAGACGATACACAGCCTGACACCGGGGATGGCGTCGCGGCGCGCTTGCGGTATCTCCTCCCCGCACTCTTCGCAGTGCATCAGGCTCTCGCCCTGCGGTAACCGACGACGTGCTCGTTCCAGTTCATCTTCAACCGTGCTGTCGATCTGATCCTGTACGGCACCATCCTTTGCCCAACCACCAGCCATTGTCACCTCCTTTGGATACGCATAGCCTGCTATCTTGTTCTCACTAGTATAGTTTGGAATAGCAGCTGCGGGCAGCCAACAGCGTTTCTTTTCCGTGCCAGCGCATGATTTCGCTTCATTTCCGGCTCATGCGTATGCTGATTGGTCGAACGCCAAGGCAATCGATGGTCACAATGTCCTCATGAGGTGAACAATGAACAGAAAAGTCGGGATCGTCGGCACCGGGGTGATGGGAGCTCCCATGGCGCATAATCTGCTGGCGGCGGGCTATCCATTGCAGGCGTGGAACCGATCTCCGGAGAAGCTTCGGAATGTTGCTGCTGCAGGTGGTGAGGTCTGTGATACACCGGCACAGGCGGCCGTGGATGTGGATGTATTGATCTGCATGTTAAGTGATGGGCCGACCTGTGATGCGGTGCTGTTCGGTAACACAGGCGAGAGTGTCGTCGATGCCATGAAAACGGGGTCGACACTGGTCGTCATGAGTTCGATTCCTGTCGAGACGTCTCAAGTTCAGGCCGAACGCTGTCGTGAGCGAGGATTGGGGTACCTGGATGCGCCAGTGTCCGGTGGCGAGCAGGGGGCCCGGGAAGCGACTCTGGCGATCATGGTCGGAGGCGATGCTGAAACGTTTTCGGCCACTGAGTCGGTGTTGTCCGCGATGGGGCGGGCGGTACATGTCGGTCCGGCGGGAACCGGACAGCAAGCCAAACTGGCCAATCAGATGATCGTGGCCAGTACTATCGCCACCGTTGCCGAGGCACTGCTGTTTGCCGAGCGGGGTGGCGCCGATCCCGCCAAAGTGCGTGATGCCCTGTCCGGCGGATTCGCCGATTCGCCGATCATGCGCCAACATGGCTTGCGCATGATCGAGGAATCCTTTGCACCTGGAGGTGCTGCCAAATACCAACTCAAGGACACGCATACTGCCATGGAGCGAGCCGAAACACTGGGGCTGAAATTGCCGGTGGCGACTGTCGCCGATGAATTATTCGAGGCCATGGTTGAACACGGTGATGGCGATCTCGATCACAGTGGCCTGATCCGTGAACTGCGGCGACTGAATGCTTGAGCCCTGTGGGTGTGGAGAGGTCCTGAAGGTCAGGACATCTTCTCTGACGTTGCACGCACGGCGGCCATGAACCGTTTCAGCTTGTACTCATTCAGTTTGCCGTCCGTCCGCACTCCGGTACAGATATCGACGCCGAACGGGTTGACCGCCCGTATCGCCTCGCCGACGTTGTCGGCGTTCAGGCCGCCCGCCAGAAATACCGGCACCGGGGAACGTTCAACGATCTGCGCACTCAATGACCAGTCATGAACACGTCCTGTGCCACCCAGTTCCTTGACCGCCAGTGATTGGTTACCTGAGTCGAGCAGCAGGGCGTCGACCTCTGGCGCAATACCGACGGCTTCCGCCACGGAGGTATCGTCGACGACATGGATGACTTGCACCAATGAAATGCCGGGTAACGAACGGCGCAGCGTGTGTAGTGCGTCCACGGTCACTCGATCGCAAAGCTGGAGCGTGTTGACGCCGCACCGTTGCTGTTGCGCGATGATGTCGTTTGCATTCGTCTGGCTGGTAAGCAGAAAACGGCCGAGTGGCGGCGGAACCGCGCCTGCGATATCTGCAATGTGCCGTTCTTTGATCACGCCCGGCCCGCTGGGCATTTCCGAGACCAGGCCGAGCGCCGAGGCACCGGCCCGTATGGCGAGATGGGCTTCTGCGGTTGAGCTGATGCAACAGATTTTGACGCGCATGGTTTCCCTCGCTTGTGTGACTCTGCTGGCGAGTCACTATACGTAACCTGGCAGTGAGAGAAATATCCTCCGGCCACAGTCGGCCAGTGCACAAAAAAGGCGCCGCCGTATCAGGCACGGGACGCCTGGGGAAGTCAGGAGAGTGTGTGGCAAGCGTGCTTAGCCAATGGCGGCGACACCGGCCTTGGCGACTTGCACATCCTGATCGGGTTTGACGCCGGAGACACCGACACTGCCGGCGACCTGACCGTCGACGAGAACCGGTACGCCGCCGGATAACAGGGCTTGCATCGGTGCGGTCACGAAAGCCGTGCGACCATTGTTGATCATCTCTTCGAAGACCTGGGTCTCCTTGCGCCCGATGGCGGCATTGCGCGCTTTTTCGCCGGCGACGCCCGCGCTGAATGGAGCGGCACCGTCAAGACGCCGTAAACCGAGTAGATAGCCACCGTCGTCGGCGACGGCAATGGTGACGTTCCAACTGTTGGCTGCGGCTTCTTGCTGAGCCGCATCCAGGATGGCGTTGACGTCGTCGAGGGTGAGCATGGGTTTGGTCTGCATGGGTGTCTCCTTGGTCAGTGTCAAATGACGAGCTATGGGCGATGAGCGCCTTGTGGTGCGAGTGATTGGTCGACGATTTCGATCCAATGCCTGACGGGGGTGCGATCGGCCCCGGCAAGATGCGTCTGACAGCCGATATTGGCCGTGACGATCACCTCCGGGTCGCCGGCTTCCAGCGCATCCAGTTTATTGTCCCGCAGTTGTGTGGCCAGCTCTGGTTGGGTGATCGAATAGGTTCCTGCCGAACCACAGCAGAGATGCGGATCCTGAACCGGTGTCAGCGAGAAGCCGAGTTGTCCGAGAACACCTTCCACGGCACCGTTGAGTTTCTGGGCATGTTGCAGGGTACAAGGACAGTGAAACGCCAGGCGTTTGTGTTCCTTGACGGTCAATGCATCGAGCGATTCATTGCGCAGGACTTCGGCAAGATCCTTGGCGAGTTCACTGACCCGCTGCGCTTTCTCCGCGTATTGCGGATCATCGGCCAGCATGTCGCCGTACTCCTTGATGAAGGCGCCACAGCCGCTCGCCGTCTGAACGATCGCCTCTGCACCGGCCTCGATGTGTGGCCACCAGGCGTCGATGTTGGCACGCATACGCTCACGGCCGTCTGCCTGGGCATTGAGGTGGAAATCGATGGCACCGCAGCAGCCGGCTTCGCTCACCGGCGTCAGGCCAATGCCAAGACGGTCGAGCACACGCGCAGTCGCCGCATTGGTATTGGGTGACAGGCCAGGCTGGACACAGCCTTCGAGGATCAGCATCTGTCGCTCGTGACGTTGGTGGTCCGGTCGGGTGCCGGCATCGAGCGGAGCCGGTGGCATCTTGTCCTTGAGCATACCGGGAACCAGCGGTTTGAACGTCAGGCCGAGCCTGAGCAGTGCCTGAAAGCGCTGGGGATCGACCAACGCTTTGCGCAGCCCGTAGCGAAACGCGCGCTCGGTGGCCTTGCGAGGTACCCTGCGTTCGATCTCTGCGCGCCCGATATCTAATAACTTGTGGTATTCGACCCCGGACGGGCAGGTGGTTTCACAGTTACGGCAGGTCAGGCATCGATCCAGGTGCAGCCGTGTTTCTTCAGTGATTTGATCATCGTCGTCTCGGCTTTCCAGCAATTCCTTCATGAGATAGATGCGACCACGCGGGCCGTCACGCTCATCGCCGAGCAATTGATAGGTCGGGCAGGTGGCGTTGCAAAACCCGCAGTGCACGCAGGAGCGCAGCACGCGGTCGGCTTCGCGAATGTGCGGTTTTTTCAGGTCTTCTTCAGAAAAATTCGTCTGCATGTCAGACCTCCGCGTAGAGTCGACCGGGATTGAAAATGCCGTTGGGGTCCAGAGTGGCTTTCAGGCGGCGATGATATTTGGCCACTGAGGGTGCCAAGGGCATGAAGGGGTCGCTGGCTCCCGGGGTATAACAGGTTGCGTGGCCTCCCGCTGTGGCCACGGCGTCACGCAGGGAGCGGCCATCGATGGAGGTGCGAACCCAGCGTTGAGCGCCCCCCCAATCGTAGAGCACGTCGGTATCGCTGCGGGTTTCGAGTTCCAGCGCCGGCGTGTTGTTGGGCAGCGAGAGCCGCCAGAGCGGACGCTCGTCCGTATCGGCAAAGAAGGGCAGTTGATGTTCCCGCAGTTGCGTCCAGAATTCGTCGTCGAGTACGTCGCCTCCGAGCCGTTCTCGCGTGGCAGCCACCGAGCTGGGGCCACCTTCCAGACGTAGATGCAGTGCACCGTCGTGATAGGCGGCGGCGGTGATCGGCAAGGGCTGTCTTCCCCACTCGGCAAGCGATTCCAGGGCCGAGGCCAACGGCATGGCAAGGCGCAGGCTATGAGTGGCCGTGGGCTTGGGAAGCACCTTGAGAGAGACTTCCGTGAGCAGACCGAGGGTTCCCTGGGCGCCGGCCATCAACCGCGACAGGTCGTAACCGGCCACGTTTTTCATGACCTCGCCGCCGAAACGGAGGTGCTTGCCCTCATGGGTAATGATTCGTGAGCCGAGCACGAAATCACGCACACTGCCTGCCCAGGGTCGACGGGGTCCGGACAGCCCGGTCGCGATCATGCCGCCAACGGTGGCGCTTTCACCGAAATGGGGCGGCTCGAAGGGCAGCCTCTGGCCTTCCGCATCCAGGGCGGCTTCCAACTCCGAGATCAGTGTTCCGGCTCGCACGGAGATGATCAACTCCACCGGGTCGTAGTGGCTGATTCCGTGATGATCGCGGGTCGACAGGATGTCGCCTTCGACTCGGCGCCCATAGAAAGCTTTGGTGTCACCGCCAACGATCTTGAGCGGTGTCTTGTCGTGATCGGCCTGGCGCACGCGTTCGCAGAGCGCCTCGGCCATGTCCTGATGCTGTCGTGCCATGGTCATCTCTTAGAAGCGTGGCAGGTCGGGGTGTGGCAGTTCATTGTTGTGCACATGCATGGCGCCGAATTCGGCACAGCGCTGCAGTGTCGGGATGTTCTTGCCCGGATTGAGCAGGCGGCGTTCATCGAAGGCCGCCTTGACGGCATGGAACACCGTGATTTCATCGGGCTGAAACTGCGTGCACATCTGATTGATCTTCTCCCGACCGACACCGTGTTCACCGGTAATGCTGCCGCCTGCCTCGACGCAGAGTTCAAGGATCTTGCCGCCGACCTCTTCGGCCAGTTCCAGTTCGCCGGGCTTGTTGGTATCGAACAGCACTAGAGGGTGCATGTTGCCGTCACCGGCATGAAAGACGTTGGCGACCGGTAAACCGGACTCCTCCGACAGGGCGGCAATACCCTTGAGGACACGTGGCAATTCGCGTCGCGGGATGGTGCCGTCCATGCAGTAATAATCCGGTGCCATGCGGCCGACAGCGGGAAACGCATTCTTGCGACCGGCCCAGAACCGGGCGCGTTCGGCATCATCACGAGCGAGGCTGATATCGATGGCACCAGCCCCTTCCAGCACACCGCGCACCGTGTCACAGTCATCGTCCACGTCGGCTTCCACACCGTCCAATTCGCACAGCAGGATGGCTTCGGCTTCCATCGGGTATCCAGCGTGCACGAAATCTTCAGCGGCCTTGATGGCGAGCTTGTCCATCATTTCCAGCCCTCCGGGGATGATGCCCGCTGCAATGATATCGCCGACGGCTTTCCCGGCTTTTTCGACATCATCGAAACTGGCCATCAAGACTTTGGCGTTCTCCGGTTGGGGCAGCAGTTTGACGGTAACTTCAGTCACCACACCCAGCATGCCCTCGGAGCCGGTGAACAGAGCGAGCAGATCGAAGCCAGGGGAATCGAAGGCATCGGAGCCGATCGTCATCCGCTCCCCCTCGATGGTAATGACCTCGATCTTCAACACGTTGTGAACGGTCAAGCCGTATTTCAGGCAGTGCACGCCACCGGCATTTTCCGCTACGTTACCGCCGATCGAGCAAGCGATCTGCGACGAAGGGTCCGGTGCATAGTACAGGCCGTAGGGAGCGGCGGCCTCGGAAATGGCCAGGTTGCGCACACCGGGTTGTACGCGGGCAACACGGGCATCCGGGTCGACCTCGAGAATCTGCTTGAAGCGCGACATGACCAGCAGAACTCCCTGTTCCAACGGGAGTGCACCGCCGGACAGGCCGGTGCCGGCGCCGCGAGTCACGACTGGAACGCCCATGTCGTGACATGTGCGCATGAGTTGCTCGACCTGCTCCAGTGTATCCGGGAGTGCCACCAGCATGGGCAGGACGCGATAGGCGGACAGCCCATCGCATTCGAAGGGGCGCAGGTCCTCCTCCCGGTGCAGCAGGGTCAGGCTCGGCAAGGCGTGCTGAAGTCGTTCCAGCACCTGCTGTTTGTCATTGGCCGGCAACTCACCGTCGAGTCGCTCGTCATAGAGGATATTCATGGTGATGCCTCATCAATCCAGATCGGCCATGTCGTTGATAAAGTCTTCTTGATCGGCCTTATGCTTACCAATGTCTAAATTTCCGACGCGACTGTCCAGTCTTTGGTGTACTGGTAAGACCACTAATTGTCATGTACTTTGGAAATGATTTCCAATTTTATGATCCTGTAGAATAGTAGCAGTCTTCAACGATGACAGGGGAACTTCCGCTCCCAAGTCGCCAAGGAGTATCGGGATGGTATCGAACTCGCAGGATATTGGTATGACACCGCGGACGCCGGATGCCGTGGCGGCCAGGCTCGAGCAACTGATCCTCGACGGCGTGTTCCGTCCGGGCCAATTGCTGCCATCCGAGCGTCGGCTCTGTGATCGATTGGGCGTATCACGGTCGTCGCTGCGCGAGGGGCTGCGAGTCTTGCGGAGCAAGGGCATCATCGAGACCCGGCAGGGACGGGGCTCCGTCGTTGCCCAGTTGGTGCCGGGGCGCGATGACAATCCCCTGATGTATCTATTCCGAGATCATCCCCGGACGCTCTACGATCTGCTGGAAGTGCGCTCGCTGTTGGAGGGTGAATCCGCTCGTCTGGCGGCAGAGCGCGGAACACCGGCGGATATGGTGCTGATCCGTCGTCGCTATGAAGCGATGCATGACTATGTGGAAAGCACGTCGGATGTCGATGTCGAGCACCTGGCCCGACTCGATCATGGGTTCCACCTGGCTATCTGCCAGGCCTCCCACAACCCCGTATTGGTCCATACGCTGCAAAGTTTGACCGACTTGCTGCTGAGTTCGGTCTTCGCTTCGGTCAAGAATCTCTATCACCGTCCGGGGCCGCGCGAGCAGATCAATCGCCAGCATGAAATGATCTATCGGGCCGTTTCGGACCACCAGCCGGAACAGGCACGCCAGTCGGCACTGGAACACTTGACCAGCATCGGTCACAACCTGCGTGAGATCGAGGCCGAAAACGAACGCCTGGAACGCTCGGCGATGCGATTGGAAGCTTACGAATGATCCACGCCCCGGCAACACGAATACCGGGGCGTGGAACGATGTCAATGCTGGACAGGTGGGCTCAGCCGCCCAGCAAGGGATCGCTGACGCCTATCACGTAGATCGCGATCAGGCCGATCAGACCGCTGGCGATCAGATAGTAGATCGTCGGCAGAATGGTTCGGCGGATCGTGGTGCCTTCCTGGCCCAGTAATCCAACGGTCGCCGATGCGGCAACGACGTTGTGGATCGCTATCATGTTACCCGCCGCTGCCCCGACAGCTTGCAGTGCCACCATCATGGCAGTGGAGACGCCGAGTTGTTCTGCCACGTTGAACTGGAAGTCCGACAGCATCAGGTTCGAAACGGTATTCGAACCGGCGATAAAGGCGCCTATCGCGCCGATGGCCGGGGAGAATAGCGGGTAGACATCACCTACGCCATCAGCGACCAGGCGCGCCATGGCGACTGGCATGGAAACCAGGTCGGCATCGTTGACGCCAGAGTTGATCAAGATGCGCACCATGGGAACCGTGAAGATCAATACGAAGCCGGCACCGAGCAGTGTCTTGCTCGATTCGGAGATTGCGGATGTCAACCTGGCCGGTGTCATGCGATGCAGGAAGAAGGTGACGGCCACGACCATGACCATGATACCGCCTGGCAGGAACAAGGGTTCCAGGCTACCGCTGACCCCCTCTTCACCGAGGATGTTGTTCCAGGCGAAGCTGAGAGATGTCAGGGCGTCTTCTACCGGCGGCATGGTGCGTGAGATGACCAGGAAGACCGCTAACAGGACGTAAGGCATCCAGCCACGGAATACTGACATGGGAGCGCGGTCGGTCACTTCATCGACCTTGATCTGCAGGTTGCCGATCCAATCATCCGGCCAGGAACTCGATTCGGGGAAGTCCCAGGTATCCTTGGGTAGCAGGAAGCCCTTGCGAGCGGCGGGAACCACGATGGCCAGGCCTATCATGGCACCGATCATGGCCGGGAATTCCGGTCCCAGAAATACGCCTACCAACATGTAAGGGATCACAAAGGCCAGACCGGTAAAAATCGCGAAGGGAGCGATCGACAAGCCTTCCGTCCAGGAACGGTTGGCACCAAAGAAACGTACCATCATGGTGACGAGGATCAATGGCATCAGGATGCCGACGATACCGTGGGTGATGGCTACTTCACTCGTTATCAGCTGGAAGAATGTTTCCCAGTTTGATCCGTTGGCTTCGAGGGTTTCAGTAATGCCGGCACGGTCGAGGCCGCCGCTCACACCGACGACGATGGGCGTGCCAACGGCACCGAACGAGACGGGCGTGGACTGCAGCATCATGCCGACCATGACGGCTGCCAGGGCCGGGAATCCCAGTGCGACCATCAGGGGAGCGGCGACAGCCGCGGGTGTGCCGAAGCCGGATGCCCCCTCGATGAAGCAGCCGAACAGCCAGGCGACTATCAGGGCCTGCACCCGACGGTCGGGGCTGATACCCGAGAATCCGTTGCGTATGGCGGCGATGCCTCCGGAATGCTTCAACGTGTTCAACAGCAGGATGGCGCCGAAGATGATCCATAATAGTGATGCTGTCTGAATCAATCCTTGAAAGGTCGATGCCAGAATGCGGTTGAACGGTATTTCCCAGGCCAGTAGACCGATCAACGCCGTGACGATGAATACAATCGGCATGGCGACCTTGGCGGGGAAGCGGAATCCGATCAACAAGACCCCGGCCAGCAATAGCGGTACGAAGGCTAGCAACCCGAGTAGCGTTTCGTTCATGAGGGCGATGTCCTCTTGTGCTTGGGTAATTCACGATTCCTGGTGGCTCGCCCCTTCCTGGTGATGAGGGGAGGAGCCTCCGTCTCGAGTAGCAGCAAGATAATCGCTGGAGGACCAGTTTGACCATACTTGGAAAATTGGTATTACCAGTAGGGTGTTGTTTGGCATAAAATACTAACTCATTGTTTTTAAAATAAAATAATGAAATATCGACAAGCGGGTTAGGGCACTTGCAACAGTTGAGTTACGACTAATGGACAACATCTGAATGGCTGATGACTGGGCGTCGGCCCGCTATTTCGGGCAAACTGGGAGAAACCATTAACGAATGCTGGTGTGCAAGAGGGGCACTTGGAGGACTGAACATGACACGAGAACTGTACGATTTATGTGGTACCGACGAAGGCTTGCGTTTCTCGCCGTATTGCTGGCGGGTCAAGTATGCCTTTGCTCACAAGGGGCTGGAGGTTCAAACGCACCCTTGGCACTTCACCGACAAGGAGGCTATCGAATTCTCCGGTCAGGGCAAGGTGCCAGTGCTGGTGGATGGCGAGTCGGTGGTCAGCGACAGTTACGAAATCTTCCGTTATCTCGACCGCACCTATCCCGACGCGCCATTGTTGGGTGATGCCACGGCCGAAGCACGAGCGCGTTTCTTCAAGTTCTACGCGGAACGAAGCCTGGCGCCAGGTATACTGCGGACTATCGTCATGGACCTTCTCAATGCCATCCATCCCGAGGATCGAGAGTATTTCCGCGAGACCCGTGAGAAAGCCTTCGGACGTACGCTCGAAGACCTGCACTCTCCCAGTCAGGGGTTGAGCCTGTTGGACAAGGCATTGGAACCCCTGCGTGGTCGCCTGGAAGAGAGTGATTTCATCGATGGCAATGCGCCGGCGGCAGCGGATTACCTGACCTTTTCTCCCTTCATGTGGGCTCGGGTCGTCTCCACGGCTGACCTGGTATCGAACGCCGATCCCGTCTATGGGTGGATGGAGCGAATGCTGGACTTGTATGGCGGCCTGGGGCGCAATGCCAAGCGGATTGTCGATATCGAGGGGGCCTATGAGAATTGATGGCTGAACCGATGGATTGCCTCGTTCACAAATACACCAGCAAATCCCGCATGGGTCGAGCCTCAAGAGTATCCACAATGCTCCTCAGTTCGTGGGTATGAGATCGGCCCAATGTCGGATCGGCCAGCGCATGAAACTTGGCGACGATGTCGTCGTCACTGAGTGGGTTGGTCGGGTTGCCACGAGCCTCGTACGGGGCGCTTTCCAGCACATCGCCGTCCTTGAAATGCAGTCGAGCACTGGCCCACCGTTCCTGCGGGAAACGTTCGTTGAAGGCGTCGCTTTCCTGGATGACGACGCGTTCGGCCAGGGCTTGGACGGTCGGATCATTGAGTGCCTCGGTAATGCCATGGACATCGATGGTACCGAACTGCAAGGCGCAGGCCACCGACCAGGGCAGGCTGTATTGTGCCTGTTCCGTGGTGGTTGGTCGTGTTACATGCAAGCGCTTGCCTTCATGAAATGTCGTGATATCGATACGTTCGATCCGCTGGAGATCACCTCGGCTGTCGACGAGGGAAAGCACCGCTTCAACGGCGGGTTGCGCCCAGCGGCAAACCGGATAGGCCTTGAAGTACTGTTCGAACAGATACCAGCGTTGACCGAGATCCGACCAGTACTCGGCGGTGGATATGTCCTCGATCGTCATGGCAGGGGCACCGGTAAAACCTTCCCGCGCCAGTAGCGTCGCGGCAACGCCTGCCTGGGCGCCCCAGCCGGAACCATCCTTGACCATCGTCGGGTGATCGATGCAGCGCATCATCTGGCTGCGTGGACCGTAGAATTCAGCGATCCCCAGCGCTTCATTCAGCGTTTGTCGGTCGAGTTGCAACAGTCGTGAAGTGACCGCAGCGACACCGAGGGCGTTCCAGGCTCCGGAAGTATGGTAGTCGCATGCCGTGGCATGCAGGGCAATGCCGGCTCGGGTTGCCACTTCATAGCCGAGTGTCAGTAGCCCCAGAAATTCGCGTCCGGATAGTCGTTCCACGTCTGGCAGCGCCAACAGGCCAGGCAGGAGCGCAACGCCGCAATGCCCCTTGGTGAGGACCTGGCCGTCATGAGCATCGAGTGCATCGATCATCCAGGCGCCGTGCAGGGCGACGCCGGTCGGGGAGGCCTTGGCATCGGCGAATAGCAGCGGCCGATCACCGCCGTGCTGGCTGGTGACATAGCGCTCGGCGATACGGGCGAGTGGCGTCCGGGAGGCGCCGGCGGCGACGCCCAGCAGATCCAGAAGGCATCGCTTGGCATGGGTATAGTGAGCGTCGCTGAGTGATTCGGGGTCGAAGCGATGAATCCAATCGAGGGGATGTGCGGTGGTCATGATGTCAGTGACTCGCTAATCTAGCGTGATTCGTTGTGTTGAGTATCGAGGTCTGTATACCGTGAATTCCAGTCAGCAGCACGATTATCGCCTTGCCGTGGCACAGATGAATTGCGAGCTCGGCGATGTGGAGGCCAATCTTCCCGTTCATGAATCGCTGATCGCCGAGGCGAGGGAACAGCAAGTCGACGTACTGGTCTTCCCGGAGCTTTCCCTGACGGGTTATGACCTGCAATCGCGCGTACCCGATGTCGCCATGCATGCGGATGATCCGCGCCTGCAGTGGCTGGCCCGGGAAAGCGGCGACATGCTGACGGTCGTCGGTTTCGTCGAACGGGTCGGGCGTGGTGAATATGCCAATGCCGCAGCCTGTCTGCGTCAGGGGCGCATCGAAGGGGTCCATCGCAAGGTCAATCTTTGCACCTACGGCGGCCATGAGGAAGGGAAGGTGTTTACCAAGGGACAAACCCTGACGACGGTAGCGCATCAGGGCTTGTCCTGCAGTGTGTTGATCTGTGCCGACCTGTGGAACCCGGGACTGGCCCATGCGGCGATGCTCGAACGCCCCGATGTGGTGCTGGCACCAGTCAATGCGGCGTCCGGCATGGTGGAGGGCGACTTCGATGACGAGGCCAACTGGCTGACTTGCCTGCGTTTCTACGCAATGATGTACGGCACGCCGATGATCATGGCGCATCGCTATGGTGGAGAAGGGCAGTCGTGGTTCTGGGGAGGCAGTTGCATCGTCGGGGCCGATGGCACCGTTCTGGCTCGTGCCGACGATGGCACTGGCATCGCGGTGGCCGATATCGACACGACGGCGATCGATGCGGCACGTTTTGCCATGCCGACCCATCGTGATGCCGACACGCCGCTGGTGGCCTCGTTGCTGGCGCGTCGGGCTGAGAGAGAGCGTGGTCATTGAGTCCGGTATGCGTTATACGTGGTGTCGACGCCGCCGCGTCTGCCATTGGCGGTCCAGGAATCTCTCACCGTTCTCGAAGGCCTGAAGTCGGGCCTCGAGATAGAACCACTCGCTGTCGCAACTCAGTTCCGCCCAGGTTTCCGTGTGTGCCTCCCACCCCTCACGCCGGAAGTGTTGTTTCCAACTCTTGCTCATCCTTGCCGTGCTCGGGTCATCGGGGTGGATGACGTAACGCTCGTCGGCCGATGCCGTGTTGACCAGACCGTGGTCATAGGTGATTTCCCCAAAATCGTCGACGATCTCATGACGCGTCCAGTCTGTCGCCAGTTCCTTGATGGCGTCGCGACGATGCGTTCCCCGCCGTGTGATCCGGTGCTGTAGCGGGCCGGAAAACTCGGCCTCTTCGAATGACACCGATGGGCTCGTCACGTCGTCTCGAACAGGAAGCGTCAAGTGACAATCGGCTTCGTGCAAGGTCAATGTCACCGGCCGGGGGCTGGGCCAGACCAGCGGCCAATAGGCGGTCGTGATCGAGAGTCTTACCCGATGGCCGGCCGAGAACCTGTGGCAGGCCTGGTTGAGCGTAATAGTGGCGTCGACGGGCTCATTGCAGGGCACCGCGCTCGGCATCTCATGGCCGTTGCGGTGGCACAGGTTGAGGACGCCATAGGACACACGCTGTGAGATACCGTCGGGCGAGACATCGCTAAGGCGCACGATGAGATTGGCCTGCGGCTGATCGACACTGACGCGCACGTGCAGCACCGGTCGACCCAGGATGTCCTGCGTAGTCGCTAGCGGAGCAGTGTCGAATAGCAGTGAGTGGGCATCGTCACGACGTTGATCCCCGGCGATTTCGGGACCGCTGCAATGGGGGATGTATTCGCCGCACTGCAGGCCGTTGTCTTCGGGGGCGCGCAGCCGGCTGTGCCGCGGTTCGGTGGCCTGATCGCCTCGATACAGGCCTGTTCCTCCCAACGCATACCGCGTCGGTCGGACATGCTGGCTCGGCCAGGAAGACTCGGCGATCCAACGCCCCGGAGTCGTCAAGCTATTGGGGTCGGCACCGGCAAACTCCTGCCGATAGACCCGGTACATGGGCTCCTCCATGATTCCGGTATCCTGGTCCTTGAGCCAGTAATCCCACCAACGCAGTGCCTCCTGAAGAAAGCCGATGGTCGGTCCCGGCATGGCGATATGCGGATAGGCGTGTGGCCAGGGACCCACGATGCCCAGGCGTGGACAACTCGCATGCTCCAGTAGTTCGGCCACGAAGTTGACATAGGCATCGGCCCATCCGGTGACGGCGAGAACGGGAGTTTGAAGGCGTGAATAATCTTCGCAGATCGAGCCATGCTGCCAGTAAGCATCTCGAGTTTGGTGATCGAACCAGTTTTCCGCCACAAAGGGCTGTTTCTCGAGCCGCTGCCGCCAGCAATCCCGCCAGTCGTCACGAATCGCGGGATCCGGTGGTCGCGACATGAAAGAGAGTGAGGAGGCGGCCCAGCCGAAGTTTTCATTGAGAATGCTGCCGCCCTTGTAGTGAACGTCGTCGTGATAGCGGTCGACGGTTGCGCCCACGGCGATGATGGCCTTCAGCGGCGAGGGCTGACGCGAGGCAACCTGCAGCGAATTGAATCCACCCCAGGAGATGCCCATCATCCCCACACGCCCGGTACACCAGGGTTGAGCAGCAATCCACTCGATCGCGGCAATCAGGTCATCCTGTTCACTGGCCAGGTATTCGTCTTCCAGCACGCCGTCGGAATCACCACTGCCACGCAGGTCGATGCGCAGTGCGGCGTAACCATGGCCGGCGAAATACGGGTGCATCCGTTCGTCATCGGCACTGGTGGCATCACGGCGGCGATACGGGATGCATTCAATGATGGCGGGAACAGGCGTTGAATCGGCGTCTATCGGACGCCAGAGTCGTGCTGCCAATTGCGTACCGTCAGGGAGGGGAATCCAGAGATCCGGTATCTCGACGATGTCGTGCGGAAAGGTCGTGACTTCGCGGCTATCAGGCTGAGCGCCACTGGGGAACATGGGAACTCCTGAAGAACGCCGGGTGACGTCAGCGCGTCACCCGGCAGTTGAGACGATCGGACAGTGTGATTAAAGCAGATCCTGCTCGACCAGGAAGTCATGGGCCACGTTTTCGATGGACTGGTCATCGATATCGACACGGCTGTTGAGGTCGATCAATAACTCATCATCGAGCTTGGATGACATCTCATTGAGCAAGTCTTCCAGTTCCGGGTGAGCTTCCAGTACCTCTTCACGCACCACCGGAGCCAGGGCATATACCGGGAAGTATTGCTTGTCATCTTCCAGGACACGGAAGTTGAAGGCGCCGTTGCGACCGTCGGTGGCGAAGACCAGTGCCACATCGACATCATCATTGCGCAAGGCATCGTAGGTCAGGCCGGAATCCATGCGCTTGATCCGGTCGCGTGGAAACTCGAAGCCGTACGCTTCCTGCAAGGGGCGCAGGCCATCGTCACGGGAATAGAATTCAGCATTCGAGGCGAGGGTCAGTTCCGCACCGTCGTTTACCGCCTCGGCCAGATCGGAAAGCGTTTCGATCCCTCGTTCTTCGGCATCATCCTCACGCATGGCAAGCGCGTAGGTGTTGTTGGTATCGGAAGGCTCGAGCCATATCAGTCCCAGTTCGGCATCGAGCTCCTTGGCTTGCTGATAGGTCTCTTCGGCATTGTCCGGCTGTTCCTGATCATGGAACAGGATGACTGAGTTGCCGGTATATTCCCAATACAGGTCGACCTGCCCGTTTTCGTGTGCCTGTCGCAGTACGCTGGTGCCCAAGCCATCGCGTTGGTCGACCGTAAAGCCGTTTTCTTCCAGCAACTGGGTCGTGGCCGACGTGAGTATCAGGTGTTCGGTGTAATTGAGTCCCCCAACCACGATGGGGTCATCCTGCGCCTGCGCCGAGAATGCAGGAAGGAGCAGTGCCAGCGAGAGTGTCAGTGTGGAAAGCGAGTATTTCATGTCAGTTGTCATCCTATGGTCATTCGGCTATCGATTTTTGTCGTAAGGCCAGGATAACGCACTGATGAGAGGGGATTTATGAAAATCTGCAATGCCAGCGATAAGCGGAGCGCGCGCAACCACGTTCACGTCGCCTTCAACAGGGTGCGGGCAAGGAGATCTCTCGGTGTACCAACCAGGCATCCGGTACCCCACGCCGTAGATGGTCCATGCAGTATATGTTGATCGACGTGGAGCCATGACGGCGGCGGGGCCGGTGGGCATGATTAGCGAGGCGTCAGGCTGGCCAAAGTGTCTCGAATTCCTGGCGGTCCATGTTGCCCCCGGTGATAACGACGACGATATCGCCTTCGGTCGGCAGCGTATTCACGGATTCCAGCAGGCTGGCGATACCAACAGCAGCGCCAGGCTCAGCGAATAGCTTGGCGTTCTGGACCAGATGGCGTACAGCACGAGCGATGGCGTCCTCGTTGACGGCCATCAATTCATCGGTCACCTGACGGCTGATGTGATACGTATTTTCGCCGACGACGGCGGCCGCCAGGCTCTTGGCGCAGGTGTCGACTCGGTCCAGATGCTTGGGACCGCCCAATGCCAACGCAAAGGCCATGCTGGCGGCATCGGCCGGTTCCACACCGACGACATGAATGTCCGGGCGTAACGATGCTGTCACGGTACCCAGGCCCGAAATCAGGCCGCCGCCACCGATGGGGCACACAATGCACGATACGGTCGGGACTTGATCCAGAATTTCCAGCCCCACGGTCCCCTGACCGGCGATGATACGTGGATCGTCATAAGGATGGACCAGTGTCAGGTCGCGTTGCACGACCAGCTCATGCATCAATGTCCAGGCATCATTGATATCACCGTGCAGTATGACCTCGGCGCCCAGGGCTCGGCTGCCCTCGACCTTGAAATGGCTCGCGTTATCGGGCATGACGATGGTGACGGGGACATCGGCTTCGCGTGCCGCCCAGGCCAGCCCCAGGGCGTGATTACCGGCTGATACGGCTCCCAGGCCGCCGGCGAGTTCGTCCTGGCTGGCGGTGCGAATCCAGTTGAGTCCGCCGCGAGGTTTGAAGGACCCGGTCCGTTGAAACAGTTCCGCTTTGAGCCAGACTCTTCTACCCAGTCGTTCCGTTAAGACGTGATCCAGAATCACGGGCGTGGGAAGTAGCGTATCGCCAATGGTGTCGCGAGCGTGTTGGACAGTCTCGAGAGTGATCATGGCTAGGCTCCTGCATGGTCGGGGCACGCGCTTGCCGTACTGTGCCCAGCAAAACAACAGCAGGGATTGGAATCAAGTCAGACTGCTGTGTGCCCGGCCGGCAGCACCTTCGCCGACCGGGCAACTTTCAGGAATGAGGTCGATACGGGGATCGAGATGTCATCACCCACGTGTTCCCTCCCGCATGGTGGTCTTGGCTTTGAGTGGACGTTTGGTATCGCCGTCACTCTGGATAATGTCCGCTGTATCGGCAGATGCCGTCATGGCCAGACTCACATAGGGTTTCTGGCTGCTTTGTGACGCCCCGTTGATGGTTTCCATCTGAGTGGATGCACCGAGTTGATCTGCCAGGACAGCGGTACTCCACCATAAACTCGTGCCGATGACGGCAGTGCACAATGCCGTTGATGCAAAGCGTTGACCGGCTCGTCGATATGCCGAACGTTCGCGATATCTGTACTTGCCATGGCACTCACTTGTCCATTGTCAGCCGGGCCGATACAGGCACTCGCGTCAGTTTTGTGTTGTCCCGTGCCTCTTGAATGGATGCGATATACGAAAATAATGTTGCACTGCACAAAATGATTTGCTATGTTGCACTGCAACGGAGGTCAAGACGCCTTCGCTATCAACATCCTTACGGAGGTGACCCATGAGTAACGCAACATTCGATCAAGCGACTCAACAGTTCGAATCCTTGTTTTTCGGTCCGGCTCGCGCCTATGCAGCGCTGACCATTGACTATACCGAAAAGCTGCTGTCAGCCCAGTATGAGGCTGCCAAGACGTATACCGATATCGGCCTGAGCCAGACTCGCGCCGCGCTGGACATCAAGGATGCCGAAACGCTTCGCTCCTATGTCGAAGAGCAGCAAAAAGTGGCCAAGGATCTGGGCGAGCGCATGAAATCGGACGCCGAGAAAGTCGTCGCCATGAATCAGGACTTCGTCCAGCAAGGTCAGAAGCTGACGGAAGAGAACGTCAAGACGGCTTCCAAGACCGCATCCAAGGCGACCAAGTAAACCGGTCCCCGACCATTGCATGAATCGAGCCGCCGCCCAATCGGGCGGCGGTTTTGTTATGGTGATCGTCGACTGCGGGCCCAGCCCCGATGTCGCCGATAGGATGAGACGTGGTGATATCGATCTGGGGATGCTGATCTTGGACCGCAAACCGAGGGATGGCGAGACCATCGGCTTTGATCCGATATAGTGGCACGTTTGAGACAGTACAACGTACCGGCCGGGAATGGCGAACTGTTATTCGCGTGCTTTCATCAGCTCTGATTCCGCCTTGCCATTACCGTGATTTCGACGTGGCTTTCGCCGAACAGCTTGGCGGATTCGGTACAGGTGCGAGCCGGATATTGGCCTTCAGTGAAGAACTCGGCGTAGACGGCATCCATGGTCGAGATCTCGTTCAGATCGGTCAGATGGACATCGGCACGCACGATATCGGCCAATTCGCAATCTGCCTTGTGGAGCATGTATTCGACCTTACGCATCACACTGCGTGTTTCTTCGGCGATATCGCCGATGACGGTCTCGCCGCCCTGGATATCTCCTGCTGTCAGGCCCGACAGAAAGACATACTGATCGTCCAGCACCATGTGGCTGCCGGGAAACGCGGGAGACGGCAGAGTGGGATCGTTACGAAAATCGGGCATCGAACTCTCCTGTAATGGGTTAATGCGCCATGACATGGGGTTGGCTTCGGTCGGTGCCGATGATGAGGGTCCCTGTCTCCCGTGACTACAGCGTAGGAACTTCGTTCACACGGTATCACTATCGCGGACTAGGCTGTGAATCAGTTGGCCAGGTCGATGGAGGTGCAACAATGCCCCAAGCCGTGCTACTCGATATCAGCGGTGTTCTCCATGAGGATGGCATACCGTTGCCCTATGCCGTGGAAGCGGTGAGGCGCCTTCAGGAAGCCAGTATAGCGTTGCGTTTCATCACCAATACGTCACGTAAAACCGGGGCGACGGTCTATGCAGAGTTATTGCAGATGGGGTTTGAGGTGGAGCGTTCGCAGATCCACACAGCTCCCTCCGTGATAAAACGCTATATCCTGCAGCATGGGCTGCGTCCCTACCTCTTGATCCATGATGATCTGGTCCCCGAGTTCGACGATCTGGATTGTACCGCCCCCAATGCCGTCGTCGTCTGTGATGCCGAGCATCGTTTCGACTACGCCCACCTGGATGATGCGTTCCAGGTTCTGAACCAGGGAGCACCGCTGCTTGCGGTGGGAACCAACCGCTATTTCCATCAGCGTGGCGGGTTGCACCTTGATGCCGGTCCCTTCGTCAAAGCCCTGGAATATGCCGCTGATACCCAGGCGCTGGTGTTGGGCAAGCCCGCTGCCGGCTTCTTCCATGGCGTATTGGAGGAAGTCGGTATCGAGGCCAACCAGGCAATGATGGTCGGTGACGATGCCGAAGCCGATGTCGCAGCAGCTATGCAGGCGGGCCTTCAGGGTTGTCTGGTACAGACCGGAAAATACCGCGATGGTGATGAGCGGTGGGCTCCCGACTGTCGGCTGGAAAGCAGTCTGATGTCGCTGGTGGCTGCCTTGGATTGAATGTCTTGCCCCTTCCGCTTACCCGTAGATGTTCGGGGCAACTCATGTCGTCGTTTATCCATCATGCATTGACGCATGCGTATCTTCATTATTTTTCGACAATATTGTATACAGCAAATGTTGCTTATAAGTTGCATTGTAATGTTCTTTATTCCAGCCTTTATTTGTATACATAAAAACAGTCAAATGATGGATGGGTCATGAGCACAGCGCACAGCAACACCTCGGTATTCGATTTCCATGGCAAGCCACCCTTGGGTATCGCTCTACCTCTCTCCTTGCAGCATATCCTGGCCATGATCATGGGTACGGTTGCCGTTCCCATCATCGTGGCTGGCGCGGTGGGGTTGCCTCAGTCCGAACGTATGATGCTGATCCAGATATCCCTGGTCGCATCGGGACTCTCGACACTGATCCAGCTATATGGCGTCGGTAGACTCGGCGCCAGACTGCCGACCATTTTCGGGGTCGGCTTTGCTTATGTGCCGACGCTGACGGCGGTAGGAGCGCAATACGGTATCGGTGGCATTCTGGGCGCACAGGTGGTCGGTGGCATTGCCATGATTCTGTCCGGATTGTTCATTCACCGTATCCGTCACCTCTTTCCCCCTGTCGTCGCGGGTACCGTGGTCCTGGTCATTGGTCTATCGCTCTACGATGTCGCGATCAATTACATGGCCGGCGGTGTTGACAGCGACCAGTATGGCGCTCCCAGCCAATGGGCCGTTGCGATCGTGACGTTGGGTGTGGTGCTGACGATTTCGCAGTTCACTCGGGGATTCCTCAAGTTGGCGGCGATCATCTGCGGTATTGCTGTCGGTTATATACTGTCCCTGATATTGGGTATGGTCGATATCACGCCGGTGCATGACGCAGGGTGGTTCACCACACCACGTTTCGTCCCTTTCGAACTCGAGTTCCACTCTGCCGCTATCGCCTCCTTGATCGTCATCTGTGTGGTCAATTCCGTGCAGACGATAGGTGATCTCTCTGCCACGACGGTCGGCGGCATGAACCGGGAGCTGAACGCTCAGGAACTGAAGGGGGGATTATTGGGAAACGGCGTTTGCACGGCGATCGGGTCGTTGTTCGGGGCGTTGCCCACGTCGACGTTCAGTCAGAATGTCGGCATCGTTGCCATGACCAAAGCCATCAGCCGTTACGTCCTGGCCCTGGCAGCCGTGTTCATGCTTGCGGCGGGGTTGATTCCCAAATTTGGTGCCGTGATGACGACCATTCCTTACCCGGTCCTGGGTGGTGCCACGATCACGGTGTTCGGCATGATTACCATGACCGGCATCCAGTTGTTGACCAAGGACGAAATGTCGGCCCGGAACATGACGATTGCCAGTGTGTCGTTGGCGCTCTCGTTGGGTATTTATGCCGTGCCCGAGTCGGTTGAAAGGCTACCTGAGCAAGTGCAACTCATCGTGGGCGGATCGCCGATCGTGATTGCGGCATTCACGGCGTTTACATTGAATCTGTTATTGCCGAAGACGACCTTGGCCGATGAAGAGGATGAGCGCAATCAATTGGCGCAGCAAACCGACGCATCGCTTGTGGATACCGGGGCACGGCAATCCCCTTGAAAGACATCAGCCCGGTAAGCAAACCGGGCTGTTTGTCGTGTGAAGATCAGGACTTGATGCCGCCGTTGAAGCTGATCTCAAGGCTGACAGGGAGTGAGGGGTCCAGACTGACGATACGAAGCGCGTGATCGGTCATGTCCTTACACAGCTGTTCGTACTCGCTGCCGCCCTGCATTTTCAGTTCTTCCAACTGACGTTCCGCGATATTCATGCTGCCCAAGTAATTCTTGGCACTCTGGCGTAGCGCATTGCCGGTATCGCCACTGGCGATTGCATGAAACTCGTCGTCCTCGAGTCCCTGATTCTCAATGATGATATCCATGACGTCGGCTTCCTGTAATGGGTGATTGCGACACTTCCCCTTGGCGTCCCTGCTCATGGCAATATACAAACATGTCCATGGTTCATCGTAAAAGGGTCGGTATTCACCCTTGGCTGGCTTGTTGTGCCCGTAGCCAGGCGATCTCGTCGGCCCAGAGACTGGGATCGATGGTTTCCAGAATCATGGGGACATCATCGATTCGCGATTCCTGCATCAGTGCCGTGAAGCCATCCTGACCGATGTTACCCTGGCCGATACTGTGATGGCGGTCGACACGGCTGGCGAATTCGCTTTTGGCGTCATTGATGTGCATACCACAGAGATACTCGAAACCGACGGTTGCCTCGAAGTCATCAAACGTGGCCTTGCACGTTTCTGCGGTACGCATGTCATAACCGGCGGCGAATGCGTGACAGGTATCGATGCATACACCGACCCGCGGCTTGTCATCCACCTGTTCGATGATCTCGATCAAATGATCGAAATGCCAACCCAGATTGGTGCCCTGGCCGGCGGTGTTTTCGATAACCGCTGTTACTCCTCGGGTCTGTGCGAGTGCCTCGTTGATAGAGTCGGCAATCCGGCTCAGGCACTCACTGACACTGATCTTGTTAAGATGGCTGCCGGGGTGGAAGTTGAGCTGGGTCAAGCCGAGTTGTTCACAACGCTGCATCTCATCAAGAAACGCATCGCGTGACTTCTTCAACCCCTCGGCTTCGGGATGGCCGAGATTGATCAGGTAACTGTCATGCGGAAGGATTTGCTTCGGCTCGAATCCATATGCTTTGCAGGCGTTACGAAACGACTCGATTGCTTCATCCGTCAGGGGTTTGGCCTTCCACTGGCGCTGGTTCTTGGTGAACAGGGCAAAGGCATCGGCCCCAATATCGACGGCACGTTTCACCGCCTGATCCGGGCCTCCGGCAGCACTCACATGCGCGCCGAGATATTTCATGGCTTGGATTCCCTTGAGACGTAACATGAATCCATGCGACAGGGCCACATGGGTGTTGGATGCCATATTGTGCAGTGAAACGCTCTGCGATGTCTCGTCATGGTGTGGGGAGGCGGCTTTGGGTAGTTTCTCGATCCAGCTTTTGCCAGCCCATGTGTGATGCCGGACAATAGCGTAAAATGGCGATATTGACCGATTGGTCAATATTTATGACCGTAATCTGCCTAGTGGTCGGGAGAGACCGATATGATCCATTGGCGTCTCTGTTTGGTGATGAGCTTGCTGCTATGGTGGCCGTTGGTGGGGCAGGCCGAGCCGTTACGCGTTGCTGCCGCGTCCAATGTACAGTTTGCCCTGGAAGAAATAGCCGCACGCTTCGAGGCCGAAGAAGGAATCTCGGTACGCATGACCTTCGGCTCGTCGGGCAATTTCCGGCGACAGATTGCCCAGGGAGCGCCATTCGAATTGTTCATCTCCGCCGATGAGGCCTATGTCGAGGCATTGCATGATCAGGGCCTGACCCTGGATGACGGTGTGCGTTACGCGCGTGGTCGCCTGGCGTGGATACAGCGTTCGGGGAAGACGCTTCCTGATGAATCCACCCCTCTGTCGGCCATCGAAGCCGCGGTCACGGCTTACCAGAGGGACGAAGCGAGGGAGCGTATTGCACTGGCGAACCCGGAGCATGCTCCCTACGGCGTGGCTGCTCGGCAAGTGCTGGAACATGCCGGATTGTGGCAGGAGATGCAGCCACTCAAGGTAATCGGTGAAAATGTTGCCCAAGCGGCACAGTTCGCCTTGTCAGACGACTCGCGGGGCGGGCTGGTCGCCTATTCACTGGCGGTTTCACCCAATCTGGATGAACGCAGCGAGTTCGTGCCGATCTCTCGCGACTGGCATGAACCGTTGTATCAGCGCATGGTACTTCTCGATGGTGCCGGTGATGCGGCCAGGGCTTTCTATGCCTATTTGCAAGGAGACGAGGCGAGCGCGATTTTCGACGATCACGGTTTTGATCCACCCGATTCCTTGGAGGACGATTGATGGATTGGGCGGCGCTCTCCGTCTCGCTGCAGTTGGCGACGGCTACCTGTGTCTTGCTGTTGCCGCTGGCGCTGTGGCTGGGTCGAACGCTTGCCGTGACGCGGTCTCGCGGGCGTCCACTCGGTGAAGCATTGATCGCCTTGCCGTTGGTGATGCCGCCAACCGTACTTGGCTTCTATCTCATGCTGGCCTTTGGCCGCGAGGCACCATTGGGTGCTTTCTGGCACGCGATGACCGGAAGCGGTCTCAACTTTACCTTCACGGGCATTCTACTGGCCTCTCTGGTGATCAACCTACCCTTTGCCGTGCAGCCTATCCAGCGAGCCTTCGAAACCGTCCCCAGCCACCTGCGTGAAGCTGCATGGTGCAGTGGGCTCTCATGGTGGGAGACCTTTACGCGGATCGAACTGCCCTTGGTCTGGCCGGGACTGATCTCGGCCGTGGCATTGACCTTTGCGCATACACTGGGTGAGTTCGGCGTGATATTGATGGTAGGCGGATCGCTCGATGGTGAAACGCGAACCCTGTCGATTGCCATCTACGACCGGGTACAGGCTTTCGACGAGATCGGGGCGGGAATCATGTCATCGGTATTGTTGATAGTGTCGTTCGTGACCATCGGAGTGGTTTATGGCCTGGCCAGGCGCAAGGGAGGCCCAGGTGTCTGAACTCGATGTCGCCTTGTTCCAGTCGACTCCTATCCCTCTGGCAGCCAAGTTCCATTGTCAGCCGGGAGAATTATTGGCACTGGTGGGGCCGTCGGGTAGCGGTAAGACAACGTTGCTACGTACCATCGCTGGATTGTATCGGCCGACGAACGGCTGGGTTCGTTGCGCGGGCCGGGTCTGGTTCGATACCGACGACGGCTACTGTTTGACGCCCCAGCAGCGACGTGTCGGGGTGGTGTTTCAAGATTATGCGTTGTTTCCTCATTTGACGGCCTGCCAGAACGTGATGATCGCCATGGGGCATGTTCCGGTCCAGGAGCGTCGTGAGCGAGCGGTACAGTGGTTGGCGCGTGTGCGGCTGAATGGGCTCGAGGATCGCTATCCGAACACGCTTTCCGGAGGCCAGTGTCAACGGGTCGCCGTCGCTCGGGCATTGGCGAGGGATCCCTGGGTCTTGTTGCTCGACGAACCCTTCTCGGCGGTGGATCAGGTGACACGGCGACGCTTGCAACGCGAGCTGGCGTTGCTGCGCGAAACCATCGATATACCCATGGTATTGGTTACCCATGACTTGGAGGAGGCCACGGCACTGGCGGACCGGCTATGCGTGCTGCAAGCGGGGAAAACGCTACAGACCGGTCCGCCGGAAACATTGTTCCGGCGGCCCGACTCACCGCAGGTGGCTCGGCTCCTCGACAAGCACAATGTCTTCCAGGGCGACATCGTGGAGTGCGAGGGCGAACGGCATCTCGAATGGGGGCCCTATCAATTGGAGGTCCATGCCGATCTCGGCAGCTTCGCGCCGGGCGAGAGGGTGCATTGGTACGTTCCCCCATCGGATGTCATCCTTCACAGGCGTGGACGTCCCTCGCGGGGAGAGCGTGAAAACCCCGTCGAGAGTCTTGTCACCGAAGTTATCGTACTGGGGGGAATGGCGCTGGTGACCTTATCTTTTGCCCATAGCCGCGATACTCTGCGTTTCGAGATATCCACGCATGCCGCTCGACGCAACGGATTGGCCAAGGGCGAAAGCGTGGTCGTGACGCTACTCGCTGGTGGCATTCACGTGATGGCCGATACACCGATTCATGAGGAGATGTCATGACACCGCGTCGCCTGCTTGTGACTGTTCTCTGGTTGTCGTTGACTTCGGCGGTTAGCGCCGGGGAACACGCATCGAGTGACATGGCATTCGATACCGGCACGCTCACCATTGATACGGGCGAGCGTGAAGAACGGTTGAGCGTGGAACTGGCGAAAACGGGGCAGCAACGGTCGCGCGGGCTGATGGAGCGTGACCATCTGGATGACGACGCCGGCATGCTTTTCCTTTATGAGCAGGAACGTTCGTCGAGGACGAGTTTCTGGATGTATCGTACCCGGATCCCCCTGGATATTGCCTTCATTGATGGCGCTGGCGAGATTGCCGCGATGCGTCGAATGCCCCCCTGCGAGGCCGAATCCCCTGGTGGGTGTCCAACGTATGAGGCCGGGGTGGCCTATGTCGCGGCGCTGGAGGTCAACGCCGGTTATTTCGAGGAACGCGGTATCGACATCGGTGATCGTGTCGCGCTCGATGGTGAAAGTGTCGGCCGCGACGGTGAGCGTTAGGAACGTGACCCTTCGGACCGGCTGCGTTTCCCGCCCTTGAGGATGATCAGCCCCACCCCGGCGACGACGAGGCCGCCACCGGTGATCTTGTGAATCCCCAGGCCATCGTTGAGCAATACGACCCCCAGCACGACGGCGAGCACCGGTACCAGCAGCGTCATGGGAACGACCTTGTTGACCGGGTGGCGGCGTAGCAGGCCATACCAGAGACCGTAGGCCACGATCGAAGACATGATCGCGGTATAGGCAACGGCCCCCCAGCCCACCAGACCGGCAGAGGCCAGCGCTTGCCACTGATCATGTTCGAACAACCATGATCCCAAGGCGACTTGAGGGACGGCAAACAGCGCAATCCATCCCGCCAGTGCCAGGGGTGGGATCGAAGGGCCTCGCTTGATCATTAGTTGCGAGATTGCCCACCCCATGGCACTGAGCAGTAGCAGTATCAAGGGCAGTGGGGAAGGCAGCGTCGGTCCCCCCGCCAGGACGACAACGCCGGCAAATGACATGACCAGCCCCGTGAGACGGCGTGCATCCAGAACTTCCTTGAGGAAGATCACGGCCAGTAACGTGGCGAATGGGGTACCCATCTGCACCAGGATTGCGCCAGTTCCCGCTTCGGCTTGCCCCAGGCCGATGAACAGCAGAGCGAAGTGCATCGTGCCGAAGGTCACCGACAGCAACAGCAGAAACGGAAGATGATACCGAGAGACCGGATTTAAGGGGACAAGTAGCGCGGCAACCAACGTGAAGCGTAACGTCATCAGGAGTAACGGTGGAATTTCCTCCACTCCCAGTTTGATGACGATGATGTTCAGCGCCCAAAGCGCGATGACGGTCAATCCGAGTAGTAGATCACGAAGCGGCACGGTTCATCCTTGAAGAGCATTGATGCAACGCCTATAGCATATCAGTTTGTCCGCACTGATTGATGGGGTGGGCGGGACTAATGAGTTGTGATCCCATCGCGTATAAGATGAAACGCTGTTGTTGCATTCCGATACCGGCGGTAGATAGAGGCATCATGACCACCATACGCAAGGTTGCTGAACTCGCGGGCGTTTCCGTGGCGACAGTGTCGCGCACGCTGAAATCGCCGGATGTCGTCACGCCGGCGACACGCGCCAAGGTGCTCGAAGCGGTCGAGGCAGCGGGTTATGAACCCAACATGATCGCGGTGCAATTTCGCTCACGCCGGACGCGCAACCTGGTGGTACTGGTGCCGACGATTGCCAATACATTCTTTGCCCGAGTCATCAGCGGCATTCAGGAAGCGGCTCATCAGCGTGACTATCGTGTGCTGCTTTGCAATACCCTGGGGCGGGAAGACTCGGAAGAGGCATATGCACGCATGGTGACGAGACGACAGGCCGACGGTGTCATCCAGTTGAGAGCGTACAACCCTTTTTCCGGTAGCCACTTGCCCACCGGCGCGCCGCTACCGATGGTCAATGCCTGTGAGGTTCTCGATAATGCGCCCTGTCCTACCGTCAAGCTGGATAATCGTTCGGCAGCGCGATCACTCATAGAGCACCTGATCGCTCTGGGGCATCGACGTATCGGCATGATCAAAGGGCCGAGGCGAAGTCCTCTGACACGGGATCGAGTCGCCGGGTATCGGGATGCTCTCGATGCGGCGGGTATCGTTATCGATGAAACGTTGATGCTGCCGGGGGATTTTACGCCGAAATCGGGATTCGAAGCAGCCGCCTTGTTGGTCCATGGTCCGAACCGGCCAACGGCCATCTTCTGCGAAAGTGACGAGATGGCCATCGGAGCGCTTCAGCGTATCAAGCAGGCGGGGTTGTCGGTACCCGACGATATCTCGGTCGTTGGCTTCGATGATATTGCATTTGCGTCCTACAGCGATCCACCATTGACGACTATCTCCCAGCCCGCCGAAGCGTTCGGCCGAGAGGCCGTTGCCATGTTGATCGATGTGCTGGAAGACCGAATGCCCGAGACCTCCCATCTCGTACTGCCATATGAACTCGTCATCCGTGAGAGCACGACAACCATCGATGTAGCCCGGCATTGATCAACGGCGCCAGGCCGATGCGTGACCGGCCTTGAGAACTCCATGTTCAGCCCAGTCGTCTTCATCTCCAGGCTGCACGTGAGCAGCAGCCATTCAGGAGGAAGATGACACCTGGCCACTCGAGTCAGGTGTCCTGTTGCTCAACGCGAGATGGATTGGGATGACGACAGCGGGTCCGTCTTGCGCATTTCCCGGCATGCACTCAAGGCGTGCAGGGCATCGATGTTCAGCGGTAGTTGTGATGCCCACAGGATATCGCTGCGGTGATGACCGATATCTTCGAGAACATGGTCGTCGTGAGCCAACAGCGGCAGGAAGCGTTGCCGGAATTGGCGCCGGCGACGGTACATGTGCCACCAGTGCTCCAGCTTGCTGATCAATTCCAGGGGCGGCATGGCCGGCATATAGAAATCCGGTTCGGGCGGTTTCCTCGGCTTGTCAGCGACCAATTGCAATCGGCGCATCGGTTCATGTTGGCTCATTTCACACCTCCATTTGGGTAGCCGAGTCTCGAACGGCTACCGAAAACCTCGTTGTGTTGAATGGAGGGTCGCGACCTCTGGGGAACAGCATGGCCTGGGCTTATTGATCAATCAAACGAAAAGCACTACATTGTGTTTTAAGTTTTATTGAAAGGTATGAGCCATGACGACACCTGCCTCTTTCGCGGCGAATAATGCGCCTCTGCCGTTGCTGGATACCGAGGTGCTGAGGACCTTCGTCACGATTGCCGAGAGCGGTAGTTTCACCCGCGCTGCTCGCCAGGTGTTTCGAACACCATCGGCATTGAGCATGCAGATCAAGCGGTTGGAAGATACGCTCGGGCAGACGCTCTTCGTGCGCGAATCACGCCAGGTTCGCCTCACCCCGGAAGGTGAAGTATTACTCGGTTATGGGCGCCGGCTGCTCAAGCTCAATGAAGAGGCGGTGACCCAGTTTCTGGCCCCCTCCTTGGAGGGGCGTGTGGGGTTCGGTACCTCGGATGATGTCGGTACACGGATTCTGCCAAATGTACTGGCCCAGTTTGCGCGGACACATCCGGCCGTTCAGGTCGATGTGGTGGTAGGCAGTAGCGTCAACATGCTGTCGCGCCTGGATGATGGTGAGCTCGACCTGGTATTGGTCACGGCAGGGAATGTGGGGCAACCGGCGCGCGGCGAAAGAGTGCACAGTGAACCTTTGGTTTGGGTGGGGCGTGATGGGGGGTTGGCGGCCCAACGCTCGCCGCTACCGGTTGCCCTGGCTCATCATGGTTGTGCCTGGCGCGGTATGGCACTCGACGCCCTTGACCGTGCCGGTATCGATTACCGAATAGCCTATACATGCGAGCACTGTGCCGGCCAGGAGGCTGCCATGCTGGCCGATCTCGCCGTGGCTCCGTTTCCCCAGAGTCTGATCAAGGCGCCATTGCGTAAACTCGACAGGGATACATTACCACCGCTTGGTGATTATCAGCTGGAACTGGTGAAACGCGGTGGCGGTAGCCAAGCCAGTGAGGCGCTATTGGGGTACGTCTTCGAAGCATTTCGGGATATGTATGGTTGAATCTTGCCGAGCATATGACAAGGCGCGGCTGATCTATACCCTCCGGCGCAATATCACGGTGGTAAGAATGTGAGTGGAGCCACCAATAAAACATATCAGGGTGAATGCCCCCGGTTCGCCTTGCGCGATTTCCCAGAAGAAACCTCCCAAAGCGACCGTGAGTACGGCCATATAGGCGATTGCCAACGAGCGAAGTTGAATCAGCCCATGCCGTTCGTCGAGAGGTTGATCATTGCCGAGTAACTGTAGGGACTCGAAACGTTGTCCAAAGCGCATGATACCGGCATAGATCAGCATGATGATCAGCATTGCCAAGCCGATCTCGGGAGCTTCGGCTGCCAGCCAGGAAACCACGAACATCACGATTCCCAGCATCACGCTGACCAGGGGGACCACCAGGGGGCGGTGCGGAGTGTTGTCAGCGGTCGGGTGAGGAACCTTCTTCATACTGATCATCGAATACCTCCTCGACGGGCTTGCCGAAGAACCGAGCCAGGTTGAATGCCAGGGGCAGCGAAGGCACGTAACGGCCGACCTCGATGGAATTGATGGTATTACGAGAAACGCCCATGGCCTCGGCCAGGGCCGCTTGGGTCATACCATGTCGTTTGCGCAAGGCGCGAACATGATTGAACATATGACAAGTATGCTTGTCATATTCGTCATGTCAAGTTGGCTTGTCATTTTGCATGTCGGATATCGCTGCAGTGTGGCATCGCCCAGCTTGGTGGCGCTTTCATCAGAATAGATCAGGTAGGAGACATGACGCCTGTGAGGGATGACATCGATGTTCAATCGAGCCACGCCATGAGTTCACTCAATGCAGTGGATTCCCATAAGTAGGACGGGCCCGTTGTCCTGGCGCGCTGCTGGGTTTCATGCAGCAGTTCCCGGGTCGACCAACTATCGATATAGCATCGTGCATGCTCGGGGCGTTGCGACACATATCCCCACATATGCTGTACGGCATTGCATATTCCGCCTGAGGTGGGGCGTTCCAACAGTGTGGATGTCAACAGGTCGGCGAGTTCAGAGAAGTCGATCGCCTTGTCGGCGAGCTGCCGTCCCAGCTGTCTGTAGAGATTCTGATCGCGCGCGAGTATCGAGTACTTGTGCTGCCCCCATAACTGTTGGGCGCTTCGGGGGAGTGGAATCCGGGCTTCGCGAGTGCCGCTATAACGAGTCGTCAGCCAGTCAATCTGCTCGCTTACGTCGATGTGGGCGGATGCCGGCCAGCAGGACGGTAAATCGATGTTCTCACTGCCCGCCAGGCTAACCTCGCTGTCGTGTCGCAACATGATCTCATGACTGACTTGCCGCCGTCGTACGTCAGTCCAGTTACCAGCCGGGGGCGCATGTCTCGCAGAGAGTTGATCGAGCTCCAACTGCTCGGCCGCGAGGTCGGGCAGTGCCAGGTAACCGGGCGCAATGCGATGTTGAGGAGAAGAAGCCATGGGCGGCGTCCAAGGTCCCGTGAATGGTCGTGCACGCATGATAGTACGTTGCCTTCGATCGGCGAAGCCGGGACATCATGGCCGTTTTCCCGTGACCCTTCCCTTCAACGCACGTCTGTTTACAATGCGGTAGGGAATCGATGGATTCCCTATTGATACCAATAAGTACCGATCATGGATCGGGACGAACGCATTCAAGGACACGCCATGAAACATAAGCATTGTTTCTCCCGTAGCGCTGCTTGCCTGGCTGGCGCTGCACTGCTATGCACGGCTTTCAGTGTACAAGCACGTGAATATTCGGTATCCACGGTACTATCGGATGCTTTTCCCTGGGGAGAAGCCGCAGAGAAGTGGGCGGAACTGGTGGAGGAACGCTCCGACGGGGCTATCACTCTGGAGGTCTATCCCGATTCGCAGTTGGTCAATGGGGATCAGACCCGGGAGTTTTCCGCCATGCGCTCAGGATTGATCGATATGGCGGTAGGATCGACCATCAATTGGTCACCCCAGGTGCCTGAGCTCAACCTTTTCTCATTGCCTTTCCTGATGCCTGATTACGAGGCAGTCGATGCCGTCACTGGCGGTGAGGCCGGCGAAATGGTGTTCGATGCTATCGAGTCGAAAGGTGTCGTGCCGCTCGCCTGGGGGGAAAATGGTTTCCGCCAATTATCCAATTCGAATGGTCCGGTCGATGCTCCCGAGGATCTTGAGGGTCTGAAGATTCGGGTGGTTGGGTCGCCCTTGTTCCAGGATACTTTCGAAGCATTGGGGGCCAATCCCACCCAAATGAGTTGGGCGGATGCCAAACCCGCGTTGACGACGGGGGCGGTCGACGGGCAGGAGAATCCGCTGTCGGTGTTCGATGTCGCGCGCATCGATCAGGCAGAGCAGATGTATCTGACCCGCTGGGATTACATGAACGACCCCTTGATCTTTGCTGTCAGTGAGCGCGTATGGCAGGAGCTGACGGATGAGGAACGCGAACTGGTTCGACAAGCGGCGATCGATGCCGGTGAATGGGAGATCGAGAAAACCCGAGCGGAAGAGAGCGAACGCCTGGAAGCCATCAAGGATCGCGGTGTCGAGGTCGTGGAGTTGGATGAGGAGCAACGCGACGCCTTTGTTGACGCCACGGCCAGTGTATATGACGACTGGACGCCGGAAATCGGCGCAGACCTGGTCGAGAGCGCTCGCGAAGCCATCGATAACCGCTGACATGTCCACGCTATCGGCCTCGCCTCATACCGGAGGTGGGGGCCGGTACCTTTGATCGAGAAATCCATGAAACCGTCCCCTGATGCCCGTCTGGAGCGCGTTCTGGCGACCTTGTCACTCGTGATCATTGCCTTGATCAGCTTGGCCAATGTCGTGGTGCGTTATATCACCGGCGGTTCTTTTGCTTTCACCGAGGAGTTTTCCGTCTTTCTCCTGGTAGTGCTGACGTTCGCAGGTGCCTCGGTGGCCTTGCGCCGTAACGGACACATCCGCATCGGGCTGCTGGAGCGCGCATTGCCCAGGGGCCCCAAGCGTGTGTTGATAGTACTGCAATGGATAGCGGGAGCGACCGTACTGGGCCTCATTGTCTGGTTCGGCGGTTTGCTCGCCTGGCAGGAGTTCCAATGGGAGTCACGATCCCCTGGTCTCGGCCTCCCTCAATGGTGGTATATCGTCTGGTTGCCGATACTGGCGGCGTTGATGTTGCTGAGACTTACCCAGCAGGCGGTCGATCGCCTCAAGGGAAGGGAGCTCGGCGATGAGTCCTGATCTCTGGATGCTGTTGGCCTTTGTGGGATTATTGATTGCAGGGGTTCCTGTCGCCTTCTCCCTGGCGTTGTCGGGCGCGATTGGTATTCTTGCCGGCTTGCCCCCTCATATGCTGGCCACCCTGGGGACCAATACCTATAACAGCGTCGCCAAATATCCCTTGATCGCGATTCCTCTGTTCATTCTGACGGGACTGATCTTCGAAAGGGCGGGCGTGGCAAGTCGACTGGTTCAGTTTGCCCAGGCGCTGATCGGTCCCCGCCACGGCGGACTGGCGCTGGTTGCCGTCCTGGTGTGCATGATCATGGGGGGCATGAGTGGTTCTGGTCCGGCCGATGCCGCTGCCGTGGCCATGGTGATGCTGCCCAGCATGACCAAGGCTGGCTACCCTCGGCCGTTCTCGGCGACGTTGATCGCTGCATCGGCCTCGACAGCCATACTGATTCCGCCGTCCGTGGCGTTGATCCTCTATTCCATTGTGGTGCCTGGCGTCGATTTACGTGCGCTTTTCGCGGCCGGATTGTTCCCTGGTGTGCTGGCAGGTCTGGCATTGCTGGTCCCCTCCTTCTGGCTATCGCGTCGTTACCGCTGGGAAGCGCCCGAGGAAGTCGAGCGTCCGGCCTTGGGTACGAGCTTCAGACTCGCGCTGCCGGCACTCTTCGCCCCGGTTCTGATCCTTGGCGGATTACGTAGTGGCCTCTTTACGCCGACCGAAGCGGCAGTAGCGGCGGTGACCTATGGTGTCCTGATTGGCCTGTTCGTGACCCGGGAGCTGGATTGGCGTGAATTGTGGAACCTCGTGGGAGAAGCGGCGGCGATATCAGGCGTGGTCATGTTGATCATCGCGCTGGCAGGTATCTTCGCCTGGGCTGGTACGACTCTAGGCACCTTTCGTGATCTGGCTGAATGGATCATCGCTCTCTCGGACAACGGTACGCTGTTGCTGGTGCTCATCATGCTGGGTGTACTGGCCGCCGGGATGCTGTTGGATGCGATTTCCATCTATCTGATCATGATGCCGATCCTGATTCCGGTCATGCAGCATTTCGAGTGGAATCCCGTTTGGTTCGGCATACTCATGGCAATGAATATCGCCATCGGTCAGTTCACTCCACCTGTCGCCGTCAACCTGATGGTGACGACCGAAATCGCCCGGATTCGCCTGGAGCAAACCATAGGATGGGCGTTGGTGTTCGTGGCTGCGATGGCTGCCGCCCTGACGCTGGTAGCCATTTTCCCCGAGATCGCTCTGTGGCTGCCCCGTATCCTCGGTTACAACGTTAGCGGTTAGTTCCTTGGGTACCGTGGTTTTCCAATGTGGTCAGCGTTTTTTGATGCAATTCGGCCGACCTCTTGTCAAACAGGACGAAACGGACGTGTTGGAGGTGGCGGGCGTTGTCTCTCGCCTTCATGACTGTCGACAGAGCGATACGCGCAGCCTCGGCCATGGGATAACCAAAAGCGCCGGTCGACAATGAAGGGAAAGCGAGTGTCGTGATCTCATGACGTTCGGCCACCTCAATTGCATGGCGATAGCAGTCGGCCAGCAGTGTATCGGCGGGTTCATCGATCCCGTATATCGGGCCCAGGCAATGAATGACATAGCGGTTGGGTAGCTGATGGGCGCTGGTAATGACAGCCTGTCCGGGATGAATCGGCGCAAGTGGACGGCACTCCTCGGCAAGACCGGGGCCTGCGGTACGGTGTATGGCGCCAGCGACACCGCCGCCGATCTGCAGTTCGGCGTTGGCGGCGTTGACGACAGCGTCGAACCCATCCTGGCGTGCGATATCTCCCTGAATGCATTCGATCGAGAAGGGCGTTGTCATCTCGGCATCCTCCGGATATTGAGGTTGCATCTCAGCCTAGCAGGAGGAAGTGGTATCGGGGAGGGGGTGACAATATCGACTCACGTTGATCCTGGATGCCGACGTGATCAGCGCGCCTTGATGTACTCCCATCGACATGTATGACATGGGAGTCAGTTGAGGGGTACGCGAATTAACGCTCCCTAAACGTTGATTTGAGTCTAGGCTCATAGATACATGAAATGTGAATGCTCAGGGAGCAAGTGCTTGCTGGATTCGCTAAAGTAGTGGATGACGAATGAAGTAAGCTGTAATAATAGTGAGTTGTGATCCGGCTGCGGTCCTGATCGAACAGGAAAACCGTGCTGGAATAAGGGACAAACAACATCAAAGAGGTGTCTTCATGAAACGCTACGCCTTTACCACAGCCGCCTTTACCGGGGCGCTACTGGGTGCAGCCACTTTCGCTTCACCGGCGATCGCAGAGGAAGAAGAAAACTACGTCACTATCGGTACCGGCGGCCAGACCGGCGTTTATTACGTTGTCGGTCAATCGGTTTGCCGTCTGGTCAATAGAGGCAGTGATGATCACAACATCCGGTGTAATGCTCCCTCGACTGGAGGCTCAGTCGCCAATATCAACGGTATCAAATCCGGTGAGTTGGATATGGGGGTGGCGCAATCCGACGTTCAGTACCAAGCGTATAATGGAGAGGGCGAGTACGAAGATGATGCATATGAGGATCTGCGCTCCGTCTTCGCGTTGCATGGGGAACCTCTGACCCTCCTGGCACGCGCTGACTCCGGTATCGAGACTCTGGAAGACTTGGTGGACAAGCGCGTCAATATCGGTAACCCCGGTTCCGGACAACGCAATACCATGGAAGTCGTCATGGATGCGATGGGTTGGGATACCGATACGTTTGCTCGTGCCGAGCAGCTGGAAGCAGCGGAGCAGGCAGCCGCTCTGTCCGATAACAATATCGATGCCATGGTCTATGTGGTTGGCCACCCGAATGGTTCCATCGAGGAAGCAACGACCACTGTCGATTCACGGTTGATCCCCATCGAAGGCGGGGAAATCGATGAGTTGGTCGATGAATACCCATATTACACTTATACCACCATTCCTGGCGGACTCTACGAAGGCAATGATGAAGATGTCACTACCTTTGGCGTGTCGGCCACCATGGTTTCCAGTGCCGATGTGGATGACGACCTGGTCTATGAAGTTGTCAAGACATTGTTCGAGAATTTCGACCGCTTCAAGCAACTGCACCCGGCATTCGAGAATCTCGATGAAGAAGAAATGATCTCCGAGGGTCTGTCAGCGCCGCTTCATGAGGGAGCCAAGCGTTACTATGAAGAACGCGGCTGGCTGGATGAAGAGTGATCGTCGGCCTTGTCGAGTGACCGATACGATGTGAAATGGATGCGCGGCCCTTCCCTTGGGCCGCGCATTCGGTTTTGGGTACCCGTTACATTACGGGTATGGAGAATAATGTGGACATGAGCAGGTAGCGTGCACGAGCGAATTTCTTGATATTCCAACAAGTTGGCTGACTGTAGCAGGGCATCCCATGGCTGATGACAAGAAGACATCTCCGGCATCGGACGAAGAACTCGAAGAACTGGTGGCGTCGACGGACAGCGGGGCGCGTAAACCGTTGGGAACACCAGGCAAGATATTGATAGGTGTAGCGGCAGCTTGGTCACTGTTTCAATTGTGGATTGCTTCTCCACTGCCTTTCGTGACCGGGTTCGGGTCATTCAATGCTACTGAGGCACGCTCCATTCATCTGGCGTTCGCGTTATTCCTTGCCTATACGGCCTATCCGGCTTTGAAACGCTCGCCCAGAGACCACATCCCCGTTCAGGACTGGATTCTGGCACTGATGGCTTCGTTCTGCGCTGCCTACATTTGCCTGTTTTACTCTCAATTGGCGGAACGCCCGGGTGCACCGATCACCATAGATGTCGTTATCGGGGTGATGGGCATGTTGTTATTGCTTGAAGCAACACGACGTGCCTTGGGACCGCCTTTGATGATTATCGCGTCAATCTTCATCGTATATTCGTTGGCGGGCCCCTACATGCCAGGCATCCTGGCGCATGGCGGTGTCAGTTTCTCGGGATTGATCAACCACCAGTGGCTGACCACACAGGGGGTATTCGGAATCGCACTGGGAGTCTCGACCAGCTTCGTGTTCCTGTTCGTGCTGTTCGGCGCCTTGCTGGACAAAGCGGGCGCAGGCAATTATTTCATCAAGGTGGCTTTCTCGCTATTGGGACATTACAAGGGGGGGCCTGCCAAGGCCGCCGTTGTCGCTTCGGGCATGACCGGGGTGATTTCTGGATCGTCCATTGCCAATGTCGTGACCACCGGAACCTTTACGATACCGATGATGAAACGTGTGGGGTTTACGGCGGAAAAGGCCGGAGCGGTGGAAGTGGCTTCCTCGGTAAATGGTCAGATCATGCCACCGGTCATGGGGGCAGCTGCTTTCCTGATGGTGGAATACATTGGTATTCCCTATATCGAGGTCATCAAACACGCCTTTCTCCCCGCGCTGATTTCGTACATTGCACTCATCTATATCGTTCATCTTGAGGCCATGAAAGCTGGCATGCGAGGGTTGCCCACGAGCAATCCTCCCAAGCCCCTGGTCAGAAAAGTCGTTGGCTTCCTGGCCGGACTGTTGATGCTGATGGGATTATCCTTCGCCGTCTATTATGGCCTCGGTTGGCTGAAACCGGTCCTTGGGGATGCTGCCGTCGTGGTAGTGGGGATACTGTTGCTGGCCGTCTATATTGCGTTGCTCAAGTTGGGGGCTGGCTACCCCGAACTTGAAATGGACGATCCAGACTCGGAAGTGGTATCGCTTCCACAGACAAAGCCCACGGTGATGGTTGGACTGCATTACATCCTGCCTGTCGTGGTGCTGGTATGGTGTTTGATGGTCGAGCGGTTGTCACCGGGGCTGTCGGCATTCTGGGCGACGGTCTTCATGATCTTCATTATTGTCACTCAGCGGCCTGTTACCGCCTTGTTTCGGAACCGTAGCCGACCGGCAGAGGATATCAAGGAGGGGCTGCTGGATCTCTGGAACGGCCTGGTAACCGGCGCCCGCAACATGATCGGTATCGGTATTGCAACGGCGACAGCGGGGATCATCGTCGGCGCAGTCTCCCAGACCGGCGTCGGGCTCGTACTGGCGGATGTGGTCGAAACCCTGGCCATGGGCAATCTGTTGTTGATCCTGCTGTTTACTGCGGTGCTGAGCCTGATCCTGGGCATGGGGTTGCCGACCACGGCCAACTACATCGTGGTCTCGGCACTGCTGGCCCCTGTCGTCGTCCAGCTCGGTGAGCAGAACGGTTTGCTGGTACCATTGATCGCCGTTCACTTGTTCGTGTTCTATTTCGGCATCATGGCGGATGTCACTCCACCGGTGGGCCTTGCCTCGTTTGCGGCCGCGGCCGTATCTGGAGGAGAGCCCTTGCGCACGGGGTTCCAGGCGTTCTACTACAGTCTGCGTACGGCAGCACTGCCCTTCCTGTTCATCTTCAACAATGACCTGTTGCTGATCGATGTGTCGCTCTTCGAAGGCGTGCTGGTCTTCATAATCGCGACCATTGCGATGTTGATTTTTGCAGCTGCCACACAGGGGTTCTTTCTGGCACGCAACCGTTGGTACGAAAGCCTGTTGCTGTTGTTGGTTGCTTTTACGCTGTTCCGGCCGGGGTTCTGGATGGACAGAATTCATGACCCCTATGAAACGATGCCGGGGAGCGAGTTCGTCGAAGCGCTGGAACAGGTCGACGAAGACAGCAATCTGCGCGTCAGAATTGCCGGTGAGGATGATTTTGGCGCACCGATGGAGACGTATCTACTGGTCCCGGTTCCCGAGGGCGATACCGGTGAAGAACGGCTTGAAAATCTGGGATTGGAGCTGTTGAACGAGGACGGTCGTACGATCGTGGATATGATCCAGTATGGTAGTGAAGCCGAAGATCTTGGCTTCGATTTCGACCAGGAGATCATGCAGGTACAGGCTCCTGTGGATACCTGGCCCAAGGAGCTGATGTGGATTCCGGCATTTCTGGTCTTTGGAGGTATCGTACTCTTGCAGCTTCGCCGACGGGATGCCAGCGGCGAACCCGCAACGGCATCATGACTCGAGCGGTGTTCTTAACGAGAGGAACGCAACATGTACCACAAGATTCTGTTGCCGGTGGACCTCAATGAAGAGGCCTCCTGGAACAAAGCGTTACCGACGGCATTGACATTGTGCCGCACCTTCTCGGCTTCGCTGCATATCGTTACCGTGATACCGGACTATCGCTTACCGATGGTAGGCTCATATTTTCCCGAAGACTTTGCCAAGAATGCGCGTGACGCCGTTATCGAGGCACAGAAAGAGTTCGTGAAGGCACATGTCCCCGAGGATATCACGGTCAAGAACTCGGTCGTTGATGGCTCCCCTTGGGAGGCCATTGTCAAGTCGTCAAAGAAACTCGATACCGATTTGATCGTGATGGCTTCACATACCAAGCGCAAGTTCGCTGACTATGTACTCGGGCCGAACGCGGAACATGTCGTGCATCATGCCAAGGCATCCGTCATGATCGTGCGATAACGGGGCAATTCGCTGGCTAGTCGCATTTGTTCGACGCTATGCTGGGGCACGGTGTCGCCCAAATCACTAGCCAGGAATTGCAAGGATGACAGAAACGGCTCCAGTTGTTTCAGCCCTATACCGCTATCCCGTCAAATCGACAGCCGGAGAAGCATTGGCCCGCACTCAGGTCGGTGAGGAGGGGGTCGTTGGTGATCGACGTTACATGGTCGTGAAACCCGACGGCACCTTCGTCACCGCTCGTACTCACCCTCATCTGCAACGGGTGAGAGTGACATTGCAGCCTGCTGGTCTGGTGCTCAGTCACCCTGAATTATCTTCCCTGTCCGTGGCGCATGACGCTTTCGAGCAAGCACGTTTCACAACCCAGGTATGGAGTGATGCCGTCAATGCCCTGACGACGACAGACCGAGCGGACGAATGGGTGAGTCAAGCACTGGGCGAACCGGTCAGATTGTTGTGGTTGGGTGAACGTTCACCGCGTTACCGTCAGGCCATCGGCAAACGGGTCAGTTTTGCCGATGGGTATCCGATGATGATGATCGGAGAGTCGTCCCTTGATGAACTCAACTCACGATTATCCACACCACAACAGATGTCACAGTTTCGTCCCAATCTGGTCGTCACTGGAACATTACCTTATGCCGAAGATAACTGGCACCGGATTCGGATCGGGCAGCTCGAACTGGCAGTGGACAAGCCTTGTTCTCGGTGCGTGATGGTGACCGTCGATCCGGCGACCGGTCGCTTCCTGCCTGATCGAGAGCCGCTGCGCACCTTGGCCTCATATCGACGTGGAGTTGATGGCAAGATTCTCTTCGGGCAGAACCTGGTCGTACTGACACCGGGGGAAGTGGCAGTGGGCGATACGGTAGAGGTGCTGGCATAAACGGGCCGGGCGCGACCCAACGACAAGATAATATCGATGGTGGGCATCGTTGCAACGATGGGAGAACGGAAATGGAGCACGTACGCCAAGCTTGCTGCCTTTGCGGGCTGATTCTATCGAGTCTGATGATTTCGACGGGTCACGCGCAAACCAACCCTGACGAGGCCGATAGGGAGGATGTCTCCCGGCAGATTGAACACCAGCTCGATCTATGCATGGAAGAGGGTGACTGGACGGCAGATGCCATGCGCGAATGTGCGAGTAAGGCCTCTGATGAGTGGGAAGACGAGCTGGACGCCTTGAGGGGGCGCCTTTCTCGGGCCTTGGCAGGCGATGCCAGGGATGCGTTTGATGCATCGCAGGAGGCTTGGGAAGCGAGCCGCGACGCCGAATTCCGTTTCATCTCTGCTTACCATGAAGAACTTCGGAAAGCGGAACTGGGGCAGGGCGATCTGCTGTCCGTATCGGAGATCATGAGTCGCAATACCGTGCTCAAGGATAGAGCGGCGCAGCTACAGCGTTACCTTGACGGCCTGGAGGAGGTACGTGAATGAGCCGTTTTGGAACAAGACACTGACCCGTGATCAGAGATCGCGTAACCTTGCCTTTATTATGTATTGTTACTGTTGAATCGAGCGTCCGTCATGATCCGAGGTGTTGCGTCTGCCACTGTGATGAGCTTGGTGTTGCTCTGTTTCGTCGTGCCGGTATGGGGGCATGAACTACCTCGACCTCAGGGAGCAGTGATACTGAAATTGAGTGGTGACTTGCATAACACCAATGTGGGTGATGAAGCCCATTTCGATCGGGCAATGCTCGATGAACTGCCCTCCCGCGTGATCGAAACCCATACCCCCTGGACGGATGGAAAAAGCCGCTATAAGGGGCCCTTGGCGACGGCAGTCCTTGAGGCTGCCGGTGCCAGAGGAGGCTGGCTCAAGGTTCGAGCCTTGAATGATTTCGCTGCCGATGTGCCGAGATCGGACCTCGAGGAGTATGACGTGATTCTGGCCATGGAGCGTGATGGGGAACCCATGCCGATCCGCGATTATGGTCCGATTTTCGTTCTCTATCCGTTTGACGATCATCCTGACCTGAATAACGAAACGATCCGTTTTCGCTCAGTGTGGCAGGTGTCGGAAATCCATATTGAGTGACATCGGAGAGTCACCTGTTCATGCTACGCAACCCATTACGACTGAAAGTTGGAGCCTTTGCGGCCTTGCTGCTGTTCACCGCGGCGGTGGTGGTAGTGGGATTGGTCTTGTGGCGTCAGGAGAGCCTTGCCGAGAGCGTCGGCGGTGACACGGCCTGGGCGGCCTATAAACTCGATCGTGAGGCGGTGCAATTACGCAATCTGCTGGCGATGAGCGACGATACGGAGTCAGTGGATGACCTGCAATTGCACTTTGAATTGCTGTACAGCCGGATCAATATTCTGCGGCGTGGCGAGATAGGCGAGTTATTTTCCTCGATCCCCGATACCCGGGAACTGATGCCGCAAATCGAAGCTCGTCTGGAACAGCTCGACGCTGAATTCGACTCACTGGAGGAGCTCGATGAAGCGCGTCGGCAACGTATCGATCGTGTATTGCAGGAGTTGGGTCAATATACCGAGCGGCTACTCATCGCGATCAATTCACATATCGCCGATACCACGACCGCCGAGCGACGTTCGTTGAACCAGCTTTATGGATTGCTCCTCGCGCTCATCGTCGCCATGAGCCTGGCGGCCATGTTGGTCGTGGTCTTTCTGTTTCGTGAAGTGCGCGACAATGTGCGTGCACGTGGTGATCTGGAGCGCTTGAGCGGTGAGCTGGAAGCGACAGCTCATCGAGCGGAAACGGCGAGTCAGGCCAAGTCGGAGTTCCTGGCGACTGTCAGTCATGAAATACGTACGCCGTTGAATGGCGTCATCGGCATGAGCGATCTGTTGCTCGAACAGCCCCTGGATCAGGCTTCACGGCATTATGCGCATACGATTCATGATAGCGCCGGCCAGCTATTGAGCTTGATCGACGATATTCTCGATTTTTCGAAGATCGAAGCCGGGCGGTTGGAAATCGAGCGTGTGCCCTTTTCTCTACCGCAGGTGCTGGAAGGTGTTGTCGGTCTGTTTGGCCCTCGAGCTTCCAGCAAGCAGTTGGATATGAACACTCGCATTGCCGATGATATACCGGAACGGGTGATGGGCGATCCGGGGCGGCTGCGTCAGGTGTTGTTGAACTTGCTGTCCAATGCCATCAAGTTCACGGATCAGGGCGAGGTCGTCGTGAACGCTTATCGACACACCCAGGAGCGTTTATGCATCGAAATACTCGATACCGGTTGCGGTATCCCCGATGACATGCATGACGCCTTGTTCGAACCGTTTCGCCAGGGCGATGCCTCGACCGCCCGCCGATTCGGCGGTTCCGGATTGGGACTGGCGATCTGCAAGCGCCTGGTCGAGGCCATGGGCGGGGAAATCGGCGTTAACAATCGCCCGGAGCGGGGAAGTCGCTTCTGGCTCGTCCTGCCCCTGTCGCCGGCGGATACCGAAACGAGTCTGCCGACACCGGCTCCCCCCTCCCCGGTATCGCAGGAAGATACGACGCTATTGCTGGTCGAGGATAACGAAGTCAATCAGCAGGTTGCGGTAGCGATGCTGGAACGCTTGGGCTGTCATGTCGCGGTGGCGGCCGATGGACGGGAAGCACTCGATATGATCGAGACGACTCGTTATGCGTTAGTGTTCATGGATATCCAGATGCCGGGGATGGATGGCCTGGAAGTGACGCGTCGCCTTAGATCCAGAGGGGGGAGGTTTGCTCAACTGCCGATTGTCGCGATGACGGCTGGCGCGACGGTAGGCGAGCGGGCCCGCTGCCTGGCGGCGGGAATGGACGATTATCTCACCAAGCCTCTGTTCAATGATGCGCTTGCCACGATTCTGGCCCGTCATCTCAATAATGCCGATTCACCGGCAGTGGATGACAGTGAGACATACGCTGAACGAAAGACGGAATCGGCGGAACCCGATGAAGAGATCCTCGGGGAGTTGCGTGCCTCGATGGGGATCGAGGGGATCGCCTCATTGACGACGTTGTTTGCGGATCAACTTTCGCGTCGACGACAGGAATTGCAGGCGGATGTCGAGGCGGGGCGTTATACGTCCGCTTCTCGTCTGGCCCATCTGCTGAAAGGGGAGTCGGCCAGCCTGGGACTCATGACTCTGGCCGAATATGCCCATGCGCTCGAATCGGCAGCGAGGACTGACGACCCTGAGAGTATTCGGCAGGCCTGGGAGGCGTTCGAAACGCATTGTCCCGAAGCGCAGGAAGCCCTGGAACACTGGCTATGCGTTCGGCAGGCCAGGGCGTGACGGTGATTCGCTGCAACAACATGATCAACCGAATCGCGATTTCTGTGATGACCGGGTCGCTGCGGTTGTCGTGCGATGTTTCAGGGTGCGTTCCACGATGTCCTGCCCAGGGCGATAGTTTCCTATCGCCGCGCTCAAGGCGCGATCCAGGGTCAAATCGGCAATGCGGTCATGGTCCTGGGGGAGTGAGTTGATGGACAGCGGTAGAAAGTCCAGCAACCGATCGTCACCGAAGGTGGCTAGATGCAGGTCGTCGGGTAGGCCACCGTTTTCCAGCAGGACATCGAACACGCCATCGAGCAGCGTGTAGGACGCTGTTACCAAGGCATTGGGCAGCGGTCCCTGGGCCAGGAGTTCACGCATCAAGCGCGCGCCCTCGCTACGGTCGTAGCTGTTGCCGCTCAGCATGGTGATTTCCAGATCGCGATCGGCCAGAGCCTTGTTGAAACCGGCACGCCGTTCAATACTGATCGACAACGCCGGGACGGCATCCAGCCAGGCAATATGCTCGACGTCCGGGGCCAATACGGACTGAGTCAGTGTCATGGCGGCGGGCTGATTGTTGCTGACGATACTTACGAAGTGGCGTGGATCGAGAGCCCTGTCAACGGCTACGACCGGCAACCCAGACGCCATGACGTCGATATAGAAGGGGTCGTCCATCGAGAGACAACTCGCCACGATGAGGACTTCGCAACGCTGCGCACGTAGCGCGCGCGCCAACTCCCTTTCGCTGTCCGGATTATCGTCGGAGCCGGTGATCAAGAGCTGATAACCCCGCTCACGTGCACCACGTTCGAGTCGCTTCGCCAGTCGAGCATAACTGGCGTTCTCCAGATCGGGAATGATCAGTCCCAGCGTGTGGCTCGATCCTCGACGTAACGCCGCTGCCTGGGCGTCGACACGGTAGTGGTGTCGTTCGACGACTGCCATGACACGGTCGACCGTATCCTGACTGATACGGCGCTCCTGCGCCTTGCCGTTGATGACGTAGCTGGCGGTCGTGCGCGAGACGCCAGCCAGTCGCGCGATTTCAGCGAGTGTCATTGATTGTCCTCATCTGTACCTGTCACGGGCAGCCATCGTCCCATTCTACGTGAAACAGCACGCCACCCACCCCCTGCTAAGGTCGAATCCCTCAACGCTTGATAAATGGCTGAACACGATTCAGCATTGCCTTTACATTAAAGGTGACACGATTCAGCTTAGCTGTTCAATCATTGCCTCGACGTTCTGGATGGATGAACGTTCATCATTAAAGAAGGGACTTCGTAGTCAGGGGTCAGGTCGTGATGCAGGACACACACCGAACCTCATACGGGAGAGCACCATGCTGACACTCGACCAGGATGACATCATCCTCGACCGACATGCCGAAGATTGGCAATCGGCACTCGATCTGGCCGCGCAACAGTTGAGCGAAGCCGGTCTGGTGACTGAGGGCTACCGACAAGGCTTGTATGATCGCGAGGCCCAATCGTCGACTTTCCTCGGTAACGCCATTGCCATCCCCCATGGCACGCCGGATAGCCGAGATCATGTCAATCGGACCGGTGTCCGCGTCATTCAGTTTCCCCGTGGTGTCGAGTGGCATGATGGCAATCGCGTGCATGTATTGGTGACGATAGCGGCCCAGAGCGATGAACATCTGGATATCCTGCGACAGCTGACACACGTTCTGGATCGAGAGGGAGTCGCTGAGCGCTTGGCAGCTGCCGACTCGGCCCGGGAAATTGCTGCACTGCTGTCGAAGGCTCCCCTTGAAGCACGTCTTGACGCCGATACCCTGTGCCTCAATTTTCCCGCTTCGGATTCTCTGGAACTGGCGCTGGCCGGGGCAGCCCGGCTGCGCCAGTCCGGTTGTGTCGACAACGCTTTCGTTGCCGCCATTGCAGATCAACAGGCCCATCCTCTGGGACAGGGCCTTTGGCTGACATCGAGTCCGGTCGGTGTGCAGACGCCGGCTCTGGCTCTGGCGACGCCGGAAGCGAGCTTTCAGGGCCCTCTGGGTACGGTCAATGGCGTGTTCTGTCTTGCGGCTCAGGGAAGTGCGCACCGTGATCTGCTCGAGCGTATCATGACGTTGCTGGACAGCCGGGCCGGCGAAACGCTCGTCGGCGCCGATTCGGCAACGGTATTGTCACGACTCGCCGGTGAATCAGCGAGTGCCAGGACGGCGACGGCGAGGGTGCTCAACGCGCATGGGTTGCATGCACGGCCGGCCAAGCAGCTGGTGCAAGTGGCCCGCGAACAGTCCGTTCCCGTCAAGGTCAGGCTGGCGGAAGGTGGCGGTGCAGCGGTCTCTGCTGCCAGCCTGACGAAGGTGATCGGACTGGGCGCACGTCGCGGGCAGCAGTTATTGTTCTCGGCCGAAGGCGAGGGGGCCGATAGCGCGCTGAGTGCGGTCTGTCGTGTCGTCAATGAGGGACTGGGGGAAAAGGTCGCACCTTTCGAGGAAGGCCGGGAGCATGTGGCTCCGATAACCGAGCCTTCCGTCGAGCCACTGGAGGCCGATGTGCCTCACCTGGCCGTGGCGGCGTCGCCGGGGTTGGCGATTGCCGAAGCGTTCGTGATGCGACCGCCACGTTTTGACTATCCCGAGCGGGCTGAGCAGCCGGCGGAAGAGTTGCGTCGGCTCGATTCCGCCATCGAGGAGGCGGGACGACAGCTGGCGTCCTTGATTCGTCAGGCGCCTGGTGGTGAGGTGTCCGAGATCCTGTCGATGCATGAGGAAATGCTTGATGATCCGGAGCTGCATGAAGCCGCACGCGAGGGTATCCGTGAAGGATTCTCCGCCGAAGCGGGTTGGTGGCGAGCGATCGATACGGCTGCCCACGCCCAGGAAATGCTGGCTGATCGGTTACTCGCCGAGCGTGCTGCGGATCTGCGCGACGTCGGACGGCGCGTACTCGGTGTGCTCTGTCATGTCGAATTACCGACACCACCGGAGCGCCCCTACATACTGGTGATGGACGATATCGGCCCATCGGATGTGGCGCGTCTGGATACTCGTCGGGTACAAGGTCTGCTCACGGCCCGAGGCGGTGCTACGGCACACAGTGCCATTCTGGCCCGTGCTTTGGGTATTCCCGCCGTGGTCGGTGCCGGGGCGAGAACCATGGCGCTCGACAATGGGACGGAATTGATACTCGACGGTGAACGTGGACGCGTGATTCCGGCGCCGTCAACGGCACGGCGGCAGCGTGCCGAATTGCGTCTCAAGGAGCGCGAACGACGCGAGCGCGACGCTTGGGAGGCACGGTTCGAAGAGGGGCGCACCAGCGACGGCCATCGGGTGGAGGTGGCCGCCAATCTGGGGAATACCGCCCACACCCAGGATGCCGTGGAAAGGGGCGCCGAGGGCGTCGGTTTGTTGCGGACCGAATTCATTTTCATGGCGCATGCTCAGGCCCCGGATCTCGATACCCAAATTGCTGAATACCGTACAGCCGCAGAGAATCTCGACGGCCGCCCGTTGGTGGCCCGAACGCTGGATGTCGGGGGTGACAAGCCCCTGCCGTATTGGCCGGTGCCGCAGGAAGACAATCCCTTTCTGGGGTTACGTGGCATTCGTCTGGCATTGACGAAGCCGGACATCCTCGAGACGCAATTACGTGCATTGTTGATAGCGGGGCGTGGCTGCCCGCTGCGGATCATGCTGCCAATGGTCAAGGATGTTGCCGAGTTCCGTCAGGCCCGGGCAATCTTCGATCGACTTCTGGAGCAGCTCCCCGAGGCAGAGCGTGCCACCGATGTGCAACTCGGTGTGATGATCGAGGTGCCGTCGTGTGCGCTACTGGCGCCGAGTCTGGCAGCGGAGGTCGACTTTTTCTCTATCGGCACCAACGATCTGACCCAGTATACGCTGGCTATCGACCGCGGCCATTCGGAGCTTTCCGCCCAGGCAGATGGCCTGCATCCCGCCGTGCTTCGTCTCATCCAGATGGCCGTCGATGCCGCCCATGCTCAGGGCAAATGGGTTGGTGTCTGTGGCGAATTGGCGAGCGATGCCGCCGCCGTGCCGGTACTGGTAGGGCTGGGTGTCGATGAGTTGTCGGTGGCGTCGCGCCAGGTGCCGTTGGTCAAGGCGCGACTGCGCGATTTCGACATGAGCGAGGCCCAGCGCCAGGCGGCACTTGCATTGTCGCAGGCGACCAGCGAGGCCGTGCGAGAAGCGCTGGAGGCACTGTAATGGCACGTATATTGACCGTCAGTCTCAATCCGGCGCTGGATCTCGCCATCCGATTACCCCGAATGATGCTCGGTGAGGTCAATCGCACCGATGAAACGCATCTGGACGCCGCCGGTAAAGGAGTCAATGTTGCTCGTGTCCTGGTGGCACTTGGCAATGAGGTGACTGTATCGGGGTTCCTGGGCAACGCCAATGATGGTCCCTTTCTTCGATTGTTCCAGACGTTGGGTGTCGAAGATGCCTTCCAACGCGTTCCGGGCGAAACCCGCATCAATGCCAAGGTGGCCGAGGAGGGCGGCCGTGTTACGGACATCAATGGCCCTGGAGTCAATATCCAGCGTGCCGATTGGGAGCGCTGGGTTGCCTGGCTCGATGCCTTGGCTGCCGACCCGCAGCAACAGCCTGATGCGGTCGTGATCGCCGGTAGCCTGCCGCCAGGTATCTCCCCCGAGGACCAGTCGGCCTTGATCGGGCGACTGCGACAGCAAGGATTGCCGGTTTGGGTGGACACCAGTGGTGAGGCGTTGACCCGCGCCATCGAGGCCGGACCGTCAGCGGTCAAGCCCAACGAGCATGAGCTCTCCGACTGGGTGGGAGAGTCTCTATCGACCCACGATCAACGGTTATTGGCCGCTCATCGTCTGTACCGGTCCGGTGTCGACGAGGCATTGATCTCCGTCGGTGATGAGGGCGTGCTTTGGGTGAGTCAGCGCGGTGGCTACCTGGCGACACCACCGAAAGTGTCCGTCGAAAGTACCGTCGGCGCCGGCGATACGCTGGTGGCAGCCATGCTGCATGGTGTGCTGGCGGGTCACCCGCCGGCGCAGATCCTGACATTTGCCACCGCCTTGGCGGCAGAGTCCGTTCGACATGTCGGGGTCGGCAACCCCCATGCCGATGATATCCATCAACTCCAACAACAGACCCGCGTGCATCGTTTCGACGATGTCGACGCGGATGGAGCGCTCGCATGAATATTATTCTGATCACTGCCTGCCCCAGTGGGATGGCAACGACTTTCCTCGCCGCCCGTCGTCTCGAACAGGCTGCACACCAGCGTGGCTGGCAGGTAACGGTGGAGATGCACAGTGAGCTGGAGTCCGTCACGCCGGTCGACCATGCCGCCATCTCATCGGCGGACCTCGTGGTCGTCGCGGCGGATCATGTGCCTGCTGCCGCACGATTCGAGGGAAAGCCGCTGTATCAGGCGCCGATCGATCAGGCCCTGCCGGATCCGTCAGCGTTTCTTGACCGCGCCCATCGGGACGCGACCACTTATCATGCGCCTGATGTACCTCAGGCGGTAACAGAGCCAGCAGCCCCGGACGGCAGCAAGATCGTGGCGGTCACGGCTTGCCCCACCGGGGTGGCGCATACATTCATGGCGGCCGAGGCGCTCGCCGAGGCCGGCAAGGCCATGGGGCACCAGATTCGCGTCGAAACCCAAGGGTCGGTCGGAGCCCAGGATCAACTGACCGAGGCAGAAATTGCCGATGCCGACCTGGTCATACTGGCTTGCGATATCGAAGTCGATCCGACCCGCTTTGCCGGTAAGCGTGTGTGGTATACCTCCACTGGGAATGCCTTGAAGAAGCCGCGCCCCACGATCGAGGAAGCGCTGGAAAACGCCGAGATTCAATCAGGGGCTTCGGCACCGTCCGGCGGCGAACGCAAGCAGAGCATCAAGGAAAAGGGCGTTTACAAGCATCTGCTGACCGGTGTGTCCTTCATGTTGCCGATGGTGGTGGCCGGCGGGTTGCTGATCGCGTTGTCCTTCGTGTTCGGCATCAATGCCGCCGAAGAGGAAGGGTCGCTGGCTGCTGCCCTGATGCAGATTGGCGGCGGAACGGCATTCGCCCTGATGATTCCGGTGCTGGCGGGCTATATTGCCTATTCGATCGCGGATCGACCGGGGATCGCGCCGGGCATGATCGGCGGGATGCTGGCATCGGAAGTCGGGGCAGGCTTCATCGGGGGGATACTGGCCGGCTTTCTGGCCGGTTATGTGGCGAAAGCCGTCGCACAATACGTCAAGCTGCCGTCAAGCATCGAATCTCTCAAGCCCATTCTTATCATCCCGCTGATTACCAGTTTGGTGACCGGGCTGATCATGATTTATGTCATCGGCGAACCAGTTGCCGGGGTCCTTTCGGCGCTGACGACGTTCCTGGAAAACATGAGCTCAGCGAACGCGGTATTGTTGGGCATCCTGTTGGGATCGATGATGTGTTTCGATCTCGGCGGGCCGGTCAACAAGGCGGCATATACCTTCGGCGTGGGGCTGCTGTCCTCGGAAACCTATGGCCCCATGGCGGCGATCATGGCGGCTGGCATGGTCCCCGCTATCGGCATGGGCATCGCTAGCCTGGTTGCCAAGGCGAAGTTTTCCGATCCCGAGCGTGAAGCGGGTAAGGCATCGTTGGTACTGGGATGCTGCTTCATTACCGAAGGAGCCATCCCCTTCGCTGCCAAGGATCCGTTACGGGTCATTCCTCTCAGCATGATCGGTGGGGCGATCACCGGAGCACTATCGATGCTGGTCGGCGCAAAACTGATGGCGCCCCACGGTGGTATCTTCGTACTACTGATTCCCAATGCCATTACGCCGGTCGCGTTGTATCTTGCTGCGATCGTCATCGGTTCGCTCGTCACGGGATTGGGTTACGCGTTCATCAAGCGAGGCGGCCAGGAAGTGGCGGTCGAGGCCAGTGCCTGAGCTTTCGTCAATGCAACGTTCGATCAGCGTCGGCGCCCCATGAGGCGCCGACGCTGTTTCATGCCTTTCTCCATACTCCGTTCACTCTTTGATCGCTCACTGTCGATACTGCAGCGTTCCATTGTGAAAGTGAACGACTCAGGCATACACTGCGGTAAAGCCCGATCATGGGAATATCGTCATGCTGGATTTGCCGATGGCCGAAGCGCTCAACCGCACGGGCGAACTCGACGCATCCGACATCGTGCGCACGGCTTATAGTGACAGTCACGATCCCCGGCAGGCAGCCAACGCACTGGCCTTGGCATTGACCCACGATCAGCTGGGATTCGTGCTGTTTTTCTGTAGCGCGGAATATCCTCTGGATGCGCTGGGACTGGCGCTGGACGAGGCATTCGCTGACGTGCCGGTCAGCGGCTGTACGACGGCGGGGGAAATCACTCCGGCCGGCTATGGCCGGGGTTGTATCGTGGCGATGGGGTTTGATCGGCGTCACTTTGCCATGTCGCTGGCTCTGGTCGAGGATCTGGCGCGCTTCGACCTGGAGCGTGCGCAGCGTCTGACGGATTCCCTGCTGAGCGATTGTCGGCGTCAGGCCCTGGCACCGATTAGCGGCCATAGCTTCGCCTTGACGCTGCTCGACGGCTTGTCCAGCAGCGAGGAGCAGGTGCTGGCCACGCTGGATGCCGCCTTGGGAAGCATCCCCAGCTTTGGTGGTTCTGCCGGGGACGATAACCGGCTGGCACATACCCATGTCTATCATGGCGGCCGGTTTCACAGCCAGGCGGCCGTGGTGGCAATGTTCAACACCGATATGCCGTTTGAGGTCTTCACGACGCATCACTTGCGTTCGCGATGCGAAAAGCTGGTCGTGACAGCCATTGACCGAGCACAACGGCGAGTCAATGAACTCAATGCAGCACCGGCGGCGGAAGAGTATGCGCGTCTGGTGGGATGTTCGGTGACGGAACTCGATGAAAGCATCTTCGCCCGCTTTCCTCTGGCCGTGAAAATTGGTGACCATCACTACGTACGCTCGATCCAGCGTGCCAACCCCGATGGCAGCTTGAGTTTCTACTGTGCAGTGGAGACTGGCATCGTACTGACCGCCATGGAGCCGGCGTCGATTCTCGACGACCTGGAAACCATCTTCGTCGATCTCGAGGCTCGGCTGGGTCGTCCCGAATTGATCATCGGTTGTGACTGTTTTCTACGCCGGCTGGAGTTGGAGACGTTGGGACAAGTGGACGCCGCTTCACGGTTGATGACCCGTTACGGCGTGGTCGGCTTCAACACCTATGGGGAGCAGCACCATGGCATGCACATCAACCAGACGTTCACCGGGGTTGTCATTGGGCGCGCCCACGGACGACCGTTCGAGTGAGGCATCGACCCCGAGCGAGCTGGCCCTGGCGGAAGAGAATGCCCGCTTGCGTAAAGTGTGCCAGGCACTGATCGAGCGTGTAGAGTCGAGCGGTGTTGCTGGAGGCGCTCCCTATGCGGCGTTCGAACACGCCGTACTGCTGGCCGAGCAGGTCCGCGAGCGAACGGAAACACTGCATCGCACGCTGGATGAATTGAGTCAGGCCAACGAAGAATTGGGGCAACTCAATACCAAGCTCCGCGAGGAAATCGATGAGCGGCTGGCTGCCGAGCAGGGACTACGTGATGCCAAGGCGGAAGCAGAAGCCGCCAACCTGTCGAAGACCAAGTTCCTGGCAGCCGTCAGTCATGACCTGCTTCAACCTCTCAATGCCGCTCGTCTGTTTACGAGTGCCCTGGCCGAGCATGACATGCCGGCTGCCTCACAGGCCCTGGTTGGTCACATCGGTCGGTCATTGAAGGATGTCGAGGGGCTGTTGGGTACCCTCGTTGATATCTCACGGCTGGATGCGGGGGTCCTCAAACCCGATGTGGCGACTTTCCCCGTGTCGGAACTGCTGGATATGCTGGCCGAGGAGTACCGTCAGGTTGCCGTCGCGCAGGGGTTATCGTTGCATTATGTGCCGAGTTCAGCGGTAGTGCATTCCGATCTGCAGCTATTGGCAAGAGTCGTGCGTAATTTCCTGACCAATGCCCTACGGTATACCAGGCAGGGGCGGGTGACGCTTGGATGCCGACGCCGGAAGCAGGGACTGGAGATCGTCGTGGCCGATACCGGGCCGGGGATCGCCGACGACCAGCGTGAGGCTATTTTTCTTGAGTTTCGTCGCGCTAATTCGCACACCGATACTCGAGACCGTGGTCTGGGGTTGGGACTGGCAATCGTCGACCGTATCGCGACCATGCTGGACCACCCGTTGCGCTTGCGATCCCGACCGGAGCAGGGGTCGGCGTTTTCGATCCTGGTCCCTTATGGTAAGCAACAACCGCATGCGCTACCTCCTCAGGATGCCATCGCTTCCGGCGCCTTGCTGACCGGGATGCATATCTGGGTCATCGACGACGATCCGGCGATCTGTGAGGGAATGACGGCATTGTTGAGTGGCTGGGGAGCCGATGTGTCCGGAGCGGCTTCTCTGGATCGTCTGGAGGTAGTGAATGATCGTGACGTGGACATGCTGATCATCGATTACCACTTGGCAGAAGGCGAACCGGATGGATTGGCTGTAGCGCGCTCAATGCGCCAGCAGCGGCCGGACTTGCCCGTGCTGGTAATTACTGCCAATCATGACGCCGAGTTGAAACGGCGGGCACGGGATCTGGGATTTACCTGCCTGCTCAAGCCGGTCAAACCGCTACGTCTGAAAATGTTGTTGGTCAATATGCTCGATGACCTTCAAGGGCGTTCGGATTGATGCCCTATACCCGCTTCGTTGGCGACCAGAATCGCCTGTACCCGGCTGGACACACCGAGCTTGCGCAGGATGGCGGAAACATGTGTCTTGACGGTCGTTTCGGCAATCGCCAGCCGGTAGGCAATCATCTTGTTGGAGTCGCCCAGTGCCATTTGGGCCAGGACTTCGCGCTGTTTGCCGGTGAGTAGTGCCAGATTGGCACCGGCCGTTTCCTGTTCAGGGACGGTCGAGCAAGCCATCGTGGACGTAGGTCGCCGCATGATGTCCGGCGGGAGATAAACATTGCCTTCAAGCACCTGATGCAATGCGTCGAGCAGTCTGCCGCGTGGGGTCGACTTGGGAATATAGCCGACTGCACCGAGATTGATCGCCTCGAGGACAGTGGCACGGTCCTGATCTGCCGAGACGATGGCCACCGGAATGAGAGGCGCATAGTCCCGGAGTCGTTTTAGTCCCGCGAGCCCCTCTGCGTCCGGGAGGCCGAGATCGAGCAGAATCAGGTCGAGATCGTCGTGTTCATCGGCGAGCGATAGCGTACTGACCAGGCTGTCGGCTTCCATGACTCGGCTGTCAGGCATGCCGTCGCGCAGGACGCCGACGATGGCATCGCGGAATAGAGGGTGGTCGTCGGCAACCATCAGGGTGTACATGTATCCGGACTCCCGTGGTGAACTCCTACCAAAGAACGAGTCTCTCTCCTGCCAGGGAAGTATGTCGTGATCGAGTCAGCTGTCCAACACTGAGGTGAGCTTCACTCATAACGATAATAGACGCAATCCAACAGGAGTATGCCATGATCTACACCAACCCCGGCCAGCCAGATGCGGTGGTATCGTTCGATTCACGCTATGGCAACTACATCGGCGGCGAGTTCGTTTCTCCCGTCAGAGGTCAATATTTCGATAATGTCAGCCCGGTCAACGGCGAGGTGTTCTGCGAGATTCCCCGCTCGACGGAAGAGGATATCGACAAGGCAATGGATGCCGCACATCAGGCGGCTCCCGCTTGGGGCAAGACCTCGGCAGCCGAAAGGTCCAACCTGCTGCTCAAGGTCGCCGATCGTATCGAGCAGAATCTGGAAATGCTGGCCGTTGCCGAAAGCTGGGATAACGGTAAAGCGGTGCGGGAGACGCTCAATGCCGATATTCCGCTGGCAGTTGACCATTTCCGCTACTTTGCCGGATGCATCCGTGCGCAGGAAGGGTCGTTGGCTGATATCGACGGCAATACCGTGTCGTATCACTTCCACGAGCCACTGGGCGTAGTGGGGCAGATCATCCCCTGGAACTTCCCTATCCTGATGGCGACCTGGAAGCTCGCGCCGGCGCTCGCGGCGGGTAACTGTGTCGTGCTCAAACCGGCCGAGCAGACGCCGGCTTCGATTCTCAAGGTCATGGAACTGGTCGGTGACCTGTTGCCGCCAGGCGTGGTCAACATCGTCAATGGCTACGGCGCCGAGGCCGGCCAGGCGCTGGCAACCAGCCAGCGTATCGCCAAGATCGCCTTTACCGGTTCGACACCGATCGGTTCCCATATTCTCAAATGTGCCGCCGACAATATCATCCCCTCGACGGTGGAACTGGGTGGCAAATCGCCGAATATCTATTTCGGCGACATCATGGATGCCGAGTCCTCGTTCGTCGACAAGGCGGTGGAAGGTCTGGTGCTGGCATTCTTCAACCAGGGGGAAGTCTGCACATGCCCATCGAGGGCATTGATTCAGGAAAGCATGTACGAGCCCTTCATGGCGCGGGTGATGGAGCGCACCAAGGCGATCAAGCGCGGGAATCCATTGGACACCGAGGTTCAGGTCGGGGCACAGGCATCACAGGAACAGTTCGACAAGATCATGTCCTACATGGATGTGGCTCGCGATGAAGGTGCTGAATTCCTGACCGGTGGCTCCAGAGCCTCTTTCGATCCGGCTTATGATCGCGGTTTCTACATCGAACCGACGCTGCTCAAGGGCAATAACAGCATGCGTGTCTTCCAGGAGGAGATCTTCGGACCGGTGGTGGCCGTGACCACGTTCAAGGATGAGGCCGAGGCATTGGCGATAGCCAATGACACCCAGTTCGGTCTGGGAGCCGGTGTCTGGAGTCGGGATATCAACGTTGCGTTTCGCATGGGACGAGGCATTCAAGCGGGGCGTGTCTGGACCAACTGCTATCACCAGTATCCGGCACATGCCGCTTTCGGAGGCTACAAGAAATCCGGTATCGGCCGTGAAACGCACAAGATGGCCTTGGAGCACTATCAACAGACCAAGAATCTGTTGGTGAGCTATGACACCAACCCGATGGGATTCTTCTGAGCCATCTGCCGCGGGCCTCGCGCCCGCGGCGTTGCGCAGCCCCGGGCGTCCGCCGGGGCCGCCCTTCAACAAGAAAACACAAGATACCGTCTCTCCCTGGGGCGTGTCGAGGCACGCCTCTTTTTTTCGTGCGCCAGGCATGGCGCGCAGCGCCTGGCGGGCGCTGGTCCCGAGGATGGTGCCTCAGGATGACTTGGGGGTGAAAGTCCCCTGCACGCCCGGCAAGGGGAAGTGCTGGCCGACGGCAAGCGTGTCTCCCGCGAGGGGAATCTGGAGGAAGTCCGAGGCAAAACGCTGGTCTGAGGAACAGGAAGCGGATACGAGGCGTCACGATGGGGTGAGATGGCTCAAATCATCAAAGCCCGGTACTTGCACGGAACGTCATGACGTAAATCCGACAGGCATAAGCGGGACAAATTCGTCGGGAACGAATTTGAGCGTCGTATCCGACGGATCATCGAAGAGCTGACCGCGGTCATGCGGGGCTGGGCCAGCTATTTCGGTCTCGTCGACGTGAAGCGCTCCCTGGAAGCGCTGGATCAATGGATACGTCGCCGATTGCGCTGCGTGGTCTGGCGGCAGTGGAAGCGTCCGCGGACTCGGCGCCGGAAACTACGGGCGTTGGGGCTGGAGGAAAACCGTGCCTGGAAATCAACGGTAAACGGGCGAGGCGACTCCCCCTCCGACTCGATTTCATCGCAGCACTGCGATGAATCCATGTCTGAAAAAACAACAATCGGCGCTAGTGATAGCGATTGCCGAATCATAGCCAATATTTATCGATGAGCATCGTCATCCCTGACAAGAAAAAGGCACTACCCCCAGACACAAAAAGGCCAAAATAAATCCACACCAGGATATGCTTTAGCCATTTGGGGGCCTTATCGATGGCTTCTACTCGTCCTGGCCTTCCTGTCAGTGGCCAGCGATTTGTCAGCCCCATTTTTCGCAGCACAATCTGGCAGCCATACCATCCCAGCCGCCCGCCGCTTAGGTTGACCAGCTTGAAAAGTGGGTCTTTTTCGGTTGTCAGCACTGAAAGATATCTATCAGCCTTCTCTACGATATGGCCTGTTAAGCCAATAACATAAGGACCATGAGAAACGCATAAACGAGAAGCAGACCACCTACGATGGCTATTGGCCCAAGGATATCCAGTCGATCAAGGCTCATGGCGCGTCGGGTACTCCCTCATCTATGGTGAGGTCATAAATCACCTCTCCAAACCTGCGTCCCAAAGGATCGCCACCTTTCGTGCCTCCATAGGCACCGGCGCCTCCCACCACGATGGAACAAGCCAGGGTGGTGGGCGTAATGCCAAACGCCAGACAAGCCTGACTTCCGGCAAATCCTCCTCCTACGGCTCCAAATGTTCATCCAGTTAACCCGCCATACTCCAGTAAGGCCACACGGCGGCATTCTTCTGGACCCGCCGCGAGACAGCACCCTCGCTCTACCTCCAGCCGTGTCGCGGTATAATCCAAGCCAACCATCAGATAGTTGGTGTAGTTGAGCGACTTGACGATGCGTCCGGCACTGCGGATGGCATCCGATACCGTGGGTACGCGAAAGGCCGGAAAACCTTCGGCGGCCTGGCGGATCGTGTGAACGGTCTGATCTACTTGGACGCCGATCGCTTGTTTCAGTGATTGAGCCGTATCCGGAAGATCGAAGGGGTGGTTGATCCATGCCGTCGCTATGTCGCCAAGACGACGGAAGGTGGTTTGCCCCCGCGTTTTGACGTAGTCAGCACTTTCATCGGCTATCTGTGCTAATTCATTCAACGTTTCGGCGCTGGCCTGCTTGAGATTCGAAAGCCCCGATACCGCGGTGCCTCCCCACGTCGAGGTATCACCCGTCACTTGACTGGCTTGCTCCAGCTCGGCAATCGCGCCCCAACTGTTGATTATCGCTTGGGCCTGGTCAGGCTCGAGCGTCTGGATGACGGCCCTGGCCAGATACGCCTGGCTCTGCAGGGCTTCCTCTTCCGCCGTGCACTGCTTATTGTCGGGGTCGCTGAGCACGACCAGCGAGCCTGGCAGCACGTAGTAGTCCCCAAGGTGACGGTTGAGACGCTCGAACATGGCGTCTACGTCCGGACGAGGCGAACCGAACAGGCGCTGCTTGATCTCGTCGCGGGTACCTGGCGAACGAACGACGTGAAAACCCGGTTCGATGCCACTTGCCTTGGCACTCGACTCGTCACCCTCACGAGCTCGTAACGTTGCCTCGTTGATCCGATCGATCTCGGCCTGTAACTCGGCTTGCGGATCATCCACCTGGCGGAACCTGATCCCATCTCCCAGCGAGATCGTGGCAGGTGCGCTGGTCACTGCTGTTGAATCGGTGACGATATAGCCACCACAGGACGTGGTGCTGCCGTTGATGGCGACCGGGGCGTCTTCGACCAGATACCAAGCCAGCCCGGTCGTGATGGTGGCGCCACACGAGGTGCGGTCGCCGACACGTGCCATCGGCACGTTATCCACGAACACCGTCGTGGCACCCGTGACAATGGAATGAGGCCCACCCTTGCAGTTGCAGACGACCTTGTCGCCGATCTTGCCGACATCCATGTAACATTCCTTTCACTGAATCCATGTGAAAGAAGAACCCTACCAAGCTTTACCATCACCCTGTATAGGAAATAACCGACAATTCATCATGAAGTCAGTCTTGGATTTATCCTCTTTCTCTATCCCGCCTCTGACTAATGCCCTGCCTGTTACACGCAGAAATGCGAAGAACGCTTTTTTCATTCTTCCCCTTCTGCCGATATGCAGCTGGGCGTAGAATGCCCTAGCTGTTGGAATGGAGTGGTTGATACCCATGAGTGAGCTTCATAGTGATCGCTTGGAGACTGTGACACAGCGGCTCAAGGCCAGTGGCGCGCGTAGTGTGATCGATCTGGGGTGCGGGTCGGGGGCGTTGCTGGCGTACTTGATGGAAGAACCGCAATTTGTACGGCTCATGGGGGTGGAGCAATCGGGCATTGGGCTGGTACAGGCCAAACAACGGCTGGAGGAGCCTATGGCTGCCGAACCGGGCCGGTTGGAACTGGTATGTGCCTCGTATACCGAGCGCTCGTCACGCTTCCAGGATTTCGAGGCGGCTGCCATGGTCGAGACCATCGAACATGTGCCTTCAACACGTCTATCGGAAGTCGAGCAGGCGGTATTCGGTTGCTATCGCCCCGGACTACTGGTCATGACCACGCCGAATCGCGAGTATAATCCCTTGTTCGATCTTGCCCCCGGTGAGTTCCGAGATGTAGATCATTGGTTCGAGTGGGACCGTGCCAAGTTTCGGCAATGGGGACAGGGCGTCGCCCGTCGTCATGGATATCGCGTGACCTTTGGTGGTGTCGGTGAAGAACATCCGTACCTCGGCCACCCCACCCAGCTGGCGCAGTTTGTTCGTCAGTCATGATCAGGTCTTCTTGGTGACGACAGTCCCAGAATGTCCACCTCCCGTTTGCGGCGCTGGTATAGATCCCACCCAGTGGCAATGATCAATAGAATGAAACCGCCGAGTTCCGTCAATGCCTGATAATCGACGTAAAGGGCATGCATCAGGGTCGCATTGCCCGCGATACCCACTAGCAACGGCCACACAGAATGATGGCGACGCATTCCTGCCGCAACCGCCGCTAAGGTGAGAAGGGAAAACACCGTGATGGAGAGCGCCCAGATATCCTGATCGATGACCACACCAAGGCCTAGCAAAGGCAACAGGGCGACGAGTGTCAGCGTCCCGTAACAACTCAACAGTGCCAGTAGTAGACTGGCGACACCCAGTAAGCCTCTGCGCCATATCGACAAGAACCAGCGACGCGGATCGAGTCGCCTTATCCATTGCCGGAGTGACGATGGGGCTGTCACTCCACGACGCATGCTCAGTTCGATGGTGTGGGCACCGAAACTGGATGCGATGTCCCGGGTCTGTTCGCTGGGGCTGAGGGCAAAATAGTCGATGGTGTTGAGTTCTTGTATGTCCTCGAAGCCGGCATCACGGAGCATCGCCAGCAGATCCTCCTTGACGGTGGCTCCCACGACGCATTCGACCCAGAGTCGCGGATCATCATGGCAATCCACCGAGACCGGGCGCTGGATCACGACATCGGCAAGCTGTAGACGGCCTTGCGGCCGTAGAACTCGAAACATTTCGGCAACGGCAAGACGTTTATTCGGCACCAGGTTGAGCGCGCCGTTGCTGGTAATGCTATCGATGCTGTCGTTGGCAAGAGGCAGCCGTTCGGCAGATGCCTGAACGACATCGACGGAATCAATATGATGGGTATCGATTGCGGTTTTGAGCTTATGGGTCATGGCATACGTCAAATCCAGTGCGATGACGCGTCCCGCCGGACCCGCGAGTTGACGGGAGATCAGGCTGTCCACGCCGGCACCGGCGCCGATATCGAGAACGCGGTCAGCCGGTTGAATGATATTGGCACGAAAGGGACAGCCGACGCCGGCAAAGGCTTCCAGGATAGCTGCCGGAATGTGAGCGGTATGCTCCGGAGAATAGCCTAGGCGATGACAGGCGGAACCGCCTACGGGGAAGTGGAACGGCGATGCCGGGTTATCGGCGACGGCGGTATACATGCCTTGTACCGCTGAGATGATCTGTTGTCGGGAGTAACCGAGGATGGCCACCATGACCTTGCCCGTGATTGGTTGACACTCGGAGCGTTGCTCAAGCCTACGACCGGGATTCATCATCGAACTGGTCGAGCAGGGATTGAATCCGCCGATGCAAGCGAGAAGGCGCCGGGACGCTGGCCAATGCTTCCATTCTGTCGCGTAATCGCCGCTCGAACTCCGCGCGGGAAAAGCAATCGCGACACTTGGCCAAATGCCATTCGATATCGACCTGTCGTTGACTGTCCAACTCTTGATCAAGATAGTCGAAGAGTTGTTCGATGACCTCCTCGCATGTCAGTGTCCGTCGTGTCATGGCGAAGCCCCCTCGTTGCCCGGCCGACTGACTGCAATACCGGCATCACTGGCTTGCTGCCAGAGCGATTTCTGGAGCAGCGACCGTCCTCTATGCAAACGCGAGCGCACTGTACCCACGGGTATGCCGAGCATTTCAGCGGTTTCCGTGTAGGAATAGCCTTGAACTTCCACCATGATCAGAACGACTCTGAACCGATCAGGTAGTGCATCCAACGCACATTGCAACTCCTCTTGCAGGAGGTGGTTCAAAAAACGTTCTTCCGTATTGCCCCACCATAGCAGGAAGGGTTGGTGCAGTTGCCGGAACAGGGAGAACCCGTCCGCATCCCGTTCTTCCAGCGTGGCAGCATCGTCGTCCGACGTGAATGGCGGACGACTCTGCCGGCGCCGCCATTCACTGATGAACGTATTGTTGAGGATATGGAATAGCCAGCCTGTGAAACACTCGGGATCACGGAGTTCATCAAGTTTGATCCAGGCCTTCTCGATCGCTTCGGCAACGATATCTTCGGCATCATCAGGGTCCCGGGCCAGGCGCAGTGCCGTGCCGTAAAGCCGATCCATGAGTGGCTCCACTTGATGCTGGAACCACTGCTTCTGGTGCTGGCGACGAGACCCGCCTGATGAGGCTGAGGTCATGTGGCCTCCCGGTTTCGACCATCTCTCGTGCTGATCATGAGCCACTTCATGCCGACCCACAATGTGGTTATCCCACGTCGAGGCAAGCAAGGCTCGTCGTACCACCAGGACGCAATAAGTCAGGACAGGGTTCCCGCATTTTCATCGGGAACATTTCAAGAGGCATCTGCGTCCTCGCAGCACACGACAGATCTTGTCGTGTCATTTGGAACCAATACGACAAGGGGGCAAGGCCATGAAAACCTTAACGCTGTTGATGATCGGATTGAGTATGGGAGGGTTCTCTGCTGTGAGTGTGGCAGACATGCCTTATCACGGTAACGGCCATATCATGGGAACCGCGGATCAACTGGAATGGGGACCGGTAGGTTCCATGGGCGAGGGGGCGGAAATTGCGGTGATAGAGGGAGATATGTCAGAGAAAGCGCCGTTCACCATTCGCTTGCGGCTCGACGATGGCTACGAAATCATGCCACATACGCATCCCGCCTATGAGCGGGTGACGGTGCTGGCGGGTACACTGCATTTCGCTCATGGTGAAGTGTATGATCCGGACGCTACAGCGGCGCTGCCGGAAGGGGGCTTTGCGATCATGTCGCCGGGTGATCCGATGTTCGGTTATGCCGAAGGCGAGACGGTGATTCAACTGCATGGCGAGGGCCCCTGGGGCATCGATTATATCAATGCCGAGGACGACCCACGTCAGTGAAATGGTAGGCATGTCGGCCCCATGGCATGGTCGCCATGGGGCCAGGTGAATCCACTCGGGTACAGTATCAGGATGGTGTATCGAGTGCTTCCGTTTCGCCGATGGAACCCGGCATGGCGGGGGTATTGGCTGATGGGTTCATGGCCAGGAAGTGCAGGTGGCGCGCGTATTCCGACACGACATCATTGATGACCTGGCTGCGGGTATAGCCGTTAAGGTCCTGACCCAGGCCCCCTTCGGCGAGGTAGACATCCAGACGCAGATAATAGTCATCGTCGACCGGCAGGAAGCTCGGGGTTCGCATACGGTGAGAGCGAACCTGGTAAACGAAGCTCTGGGCATCTTCCAGGTCGACCTGCAGCGTCAGTCGCGGCAGTATCTCGCCATCCATGAACTCTTCACTGACATGGGCCTGTTGTCCTCGCTGTTCGAGTTCCGCGGCGAACTGTTCGAGCGCTGGGCGGATGGCATGTTCGATGCTGGCGGAGGCACCGGCCCGGGTCGAGGTATCCAATGCCCGGTCGAGCCGTTCACGCCAGTCGCCGTTAGTCTCCCCGCCGGCAACCAGCCGTCTGGCATCCGCTTTGTCTCCTTCAGTTCGCAAGGCACGATACAATCCTGCCATGATGGCAAAGATCACGACGGAAAACGGCAAGGCAGTTATCACGACGGCGCTTTGCAGGGCATTGAGACCACCGGCCATCAACAGGGCGATGGTCACCAGGCCAATGATAACGGCCCAGAAGATGCGCAGCCGGATGGGGGCATCATGGTTGACGTCGGAGAGGATCGACGTGAAATTGGCCATCACCAGCGCACCGGAGTCGGCCGAAGTGACGAAGAACACAATGCCGAGTATGGTAACGATGCCGGCGGTCAAACCGACCCACGGATAGGATTCCAGAAGGGTGTAGAGCGTCGTTTGAGGCGTGTTAAGAGCCTGCTCTCCCAGTTCAGCGATACCTTGGTTGGCCACGAGTTCGATACCACTGTTACCCAGCACGGACATCCAGACCATCATGAATGCCAAGGGGATGCCCAAGGCGCCAGCGACGAACTCGCGGATGGTTCGACCGCGGGAAATGCGTGCCAGGAACAGACCGACGAACGGTGTCCAGGCAATCCACCATCCCCAGAAGAAGATCGTCCACCAGCCTTTCCATTGTTGGGCCTCCTCATCGGCATAGGCGTAGGTATCGAAACTCTTGGCGATGAAGCTCGAGAAGTAATCACCGGCATTGTTGACCACCATATCGAGCAGTTTCAGGGTGTGGCCCTGGAACAGGATGAATAACAGCAATGCCAATGCCAGCAGCATATTGAACTCCGACAATCGACGAATGCCTTTTTCGACGCCGCTGACCACGGAAATCGTGGCGATAATCACGACCATGACGATCAGGATGACCTGTACGGACAGGTTTTCCGGCACGTCGAACATATAGTTCAAGCCGTAATTGAGCTGAATGACACCGATACCCAAGCTGGTAGCGATACCGAAGACGGTTGATACGACGGCCGTGATATCGACGGTGTTGCCGATCGGTCCGTTGATACGTTTGCCGAGCAGGGGGTACAAGGCGCTACGGATAGCCAGGGGCAACCGATGACGGTAGCTGAAATATGCCAGTGCCATGCCCATCAGGACATAAAGTCCCCAACCGGATAATCCCCAGTGCAAATAGGTTTGGACGACGGCACTGCGCATCGCTGCCTGACTTTCCGGCTCCATGTCGGGGGGAGCCAGGTAATGGGATAGCGGCTCGGCGACACTGAAAAACAGCAGGTCGATGCCGATCCCGGCCGCGAAAAGCATGGCCGACCAGGATAGTAGCGAAAACTCGGGACGGGAGTGATCCGGTCCCAGGCGGATATTGCCGAAACGCGACATGCCGATACCGATCACGAAGACCAGATACGCTACGATCGCCAGCATGTAGTACCACCCGAAGGTCTCGTTGACCCAAGCAAGGCCGGTATCAAAGAAGGCACCGGCTTGTTCGGTAAAACTCATCGTGACAACGAGAAAGACGAGAATTCCGATCACCGATCCATAAAAGACCACCGGATTCAGGCGGTCCCGGCGCTCGGAGACTGCATTGTCATGGGACATGGGGAAGGACACCCTCCGTATCTATTGTGTTGGTGAATTCTTTTTTGATTGATCGTTCAAATAAAATACGTGTATCGCTGCTGAAATTCAACTTCCGGTATCCACAGGCCTTTGTGTCGGGTGTGTCGTTCGCCGGTGAGGCCGGTATGACGGCGCTTTGAAAGTTAAATTTCCGTTTATTGGTCTAAGGGCTTACTTGCATTCCCCTTTGATGGAGCTATACCTGATGTAACCGACCGCTAAGAGAGTGTGTCGTGATGTGTCCGATCACATGACGATGGGCTTGAAAGCCAGGCCGGGGACGCTCATTCAATGACAACAACACGCTGGGAGAGTCAGATGAATAACGAGAATACGCCAGCTCCAACCCCTACCGATCGATCATTGACCACAGAGGGTACGAATGAGGCAGAAACCCGCGGGTCAGGAATAAAGACATCGCGTCGACGTTTCCTGACGGGCTCGGCGGCAGCAGCGGGTGCGGCTGCCATCGGATTCCCCAGTATCTCGGTGGCTCAGACAACGACGTTGCGGTTTCAGAGCACCTGGCCGGATCAAGATATCTTTCATGAGTTCGCCGCTGATTATGTGCGCATCGTCAATGAGATGTCCGGCGGACGTCTGGAGCTTAACCTCTTGCCGGCAGGGTCGGTGGTTGGTGCCCTTGAATTGCAGGATGCCGTGATTTCCGGGGCATTGGATGGGGGGCATGGCGTTTGCGCATACTGGTATGGCAAGCACAAGGCCTACTCCCTGTTCGGGACACCACCCCCCTTCGGTTGGGACGCGCATCAATTCCTGGCCTGGTTCTGGAGTGGGGAAGGGCGCGACCTCTACAACGAACTGCTGGAAATGCTTGAACTGCCTTTGGTGGGCTACCTGACGGGCCCGATGCCGACCCAGGCCCTCGGTTGGTTCAAGGAGCCCATCAGTAGTGTCGATGATCTGGAAGGACAGAAATACCGGACTGTCGGACTGGCGGCGGACCTGATGGATGAAGTCGGCGCGGCCGTCACGATCATGGGGGGCGGTGATATCGTACCGGCCATGGATCGTGGCTTGCTGGACGGTGCCGAGTTCAATAATCCGTCTTCCGACCGTCTGCTGGGATTCCCCGATGTCAGTAAGACCTGGATGCTGCGCAGTTATCATCAGGACTGCGAAGCCTTTGAGGTCATGTTCAATCGGGAAAAATTCAATAGTCTCGATCCGGAGTTTCAGGCGATTCTGGAATATGCTGCCAAGGCAGCATCGTCAGAGATGTATTGGAAGGCCATGGATCGCTATCCCAAGGATCTCCAGGCTATGCGTGAGGAACAGGGTGTCGAAACCTACATCACACCCGATTCCGTACTCGAGGCGCAACTCGAGGCTTGGGACAAGGTCATCGAGGAGCAGTCCGAGGACGCCTTCTTCAAGAAAGTCATCGACAGCCAGCGAGCTTACTGTGAGCGGGTTGTCGGATGGCATCTGGAAGGCAATGCGCCCAAGAATCCGGCCTATGAACATTTCTTCGGCAAGGCGCCGACCGATACCTCGAAAATGCCCTGAGGTCATCGATACAGCGTATTGATGACCGTGGGCAGGAGAGCCCGATGGGGTCGGTGCGCGCACTCACCTGCCAGAGCCAGGGATGGCGGCTGGTACGTTAACGAGTGCCAGTGCCATAGAGACGTTGGTACTGGGAAGATTCACTGGTGCCGGAGACCTGCATGCACAAGGGTATCGAGGTCATCGACCGAATCAGCCACTGGTCTGGCAAGACGTTTGCCTGGTGCATTCTGCTGCTGACCGCTGTCGTCGGTATGGAAGTGTTCATGCGTTATGTCATGAGGGCGCCGACGTCGTGGGCCTACGACACGAGCTATATGCTATATGGGACGTTATTCATGATGTGTGGTGCTTATGCGCTCTCGAACAACGCGCATGTCCGTGCCGATGTCCTTTCACGTTACTTTCCTCCGCGGCTACATGCGGGACTGGATCTGGTGCTCTTCTTGCTGTTTTTCTACCCAGGCGTGATCGCCCTGGTATGGAATGGCTTCGACTATTTCGCGACCTCGTTTCGACAGGACGAACACAGTTCCTTCACGCCTGGCGGTCCCCCCTTATATCCCTTCAAGTTCGTCATTCCTTTTGCGGCCGTTCTGCTCATGCTGCAGGGAGTCGCCGAGATCGGGCGCTGTATCATCTGTCTGCGTGAGGGAAATTGGCCCGCGCGGCCCGGTGATGTCGAGGAGCTGTCCGACGTCCAGTTCAAGGAATCCTCTCAGGATGAGGAGATCCAGCCATGAGCGATCCGCAAATCGGCATCCTGATGCTGGGGATGCTCGTTATTCTCATCATGCTGGGATTCCCCATCGCCTTTACCTTGATCGCCATGGGCGTAGGGTTCGGTTACTTTGCCATCGGGGATATTATTTTCTCCCTATTGGTACAGCGTACCTATGGGGTCATGTCCAATGATGTACTGATCGCCGTACCGTTGTTCCTGTTCATGGGCTATCTGGTGGAGCGGGCCAATATCCTGGACCGTCTGTTTTACAGCCTGCAATTGGCCGCACGCGGCATGCCGGCTTCGTTGGCAGTCGCCAGTCTGATTACCTGTGCACTGTTCGCCACAGCGACCGGGATCGTAGGGGCGGTCGTCACCTTGATGGGGCTGTTGGCATTGCCGGCAATGCTCAAGGCCGGCTATGACAAGCGTATGTCCAGTGGGGTGATTTGCGCCGGGGGCTGTCTAGGTATTCTGATTCCACCGAGCATCATGCTCATACTATATGGGGCCATGGCCGGGGTATCCGTCGTGCGGCTCTATGCAGCGGCACTGCTACCTGGATTGCTGTTGGCCAGTCTGTATATCGTCTATGTCATGGGCCGTGCCATGGTCAATCCCCGAGTGGCTCCCAAACTGTCGGCCGAAGAGCTCGACGTACCGTGGCGCCAGGTGTACTGGCAACTGTTGACTTCCTTCGTGCCACTGTTCGTGTTGATCATGGCGGTGTTGGGAGCGATTCTGTTCGGGCTGGCCACACCGCATGAAGCGGCCGGTATCGGGGCGTTGGGAGCTATTGTTCTTGCGGCGGCCTATCGGCAGTTGAATTGGCCGCGTCTCAAGGAAGCGGTTTTCCTGACAGCACGGACCAGCGCCATGGTCTGCTGGCTGTTCGTGGGATCGTGGATATTTTCCTCGGTATTCTCGCTGCTCGACGGTCACTCGCTGATAGAACACTGGATCGATGGCATGTCGCTGACGCCGCTTCAATTCCTCATTCTGGCACAGATATTGATATTCCTGTTGGGATGGCCGCTGGAGTGGACCGAGATCATTATCATATTCGTGCCGATCTTCCTGCCGCTGCTGCAGCTTTTCGGGATCGATCCGCTGTTCTTCGGCGTGTTGGTCGCCTTGAACATTCAGACATCGTTCTTGACGCCACCGATGGCCATGTCGGCCTTTTATCTCAAGGGTATCGCTCCCAAAGGAATCCAGTTGGGGGATATCTTCCTGGGCATCGCTCCCTTCCTGCTCATGGTGTTCGTCGCCATGATCATACTCTACCTGGTGCCCGGCATTGCCCTTTGGTTACCGGGGGTGCTCTACGATTGAGTCGTGATGTGTCGGTACACGCCGAAATAATGCAGGCCCTGGTCGGCCAGATGCAGGGCCTGCATACGGCTCATGACCCCTTGGTCACAATAGAGTAGATAGTAACGATCGGAAGCGAGTTCGCGGGCTTTGTCTTGCAGTTCATAGAAAGGGATATCGAGTCGTTCGACATCGGAGACGTTGAGCGGGGCATCGTCACGCTCGCTGGGATGTCGTATATCGATGATGCAGTACTGTCTCTTGCCTGCCAGGCCCTCCGGCGTATCGACCACTTCGATCTCATTCAATTGGGTGGATGAGTGCACGGGCAGTTCGTCGACTCTTGTGATAAGGGTGTTTTCCACGGCCTGCTCGAGCACCGAGAAATCAAACGCCGTCTCGGCATCCTCGATTTGTTGACGCTTGGCGCGTGTATTGGGGCGTTTGGAGATCACGCCACAATATTCGGGCATGGTTTCGGCAAAGCGGGCCGTATCGATCCGTCTGGCCTCGTCGATGATGTCCTGCTTGTCGGAAACCACTAGTGGGCGTAGTACCGGGCGTTCGGCGACGGCATCGATCAAGCCCAGATTGGTCAGGCTCTGACTGGATACCTGGGCAATGGCATCGCCCGTGACCAACACGGGAATCCGCCCCTTGGCCGCCACCCGATTGGCTGCTCTCAGCATCATGCGTTTCAGCACTACGCCCATCAGGCCATCGGGAATTTTAGCCATCAATTCGTTGACGACACTTTCGAAGGGGACCGAGATGAAGTTGACGCGATGAGACGTACTGTAACGTTGCCACAGATGCCGTATCTGGTCACGGACGCCGGCTTCATGGGCCGGTCCGCCAAGGTTGAAGAACAGAAAATGTGTCTTGAGGCCGCGGCGTATCATCCGGTAGGCCGCCACAGGAGAGTCGTAGCCACCGGAGACCAAGGCCAGCGCGGCACCCTGGGTGCCGAGCGGATAACCGCCGAGACCAACGGTCCGGCGGGTCACCAGGCTCATGCGCTCGCCCTTGATTTCGAGAGCCACCTCGACATCCGGATGGGTAAGGTCGACACTCGCCGTCGGTTCCGCCTGTAGCAGCACACTGCCGAGATAGCGCTCCAGCGCCTCGGAACGGAAGTCATGGTTGCCGCGGCGTTTGACGCGAACCTTGAAACGACGGTGGGCTATCTCATTCTGCCATAAGGGCACCAGGCGTTCGGCAGTGTCCTCGAAAGAACGATAGACTGCATTTTCCACGACCAGAATCTGTTGAATACCGGCAATGCGGGTCAACGCCGTCTCTAGCTCGTCGAGTGCCTTCCGTGAGAGCGTTTCACTCGGACGGACTTCCAATGCATCCCAGTGATTGATGACGCGTACGGCATCATCCAATTGACGCAGCGTGTTAGTGATGTTGGCACGCAAGCATCTGACCAGCTCCTTACGAACCGGGCGCGTCTTGATCGTGATTTCAGGAAATAGTTTGAGCAGAAACGGCATGGATCGATATCGCTACTATGAAAGGTCGGGTACTCTATCAAAGTCCAGCAGTGTCTGCATGAGGTGGCAAAAAGGTCCTGGATGCCCGCCGGTGGCGGGCATCGGGGCGAGTTCAGGCATCCGTTGCCTGGTCGCCATGGTGCGGCTTGCCATGAGGCTTGCCGCCATGGTGTCCAGGTTTCATTACCATTTTCAGCACATCGATCTGGTCCTCATTGAGCACTTCGGCCAGTGCGTCACGGTGTTCATCGCGAATCTCCAACCAGGCATCTCGTTTCTCCTCGCGGCTGTCGAACTCCTGATCACGGAGTTCGCTGATCCGGTCGCGCATGTAGGTGTGGGCGTCGGCCAGGGCTTGCTTCTCCTGGTCGTCAAGGTTCCAACTGGCATAGAGAGTGTCCAGTCGCTCCTGTATGGCTTCATGACGAGCCTGGGAACGCTCATGACGTCGATCCCGCTTCTGCGCTGTCATCTCCTCGATGCGCTCTTCGCCGAGAATGTCGGCCATCGCCTGATGGTGCTCTTCACGTAGTGCCTTTTGCTGTTCACGATAATCGTCATGCACCTCGCGCAGGGCTTCCAACTCGTCATCGTTCAACTCCCACTTCTCGGCCATGGCTTCGAAATGCATGGGGTGCATTGGAGGTTTGCCGTGGCCTGGCATGGAGTGGTCGTCGCCCGGGGCGGCCATTGCCATGAATGATAGCGGCGAGAGGGCCAGCGCGAAGAGGGAGGAAAGCAAGAACTTGCGGGATGGAGTGGCAATCATGTCGAGACTCCTGTCTTGATGGGTTGATGAGCGCGTTCATGCGCTTCATGAACAGTGTCCAACCCGGTTGTGCAACGACCATGCAGCAAGCGTGCAACATTCGAGTATGCTCGTGCACATTGCTTCGAGGATATGCAGATGCCTCATTCCTCAGGCTGATACTTGTAACCCACGCCGTAGACTGAACGAATGATTTCCCGCTCGGGCCAGATGTCTGCAATCTTTCGACGCAGTTTCTTGATATGACTGTCGACGGTACGTTCCGACACGATGCGGTGGTCACGGTACATATGATCCATTAACTGGTCGCGCGAAAAGATACGGCCCGGTGCGTTCATCAGTACCTTGAGGAGTTGGAATTCCACTGCCGTCAGGCCCAGATCGCGACCATCGGCAAGGGCACACCATCCTTCATGATCAAGTGTCAGTGGCGGTTTTGAACTCTCCGTCTCGGGGGCCTGGGCAACCCTGCTGCGCCGCAGAACGGCCTTGATGCGTGCCACGACTTCGCGCGGACTGAAAGGCTTGCAGATGTAATCATCGGCTCCCAGCTCCAGGCCCAGCAGGCGGTCCACCTCTTCGACCTTGGCCGTCAGCATGATGATGGGGAGGCGTGGCCAATGTTCGCGAATCATCCGGCATAACGTGAGGCCGTCCGTACCGGGAAGCATCAAATCAAGCAGCAGCAGGTCGCATTCATGGGTCTGGAGCCACTCCATGACCCGATCGCCATGATCGAGCTGGTGTGATCGGAAGCCACTGTTGTCCAGGTAATCGGCAACCAGGCTGGCGATCTTCGGCTCATCCTCGACGATCAGGATGGTGTCGCGGTCGTTCATGCTTGTGGCTCCTGGATCAAGGGAAACTCAAGTATCCAGCATAACCCGCCCAGTGACGAGTGTGCGGCGCTCATCGTACCGCCGTGGGACTTGACCAGTGCTGTGGCAATGGAGAGTCCCAGGCCACTACCGCCGCTTTGACGGCTACGGGATCCTTCGACCCGGTAAAGACGTTCCGTCAGACGAACAAGAGCCTCGTCGGGCACGCCGGGTGTACTGTCTTCCCAGGCGAGTCTGGCCCGCTGCCCCTCCGTCGTCAGGCTGATGGAAAGGTGTCCTGGGGCCTGTGTATAGGTGCAGGTATTGTCGATCAGGTTATCCCACAGTTGGCGGAGACGTTGCTGGTCTCCGCGTATCATGACCGACGGCTCGATGCGTGTTTCAAGAGCGATGCCGTGGTCGTCCAGCCAGCCATGAGCTTCGTCGAGTCGCAGGCTCAACGCCTCGGCGAGGTCGATGGGCGCCAGGGAGACTTCCAGGGCGCCAGCATCACTCTGAGACAGAAGCCGCAAGTCGCCGACCAATCGTTCGAGTTGATCGACCTCTTGTGCCAGAGAGCGGAGGTTGCTCTCGTCCAGCGGTCTGATGCCGTCCTGCATGCTTTCGATTTCACCTCGCAATACCGCCAGAGGGGTGCGCAGTTCATGGGCAATATCGGATACCCAGCGTTGGCGAGCTTCACGGGTGGCTTCCAGGGTCTCGGCCAGCACATTGAAATCGCGGGACAGTCGCGATAGTTCGTCGTGGCCTCTTTCCGGTAGCCGGATGCTGTAATCTCCATCCGTGAGACGTTGCGTCGCCATCGCCATGCCCCGGGTACGACGCCCCAGCCACCAGGAGAGGCCGCCAGCCAGTAATAACGATGCCAGTGCCAACGAGGCGATGATAATGCCCAGGTTACGCTGCTGGCGCGATAGAAAAATACGATCCATCCGTGCCATCAGTTGCTGAGGCGGACGATAGCCCAATGATCCGATCTGCTCGCCGTTACTGATGATCGGTAACCAGTTGAGTATCAACGGAGCGTCATCTTCCTTGCGTGGCGGTGGACCGATCACCGGTCGCCCCTCGGCATCGTGGAGCATGAAATCGCGTGCATCGCCGAGTTGCCTTTCAATGCCTTCAGGGGGAGGACCTTCGCCGGGCCAGAGTTGATGTCGTACCAATCGGAACCAGGCGCGGCGATTGTCGCGTAGCCATTGCCAGTCACCACGACGTTCCCACTCCTCGGCCAGCCCTTCGGCCAGTGTTTCGGCGCGATTGGATTGGGTGGTTTCGAGATAGTCGATGAAGCCCTGGTCAAGACTGCGGGATACGGCAAGGAACACCAGTGCAGAGATCGCCACGTTAACGATGAGTATCACTGCAAACAGCTTGATCCCCAATCTGGAGACTTTCAGCCGGGTGTGTTCGTGGTGTCGTCCGAGACGTGGCGAGCGGGGCATTGAGACCTCCGGAGAACAAAGCAGATACGAGTCTACCTGATCGATATGCAGCCATTGGTCATTCAATGTGCAAGGAAAATGCATGCCTCCAGGTGCTGTTAAAGCGCCAACAGAAACAGAATCAGCGGTGGAGAGAGCAACGAGAGAATAAAACCGCTGACGACGGCTACTGGAACACAGGCGACGCCGCCATGTTGCTGGATGACCGGTAAGGTGAAATCCATGGACGTCGCCCCGCCGTAGCCAATTGCCAAGGGGGTCATGCGGTGAATCAGCAATGGGATGAGAATAAAGGCGAGCAGCTCTCTTGCCAGGTCATTGAAGAAGGCCACGCCCCCCATCAATGCCCCGAGTTGGTCACCGATCAGAATGCCTGACAGCGAATACCATCCGAACCCGGCGGCCATGGCCAGTCCCTCGTTCCATGACAGGGCAAGCAGCGGTGCCGCGATCAGGCCTGCCACCAGCGAACTGGCGGCAAGCGTGACGGCAATCATCAATCCATACCGGTTGAGCAGTATCTGCTTGAGTGACATGCCGGAATTCCTGAGCTGACAACCGATCAGGGCCAGCAGGACGTAGAGTACCCATTCCGCGATGATCTCGGCGATATCAGGACCGAAAGGCATCTTGAACGTCGTGAGCAGAACCCCCAGTCCGATCCCGAGTATCACGACGCCAACCAGGCTCAATGACCCCCACATGGCCGTCAGCTTGCTGGTTGGTGCGTCCTTGACAATGGGCGAGTCCTCGACACGCCATGCCAACCGGCGAGACAGCCACCATAGTGCTAACAGGTTGCTGCATGTCGTCAGTACAAAGAGAGTCAGGGCCTTCCCGCCCATGCGCGAGAGTTGGGGCAAGAGGTCATCCATTCCTGCCAGACTGATCCCCATCAGCATCAGGATCAAATAGATCGAAGCATTGACGGAATGGTTGATGCTCATCATGACGCCGTGATGACGGATAGGCACCATGTAACCTAGGATCAGTGGCAATAGCACGAGCAACAGGCCACCTAGCATGACGACTCCCTTCGTGTGGCATTGATGGTGATTCCGGCCTATGAGGCGAGCCCTGCACTGTAGCGGCTAAATCTTTTGGCTCATAATGAATTTCGCTGATGGGATATCACCTCGGCCGATTGGATGTGCCATTGCGCGTTTGCCTGGCTCGGCTACGCTATGGTTAAACATCGCCGTATAACGGCATTGGAGACACAAGGAGTGCATCATGGCCAAGTTACTACTGATCGCTGGAGACTTTGTCGAGGATTACGAAATCATGGTGCCTTTCCAGGCACTTCAGGCCATGGGGCATGATGTGCATGCCATCTGCCCCGAGAAGCGCGAGGGCGACAGCGTCAAGACTGCCATTCATGATTTTGAGGGTGATCAGACGTATACCGAGAAGCCGGGGCACAGGTTCACCCTCAATGCCACGTTCACCGAGGTGGAGCCGGGCGACTACGACGGACTGGTACTTCCCGGCGGTCGAGCGCCGGAGTATCTCAGGCTCAATGAGCGTGTGCTGGAAATGGTGCGCTACTTCATTGACAGTGACAAACCTGTGGCGGCCATCTGTCATGCCGCTCAGTTATTGGCAGCGGCAGTGTCGCTGGAAGGTCATCGGGTGTCGGCGTATCCTGCCTGCGCGCCGGAAGTCCGGTTGGCAGGGGGAGATTATGCCGAGATCGCCGTCGATCAGGCCGTCACTTCCGGCAAGTTGGTGACTGCCCCGGCATGGCCGGCGCACCCCGAGTGGATCAAGCAGTTCAACGCCTTGCTCGACTGACGCAACGTTCATAGTCGTTTGTACATGACATGTGCGTCGACGAGCCCGAGTTCGGGATGATGAAAGGCATCGGGCAGGGTGCCGACGATGGAAAAGCCCAGTTTCTGCCATAACCGCACGGCCCCTTCATTACTGGCAACGACGAGGTTGTACTGCATGGCATGGAAGCCGAGTCGCCTGGCTTCATCCTGGGAGTGCAGGCACATGCGGGTCGCGATACCCATGCCTTGTGCCTGCGGTGCAACGATGTAGCCGCAATTACAGACATGTGAACCGCCACCGGCCTGGTTGGGTTTGATGTAGTAGGTGCCCAAGGCGTCACCATTCTCGTTTTCCGCAATGAACGTGGCAGTCGGCGCGTCGAGCCAGAGCTGTCGAGCCGACGATTCCTGGATATCGGGAGAAATTGCGTAAGTCTCTCCGGCACGAAAGACCGGTTCGATGATTTGCCACAGTGCCGGCCAATCGGGCGCCGTGGCTTGGCGGAGAGAAATCGTCTCGGCATCGTTCATGCGCATTCGTCCTGCTGCAACTGTTGTAGTGCCTGGCTGAGCGTCACCGGGTAGTCATCGCTACTGCGACCGTCGTCTTCTGACGTGAGTTCCCGCATCGTTGCGGGGAGCAAGGAGATCGATCGGCAGGCCTGATCGCGGGCCTGATCCAGTGTGGCGATATGGGCTGAATCCACCTCGCCATTGACGATCGTGTGAGCCAGTAACGGTGTGCCTTCCTTGATATACTCTTCCCGCCGGGCGATGACATCGCCGGTGAATTCGCCGTTGGCATCACACTGTCGATAGACCTGCTTGCGTCCGGCCAGGTTCACTTTACCCGGTGAGTGTTTGACGCGCGGCTTGCCGGCATACTCGACGAGTTTATAGGAGAGATCCAGCACCGGCGCATCGGTTGACGCTCCCATCTCGGTTCCGACACCGAAGATATCGATGGGGGCTCCTTGCCGGACGAGTGTTTGGATCTGGTATTCATCCAACCCACTGCTGGCGACGATTCGGATTTGCTGATAGCCGGCGTCATCCAGCAATTGGCGTGACCGACGAGCGAGATCGCCGAGGTCGCCGGAGTCGAGTCGAATGGCGCCGATCTCAAGGTCGGGATGTGCATCTTTCAGCGCAATGACCTTGCGCACGCCATCGAGCGTATCGTGCGTATCCACCAGCAACGTCGTGCCGGGATAGAGTTCGGCGAAGCGCTGGAAGGCCTCCCGCTCATCATCATGGGCCAGTACATAGCTATGCGCCATTGTCCCTCGCAATGGAAGGTCGTAGCGCAAGCCCCCCAGCACATTACTGGTCCCGGCTATCCCCGCCGTCCGATAGGCACGGACACCACGTACCGCAGCATCCACGCCGTGCATGCGACGCATGCCGAAATCGACGACCGGCCGCCCTTCCGCTGCCATTACCAGACGAACGGCCTTGGACGCCAGCACCGTTTCGAGTTGAACTTGATTCATTATCAGGCTTTCCAGCAACTGGGCTTCAGCGACCGGGGCTTCGACTTCCATCAACGGCTCATTGGGAAAGACCGGTGTGCCTTCCGGTAGGGTCCAGATATCGCCACGGAAGCGATAATGCGACAGCCACTGCAGGAAGCCATCGCGGAACAGCCCCGTATCGGCCAGCCGCTCGATTGCTGAATCCGAGAAATGCAAACGGGTCGCCAGCTCGGCAGCATACTGCTGACCGCAGGCCAGCATGAACCGCCGGTTGGGTGGCAGATGGCGGAAGTATAAGCTGAAGACCGAACGCTCACGCATGCCCTGGTGCCAGTAGGCCTGCAGCATCGTGAGCTCGTAGAGGTCGGTCAGTAGTGCCAGATCGTCATCGGCGACGGAGATAGGCGTCAATGGCGTCATTCCACGACCTCGCAGCCTGCGGACGAGAGTTCGGCATGGCAATGCCGGCGTTGTTCGGGGTCGACCGGTTCGCTCAAACGGGCCAATAGCCGGGTGGTGAAGCCCGCAGCGACGGCGTCCTTGGCGGTCGCCCGGACGCAGACGTCCAGGGCGAGACCACAGACTACGATACGTTTGGCTCCACGTTGGTGGAGATAGGTAGCAAGCCCCGTATCATCGAAGGCCGAATAGGCATCCCGGTCGAAGGCGGTTCCCTTGCTGACACGGATCGTGTCGGGAGATAGCGCCAGGTCGGGATGATAAGCCGCACCATGCGTATCCTGAACACAATGGACCGGCCAGGGACCGCCCTGGTCACTGAAACTGACATGGCCGATCGGGTGCCAGTCCCGGGAAGCCACAATCAGCGCGTCAGCCCGGCGGGCAGCCTCGATTTCCGCGTTGATCCCGGGAACCAGGGCATGCCCACCGGCGACGGCCAGGGCACCACCTTCACAGAAGTCGTTCTGCATGTCGACGACCAACAGCACGTCGCCGGTACCATAGGTTTCTATCGGCTGAGACATGACGCACCTCCTGTAGAGCTATCGTAAGTGCTCTCTTACCAGTGTATGGCATGAGGTATGTCGATATGTAGAGGGAATGACTATCGACACGCTCACCCGTCAATAGCCTGCTTCGGGATCCACGGTAGTGACCGGTTCACCGGCTTCCCAGGCGCGAATGGCGTCGACGGCCTGGTCAAGTGCGGCCTCCATGGGCGTCGGGCCGGCCATGTGGGGGGTGATCCGAATACGTGGGTGCGTCCACAGTTCACTCTCGGCAGGCAAAGGTTCTTCCGGGAAGGCATCGAGCAATGCGCCTCGCAGTTGGCCTTCCTGAGCCTCCGGCCCCAGTGCCTCCAGCAGTGCGGATTCATCGATCAATGCACCACGACCGGGATTGATCAATGTGGCACCTTCAGGGAGTGCAGCCAGAGTCTCGGTATTGATGATACCGCGAGTCGATGGAGTGTCGGGCAGCAGCAGAACCAGGGTTCGCACCTGACGAAGGAGTGCCCAGAGCCCCTCGCTGCCATGGTGGCAGGTCAGGCCGTCGATGTCCTTGGCGGAGCGGCTCCAACCGTGAACGGGAAAGCCGTCGGCGGCGAGCGAAAGGGCGACGTGCTGTCCAATGGCTCCCAATCCCAGCACGCCGATGGGCCATTCCGACTTGTCGACTACCGGGACTTCACGCCAGGTACATGTGGTTTCCTGACGCAGATACCGGTCGAAGTCGCGCTGAAAGTGAAAGACGCCATAGCGAGTGTAGTCGGCGATCAGCTCTCCCATGCCGGCATCGCGCAATTTGACGATCGGGACGTTCCGCGGCAATCCGGGGTTGTTCAGCAAGGCATCCACACCGGCGCCCAGGTTGACGATACCCTTCAGGCATGTCTGCTCCTGAAGCAATTCGGCGCTCGGCTTCCATACGGCAAGGTAGTCGGCTCCCTGACGCTCGGCAGCCTGCGACTCGCTGGTCACGATCTCGGCTTCGGGCAGTCGCCGGGCGAGCGCATCGCGCCATTGGTCAATGTCGTCGATGTGTATCAGAATTTTCATGTTGCTGATTTCCTCGTCGTCTCGTGGGATGCACGTACGTCGCTCAGTAAACGATTTGCATCATTGGAGGTGGGGCTTCGTCAAGCAGGCTGGCCAAACGTTCGAGCCCGGTTTCCAATCGGTGAATGTCCTGCTCGCCGCCGAGACTCAGTCGGATACGGCGAGGGGCAGGGGACTGTTCGACCATGAAGGGAACCGCCGTGGTGATGGCCAGCCCTTCCTGTTCGGCGTGTTGCTGTAGTTCCTCGGCCCGCCAGGCCGGCGGTAGAGATAACCAGACATGCAGACTGCTGGGGCGGGCAGCGAGGGGATGATGGCCGAGGATGCGGATTGCCAGCGATTGGCGTTCTGCCAGCAGTTCCCGTTGTTGTGAAGCCAGTTCCTCGACCGTCCCGTCAGCCAGCCAGAGATGCGCCAATTCGAACATCAAGGGGGTCGCCATCCAGCCTGTGGCACGCAGCCGTGGCAGCGTATGATGCAATTGTCCACGTGGTACGGTCAGGTAACCGGCGCGCAGACCCGGGAGGGTCGATTTTGTCAGGCTGGTGACATGGAAACCCTGGCGCGGGATGCGTGCCGTCAACGGCGTCAGTCCCGGCGGTTCCAGCAACGCATGAACATCATCCTCGATCAGCCAGGTGCCATGACGGGCCAGCACCTCGGCGATGGCGTCCCGACGTTCCTCGCTCATCGTTGCTCCCGTCGGGTTGAGTTGTGTCGGGGTGAGGCACACGGCACGGGGCCGGAAACGTTGGCAGGCCCTGTCCAGTGCATCGGGAAGCATTCCCTCGTCATCGATGGCGATGCCGCGTAACTGAAAGCCCAAGGTACGGGACAATGCGATCAAACCGTGATCGGTGAGCGCTTCGGTCAGGACGATATCTCCGTGCTGAACCACGGTGGCAATCGCCAGCATCAAACCGTGAGCAGTGCCGTTGCAGAGAACCCGGTCATCAGCATCGCCAGGCACCTTGAGGCGTGTCTCGAGCCATTCGCTGGCGCGTTCGCGCTGATGTAGCAGCCCGGCAATGGGGCGACAGGCGGCAATGACTTCCGGGCTGGCCTGCTCGGCCAGTTGTGCCAGGGCTTCTCGGAATCGCATATGGTGCAGTGGCGGGCATACTGGATGGGCAATCGACATGTCGATGGTCGGGCTTTCCCAGCGAGGTTCCTGTCCACGCAAGTATTCCGACTCACGACTGTCATCGAGCGTATTGATCCAGGTGCCGCTGCCCACGCGTGCCTGTACCAACCCCATTTTCTCGGCCTGCGCATAAGCCCGTGAAATGGTCTGTACACTGACTTCCAGGCTGTCTGCAAGCTGCCGGTGCGTAGGAAGCCGCGTACCCGGCAACAAATCGCCTTGCCGTATCGCCTCGGAAAGCGCTCGGGCAACTGCGAGGTATTTCGGCCCGGTATCGGAAAGATAGGGCGTCAGATCAATTGTCATGATTCAATAAAGCCTTTGACGGCGGGCTTGGCGTCAATGCTAGTATCAGCGTAACGACATTGACTGGCAATTGTCATGATTACATTTATAGTAAATCATGACATTCATAACGCCACGTTTTCAAACCTTCACCCGACAGGGTGCGCAGCAAGTCGGCTCGGCTCACTCCCTGACCGGTGTGGGCCGGTTTTGAATGATCATCGTGACAGCGAGTGGCTCATGTTCGAGGTAACTCTGCCTTTCACTCGTGAAGAGTATGCACAACGCCTCTGGAAGGTGCGTGCGGAAATGGCCAATCAGGGCGTTGATGTGCTGATCATCAGCGATCCATCCAATATGGCTTGGTTGACCGGTTATGATGGATGGTCGTTCTATGTGCATCAGTGTGTGCTGCTCGGCCTGGAAGGCGAACCGGTATGGTATGGTCGGCGCCAGGATAGTAATGGCGCGTTGCGCACCTGTTGGATGGATGCCGACAACATTACCTATTACCCGGATTACTACGTACAGAATCCGGATATGCATCCCATGGAATACCTCGCCCAGACCATCATGCCAGACCGCGGCTGGCACCTGGGAGTCGTGGGCATGGAGATGGATAACTACTACTTCTCTGCCAAGGCATATCTGAGCCTTTTGAAAGAACTGCCGCATGCCCGTTTCCAGGATGCCAACTCGTTGGTCAACTGGTGCCGGGCGATCAAATCACCGCAAGAGATCAGCTACATGCGTACTGCAGCTCGTATCGTCGAGTGCATGCATGAGCGGATTCTCGAAATGGTCGAGCCGGGGCTGGCCAAGAGCAAGCTGGTTTCCGAGATCTATCGGGTCGGGATCGAGGGGTGGACGGCGCCGGACGGAACCATTTATGGCGGCGACTATCCGGCCATTGTTCCCCTGTTGCCGACCGGCAGCGACGCGGCGGCACCCCATCTGACCTGGGACGACACCCCCTTTCGTGAAGGCGAGGGCACCTTCTTCGAGATTGCCGGTTGTTACAAGCGATACCACGCGCCGTTGTCACGGACCGTATTCCTGGGCAAGCCACCGCGAGATTTCGTGCGCGGGGAATCGGCATTGCTCGAAGGGATCGACAACGGGCTCGCCGTAGCCAAGCCGGGTAACCGCTGTGCCGATATCGCCATGGCACTCGGGTCCGCCATGGACAAGTACGGCTTTGACCGGGGCGGTGCCCGTTGCGGTTATCCCATTGGTATCAGCTATCCACCGGATTGGGGCGAAAGGACCATGAGCCTGCGCCCCTCGGATGAAACCATTCTCGAGCCTGGCATGACCTTTCATTTCATGCCGGGGATGTGGATGGATGATTGGGGCCTGGAGATAACCGAAAGCATTCTGATCACTGACACCGGCGCCGAGACGCTGGCCGATTTTCCGCGCCAGTTGTTCGTGAAGTGAGCCACGTACCCAGACAAGGAATTCTCGTATGAGCAAGCGACCCAGCCCGATCTCCGCGACCGTCGATTTCGATGCCGAGGGCATTCAGCACGGCTTTCTCAAGTTGCCTATCTCGACCAATGAGTCGGCCTGGGGAGCGGTGATGATCCCCGTGACGGTAGTGAAAAACGGGAGCGGGCCGACTGCCCTGTTGACAGGCGGGAATCATGGCGATGAGTACGAAGGCATCACGGCGCTATTGAAGCTTGCCAATACCCTGACGCCAGAGCGAGTGCATGGGCGGGTCATCATCGTGCCGATGATGAATACCCCTGCCGCGATGGCGGGAACGCGGACGTCGCCAATGGATGACGGTAACCTCAACCGCAGCTTTCCCGGCGACCCCGACGGTGGTGTGACCGAGCAGATCGCCGATTACTTCACGCGCGTCATGGTGCCGATGAGCGATATCGTCGTGGATCTTCATTCCGGCGGCCGCACGCTGGATATCCTACCCTTTGGTGCTGCGCACGTGTTACCCGACAAGGATCAGCAACGTCAGGCGCTTGAGGGGGCCAAGGCGTTCGGTGCGCCTTATGCCATGAAAATGTTCGAACTCGATGCGGCGCGGTTATTCGATACGGCGGTCGAGTCGCAAGGCAAGATTTTCATCGCCACCGAACTCGGCGGTGGTGGATCCACGACGCCGGAACGCATGGCCATAACCGAGCGTGGTATCAGCAACTGCTTGATTCACTATGGTCTGCTTGACGGCGAGATCGAATTGCCCGATGAGTCGCAGGTCTATGTCGATATGCCGGATGCCAGTTGCTACGTGCAGAGTGAGCACACCGGTTTGTTGGAACTGACGCTGGGCTTGGGTGACAGGGTGCGGCAAGGCGATACGATCGCTCGGGTCTATGACATGACCCGTACCGGGGCTTCCCCTGTCATCTATCGTGCCGAACGGGATGGCTTGCTGGTTGCCCGGCGTTTCCCATCACTGGTCAATATGGGAGATACTATTGCCGTGATCGCCGAAGTGGTGGAGTCGCTGGATGGAGATCAATGAAGCTCGATCGTTATGACATCAAGATTCTCGACATTCTGGCCAAGGATGGCCGGATCACCAAATCGAAGCTCGCCGAAGCCATCAATCTTTCGGTCAGCCCGTGTTGGGAGCGTGTCAGGCGTCTCGAAAAAGCCGGTATCATCGAAGGATACAGTGCCAGAATCAACCCGGCCATGGTGGTCAAGCGGACACCGGTCTGGGTGCAGATCGAATTGAAGCAACACAACGCCGACAGTTTTCGGCGATTTGAAGGCGTGGTCAACGAAACGCCTGAAGTGACGGAATGCGTGGCTGTGGGAGGCGGTGTCGATTATCTGATCAAGGTCGAAGCCGACTCGATCGATGCCTATCAACGTTTGATTGACGCCTGGCTGGTATCCGATATCGGCATTGAACGCTATTTCACCTATATCGTGACCAAGACGGTCAAACACGAAAGCCCGCCAATTCAACTAGATACTTGATAGCATTACCGACGGTAAGGTTGGTAGCCCTTCACGTTCGTCAAGTCTCCACCGTTGATACCCCCACCCAGAAGATTGGCATAAGCTGGAGGGGAAATCCTGTATTTCCTGCCAGCTCTCTACGTCCAGGAAATTCACGGCTCGCCAATGCAGAAACTTTTGCCTTCCCCGCGGGTAAGACAAAAAAAACCGTAACGTCACCCGCTGGCTAACAAAAACACTTGCGTTCACTTCCCCGTTATCCTGTGTCTATCCAGCGGTGCGATACCGCTCGGACCGTTTTTTCGTCCCTCGCGATCGTCGAGCGGACGGCTCAGGGGAGGTGACTTATGAAACTCAGCGATCCGCGTCTATTCCGGCAGCATGCCTACGTCGACGGTAAGTGGACTCATGGCAATGGCGGCCGCGAGGAAGCCGTGATCAATCCCGCCACCGGCGAGGCATTGGGCCACATCCCTTGGCTGGAAGCCGAGCAATTGCATGGCGCCGTCGATGCCGCTGATGAGGCATTCGTGCAGTGGCGTGCGTTGCGTGCCGATGAGCGCTGCGAACGTCTGCTGGCCTGGTACGATTTGTTGCAGGCCAATCGCGAGGATCTGGCCACGATCATGACCTTGGAACAAGGCAAACCGCTGCCCGATTCGCGCGGTGAAGTGGAGTACGGCGCCAGTTTCGTGCGCTGGTTCGCTGAAGAAGGCAAGCGCACTTATGGCGATACCATTCCCAGTCATATTCCCAATGCCGCATTGGGTACCTTGAAAGAGCCCGTGGGTATCGCCGCTCTGATCACACCATGGAACTTCCCCCTGGCGATGATTACCCGCAAGGCTGCCGCCGCCATGGCGGCCGGCTGTCCGGTCATCGTCAAGCCTGCCGGGGAAACGCCATTTTCGGCACTGGCGCTAGCCGAACTGGCCGAGCGTGCCGGAATTCCCGCCGGTGTCTTCAATGTCGTGTTGGGCGAGCCGGCGGAAGTGTCCCGGTTGCTATGTGATGAAGAGCGAGTCAAGGCGCTATCCTTTACCGGTTCCACCCGGGTGGGTCGCCTGCTATTGGAACAGAGCGCCCATACGGTCAAGCGTGTGTCGCTGGAACTGGGCGGCAATGCGCCTTTCATCGTCGGGCCCGATATGGACCCCAAGGAAGCGGCCTATGCCGCCGTGGCGGCCAAGTTCCAGACGGCAGGACAGGATTGCCTGGCAGCCAATCGCATTCTGGTTCATGAGTCGATTCATGACGATTTCGTCGAGCACTTCGTCGAGCGCATGTCGGCACTGACCGTGGGCAACGGCATGGATAGCGAAGTGGATCTGGGGCCGCTCATTCATGGTCAGGCCGTGGAAAAAGCGGCGTCGATCGTCGACGACGCCATTTCCCGGGGGGCGACCCTGGTGGCTGGTGATCAGACGCAGGCGCCGGGCCCCAACTACTTCATGCCGGTACTACTGACCGGGGTGACTCGCAACATGAAGGTGTGGAACGAAGAGAATTTCGCGCCGGTGGCGGGGGTGACGGCCTACTCGGATGACGACCAGGTCATTGCCATGGCCAACGATACCGAGTACGGCCTGGCAGCTTACGTCTACACCCATGATATCCGCCGCATCTGGAAGATGCTGCGTGCGTTGGAGTACGGCATGGTCTCGATCAACTCCGTCAAGATGACCGGTCCACCCGTGCCGTTCGGTGGCGTCAAGCAGTCCGGCCTGGGACGTGAAGGGGGCGTGACCGGCATCGAGGAGTATCTGGAGACGAAGTATTACTGCTTGGGCGGCCTGGGCTCTGTATCCGGGAGCTAGCTGCGTTGCGGCCATACGGCGTTGGACCTTGATGCGAAAATGCGCATTTGCAACGCGTAAACTCTGCTTTGCTTATCAAGGTCCGCCGTGTCTGGTCAGAGCTCGCTTGCTTGCCGAAGAAGGGGCTACCGCCGAAATACAACGGGCGTACAGCATTCAGGAAAACCACCCCGGCACGAGAGTCGGGGGCATTCAGGAGAACGACATGAGTTTGCACAAGGACTTGATCGATCGCGACCGTAAGGTCACTTTTCATGCGTCCACCCATCTCAAGGACTATGCCCACGGCGAGGCGGCGGGGCGTGTGATTACCGGCGGCAAGGGGATCAATATCGTCGACAAGGACGGGCGCGAATTCATCGACGCCTTCGCCGGGCTGTATTGCGTCAACATCGGTTATGGTCGTACCGAGGTGGCAGAAGCGATCTATCAGCAGGCCCTGGAGCTTTCCTACTATCATACTTATGTCGGTCACGCCAACGAGCCACAGATCGCGTTGTCAGAGAAAATTCTCGAGCTCGCCGGGCCAGGCATGTCCAAGGTCTACTACGGGATGTCCGGCAGCGATGCCAACGAGACGCAACTCAAGCTCGTGCGCTATTACAACAACGTCCTGGGTCGTCCGCAGAAGAAGAAGGTCATTTCGCGGATGCGGGGATATCACGGATCCGGTATCGCTTCGGGGTCCCTGACAGGGCTGCGAGCGTTCCATGACCAGTTCGATCTGCCGATCGAGACCATCCGTCACACCGAGGCACCCTATTACTATCACCGCGGCCCTGAACAGGAAGGCATGAGTGAGCGTGAATTTTCCCGGTATTGTGCCGAGCAGCTCGAAGCGATGATCCTGGCCGAGGGACCGGAAACGGTGGCCGCATTTATCGGCGAGCCGGTCTTGGGCACCGGGGGTATCGTGCCACCGCCTGAAGGCTATTGGGCAGCGATTCAAGAGGTGCTGGCCAAATACGACGTGCTGTTGATCGCCGACGAAGTCGTCTGTGGGTTCGGGCGGATCGGGGCCGATTTCGGTAGCCACCATTATGGTATCAAACCGGATTTGATCACCGTCGCCAAAGGCTTGACCAGCGCCTATCAACCGCTGTCCGCCGTGATTGTCGGCGAGCGTGTCTGGGACGTGCTGGAAAAGGGAACCTGTGAGCATGGACCCATCGGTCACGGCTGGACCTATTCCGGGCATGCGTTGGGCTGTGCCGCCGGCCTGGCCAATCTGGCGATCATCGAGCAGGAAGGACTGACCCGCAACGCGGCGGAAACGGGGGCGTACCTGCAACAGCAACTGCGCACCGCTTTTGCCGACCATCCCATCGTGGGCGAAGTACGCGGTGTGGGGATGCTGGCGGCGCTCGAGTTCGTGCCCGATCCAGCCCGGCGCGAGCCCTTCGATCCCAAGATCAAGGTGGGGCCGAGGATCGCTGCTGCAGCACTCGACGAAAACCTGATTGCCCGCGCCATGCCTCAGGGTGATATCCTCGGTTTTGCACCGCCTCTGATCGCCACTCGTGATGAGGTCGATGACATCGTGGCACGCACATGCCGGGCCGTGGATCGAGTCACCAATGAGCTGACCCGGGCGGGTACCCTGACGGCGTGATGCCGAACCGGGCGGCAACTGTCACTAGGACGGGGGCCGCCCAATCGAGTTGGCACATCGTGGAAGGAGGACATGTCCCGCAATGTCTCAACCGGTGCATGGTGTTTCCCTGGCCTCGATTTACGAGGCCCGCAGACGGATCGCCGGGCAGATAGTGCGCTCGCCGCTGATCCGGTCGCAGATATTGTCCGACCGCTTCGCTGCCGACATTTTCCTCAAGCTGGAAACCTGCCAGCCCACCGGCGCTTTCAAATTGCGTGGGGCGACCAACATGATTGCTGCCCTGATCGAGCGAGATGGTCGCGATACCCTGGCCAGGGGGGTAACGACAGCATCGACCGGGAATCATGGTCGGGCCGTGGCCTACGCGGCGTCGCGCCTTGGCGTGCCGGCCACTATCTGTCTGTCCTCCTTGGTTCCCGCCAACAAGGTGGCTGCGATCGAGGCGCTGGGAGCCACGGTACGTCGTGTCGGCTATAGTCAGGACGATGCGTTCAAGGAAGTCGACCGTTTGGTGACCGAGGAGGGCATGACGCTCATCCCGCCCTTCGACGATCCCTGGATAGCGGCAGGCCAGGGCACCATCGGGCTCGAACTCCTGGAAGACCAGCCCGATCTTGATCACGTCATCGTCGGGCTGTCCGGTGGTGGTCTGCTTGGCGGTATCGGTGCGGCAGTCAAGTCGGTGCGTCCCGAGATCAACCTCGTTGGTGTGAGTTTGTCGCAAGGGGCGGCGATGTGGGAGAGTTTGTGTGCCGGGTGCCCTGTCGAGGTCGCGGAGGTCGAGAGCCTGGGCGATTCGTTGGGAGGCGGTATCGGACTCGACAACCGTTGTACGTTTGCCCTGGTTCGTGAGGTGATGGACACACATTATCAGGTCTCGGAAGTGGCCATTGCCAATGCCATGGTGGATATCCTCGAGACCGAAAAGATGCTTGTCGAGGGTGCTGCTGCCGTCGGGTTGGCGGCTATCGAGGAACATGACTTGGCGATTCAGGGTCGTAAAATAGCATTGGTTCTCTCGGGCAATGGCATCGGATTGGAGACATTCGACCGGGCGCGCCGGTTAGCGGGACGCTGAACGTTTATCCTTCTTTGCTTTTCCGTGATCCCTCTGGAGGTTGTCATGCAACTCTATCAACGCGATGCGATCGAGTTCGTCGTGACATTGGACGAGTCAGCACTGACTACCGTGGAGCAGGCATTCGCTTCTCTGGGCCGTGGCGAGGCGGTACAACCGCCGATACTGTCCATGGCCATGGACGAGTTCAACAGTGAAGTCGATGTCAAGACCGCCCATATTCGTGGTTGGAAGCGCTTCGCCATCAAGGTCAGTACCGGTGCATTCGACAATCCCCAGCGTGGTCTGCCGAGTCTCAATGGGTTGATGATGGCGTTTTCGGCCGAAACCGGACTGGTCGATGCCGTCCTCTTCGATAAGGGGTATCTGACCACGGTTCGTACCGCGCTAGCGGGAGCCATCGCCTCGAAATATCTGGCTCGTGTGGATAGCAAGCGAGTGACTGTATTGGGAGCCGGCGAGCAGGCGGACTGGCAAGTGCGCGCCTTGCGGCTGGTGCGCGATATCGAGCATGTGGATGTCTGGGCACGACGTACCGAGGCCGCTGAAGCCTACGCAGAGGCAATGCGCCGTCAAGGGCTGGAAGTCCAGGTCCATGACTCCATCCGGAATGCGTGCGCCCGGGCGGACATCATCGTGACCACGACACCCTCACGGGAGCCGCTCCTGAAGGCGACGGATCTGCCTGAAGGCGTGCACGTTACCGCCATGGGATCCGACAGCCCCGACAAGCGGGAACTCGATGAAGAAGTCATGATTCGTGCCGATGCCTTCGTTTGTGATACCCGTGCTCAGAGCGAAAATAATGGCGAACTCAAGGCATTTGCCGAACGGCAACCGCCTTTCAAGGTGTTCGAGTTGGGGCAGGTCATCGATGCGGGCTTGAACCTTCGACTGTCGCCGTCGACCATTACGGTCTGTGATCTGACAGGTACCGGTGTGCAGGATACCGCTATTGCGAATTATGCCCTGTCACTCCTGGTCACAGAGTGAGAGTCCGGTGCCTCTGACGATTTGAGACGCGACACTGCCTGAACCAAGCTATCCTTGAAGCGTCAATGGAAGGATGGAGGCAGCAATGGCAAAGGTACTGGCCTTCGATGTCTACGGCACCCTGATCGATACGCATGGCGTGGTGACGGAACTGGAGTCGGTTCTGCACGACAAGGCGATGGCATTCTCGCAACACTGGCGCGACAAGCAATTGGAGTATGCCTTCCGGCGTGGGCTGATGGGGGACTACGTCGATTTCGCCCAGTGCACGCGGGAGGCCCTCGAGTTCACCGACCGTGCCCTGGGTGCCGACCTCAGTGAGGTTCACAAGGAACACTTGATGTCGGCATATGGCAGATTGCCGGCCTTTGCCGATGTGGCCGATGCATTCGACCAGTTGCATCGTGGCAAGACGACCTGTGTGGCGTTTTCCAACGGGACTCGTCAGGCAGTCAACAGCCTCCTGGAGCAGGCCGGTATTCTCTCCTATGTCGATGAGATCGTCAGCGTTGACGAAATCAAGCGATTCAAGCCGGACCCTGCCGTCTATGCCTATCTCAGGACCCGGCTGGAGTCAGCCGCTCACGATACCTGGCTGATTTCCAGCAATCCTTTCGACGTCATTGGCGCCAAGCACGCCGGGCTGCGAGCGGCCTGGGTTCGTCGTAGCGCGGAAGCGCCGTTCGATACCTGGGGAGGCGAACCGGACCTGACCGTCTCCGACCTGGTCGAACTGGCTGAACGCTTACGGTAGATATGCCGCGTTAGCGTGATAGCACTATAAGGGGAGGCTCGCGGCGGGAAGACCTCTGCGAGACGAGCCCCTATCGGTATCGAAAGCCAAGTTACTCGAGAAGCTCACCTACGGTTCGGATGCCCTGTCGAGCCAACTGAAATCCGTGGGACCGGTACCGGCTGGCACAATCACCACCGTACTGTCATTACTGATGCCCAACCCACCGATCAATTGTTCCAGTTGGTCGACATCGGGCATCAATCCTGCCACATCGTTGCGGCTTTCACGCCAGCCATCATCCGTATAATTGCTGTAGCGGCTGCCGGGGATACGGGCGGCGATGAAACTCTCACGATCGCCTCCCTCGTCGATGCTGGAGCGCACGTCGAGTACTGCCAGGTCATCATCATGGAGTCGCTCGTCTAGCCACTCGGCATCGACCAATGGCGGCACATGACCAGCGATGGCCTGGGATGAAATGCATAGAGAGACTGCAACGAGAATCAGACGATATGTCATGGGCGTTCTCTCCTATCAGGAAAGGAAACCGGCAGCCGGGTGATGGCGTGTCGGAATGAATTTTTACCTTGTCATGGTTATTAGTGGTATTGCTGTGTCATTCCTTACAACGCGTGCCAAGGGCCAAGTCTGTATATAGCGTGGCTGCGCTGACACGTTCCTTGTAAGGGGCGGTGACCGTGAGCGACAGAACGACGAACGTCATTCGTGAGCGAGGAAGCCGAGATGACAGATGTCATCAGACATGACGCGAGATTACCCACTCGAGGCGCCATGATCATCGAAGCGGTGATGATGCTCATGGCCATTGTTCCGGTGATGATTTCACTTTACTTGAGCTTCATTACCAATGATGGCCAGTGGTTTCAGCGCTCGGGTGCCCTGATGGTGCTGTTTTCCATCGGTGTCGAATATCATCGCAAGCAGGAACTCCACCCCGCGAAGAGACGTGATGGCGCTTTGACAGTAGCATCGAGTCGTTTGGCTGGGACGGTACAGCGGTGTTGGCGAGCCATTCCTTTCGTCTGTTATCTCGCTGTCGTGATCGGAACACTCATCTGGAGCTATGGCGATTTGCTGTTTGTTTGAGTGAGAGTGCCTGATATTTCAGCAGTGGATGAGTGCGCCTCATTTCCGCCAGAACATCGGTGTCAGCAAGACTAGCACTGTCAGTATTTCCAGTCGGCCCATGAGCATGCCTATACATAACAGCCATTTAGCGGTAGCCGGGAGCGGTTCGAAATTACCCGAGGGGCCGATGGTATCCCCTAAACCAGGACCGACATTGGCAACGGCTGTGGCTGCACCGGTCAATGCAGTGGTGAACTCAAGCCCTAAGGCGGAAAGGCTCAAGGCCAAGCCGGCAATCGTGAGAAAGAAGAAGAACGAGAAAGCGACGACACCACGCGAGATATCGTCGGTGAGATGAACTCCATTATAGTTAGTCGAAAACACGCCGTTGGAATGTACTAGAAAGCGTAGTTGATTCCATAGCATGAGAGCAGCGATCTGGAAGCGAAATATCTTCATGCCGCCACTGGTTGAGCCGCTGCACCCGCCAACGAAGGTGAGATAGAAAAAGGCCACGACCGCCAGGGCACCCCACTGGCTATAATCGTCCGAGGCGTAGCCTGTCGTTGTGACGATTGATATGACATTGAAGGTCGTGTGGGTCAGTGCCTCGAATGATGGTGTTCCCTGAATGATGCGATAGAGCGTCAACAACAGAATCACGATCGCCAGTAATGCGAGCAACCCCTGAACCTGCTGGTCACGCCACAATGATGACCGGGAGCCCCTCAAGGTGCGTATATACAGCACGAAAGGCAGTGCACCACATAACATGAAGAAAGAGGCTATCCAAAAGATGTGTGGCTGATTTGCATAGGCACTGAAAGAGGCATCGGAATTGGCGAACCCGCCAGTTGCCATTGAGGTCATGGCATGGACAGTGGCGTCGAGGATTGACATGCCTCCCAACCAGTACGACAGGGCCGCAGCAAATGTGAAAGCGACATAGATAGATAAGGTTGCTTTGGCAATGCCGCCGGTGCGGGGCATAACCTTATCCGACCAGTCTGAGGATTCGGTATGGAACAAGCGCATGCCGCCGACTTTGAGAAACGGCAGTATAGCGATTGCCATCACGATAATGCCGATACCACCGAGCCACTGCATGATCCCGCGCCATAGCTTTAGTCCATCCGATAGATCCTCGATACCGACTAGAATCGTTGAGCCCGTGGTAGTGATCGCCGAGACCGATTCGAAAACGGCATTCGTGAAGGAGAGCTGTGGCGCTCCCAGGACCAGTGGCAGACTTGCAAACCCGCTGATAGAAACCCAACTGGCGGTCGTCAGCACGAACATCTGACGCGGCTTCAACTCGATGGGAATGCGCCATGTCATGGACCAGACCAGCGCAACGGCAGTCAACACTACTGCAATAGACATCGCGAAGGCCCGGGAATCGGAGTCACTCTCAATAAATAACACCAACCAGGGAGCGAGCATGAAACAGGCCAGGACGAGCCATAATACGGCCAATACTTTGAAGACTGGTGCCCAGGCCAGGGTTCGTCGTTGAAGATGAGAAGAGAGGGAGAACACCGTGACTCGCTTCAATCGTGAGTGTTGTGGAAAGGCACTATAAACTCAACTATCAGTGACTGCCAGGGCTCTGACCTGCATTCCCTGGCCAGCCATTGGGAGCAATCCCTAGAGGCCAGGGCTTGGAGCAATGCTATTGCAGGGGCTGGTGTGGGATCTCTCGAAATACCATGACGTATCCTTTTGTTCAGCGTCTTACAAACATCTCTTTTTCCTCTCAAGTTTGCACTTGTATATCACGAAATGCTTTTTATCTCTCGCGTGTAAGGTTCACGGTTCAGGCGCGACAAAAAGATAACGACAACAATGCCGAACCGATGGGAGATGCCACTGATGACGGAACATTCGGAGTGCCCACGTCGCTATTGGCTGAGGGGTAAGCGTAGCGATGAGCAGGATCTTTTCTTTCGTGAAGCGTTGGCTGCGAAGGGTTGGGTTCCGGGTAGCCCCGAGCAATGGGAGGCGGGGTGGTATACCGGCATGCCTGATCCGGCACAGTTTCGCAAGGTGTCCCCCCACCGTAAGCTCAACCATATCCCGGGAAACAACGCCCTGACGGTCAAGAGTCGTCTGCACGAGACGCTCGTGGCAATGAGAGACCGGATGATTCAGGCGTACGGTGCGTCCCATGAACACGTAGCGAGGACTGCTTTCTTTCCGTCTGCCTACGTAATGCCGGAAGACTACCACGCGCTCCAGGAACGGGCGCGACGGTATCCCGAGGCACGATGGATTCTCAAGCCCACCAATGCGTCCAAAGGCAAGGGCGTCCGTGTCCTGCAAGATGTCTCTGCCGTCCCGATGCAGCAGAACTGGATGGTGCAGGAATATCTTTCGACGCCTCATACCATCCGTGGGCACAAGTACGTGCTGAGACTCTATGTATTGATCGCCTCCATCGACCCTCTGCGTGTCTATCTCTATCGACAAGGGTTCGCCAAACTGCCAAGACGCTGGAGCTATCCATTCCGAATAACTTCGGTGTGCATCCTTCGACGTTGCGTCATTGGCAACGTCAGGCGCGGGCGGAGGAAGTCAGCCATGCCTCATCATGACGCATGGCTGAATCGATATCACTTTACCAGGCATGACCCGAGAAAGCGTCATCCACTTCCGGATGATTGACGTGGTTGGAATAGTTGGAGAGTGTCTTGACGGCAAGGGCCAATATGAGTTGCAGGATGTGCTGCTCTTCATAGCCGGCCTTGAGAAACGTAGCGACATCCGTCTGGCCAGGTATGCCACGAGTATCGAACATGACGCGCGTGAAGTGGCTCAGTGCCGCCAGCTTTTCATCGGGAATCGATCGATCATTGCGCAGCGCGTCCAGTACGTCCTCCGGTACCTGCGATACCTTTTCGGCCAGCATGCTATGAGCGGACATGCAGTAGCGGCAACCGTTCAGGCGACTGAGAGTCAGAAACACGACTTCCTGTTCCGCTGGAGTAAAACCTGAATTTTCTCGGAACCATTCGTAACCATGCATGTAAGTACTCAGGACACCTGGGGCTTTGGCCATCCCTTCATACATGTTCGGAACGAAACCAAGGTTGCCCTTGGCAGCTTCCAGAAGCGGTTTAGCCTTGTCATCGGCATTGTCGAGCGTTTGTGGTGCCATTTGCATACGATAGTCGGCTGACATGGTGTGTCTCCTTTTGTATGGGCGGTGATTTTTGGATACTTCGTTCCAGAATTGATAAAAAAAGCTTATCGAAAGACACTAGTGAAAAGTAGAGTAACGCTGGCATGCGCTTCTTCAGCGGTTGCGCCGTTTTTCAACAAGGTTCTGAGTCCTGCCATTCCCATGGTCAAATACAGCGCCAGCGATCTGGCATTATGCTCTGGGTCGATATCCCCTTCCTGCTGTGCTTGCTCCACGGCGTGCTGGAACAGGTCAGTAATGGCCGTAACGCTTTGACGGGCATGGCGTGATGGCAAATTATTCTGGTGACCCAGTTCATTCGCGGAATTGAAGATCAGACATCCCCAGGCCGCTCGTTCACTGCCGGCATCGGCGGCAGTATCGTGGAACAGGGTCTCCAGGAATCGGCGTGCCGACATCGCATCGTCCAACCGCTTTTCCAGGTTTCGAAGCAATGTCGTGCGATAACGACTCAGCGCTTCGATGAACAGAGCTTCCTTGCTGCCAAACGTTTGGTAAAGGCTGCTGCGCGAGAGCTGCATAGCCGTGAGAAGCGCCTGGGTCGAGGCGCTCTGATAGCCTTGTGCCCAAAAAGCATGCATGGCAGCACTGAGTGCCTGCTCCGGATTGAAATTCATGGGGCGTCCGCGTGTCATGGTTTTAATTTAGTACTGATCGTTCCAGTAATCAAGCGCGGTTATTGCAGGCGATGGGGTGTTATCTGGTATCAGTCATGAAATGGGCAAGGCGTTCACCGTTTCATCGTATTATGCTGTGGAGGCGATTCGGCCAGACTGTAGGTCGAATGGCGTCATTGACTTCGGGTATAGGAGATCCGGAATGCGAACACTCGGATGGGCACCTCTGACAGTAGCCATCATGATGTCTTGCTCCCTGACCGTATCGGCACATGAAGCCGGCAATGGTATCGAGCATCGACATGTCGACGTCTCGGTCGATGTTGCTGAAGATCGGCTGCGTGACGCGCTCGATGCGCGTGACATTAACCTGGTGGCGTTGGTGGACCATGCGTCGGCAGCGGCTGACGCCGATCTGTCATTGCCGGAAACCCGGACTGCCATCTTCGGCAATCCGAAGGCCGGAACGCCCTTGATGCAGTGCCAGGGGCGTACCGCGTTGGATCTGCCCATGAAAATGGTGATCCGCGAAACGGATGAAGGCGTCATGCTGGAATGGAATTCCATGGATTACCTCGCCGATCGTCATGGGTTGGCAGAGTGCGATGGTTTGCCTCTGGAAAATCTCGATGAAGCGTTGCAGGCCATTGCCGCTGACGTGACAGAGGCGAACGACTGAAGCATGTTCCGGTGATGTCGGGGATTCAGTAAGGTGGCATCAATCGCAGGACTCGTCCCCCTGCCGCCTCGGCATCCGCCTCGTCGTGAGTGACCATCAATGTCGGCAGGTTCTCCTGATGAATGCGTGAAAAGACCAGACTGCGCATGTCTTCACGCAGTGCCGTATCCAGTTTGGAAAAAGGTTCGTCAAGCAGCATGGCGTTTGGTCGTGAGAGGAGTACACGCATCAAAGCGACCCGGGAGCGTTGACCGCCGGAGAGAGTGGCGGGGTCTCGGTCGGCGTAACCGGACAGGCCGATTTCCGCTAGTGCCGTTTCGATAGCGTGATAACGGTCTCGTCGTGAATGGTCGCGACGAAGGCCGAAGCCCAGATTGCCGCCGACGCTCAGGTGGGGAAACAGTAACGGGTCCTGGAAGAGGAGCCCCAGTCGCCGTTGCTCGGCAGGTAATCGAGCCAGATTTCGGCCCCGCAGCCATACGTTCCCTCTGGCCGAGAAGGCGGGATCGAGGAAGCCGGCAATAAAGGCAAGCAGCGTCGACTTGCCGACCCCTGAGGGGCCCATGACGGTCAAGACTTCACCTGGCTCGATGCGGGTATCGATGGCTACAAGAGGGGTTCCCTGAAGGCGAATATCGATGGCCTCCAGGTGAAGGGCGTTGTCGGCATCGTTATTGGACATCGAATACCTCATGAGGGCTGAAGATCGCGACGATTGCGCAGCAAGAGTCTCGGTAATCCGATTGCCAGGCCGAACCCGATTGCCGGTAATGTCAATTGCAATAACGCATATACGGCGGTCAATCGACGGTCTCCACCACCGGCTAGACTGACAGCTTCGGTCGTCAGGGTGGTGACACGACCGGCACCCAGCAACAGGGTAGGCAGGAATTGGCCGACACTGACTGCAAACCCCACGGCGGTCGCCACCAGCAGCGGAACGGTCAATAGCGGCAGTCGAATCCGCCAGAAGACCTCGAGTGGCGATGCTTGCAAGCTGACGGCGACTTGAGCCCAGCGCGGATCCAGATGACGGTAGCTCTCCGATAACGAGAGAAAGACATACGGCAACACGAACAACATGTGGCCCAGGGTCACCGCGAACCAACCGGGCGCGAGTCGCCACTGGGCCTGTAGCTGTACCAGTCCGAAGAGAAAGGCGACAGGTGGTACCAGCAGTGGGAGGTAAAGTATCAGTTGTGAGCGCGGGCGCATGCGACGTCGATACTGGATTTCAGATTCCAGGCACCCCACCACGACAGTCAAGGATAAGAGCGTGGCCGTGACGGCGATCAGACTGGTTTGGCCCAGAAGGCTCAAGGCGTTGTCGGTTGCCGAGCGCCAGTTGTCGGCTGTCAAGGGCCATGGCCAGGCCTGGGGGAATGGCCAGTAACCTGCCAGCGACCACAGGATGAGCCCCAGAAGGCTGGCGCCCAGTAAGGTGAGCATGAACCAGATAAGTCCGCTGGCGAGGCAGGCGAGGCAGGTATCGGCGTGCCGGCGCTGTCCATTGGTCAGCCAGCCAGATGACAGTTTGATGACCAAGCGCTCCCCCAACCACCAGATCAGCAATGCCGTTAGCGTAACGCCCAGTTGCGTCAGTGCTGCTGCCGATGCCATGAAGCGGCGTGACAGGTCCGGGTCGTTGAGCCATCGCACGACGCTTACCGCCAATGTCGTCGGATTGGACGGACCCAGGATCATGGCGACATCGACGGTGGCACTGGCAAACACGATCACGGCATAAACCGGCAGGCGAATCAACGGGTACAGATTGGGAAGCACCCCCTTGAGGAAAGCTGTCAGGGAGGAGTAACCAAGAGTTCGGGCAACGTGTAGATGCTCTCTTGCCTGACATTGAGGCAACGCCGCGAGACTCATCAGCAGCAGGAACGGCAGTTCCTTGGCCATGAGTCCTAGAATCAGGCTGGCGCCATAAGGATCGCCGGGAAATAGATAGTCGGGGGGATGATCCCAGCCCGTCAACCAGGGGGATAAAAGCCGACTCGCCAGACCGGAAGGAGTCAACAGGAAGCCGATACCGATAGCGGCAGCAGCATGGGGGACAGCCAGCAAAGGGGAGAGAAGTCGCTGGATGAGCCGGAATATTCTGCTTTCCAGCAGTGCACCCAGCAACAGAACGACCTGCAATAGTGCTCCCAGCGAACTTGTCAGCGCCGTGAACAGACTCAACCCGACCATGTCGAGTAGACCTGGTTGACGAAATAGCGTCCGCCACGGCGCCAGGCCGAGGGCATGGCCGTCGAGAGCCGGAAGCCAGCCAAAGGCAGGCCCGATGATACCGGCGAGCCCACCGGCCACCGGAACGATCAACAGCGCCATGGCCAGCCAGGGGGCAATACGAACCGACTGGAAGAATAGGCGGTTGCGAAGAGAATGAGTCATGACATCGCGTCTTGGGGATCAACGATTGCCATAGCGTGTCAGCCATTCCTCTTCAAGGCGTTCGGTCCAGCTGGGATGAGGCTCGGCCAGCGTCTCGGCAGTGTCTTCGGGAGACAGCGCTGCCGGCACCTCTTGGCTATCCGCAAATGCCTCGCGAGCCTCGCTGTCCAGCTTGGATACGTCCAGTACGGTGGGGTCGCCCCATACATCGATGTCCTGCTTATGAGCCTGCGCCTCCGGTGACAGCAGGAAATTGGCTGTCACCATGGCGCCGGCCTTATGACTGGCGTTGAATGGAATGGCGACGAAATGCACATTGCCCAGCGTTCCCCCCTCGAGTTGATAGCTTCTCGTGCTGGGAGGCAACTGGTTATCCGCCACGGCAGCTGCGGGTGACGAGGGGTTGAAAGTAAAGGTCAATGTCAATTCGCCATCTCCCATCAAGCGCTGCATGGCACTGCCGCTTTCGGGAAACCGCCGCCCTTCGCGCCATAGGTAAGGATGCAGTGCATCGAGATAGTTCCACAGCGGGGCAGTAACGGTTTCAAAGTCGGCATCCTCGACAGGCCCATAGAGCGCTTCCTTGTCCTCTGCCAGAGAAATCAATGCCTGTTTGAGGAAGGTGGTTCCCAGAAAATTGGGCACTTGCGGATAACTGAACCGTCCGGGATTCTCCTGGACCCATTCCAGCAGTTCATCAATATCTCGGGGTGGTGTCTCGACCCGCTCGCTATCGTAATAGAAGGTGAGTTGTGCACGCCCCCACGGGACTTCGAGCCCTTCCGTGGGAACCGTGAAATCGGTGCGCATTTCCGGGTGCTCGTCGGGACGTGTCAACGGGAAATGAGGCAGCCGCTCGGCGAATGGGCCGAATAGCAAGTCACTGGCCTTCATGGAAGCGAAGTTCTCGCCATTGATCCAGATGAGATCCACGGCTCCCTCGTCGTCGTTGCCCGCGGATTTCTCCGCCAGCACGCGCGAGACGACGCTACTGGCATCGTCCACCTTGACATGCACCAACTCGATGTCGTGTTGGTTCGCCAGCCGATCCGCGACCCATTCGATATAGGCATTGGTGTTCGCGTCTCCTCCCCAGGCATGCCAGTAAACCGTTTGTCCCGCGGCCTGCTCTTCAACGGCGTGCCAGTCGGCCGGATCGGGAGCGGCAATCGCCTGGGTGGTAATTAGTGACGAGGCAAGCAGAATCCATGCCGAGATTCGCATCGTATTATCGCTCCTTGTGAGCCAGTTGGTTCCTCTCGATCCTATAAAGGGGTCAAGCCGGGCAATCCGGTGGCTCCGGCGAGTCGGAGAAACCGAGATTCGTGAACCAGGCGGTGCCGTCGACATGGGCGTTGTCACCATCACTCATCAAGGCAACGCCGTCGACGTGATCGGGACGTGAATCGAAAAGCCGTTGATAGTCTTCACGCACATCCCGGACCTCGGCCATCCACTGGTCGCTGGGATCATCCTTGCCTCTGGCGGCAATCAGCTGTGCACGCGATGTAAAGGCGTTGGGCCATTGCGTGCCTTGCGGCTGGTTGGAAGACCAGACATAGTTGACGGATTCCACCTGCCAGGGCAGTAATCCTGTCTTGCGTGCGACATAGACCCTGGCCGGATAGTCATCGCCTTGCTTCGTCGTTTCATCCAGCCCTTCGTATTGCGTGTCGATACGCCAACACCAGTGAAGATAAGGCGTTGCCTCAAGGTCAATCCCACGCTCCAGATATTTTGCCGACGCTTGCTGTTCAGAACGCGCACGCACCACTTGTTCGCCGTTCCATTCGACCAGTTCGTACTCGGTTTCTCCCTCGAACGACTTTGTCGACCAGTCGTCGATAATGGCCTGATTGGTAAAGGCAATGGAGTCCGCTTGCGTTATCAGGCTCCAGAGCAGAACAGGGGCTATGGTGCTGAGGCGTACTGTCGTGGCTAGCACTGTTTTCTCCTTGAAATGGACCTATCGAGTTGGTCGAGTCAGTGCAGCAAACCTTACGTTGTCTTCCTCGAGCGCTTCATCGAATGGTTGCCACGTCGCGTATTGCTTTTGAGTCTTCAAGGCATCCAGGATCTTGTACTTGAGGATCCCGAAGACCCAGGTTTCGTAGCCCGATCGCGCGGAGAAGGTGTCATTCTTGTCGATGGCGGTGGCAATCGCTTCCTGTACGGCATCCTCGGCCATCGCGGCATCGCGCAGTTGGAGTCGAGCAAATGACACCAGACGTGGACGAACGGCCGCCAATCGTCGCATACGTTCATCGTATTCGGTCATAGTCTACGTTGCCTTCCGTCATGGCCTTGTGGGGTGTGGACCACTATTGATGTCGTGGAGCATAACGCACGATTTCCTATCTCGGTATAACGCTGTTAACTTGCCAATTAACGGGGAACGATTTCACTACCGCCCGCTCTTAACGTTCAAGCGCCATCCTCGGGGGACAGGTCATGAAGGCGATGTCATGGGTAAAGCGCTTCCGGGTCATCGGCATGCTCAGCATGATGTGTCTGTTGCTCGGCATGATGTCTCTTTGGCATGCCAGTGCCCAGGACGACCAACGCCATGCGTTGCTCATGACCATCGATGGTGCCATTGGGCCGGCAACCTACGATTATTTCCAGCGTGGCCTGGAGAAGGCGACGGAGAACGAGGCCGAGGTAGTGATCGTGCAGCTTGACACCCCCGGGGGACTGGATGCCTCCATGCGGGCCATGATCGGCGACATGCTGGCCTCGCCAGTGCCGGTCGTCATGTATGTCTCGCCCAGTGGAGCGCGAGCGGCGAGTGCAGGTACTTACCTCATGTATGGAAGTCATGTGGCCGCCATGGCGCCAGCGACCCACCTGGGGTCGGCGACGCCCGTCCAGATCGGTGGGGGCGGACTCCCGGGGATGGATGACCAGAATGAGGAGAGCCGTGAGGAAAAGGACGAGAATACGGAGTCCTCATCGGCTTCCGATGGTGAATCAGCGGAGGAAAACGGCGCCGACGCAGAAGACGGCGAATCACAGGAAGCACCACGGCGTGGCGACAGTGCGATGGAACGCAAGGTGCTGGAAGATGCCGTTTCCTATATTCGTAGTCTGGCCGAACGTCATGGTCGCAATGCCGATTGGGCCGAAGAGGCAGTGCGCGAGGCGGTCAATCTCACGGCGAATGAAGCGCTGGAATATGACGTGATCGATGTATTGGCGGGCGATGTTCAGACACTACTGTCTGACATCGATGGCCGCACTGTGGTCATGGATGAGGGCGAGCGTGAGTTGGAGACTGGTGAACTGCCGATCGTGCGATTCGATCCGGACTGGCGAACCGAGCTGTTGTCGCTGATCACCAATCCCAACGTTGCGTACTTCCTGATGATCATCGGGTTCTACGGCATTATTTTCGAGCTGGCCAATCCGGGGGCTCTGGTACCCGGCACCATTGGCATCATCTGCTTGTTGCTGGCGCTATTCGCGTTTCAGGTGCTACCTATCAATTATGCCGGCCTCGCGTTGATCCTGGCGGGGCTGGTGATGATCGTCGGCGAGGCCCTGATGCCGAGCTTCGGGGTTCTCGGTATCGGGGGCATAGCCGCTTTCGTAATCGGTTCGGTGATACTCATGGATGCAGACAACCTCTCGATTTCGCTCCCCATGATCGCGGGCGTAGCCTTGTTGGCGGCAGGGCTCATGCTGTGGACGCTGACCCGTTTCATGGGGCTGCGAAAACGGCGACCCCGCACCGGGCAGGAAGAGTTGATCGGCTCTCCTGCGGTGGTGATCGAGGATTTTCATGACAACAAGGGCAAAGTGCGGTTGCATGGCGAGATCTGGACCGCACGTGCCGACACGGCCCTTCGACGTGGCGATGATGTCGTCGTCACAGCTCTCGATGGTCTGACAGTGACGGTCGTGCCGTCAGGTGATCAACACCCGGCACAACATTCAGCATGAGTTTCGCAACCTCATAGTCCAGCCAAGGAGATCTTCCATGATGTTTTCCTATCTCGTACCGGTGGTGCTACTGGTCATGCTGTTGGCGGCATCGATCCGTATCCTGCCGGAATACAAGCGCGGTGTGGTGTTCTTTCTCGGACGTTTTCAGAAAGTGAAGGGTCCAGGGTTGGTGATCGTCATTCCGTTCATACAGAAGATGCAGGTGGTCGACCTGCGTGTGATTACCATGGATGTGCCCGAGCAGGATGTCATTTCCCAGGATAACGTCACTGTGAAAGTCAATGCGGTGCTCTATTTCCGAGTCGTCGATCCGGAAAAGGCCATTATCCAGGTCGAGCATTTCATCAATGCGACGAGCCAGTTGGCACAGACGACCCTGCGTTCGGTGCTGGGTAAACACGATCTCGATGAAATGCTTTCCGAACGTGACAAGCTGAACGACGATATCCAGGAGATCATCGATTCTTCCGCAGAATCCTGGGGCATCAAGGTCGCCAATGTGGAGATCAAGCATGTCGACCTCGATGAAAGCATGATCCGCGCCATTGCCCGGCAAGCGGAAGCGGAGCGCGAGCGTCGTGCCAAGGTGATTCATGCCGAGGGTGAGTTGCAGGCCTCCAAGAAGCTCGTCGCGGCCGCCAACGTGATGTCCGAAAACTCGGCAGCCTTGCAGTTGCGCTACTTGCAGACCATGAGTGACATGAGCAACAAGAATGCGTCTACCATCGTGGTGCCACTGCCTCTGGATCTACTGGAAGCCTTCAAGCACATGGGGGCTTCCGTCGGCGGCTCCACGACCGAAGGAAACGGGAACTCGGATCAGTAAGCGGCACCATACACGCGTATCGCCGTAGCCAAATCGTCGGTGCAGGGCGGTACGATTGCTGATAGAATTGCGCGCTCCCTGCGCGATTCTTTACGACGAAAGTCGCAACCTGGAGCCTCCTCGGCTTCGGGTTCCACCCCGCCGTGGGCAGGTTGTTGCCACTCCACGACGGGATGTATGCATGATCGAATCCTTCAAACACAGTTGGTTATCCAATCTCAAGGGCGATTCGCTCGCCGGTATCGTTGTCGCGCTGGCATTGATTCCCGAAGCCATCGCCTTCTCCATCATTGCCGGCGTCGACCCCAAGGTGGGGCTGTATGCCTCCTTCTGTATCGCTGTTGTCATCGCCTTTGCTGGCGGACGCTCCGGCATGATTTCAGGTGCCACTGGCGCCATGGCATTGCTCATGGTGACTCTGGTGCGGGATCATGGCCTGGAATATCTGCTTGCCGCGACACTATTGACCGGTGTCCTGCAGATCATGGCCGGTTACCTGCGCCTGGCGGACCTGATGCGCTTCGTTTCGCGCTCGGTAGTGACCGGTTTCGTCAACGCATTGGCGATTCTCATCTTCATGGCCCAGTTGCCCGAGCTGACCGGAGTGACCTGGCACGTCTATGCCATGACTGTTGCCGGACTGGCCATCATCTATCTGTTTCCTTATGTACCGGTGGTCGGCAAGAACATTCCCTCGCCGCTGGTCTGTATCGTGATATTGACCCTGGTGTACATGGTGTCGGGTATGGATATCCGCACGGTTGGCGATATGGGCGAACTGCCCGACTCGCTGCCGATCCTGCTCTGGCCGGATGTGCCACTCACCCTTGAGACGCTGATGATCATCTTCCCGACATCGGTCATGCTGACGGTCGTCGGGCTGCTGGAATCGATGATGACAGCCACCATCGTCGATGATCTGACCGACACATCCAGCAACAAGAATCGTGAGTGCAAAGGCCAAGGCATTGCCAATATCGGCTCCGGTCTCATTGGGGGGATGGCCGGCTGTGCGATGATCGGGCAGTCGGTGATCAACATCAAATCCGGTGGGCGTCGTCGTCTATCATCCTTGGTGGCAGGCATCGTACTGCTGCTGATGGTCGTCTTCCTGTCGGACTGGGTGTCGCAGATCCCCATGGCGGCTCTGGTGGCGGTGATGATCATGGTGTCCATAGGAACGTTCAGTTGGTCATCCCTGCGCGATCTGAAGAAACACCCGATGAGCACCAATATCGTCATGCTGGCAACGGTGGTCGTGGTGGTGGTCACTCATAATCTGGCGATCGGCGTGTTCGTCGGTGTGCTGCTGGCCGCGATGTTCTTTGCCAACAAGGTCGGTAATATTCTCTATATCGGCTCGGAAGAGGTCGATCCTGGTTACCATCGGACGTATCGCGTGGTGGGGCAGGTCTTTTTCGCTTCATCCGAGCGCTTCTCGGCTGCCTTCGACTTCAAGGAGACGGTGGAAAAAGTCACCATCGATCTGTCTCGGGCCCATTTCTGGGATATCACTGCGGTCCAGGCGCTGGACCGTGTAGTGATCAAGTTCCGTCGCGAAGGCACCGAAGTGGAACTGGTCGGTTTGAACGAAGCCAGTGCCACCATCGTCGATCGCTATGCCGTGCATGATGACCCCGCAGCCGTCGAGAAGCTGATGGGCGGACATTGATTCGGTGGCCTATCTGCCGGTCGACGATCACGGCCTGGCGGGATAGGCTAGGACGCGTAGCCACAACGGCACATCCTGCGACATGCCGTCGCCTCGGTGGTGTCATCTGCACCGTCGAATAACGCCAGCTTCAGGAACGATAAATGACAGATCAGGTAATGGCCGCTATCGACGGCTCACAATTTTCCGAGGGTGTATGCGATTACGCTGCGTGGGCGAGTCTGGCCCTCGAGACACCGCTGACTTTCGTCCACGTGGTGGACAACCATCCCCAGACGGCGGATGCCGATCTGTCCGGTAACATCGGACTGGGAGCGCGAGAGCATTTGCTCGAGGAGCTTGCCCAATTGGACGAGCAGCGTGCCAAGGTCGCCCAGGAACAGGGACGATTGATGCTGAAGGCAGCCAAGGAACGAGCCATCGAGGATGGTGTCGCCGAACCTGGCATTCGTCAACGTAATGGCACACTGGTGGAAACGCTTGCGGATCTGGAGAAAGAGACGCGTCTGCTGGTATTGGGCAAACGTGGTGAAACGGCATATCGAGCCAGTGAACATCTCGGATCGAATCTAGAGCGCGTGGTTCGCACGCTGCATCGACCGATCCTGATGGTGCCCGATACCTTTTCTCGGCCCCGCCAGGCATTGATTGCTTTTGATGGCAGCAAGACCACCCGCAAAGGCGTGGAAATGGTCGCCAAGAGTCCGCTGTTTCGGGGAGTGGCCTGCCATGTCGTCATCGTCGGAGCTGAAACGGGAGACAATCGCTCTCAGCTCGACTGGGCCGTGTCGACCCTGCGCGATGCCGGACTGGAGGCTGAGGGGGCAATCTGCGCCGGCGAAGTGGAAGAGACCCTACGTAACTACCAAGCTGCCAACGATATCGATCTGCTGGTGATGGGCGCCTATGGACACTCTCGCATCCGTCACCTGCTCGTGGGAAGCACGACGACGAGCATGATGCGCCATGCCAGTGTCCCGGTGTTGCTGTTGCGATAAGGGCTGCTGCAGGTATGATCTCTCCACCCTAGGGTCGACCCCCCGCGCTGACATGTCACCGGTCGGTGCCATGTCTTATGTCTCATATCTCATGTCTCATCAGCGATCGGAAGTTGACGTTCATGTCGGAGAACCATCACGAATTGTTGCCAGCAGAACGAGAAGAGCGTGACCACCTGGACGATGTCGAGGCCCGTCTCAAACGGAACCTGGACGATACGGATGCCAGGCTGCGCCATTACGCTCAGGATATTCAGGACCAGAAAGAGTATCTGTGGAGCAGCCGCGACGAGATGGATCATGTCGAAAAGATCTCCGCGCGTGAGTCCATCCAGCAAGCCGTGATGACTGGTGAGGCTACTCAGGCGAAGCGAAATCGGCTGCTCAAGTTGTTTCGTTCTCCGTATTTTGGCCGCCTTGATTTTGCTCAGGATCATGGCAAGGATGCCGAACCTATCTATATCGGTATCCATCATTTCCACGATGATCTCGCCAGGCGCAATGTCGTTTATGACTGGCGCGCCCCTATCGCCTCGCTGTTTTATGACTATGAAACCGGAGCGGCACGCTACGAATCGCCGGAAGGCCATGTCGACGGCGAGATCCGACTGAAGCGCCAGTTCCGCATCAAGCACGGTGAGATCGAGCTGATGATCGACAGCGCGGTTAATGTCGTTGATGACGTATTACAGGAAGAGCTGAGTCGGTCGTCTGACGAAGGAATGAAGAACATCGTCGCGACCATTCAGCGTGATCAGAATGCCATTATCCGTAATGACGATGCCAAGGTTCTGATTATCCAGGGGGTTGCCGGCTCCGGCAAGACGTCCATTGCGCTGCATCGTATTGCCTATCTCCTCTATCGCTTCAAGGATTCGCTCTCGTCCGAAGACATCCTGATAATTTCTCCTAACCGCGTGTTCGCCGATTATATCGCCAATGTGCTGCCTGAATTGGGAGAAGAGAGTGTCAATGAAGTCGGTATGGAGGATCTGGCCCACGAATTGCTGGATGGGCAATACCGTTTCCAGACCTTTTTCGAGCAAACTTCCATGTTGCTTGAAAAAGATGATGAGGCGATGAAAGCGCGTTTACGTTACAAGGCATCTACAGAGTTCCTGAAACAGTTGGATGCCTATGCCGCCCATGTCGAACAGCACCGTTTCGCGGCCGAAGACCTCTGGATCGCACGTCGGTTGGTTCCCGGTTGGCTGTTGGAAGAGGTGTTTCGCAAGCACCGCTCCCTGCCGAGCAAGCAGCGCATCAAACAGGTGGCCTGGGAAATCGAGCGTAAAATCGGTAATCAATACAACTACGATCTGATGCCCGAGGAGCGCAAGGAGTTGACGGCGTCCATCCGGCAAATGCTGCGTGAATCCACCTTACGTGAAACCTACAAGGGGTTTTACGAGTGGGTCGGCCAACCGGAATACTTCAAGGCAGCCAAGGGGGGAAAGCTGGAATACGCTGATGTCTTCCCCATGATCTACCTGAAAATGCGCTTGGATGGCGTACATTCGGCCTGGCGCAACGTGAAGCACCTGTTGATTGACGAGATGCAGGACTATACACCGGTGCAATACGCCGTGATCGGGCGGCTCTTCAGTTGCCGCAAGACGATTCTTGGTGATGCCTATCAATCGGTGAATCCCTACAGTGGCTCGAAGGCCGAGGAGATCCGGGGGGTGTTGCATCAGGCTGCTTATGTCACTCTCAACAAGAGCTTTCGTTCGAGTTACGAGATCACGCGCTTTGCTCAGCGGATTTCTCCCAATCCGGAGTTGGAAGTCATCGAGCGCCATGGTGATGAGCCCGATATCATCAAGTGCCGCACGAAACGGGACGAAACGGCGACGATTGCTGAACTCATCACGGCATTCGCTGCTTCGGATCACAATACGCTCGGGGTCGTATGCAAGACTCAGAAACAGGCACAGCGCTTATTCGATGGGCTGAAGGAAACGGTCGATAATCTGCAGTTACTCTCCGAGCAGAGCCTATCCTTTTCCACGGGCGTCATCATCTGTACAGCCCATATGGCCAAGGGGCTGGAATTCGACCGCGTCATCGTGCCGGATGTCAGCGAGCGTAACTATGTGACGGAGATGGATCGCAATCTGCTTTACGTCGCCTGCACGCGTGCCATGCATCGGCTGACGTTGACGCACACCGGGCGTCCGGCTTCCTTTATTGAGCAGGTGGAATGATGGGTTGACCCGGCCGGAATGCTGTCGAGGTCACGGGCAGCTTTCGCCGATCAGCAGTTCCGTCGACAGGTACTTTTGCTCCTTGGGGGACAGTCCCAGTATCATCCTGGCGGCCAGGCGGCCTTTTTCGATGCTGTCCTGGCGCACCGTGGTGAGGCGCGGGGCCCGGTACTGACCCTCGGCGATACCGTCGAAACCGGTGATGCGCAGGTCATCGGGCACGCACAGGCCACGTTGTTCAGCCAGTGTCAGTGCAGTCAGGGCAATCCGGTCGGACATGCATAGCAGCAGGTCCGGTCGATGTTCTTCCGGTTGATCGAGAATGTCTGCGATCACTGGGGCGCAAACGTCGTGAATATTCTCTTCGACATTCCACATGGGGACCGATGCCGGATCGATGCCGCTTTCCTTGAATGCGCGATGGATGCCCATCAGGCGGGAGCGGGTGATGGTGTGGTGCGCCGAGAACAGGTCATGCTCATCAGTAATACGCCCGTTACAAGGTTGCTTGGTCAATCGCAGGTTGATGACTGCCGGCCGTTTTGGCGGCGTCAGTAGTGCATGTCGCGCTATCGAATAACTGGCCGGTTCGTTATCGATATGTATGGTGGGGCAATGCTCGATATCGAAATCGACGGCTACCAATGGGTTCTGGGCAGGCAGTTCCGAAAGCATGGTCATGCTGGGCATCAGGCCGTAAACAATATAGCCGTCGGCCATATTGGTGGAACCATGCGTTTCTGAGCCATGCTGGCGTCCGGATAACAGCAACATGGTGTGGCCATGGGCATCGAGAACCTCGGCAATGCCTGAGAGCAATTCACTGGCTACGGCATCATTGAGGCTGTAAGTGAGGCTTTCAGCCAGAATGACAGCGATGATCTGTGAGCGTCCTGTACGGAGGCTCCTTGCTTTGGCATCGGGACCGGCATAGCCCAGTCGTTTGGCTTCGTTGAGAATCCTTTCACGAAGCATCGGGGATAGTTGATCGGGACGATTGAAGGCATTAGAGATACTGGCCGTAGAAACGCCCAATTCGGCAGCGAGGTCCTTGAGTGTCATGCGACGTGAGGGGGGCACAGGGGCGAACTCCATGGAGCTGTAACGATTTAGTTAGCAGCCTAGCATAGCGCGTCGGGCCCTGGGCAGCCAGTGCGGTCGGACGGCGCCGGGGCAGTCCGGCCGCGGATGGCTCAGGCCACGGCATGGGCGGAGGCGACCGCCAGGGCGCGCCCCCGGCCGTCGAACAGGTGCACGTGCTCGGGGTCGGGCACCAGGGCGACACGTTCGCCGGTCTGCCAGCGGCTGGGGGCCTCGCTGCGGTGGATCAACAGGGTGTCGCCGTCCTTGGGCTCGAGATAGACATAGACCTCATTGCCCAGGTACTCGACGTTGACGATCTCGAAGCTGTTGTCGCCGCTGGCCGGCGCCAGGCTCAGGTGCTCTGGCCGTACGCCCAGGGTCAGCGCATCACCGGTATCGTGACGGCCGGGTTCCTGGGGCAGGGCCAGTTCGCCAATGCCGCTGGCACGCACATGGCATCCCTCGGCCGTGCCGGCTACCATCTCGGCGGGCAGGAAGTTCATGGTCGGCGAGCCGATAAAACCGGCGACAAACCTGGTGAGCGGACGCTGGTAGAGCTCCTGGGGCGTTCCTACCTGTTCCACCTGGCCGGCATTGAGCACCACGATCTTGTCTGCCAGCGTCATGGCTTCTACCTGATCGTGAGTGACATAAATCACGGTGGATCCCAGGCGCTGATGCAGCCGGGCGATTTCGTTGCGCATCTGCACGCGCAGCGAGGCGTCGAGGTTGGAGAGCGGTTCGTCGAAGAGCAGGATGCGTGGCTCGCGGGCCATGGCCCGCCCCATGGCGACGCGTTGACGCTGACCGCCGGAGAGTTCCTTGGGTTTGCGGTGCAGCAGCTCTTCGAGCTGCAGGATGCGCGCCGTGGCCATGACCCGCTCCTCGATGGTTTCGTTGGCGGTCTTGGCCAGCTTGAGGCCGAAGGCCATGTTCTCGTAGACCGTCATGTGCGGATAGAGCGCATAGGACTGGAAGACCATGCCCACACCGCGCTCCCGGGGCGGTAGGTCATTGACCACCTGCTCGCCGATGCGCAGTTCGCCGTCGGTGATCGACTCGAGTCCGGCGATCAACCGCAGCAGGGTGGATTTACCGCAGCCGGAAGGGCCGACGAAGACCACGAACTCGCCACTGCCGATGTCCAGGTCGACGTCCGTGATGATGCGGTCGTGGCCGAACACCTTGTTGAGCTTGTCGAGTTTGACGCTTGCCATGGTTCTGCTCCTTGCCGGCCCCGCTCGGGAAGTTGGATCGTCGTGGACCGGCGATTTGTCGTGGTAGTTCGGTTCAGACGACGAGCCAGGCCGCCTGGTAGGGTGGTAGCCGCAACGAATCGTCGTCGATGTCATGGGTAAAGCCGTGGCCGTCGAGGGTGTTCTTGATCGCCAGCGGCAGCCGTGCCTCGCGAGTCTCGCCGGTGAGGTTGAATACGCAGAGGAGTGTCTCTTCGTCCATCTGGCGGATAAACCCGAGCAATTCAGTGCCGACGTCGATGAGTTCGAGGTCGCCGTCGATCAGTGCTGGATGAGCGGCCCGGAAGGCCAGCAGCCGACGCGTGGCGTTGAGTACGGAGGTTGAGTCGTTCTGCTGGCGCGACACGGCCAGGGCCAGGTGGCGCTCGTCCATCGGTAGCCAGGGCTCCACGCCCGGAGCGGTGAAGCCGGCGTCCTGGTTCGGCTCCCAGGGCATGGGGGTACGGCAGCCGTCGCGGCCCTTGAACTCCGGCCACAGCACTTTACCGTAAGGATCCTGAATGCGTTCGAAAGGCACTTCGGCCTCGGGCAGACCCAGTTCCTCGCCCTGGTAGAGGCAAACGCTGCCACGTAGCGAGAAGAGCATGGCCAGGGCCACCTTGGGATAAGCCAGTGGATCCTCGCGCTCGCCCCAGCGGGAGGCATTGCGCACCACGTCGTGGTTGGAGAGTGCCCAGCAGGGCCAGGCATCGCCGGCCAGGCGCTGGAAGCGTTCGATCACCTCGCGGATGTAAGCGGGCGAGTGGGGTTCGTTGAGCAGATCGAAGGTGTAGGCCATATGCAGCTTGTCACCGCCGGCGGTGTACTCGGCCATGCGCTCGAGCGGGTTGTCGTCACCGATCTCGCCCACTGTGGTGGTGCCGGGAAACTCGTCCATCAGTGAGCGCAGCTCGCGCAGGAAGTCGAGGTTATCCGGGCGGCTGATGTCATGGATGTGGCGTTGCCAGGTGTATGGGTTGCTGTCCGGGGCGCCGAGGGTCGCGGTTTCTCCCGTCGGCACCGGCGGGTTGTCGGTGAGCTCGGCGTCATGGAAGTAGAAGTTGACGGTGTCCAGGCGGAAGCCGTCGACGCCCAGCTCCAGCCAGAAGCGCAGGTTGTCGAGTTGTGCCCGGCGCACGTCCGGGTGGTGAAAGTTGAGGTCCGGCTGACTGGCCAGGAAATTGTGCAGGTAGTACTGGCGACGCCGCGAGTCGAAAGTCCAGGCCGAGCCACCGAAGATCGATAGCCAGTTGTTGGGCGGGGTGCCGTCGGGTTTGGGGTCGGCCCACACGTACCAGTCGGCCCTCGGGTTGCTGCGATCGGTGCGGCTCTCCTGGAACCAGGGGTGCTGATCCGAGGTATGGCTGATCACCTGGTCGATCACCACCCTCAGGCCCAGTGCATGGGCACGGGCCAGTAGCGCCTTGAAGTCGTCCAGGGTGCCGAACATGGGGTCCACGTCGCGATAGTCGCTGACGTCGTAACCGAAGTCTAGCATCGGCGAGGTGAAGAACGGCGACAGCCAGATACCATCGACCCCGAGACTCGCGACGTAATCCAGCTTCTCTATCACTCCGGGCAGGTCGCCGATGCCGTCGCCATTGGCGTCCATGAAGCTGCGTGGGTAGATCTGGTAGATGACGCCACCGCGCCACCAGAAGGTGTTGTCTTGCATTGAAAGGATCCTTGAGTCAATTAAACGCCACTGGAGCCAGATGTCGGAGTTTGACCGGCGGCAGGCCTACGCGAAGGCGCTGTAAACCCTTCCGTGGGCGCTACTTTTGCCCTGCTGCGCTCTCGCATCCTGCTTCGCTTGCAGGACCGGGGCTGGCCATCCATGGCCAGCCCGTTCGGAGCAGTGCTCCTCACCCATGGCAAAAGACCTTCGCTGCGACCTGCCCCCGGCGCTTCTCGACAGTTTCGACTGCGATATGGTTGTCAGCCCTTGACCGCACCGGCGGTGAGCCCCGAGACGATGCGCTTCTGGAAGATCATCACCAGCACCACCAGCGGCACGGTAACGGTGACCGAAGCGGCCATGATCGGCCCCCAGGGCAACTCGTGCTGGCTACCGCCGGAGATCAGGGCGATGGCCACCGGTACGGTGCGCTGGCTGTCCGAGAGGGTGAAGGTCAGGGCGAACAGGAATTCGTTCCAGGCGGCGATAAAGGCCAGCAGCCCGGTGGTCGCCATCGCCGGCCACATCAGTGGTAGAAAGACCCGAGTGATGGTCACCCAGGGGGTGGCGCCATCCATGATCGCCGCCTCCTCGAGCTCCTGGGGCAACTGCTTCATGAAGGTGGTCAGCACCCAGACGGTGAAGGGCAGGGTGAAGATGGTGTAGCTGAGGATCAGGCCGGCCGGGTTGTTGTAGAGGCCGAGCCCGCGGATCACCTCGAAGAGCCCGGAGAGAACCGCCACCTGAGGGAACATGGAAACACCCAGTATCACCAGCATCACCGTGGTGCGGCCGCGGAAACGCACCCGGCCCAGGGCATAGGAGGCGGTGATGCCCAGCAGCAGGGCAATCGCCACCACGCTGAACGATACCAGGATGGAGTTGAAGATGGCGCGCACGAAACTGCCCTGGCTGAAGATCGCCACGTAGTTGGAGAAGTCCAGTGAATCCAGCCAGAAGTTCACGGTGAACAGCTCGCTGGAGGGCTTCAGCGAGGTGATCACGGCGTAATAGAAGGGGAAGATGGCGTAGATCAGCACCAGGACGATCAGAAGCCAGAAGCCAAGGCGTAGTGTCAGCTTTTTGAACTCGCGTGCGGTCATGTCAGTCGCCTCCCAGTTGCAGTTGCTTGCGGCCCAGGTAGAGGTAGGCCACCGTGGCGAGTGCGATGATCAAGAACAGCAGGGTCGACGCGGCACTGCCGTAACCCACGTCCTGGAACTCGACCAGTTGCTGGCGGGCATAGATCGACATGGTCATGGTGCTGGAGGCGTTGGAGGTCAGCACGTAGATGACGTCGAACACGCGCAGCGCATCGAGCAGGCGGAAGATCACTGCCACCATCAGCGCCGGGGTGATAAGCGGCAGGGTGACCTTGAAGAACACCCGCACCGGGTGGATGCCGTCGACCTCGGCGGCCTCGTAGCAGTCCTTGGGCAGCATCTGCAGAGCGGCCAGGGCGAGCAGGGCGACGAAGGGGATGGTCTTCCAGACGTCGACCATGATCACCGCCCACATGGAGTAGGTGGCACTGGCGGTCCAGGCGATGGGCGAATCGATGAGGCCCAGCGCCATCAGCAGGTGGTTGATGATTCCGAACTGGTCGTTGAGCATCCAGGCCCACATCTTGGCCGAGACGATGGTGGGGATCGCCCAGGGGATCAGCACCGCGGCGCGCACCAGCATCCGGCCCCGGAACTCGGCGTTGAGGATCAGCGCGACGATGACGCCGAAGACCACCTCCAGCGACACCGACACCGCGGCGAAGAACACCGTGTTCCACACCGCGCGCCACCATAGTGGATCGGTAAGCAGGCCGTACCAGGTCCCATTGTCGTAGACCAGGTAGTTTTCCAGGCCGATGAAGCTGGCATCACCCAGCGCCGAGAGGGTGCCGTCGGTGAGACTGAAGTAGAAGGTGCGCAGCAGCGGCCAGCCGGCTACCAGGGCCAGGGTGACGAGCATGGGGGCGAGGAAGGTCCAGGCGGCGCGGACCCGCTGCCGGCGGACCTTGGTGCCGCGATAGGGACGCGCCCTTTCGGGTGCACTCGGGGTCGTGGTAGTGGTCGTCATGTCGGACTCCACGGGTTATTTCCAACGACGCTCGAGGCGACGCAGCTGACTTTCCAGCTGGGCAAGGGCGTCGGCGGCGGATGTGTCACCGGAGAGCACGCTGTGGGTCGTGTCGAAGAAGGCGTTGGATACGCGGCCATAGCTCTCGCCAGTCACCGCCGAGGGGCGCGCTACGGCGTTGGCGAAGGTATCGTAGAGGGTACCGAAGAAGGGCACTGCCGCCAGCACCTCATCATCCTCGTAGAGGCGCTCGAGGGTCGGGTTGTAGGAGCCCTCGATGGCGCGGCGCTTCTGCTCGGCCTCGCCGGTCAGGAAGGCCACCAGCTCGGCGGCAAGCGACGGGGCCTCGCTGTACTTGGATATCGCCAGGTTCCAGCCGCCCAGCGTCGCCGCACTCTCGCCGTCCGGCCCGTGGGGTAGCTTGACCACGCCGACCTTGTCGCGCACGTCGCTGTCCTCGCTCTGGGCCAGTGACCAGGCGTAGGGCCAGTTGCGCATGAACACGGCGTCGCCGGACTGGAAGATGCCGCGAGCCTCCTCCTCGGTATAGTTGAGCGCGCCCTCGGGGGTGATGTCGTCGATCCAGGAGGCGGCCAGGTCCAGCGCTGCGGCGGCCCGGTCGTTGTTGATGGTCACCTTGCCGTCCTCGTCGACGAGGGTGCCGCCACCGTAGCTCGACACCCACTCCAGGGCGTTGGTGGTCAGCCCCTCGTAGGCGCGGCCCTGGAAGACGAAGCCCCACATCCCATCGTTGCCGGCCTCGCGCTCGGCGGTCTGGATCTCGGTGGCGATCTCGGTGAGTTCCTCCCAGGTCTCGGGGGGCTCGTGGCCGTATTCCTCGAGCAGGTCCTTGCGATAGTAGAGCACCCCGGCGTCGGTGAACCAGGGCATCGCCACCAGCTTGCCGTCGACGGTATTGTTCTCGACGATGGCCTCGAAGTGGCCCTCGGCGGCATCGTCGCCCAGCACCTCGTTGAGGTCGAGCAGGTGGTTGGCCAGCAGGCCCGGCCACACCACGTCGATCTGCATCACGTCGATATCGCCGGAGTTGGCGGAGAGGATCTGCTGGTAGAGCGACAGACGCTCGGTGGAGGAGTTGGGAGTGGAGACGATGTCGACCTCGTGGCCGGTCTCTTCCTCCCAGGCTTCGACGCCCTCCTCGCAGAGCTCGAGTTCGGCGCCTACGGCCCCGCAGGAGATGGTCAGGTCGGCAGCGTGGACCGGGCTGGCGAAGGCAGCAGTAGCGGTAGCCAGGAGGGCGGCATTGATCAAGGGTTTTTTGAGCATGGTGGCTTCCTCGTCGATTGTTGTTGTCGATATGCAGGTCTTGTTTAATGCCTGTCTTAATCGATTAAGATCAGTACGATCACAGTTAGCCGTTCGCGGCGACGGACTTCAACCGAGACTTTGGTCGTAGTTGACGTCGTCTTGCCGCGAGCCGTATTTCCCCCTAGACATTAGTCGTAAATTCGGCGATAGGTTTTTGTGTGTTTTAACTTAATCGATTAAGTTCTGGCCTGACTTCGATGCCGATAACGCCAGGTGTCAATCAGGCGCTGAAGTCGTAGACACGTAAGTAGAACGATATTTCGGAACAACAACAAAGGATGCGCATGACAATGAATGCTGTTGAACGAAAGACCTCGCTCGCAACCGCAATTGCTTCTGTGGGCCTGTTGATGACGGGGTACGCCAGCGCGGATTCCAGCAATATCGAACAGAGGTTGAACGAGCTCGAGGCGCGTGTCGAAGCAGCGGAGAAACGGGCTGACCTTGCCGAGGATCGTGCCGATCTGGCCGAGAAACGTGCTGATGAAGAGCTGACATCCGAAGAGGTGAAAGAGCGTCTGGAGAGTATCGAGAGGGAAGCGAGCGGCGAGGAGGGATTCTCCTTCGAAGCCTATGCAAGATCGGGACTTCTCCTCAACGACGAAGGTAAAAGTGCCGAAGGCGGTCCCTATGTCACACCGGCCGGCAATCTGGGCGGAGCCGTTGGCCGATTGGGCAATGAGACTGACACCTATGCCGAGGCGATCCTGAATTATCGTCAACAATATGATAATGGCGCCAAGGCCAAATACACCACGATGATTGCTGATGGCGTCACTACCAGCAACGACTGGACGGCTGATGAGTCGGATCTCAATGTTCGACAGGTCTATGCGGAATTCAGCGATTTACCAAGTTTTACCGGTGCCTTCAAGGACGCGTCTATCTGGGCAGGCAAACGTTTCGATCGAGATAATTTCGATATCCATTGGTTGGATAGCGATGTCGTCTTCCTGGCCGGAACCGGTGGGGGGATTTACGATATGAAATTTACCGATAATTGGACATCGAATTTATCTCTCTATGGCCGAAGTTTCAGCGATTTCGATGTGGTGAACCGGGAAAATCCCGGTGATGATACCGCCAGTACTGATAATCTTATTATTACATCCAATAATTACTTCGGTAACTGGCAGGTGATGTTGAATGCAATGTCAGCCAATGATAACGATGAGCGCGATATAGAAGAAAACCAGACAGCGGCAGATAATGGTGCTCATGCCATGCTCGCCTATCATGGCGATAGTTTCTTCGGTTTATCCGATGGTAGTTTCAAAGCCGCCATGTTACATGGACAAGGTTTGGGGGCCGAAGTGAAAAGCCTCGGCAGCAATGGCGACCTTACCGATGATGCGACCGCAACCCGCCTGGCACTGTATGGTACGACCTATATCGCTCCAGCATGGCGAATGGCTCCATCAATACTTGCCGAAGTCAGTGATGATCGTTTTGCCGAAGGAGACGATTACCAATGGGCAGGTGTGAATGTTCGCTTGGCGAATGAAATCACCGAGAATTTTGAAATGCAATATGAGGCCAGTTATCAATACATGGATCTGGATCCCAATGGTCATGATGGGCTCACTAGCGTCTCGGGTGACTATTCGAGTCTGACCATCGCCCCGACGTTCAAGCCCGAAGTGGGCGGTTTCTGGAATCGTCCCGAGATTCGCCTGTATGCTTCCTGGAAAGACTGGAGCGATGAGCTGAATGATTACAGTGCCGATGATTCCTTCGGTAGCGAGGACTTCATCGGTGATGAGTGGACATTCGGTGTACAAACTGAAGTCTGGTTCTAGGCATTGTCTGAACAATGCCTACGCTTGCCCAGACGGGGTTAAAATCGGTTCAAGATGCTCATTTACAACGCGTAAACTCTGCACATTCGCCGATTTTTTCCTCGCCTGTCCTTTGCTCGCCGACTTTGCGGATAGCGCCTGGCTAGCGATATCTCACGAATATGGAAGGACTGTTTCGCTTATTCCTCATGGCTTTACGCCGTGGGGTTTTTACGCCGTCGCCCCGCCTTGTGGTCATCAAGGTCCCTTATTCGGGACGCCACGTGCTACCATTTCAAGCGACAGGAAAAAATAGACCCGACCCTTCTTCGGAGAGTGGCCTTGAATCACCCGGAACTCGACATCGACGAGATGCGCTCCCGCTTGCTCGAGGAGCGAGAGCGTCTGCAGGCCGAGAGCGAGTCGTCACAGTCTTCACGTGATACCGTGGTACTCGACCAGACCTCGGTAGGGCGTCTGTCGCGAATGGATGCCATGCAGGCACAGGCTATGGCGCAGGAAGAGGAGCGTCGGCGCCAGAATGCTCTGCGCCGTATCCAGGGGGCCTTGCAACGTATCGATGATGACTGTTTCGGTGAATGCATCGAGTGTGGCGAATGGATCGCGGCGAAGCGGTTGGAATGGGACCCCTCAGTATTGAAATGTATCGATTGTGCGCAGTGAGCGCCATGGTGGGAGAGAACGTATGACGATCGTCAGACATGACACCAAGGCGCGCATGAGTCGCGCCGTGATTCACAATGGAGTGGCTTATCTGTGTGGTCAGGTGGCCGGAACCGAGGCCCGCTTCGGTGACATCACCGAACAAACGCAAAGCATGTTGGCGCGCGTTGATGCGTTGCTCAAGGAGATCGGATCCGATCGCGAGCAGTTGCTGACGGCGACCGTGTATCTGCGCCATGGCGAGGATGTGGCTGCCATGAATGCTGTCTGGGACGAATGGGTACCGACAGGGCATGCACCTGCCCGAACCTGTGTGGTCGCTCAGATGCCAGCGGATGAGTTGCTCGTCGAGATTACCGTAACGGCGAGAGTCCCCGATTAAGTCTTATCCGCCGAATCTGGATGAGGCTGCGGCTGGTAACGCAGGAAGATAGCCAGACGTTCGGGATCGCCCTCGCCGACATGGCAAAGTTGTTCGGCGATCTCGGCATATTGGCGCAAGACAGGGTCGATCAGGCGCATGCGAGTGTCGTCGTTTCGGTGCAGTTCGGCTTCACTGGCCAACCACTCGAACAGGCGGGCCAGTCGCCCGATGTTGGGATCCCCGCGTCCCGTATTGCCCCGCAGGGCATCGATCGCCAGACAGCGCAAGACACTGCGTTTATTGGGGTCGAGACTCTCTTTGTCGAGAAGCGCTTCAGCCTGGTGTATGAAACGTTCCATGAGCTGTGCGGTTTCGGCAGCGCGCAGTTGCCGGTTGTGAGCTTCCAGCCCTGCCGAGACAGCCTGTTGCTGCGTGCGCAGGCCGGCGATAAGCACGCCCATCATGAACAACAGTCCCGCCATGACCAGGGTCGTCAAGCTGAACAACCCTGCAGACACCAATTGGTCAGCCGAAAGCGGCCATTGCAGATCGCTCATCATGACACCGGCGGTACCCAACCCCAGCCCCGCGGCGATGGACAGAATGATGAGTGCAGCAATGGGTGAGGTCATGGCGCTTTCCTCATGATGGCAAGTGATGGTCGACTGAAGGGATTATCGGCAGGTCGGGCGCAGCGCTGAAGTGCTGAAGGGCAGGGCGCTCACTCGTCATCCTCCGATGTCTCCCCGTCGTCGTCCTCGTCTTCTTCCGACACGCTCTCTTCCACCAGATCCTCGGACAGATTGAACCAATCGACCAGGAACCTCGTGACTTGGGTATCGACGATAGGGGTGACGTCAATCAGACTGACTTCCAGTTCGTCGCCATTCGCTGCATTGAACGTCAAGTGCTCGAGGTGTTCGCCGCCACTCAACGTGATGGTGCTGAGATAGGTCTCCAGTGGGGGCGCACTCGGTGTCAGCATGACCTCCCAGTCATCCGGCTTGCCTTGCATGTCGATCGTGAATTCTTCCTGCAGGACGGGCCAGTTGCCGCCCATCAGGGCCACCAGATACTGCTCGAGTTCGATACGTCCTGGCAGCAGCTCCTCCAACGTATCGCCCCTCTTCCCATCCTCATTCGCGTCGTCATCGTCCTCCTCCTCCTCGGTCGCTGACACGTGCGGTGTCGACATGATCGCGGTCTGGAATCTCAGCGTCGCTTCCATGGGCGTATGGTAGTGCCAGATGACATATTGATCGCGGTAGTAGAGGAACCTCCCCTCGCTATGCAGACGAGTGTCCCGGTCGGTAAGCCAGTGTCGCTGTTCGAAGGAGCCCTGCAAGGCGTGCGGTTCGGCGAGTTTCTCTTGCAGGGCCTCCAGGTCCGACCAGGCGGGGAGTGAGGTGGCCACAAGCAACAGGCCGGTAGCAGTGCGCATCATGGCGATAGAATAGTGTGGCATGCCGAAGCGGTCCATGTAGGCAATGATATCCTATGCTGCGTTCATCGAGAGACCGTCGAGTGCTCGACGATACTGACGGAATGCGAGAAAAGGAAGGGACTGAATGTGAAGTCCTTGTTCTCCCGAGACGACCGCCAGAGTCCAGCCATCATTCTGCCAGAGCCAGCCGCATCGGTCGTGACCATCGAGCCGCGCCAATCGGGTATGAAGCACACTGGTAGGCGATGCACCGTAGTGTGTCTCGAGCTTGAACAGTGCTTCATGCCAGGTCCAGGCACGGTAGAACGTCTTCTGTGGTGCGGTTGACGCATGAATGGCAGCGCGGACCTCTGATTCGGGCAGAGCGTCGATCATGCCCGTCATATGACGGTGGTGTCGGCTGCGGTGATATTCCAGATCCAGGCCGACTGGGCAGGTCGCCAATCCGGCGACGACACGTCCATGCCGATGGGTCAACGCCGGATACCATGTAGCTGGTAGCCGGGGGTGTCTGGGAGGGCCGGCGCCACGAGGTGACCAGTCGTCTTTGCGACAGTGGATACCGTGCCGCCGGGCGAGCCGGGTCAGCAATTCCCGTCCCAATGATGATTCCTGCCGGTGATCGCTGTCGGCCGGCAGGTGAGCGATGAGTAAATAGAGGCGCTGATTCAGCACAAGCCACCATTGACCGCGATCACCTGGCGCGTGATGTAGCCGGCATCCGTTGAGCAGAGAAAACTGACCGTGGCAGCCACTTCCTCACTATGACCACTTCGCTGCATCGGAATCATCTTCAAGGCCTCATCATCGATCTCGCCCTCGGTCATATCCGTCTCGATCAAGCCAGGAGCGACACAATTGACGGTGATACGACGCTTGGCAAGTTCAACGGCCAGCGCCTTGACCGCCCCGATCAAGCCGGCTTTGGCGGCACTGTAGTTCACCTGCCCGCGGTTGCCCATCAAACCGGACACCGACGACATGACGACGATGCGACCCGGAGATCGACGGCGAATCATCGGCATCGTCAAGGGCTTTACCACATTGTAGAAGCCATCGAGATTGGTATGGATGACATTATCCCAGTCATCGTCCGACAAGGCTGGAAAGGCCCCGTCAGCGGTGATGCCGGCATTGCAGATCACACCGTAGTAGGTGCCATGTTCGGCAATGTCGGCCTCCAGCATGGCACGGGCTGTCTGCCGGTCGGTAACGTCGAAGCACAGGATGCGCACCTGTCGTCCCAACTGGCGAATGTCGGCAGCCACGCTTTTGACAGCGTCACGACGGTGCCGACAGTGCAGCACAATGTCGAAACCGTCACGAGCCAGCCGTAACGCAATGGCTCGGCCGATACCTCGACTTGATCCTGTGACAAGAATGGTGTGTGTCATGGTGACGTGCTCGGTGTCGATGTATCGTCGCTATCCGACGCGATCGGAGCCTGATAGGCAGTCAATGTACCATGAGCCATGGTGGTACCGTTGTGTTGTTTGACCATGCCTCGGAAATGGCCGAGCCCGTTGTCGGCCTGAAAGTCCAATTCAATGTCGACCCGATAGGTGGTTTCCACGGCCAGGTATTCGGTTTCCGTCGTGAAGCGCCGGGTGCCCAACAAGAACCCGTTCACCGGACCCCGCTCACCGTCAGCATGCCACCCCGCCCAGGCCGCAATCGCCTGGGCCATCCATTCGAGGCATACCCACCCGGGAATCCCTTCGGCGGTCACGAAAGGATCGTTGCGATCGGGGGTGACGTTGGCGCTTAGTGCTGTATCACTGACGGCAACGATGCGATCGAGCAGACACATGGTGTCTGTCTGGGGGACATAGGGCGCGATTGGGCAGGGGAGCGAAGCGGAAGTCGACATATCAGCTCGTGCGGGCAAGTAACAGTGAGGCATTGTTGCCTCCGAAAGCGAACGAGTTGCTCAACGCCACGCGCGGTTTTCGGTGGTCACCGGTCGTGGTCAGGGGTAACCAAGGCAATGTCGTGTCATATTGGCCATCGTGGACATGGCGTGGGTAAAAGCCGCGTTTGAGGGCAAGCCAACAGAAAGCCGCTTCCAGTGCGCCGGCAGCGCCCAGCGTGTGGCCGGTCAGGGCTTTGGTGGAGCTACAGAGTGGTAGTGCCTCACCGAACAGGTCGGTCACTGCCTTGGCCTCCATCGCATCGTTATGGGAGGTACCAGTACCATGCAGATTGAGATAGTCGATATCGTGCGGTGTCCGACCGGCTTGTTCGATGGCCGCCTGCATTGCTGCAAAGGCACCACTGCCATCCGGCCTCGGCGCCGATACATGATAGGCATCGGCACTTTCGCCGGTTCCCGCCAATTGGATACCGCCCTCGTCACGAGTGATGACGAACAGCGCAGCGGCTTCGCCCAGGTTGATGCCGTCTCTGTTGGCGGAGAAAGGTAAGCAAGGGTGATCGCTGACAGCTTCCAGACTGGCAAAGCCATGGACCGTGAGCTGACAGAGGGTGTCGGCTCCACCGGCAATGACGGCATCACATTCACCTGAACGCAACAGACGCCTGGCGCTCGCGAGTGCCCGTGCGCTCGAACTGCAGGCCGTCGATAGTGAATAGGCAGGTCCTGTGATTCCCAACTGCTCGGCCACGAAGAGGGCCGGGGCGCCAAGCTCCTGTTGCGCGTAGCGAAATGATGCCGGCAATGGGTCGTTGCGGCCGGCAATCGCCAATGCCTGCTCGGTGTCTCCGATGCCTGAGGTGCTCGTGCCAATGACGATACCGATTCGTGATCGCGGGTAACGGGACAATACGGTGTTCAGTGCGTCTCCCAGTTTCACCAGCGCGCTGTGCAGCAGGCGATTATTGCGGCTTCGATGGTGGACCGGCCAGGTACTGTCATCGGACAGAGGCGAAGTGACCTGACCTAATGGCAACGGCCGACCGGGGGTAAAGACATCACTGACACTCAATCCGCGTCGCCCCTGAATCAGCGCATCGGCGATAGTGTCCACACCGTCACCCAGGCTGCAGACAATGGCCGGCGGAAGCAAGCGACATGCACTGGGGATAGGGGGCGTGGATTCGCTCATGGGGATGATGCCTCGATCGGTTCAATGCGAAGACGATAGCGACCTGCGCGATCATCCAGCAATGCCGTTTCTTCCCGTCCGGCCGATGTCGATGCGGGGGTGATTCGTGCCATGAGCTTGCCGCGATATCTGATCACCCGGTCGCCTCGCGTCTCTTCCACCGACCATGGACTGTCGGCAAATGCGTCGGCCAGCGCACCGGTGGGCCACAAGCTCCATTCCAGCCGTGATGCGAGCCAGTCAGGAGGAAAGGGTATCTTCTCCTCCAGCGCTTCACGGGAAACATCCCCCGGTTCAAATCGGCTTGCTTGGCCGTCATGAACCAGTGTCACCAGTCGCTGGCCCTGGGGGGTGAGGAGCGCAGCCCGTAACTGGCGCTCTTCCAGGCGAATGATGCCGATCAGCGTTCTGGACGGTTCGTTTTCGTCGTCCGGCGTGAAAGTCAGGCGGCGCTGTAGCGTCTCGGGCGTTGACGGGGCCGCGGTGAAATCCGGTGACGGCGACCCGCCGGGAGCGAGAGCACACCCCGAGAGAATGGCCAATAGCATCGCTGGGAGCAGGAGTCGCACGAATGTCATGAGGGTGCCGCCGGCGTGGAGTGCGTGTGACCGCATAGCTGGGCAAGTGTCGTCAGATGCTTGTCCGGTGAGGCGACAAACGGGTTGTCGGTATCCCAGGCATAACCGGCCAGTACCGAGCTGATCATGCGCTTGAGGTCGCGGGGATGCGCGTCATGAAAGATGATCGACTGCAGGCGGCCGTCGTACCAGGCATTCACGAAGGTGCGGAAGGTCTCGATGCCACGGCGTAATGGAAGCTCGAATTCCGTGTGCCAATCCACCCTCTCGCCGTCCAGTTGTCGAGCGACGAGCGGGGCTGCCATGCTGGCCGAGCGCAGTGCGATGGTCACACCGGAGGAGAAGACCGGGTCCAGGAATTCGCCGGCGTTTCCCAGCAAGGCGTAGCCGGGCCCATGCAGGCGTTCGACGTCGGCGGCATACCCCTTGAGTGAACCCACCGGGCGAATGAGACGATGACCTTGCAGCAGTTTCCGGAAGCGTGGCTCGTCATCGATCCAGTGTTGCCAGCGCGCTTCGGGGGATTCCCCACGACTCGACAGCGTGTCGATATCACCGACGACGCCGACTGAAGCCCGTCCCCGTGCAAAGGGGATGAGCCAGTACCATACCGACGTATCCTGTGGGTGAACCCCGATGAGAATCTTTTCCCGATCGAATCGCGTATCGTCGATATGGTCTTCGACATGGGTGAAAAGTGCCATGCGAGGCTCGAGGCGCGGATCGCGGCTGAGCGAAAGCTGTCGGGCCAGCACACGACCATAACCACTGGCGTCGAGGACGAAGCGTGCGGTCAGGAGAGTTTGCTTGCCGGCTTCGTCGGTAACCTGTAGCTGCGGCCGCTCGGAATCGGGATGAAAATCGGTGACGGTCATGCCGAAGGTCACCCGGGCGCCATGTTCGCTGGCAGCGCGAATCAAGCGGTGATCGAAATCGGCACGTTCGACCTGATAGGTCGTTCCCCAGCCGGCACTGAACTTATCGCGGAAGTCGATCGCGGTCTCATGATCGTCACGGGTGAAGACGGCGCCGTTCTTGAGTTGATAGTCGGCGGTTTGCACCGATGACAGCAACCCGGCTTCATCCAGATGAGTCATGCATTGGGGGAGCAGGCTTTCACCGATCGAGAAGCGCGGGAAATGATCCCGTTCAAGGACCTCGATCCGTAATCCCTCCCTGGCCAGTCGTGATGCCGCTGCCGCCCCTGCCGGGCCGGCGCCGATCACGATGACATCGGTATCGGTGGAGGAGATGGGATCAGTCGACATATGCGGTTTCCCGATGCAATGACGCCGCCTTCGGGCGACTCCATGGAACCAGTAGCCATACAATCGCCAGTCCCGTCAAGCAGGAAAGGCCCATGTAATGCAGTGCTGGTGTCTTGCTGAACGATAGCAGGCCGAAGGCGAGGATGCTGCTGAGCGTCGACAGGGTAATGGCGAGCCAGGCCGAAGGCCGGCGGGCGTGCTCGACCGAAAAAATGCCGGCATCGAGACCGATACCCAGAACCAGCAGCAGGCCCAACTGACTGAAGACGTTGAGAGGTGTGCCTGTCAGTGCGAAAAGGGCCAGCACACCGAGGATGGCGCCCACCGGTGGCGTCAGGACACGCCAGGCCTGAAGCCGATACCGCCAGATCATGATCGGTACCAGTGCGGCGATAGCCAGAGTGACCCACCAGGCGATGTGTTCCCGCCACAGAGCGAGCAGCCCCGACAGATGATCGGCGCGGTTGACATAGCGGACGCTTTCATGACGATCGGCCAGTTCGGTGAGGCGACCGTCAAGGGTGGCATCTTCCACGTTGCTGATCGCCAGGGTGGCAGCCACACCATCATTGTCGGTCTCGCCCAGCCATAGACGTTGTTGCAGTTCACCGAGCGGTGTGGATAGCCAATACGAGAGGTCCAGTCGGGGCACATCACTCAGTCTGGATCGTGCGCGTTCGAGGGTTGCCTCAGGCAGGTCGGCACGCTGGACGAGCGTTTCCAGGGGCTCGCCATAAAGTGTGTTCACGCGAGCCAGGTTCGCGTCTTGACGCTCATAAGGAGGGACATTGCGGGTCAGACTGTCGTAGTCCAGCGAAGTCCCTTCATCCTGCCAGGTGGTCAGGGTACTGCCTAGATCGGCTAACCGTGATAGGAGCTCCCCTTCCGTCGATGCCTCGACCACGAAGAAGCGGTTGCCCGTATCACTATCCATAAGCTGCTGCACACGTTGCTCCTCTTCCAGCAAGGAGGTTGGAGAGGGGTTGAGCAACTGCAATGAGTCATCCACGGTCAGCGAGGACGCGCTGATAAGGATCAGCAAGGCGGCGGCGGCCGCGGCCACCGAAGGGACGAGCTGTCGCCTCGGGGTCGTCCAGCGCCAGAGGCGTTCGGCCAGGGTTCGGGTGTGCGGACATGCCGGCAGTTTGAACCGGGAGAGCCAAAGGATGACCGTCAGCCACGCTCCTGTCAGTCCGAGCGCGGCAAATACCGCCATCTGGCGTAGTCCCGGCAGTGGTGTCAGGGCTTGGGCGAGATAGGCCATGAGACTCGATATCAATCCCAGGGTTAGACCTGGCAACAACGATCTGATTGGCCATCGGGAGTCTTGTGAAGCCCGATGACATTGCAGGTGCAGGGCGTAATCGATGGCGATGCCTATCAGGCTGGCGCCGAAGGCCAGTGTGAGAAGGTGCAGCCGGCCGAAGATGAGCAGCGTCAGGGGGAGCGCAAACAGCAATCCGGTGGCGAGCGGCAGCAGCAGATGCAGCAGGACCCGTGGCGATCGAAAGACCGCCAACAGGATGATGATCAACCCGGTCAGCGCACCCAGACCGATGGTGGTGATTTCCCGCTTGGCCTGTTCGGCACCGGCAGCGGCATGAAAGACGAGCCCGGAACGCATCAGCGTCGTATCGGGATGGTGGCTCATGAACGTGGTCAGGGTCCGGGTCAATGCCTGCTGTGTTGCCGGATCATAGGGATGGCTCGACAGGCGACCGATCAGCAGCGCATGACGTTGCCCGTTGTTTTCTACCGTGAGCAGACCGTCATGCGCCTGGATGCGACTGCCGTCGCGCTCATCGAGCCACGCATCGAGCAAGCCGAACGGATCGTCGACAGGCTGAGGGTCCCCTGCAGGGGAAAACAGACGACGTAACGCCGGGTCAACGAGCGATTCCCCCCCATCGTCGTCGATCGCATTACGCAAGTCATCGGTCAGTAGCCGGTAGCGATAATCGCCCAGCAGGTCGTGCGGGTCCTCTACCGCCAGGTCCGTATCTCGCCAGTCGAGGTCATCAAGTAATGGGGAGCCATTGTCCTGCGCGTTGGCGGTCGTTCGCTCGAGCTGTCTGGCCAGCGATTCGGTATCGGTGCGCAGCGATGGCGAGGTGAGGGCAAGCACGAAGCGCTCTTCGAAGCCGGTACTGAGTTGATCGGCCGCGCGCTCGATCAGTGGCGACTGCCGGTCTTCGGGAAGCATGGCGGTCAGCCGTGTATCGGTCGGCAGTCCATGGCGGAGTTGCAACGCCAGGATGACACCGCATACCAGCAGTATCACACCCCATAGCGTCGCTAACCGTCGAGTCAGGGTATCGCCTTCTTCTGGCGAACGTTCAGGTGTCGTCGGCATGCCCCGCCTCGCCGCTATCTCCACTGTCCGGGACGATCACCTGTTGCTCGAAAAACTCGATCCGTAACTCGTCATCGTTGGCGGCATTCAGTTCGAGCCGTTCCAGGAACTCGCCGCCACGCAGTTCAATGCGTTCCAAGCGCTCCTTTAAGGCACTGGATTCCGGCGTTAGAGTGACATGCCACTGTTCGTCACTGCCCTCGAGTGACAGGTCGAAGTGTTCGTCGAGTGCTTGCCAGTCACCGCCGAGCAGTTCCAGGAACAGGGACGCGACCTGCGCATCACGCCGGTTGCCTGCTTCATCGTCGGCGATGTTCTCGGCAGCGTCCGGTGTGAATTCCATTCGCTCCTCCACGGGTGCTTCAAGCTGCCAGATGACGCGCGCGTCACGTTCATAACGGTAGGAGCCGTGACTATCCAACTGAGCGTCGAGGTCGGCGAGATGACGTTGCTGTTCGAACCGACCCTCCAGTCCCGGGATATCACCCAAACGGCGTTGAAGATCATCGAGATCAAAGGCCACGGCAGGCAGCGGAAGCAGTACAGGAAGCAACAGCCAGTGACGGAACATGGCTCTCTCCGGTCGGAATCAGTGGGCGTAAAGCGTATCGGTCAGCGGTTCGAGCGACTCACAAAGCATGCGCAGTTCTGACTCCAGCGCCCGATCCTCCTCGACAAAGGCAATACGTTCGCGGCAACGGTGCTGGAAGTCGGCCAGTGTCTCGGGCAGCGAATCCGCCTCACGACGGCGCAGGTCCACTGCCTGGCAGGCGGCGTGCAGCACTGCGACCCCCACCTGTTCGGTCAAGGTGATAACGCGTAAGGCGTCACGCGCGGCTATCGTTCCCATGCTGACCTTGTCCTGATTGTGGCACTCCGTGGAACGCGAAAAGACACTGGCCGGCATGGTCGCCTTCAGCGCTTCGGCCGTCCAGGCAGAGACGCCGATCTGAACCGCTTTGTAGCCGTGGTTGAGTGGTGCGCGATCGGCGTTGGCACCACTCAGGTTGTCGGGCAGGCCATGGTTGAAGCGCGGATCGACCAGCAGAGCCAGCTGTCGGTCCAGCAGGTCGGCAAGGTTGGCGACCAGCGGTTTTAGAGAATCCATGGCGAAAGCGATATGACCGCCATAGAAGTGGCCACCGTGCATGACTTTTTCGCCCACCGGGTCGATCAGCGGGTTGTCGTTGGCACTGTTGAGTTCATTTTCGAGGAATTGACGCAGCCAGGGCAGACTGTCTTCCAATACGCCGATGACATGGGGCGCGCAGCGGGTTGAGTAGCGATCCTGCAGGCGGGGCGAGTTCCGTGGGGCATCGTGGTCATCGTCGGTATAGCCCAGATCGTATCGCAAGCGTGCTGCTACGCGTTGCTGACCGGCATGCGGTTTGGCCGCGAACAAGCCGGCATCGAAGTGATGGGGATTGCCATTGAGCGACCAGACGTTCATGGCCGTCAAGCGCGTGGCCAGTCGCGAGAGGCGTTCGGCACGTCGCCAGGCGAGGCAGCCCAAGGCGGTCATCACGGCCGTACCGTTCATCAGCGCCAAGCCTTCCTTGGGACGCAATCGATAGGGCACGATGCCGTGTTCGGCAAACGCTTGCAATGTGGGACGACGTTGCCCGTTATCGAGGACCTCGCGTTCACCACAGAGAACGGCGGCAAGATACGACAGAGGGGTCAGATCGCCGCTGGCGCCGACCGAGCCTTCAGCGGGCATTACCGGCATCAGGTCCATATCCAGGAGCTGGGTGAGCCGTTCTAGAAGTTCCATGCTGACACCCGAGACCCCCCGACAGAGAGAGACCAGGCGCACCAGGACCACGGCACGAGCCTCGACAGGCGACAGGTGTTCGCCGAGGCCGCAACCATGGAACGTGTATAGATGACGCGGCAGTTCCGCATGTTGTTCGGGCGGAACCGCACGCGTACAGGCATCGCCATAGCCCGTGGTGACGCCGTACACCACACCCTCTTCTTCCAGCAAACGATCCAGGAACGCCGGACCGGATGCGATCCGCTGGCGGAAGTCGGGGTCGTCCGATAACACCACCCGGGCATGTCGATTCGCCACGGCCTCCACGCTTTCGATATCGAGGGGGCTACCATCGAGGACTACCGTGGCCTGTGAATGATCAGTCAAAGGTAAGTTCATGGCAGTGCCAGAAGTCGAAGAAATTGAACCATTGAAGCGGATAGCGACGGCATTGGTTGGATAGCCAGCTCACATAGCGTTCCATGGCATCCTGACACCACGTATCGCGGTCCCGCCGTTTCAGCGCGGTAGTGTCGTCGAATTGGCGGAACTCAACGCGATGCTCCCCATCCGATTCACGGAGGCAACTCAGCGTATAGATGGGACATCGTAACAGGCTGGCCAGCCGGAAAGGCCCTTCAGGAAAAAGGGCCGGCTCGCCCAGGAAATCGAACGTACGAGTACGGCCGTCGTTGTTGAGCGGGATCCGGTCGGCGGCAATGACGACAAATCCGCCGCTTTCGATGCGTTCGGCCAGACGCATGGCCGTGGCCGGCGTGATCTCGCTGACTTCGATGATCTCCGGTCCTCGCTGTAATGTCGAGCGATCGAGAAGCCGGTTGAATTTGCGTGCATTGCGAGTGTGCATCAACTGGGTGACATGAAAGTCATCACGGGTGTCGCTCAGGGCGCTGCAAATTTCGAGGTTGCCGATATGGGAGACCAGCATGACTCCGCCCCGGCCACTGCGAATGGCGTGATCCAGCCGTGAGCGATCCTCCTGGCTCAACGTTACTGAAGGGGTGATGCCACTCCAGGCGTCGACCTTGTCCATGAGGGATTGCCCGAAAGCCCAGAAATGACGAAGCCCCAGCCATAGTCGCCAACGTGGAGGATGGCCGGTACGACACAGCCAGATGCGCTCGAGATAGTCCTGCGACGCCCGGCGCGGTAGCGAGTGTGTGGCGTAGTAGTACGCGATGACCAGTCCCAGCATGATGCGAAAGGGCCAGCGCCCCAGTCGTCGCCGAATCCAGACCATGATGCGCATGCCGATCACGGTGCCTGATTCCTGAATACGTGCCCAATGCTGCGGGGAACGGGTCGATGCCTTCATTCGTGGATCCCAGAGTTCATGAATCGCCGCCTCAGCAACATGGGCAGGCGAGCGAGCATGCCGATGAACAGGCGCGTGTGCATGCCGGCCAGTAGTACGTTGTCATGCCAGAGGTCGAAATGCGAAACGCCATCCAGTGGATAGTGCACCCGGACCGGTAGGTTCCTCACCGGCAACCCCTCCCAGACCCAGCGTACCGGGAGTTCCGTGTCGAACTCCATCCGCTCGCCGCATGCATGTTGTGTCACTATCCTGTTGACCCTGGCTACTGGATAGAGTTTGACGCCGCACATGGTATCGCGAAGTGTCAAGCTGAGCGTGTTGAGCCAGACAAGCATGTGCGTGATGTAGCGGGAATAGAAACGGTGACGCGGCACGCTGTCATCGAAACGGGGATAGCCGATGCGTAGTGCCTCATGCTGGCTGTCCAGGTCGGTAAGAAACGCGTCGAAATCGTCGGGGTCGTGCTGTCCGTCAGCATCCACTTGCAGCGCATGCGTGAAACCCAGGGCTTCCGCCTCCCGCAGGCCCGCCTTGACCGCGGCGCCCTTGCCCATGTTCCGGGGTAAACGCAGTAATACGATATCGTCATTGGTTGCCAGTTCATCGAGGACCTTGGCGCACTCGCTATGGCTGCCATCATCGACAAGCAGAATGGGGATATGTAACCGGCGCACGTTATCGCAGGTTTGACCGATGGCATGCGCATGGTTGTAGACGGGAATCAGCACACAGGGGCGGGCTGGCGCTTCACTCGTCATCACCGGGCTCCAGGGGCGTCAAGTAGATCTGTCCATTGGCATGGCGGCCACGCTCTCCTGATAAAGTGAACGTCAACCGTAGTCCTGAGGGTGTCTCTGCCTTATCGAGGGACAGGCTGGCCCTGTCGCCGGGCAGTAGCAGTTGCATGAATCGCACGCGTTCCATACGCTGGAACGTCCCTGTCGCCAGGCCTTCCTCGTGGGCAAGGGCGATCACCCACTGAATGATCACTACCCCCGGTACCACCGGATTGCCGGGAAAATGGCCACGGAGATAGCGGAGCCTCTCGGGAATTTCGAGCTGAATATCACAGTGATCGGCACTGCTAAAACGACTTCCCAGCCAGCGTGGCAAACGTGTGTCATCCAGGTCTCTGAACAGTCGCACGATGAGCGGGGCTGTCAGCTTTCCCTGAGAATTGCTGGGCCAGTCATCGACAAAACGCCAATAGCGGGGGACGACGGTGGATGGATACGTGCTCGAAAGGTGGGCTCGCAGTGAGCCGATCAGCGCATGGCGTGCATTATGATCATGGGGTAACGAGTCACTCGTTGGTTGTACGATGACGCCGAGGCGGTGACGTCGGTCAGGCAGTTCGACGGTTCGTGCGAACACAACCTTTGGATGTGTTGCCAGCGACTGGTCCATGGCTGTCAGCGATAGACGTTTACCACCCACCTTGGCGATGCGGTCCGCACGTCCGAGCAACTGGAATCGGCCGTTTTCCACCATCCGGAGACGGTCGGCCTGACGCTCCCAACCGTTCGAGGCCAGAAAGGGGGAGCGCAGGTAGAGAAGGCCCGTATCGTCCTTGTGCACCTCGACCCCGGGAAACGGGCACCAGACCTCCTCCATCTGCTGGTCTCGCCAGGCGATACCCCCGGTCTCCGAACTCCCATAGATTTCCTGGATGGGAGTGTTCAGCAGTTGAAAGGCATGTTGACTGGCAGCCGTCGTGAGGGGAGCGCCTGATGAATGGACCCGATGCAGACTCCTTGCAGCGTCGTGCCAGGTCAGATGTGTCGGCAAACGCTCAAGAGGGGGTGGGGCACTGATCAGGACGGCGGTCGATGGGCGCACTGTCCGACTCGATGACAGGTGCGTCAGAATCGCGTTCAGGCGTTCGGGGTAGCGACAGGGCGTCAGCGCGATAGGCGCGTGTTCAAAGAGTGGTCGCAATATGGCAAATAGCAGGCCATAGATATGCTGATGGCTGACCTGGCTAATGACCAGCCGGTTTTCCAGAGGCCAGAAATCGGCATGCATGGTGAGTTCGGCCTGCAACTGAGCGAATGTCTTGTCGATACGCTGAGGTTGCCCCGTCGAGCCCGACGTATAGAGCGACAGAGCGATACGCTGCGGGGAAAAATCCTCCCCCCAGCAAGGAGGATGTGACATGCCGGGTCGATACCCCTGTTCGATATCACCCAGTCTGGCTCGTGTCCGAGAGGCAAGCGGGGCGAGCGAGCCAGGCCGGTCGTCACCCGGAAGCCATGCGCAATCACCGCGCTCCCAGATGGCGACTAGCGCAGCGGCGAATTCCAACGGGTCGTGCTCATGCAATAACCAGTTCGATCCTGGCTCTCCCAATGAACCCAGCAGGACTTGCCAGGCGCCGATACGGCCATGGAAGGTTTGCCAAGTCACAGCTTCCGGCGTAGGTAAAAGGTGCCAGCCGAAAGCGGCTTCCAAAGACACTTGACGCCATGCGCTGGGTAATTGAACCGTATCAGTCATGGTAGCCATCATCTTTTCGGGAGAACGCGTCGGACGACTTCTCGCGGACGCGTTGGCGGACACACCATTCAATGACAAATAGCAACGCACACAACCCATAAGCAATGCCGCCATTGTAGACCGCCCAGGTTGCCAGGTCTGCGTAGAGCGCTGTCCAGAGGGAGATCAGGCCGTTACCGGCGAAGAACAGGCACCACACCTGGGTCACGCGTCTCGTGTAACGCACCCCGTGTTCCGATAGATCGGGCTCCTGCCGCCGTGCCAAACGCTCGATCAATGACGGAGGGCAACGCAGCGTCCAGGCGAACATCCCCAGAAGCGAGGCGTTGACGAGGATCGGCCAGGCGCGAATCCCGATGCTGGCGTGGCCGGACAGAGCCAGCATGGCCGCAACGAACATGAGTACGAGCCCCCAATGTCGTCGCTCCCGAGACAGTCGCCACCAGACAAGAAGTGCCATGATTACAAGTGGCAGCCAGGCGCCTGCATGGGGCGTCAGTGCCACCACTGCCATGGGCCATGACAGCGCCAAGAGCGTCAGGAGGATCGTTTTCGGGGAGCTCAACATCTGCTGGAGAGAAGCCGAGACGGTCATCCGCGGGTCGTCCTTGGCATTACTTGACGCGTCTGGCCTCTACCAGGGCTGCAAGGTGGTTCAGACTGGCGAAGTGTTGTCGGGTATCGTCGCTTTCGGCATCCAGCTTGATGCCATAGTGTTTTTGCAGAGCCAGGCCCAGCTCCAGCGCATCGATGGAATCCAATCCCAACCCCTCGACAAAAAGCGGGGCATCAGGATCGATATCATCCGGGGTGACATCCTCGAGTTCCAGGGTGTCGATGATCATTTGCTTGAGTTCAAGCTCAAGGGAATGCGTCACGGAGAATCCCTCATCCAGCGGGTTATCGTTTCATGGCGTCCGGTCATCGGTGTCGAGCTATTCTCCTTGCTAATCCGGGTTGCCGCAATCATTGTCCATGTCGTGGTGGCAACGAGAGGCATGTCAGGGAGAAAGGTGCCACATGAGTCGTTGAGACGGGCTGGGGAGGTTGCCGCCTGACAGAAGCCAAGAGATCACATCCGTGGGTTGTGGTGGGCGCAGGCTGCCGACCTCATCCAGGGGCCGGCTTGTAATGGGGATACCGTCACTGGTTGCCAGGCGCATGACTACGGCCGCCATGTCGACGGGGTGGTCGAGGTGATCCGAAAAGCGTGAGGGGACGGAGGCCTCGCTGAAAACGGCGATGATTTCGGGCTCACCCTCGGCAAAGTACCCACGCGCTTCACTGAATAGCGCCGCCACTTCGTTGCCCCCAGCGGCGATGGCTTGTAAAGAACGCTGGTTGTTACTGGCGATGGAATGAACGCCCAGCATGGCATTATGCACTGACATGCCGAAGCGGGCGGGTGACAGGTCGTTACCTTCGTTGAGGGCATATAGCATTTCCAACGTGCGCTCCGTATCGCCGTGGCGGGACGCGTGCAGAATAATGCTTTGTCCGTCTGGATCGAGTTCGGCCAACATGTCACAGACGGCCCGTCCCACGATATTGAGCCGGCGACGGAGCAAGGCGGGTACTGACGTCCCCTTGGGCCGGGGCTCGGTGGATAGTCTCGGATCGCGCGAGACCGTACCTGTCGGTTGCCAGGCGCGCCAGTCACGAAGTGTTAATGGAATCATGGTCGCTCCCGGTCGTATCAGGGCGTTTCACTCATCGTCCTTCGCCGGGAACCGTGTCACCAGCAAGCTATCCTTGATCTTCTTGAGATGAGACAGAAAATCTTCACCGCGTCTCAGCGTCACCCCGGTAGCTAGCACATCGATCAGTGCCAAGTGAATCATGCGCGATGTCATGGGCATGTAGACATCGGTATCTTCGGGATGGGTGACTTCCAGTGTCTCGGTGCATTCGTCCGCCAATGGCGAGTCGGTCGCCGTGATACCGAGAACGATGGCGCCGTTGTTGCGGGCGAGTCGAGCGATTTCCACCAGTTCGCGGGTGCGCCCAGTATAGGAAATGATCACGACGACATCACCGGTATGGCAGGCAGCCGCGACCATGCGCTGCATCAGGACGTCTTCATACGCCATCACTGGCAGGTTGAAACGAAAGAATTTGTGCTGGGCGTCCTGGGCGACGGGACCCGAGGCGCCCAGACCGAAGAAGTGAATCTGTTTGGCCTGGATCAGATAGTCCACGGCACGTTCTACCAGTTTGGCATCCAGGGCGCGTCGTGCCTCATCCAGCGCCGCAATGGTGGCACCGAAAATCTTGTCGCCATAGTTGGCGGCGTCATCGTCGCGCTCGACATTGCGACTGACATAGGGAGTGCCGCCCGCCAGGCTCTGTGCCAGCTTGATCTTGAAGTCCGGATACCCCTTGGCTTCGAAATTGCGGCAGAAACGGTTGACGGTAGGTTCACTGACAGAAGCGGCCTGTGCCAATGTGGCAATGCTCATGCCGGTGGCGGCAGCCGGATCCTGGAGTATGACGTCGGCGACCTTGCGCTCTGAGCGGTTGAGGTCGTCCAGGCGTGCACGGATGCGGTTGATCAGGTCGTGGCTGGCCATGGTAGTGAGAACGTCTCCATAGACAAACTGGGTAAGGGTGAATCGAGCGGCAACACTCTATTCATGTTCATGGCCCATCGTTGTGCCAATACAGGGTGACTTGGACTGTGGTTGCCTTATGTAGTGATTTAACTACATTATGTGGAGCATACTAGCCCCTTGCTCGGGGAACATCCAAGTGTTGGCTATGAGATGGTTTGGTTTTCTAGTAAGTTTACGCATAATAGTTGCCAGAGACTGGCATTATCGCGTATTTTGTATGTAATTTAACCATATTTTGTGGAGCGTGGCATGACTCACGAGACTTCGCCGCTCAATGCATCCCAACCGGATATCGATCTGGCCTTGTTCGGGGCGCTGGGGGATCTGGCATTGCGCAAGCTGTATCCTGCGCTGTATCAGCTCGATCGAGAGGGGTTGCTGGCCGAGTCCACGCGCATCCTCGGACTGGCCCGCCAGGACGGAGACAACGAGGCCTTTCGCGGCAAGGTGGCGGATGCATTGAAGAAGCATGTCCAGTCCGGCGAGCAGGATCAGGACAGTCTCGAGCGTTTCATGAACCGTCTTGAGTATCTCAAGCTGGATTTTTCCAGCGTCGAAGGGTATGAAGCGATTCGGCAGTGGCGTCAGGGTGCCCGCCGCCCGATGACGGTCTACCTGGCGGTCCCGGCCAGTTTATACGGCCCGATATGCCGGCATCTGGAGGACAGCGGCAGTCTGGATGACGACACTCGTGTCGTGGTGGAGAAACCGATCGGGCATGATCTGGCGTCCTCCCGTGAAATCAATGATGCGATTGGCGAAGTATTCCCTGAATCACGCATTTATCGCATCGATCACTACCTGGGCAAGGAGACCGTGCAGAACCTGATTGCCTTGCGTTTTGCCAATCCATTGTTTGGAACGCAATGGAACCAGAATCATATTTCTCACGTCGAGATTACGGTGGCGGAACAAGTCGGTATCGAGGGACGCTGGGGCTATTTCGATCAGGCCGGACAGCTTCGCGATATGGTCCAGAATCACTTGCTGCAACTGGTCTGTCTGATCGCCATGGATCCGCCGGCGAATCTGGACGCTGATGCGATCCGCGATGAAAAGGTCAAGGTGCTCAAGGCGCTCAAGCCGTTCACCGGCGACGATCTGGATCGCAATGTCGTTCGCGGCCAGTACACGGCTGGTACCAGTGGCGGCAAGAGTGTACCGGGCTATCTGGAGGAGGAAGGCGCCAATAAGGAGAGTCGTACCGAGACCTTCGTGGCCATGAAGACCGAAGTGGCCAACTGGCGCTGGGCGGGTGTGCCGTTTTATCTGCGTACCGGCAAGCGCATGCCCGAGAAGCTGTCGCAGATCGTCATTCATTTCCGCCAGCAGCCGCACTATATATTTGACCCGGACCAACGTGGTCTGGCTGCGAACAAGTTGATCATCCGTTTGCAGCCGGAGGAAGGTATTGCCCTGCAGGTTCTGACCAAGGATAGCGGGCTGGACAAGGGCATGCGCCTGCGCCCAGGGCCTCTGCATCTGGACTTCAATAGTGCGTTTCCGAAGTCGCGAATCCCTGATGCCTATGAACGGCTGTTGCTGGAAGTCATGAAGGGCCATCAGTATCTGTTCGTGCGTCGTGATGAAGTCGAATACGCTTGGCATTGGATCGATCAACTGATTGCCGGCTGGGAAGCCCGGGATACGCCACCGCGTCGTTATCCTGCAGGATCATGGGGTCCGGTGGCGTCGATTGCCATGATTACCCAGGACGGACGTAGCTGGTATGAGGACTACTGACATGAATGATTGCCGTGCACAGCTGGCGCAACAGCTGGCCGAGTCGGTCGCCGAAGCATTGAGAACCGACCTTGCGTCCCGTGAACGTGCCTTGCTGGTAGTCTCTGGTGGGTCAACACCGGTGCCTTTCTTTCAGGCGTTGGCCACCAAGGATCTAGCGTGGGATCGTATTGATATCACGCTTGCCGATGAGCGCTGGGTCGATGCCTTTGCTGACGACAGCAACGCGCGTCTGGTCAATGAACACCTGTTGACCGGTCCGGCCAGTGCGGCCAATTTCGTACCATTGACCAGCGATGACGCCACACCCGAGCAGGGGGCCGAGGTGGTCAACGAACGGATTGAAAATCTCGACTGGCCTGCCAGTGTCGTCATCCTTGGAATGGGAGGCGATGGACATACGGCCTCCTTGTTTCCCGACAGTCAAGAATTGGGATTGGCCCTGTCCACCGACGAGGCTGTTGTCGCCGTTCGTTCACCTGGCCAGCCTCAACCACGCATTACCCTGAGTGCCGGTCGCCTGCATCAGGCGCAACGACATATTCTCCACCTCACCGGTGAAGAGAAGCGAGTCGTCCTGGGGCGAGCCTTGGCGGGAGACGATGTTCGTGAGTTGCCCATCCGCGCCTTTCTTGCCTGCCCACTGGCAATCTACTGGGCACCCTGAGCGATTTTCTGGAGACTGACACATGGCTATCGAAAAGCAGTTGCCGTCCACGCGTACCACCGAACTGGACAGTATTTGTCTTAAAGCGGAAGTGATTCCCGTGATCACCATCAACCGTCTGGAAGACGCGGTGCCCATGGCGCGGGCTCTCTATGAGGGTGGTCTGACGGTGCTGGAAATCACGCTGCGTACCGATTGTGCGCTGGATGCCATCGAGCGGATACGTGCCTCACTGAGCGGTGCCAGCATTGGTGTCGGTACCGTACTCACACCGGCACAGTATCGTCAGGCCGAGCAGGTGGGGGCGGATTTCATCGTGACCCCCGGGGCCACGGATGCGTTATATCGCTATGGAGTCGAGAGTCCGGTTCCCATGTTGCCGGGCATTGCCACGATTTCCGAACTCATGACCGGCTGGCAGTACGGCTACCGCCGCTTCAAGTTTTTCCCCGCTGAGGCGAGTGGTGGCGTCAAGGCCCTCAAGGCGTTCTCCGCGCCGATTCCTGAAGCGCATTTCTGCCCGACGGGCGGCATCTCCGTTGATAATGCCCAGGATTATCTCTCGTTGCCGAATGTCATGTGCGTGGGCGGCTCCTGGCTGACCCCTAAAGCACTGGTGGATGCCGAAGACTGGAATGGGATTCGTGAACTCGCCCGCCAGGCCGCTGAACGTTTCCACCATTAAGTGACGCCCTTGTACCTTATCTCTCGACGGCCTGTGCTGTTGTTCGACCCGCCAGTTGAAATGGCGGGTCTTTTTTTGGTTCATCGCGCTTTACCGGGAAAGGCGGCAGTCGGTGCCGATATAGGGAGCGTTAGCCCGGCTAGGGTTGCCAGGATGGTTGATCGCATTACATCATTCCTTTGTAGACTGTCTTGTTAACCCGCACAGATTTCAGTGCCAAGGCCTGCGACGAAGCGGTGGTAATCGTTTTTTGATTCAATAACACGATCATTTATCAGCCCTGAAACTCGCTCCATAAACTCATCCAGATCACTCTTATGGTTCTGGTAAGCGGAAGCTGGATAGTCATGCGGCGGTTGGCCGTTGGCGGTCATTCTGACCACCGCTTTGGTAAACAGGTACTGGGAAGGGGTAGGGGTTTCGCGGCTAAAGCGGCAGAGGGGGCCGTAAACGTTCATGGTGACGCCCTCCACAATCCAGCCCAAGCAGTTAGCTATGGCAATTTGCTGAAAATCCAGCGCTTCCTGAGCATTAAAGTGTTGGCTGTTGCCAGCACTTCTTCCTCTACCAGGCTCTTCTACCTCAAACGCCCTTGGCTTGCTGACGAGTAGATACAGTAGCGCGCCTAACCCTTCAGGGGTTAATTGCTGAACCCAACTGGCTATCTGTTCGCGTCGTTCACCACGACCGGCCTCTACGATTTCAAAAGCAATCGGCCCCGCATTCTGTCCACCGGTCATGGCGCTGTAGAGCAGTTCGATACCCGCTTGGCCCAATCAACACCGCTCGCGCTGAGGCCTTCCTCGCCAAGGGAGATGCCCGTCTCGGCTGCCAGTGCCAGGCTGGCACCGGCAAACCCTTTGGCAACAGCGTTCACGACTCGGGCCCGTGAACAGAATCTTCGGCAGCGCAGCCCCCCACTGCTCTTTACTGGCGTCATCCAGCCTTTGCCGCTCGGTTTGGGTCATGGCGGGCATCAACTGATACAGGCTGAGGTGACTAAGCGACTGGTCTGCCTGGGGTGAGCTGAACTCGCGTAACGGGAAATCGCGGCGAACCAGCAGCTCGATCTTGCGTTTCTGGTAGCCAATGGCATGGCGGTCGTCGTCGATATCGGTATGCCAGATGAGGACGCGACCAGGCTCCATCTTGCTGACGGTGTCATCCGTCTGTTGGAACAGCTCGCTTAGCGTCTTCTGGAGACGTTCATACTGCTGGCGCTCTTGTTCAAACAAAAAGATAGGCAGCTTGGCATGGCCGGCGGTGCCGCTCTCCCACTCGCGGAGCTTGTCCTCTACCGCCTGGTGTAACTCGACGCTTTGTTTGAGCACACGGCAGTAGGTATCGAAGGCATTGACCCCTCCTTTCAGTGCTTCTACCTCAGTGTCTGTTGCCGACAGCGCCAATTCCGGGGTGGCGATACCTAGCGACGCGAGGGTTAGGATACTCTCCAGATAGTCGCTATATTTGCTTTGCTGTTGTTCAGAGAACTGCTGGACATAGCCCACGAAACGGCACTCCTGCGCGGCCTCTTCGGGGGGCATGGATTCGCATAAGCCAATGAAGGTTTGATACTCGGCGAGCACTTCTTGCAGCGAGAACGGAGTGGCGTCTCCTTCGCTTCCAGGGTTGAAATGGTACTCACTCTGAGCCACGCACTCGCCGTGTCGTCGGGGGCGGCATAACGATCCCAGGGGAACTGGACCTTGACCCGGCCGTGGTCGTCGCAGTGGATATCTTCGCCCTCGGGGCCGACCACGAAGGCCACCTGGGGACCATCGACCCGCGGCTTGGGCTCGGGCGTGGGCCGCCAGGCCCGGTCGCCGGGCGTGAGGACCGCCTCGTTGTGATAGCGGGTCATGCCGTCGCTGCCGACGGCGTCCTCTTCCAGCGCTTGAGGCTGTTCGCCGTGATGCACGACACTCACGACCTGCCAGTCGCGGTTGAGCTCGGCGAGGTCGTGATCGGTCAGGGTGAAGGGCCGGCCCGAGGCGTCGGCCTTGTAGCGATCGGGATAGTCGTAGTGTTCGTAGTCGGTCCGCTGTCCCTGAGCCTCGAGCTCGCTGCCCACGCGTTCATGCAACTGGGGTGACCTCGAGCGTGAAGGGGTGCGACAGCTGCTCGGTATGGGTGAAGGCAACGACGGCTAACTCTTCGTCGAGGACGCCGGCCCCCTCGGGAGTAAACTGCAGACCGGTCTGGGCCATGAAACTATCCTTGTCGTCAGGCGCGTCCGTTACGCTACGACAAGTGAGTCCTTGAGAAAACCGGCCTGACACGGTTCGACTGAGATGGCTTACACGTATCGTCGGCGATTTCTTACAAATACGGATTTACCGCCGTTTCTCTATTCTGCCTGCTTCCTCGGGCCTGGCCTGTTTCACGCTGATATGCGATAAACCCATTTTTTGCCGACCTGGTGTCTTTCGCTATCCTTTGACGGCGCCAGCGGTCATACCTGAGACGATGTAGCGATTGGCTACCAGGGCGAAGAAGATCACCGGCAGGACAATCAGACTGGCATAGGCGGCGATGACACCGTACTGGGCGCCGGCCTCGACTCCCCCCATGAAGCGGGTAATGCCTACGGTCAATGGCTGGGCATCGCTACCGGCCAGGAAGAGGGCGAACAGGTACTCGTTCCATGACATGATAAATACCAGGATCGCCAGGGCGTTGAGCCCGGGGCGTACTACCGGCAGGGAGATAGTCCAGAACAGCTTCCAGGGGCCGCAACCGTCGACGATGGCAGCCTCTTCCATCTCCTTGGGCACGTTCTCGAAGAACCCCACCATCATCCATACAGCAAAGGGAATATGAATCGCCAGGTGTGCCAACAATAAGCCCAAGCGCGACCCGGTGAGCCCGATGTTGACGAAAATCAGGAAGAGCGGCAGGGCCAGCACGACGTGCGGCAGGAAGCGCATGGCAAGCACGGCGAAGGAGAGCCCTGAGCGGATCCGTGGTCGCAGTTTGTTGAGGCCATAGGCCATGGGCACACAGACCACTACTGAGATGATCACCGCTGCCACCGAGATGATCAGGCTGTTGCGAAAGTAGAACCAGAAGTCACCTGCACGGAAGGCGGTGGTGAAGTTGGCCAATGTGAATTCGCTCATGGTCAGAAGGGCCAGCGGGGAGCGAAACATGGCGGTCTCGTTGAAGGCTGCGGCCAATAGGATGACCGGGGGTAGCAGCGAGACGATCAGCCAGAGCGTGAGGCCGGCATACTGGCCACCCAGCAACAGACGGCCTTTCTGGTAGTGACTGAGGCCACGGCGGTTACTCGCGTTGGCGTTCGGTGAACCGGTCGTCACCAGAGGGTTGCGAATGTCGCTCATGCGCTGGCCTCCTTGTTGACCTTGTAGACCTTGATATAGAGCCAGGCGACCACTGCCATGATCATGAACATGGTGAAGGCGATGGTGTTGGCCATGCCCATGTCCTGGTTGGCGATACCGCGGTTGTAGGCCAGGATGCTCATCACCGTGGTGGAACGGCCGGGGCCGCCACCAGTCATGGTGTAGACCATGTCGAACTCGCGGAAGGCGCTGGTCATGATGATGATCGAGACGAACAGGATGTGGGCACGGATCATTGGCAGCACTACGTACCACAGCGTCTGGAAGGGACCGGCGCCATCCACCCGGGCGGCTTCATAGGTCTCCTCAGGAATGGTGGTTAGTGCGGCGTAGAGTACCAGGATGGCCATAGGCGTCAGGTGCCAGGCATTGGTCAGCGCGGTGGAGAAAAGCGCTGTCGAGGAATCGGTCAGCCAGTAGGGCCCCTCGATGCCGAGCATCCCCAGCAACTGATTGATCACGCCGAAGTCCGGCTCCCACATGAACAGTCGCCAGGTGATGCCGACAATCACCGGGGTCATCACGAACGGGAGCAAGAAAAGTGCCATCCAGCCGATTTTAAAACGAATCCGTTTACCACTAAGCAGGAAGGCCACCAGCAGGCCGACCACCAGGCAGCCCAGGGTGTTGGCCACGGTGAATATCGCTGTCACCTTCACCGAGTTGAGGAACAGTGGGTCCGACCAGGCCCGCAGATAGTTATCGAGGCCAACGAACCACTGATTGTTGAAGTCATAAAGGAAGACATCATGAAGGCTGAAGCGAGCGGCAATTCCCAGCGGGAAGGCCACGATCAGCAACATGGCGATCAGGCCGGGTAACACGAAGTACCAGCCTCGTGTGTAGCGGTTGAGACTGTTGTTCTGCATCAGGTGTACCTCGGTGACGGAGATGGCGTCATGGAAATGAGGCCGGCCGGTATCGGAGCACCGGCCGGCGGGGCGTTACCGTTCGAGGTAGCCGGCGCGCTGGAACGTACGCTCCATGTTCTCGACCCAACGCTCCTGGGCTTGTTCGGGCTCGAGGTCGCCGCTGAGTACGTCGGTGGCGAAATCCACAGTACCCTGCCACATGACGGTGCCGTACTCGGGAATGCCCTGGCGAACGAAGACGTGTTCCAGAGTCTGCTCGTAGGCAGGCAGGAAGTCGGCGTAGTGTGGCTCGAGGTTACGTAGCTCCTCGCTTTCGAAATGGGCTTTGCGTGAGAACTGTTTGGTGCGCTTACCCCACTCGATTTCGTTGTCCTGCAGCATCCACTTGAGGAACTTGAAAGACTCCTCGGCGTTGTCGGTATCGAAGACGAAGACACCGCCACCACCAAGGAAGGGAACCCCTTGCTCATAGTCCTTGAGGTTGCCCTCGTATTCGGGCAGCGGTTGGTAGTGGACATTACCGGCGGCCTCACCATCGGGATCTTCCACGGTGGACAGCCCTTGGGGCCACATGGTGGCCATGGCCAGGCGACCGTCGCGGAAGTAGCTCAACCCTTCTAGAAAGTCCCAGTTGCGCGCAGCCCGAGGCGCCACGTCATTGGCCAAATCGACGAAAAGATTAGCGGCTTCTACCAGAATAGGGTGATCCAGATCGGTCTGGTAGTTCTCGTCCCAACCTTCCAGGCCGGTGGAGTAGAGCATCACGATAAAGCTGCGCGCTACACCGCTGCCCGCACCCAGGGCATCGCTCCAACCATAGAGATCCTCTTCCAGCGTCTCACCAGCCACGGTCTCACCCGCCTCGCGGGTGAAGAACTCGGCGACGTCGTAGAGTTCCTGCCAGGTTTGGGGGACCTCGAGCTCACGGCCATACTGCTCTTCGAAGGCGGCCTGCTCGTCGGGATGTTCGAAGAAGTCCTCTCGTGCGATCAGCATCGGGGCCGCCGGAGTGGTCGGCAAGGCGATGATCTCGCCGGGACGGGCGTTGCTCTCCATGTGAGACTCGCGAATCCGCTCCGGATAGGCGTCGATGTTGAAGTCGTATTTCTCGATATATGGAGTGAGGTCAACGACGTGGTCCTTGAAGCTTCCGAACCAGCCAGGACTGTGGTAGCCCATGTCCCAGCGACCCGTATCGCCGATAGCCTCGATGGACATGCGATCGCGCAGTTGGTCCGGGGGCAGGATTTCCCCCTCCACCTCGACACCGGTTTCGCGCTCGTACTCTTCAGCGAAGTAGTCGATCACGGCATCGGCTTCTTCGCCGGGATGCATTGCCCAACGGAGGGTGACATCGTCCTGGGCTAAGGCCGTTAAGCTGGAAGTCGTCATGGCCAGACCGAGTCCGGTAGCAGTGAGCAGTCGTATTGATGGCATCTTGCGGTCTCCCGTTCCATTGTTGTTGTGCAGCAAATCCACTGAGGCCAGGAAGCGAAAGAGGCGCTTGAAAGGCATTCATTTCTCGGCGCTCGGTTTGCGTTATAAGCAAGTATTGCGGATCGCCTGTAAATAACATAGTGGATTTGAAGAATCGTGTCAGCATGAGTTATTAATAAGCTATGATGGGATGAAGTCGGGGCAGAAGCCGGAATAGGTAAAGCGCTGTGTTTTTTCGGTAAAAAATATATAAAGTTATAAAAAACATAAAGTTAGTAGTGTTATATAAGGCTTGTAACCTGCTTTCTTCTTTCATGTAGCAACAAGTTAGGAGAGATGGTGATGGTATTTTTTAAGACCAATGTCTAACAATAAAGCTGATGGATTCCGGACGATACGCCACAAAAGTCATTGGTATAGACTAAAGTAGGATATAACAATTATGGCTAATATCACGCTCAAAAATATCCAGAAGCGCTTCGGCGACGAAGAAGTCATTCACGGTATTGATATGGAGATCGACGATGGCGAGTTCGTCATCCTTGTGGGGCCCTCGGGCTGTGGCAAGTCGACCCTGCTGCGCATGATCGCCGGCCTTGAGAGCATTACCGGCGGGGAGGTAAAGATCGGCGACACCGTAGTCAACGACATGCCGCCGAAAGCACGCGATATTGCCATGGTGTTTCAGAGCTATGCGCTGTATCCCCACATGACTGTGGCCGAAAACATGGGGTTTGCCCTTAAATTATCTAAGGTCGATAAAGCGGAAGTCAGCAAAAAGGTGGAGGCTGCTGCGGAGATCCTCAACCTGGAGCCCTTCCTCAAGCGCTATCCTCGTGAGCTCTCGGGTGGCCAGCGTCAGCGTGTCGCTATGGGGCGTGCCATCGTCCGCGATCCCCAGGTGTTCCTGTTCGATGAGCCGCTCTCCAACCTGGACGCCAAGCTGCGTGTGTCGATGCGCACCGAAATCAAGGAGTTGCACCAGCGCTTGAAGACCACGACCGTCTATGTCACCCACGACCAGATCGAGGCGATGACGATGGCAGATCGCATCGTGGTGCTACACCAAGGCTATGTGCAGCAGATGGGAACACCCCTCGAGCTCTATGATCACCCTGCCAACCTGTTCGTGGCAGGGTTCATTGGATCGCCGGGGATGAACCTGATCCATGGTCGGCCGGGCAGTGACGGTGAGTTCGAGGTGCGTGGTGGTGGCCGTCTGCCTCTGGGTGAGCTCGATGTATCCACATCGCCACAGACCGCCGTTTACGGTATCCGTCCCGAGCAAATCACGCTGGCCGATGAGGGTGTACCGGTGCAGGTGGTCTCGGTGGAACCCACAGGTGCCGAAATCCATGTGGTGGCCCGGCTCGGCGATCAGCATGTGACCGTGGTGTTTCGCGAGCGCCATGAGATTGCACCGGGGGATACCATCCATCTGGTGCTTAACCTCAAGCAGGTGCACCTTTTCGATGCCGATAGCGGCGAGCGTGTCGCTTGGCACCCGACGCCCCGGGCGGCTTGAACCTGATCAGGAATGGTATCTAGGGCGAGATATCGCTAACTCGGCTTGCTTGTCAGGCAGTTCGAAAAGCTTGAGGAGCCAAGATCGAGGGAAGCCATCGCCATACCGATCTATCAGCCTGCAGAGGGGCTCTGGCGCAATGCCTCGAGGCATTGGCCAGATCTAAACGTTACAACTACGTCAAATCGTCCTGTGTCGGCAGGGCAGCATAGGCACCGGGACGCATCACGGCATGAGCACCACAGCGACAGGCGATGTCGATGAAATGGCGTAGGCGCTCATCGCCTTGATGCCAGTCATCTTGAATGCCGCTTCCCGCGATCGAGGTCAACAGGCCACCGATGAACGCGTCGCCGCCGGCGGTAGTGTCGACTGCCGACACGTTGGGTGGTGTGACAAAGAAATGGGTCTTGGCTCCCCGAACCTCGACGTCATTGGGGCCGTCGGTCACGACAATCAGTCGTACGCCGGCAGCCAGCCGCTCATTCAGCCAGGCATCAGCGGGGTGATCGGCTCTCAGGTAATCGAGCTCTTCCCGGGAAAGCTTGAGCAGTTGCGCTTTATCGAGCAGTTGGTGCACACGACCGATCTCGGCTTCGCCACTGTCCCACAAATTGTGACGAAGATTGGCGTCGATACTGATCAGACAGCCAGCGCGAGTCGCCATGTCGGCAATCGCCAGCGTGGTATCGCTGATCTCGGCATCGGTCAGGCTGTTCGTGCACAGGTGCAGGATCACGGGTGATGAAAAGACTCCGGCGGGCAGATGCTCAAGCCGATAGAGCAGGTCGGCCGCGGGGGGGCGATAGAAGTCGAAGGTTCGCTCGCCCGAGGCGTCCCGCGAGACGAAAGCCAGCGCTGTACGTGCTTTATCGGTACGCACGACGCCCGAGATGTCGACGCCGTGCGCTGCCAGTTCCTCGGCGAGAAAATCGCCGAAGTGATCGTCACCCAGCATGCCCAGGAACCGGCTGGGCGTTCCCAGCCGTGCACAAGCGACCGCGACATTGGCGGGGGCACCACCGGCATAGGGTGTGAAGGTTTCCGGGGAGGTCGGGTTTTCATCTCCCAGGCGGCTGGAAAGCATGTCGACGAGTGCTTCTCCGAACGCAATCACGGGGGTCATTGACGTGTCTCCTTTCCGCCTTTGTCGGATTGACGCTTGCGGGTTTCCGTCTTGAGCGTGGTTTTGCCGAAATGTTGGCGAACCAAGCCTAACAGCCCCTGTGTGGATGCGTCGAAGTCCTGGGTGCGTTCATCGATGCGTTCGCTGATCTCGCCGGCGATACGCTTGCCGAGTTGCACTCCCCATTGATCGAAGGAATTGATGTTCCAGATGACGCCCTGAACGAAGACCTTGTGCTCGTAGAGCGCTATCAGGGCGCCCAGGTTCTTGGGTGTCAGTTCATCGAGCAGCAAGGTGCTGGAAGGACGGTTGCCCGGACAGCTGTAGGGGTCGAGTTGGCTGCCTTTCTGACTGCCTTCCATGAACGCGTTGGCCTGGGCCAGCATATTGGTCAGCAGCGCGAAGTGGTGATCCTCAAAACCGGGTTCGGGCTTGAGCGACGCGATGAAGTCGATGGGGACATAGCGCGTGCCCTGATGGAGCAACTGGAAAAAAGCATGCTGACCATTGGAGCCTGTTTGTCCCCAGACGATCGGCCCGGTCTTGTAATCCACCGGCTGGCTGAAGATGTCCACCGATTTGCCGTTGGATTCCATATCGAGTTGCTGCAGGAAGGCCGGCAATTGATGGAGCGCCTGATCGTAGGGCACGATGGCGTGGGTTTCGGCCCCTTGGAAGTTGATGTACCAGATTCCGATCAGGGCCATCAGTACCGGCATGTTCTCGCGGTCCGGAGCCTCGAGAAAATGGCGGTCCATCTCGTAGGCGCCCTCCAGTAGCTCGATGAAACCATCGAAGCCGATCGATAAGGCGATGGGCAAACCGATCGAGGACCACATGGAATAGCGACCGCCGACCCAGGCCCAGAATTCGAAGACGTTCTCCTCACGTATACCGAATTCCATGGCCGCCTTGCGATTGGTCGAGGCGGCCACGAAATGCGCCCCGATATCGGCATCCTCGCCGGCATGATCCAGAAACCAGCGTCGGGCCGTCTTGGCGTTGAGCAGGGTCTCCTGGGTGGAAAAGGTCTTGGTCGAGACGATGAATAGCGTCTTGGCCGGATCGAGGTTCTGGAGCACTTTCTGGATGTGAGTGCCGTCGACGTTGGAGACGAAGTGAAAACGCAATTCCGGATGGCGGTATTTCAGCAAGGCCCGACAGGCCATATTGGGACCCAGATCCGACCCGCCGATGCCGATATTGACGACATCCTTGATGCGCTCACCGCTATACCCTTTCCATTCCCCGCTGCGTACTTCCTCCGAGAAACGCCGGATCTGCTCGCGGGTCTGCTGGATTTCCGGCATGACATCCTTGCCGTCGACGTATACCGGCCCATCGCTCATGTCACGCAAGGCGGTATGCAGCACTGGTCTATCTTCAGTGACGTTGATGATGTCGCCGGAAAACATCTGGGCACGGCGTTGCACCAGCGCCGAGTGCTCAGCCAGCTCGAGCAATTTGTCGAGCACCTCGTCCGAGACCTGGTGCTTCGAATAATCCAGGAACAATCCGCCGACACGCAGGCTCATCTTGTCGAACCGATCGGGATCGGCGGTAAAATAGTCGCGGATACGGTCGTTGGCGGTTTCTTCGCGTAACCGTTGTAGTGACTGCCAGGTGACGCTGCGAGTGAGTTGGAACATGCGAATTTACCCTTTGGTCATGGAGTCTTTGTTATGCGTGATGCCGTTACTGCATCATTGCCCATGCAAGCATTTCAGGTGAATCGTGTCACCTCCGGGTTGATACCGACATCCTGTGAAACACGAGGCATCGGCGTGCCGAGCGCTTTACCTGATGTCGGGATCATGGCACCCGATGGCCGCGGGCTTCCTCGAGCAGAGCGAACCAGGTCGGACGGTTGATATCGTAACGCGCACCATCGAGCAATTCATCGATACGCTCCTCTTTCAGGGTGCCAATGACCGGTACGGGGTGGCCGGGCAGGGCACGTAGCCAGGCCAGTGCCAGACCGGCAGAACTTGCCGCGAAGTCCTCGGCCAGGCGTGACAGCGAAGCCCCGAGTACGTCTTCGAAGACGGTACCTCCACCCAGGGGGGACCAGGCCATAGGGCTCAAGCTGTCGGCCAGCACAGCGTCGTAGAGTCCATCGAAGAGCGGCTCGGGATGCGCCAGGGAGAGCTGTAATTGGTGGCCGACCAGCGTATGGTTCATGGCTGCCTGGAGTCGGCGCCACTGCTCTGGAAGAAAATTGGAAACGCCTGCGGCCCCGATCTTGCCGGCATCGATGGCATTGTCCAGCGCTCTGGCAGTGGCTTGAGCATCCATCAGCGGATCGGGACGGTGTAGCAGAAAATGATCGAGATGTTCGACCCCCAAGCGTTGCAGCGATGCATCGATCGCCGCCGTCAGGTAGTCATTGGAGCTGTCGTAGTGCTTGACAGCATACGGTGAGGTGTCGCGCCCTGGTGTGACGATACTGGCTTTGGTCACGACACGGACGCGGGAGGTAAGTGAAGGACGCTGCTTGAGCGCTGCCCCAAACAGGGTTTCCCCCTGCCGGTCACCGTAGACATCGGCATGATCGAACCAGTAGAGCCCTTGATCGAGGCGTGCCTCGATCCAGTCGGCGAGTCGTTCGGGATCGTGCAGTTCATCTCCCTCGTGAAGGCGCATCATTCCCAGCACAAAGGGCACATCGAAAGCCGGAGAGTGGTCCATGGTCATGCCTCCGTGAGTGTCGTTCCCAGCAGGTGTTGTGCGCCTGGAACCAGCCACACCGGGTCGAGACGAGTACATGCCGATTCGACACACAGGAAGTGCCGGCTGGCCTCGGCCGGTACATCTCGTAGCTGCGATTCGCCAGGATGCCAGATGACGGTCGAGTCGCTGCCCTGTTTGGCGATACGTAAGCGTCGCTGTGAATCCTCGAGTATCACATCACGATTGGATTCGTAGATGCGGTCCAGCGCATCGCGTATGCCAAGTTCCCCTTGTTGAATGAATTCCGAGAAGTCCTGATGCTTGTCGAGATAGCGTGCACCGGCCAAGCCTTCGATCCGCGACTCGAATGTATTCGATACGGCCAGATAGGAGTGCAGTGCACCACTCATCCTGACGGGGGTTTCCCCGGTATGTTCGGTGATGAGTTCGACGTGAAGGCGTTGGGCATTGGCCTGAATGACAGCCCGTGGGGTGAGCTGGGTATGCAGGCGTTCGACCGGGGAAAGGTGGAGCTCACGGCCCTCTTCGTGATCGTCCGACGCTTCCAGTCGCCATTGGGCCTGTCGGGCCAGGCCGTGCATCGGTCCGGAATGATCCGGCGTTTCGTCGGCGGTTCGCTCATCGGCAAACCAGGGCCAGCACAAGGGAATGCCGCCCCGAATCGTTCCCGGCAGTGATTGGGGCGTGGGGGTCACCCATAACCATCCATCCTGTGCGGAGGGCGAAGAATCGGATGGTGACGGCGTCTCGTGGCGGGAACCGGGTTGATAGTGAAGCACCTGGGCGCCTTGCAACGATACCGCCAGCTCGCCCCATGCCTCCTTGATCAGCCAGATCCGGCGCCCCGCCCACTCGACTTCACGTTGTCCTGTCGTCTCGTCCAGTAATTCACGCAACGACGTTGGTATCATGCCACCTCCTCGTTATGCAGGGCTTCCGCCGCTCCCAACAGACCCGTCCAGGGAGCGGTGACCACCCAGGTTGGGATCGCTGCATTGTAGGCGCTCATACGTCCTTTGTCGGCAAAGGCAGCGCGGAAACGACTTGTCGGCAGCCAGTCGAGCAGGCGCGGCAGGATCCCCCCGCAAAGGTAGACGCCGCCTCGCGCGCCCAGTGTCAGGGCAGCATCGCCGCAGACATCGCCAAGGATCTTGAGGAAGCGCTGTACGGTGTCCACCGCTATGGCATCCCCCTCGGTCGCTGCGGTCGTGACGTCTGCCGGGGTATCGTATTTCGGATTGGCTCCCTTGAGCGATGCATGGGCACGGTACAGGTCGAGGAGTCCTTGGCCACAGAGAATGCGCTCTACCGAGACACGCCCATATCGCGTCTGAAAATAGCGAAGCAGGTTCTGTTCACGTTCATCGGTGGGAGCGAACGTGACATGGCCTCCTTCGGCGGGTAGCGGGATCCAGGCATGCTGGCCGGGGAAAACGCCGGCAACGCCGAGACCGGTGCCGGGACCGATCACCAGACGTGCGCTGTGAGGAGCGGGCTGACCGTCACCGACGGGTACCAGATCGCTCGCCTCAACGTGCGGTACCCCCAACGCCTGGGCCGTGAAATCGTTGATGATCTTGAACAGGTCCAGGCCGAGAGTGTGTTGTACCTCCCGCCGGGAAAAGGCCCAGTGGTTGTTGGTCATCTTCACCCGGTCTCCATCAATGGGACAGGCGAAAGCCAGGCAAGCCTCGCGAGGAGCGCTGTCTCCCTTCAGGCCCAGGCGTCCCAGGTACTCCTGAACCGCCTCGATGAGCGAGGGATAGTCGGCACACGGCAGCGTCTGAATGTCGTAGGGCGCGAATGTATCGGGGCGCACCAGGGCAAAACGGGCATTGGTGCCCCCGATATCGCCGATCAGCGCGGGTCGCGTCATTCTCAGGCGTCCTCGTTCTGCGTTCTGCCCTGTTGTTCCCGGCGGGCCAGGTCGTCGGCTTCAAAACCGCCGAATACGCTGCATCCCTCTTCGGCACGCCCGGCCAGGTGGCGGAAACCGGCGAACAACTCACGGCCAAGGCCGTACTGGTACGCTTCCAGGTCGGCGGACTGGGCTTCGCGCTGTTGCCATTGTGACGCCTCGATCTTCACGTCCAGCTTGCCCTTCTCGGCATCCAGCCGTACCACGTCACCGTCACGCAGCTTGGCAAGCGGGCCGGCGTCGAACGCCTCCGGTGTCATGTGAATGGCAGCAGGGACCTTGCCCGATGCCCCCGACATACGGCCGTCCGTTATCAATGCGACCTTGAACCCGCGATCCTGGAGCACCCCAAGATAGGGCGTCAATTTGTGTAATTCGGGCATGCCGTTGGCACGCGGGCCCTGGAATCGCACCACCACGATGACGTCTCGATCGAGCTCGCCGGCATCGAATGCCGCCTTGAGTTGGTTCTGGTCGTTGAACAGTTTGATCGGCGCCTCGACGAGCCGATGTTCCGGCTTGACCGCCGAGATCTTGATGACGCCTCGGCCCAGATTGCCGTCGAGCACGGTCAGTCCCCCTGTGGAAGCGAACGGCCTGTCGGCGGGGCGCAGGATATCCTCGTCCAGGCTGACCGTAGGCCCTTCGTGCCATACCAGCTTGCCCTCGTCGAGGAAGGGTTCCTGAGTATAGGCCGTCAGGTCGGTGCCGAAGACAGTCGGGATGTCGGTATGGATCAGGCCGGCGTTGATCAGTTCGCGGATCAGGAAACTCATGCCGCCCGCTGCCTGGAAGTGATTGATGTCGGCCTGACCATTGGGATAGACCTGCATCATGCTCGGAGTGACCGAAGAAAGGTCCGTGAAATCGTCCCAGGTCAGGGTCAGTCCGACGGCGGCAGCCATCGACACCAGGTGCAGCGAATGGTTGGTGGAGCCGCCGGATGCCAGCAGTCCTACGATGGCGTTGACGATGGCTTTTTCGTCGATCTGCTTGAAGAAGGGGCGGTAGTTGCCGCCGGGTTCACTGTTGCGTACCGCTTGTTCGGTGGCATAGCGGGTAAGGGCCTCGCGCATTTCCGTGCCGGGGTTGACGAACGAGCCGCCCGGTAGATGAAGACCCATGATTTCCATCATCAACTGGTTGGAATTCGCCGTACCATAGAAAGTGCAGGTACCGGGGCTATGATAAGACTGTGATTCAGCCTCGAGCAGGTCTTCGCGAGATGCCTTGCCCTCGGCAAACAGCTGCCGGATACGAGCCTTCTCCTTGTTGGGGAGTCCGCTCGGCATGGGGCCGGCCGGCGCGAATACCCCGGGGAGGTGGCCGAAGCGTGCTGCACCGATGAACAGGCCGGGCACGATCTTGTCACAGACACCAAGGTAGAGTGCCGCATCGAACATGTTGTGTGACAGTGCCACGGCGGTTGCCATGGCGATGACTTCCCGGGAGAACAGGGAGAGTTCCATGCCCGGCTGTCCCTGTGTGACACCGTCACACATGGCGGGTACACCGCCGGCGAACTGGGCGGTCGACCCCATGCGTCGCGCCGCATCCTTGATGACGTTGGGGAAGTCTTCAAGCGGTTGGTGTGCCGAGAGCATGTCGTTGTATGCGGAAACGATGCCCAGGTTGGCACTGTTCATCATCTTGAGCTGGTTTTTATCCTCAGTGCCGCAGGCTGCGAAACCATGCGCGAGGTTGCCGCAAGAGAGTTCACTGCGATGCACGCCGCGCTTGTACTGGTCCTGCATATGCTGTTCGTACAGGGCTCGGCGCTGTTGCGAGCGGTCGCGGATGCGTTGTGTCACTTCGGCAACTGTGGGGTTGAGCGGGGTGTTTGCATTGGCCATGGGCTACCTCGTTGGCGGAGTGAATGGCTATGTTGGTAAATTTACCAATAAAATGCTTGAATGTCGTTAGCTTTTGGGGAAACTTAGCTCTAAAATGTAGGATTGTTTCAATTCAATAAGTCGAGAAATCATCAAATAGCGAGGATGCCGCCATGACATTACGTGTCGCTATCAATGGGTTCGGGCGTATCGGTCGCAACGCTCTCCGTGCCATTTATGAAAACGGATATCGCGACCGTATCCAGGTCGTCGCGATCAATGATCTGGGCGACCCGTCGCTCAACGCCCACCTTCTCAAGCATGACAGTGTCCATGGTCATTTTCCGTTCAGTGTCGACCATGATGAGGAGAGTATCACTGTCGATGGCGAACGGATTCGTGTCCTCTCCGAGCGCGATCCGGCCCAACTGCCCTGGCAGTCGCTCGATGTGAATCTGGTGATGGAATGCACCGGGTTGTTCACCAAGCGTGCCGATGCGGCCAAACATATCGATGCCGGGGCACAGCGGGTACTGATCTCGGCCCCAAGTCCCGATGCCGACGCCACCGTCGTCTATGGTGTCAACGAGAACACCCTGACTGCCGACCATCGGGTCGTATCGAACGCGTCCTGCACCACCAATTGTCTGGCACCCGTCGCCAAGGCACTCAACGATGCCGTGGGTATCGAGAGCGGTCTGATGACGACAGTGCATGCCTATACCAACGATCAGAACCTGTCTGACGTATACCACAAGGATCCCTTCCGGGCGCGCAGTGCCACCCAGTCGATGATTCCGACCAAAACCGGTGCCGCTGCCGCCGTGGGTTTGGTTCTACCGGAACTGGACGGCAAGTTCGACGGCCTCGCTGTACGAGTGCCGGTAATCAATGTCTCTCTGGTCGATCTGACCTTTACCGCCGGTCGGGACACCAGCAAGGAAGAGATCAACGAGATTGTCGCCAAGGCTGCGGAGTCCTCGCCGGTCTTGGCAGTGAATGCTCAGCCGATGGTCTCCATCGACTTCAACCATGACGCCAACTCGTCGACTTTTGATGCGAATCACACCCGTGTCAACGGACGTCTCGTCAAAGTCATGGCGTGGTACGACAACGAGTGGGGATTCGCCAATCGCATGCTGGATGCGGCATTGGCCATGCAGGCTGCCGCCCGTTGATTACAGGATAGCATTGTCCATTCGTGACGGTGTTGCCCTTGACGAGTCAAGGCATCGTGCCGGGGTGATATCCACGCGCACTCACGGCTCCGCTCGGGATGTTCTCCGGCACGATGTCTGACCTGATGAGAGGCGCCGACCGGCGCCTCGCTTTTTCCCTCGTCCGCTTGATGTCCCACCGAAAATGACCGCATGCTGTAAGGAGCAGAAGCATCGCAGGATGCTGGCTAACCATGCCGAGATCGAATAATGCCGGGGAAGCGGAAGGCCATGAGTCATCACCATGCCGACAATGCGTCGCTGTCGTTACAGCGCGTGTCAGCGATTGCGTCGGTGGATGCCGAGCAGTGGAACGCTCTGGTCGATGACGACCATCCCTTCTTGCGCCACGAGTTCCTGCATGCGCTCGAGGCTAGTCGTGCAGTATGTTCTGCAACCGGATGGGAGCCCTGCCATTTGACGGTGTGGCGCGGTGCCCGGCTGGTCGCTGGCATGCCCTGTTATCGAAAATTCCACTCTTTTGGGGAGTACGTCTTCGATTGGGCCTGGGCCGATGCCTGGGAGCAAGCCGGCGGACGTTATTATCCCAAGGCGCTGACGGCGATTCCTTTCACGCCGGCGCCCGGCCCGAGGTTGTTATTGAGCCGTGATGTCGAGCACGACATCGTGCTGCGCCTTTTTTCCCAGGCGTGGGAAAATGACGACGTTTCGAGTTGGCATCTACTGTTCGCCCACGATGCGGATATCGACATCTGGCAGCGAGCCCACCCGGAGCTGGTGACTCGCCATGGGCTGCAATTTCAGTGGCGTGATGATGGCTATGAAAATTTCGATGGCTTTTTGGCCACGATGACATCCCGTCGACGCAAGGAGATACGCCGCGAGCGTCGTATCGTGGCCGACCAAGGCCTGGAGATCGTGCGCCTGGTCGGGGAGGCCATCGACCAGACGGCTCTGGAGCATTTCTTCCGCTGTTATCGCATCACCTATCTGGAGCGTGGCCAGCAAGGCTATTTGAACTTTGATTTCTTTCAGCGATTACGCGATACCATGCCTCGGTCGATGGTGTTGATGCAGGTCCGCCTGGAAGGTCGGCCGGTGGCAGCCGCGCTCTGCTTTCAGGGAACCCATACACTTTATGGTCGCTATTGGGGTAGTGAAGTGATGGCAGAATGTCTTCACTTCGAAGCGTGTTATTACCAGGGTATCGACTACTGCCTGTCGCATGGCCTGACCGTGTTCGATCCCGGCACCCAGGGCGAACATAAGCTGTCCCGCGGATTCGCTCCGCGACGATTGCGATCACTGCACTATATCGATGATCCCGGTCTGCGTGATGCCGTGGTGCGTTTCTGTGACGAAGAGTGTCGCTATATTGATGCCTATGCCAGGCAGGCGCTGGACGCGCTGCCTTTCAAACGCTAGCAGGCGCTGCGCACTGCCGATGAAAGATGGCATAATGCGACGATCAATGTATCGCGACGGGATGCTCGAATGCTCAAGTGGCTCGCTATCATACTGGCCGTCTTGACCTTGATGTTGCAGTACCGGCTATGGTTCGGTGATGGCGGGTTGCGTGAACTCGCCGAAGTGCGTGCCCGGGCCGATGCCCAGGAAGAGCAGAATCGCCCCAGGCGCGAACGAAACGAACGGCTCGCCGCTGAGGTCATCGACCTCAAGACAGGGCTCGATGCCATTGAAGAGCGGGCGCGCAGTGATATCGGCATGGTACGTCAGGATGAACAGTTCTTCTGGGTGCCCGGCGTGGCGGCTGAGGCAGCGATTGTCGAACAGCAGGCGCTGCCTGAGCCTCGGAGTGTCGAGGCGTCGGCCCCATGATGAAAGCGCAAGGTACCATTTGGTTGATCGTGCCCGCCGCGGGTCGAGGTACGCGTATGGGGGCGACGCAGCCGAAGCAATATCTACCGCTTGCCGGCCGACCGGTGCTCGCTCATACCCTGGAACGCCTTTGCCAAGCCTACCCCGAGGCATGTCTGTGCCTCTGTCTGGATGCCCGGGATAGCTGGTTCGATACTGCCTGGGTGCCTTATGATGACTGGCGGCGAGTTGACGGTGGTGACGAGCGGTCCGATTCCGTCATGCAAGCGCTCGAGGCGATCGCCGATGACGCAGACGATGACGACCTGGTGATCGTCCATGATGCCGCCAGGCCTTGTGTCAGTCATTCCGATCTTCTGCACCTGAAGACGGTACTGACACAGGATCCCATTGGCGCGCTGTTGGCGGCACCGGTTGCCGATACCATGAAACGTGCCGATGACCACTCGCGCATTCGTTACACCGAGTCGCGCGAACGGCTCTGGCATGCCTTGACCCCACAGGGGTTTCGTTACCGTCTGCTGTATGAGGCGCTGCAATACGTGTTGCGCTCCGGTGTGCCGATCACCGACGAGGCGTCTGCCGTGGAAGCGCTGGGATATTCGCCACAATTGGTGGTGGGACGACGCGACAACCTCAAGATTACTCATCCTGACGATTTGGTGATGGCTGAGCTCGTATTGGCCGCGCAAGCCTCATCATCTCGACAACCGGGGAGTGCGCTGACATGACATGGCGTATCGGTCACGGCTTCGATGTTCATCGTTTCCAGGCGGGCGATCATTTGATGATTGGTGGCGTGCGGATTCCATTTCATTACGCATTTGAAGCGCATTCCGATGGTGATGTCCTGTTACATGCCATTGGCGACGCCTTGCTAGGTGGGTGCGCCCTGGGCGATATCGGTCGCCATTTTCCGGATACCGATCCTGCCTGGTCGGGGGTCGACAGCCGCGACCTGCTGCGTCGTATCGTCGTGCTGGTCGAGCAGGCTGGGTATCGGGTTGGCAACCTGGATGCGACGCTGATTGCCCAGGCTCCCAGAATGGCTAGCCATGTGCCGGCGATGATCGATCATATCGCGGCGGATCTGGCGATCCCCCGTGTGGCCGTCAACGTCAAGGCGACCACATCGGAACGGTTGGGCTTTACGGGGCGAGGCGAAGGGATTGCCGCTGAAGCCGTCGTCCTGCTGCAACGACTAGGCCATGATGGAGGACGCCCGTGAGTGAGGTCGTGGAAGCGGCGTTATCTGCCCACAGTTGGCCTCCCTCATGGCCGCGGGCATACTCACGAGGCGAGGAGCGAATACTGCCCGCCGGTGAGTACCGGATGTCCCCGGATGACTTTCGCGTGGAAGAAAACCTGGGTTTTACCCCGGAAGGGGCGGGAGAGCACCTCTGGTTGTGGATCGAGAAACGCGGTGTGTCGACGCCGGAGATGGTCAGGCGTCTCGCAGACTATTTCGAGGTATCGCACCGTGATGTGGGCTATTCCGGAATGAAAGACCGGCACGCCGTCACCCGACAGTGGTTTTCCGTAGCATTGCCCGGTCGTCAAGTGCCGCAGGATGTGGCGGTGGCATTGGGGACTAGGGAAGGCGATATGGGCATCGATGTGCTTGAGCAGATGCGTCATCGGCGCAAGCTCAAGCGAGGCGTGCATCGTGGCAACCGTTTTGTCTTGCGGCTCCATGGCGATGTCGTCAGCGATCCCGGTATGGAGTCCCGCTGGCAGAGCATGTGCCGCGAGGGCGTCCCTAACTATGTGGGCCCCCAGCGGTTCGGCCCAGAGGGACGCAACCTGGCACGGGCACGGACTGTACTGACGAAAGGCTGGCGCAAGCGTGATGATCGTCAGGGAATGTTGCTGTCTGCCGCGCGCTCCTATCTCTTCAACCAGCAACTGGCCGCCCGAATTCGTGATGGTAACTGGTCCACTCCCTTGGCCGGAGAGGTCGCGATACTCGATGGGTCCAGTAGCCAGTTTCGCATTGATTCGGTCGATGACGCCCTGCGGTTACGAGCACGGGAGCTGGATATCCATCCCAGTGGCGTGCTGTGGGGAGTGGGGGCGTCGATGGCTTGCTCTCAGGCCGCGCGATACGAAGCGGTCGTCGAGGATGAACCCTCTTTGGCTCGAGGACTGGAAAAGGCCGGTGTCCGCCTGGGGCACCGCGCATTGCGTGTCCGCTTGACCGCCCCGACCTTGACGCGCGACGCCGGGGCGTTGTGCCTGTCATTCGAACTTCCCCGGGGGAGTTTCGCCACCTCTGTATTGCGGGAACTGATGACACACCCGACGCTCTGATGGCGGTCGGGATAATGACAAGGAGAGATGATGCGCCGTTTGTTATTGTCCAATGATGATGGAGTTCATGCGCCGGGGCTGCGGGCTCTGCATGATTTCCTCTGCGATCATGCCCGACTGCGGGTCGTTGCCCCTGATCGCGATAAGAGCGGTGCCAGCAATTCATTGACCTTGACCCGTCCATTGGCCCTGGTGGTGCTTGATAGTGGTTTCTATAGCGTTGATGGCACGCCGGCGGACTGCGTCTACCTCGGTGTCAATGGTGTCTGGGAAGAAAAGCCGGATCTGGTGATCTCGGGCATCAACCATGGGGGGAACCTGGGGGATGACGTGCTGTATTCCGGTACGGTGGCGGCAGCCATGGAGGGACGGAATCTGGGCATGCCCGCTATTGCCATGTCGCTGGTGGGAGAGCGCTATTTCGAGACTGCCGGTCGTGTGGCAGCGAGTCTTGTTGGCGCGGCTGAATCACTATCCCTGCCGCCGAGGAGTCTGCTCAACGTCAATGTACCGGACGTGCCCTGGTCGGAAATCCGTGGTTTTCGCGTCACCCGTCTTGGCTATCGCGGGCCGGCAGAGCGCCCGATGAAGGTTCTGGATCCCCGGGGGCGAGAGCGTTACTGGATAGCCACGGTGGGCGAAAATGCCGATGATGGCCCGGATACCGATTTTGCCGCTGTCGAGGCCGGCTACGTGTCGATTACGCCGTTACAGACCGATCTGACGCAACATACTGCATTGGACGATGTACAGGGGTGGCTCGATGCACTCGCTTGAACTGCTGGGTGTCGGTATGACATCACAACGTACACGTGACCGTCTGATCGCTCGTTTGATGGACAGTGGTATCCGTGATCCGCAGGTACTGGACACCATCGGTCGTGAGCCGCGACATCTGTTCGTCGATGAAGCGTTGTCGCACCGCGCTTACGAGGATACCGCGCTTCCTATCGGATCAGGACAGACGTTATCCCAACCCGCCATCGTGGCTCGCATGACCGAACTGGTCGTTGCCGAGGCACCGCAGCGGGTGCTGGAGGTGGGCACGGGGTCAGGCTACCAGACACTGATTCTCTCTCGGCTGGTTCCCCATGTCTGGTCGCTGGAGCGTATTGCTGATCTGCATCGTCGTGCCACACAGACGCTGCGTCGTCTCAAAGCGTACAACGTTAGCCTGCGGCTGGCGGATGGCGGTGAGGGATGGCCGGATGCCGGGCCGTTCGATGTCATCCTGCTGACCGCCTGTGCCAGCGAATTGCCCCAGGGGTTGATGACACAACTGGCTGATGGCGGTGTGTTGATCGCGCCCGTGGAAGACATCGATGGGCAACAGTGGCTGATGCGCGTCCGTCGCGATGGGGCCGGATTCACTCAAGAGAGGCTCGAGCCGGTGCGCTTCGTGCCATTGCTGCAAGGAGTCATTCGTTGAAGCTGTCCTACTCGACCTTCTTCAAAGGGGCAGGAATGGGAGCCGCGGATGCGGTTCCCGGTGTCTCCGGTGGAACGATTGCTATCATCACGGCGATCTATGAAGAATTGATACACACGATCAAGCAGTTCGGGCCAGGCGCCTTCGTGGTATGGCGCCGAGGGGGCTGGCAGGCGCTGGTCGAATACCTCAACCTGCGATTCCTGTTGCCCTTGGTTGCCGGGATCTTCGTTAGCCTGTTCAGTGTGGCCCACGTGGTAACCTGGTTATTGCAGGAGCAGACGGTGCTTCTGAATGCCTTCTTCTTCGGATTGGTTCTCGCCTCCGCCATTGTCGTCAGACATCGGATGGAGACCTGGCTCTGGCGGTATTTGCCGGCGTTGCTGATCGGTATCGTGCTGGCGCAATGGCTACCCACGTTGATGCCCGGCATCGCGATGCTAGGGGCGCCCTCCCTGATGCTGATGGCGGCTGGCGCCATTGCTATCAGTGCCATGTTGTTGCCCGGGGTATCAGGCAGTTTTCTGTTGTTGACCATGGGCCTGTATGGCACGGTCATGGAAGGGATCAAAGCAGGGGATCTGATGTTACTGCTGCCGTTCGGGCTTGGGTGCTTGTTGGGATTGCTGTGTTTTTCCCGGCTACTGTCATGGTTGCTGATCCGTCACCATGACGCGACGTTACAGTTATTGATCGGTTTTATCATCGGTTCACTGCCGACGCTGTGGCCGTGGCGTGAATTATTGAGCTATCAGTTGGGGCCGGATGAGCAGATGATTCCGTTGGAATACCGTTATTTACTTCCGCACGACTACGCCGTATTGACTGGTGAGTCAGCACATATGATTTCCGCACTGGCATTGATGCTGGTCGGTGTGATTCTGGTTCTGGCGATCAGCCGTTATGCCAATTCGCCGAACCACTCCCACAAGGAGGATGATTCTCATGCGTAAGGCGCTGTTGGTGTCTGCCGTTGCCCTGGCCATGGTGGGCTGTGCCGCCCAGCAGGAAGGCGGATCCCGTGTGCAGGTAAGAGACCTGTCACTCAGTCGTGATGAGGCGAGTGCTGATACCTACACCGTGGAAGCCGGCGATACGCTCTATGGTATTGCGTGGCGCCATGATATGGATTTTCGTGAATTGGCTCGGCGCAATGATTTGTCTCCCCCGTATCGACTGCAGCCCGGCCAGACCCTGCAATTGGCAGCGGGGGGGCGTTCCGGTGAGGAGTCATCATCGGCTGATGGTGGCGAAGGGGGAGTCTCGGTGGCTGCCGGCGCGAGCGCTGCGGCTGAAGCACAAGGGGGCAGTGATAACCCTGACTGGCTGGCTCCTGATGAGGAAACCATCGAGCGCAATCGTCGCCTGAGGGCATTGCCTCGTGAGGAGGTCGATGATAGTGGAACCCGTAACGAGTCGTTGGGCGCAGCGGCCGTTGCCGGTGGCAATGACGCGCCGGGGCCCATATTCGATTATGACAGCCCTGGGGCCGATGGCAGTTTGAGTGAGCGGGATCGTGCCGAACGTGAAGAGCGCCTTGCCCGTGAGGAGGCGTCCGCTTCAGAAGACGCTCAAACGGCGACCGCATCCGATGACGAGAGTGACGAGACTTCCGATGTAGACGAAAGTCGTAGTGACGATACTGCAAATGACACGACATCGTCATCCTCTTCGGGAGATACTGAAGAGGCCGCCGAGAGCGACGCCGGGACATCCGTTGCGGGTGAAGATGGCGATGCCGCGTCGGATAGCGAGCGGTCATCCTACACTCCGGTTGAGGATATTCCCTGGCAATGGCCCTCGGATGGCGAGTTGGTGGGCCGTTTCGACGATGAATCGGAACTCACCGCCGGGATTGATATCGGTGGGCAAAAGGGGCAACCTATCAAGGCGGCCGGACCGGGCATCGTGGTATATGCAGGCGATGGCGTACGGGGATACGGTAACCTGATTCTACTCAAGCACAATGATGAGTTTCTCAGTGCCTATGCCCATAACGACAGCCTGGAGGTAGGCGAAAACGATGTGGTAGAAGCAGGAGATGTGATTGCTCGGATGGGCGACACCGATGCTGACCAGGTCATGCTGCATTTTGAAGTCAGACAGAATGGTCAGCCGCAGGATCCCCTGGATTTTCTGCCGTCACGCTAGTGACGGCGAGACACAAGAATAATCATGAAATGTTAGCTGCTTACCGTGCCATGCATGTTGGCATTGGTAACATTATCTGGGCAGCACACGATGGGGTAGCGACATGAGCATACTCGAACGAGACCTGCAGGAGATGGATCTGGAAGTCGAGGAAGCCCTTGACGTTGATACTGACACACCTTCCAAGGATGACGAGGAGTTCGAGAAGGCGCTCAGCCGCGAGGAAAACAGCTATCATCATAGTCTGGATGCAACCCAGATCTATCTGAATGAGATTGGTTTCTCGCCGCTGCTAACGCCGGAAGAGGAAGTTCATTACGGGCGGCTCGCCCAGCAAGGGGATCCAGCTGGGCGAGCCCGAATGATTGAATCCAACCTGCGTTTGGTGGTCAAGATCGCGAGACGCTATCTCAACCGCGGCCTGTCTCTTCTGGATTTGATCGAGGAAGGGAATCTGGGCCTGATTCGCGCCGTGGAAAAATTCGATCCCGAGCGCGGTTTCCGGTTTTCCACGTATGCCACCTGGTGGATTCGTCAGACCATCGAACGGGCGCTGATGAATCAGACCCGAACCATCCGCTTGCCAATCCATGTGGTCAAGGAGCTCAATATCTACCTGCGGGCGGCGCGGGAATTGACCCAGAAACTGGATCACGAAGCGACCCCTGAGGAAATCGCCGAATTCCTCGACAAGCCAGTCGGAACGGTCAAGAAGATGCTGGGGCTCAATGAACGTGTCTCATCGGTGGATTATCCGATGGGGAACGAGAGTGATAAGCCGCTGATCGAAACATTGGCTGATGACAACGACCTGGGCCCCGAATCCTCGCTGGTGGATGTCGATGTCAAGCAACATGTCGACGAATGGCTGGCGGAATTGACCGAGAAACAGATGGAGGTCGTCATACGCCGCTTTGGCCTGCGGGGACATGAAGCCGCTACGCTGGAGGAGGTCGGCGAAGAGATCGGCTTGACGCGAGAGCGTGTTCGTCAGATTCAGGTCGAGGCACTCAAGAAGCTGCGCCGAGTGCTGGAAAAACAGGGGTTGTCGCTAGACGCCATTTTCGAATGATGTCGTTTTATCAACCACTCGGCAGGGCGGTTCGCATTTGACGGTTCGTATGATGTCGAATGTGGCTCGCCCTGTGATCTCTTGCAGTAATTATTGTCGTTCAACTCCCTTATATCGAGTGTTTTATATGGGAAGCAAGGGAATATTCAGGGTTTTATAGCGTGATATTGCGTTAAAAATGGCAAATAATCGTGCCTCCTGTTGTCTTTGCCGATAGTATTCATTGGAGTGCATGATGTCCCGTCCGCTGGTTGCCGATATTGATCTTGAGGCACTGCGTCATAACTACTGTCTTGCTCGAGACCTCGCCCCGAATAGCCAGACTGTGGCTGTCATCAAGGCCGATGCCTATGGCCATGGCGCCGTTCCCTGTGCCCGTGCTCTCGAGGACCTTGCCCCCGCCCTGGCTGTAGCCAGCATTGAAGAAGCCGCTGTGCTGCGTGATGCAGGCATATCGGTTCCGATTTTACTGCTGGAAGGCATCTTCGAGCCCGAAGAGCTGGAGCAGGTCGACAGGCTGGGGTTGTGGATGACCGTCCATAGCGAGTGGCAAGTCGAGGCCGCACTGTCGTTTCAGCCACGGAAACCGATCCCGACCTGGTTGAAAGTGGATTCCGGCATGCACCGTCTGGGCTTTCCTCCAGCCCGGGCGGAGACCATCTGGTGGCGCCTGCAAGCCGCCCCCGATAAGGTTGCCAATCTGCACTTGATGAGTCATTTTGCGACCGCCGATGCACTCCAACCGGCATATTTCCAGCAACAGATGCGCACCATGACCCAGCTCTCGGAGCACCTGGGAGCCCCGATCTGTCTGGCCAACTCGCCGGCGACCCTGGCTTGGCCGGAAGCTCATGGCAGCTGGAATCGTCCCGGGGTCATGCTCTATGGGAGTGACCCGCTGGAAGCTGCCAACGATGCCAGCCGGGCACTCAAGCCGGTCATGACATTGCGTTCACGGATCATTGCCGTTCAGGAACTGGCGACCGGCGAACCGGTGGGGTATGGCGGTCGCTGGAAGGCACGGCGCCCATCCCGTATCGGTGTCGTGGCATGTGGATACGGCGATGGTTACGATCGCCATGCGATCGATGGCACGCCGGTGTTGGTCGAGGGGCAACGCACTGCCATTGCCGGCAAGGTTTCGATGGATATGCTGACCGTCGACATCACCGATATGCCCGAGGTCGGGATTGGCAGCTCGGTCGTTCTCTGGGGGAAGGCCGACAACGGCACGTTGTTATCGATCGATGAGGTGGCACGGCACTGCGATACCATCAGCTATACCCTGCTGACAGGGATACTTCCACGGGTACCGCGTCGATATCAGGAGGCTCGGGCCTGACGAAAGGGGAGCGGCGGTCTACAATGGCCGCCTTTATCGACTGAGTGCTGTTGCTTCTATGGCCAAGAGAGTCTATCCGTCATCGTTTGCCCATCCACGCTTTTGGCCGACCTGGTTGGCCATCGCCCTGATGAAGGTGGTTGCCTGGTTGCCATGGCGGCTCAAGCTGTGGCTAGGGAAAGCGGTAGGGTGGTTGAGCTGGCGACTGGTTCGCCGCCGCCGTCATATCACCGACACCAACCTGCGCTTGTGCTTTCCTGAAAAAAGCGACAGTGAGCGACGCCGTATGGTGCGCGATACCTTCATCGATAATGGCATCGGTATCATGGAGACCGCCACTGGCTGGTGCCGGGATCCGGAGGATTTCCGGCACCGGGTGTCTTTCCAGGGTCAAGAACACATGCATCGTGCACTCGCGCAGGGCAAGGGAGCGCTGATCGTCGGTGTCCATTTCTCCACACTGGATCTCGGTGGGGCCTTGCATTCACTTTTCTTTCCTGCCGATGCGGTGTATCGGCCACATGATAATCCGCTTTTCGAACGCTTCATGACCCGTGCGCGTAATCGTATCTTCGGTGAAGCCATCGATCGTCATGATCTACGCGGAGCGGTGCGTCGCATCAAGGCAGGCCATGCGGTCTGGTATTCGCCTGATCAGGATTTCGGCCGTGACGTCAGTGTTTTCGCCCCTTTTTTTGGAATCGAGGCGGCTTCGATCAAGCTGACTGCCAAGCTGGCTCGTATGACGGGGGCGCCCGTGATGCCGCTGGTGTTCCACCGTAATCCCGATGACCGCACCTATACTCTGGAATACCTGCCGCCCTTGGCGGATTTTCCCACGGGGGATGACGTGGAGGACGCGACCCGGATCAATGCCTTCATCGAACAAGCGATCCGTAAGGCACCCACGCAGTATCTCTGGTTGCACCGTCGCTTCAAGACCCGACCGGAGGGGGAGCCCGGCTTCTATTGATACCCCGCTTCAGTTAAAACCGGGGCGATACGCCGTCAGCCATAAGAAAACCCCAAGGTCCTCAGGGGCCTTGGGGTTCATTTTACAGTACAAAGCTAATAATCGGCGCAGAGTGCCTCAGGCGTCGATTCTCTTGTACTTCATCCTGTGGGGGGTATCGTCGCCGACTCGCTTCTTGTGGTCCGCCTCGTACTCGGTGTAGTTACCTTCGAAGAAGACCACGTTGGAATCGCCTTCGAAGCCAAGAATATGCGTTGCGATCCGGTCAAGGAACCAACGGTCGTGCGAGATGACCAGGGCGCAACCGGGGAAAGCCAACAGCGCTTCTTCCAGGGCTCGCAGGGTTTCCACGTCCAGGTCGTTGGAGGGTTCATCCAACAACAGCACGTTGGCGCCCTGTTTCAGGGTCTGGGCGAGTTGCAAGCGTCCGCGTTCACCACCGGACAGCTCGGAAAGACGCTTTTGTTGATCGTTGCCCTTGAAGTTGAAGCGACCGACATAAGCACGCGATGACACTTCATAGCCGTTGATGTTGAGCATGTCCTGGCCGCCGGACACGGCTTCCCAGACGGTCTGCTTGTTGTCCAGTGCATCGCGCATCTGTTCGACATAGGCGATGTCGACGGTATCGCCCAGAACGACTTCACCACTGTCGGGTTGCTCTTGGCCGGTAATCAGCTTGAACAGAGTCGACTTGCCGGCACCGTTACCTCCAACCAGACCAACGATCGCTCCCTTGGGTACCTGGAAGGAGAGATCCTCGTAAAGTAGCTGGCCATCGAAGCTCTTGCTGACGTTATGGAATTCGATGACCTTGTCACCCAGGCGTGGACCGGGAGGAATATAGATTTCGTTGGTTTCGTTGCGCTTCTGAAAATCGCCGGACTGCATCTCTTCGAAACGTGCCAGACGCGCCTTGCTCTTGGACTGCTGCCCCTTGGCGTTGCTACGAACCCACTCGAGCTCCTGCTTGATCGCTTTCTGGCGCGAGACTTCCTGTTTGGCTTCCTGCTCCAGGCGTTTATCCTTGGCTTCGAGCCACTGAGAGTAGTTGCCTTCGAAGGGAATTCCCTGGCCACGGTCCAGTTCCAGAATCCAGCCTGCCACATTGTCCAGGAAGTAGCGGTCGTGGGTAATGGCAACGACCGTACCGCTGTAGTCATGCAGATAACGCTCGAGCCAGGCCACCGACTCGGCATCGAGGTGGTTGGTCGGCTCATCGAGCAGCAACATATCGGGGTTGGATAACAGTAATCGGCAAAGCGCGACGCGACGCCGCTCACCACCTGACAGGTTACCTACCTTGGCTTCCCAGGGCGGTAGTCGCAGGGCCTCGGCGGCAACATTCAATTTGCGATCGATGTTGTGCGCGTCAGCGGCCTCGATCATGTTTTCCAGACGCGCCTGCTCGGCTGCCAGGGCATCGAAGTCGGCATCGGGTTCGGCATAGGCGGCATAGACTTCGTCCAGCTTGGCCTGGGCCTCCTTGAGGTCAGAGAGCGCCTCTTCGACGGTCTCGCGGACATTCTTCTCATCATCGAGTTGCGGTTCCTGAGGAAGATACCCGACATTGATGCCCGGCATGGGGCGCGCTTCGCCTTCGTATTCGGTGTCCACGCCTGCCATGATACGCAGCAGTGTCGACTTGCCTGCCCCATTGAGGCCCAATACCCCGATTTTGGCGCCGGGGAAGAAGGATAAGGAAATATCCTTGAGAATTTGATGTTTAGGCGGGACAACCTTGCCCACCCGGTTCATGGTATAGACGTATTGCGCCATGAAAATCCACTTGGTTGGAAATGTGTCGATGGGCCACGATGATAGTGGTCGGACGGGGGAAAGGCTAGTGCTCGTTGCGATGATATCGTGTTATCGGGCCTTGAGCCGTTCCAGTTCCTGGAAAGCCTCGACTCGCTGGGTTACATCCTTCTGAACCCCGATGAAATAGGTGAGTTGATCGGCGTCGTCGTAGACTGGCGTGATCGATAGCTCGTTGTAGAACAAGGTTCCATCCTTGCGGTAATTGCGCAAGATCTCTCGACAGGGACGACCCTCGGCCAGCGCTTGGCGAATGTTGGCCAACGCCGGCTGATCACTGTCCTCGTTTTGAAGGAAACGGCAATCACGATAGAGGATTTCGTCGGCGCTATAGCCAGTCAGTCGTTCGAACCCCTCGTTGACGTAAATAAGGATGTTCTCGTCACCTTCCTGTTCGGCCACCACGATGCCGTCTTCAGAGGCATTGACGATGCGTTCCAGGAGATCCGAGCTGATCATGGGAGGTCTTTTCATTGTGCTGCACATTCCTGTCTATACCTATCAGAGCACATAATGGCCAGCCAACGGCCGGATTTCAACGTGTTGCGCCTGTTATTCACCGGATTCGATATCGGGACGGCCGTCGGTCGTTCGGTGCGGACCAGCGGAGCAGGGACATGCTGGGTCCCGGATGGCTGGATGAGGCCGGTAAGGCGAACTGATATGATGCCTGAACCATCGATGAATACAGGGGTTACAGTTCATGGCGCGCGTGGCGATCCATTATTGCACGCAATGCCAATGGCTCTTGCGTGCGGGCTGGTATGCGCAGGAGTTGTTGTCGACCTTTGGCGAACAACTCGACGAAGTCGCACTGATTCCCAGTCACGGCGGTCATTTTGCTATCCGATATGACGACGAGTTGGTCTGGGAACGTAAACGGGACGGCGGTTTTCCCGATATCAAATCGCTCAAACAACAGATACGAGACCGGCTGGATCCGGAAAGAGATCTGGGCCATATCGATCGATAATTCAAGTCGAACTACAGGAATTCATTTTCCATCCCGGGCTTCGGTTGGCTCGGGTCGTTGCCTGGGGAGTCCACATGACACTGGAACGTCGCGCCATGCTCTGTGGTCTGGGGGCGGTTGGGCTGTGGTCAACGGTGGCAACCGCGTTCAAGATCGCGCTGTCCTACATGACACCGCTGGAACTGATGTGGTTGGCGGCGTTGGTCTCATGGGTGCTGATGGGGGGCCTGGTCTATCGGGAAGGCCGCCTGATGCAAGCCTTTCGGCAGGGGTGGCGAACGGCCGCTTGGGCCGGGTTGATGAATCCGGCGGCCTACTATCTCGTGCTGTTTGCGGCATATGATCGTTTACCCGGTCAGGAGGCAATGGCGCTCAACTATACCTGGGCGTTGGCGATGGCCTTTCTCGCCGTCCCCATTCTCGGTCAGCGGCTGACGCGTATCGATGTCCTCGCCGGTTTGGTTGCCTATAGTGGGGTGTGGGTCATTGCCACGCGCGGTGCCGTCATGGATGTGGCCTTCGCCGATCCTCTCGGTGTCGGTTTTGCTCTGGCCTCGACTCTGCTCTGGGCGTTGTACTGGTTACTCAATGCCCGGGATCCCAGGCCACCGTTGATCGCTCAGTGGCAGAACTTCAGTGTCGGTCTGCCGGTACTGACGGTGTTGCTGTTATTTGGACCGGGGATTCAGTGGCATGGCAGCGTGGCGTTCGGTGCCGGTATCTATGTCGGCTTGTTCGAAATGGGTATCGCGTTCGTGTTGTGGCAATTCGCCGTCCAGCGAATCTCGCGGACGGCACGGGTTGCCAATCTGATATTTCTGGCACCACCGGTGTCTTTGTTATTGCTTAACCTGGTGGTGGGCGAACCGATTCTGGCGTCAACGCTCATCGGCCTGGTACTGATCCTCGGAGGATTGGCGCTGCAACAATCACAGACGTCTCCCGAGGGGGTCGTCGATCACTCCTGAGCGTCATCACTTTCGCCTTCGAGCAGGGGCCCCAGTGCCGGCCAGATGTTGTCCAGAATCGTCGGCTGGGCACTGGCAGTGGGATGGATGTCGTCGTCCTGCATCATCGAGTCGCGGGTTGCCACATTTTCCAGGATGAAAGGCACCAGGGAAACGTCATGGTCGTCTGCCAGTTCGGTATATACGCTGCGAAACGCGTCACGATAGGCCTGGCCATAGTTGGGAGGGATGTCGATGCCCAGTAACAGTACCTGGGCTCCTGTCTCCTGACTTTGCTCGATCATCGCGGCCAGGTTGGCGCGCATCTGGTCAGGGGGAAGACCACGCAGGCCATCGTTACCACCCAACTCCAACAGCACGATCTCGGGTTCATGCTGTCGTAACAGATCGGGCAGTCGTTGCGCGCCGCCGGATGTGGTTTCTCCACTGATGCTGGCATTGGTCACGTCGGCCTGATCCCCGAGTCGGTCTTCCAATAGACTGACCCACCCCTCATCTTCGTCGATACCGTAGGCGGCACTCAGGCTGTCGCCCATGATCAGTAGGTGAGGAGTGTCATCGGCTGCGAGGGGAGCAGCGAGCAATAGTGATATGATCAATGTGGCCACGACCCCGGCCGGTCGATACCACCCAGGGAGTTTGCGACGTATGTCACATAGCGAGTTCAGTTCGAATCGTTCGTCCAGCAGCATGGCTTCATCCTCTCGGTCCGACGGAACACCGATACTACAAGCGCGCGAGCTCGGCAAGGAGGTTCTTAGCGGTGAACGACCGTTGACGATTCTGCAGGATCTGGGCCTGTCGATAGTCGCCGGCGAAAGCGTAGCGATTCTAGGGGCCAGTGGAGCGGGAAAGTCCACCTTGCTGGGGTTGCTGGCCGGTCTGGATGTCCCCACCAGCGGTGAATTGTCGTTGTTCGGAGAATCCCTGGGTGACCTCGACGAGGATGGACGTGCACAGTTGCGCGCCGGTCGTGTGGGCTTCGTATTTCAGAATTTTCAGTTGTTGCCGACGCTCACGGCGTTGGAGAACGTCCTGTTGCCGCTTGAGTTATCGCCGACCGCCGGGGCCGACGCTCGTGGCCGTGAATGGTTGGGGCGGGTCGGTCTGGGCGAACGTCTCGACCATTTGCCGAAGCAGCTATCGGGCGGTGAGCAGCAACGGGTTGCTCTCGCTCGGGCCTTCGTCACCCTACCTGAGTTGGTGTTTGCCGATGAGCCGACGGGCAACCTCGACCCTGCCACCGGCGAGCGCGTGATTGACCTGCTGTTCGAGTTGAATCAGGAAGCCGGTACGACCCTGGTGCTGGTCACTCACGATCACGCCCTGGCCAGACGCTGTCAGCGCTGTCTGCAACTCGATGAGGGATGTCTCGCGCCTTTGTCGCTCGAAGAGGTGGGCATATGACCGCGGCAATGGGAGACCCCTTGAGCGGCCAAGCGCCGTCCGGGAGAGGGCACTGGCTGGCGCTGTCCTGGCGAGGACTCAGGCGGGATTTGCGTGCTGCGGATGTGCGTGCCTTATTCGTTGCATTGGCGCTTGCCGTGGCGGCATCGACGATGATCGGTTTCTTTCTCGACCGGCTGGAACGAGGGCTGGAACGCCAAGCGGGGCAGATGCTGGGGGGTGACCTGGTGCTCGAACAGAGCAGGCCCTTTGACAATGAGATTCGCCAGCGCTTGAGGGATGCCGGTCTGGCACTGAGTGAGCAGGTTGACATGGTCTCGATGGCGAGTTTCGACGGCGCCTTCGAACCCGCCAGCGTCAAGGTGGTTGACGATGCGTACCCGCATTACGGCGAGGTCCATGTCGAACGGCAAGGGGAACTCGAGCGAGTAGCTACAGGTCCGGCACCCGGCGAAGTCTGGATCGCGCCCCGGTTGGCCCAATTGCTGGATATTGAAGAAGGCGATTCACTGCAACTTGGCGCGACATCCCTGGACGTGACCGGATTGATTGAACGAGAGCCGGATCAACAAGGGGGTTTTGGCAGCTTCAATCCGCGTTTGATGATGCACATGGATGATCTCGAGGCGACCGAGCTGGTACAGGAAGGGTCAAGGGTCGAGTTCGAACTGCTTGGCAGGGGGCCGTCGGAGGTCGTCGCATCATTGCAGGATTGGTTGGATACCCTGGCTGCCGAGGGAGTGGAGGTCCAGGATGTGCGGCGTGATCGTCCTCAACTCGGTAACGCTTTGTCCCGGGCCGAACAGTACCTGAGTCTGGCGGGATTGGCGGCAGTACTGCTGGCGGGGGTTGCCGTGGCAATGGCAACGCGTCGCTATGTCGACCGCCATCTGGATACGGCCGCATTGCTACGCTGTTTCGGCGCTACCCAACGCCAGTTGACACGTTTATTCGCGTTGCAACTGCTCTGGCTGGCATTGGCCGCTTCCGCCGTCGGTGCCATATTGGGTCTTGTCGGTCAGGCTGGGTTGTTGATGCTGTTGAGCAACTTCCTTCCCCTGGAATTGCCACCTCCGGGGCCAATGCCGCTATTACTGGGGATACTTACCGCGATGGCGATTCTGGCCGGATTTGCCGGCCCGACGCTGTTACGGCTCAAACGTGTCAGCGCGCTCAAGGTGTTGCGTCGCGAATTCGATCCACTCCCGGCATCGGCCTGGGCCGTGATCGGCGTAGCGAGTCTGGTGTTCGGCGGTCTGCTGTGGCTCTACTCAGGCAATCTGACGCTGTCGCTGGCCATTCTCGCGGGTGGCATGGTCATGCTTGCCGTGCTGTGGGGCCTGGGGGCCTTGCTGATGACGGGCGTTCTGCATCTGGCCTCACGGGTGCCGGCGACCGTCAGTGGCAATGCCCTGGTCGTACGGTTGGGAGCGCGTCAATTGGCGCGACGTCGTCGGGCAAGCCTGGGCCAGTTGCTCGCGTTTTCTGTCACCTTCTCCGCCATGGCCATGATCGCCTTGGTGCGAGGCGATCTGCTGACGACCTGGCAGTCACAGTTGCCGGACGATACGCCCAATTTTTTCGCCATCAATATCCAGCCCAATGAACGTGAGTCGTTTTCATCGATGCTGGAGGGCGCTGCTGATTCGCGTAGCGCGCTCTATCCGATGGTGCGAGGCCGGATCAGTGAGATCAATGGGAATGATCCACGTGCGGCTGTGCCGGACGAGGCCCGTGGGGATAACGCGCTGCGTCGTGAACTCAACCTGACATGGCGTAGTGACGTGCCGGAAGGGAACCGGATCGTTGCCGGCGAGTGGTTCGGCGAAGGTGGGCAGGGTAACTGGCTGGGTGCCGTTGATGCGCATGCGGCTGGAGACGCTGTGCCCATATCGATGGAAGATGGGTTAGCGGATCGCTTCGGCTTGCGTGTTGGCGATACATTGACCTTTGCCATTGGCAGTGCCGAGATCACGGGGGAGATTACCAGTTTGCGTGATCTCGACTGGGACAGTTTTCGACCCAACTTCTATGTCATTTTTCCGCCGGATGTGCTGGAGCGTTTCGGCCACAGCTACATCACCGCATTTCACCTCGACAGCGAGGAACGGGCGCTTCAACGTGAACTGGCCGAAGCCTTTCCAGGCGTCTCGCTGATCAATGTCGATGCCATCCTCGAGCGGGTGAGAGAACTGCTGAGCCAAGTGACGCATGCGGTGGAGCTGGTTCTGCTGCTGGTATTGCTCGCGGGCATCAGCGTGCTCTATGCCGCATTGATCGCAAGTCGCCCGGTACGAGCTCATGAAAGCGGATTGCTGAGGGTGTTCGGGGCCGGCGACCGGCTGATTTCCCGCATTCAAGGGGCCGAGTTCGCGCTGCTCGGGCTGATCAGTGGTGTGATGGGAGCCCTGTTGGCGGAATTGGCTGCGGCTGGCTTGTACCTCGGTTGGCTCGATCTATCCCCACGCATGCATTGGGAACTCTGGGTGGTGTTGCCATTCGGCGGCGCCCTGCTGATCGGCATGATAGGACATGTCCTGTCGCGTAGTGTCCGGCGTCAGACGCCGATGGCCAGTTTGGGGTTGCTTGGAGAAGCTTGAGTATTCCTAAACCCAACGTGAGAAATTATGGGGAAGGGGATGACTGGGTTTCATATGAAAGCCAAGCATCCCTGCGCTATGATGGCGACCGTTCATTTTTCTTATGAATCGAGGGTGTTCGACGATGTTCAGCCGTGAAATGCAAATTGCCGGTTTCGATGATGCGCTGTTTGATGCGATGCAGAAAGAAGTGGCACGCCAGGAAGCTCATATCGAACTGATCGCTTCGGAAAACTATACCAGTCCCCGTGTGCTCGAGGCACAAGGAAGCCAGCTGACCAACAAGTATGCCGAAGGCTATCCGGGCAAGCGCTACTATGGAGGCTGCGAATACGTTGATGTCGTCGAGCAGCTGGCCATTGACTACGCCAAGCAACTGTTCGATGCCAGCTATGCCAATGTGCAACCGCACTCCGGCTCCCAAGCCAATGGGGCGGTCTTCCAGGCACTGATCAAACCCGGCGATACCGTGCTGGGCATGAGTCTGGATGCCGGCGGTCACTTGACTCATGGGGCCAAACCGAACTTTTCCGGCAAACATTACAATGCCGTTCAGTACGGCATCGACGACAATGGCCGGATCGATTATGACGAAGTCGCCAAGCTGGCCCGTGAACATCAGCCGAAGATGATCATTGCCGGGTTCTCCGCCTATTCCCAGATCATCGATTGGGCGCATTTTCGTAAAATCGCTGATGAGGTCGGCGCCTATTTGCTGGTCGATATGGCGCATATCGCCGGCCTCGTGGCCGCTGGTGTCTATCCGACGCCTTTGCCGCATGCGCATGTCGTCACTACCACGACCCACAAGACGCTGCGTGGACCACGTGGCGGTCTGATCCTCTCCAATGAGGGAGATCCCGAGATCGAGAAGAAATTGCAATCGGCAGTCTTTCCCGGTGGTCAGGGGGGACCGCTGGAGCATGTGATTGCCGCCAAGGCGATCTGTTTCAAGGAAGCGATGGCGCCGGAGTTCAAGGACTACCAACAGCAGGTGGTCCAGAATGCCAAGGCGATGGCGGGCGTGTTCATCGAGCGCGGTTACGACGTGGTCTCCGGTGGGACCGAAGACCACCTCTTTCTGTTGTCGTTGATCAAGCAGGGCCTGACCGGCAAGGATGCGGATGCCGCTCTTGGACGGGCTCACATTACCGTCAACAAGAATGCGGTACCGAATGATCCGCAGAGTCCGTTCGTGACTTCCGGCTTGCGTATCGGCACCCCGGCAGTGACCACGCGCGGCTTCGGTGAGGCTGAATGCCGTGATCTGGCCGGCTGGATGTGTGACATCCTCGATGTCATGGCGAAAGGAGAAGACACCAGCGAGATTGAAGCCGAAGTGAAAGCGAAAGTGGAAACGCTCTGCACCCGCCTTCCTGTTTATCGCGACTGATTCGCTTCGCTGACAGTTTGATGACCGGCGGTCCCTGCCAAGGGGCTGCCGGTTTTTTTGTGCCGTCATGTGCTTAGACGATGGTCTAGTTCACAGGGCGAGAAGAATCTTCGAGGCTATGTCGAACATAGTGTATTGTTAAGTATGACAATAACCGCAACTCTCGTTGGAACGTGAAGCGTGAGCGTGATGACTCATTCCGAACGGCAACCCCGACCCGATATTGCCGAGCACCTGGCCGAGGCCATCTTCAACGGCCATTATGAACCTGGCGACTTCGTACCGAAGGAGCTCGATCTTTGCGAGAACTATGGCGTCAGTCGCAGTACGGTACGCAGTGCACTGCAGACACTGGTGGCTGCCGGCATGATCAAGCGTATTTCCGGTCAGGGCAGCCGCGTGACCGAATTGTCGGAATGGCATCTTCTGAATCCGCGCGTCAGTGATTGGATGGCTCGCTTTGCACGACCCAATCCACGTTTCCAACGCGAGATTTTCTCTTTTCGTGTGGCTGTCGAGCCGTTCATGGCTCGGCTGGCTGCCGAAAACGCCGGTGCGGCCGATCTGCTGGACCTAGAAACGGCCTACCACGGTATGGTCGAGGCTTTGAACCGTGACGACAACCAGTACCAAGGTATCAGCTACGATGAATATGACATCGCATTTCACGAAGCGATTTTTGCCGCGACGCATAATGTGCTCTGGTCGCAGGTCAGTCATATGCTCAAGCCAGCGATTGCTTTGTTAGTGGGAACCACGAATCAGAGTGCCGATGAGCTGGATGACAGTATGGAGCGGCATCGCCGGCTGATGGATGCCATCCGCCTGCGTCAGCCCGAGGAAGCTGAAAAGGCGGCACTGTCAGTACTCGAGCGCACCGGGCGCGACCTGGGGATGGATGATCCGACTGGCCAATTGTCGGTCATACGCTGGCCACAGGCACTGTCGTTACCGGAGAGCCGGAACAGCGAGTGCTAAAGCCAGAAAACGGATTCGATACGAGTTCAGAGGTATTGCAAGAGAGGCAATCGATGAAGATTACACAGCTCAAAACATGGCAAGTGCCGCCCCGCTGGCTGTTTCTCAAGATCGAGACCGACGAGGGCGTCTACGGCTGGGGAGAACCCGTCGTGGAAGGACGTGCAGCGACGGTGGAGGCCGCCGTTCATGAACTCTCCGATTATTTGATCGGCGAGGATCCACACCGTATCGAACACTTATGGAATACCTTGTATCGCGCCGGCTTCTATCGCGGCGGGCCCATTCTGATGTCGGCCATCGCGGGTATCGATCAGGCGTTGTGGGATCTCAAGGGGCGTGATTACGGTGTGCCGGTGCATCAACTATTGGGAGGAGCGGTTCGCGACAAGATGCGGATGTATGCCTGGACCGGTGGCGATCGTCCCAGCGATGTGGGAGCCGGGGCCAAGGCCTTGGTCGATCGGGGCTTTACTGCTTTCAAGATGAACGGAACGCCGGAAATGCAGATCGTCGATTCACACGCCAAGGTGGATGAAGCCGTGGCTCGGGTCGCCGAAGCCCGTGAGGCAGTGGGACCGGAAGTCGGTATCGCCATCGATTTTCACGGTCGCGTGCATCGCCCGATGGCCAAATCGTTGCTGCGTGAGCTCGAACCCTATCATCCGATGTTCGTCGAGGAACCGGTATTACCGGAACATCTCCCGTGCCTCAAGCATATCGCTTCGGGGCTCGGGTACCCCATCGCCACCGGTGAACGCCTGCATACCCGTTATCAATTCCGTGATCTGCTTGCTGACGGCATGGTCGACATCATTCAGCCGGATCTGTCGCATTGCGGTGGTATCAGCGAGGGTATGAAAATCGCCAGTCTGGCCTCCTGTTATGACGTGGCGCTGGCCCCACACTGTCCACTGGGCCCGTTGACGCTGGCAACGTCACTCCATGTGGATGCCGTGAACCACAATGCCTTCATTCAAGAGCAGAGCATGGGAATCCACTACAATCGCGATAACGATGTCCTGGATTACCTGGTCGATAAGTCTGCGCTGGCAATCGAGGATGGATTCTGTGCCATTCCTGATGGCCCTGGGCTTGGTGTCGAGATCGATGAGGCGTTTGTCGAGGAGCGAGCCAAGGTCGGTCACCGCTGGCGCAATCCTGTCTGGCAGCATGAAGATGGCTCCATTGCCGAGTGGTGAGTCGGCCGGAGCGATCGGTGAACAGAGGAGTATATGAGTCCATGAATGCGCAACAGAAGACCGCGTTGGCGTCGGCCATGCAGGATCGCCCTTTGGTGGCAATCCTGCGCGGCATCAGTCCCGAAGAGGTAGAAGCCGTTGGTGATGCACTGGTCGAGGCCGGTTTCAAGATGATCGAGGTGCCGCTCAATTCGCCACGCCCATGGCAGAGTCTCGAGCGTCTGGTGAAACGGATGCCGGAGGATGTTCTGGTTGGCGCGGGAACCGTGCTCGATGTGGCGGATGTCGAGCGTTTGGGGTCGCTTGGTGCTTCCTTGTTGATTACGCCGAACATCGATGCCGATATTGTCGAGGCGGGCAAGGCACAGGAGCTGGCCTCGTTCATTGGCTGTATGACACCCAGTGAAGCGTTGATGGCTGCCAGGTCCGGTGCAACGGCGCTCAAACTGTTCCCGGCAGCGCGTCTGGGGGTAGGGTATTTCAGTGATGTCTCGGCCATTTTGCCATCCGATCTCCCCGTATTCGCCGTCGGAGGCGTCAACCGGGATAACATGGCAGATTGGCACGCAGCAGGAGTACGAGGTTTCGGGTTCGGCAGCAACCTCTATCAGCCGGGTCGCCACCCCGATGAAGTGGGTACCGCCGCCACGTCGCTGGTGGCCGAATGGCAGCGTCTGGAAGCGCTTGCAGCCCAGATCGACCGTACCGAGCGTGAGGAAGACGCATGACACGCCAGTTCATCGCTATTGATTGGGGGACCAGCAACTTCCGCGCCTTTCTCGTCGATGCCGGCACGGGCGAGTGTCTGGATACGCGTCGTTCGGAAGCAGGCCTTAAAGCGTTGAGTACCGACGAATTTCCGCATTACTGCCATGCGCAGATCGTCGATTGGCGTAATGCAGGAGGGGGTGAGGAGGCCGTGCCGGTCTATCTGGCCGGTATGGTCGGCTCACGTAATGGCTGGTGCGAGGCGCCGCAACTGGAGTTGCCCGTCGATCTCGACACCTTGGTGGATGAGTTGATGCCGGCGCCGGGATTGTCCAACGCCTGGATCGTTCCCGGTGTCAAGATGGTGACGCCTGACCATGTCGATGTCATGCGCGGCGAAGAAGTACAGGCATTCGGTGCCTTGATGCTGGCGGGGCGCGACAGTGGAGCCTGTTGCCTGCCGGGCACACATAGTAAATGGGCGCATCTGGAAGGCGGACGAATGCAGTCGTTCACCACCATGATGACCGGTGAACTATATCATGCCGTGCGTTTCCATACGCTCCCGGGACAGCCGGCCATTTCCGATGCCGCGTTCGATGCAGAGGCGTTCCATCAGGGGGTGAACGCATCAGGCCATGAGGATGGGATATTGCATGCACTGTTCGAGGCACGTAGCCGTCATCTGTATGGCGGTCTCGACGCGCCTCAGGTGGCCAGTTTCCTGTCCGGAGTATTGATCGGCGGCGAGGTTCGGGCCGCCTTGCGTCAGGCAGGGCAGTGGCGGGATCTGCTGCTGGTTGGTTCCACCGCGCTCAACGAGTCGTACCGGTTAGCCATGGACCCGCTTGGCATGCCTTCCACGAGCATCGACAGTGACAAGGCGAGTATTGCCGGTCTGCAGCGCATCGACGCGATTCGCACTGTTCGTGCCCACTGAATACGAATTCGATCATGAGGTGCACTCGAAGAGTGCGTTGCTATCATATCGGCTCCCCATCCGAGACCCGGTGCGTCACACTTTAGGCGCTATGGCACGCAACGTGCTAGCTTCTGTGTAGACTCCCATGAATAGCTCTCAGGTGGGCCCCCATGTTTGAGCCGACTGCCACCAGTGCACGCCTGGTATTTACCGATCTCGATGGCTCGTTGCTCGATCATGACAGCTATGATTGGCAGCCGGCACATCCTTGGTTGGAGCGGCTGCGGTTTGCCAACGTGCCCGTGATACCCGTGTCGAGCAAAACGCGTGCGGAATTGCTGGCGTTACGAGTACAACTCGGACTCGAACAAAGTCCCTTCATTGCCGAGAACGGTGCTGTCATCGGCCTCCCTCCCGCCTGGCAGCATGCCCGCCTGGATCGCGATCCCGATGATATCGGTAGTCTTTGTGTCAAAACGCCGGGACTGGATATCGGATTCATTCGCAAGCGTCTCGAAGTAATTCGCGAACGTCAGGGGCTGTCATATTGCTGTATGGGCGAGATGAGTCTGGAAGACATCATGGCGGTAACCGGGTTGTCGGAACCCCAGGCACGGCAGGCGCGTCTCCGCGAAGGCAGTGAGCCAGTGCTTTGGCAGGATGACGACGCATTGATCTCGCGCTTTCGAGATTCCCTCGACAGTGATGGTATGCAACTGACCCGAGGAGGGCGTTTCTGGCATGTCATGGGGCATAGCCACAAAGGGAGCGCGGTTGGCTGGTTGATCGACCGGTTCCGGGCATTACGGGGACAGCGCCCTCATACGCTGGCGCTCGGCGATGGACCCAACGACATTCCGATGCTACAGCGAGCCGATCTGGCAGTGCTGATCCCGGGACGCCATGGGCAAGTCGTCTCGCTCGAAGGAGATCATGTCTACCATGCTCGCTCGCCCGGCCCTGCCGGCTGGAGCGAGGGGATGGACCACTGGTGGGGCGAGACGCTTCCCGATAACGTCAGCGGCGAGGAAAGCCCTGCATGAGTGATTTCTATCAGAACGGTATCATCACTAACTTTCACAATCTGACCCAGCGTCCAGTGGAGGCCCTGGAGGCGGATCTGGTGAAATTCTCCATGCGCCGGCCCATGGGACTGATTCTCCCGTCGCTCTATGCCGAACTCGAAGGCCCGGCGTTGTCACACATCGTCGAGACGTTGACTGAAGTGCCTTACTTGTCGGAGATCGTCATCGGCCTCGATCGTGCCGATCGTGACCAGTTCATGCATGCTCGTGAGTTCTTTTCGCGCCTGCCCCAGCATCATCGCATCCTCTGGAATGATGGTCCCCGGTTGCAGGCGCTCGATGCGGAACTGGCGGAAGAGGGCATCTCACCACAAGAGCTGGGCAAGGGGCGCAATGTGTGGTTCTGTGCCGGTTATGTCCAGGCATCGCGGCGTGCCGAAGCCGTGGCACTGCATGACTGCGACATCGTCACCTATGATCGATCGCTCCTGGCGCGCCTGATTTATCCTGTGGCGCACCCGCAGTTCAATTATGAGTTCTGCAAGGGATACTATTCCCGCATTGCCGACAACAAGCTCAACGGCCGGGTCGCACGCCTCATGGTGACGCCGCTCATCCGCGCCTTGAAGAAGATTTACGGCCCTTTGCCGTATCTCGATTATCTGGACAGCTACCGTTACCCGCTCTCCGGCGAATTCTCGATGCGGGCCGATGTACTCGATGGGATTCGCATTCCCAGCGACTGGGGATTGGAAATCGGCGTGCTCTCCGAAGTGCACCGCAATTATTCCACCAAGCGACTGTGTCAGGTGGATATCGCCGACATCTACGACCACAAGCATCAACCGGTGTCCGAGGAAGACCCCAATACCGGGCTCAATCGCATGAGTCTGGACATTGCCAAGGCGTTGTATCGTAAGCTGGCGACGCTCGGGGTCCAGATCAATGCAGAAAGCTTCCGCACCATCAAGGCAACTTACTACCGTATCGCCCTGGACCTGATCGAAACGTATGACAACGATGCGATCATGAACGGACTCAAGCTCGATCGACACAGTGAAGAGCAAGCGGTGGAGCTCTTTGCCACGAATATCATGGAAGCGGGGGATGCCTTCCTCGAGAAACCTCGCGACAAACCCTTCATCCCCAGTTGGAATCGTGTACAAGCGGCGATTCCCGACTTCCTGGAACGGATGCATGCCGCTGTCGAGATGGATAATCAGGGCAAGGTATGAGCACCGGACGGTGATCAGTCGTGTGTACCGTGGTCTGGTCGGGTCATCTCCGTGTCCATCAAGGGCGCGGTGAGCCCATGACGTTTTCCATGTCCTCGGGGATTCCCTGTGTCATCTCGAGCTGCCCATCAACGTGATAGATGAGGCCCGGGGTTGCGACCAGACCAAGACTCTCCATCAATTGCTGGTTGCCGTAGACCTGGTCTTCCATTTCAGGACGAATGGTCTCCAGCCACTCGATCGGTTCGCCTCGATGATGTCTGTCGAGCATGGCGGCGGGATCGTCGGCTTCCAGAATCGTCATGGCTTGGCGAGGGCTTTCACGGTCGAGAATGCCGACCAGGATATGGCGAATCTGGACGTTGCCCGCTTCGACCCAGTCGCGCGAGTCTTCCCAGAACTCCTGGCAGTATGGGCAGTGGGTATCGGAGAACATGTAAATGACCCGGTCGGCGTCGTCACGGCCATCGGCGATCCAGGCGCTATCCTGCAAGTCCTGCCGGATACGTTCTTCCTGGGGGCCACGAACAATTTCCTGTAATGGGGCTTCCGACAGGTTGTTGCCCTCGGCATCGACCATATTCCCGACGATGGCATGTTCCCCATCTTCCGTCAGGTAGATGGCGATCTCCCTGTCCTGCACGCTGGCGGCATAGCCGGTCATGCCGGCCGGAGCGTCGAATGACTCATGGATCGTCAGGTTCTGTTCTTCGAGAGCCCGAATCGGTGCCGGCCACTCCTGCGCCATGACCGACATGGGGAGTGACGACATCGCCAGGAGCAGTGGTACGAAAGGTGCCGGGATTCGCATGTGGACTCAATTCCTCGAGAACTTGGGATGACACGATAGCGGCATCCAGGGAGTATCCACTGTAGCGATATTCCGGCGCCTCGTCATGGGTCCGTGATCAGCCACAGGCTGCGGTAGGGGGCCAGGGTGTCGTGCGGTTGCCAGGGTTCTCCTGCCAACAGATCGAACCAGTCATGACCTGCCAGTTCATCCACTGCCAGGGGTTGGCGTTTGTCGGTCACATTGTAAATGGCGATCAGTCGGCGTCCGTCGGCCACTGGTCCCCGCTCTATGCCCAACAGTTCGGCGGGGGAGTCGAGAACCCGTTGTGCTGCATTGGGGTGGAAGCAGGGCTCGTGACGGCGGATATCCAGTCGACGTTTGAGGGCCAGGAACACTTCCCGGGTGGGGGTGTTCCGGCTGTCGAGGAGTTCGTCGAGTGCTTTCATCTCCCATTGGTGTCGGTTGATCGAGCGTAACCGACCACTGCGTTCGACGCCTTCATGGTCGTTCAGTGTCGCCGTGAGTGAGTGCAGGTACAGGGCCGGGATGCCCTGCAGTGCCAGCATCAGGTTCTGACTGCATAGAAAACGTTCGACCTGCCAGGGATCGGGACCGCGTCGGGTTCCCTTCAGCGCCTCGAAATAGGTGATGTTGATCTCGTAAGGAGAATCCTGACCGTCAGGACCGGTTTTCATGCTGACGAACCCGCCGAAGCGGTGCATCAATTCCAGCAGGGCCTCGACTTCATGCTCGGGGAGGAGTCCTTCCAGGGCCCGGACACCAATACCGTCATGGCTGGCGGTGAAATTCAAGTAACTGCACCCGGGGGGCAGGTCGGGAAGTGTTCGCAGCCAGTTGGCCAGAGTCATTGCCTCACCGCTGGTCAGCGTATGAACCAGCAGTGGCGGCAGGGTGAATTGATAGATCAGGTGGGCTTCATCCGGCGTGTCGGTGTCGTCTCCAAGGCGTTCGAGACCCAGGTAACTGAGATTCTCGTGATGTGGCACGTTGGTTTCCGTGATCAACAAGGTACCGGGCGCCATATGATCGAGGATGGCCCGAAGTAGTCGAACGATGGCATGGGTTTGCGGTAAATGGATACAGGACGTACCGATCTCTTTCCATAGGTAGGCGATGGCATCCAGACGGATGATGCGAGCCCCTTGCTCGACGTAGAACAACAGGATACCGATGAACTCCAGGAGCACATCAGGGTTGGCGAAGTTCAGGTCGATCTGGTCTTCGGAGAACGTGGCCCACAGATGCCGTGTCCCTCGACGCGTAGGCACGGGAATCAGTAACGGTGAGTTGCGGGGACGCACCACCTGTGACAGGTCGGTCGTCGGCTCCATTTCAATGAAATAATCCCTCCCTGGCTGGGAGCCGGCCAGATAATCAGTAAACCATAAGGATTCTCGGGAGACATGATTGATGACCAGGTCGACCATCAGGTCGCGATGCATGGCAATTCGGCGTATATCCGGCCAGTCCCCGAGGGCGGGGTCGACTTCACGGTAGTGGATGACAGCAAAGCCGTCATCACTGCTCCAGGGAAAGAAAGGGAGGACATGCACGCCGCTGAAGGTGTTACCCAAACGGGTCTCGAGGAAGTCGTCCAGGACATCCAGTGGTGTGCGATCGCCGTCAGTGAGCGTATTGCCGTAGGTGATCAACCACTGGTCGCGCTCGCTCCATAGTGATCCATCGTGTCTTTGAGGCGCGTTCTCGAGTGCATCACGACGGTGCATCAATAGCGTTGCCAGGCGCCGCATGACTTCGTCGGCGCGTGGCCCATAGATCTCTTGCAGGCGTCGATAGGCGATATCGTTGAACGCGACGGTATCGAGGAACTCAGGGGGAGCGTGGGGAACGGATGTGCTCATGGTCGGTCTCCGGCCGGGCCAGATACGCTGTTCGGGGCAGGTGATGGCCACATCTGATGCAGAACCCATGCCAGCCGGACGTACTGCAATGCAGACCAAGGCTATGTACTCCCCGAACAAGCCGTTACACTATCATCAAATTCGTCGAATTGAGAAAGATAGACGCCGATACATCCCCAGGACGCCGGAACATTCCCGATGCATTGCCCATTTTGTGGTAAGCAGGATACCAAGGTCACCGATTCGCGACTGGTTGCTGATGGCGATCAGGTTCGCCGTCGACGTCAGTGCAACGCCTGTAGTGAGCGTTTCACCACCTATGAGACGGCCGAATTGGTCATGCCTCGAGTGATCAAGGGTGATGGCTCGCGTGAGACCTTCGATGAAATCAAGCTGCGTGCCGGCATGCTGCGTGCGCTGGAGAAACGACCTGTCAGCGCCGAGGCCATCGAGGCGGCTGTCGAGCGTATTCGTCAGCGCCTGCGAGCCCGTGGTGAGCGCGAAGTCGAAGCCCGTGAGGTGGGGGAAGAAGTCATGCGCGCACTAAAGCGTCTGGATCAGGTCGCCTACATCCGTTTTGCCTCGGTATACCGGCGGTTTCAGGATCTTGATGAATTCCGCGCCGAGATTGACCGCTTGGCCCAGGAGCCGACCTTTCCTCCCAATGACGATCAATGAGACGTAAGCAAGGCATGGTAACACCGAACCCCGAAGCCTGGATGGCGCGTGCTTTGCGGCTGGCACGGCACGGTTATTATACCGCCCACCCCAATCCCTGTGTCGGCTGCGTGCTGGTCAAACGGCAAACGGTCGTCGGTGAAGGATATCACGCTCGAGCCGGAGAGCCGCATGCCGAGATTCATGCCTTGCGAGCGGCCGGGGAGGCGGCACGCGGTGCGACTGCCTATGTCACTCTCGAGCCCTGTTCGCATCACGGTCGTACAGGTCCATGTGCCGAGGCATTGATCGAAGCCGGGGTGAAGCGCGTCGTCATCGCGCTATCGGATCCCAACCCACAGGTAGCCGGTCGCGGGATGAAGATGCTGCGTGAGGCCGGCATCGACGTCGAGTGTGGCGTACTCGAGAACGATGCGCGGGAACTCAATCGCGGCTTTCTGTCACGTATGCATCGAGGGCGCCCCTTCGTGTGTCTCAAGATGGCAATGAGTCTTGATGGACGTACGGCAATGGCATCGGGGGAATCACAATGGATTACCGGTCCCTGTGCCCGCTCGGAGGTCCAGCGTTTGCGAGCACGGTCCGGGGCCGTTATCAGTGGCGTCGATTCGGTCATTGCTGATGATTCCCGGTTGACCGTGCGTGCTGACCAACTCGATCTACCCGATGCCGAGACCATTGCTGGCCGTCAGCCCCTGCGTGTCATCGTCGATTCGCGACTGCGTCTGCCGCTGGCAGCGAAGTGCTTGCGTCAGCCAGGCCGCACCCTGGTGGCGACCTGCTCCTGTGATGCCGAGCGCCGGCAACGGCTGGAAGCGCAGGGCGCCGAGGTGGTATGCCTGCCCTCGGCCCCGGATGGTCGCGTCGAACCGGGGGCATTACTGGAATATCTGGCCAACGCCGAGGATATCAATGAAGCGTTGCTGGAAACCGGGGCCACGCTGGCGGGAGCGATGCTCGATGGCGGCTGGGTCGATGAGATGGTGTTGTTCGTGGCACCAACTCTCCTCGGCGGGACGGCACGGCCGTTGTTCGAGCTGCCTGGGTTGGTTCGGATGTCCCAGCAGAAGCCGCTGGATATCACCGATATTCGTGCGCTGGGACAGGATTGGCGGATCATTGCGATACCACATAGTCGTCGCCTGCAAGCGACAGATACGCAGGAGACTGGCGCACAGCCTTCCACCAAGGTACCCTGAGCGCCGATTCCGTGCTGGCGTCACCTGCCAAAGAGGTGTAAGGGTAACGCGAGTCGTCGCCATTCTACGACGACGGCACATTATAGTTTTTGGGAGAACCCACCATGGTGCCTACATCAAAGGATTCGCCGTCGGGCCTTGCTCCCGTCGAGGAACTGATCGACGACATCCGCCGCGGCAAGATGGTGATTCTCATGGATGATGAGGATCGCGAAAATGAGGGTGATGTGATCATGGCGGCCGAAATGGTCGAGGCCGAACACATCAACTTCATGGCACGCCATGCCCGTGGCTTGATTTGCTTGCCGATGACCCGAGAACGTTGTGAGCGGTTACGGCTGCCACTGATGGTGCGTGACAACGGGGCAGGATATGGCACCAAATTCACGCTCTCCATCGAAGCGGCGGAGGGGGTCTCAACCGGCATTTCCGCCGCTGATCGGGCCAGGACCATCCAGGCTGCCGTGGCGCGGGACGCGCGTGCAGAGGATATCGTCCAGCCGGGCCATATCTTCCCGCTGATGGCCGAACCCGGTGGGGTGCTGCGGCGTGCCGGCCACACGGAAGCGGCATGTGACCTGTCGGCCATGGCCGGTTTCGAGCCCAGTGGCGTCATCTGTGAAGTCATGAATGAAGATGGCAGCATGGCCCGGCGTCCCGAACTCGAGCGTTTCGCGGCCGAGCATGGCCTCAAGATGGGCACGATCGCGGATCTGATTCACTATCGTATCCATAACGAGCAGACCATCGAGCATGTGGAAGCCACCCCCGTGTCGACCGCGTACGGGGAAATGGAACTGCATGTCTTTCGTGATCGCATCCAAGGAGCGCATCACCTCGCTCTCGTCAAAGGGCATCCGACGCCGGACTCTTTGACCACGGTACGTGTCCATCTGGCCGACACACTGCGTGACCTGTTGACGTTGGCGCGGTCCGACAGCCAAAGCTGGACGTCTCAGGCGGCACTGGCGGAAATCGCAGAGGCTGATAGCGGTGTATTCGTCCTACTCGATGACGGCCGACCCCATAAGGATCTGAAGGATCAGCTCGATCTACTTCTCGAGCGTCGCCGCGCACCTCGCAACAGTGATTCCGACGGTGCCGGCAACTACCTTACCATCGGCACCGGGTCACAGATACTGCGCCATCTCGGCGTCGGCAAGATGCGACTATTGAGTTCGCCCTGGAAATTTTCTGCGCTGTCCGGCTTCGATCTGGAAGTCGTGGAGCGGTTGAGTCCCTGAGTCGGGACCGATGACTTCGAGCCGCCGCACTATGGGTGCGGTGCGCCATCAGCAGGATGAGAATGATGCAATCCATAACCCAACTCGAAGGTAGTTTCACCGACGTCGATGGCCGTTACGTCATCGTGGTGGGTCGTTTCAATCATCATGTGGTCGACTCGCTGGTGGAGGGCGCGGTCGACTGCCTGGTTCGTCATGGTGTCAGCGCCGAACACATCGATATCGTGCACGTCCCGGGAGCCTGGGAGCTGCCGCTTGCGGTCAAACGCGTGCTCAAGGTTGCTCAGCCCGAAGCAGTGATCGCGCTGGGCGCGGTGATCCGCGGTGGGACGCCCCATTTCGAATATGTCGCCGGCAACTGCAACAGTGCGATCAGCAGTCTGCAACTCGAATATGAAACGCCGATCGCCAATGGCGTTCTGACAGTGAACTCCATCGAGCAGGCTCTCGAGCGTTCGGGCACCAAAGCCGGCAACAAGGGGACCGAGGCGGCCATGGCGGCACTGGAGATGGTCTCGTTGCTCAGGCAGTTCGGGGGTGAGTCATGAAAGGGACCCAGCGTGGAACGGCGGCCCAGGAGTCCCGTCACGCAGCGCGGGAACTTGCAATCCAGGGCCTGTATCAGTGGCAGTTGACAGGCAAGCCGATCGCGACCATTGAAGCGGAGTTCCGATCCCAGACCGCCGATGAGGATCTCTCTGACCATGAAAATTGGTCGAAAGTCATGGAAATCGCCGACATGGCGCTTTTCCATGAACTGCTGCACAACGTGGTCAAACACCGTGAATCTCTGGATGAGGCGATTGCCCCCTTGCTGGATCGTCGTCTGGAGGATCTGGATCTGGTCGAGTTGGCCATCCTGCGCTTGGGAGCCTACGAATTGTCACATCGTTTGCACGTACCGTATCGAGCGGTGATCAACGAGGGCGTCGAGCTCGCCAAGTCGTTCGGCGCCACCGACGGTCACAAGTACGTCAACGGCATTCTCGACAAGCTCGCCTCACGCCTGCGGTATGCCGAGGTCCATGCCCGTCGTTGATATGCCGGTGACCAGTGAGTTCGAACTGATCGCCCGGCACTTTGCTCGACCCACTCAGGGCGAGGGGGTCGAGTTGGGTATTGGCGATGACAGTGCATTGCTGTGGCCGACGCCCGGGCACCAGTTGGTGGTGAGCGTCGATACCTCCGTCAGTGAGATTCATTTTCCCCGTGAGGCACCGCCCCATGCCATTGGTCATCGAGCATTGGCCGTCAGTCTGAGCGATCTCGCTGCCATGGGGGCCCGTCCGCGGTGGTGCCTGATGGCGTTGATGCTGACTCATGCCGATGATGAGTGGCTGGCCGAATTCGCACGTGGTTTTCATGCCCTGGCCGATGTGCACGGGGTGGCGTTGGCCGGCGGGGATGTCACCCGTGGTACGTTGGCGATCGGCGTGACCGTGCATGGCGAACTCCCTTATGGCCAAGCGCTGAAACGTAGCGGGGCCAGGGCAGGGGATCTGGTCGTCGTGACCGGTAGTCTGGGAAGTGCCCATGGCGGCCTGCGTGCCTGGCAGAATGGCGAGCGCGATCTCGACGATCCGCTGCTGGTCGCCTATTTGTTACCGCAGCCACGCCTTGAAGCCGGACGTTTGCTGCGTGATCTCGCGACGGCGGCGATCGATATCTCCGACGGGTTGCTCGCCGATCTCGGTCATCTCTGCACAGCCAGTGGTGTCGGCGCGGATCTCGATGCGTCATCGATACCCCGTGAACCGATATTGACGCATCGCCTGGGGGAGGCCGATGCGTTACAGGCAGCCCTCACCGGCGGGGATGATTATGAGCTCCTGTTGGCCTTGCCTCCGGACTCTCTGGACGAGGCGCGTTCGGCATTGGCAACGGTCGGAGTGTCCTTGACTCCGGTCGGGCGATTTTCGTCGTCACCGGGGATTCGGGGTGTCTCCTGCGCCGGGCCGGCAGGCTGGCAGCATTTCCCGGGAGCGATGTCATGAAACGTGCTCCGGCAACGACCTGGCATCGTCCCACCCATTTCCTCGCCTTTGGTCTGGGCAGTGGGGCGGTACCCTGGGCGCCCGGCACCTTCGGCACATTGGGTGCGATTCCATTCTACTGGCTGATGTCGGACCTGCCGCTTACCTGGTATCTCAGCCTGGTCGCCGTTGCTTTCATGATCGGCATCTGGTTGTGCGACAAGACATCACATGATCTTGGTGTCCACGATCACTCCGGTATTGTCTGGGATGAATTTGTCGGCTATTGGCTGACCATGGCGGCGGTACCTTTTTCCTGGGAAGCTGCGCTGTGGGGATTCCTGGTTTTCCGCATTTTCGACGTCTTCAAACCCTGGCCGATTCGCTGGGCCGATCGGCATGTGGCCGGTGGCTTCGGGATCATGATCGATGATGTCATGGCGGGTCTCTATGCTTGGGGAACCATTCACCTGTGGCTCTGGCTGCACTGACTCCAAAGGTTGACGACGTAGAGATGTTCAAGCGCAAGGGATGGCTGATTGCGATTGTGCTGGGATTGGTCGGTGCCGCTTATCTGGGAGCACAGGCGTTGTCCAGCTCGTTGTTCGAACGTGAACTGCGGCATGCGATTGCGGAGCTGGAGAACGAGGGTGGCTATCAAGTAGAGCGTGATGAGATCCAGCATGGCTGGTTCGTGTCTCGGGGACGTATTCGCTTGTCGCCCGAGGGACGTGATGACTGGCGGGCCTCCATTCCCTATACGGCGCGCCACGGTGTGTTGAGCACTCAGGCCGAGGGAGACGTCGATATTGCGTTGGGAACGGATCGTGAGCGGTTGTTCGGCGATCACCTGCCGGTTGCCCCGCCACGCTGGAATGCCAATTATGCCTCTCTGTCAGGGGAGTTCGATTCCCGGTTCTCGCTGGCACCGTTCACCATGGAGGATAAGGAACAGGGATGGCGGCTGGAAACGCAGGGTGTGGAGTGGGACATATACGGTCAACGTGGCGATGTCAGCCTGGTGGGGTCGGTCGCTCCCTGGACGCTGGAAGATGACATCGGCCGCCTGGAGGTTGGAAAACTGGAGTTTGATAGTCGTTACCGTCATGACGAAGAGACGGACGACATCGAACAACAGGATGAGATCCGACTGTCCCAGTTGGCGTACCGTGGCCCACTGATACCCGACATCTCGATCGAACGCTGGCGTTATCAAAGCAACTGGCAACTGGATGACGAGCAAGGCCGGTTAGCCGTCGACCTGTCGCTTGATGATGCGCGTATGGGGGATCAATCCATGATCGGCGGAGGGGTGGCAATCGCGTTGTCACGTCTGAATGCCGATGCGACCCGTCAAACGGCCGCGCTGATACGGGAGGTCGCCGAGCGAGGCGAGCACTGGGATGCCGCTGAACGGCGCCGATTGCTCGAGCGTCTCGAGCCGAAGGTTCAGGCCATGCTGGCCGACTCACCGAAGTTGACGCTGGACACCGTGGATCTGAACAGCGCCATGCTGGATATGCTGGTGGACATCGAAGGCGAGCTGGTCTTCGACGGTGACGATGTCGAGTCATTGTCACTGACAGACTGGGAAGGGCACGATGTGCCGGCCGACTGGCGGGCTCGGCTGGATGGCCACATCACCTGGCGGAATGTGCCTACGCTGTTGCTTTTCCAGTTGGGACTCTCACCGGATATCGATGATCTCGAGATCGACATCGATGCCGGGGAGATATCGCTGAACGGCCGCCCCGTGCCGTGGTAGCGGGGTTCGTTCGCTGTGGCGAGCGGCGTCTTGTATCGCCATGACTTGAAGTTTCCTCTCGCCGCCCGCATTCCTGTTGCCAAAGGGCAACATTGCCCCCTCGGCTAAAGGATGCATGATGAGCGAACGTGACGATCTTCAGGATATGTTCTCTTCTACGGAGTCCGCTAATCAGGATGACGAGCAGCCTCAGGGCCAGACCGGTGCTGTCGTCCCGACGAATGAATACCTGCCGGAGCGTCTGTACCTGTTACCAATCCATAATCGCCCTTTCTTTCCGGCGCAGGTGCAACCACTGGTGATTCACCGTGAACGCTGGGAGGAGACGATCCAGCGAGTCGGCAATACCCCTCACCATACGGTCGGGCTGGCCTATGTCGGCGATGCCAGTGTCGAGGGGTTGGCTCAGGACGATTTTCCCGCCATTGGTACTGCCGTGCGTATGCACAAGGTTCAGGGCGAGGACGAACAGATCCAGTTCATTGCCCAGGGATTGCGTCGTTTCAAGATTCAGCGCTGGTTATCCAGGAAACCGCCCTATCTCGTCGAGGTCAGTTATCCTTATGAGCCGGTCGAGGCAGAGGAGGACGAAGCGCGGGCCTATGCCATGGCGTTGATCAACGGTATCAAGGATTTGCTGCCGATCAATCCGTTGTATGGCGAGGAGCTCAAGCATTATCTCAACCGCTTCAGTCCTCATGAGCCGGGGCCGCTGGCGGATTTCGCGGCAGCAATCACGTCAGCGAAAGGACATGAGTTGCAGGAGATCCTGGAGACCCTGCCGGTCATGGCGAGGCTTCAGAAGGTGTTGCCGCTGCTCCACAAGGAGATCGAGGTCGCTCAGCTCCAGAGCGAAATCAGCGAGCAGGTCAACGCGCAGATGCAGGAGCGTCAGCGTGAGTTCTTCCTGCGTGAACAGCTCAAGGTGATCCAGCGTGAACTGGGAATCTCCAAGGACGATCGTGAGAACGATGTCGATACCTTCCGCAAACGACTGACCGAGCTTCATGTCCCTGAGCGGGTCATGGAGCGTATCGACGACGAGCTCGACAAACTGTCCGTCCTGGAGACCGGCTCGCCGGAATACGGCACCACACGCAACTATCTCGACTGGCTGACATCACTGCCCTGGGGCATCACCAGCGAGGATCAACTCGACCTCAAACATGCCCGTGAGATTCTCGATCGTGACCATGACGGTTTGAAGGACGTCAAGGATCGCATCATCGAATTCCTGGCCGAAGGCACCTTCAAGGGGGATGTCGGTGGGTCCATTCTATTGCTGGTCGGCCCCCCGGGGGTCGGCAAGACCTCGGTGGGGCGTTCCATTGCCGAAGCATTGGGGCGTGAGTTCTATCGCTTCTCGGTAGGCGGCATGCGTGACGAGGCGGAAATCAAGGGCCACCGCCGTACCTACATCGGTGCCATGCCCGGTAAACTGGTGCAGGCGATCAAGGAAGTCGAGGTCGAGAACCCGGTGATCATGCTCGATGAGATCGACAAGATGGGCCAATCGTTCCAGGGAGATCCGGCGTCGGCTTTGCTCGAAGTGCTCGATCCCGAACAGAACGTGGATTTCCTGGACCATTATCTGGATGTGCGTCTCGATCTGTCCAAGGTGCTTTTTGTTTGTACCGCCAACACCCTGGACTCGATTCCCAGTGCATTGCTCGATCGCATGGAACAGATACGGCTCTCGGGCTACATCGCCGAAGAGAAGATGGCGATTGCCAAGCACTATCTCTGGCCGAAGCTGCTCAAGCGCGACAAGATTCCCAAGAAGCGGATCAATCTGACCGATGCCGCGCTCAAGCAGGTGATCGAAGGCTATGCCCGCGAGGCCGGTGTGCGACAACTGGAGAAACAGTTGCACCGCATCGTGCGCAAGGCAGCGGTCAAGATGCTCGAAAACGGCCAGCAGAGCGTGAAAGTGTCGGTCAATAACCTCGAAGAATTCCTGGGGGCGCCGCTATTCCGCAAGGAGAGTGTGCTCAAGGGTGAAGGTGTCGTGACTGGCCTGGCCTGGACCGCAATGGGGGGGGCAACGCTGGCGGTCGAGGCCGGCAAGGTTCATGCCCTGGATCGAGGTTTCCGGTTGACCGGCAAGCTCGGCGATGTGATGAAGGAGTCCGCCAATATCGCCTACAGCTATGTGCAGGGCCATCTGGGCGAATTCGGTGCCGATGCCGATTTCTTCAACGATGCCTACATTCATCTGCACGTACCGGAAGGGGCGACACCCAAGGACGGTCCTTCGGCCGGGGTGACCATGACTACCGCCTTGTTGTCGCTGGCCAAGCATCAGTCCATTGATCGTCCCCTGGCGATGACCGGGGAACTGACTCTGACTGGACAGGTACTGCCGGTAGGGGGGATTCGCGAGAAGATCATCGCCGCACGGCGCAGCGATATTTTCGAAGTGATTCTGCCCGATGCCAATCGGCGCGATTTCGAGGAGCTACCCGATTACCTCAAATCGGGAGTGAAGGTTCACTTCGCCAAACGCTATCAGGATGTGGCCAAGGTGGTGTTCGGTTAAGCCGTTCGTCTGGCAACCGATATCCGCTCGTGCCAGAATCTAGGGTCGACCTGGATTTCGAGATCGTCAGGCCGTGCTGAGAGACGGTCATGACGTCGTGACTGAGCACGAGAGGACACCCATGCCCGAGTACCGTTCCCGCACCACCACCGCCGGTCGTAACATGGCCGGCGCTCGCGCCTTGTGGCGAGCCACCGGCATGAAGGATGACGATTTCCACAAGCCGATCATCGCCGTGGCCAACTCCTTTACCCAGTTCGTTCCGGGCCATGTCCATCTCAAGGACATGGGACAGCTGGTTGCGCGAGAGATAGAGAAAGCCGGTGGTGTGGCCAAGGAGTTCAATACCATTGCGGTGGACGATGGCATCGCCATGGGCCATGACGGCATGCTCTATTCGCTGCCCAGTCGCGATATCATCGCCGATAGCGTCGAGTACATGGTCAATGCCCACTGTGCCGATGCGCTGGTCTGCATTTCCAATTGTGACAAGATCACGCCTGGCATGCTGATGGCTGCCATGCGCCTCAATGTGCCGACCATCTTCGTTTCCGGTGGTCCCATGGAGGCCGGCAAGACCAAGTTGCTCGATCATGGTATCGATCTGATCGACGCCATGATCTCGGCGGCCGATGATAAATACAGCGATGCAGAGATCGAAGAGATCGAGCGTAGCGCCTGCCCGACCTGCGGCAGCTGTTCGGGCATGTTCACTGCCAATTCCATGAACTGCCTGACCGAGGCGCTCGGGCTGGCATTGCCGGGTAACGGTACCATGCTGGCGACGCATGCCGCTCGCCGACGATTGTTCGAGCAGGCCGGGGAGCGCATCGTTGACTTGGCCAAGCGTTACTACGAAGGTGATGAAGCGCATCTGCTGCCGCGTGCGATCGGCGCGAAGGACGCCTTCAAGAATGCCATAACGCTGGATATCGCCATGGGCGGATCGACCAACACCATCCTTCACTTGCTGGCAGCGGCGCAGGAAGCCGAGATCGATTTCCGCATGGCGGATATCGACTCGCTGTCCCGGGAGGTGCCGCAGCTTTGCAAGCTGGCGCCCAATACCCAGCAGTATCATATCGAGGACTGCCATCGCGCGGGTGGCATCATGGCGATTCTCGGTGAGCTCGACCGGGCGGGAGTGCTCAATACTTCCGTACCCACCGTTTATGGCGACACCCTGGGCGATGCACTTGATGAGTGGGACATCATGCGTTCACCGAGTCCCGACGTGCTCGAGTTCTACAAGGCCGGACCAGGCGGTATTCCTACTCAGGAAGCCTTTTCCCAGAATTCCCGATGGCCGAGCCTGGACGGCGATCGTGCCACCGGCTGCATCCGCGACCTCGAACATGCCTTCTCAGGTGAGGGCGGGCTGGCCGTACTCCATGGCAATATCGCCCGTGATGGCTGTGTCGTGAAGACTGCCGGTGTCGACGAGTCGATTCTGGTATTCGAAGGACCAGCGCATGTCGTCGAATCCCAGGATCAAGCGGTCGAGCATATCCTCGAGGGCAAGGTGAAAGCAGGGGATGTCGTGGTCATACGCTATGAAGGTCCAAAGGGAGGGCCGGGGATGCAGGAAATGCTGTATCCGACGTCCTATCTGAAGTCGAAAGGCCTCGGCAAGGCTTGTGCCTTGATGACTGACGGTCGCTTCTCCGGGGGAACGTCCGGCCTCTCGATCGGCCATGTGTCGCCGGAAGCCGCCGCCGGTGGCGCGATTGGGCTGATAGAGAGTGGCGATATCATCCGTATCGATATTCCCCACCGGCGGATCGACGTTGATCTCTCCGACGAGATCCTGGCACAACGACGCGATGCCATGGAGTCGCGAGGCGCGCATGCCTGGAAACCGGTCATCGAGCGTGTACGCAAGGTGTCAGGTGCGCTCAAGGCTTATGCCTCGTTGGCGACCTCTGCCGATAAAGGTGCGGTTCGCGACCTGTCGAAACTGGATTGATACCTCGGTGTACTGGAGGCAAGTTATCCTTTGACTTTTGCCTCCCGTCTCCATAACGATGGTAATGACGCCGTCCATGACAGGCCATGGAGACGGCGAGATTGCATTCGGGATATTCAAGGATCGCCATGAAGGAAGTATTTACCGTCGGCGTGGTCGGTTACGGCTTCGCCAGTCAGACGTTTCACGTGCCGCTGATTCAGGCTACCGAAGGATTCGAATTGCGTGCTGTGGTATCCAGCGACATGTCCAAGGTCCAGACGGATTTGCCGGATGTCGATGTGGAGCGCAAGGCGCAGGCGCTTTTCGCCCGCCAGGATATCGATCTGGTGGTCATCCCCACTCCCAACGATACGCATTTTCCGCTTGCCAAGGCGGCACTGACTGCCGGCAAGCACGTAGTGCTCGATAAACCCTTTACCGTGACGGCTTCCGAAGCGCGGATGCTCAAGCATCATGCCGACGATGCCGAACGATTGCTCTCCGTGTTTCATAACCGCCGTTGGGACAGCGATTTCCTCACGTTGCGCGAACTGCTCGAGGACGGCTCGCTAGGTCGGGTGGTCAATGTGGAGTCGCGTTTCGATCGTTTTCGCCCCGAGGTGCGAGACCGGTGGCGTGAACAAGCCAAGCCGGGGGGAGGAATCTGGTACGACCTGGGTCCCCATTTGCTTGACCAGGCGCGCGAACTCTTCGGTATGCCGCGTTCGATCCTGCTCGATCTCGGCACTCGACGGGACAACGCTCAGGTCGATGACGATTTTCTGGCGTTGCTGGACTACGATGGCATGCGGGTGTCGCTGCAAGCCAGTGCGTTGGTGGCTGAGCCGACCCCTCGCTTTGCGGTACATGGTACGCAGGGCAGTTACGTCAAATATGGGCTCGATTCCCAGGAGGCGAGGCTCAAGGCGGGAGAAATGCCGAGTCCGCAGTGGGGAGTCGATGACTATGATGGCACCTTGACGCTGAGTGGGCAGGGGGCCGAACCCGAGGTACGGACTCATCCCACATTGCCCGGCGATTATCTGGCCTACTATCAGGGTATCGTGGCGGCCCTTCGCGGCCAGGCCGAGCCACCGGTGACGGTCGATGAAGCCATGGAGGTCATGGTGTTGATCGAAGCTGGCCTCGATAGTTATCGCCAAGGGCGCTGGGTGCGTCTGAAGGAAGGCGGTACTCATCGACGCACCGGGTCGGTGAGCAAGGGGTGACGCGTTGCTACCCGATGTCTCCTTACCAAAGCTGAAGCCGTTGCTGTTCATCGCGTAACTTGTCACGCGCGATGTACAGCGCGGCAATGGCCCGGGCCTCGTGGAAGTCGTCGCGTGCCAGCAAGGCCGGTATCGCTTCGATGGCATGGGTTTCGACGATCAACGGTTCCGGCTCGTCGCCCGGTAATCGCTGATCGTACAAGTCACTCGCCAGCATGACTTGCATGCGATGGCGCATGTAGTTGGGGGCCAGCGACAACTCGACGAGCGGCTCGATCGTATGGGCCCCGACGCCGCACTCTTCCATCAGTTCCCGGTTGGCGGCACCGACAATGTCTTCGCCGGGGTCGACCAGTCCTTTCGGCAGGGTCAGCACGTAATCGTCGAATCCTGCCGCATACTCCCGTATCAGTAATACGTGTTCGGGGTCGGGCATGGCGATGATCATCACCGCACCTTGATCGCTGCCCTGCAAGCGTTCGAAGGTGCGTTCAGCGCCATTGGAAAAACGTAGCTCGAGCTCCTCGACCGCGAACAGGCGACTTCTGGCCACTTCCCGGCGGCCGAGGATATGCGGTTTGTCGTGGGGGAATTGCGCCATGCAGCCTCCGGCAGTGTGTGTCGTCGTAACGCTCGATCCCGTACAATAGCATGTCAACGGTTGTTACTGGGGAGCTTGTGCCGATGATCGATTGGCGTTCGGTTGATACCGTATTGCTGGATATGGATGGCACATTACTGGATCTGCATTTCGACAGTCATTTCTGGCTCGAGCATTTGCCGCGCCGTTACGTCGAACTGCATCGGCTCGATGAGTCGACCCAACATGAAATACGTGCCCGTATCATCCGTGAGCAAGGCACCTTGAACTGGTATAGCCTGGCGTACTGGAGCCGGGAACTGGATGTCGATATCGTGGCGCTGAAACGGGAAGTTCAGCATTTGATCGGCTTGCGTAGTGACGCTCTGGACTTCCTGCAGTGGCTCAAGCGTGCCCACCCGCGTGTCGTGTTGGCGACCAATGCCGATCGGGAAAGCCTGGCCCTGAAGCTGCCGCTGACCGGCCTGGATGCGTATCTCGATGCCATCGTTTCATCGGCGGATGTCGGCATGCCCAAGGAAGCCCCGGAATTCTGGTTTGCGCTTCAGGATGTCGAACCCTTCGATCCGGAACGCACGCTGTTCATCGATGATAATCCCGCCGTGCTGGAGAGTGCGCGCGAATATGGCATCCGTCATTTGCTGGGAATCAAACAACCCGACAGTCGACGCCCCGAACGGGAGCTCGAAGAATTCATTGCTCTGGATCACTTCGCCAGCATCCTGCCGGGGGAGCATCCACCGGTCTAATGTTCGTGACTGCACGAGTTCCTATCCTCTGATAACGGGTGACAGAATCTGGGAGGGGCTTTAGCCGCGTTACAGGACACAAGCCCTGCCTGAAGTGTGACCGCCTGGTGCCTAATGGCGTCTTTCGCGACTGGAGTCCCTTCCACAAAAACCTCAGCGAGGTGATTCATGGAAACAGTCAGACTCGATAAATGGTTGTGGGCCGCCCGCTTCTTCAAGACCCGTCAATCGGCGAAGAAAGCCATTGAAGGAGGCAAGGTCCATTACAATGGAGGGCGAGCCAAGACCAGCAAGAACGTCGAAGTCGGTGCGTTGCTCAAGATTCCCCAGGGGTGGGATATCTGGGAGGTGGAAGTCCTGGCGCTCTCCGATCAGCGGCGAGGTGCTCCGCAAGCTCGTGAGCTTTATCAGGAAACGTCCCGCAGCCGGGAACATCGTGAGCGCGAGTCCGAGAACCGTCGTCTCGCCAAGCAGACGATGCAACATCCATTGAAACGGCCCGATCGCAAGCAGCGGCGGGAGATCAAGAAATTCATGCGTGCCGGCGGGATCGACCGTGACGGCGAAGAGTGAGAATCATGACCGACCAGATTCAACGTTTTCTGTTCGATGACACCAATGTGCGTGGCGAGATCGTCGGTTTGGAGTCTGCCTACAAGGAGGTGTTGGATAAGCAGTCGCATCCGGAACCCGTTGCACGTCTGCTGGGGGAATTACTGGCGGCGGTGGCTCTGCTGACCGAAACCGTCAAACTTGATGGTACCTTGAGTATCGAGGTGCGAGGGCAAGGTGCCCTATCGTTGTTGATGGCGGAGTCCAACCCGGGTGGTGAGTTGCGAGCCATTGCCCGATTGGCCGAAGACCAGGCACTACCTGCCCATGAGACGGATTTCCGGCAGTTGGTCGGTGAGGGGCAGATCGTCATTACGCTGGATCCGCGCGAGGGAAACCGCTACCAGGGGATCGTGGCGTTGGATGCCGATACTCTGGGTGGCTGTCTCGAAGCGTACTTCGAGCGCTCGGAACAGTTGCCCACCCGGTTGTGGCTGGCTGCCGATGGGCAGCGTGCCGGCGGTTTGCTGTTGCAGCAACTGCCTGATGATGGTCGTCAATCCTGCGACGCCGATGCCTGGAACCGTTGTGTGAAACTCGCCGACACGTTGAGTGATGGGGAATTGCTGTCACTTGAGCAACGCGAATTGCTTTTCAGGCTATATCATGAAGAAACGGCGCGAGTATTCGATCCCAAATCGCTGCGTTTCGGATGCACCTGCTCACGTGAGCGTATCGCCAGGGCGCTGCTCGGGCTGGGAGCCGAAGAATTACGCGATATTCTCGATGAACAAAAGGCCATCGATACGCACTGCCATTTTTGCCATACCCACTACCACTTCAGCGCGGCGGAAATCGAATCGCTGATCGATACTCCTGATGCGCCGACGCCGACGATACATTAATGAAGCAAATCGTCATGAAATGACGTCATGTAGTAGTAAAACTACAAGAAAATCGGCGAACTACGGCGTTTCCCCCTGCGTTCCTTTCTGTAATAATGTCGACCCCGTGCAGGGGTCGAATCGTATTCATGCATGATATGGAAGTGAGCTGACTCACCGCGATTCGACCTGACGTTCTATCGGAAAATGACGTACAGGCAAACGAGAGGATCGGCCGCAAGGCCTCAGGACACCGACATGACCATGACCCAACCCGTAGTTGCCGATACCGGCGCCGCCCAATGTTTCACCAACCTCAGCCAAGCCGAACTGGTCGAGCGTGCCATCGCTCGCGGCGAAGGGCGTTTGGCCTCCAATGGCGCCCTGGTGGTGAAGACAGGCAAGCGCACCGGCCGCTCTACCGCGGATCGTTTCATCGTCGACGAACCCACGACCAGTGGCAAGATTGATTGGGGAAGCGTCAATCGCCCTTTCGATGCCGAACGCTTCGACGCATTGTGGACGCGAGTTGAAGCCTATCTTGATGAGCGTGACCGTTTCGTATCCGACCTGCATGTCGGCGCTGACCCCAAGCACTATCTCCCTATTCGTGTAACGACGGAGACCGCCTGGCACAACCTGTTCGGTCGTACCATGTTCGTGCGACCTGAAGCGTATAATCCGGCACATCATGACGAATGGCGCATTCTCAACGCACCGTATTTCGTCTGTGATCCTCAGCGTGATGGAACTCACTCCGAGGCTGTGGTCATCATCGATTTTGCCGGTCGGCGTGTGCTGTTAGCCGGATTGCATTATGCCGGTGAGATGAAGAAGGCCATGTTTTCGGTACAGAATTTTCTGCTGCCGGACGCCGGTGTCCTCCCCATGCACTGCAGTGCCAATGTAGGGGAAGACGGAGAAACCACACTGTTTTTCGGCCTGTCCGGGACCGGCAAGACGACATTGTCCGCCGACCCCGCCCGTTACCTGATCGGTGATGACGAGCATGGTTGGGGCGAGGGGACCGTCTTCAATATCGAGGGTGGCTGCTACGCCAAGTGCATCGATCTTTCGGAAAAGAACGAACCGGTGATCTGGCATGCCATTCGTTTCGGCGCCGTGCTCGAGAATGTCGTGCTGGACGACCGCCGCGAACCCGATTATACCGATGACAGCCTGACCCAGAATTCCCGGGCCGCCTATCCGCTCGAACACATCGACAAACGCGTGCCGGAGAATCGTGCCGGTGAACCCAATGCCATCATTTTCCTGACCTGTGACATGAACGGTGTCCTCCCGCCGGTCTCGGTGCTATCCAAGGAGGCCGCCGCCTATCACTTTCTCTCCGGATATACCGCCAAGGTCGGTTCGACGGAAATGGGGGCGTCAAGCGGTCTGGCAGCGACCTTTTCGACTTGCTTTGGTGCGCCGTTCTTTCCGCGCCCGGCGCGTGAGTACGCCGATCTGCTGATCAAGCGCGTGGAAGCCTATGGTTCTCAGGTGTATCTGGTCAACACCGGCTGGACTGGCGGAGCTTACGGTGAAGGCGGGTCGCGTTTCTCGATCCCCACGACCCGTGCCATTATCAGCGCCATTCAGTCCGGAATGCTGCGTGACGTCGAGACGCAACGTATCGAAGGGCTCAATCTCGATGTGCCCGTTGCCGTTCCCGGGGTCGACTCCAGCTTGCTCGATCCCCGCAGAACATGGGAGGACACGCTGGCTTACGATCGTCAGATGCAATCGTTGGTTGCCAAGTTCGTCGACAATTTCAAGAAGTTCTCCGGTGTCGATTCAGCTATCGTTGCCGCGGGGCCGAGTCTCAACTGACGTTGAACGAGAACTGACCTTCGTCGGTGTGGTCAAAAGCGGAAGTGGCGTAGGAGGTACCTACCATGAAACGACGCTATTTCCTGGGACTGCTGGGAGCCGGAGGGCTGGCGAGTGCGCTGCCGGGCGTGGTCAGTGCACGGCCCAAGCCGGACGTGGAGCGTGCCAGCGATATTGACGTGCTCGAGTTGTCGGAAGATGAGTGGCGTGAGCGCCTGGATGAAAAGCAGTACCGGATCCTGCGCGAGAATGGGACCGAACCGGCATCATCCAGCGAGCTCAACAAGGAAACCCGAGAGGGCGAATATCGCTGCGCTGGCTGCGATCTCCCGCTGTTCACCAGTGACATGAAATACGACTCCGGCACCGGTTGGCCGAGTTTCTTCGATCATATCCACGGCCATCTGCTGACCGAAGCGGACTACAAGATGATCTGGCCTCGCACCGAGTACCACTGTGCCCGTTGCGGTGGTCACCAGGGCCATGTATTCGACGACGGTCCCGATCCCACCGGTTTGCGTTGGTGCAACAACGGGCTGGCGTTGACATTCGTGCCGAGCGACAGGGCCGGTGGTTGATCACGCGAGATCAGCCGCATCAGGATAAAACGCGTTGTCGAACCGAGCGTTGCCACATTGATGGTAAACACCGGGTCGGTACGCTTGACAGTATGATTGGTGCTTTCCCATGCCCCGTAACACTGACTATGCTTGTCAGAAAATGCCCGGTTGCCATGACGGGAGGTCGCCATGCCCATGGAACGTGTGAAGCAGTATCTCGACGAGCAGGGCGTCAAGTACGTCGTCCTGCAGCATTCCCCGGCCTATACGGCCCAGGAGGTGGCCGCCTCGGTGCACGTGCCGGGTCGTCACTTCGCCAAGTGCGTGATGGTCAAGATCGATGGGCAACTGGCGCTGGCGGTGCTGCCTGCCCCTGATCAGGTGGATCTGGAGCGTCTGGCCAGGTCGGTCGGCGCCCAGTCCATGGAACTGGCCAGCGAGGAGGAATTCAAGAACCGTTTCCCCGAGTGCGAACTCGGCGCCATGCCACCCTTCGGCAATCTCTTCGATATGGAAGTATTCGTCTCGCCGCACCTCTCTGCCGCCGAGCACATCGCCTTCAATGCCGGCAGCCACACCGACGTCATGCAACTTTCCTACACCGATTTCCAGCGCCTGGTCAATCCCGCCGAAGTGGCGATGTGAGCGCCGGGCGTCGCGAACATGCCGCCTTCGCCGCGGCGTGTCACGTCAATAGATAAATGCTATCAGAGGTATTGCCGCGATAATCTTTGACCTCAACTTAGCTTGAGGTCTTATCGTTCATCGCACCTATCACTCAGAGGAGACAGTGCGATGAGCAATACGATCAAGGTGGCCGTGATCTATGGTAGCGTCAGGGAAGGGCGTTTATGCGATACCGTCGGTCAATGGGTCGTGGACCAGATCCGGCCTCGAGAGTCGTTCTCGCCGATGGTGATCGATCCCGCTGCCGAGTCCGTGTCATCGTTCGCCGGCCGTCTCGACGAGGCGGATGCCTTCGTCGTGGTCACCCCCGAGTACAACCACTCCTATCCCGCTGCGCTCAAGGAGCTGATCGATGGCTATACGTCGGAATGGCAGGCCAAGCCCGTGGCCTTCGTTTCCTATGGCGGTGCGTCGGGTGGGCTGCGGGCGGTGGAGCACCTGCGCCATGTTTTCGCCGAGCTGCATGCCGTGGCCATTCGCGATGGCGTGATGTTTCCCAACGTCTGGGAGCAGTTCGACGAGCATGGCCGGCCGCTGCAGGCGCCGCGTTTCGAGCGTGGCATGCAGACCCTGCTGGCACGGCTCGCCTGGTGGGCCGAGACCCTGCGCCATGGGCGTGCTGCCAGGGACTATACCCAGGCGGTGATGCTGGATTGAGCGGCCGGGGCGCCGTCCGAGGACGGGCAGCTCGGTACCTGAGCACGCGAGTCAGTTGAGGCTCGGTATCGTAATGCCCTTGAACGCCGCGACGGATGAGTGTGCCGCTCGTTACCGTGGCTAGCTGCGCCATTTATGATACCTTGTCGCGATCGTTCAACGACCTCACGTCAAGGAATCCATGGACGCATACGCCCATATTACGACTCGTCTCGCCGAAGAACTCGGCGTTCGTCCCCAGCAAGTCAAGGCCACGGTAGCGCTGCTCGATGACGGTGCCACCGTGCCGTTCATTTCTCGCTATCGCAAGGAAGTCACCGGCGGTCTCGATGACACGCAACTGCGCCGGCTGGAGGAGCGGTTGCGCTATCTGCGTGAACTGGAAGAGCGCCGTGAGTCGGTCTTGGCCACCATCCAGGAACAGGGCAAGCTGACCGAGACCCTCGAAGCACAGATCCGGGCGGCCGAGACCAAACAGCGTCTGGAAGATCTCTACCTGCCGTACAAGAAGAAACGCCGTACCAAGGCACAGATCGCCCGCGAGGCGGGGCTGGAACCGCTTGCCGACGCGCTGCTCGCCGATCCGACACTCGATCCTGAAAACGAGGCAGCGAGCTATCTGCGCCCTGCCGAGGGCGAGACACCGGCCATCGCGGATGCCAAGGCGGCGCTCGATGGTGCCAAGCAGATCCTGATGGAGCGGTTTGCCGAGGATGCCGAACTCGTTGGTCGCCTGCGCGAACGGCTCTGGGACGAAGGGCAACTCAGTGCTCGTGTCATCGATGGCAAACAGAAGGAGGGCGCCAAGTTCTCCGATTATTTCGAGCATGATGAGCGCCTGTCGCGGGTGCCGTCACATCGTGCCCTGGCGATGTTCCGTGGCCGTAATGAGGGCGTGCTGGCACTGAATCTCAAATTGCCGGGGGAGGACGATGCGCCGATCCATCCCATGGAAGTGGCCATCGCCAGACATATGGATATCCACGACCAGGGGCGCCGAGCCGATCGCTGGTTGGCGGAGGTCGTGCGCTGGACCTGGCGGGTCAAGCTGTACACCCATCTTGAAACCGAGTTGATGGCCAGGCTTCGCGAACGGGCCGAAGCCGAGGCGATCAGCGTGTTTGCCACCAATCTCAAGGACCTGTTGCTTGCAGCACCGGCCGGGGCCAAACCGACTCTGGCTATCGATCCCGGGTTGCGAACCGGCTGCAAGGTGGTCGTCGTGGATGCGACCGGGCAGTTTCTGGATCACGATACCATCTACCCGCATGCGCCTCAGAAGCGTTGGAACGAGGCGTTGGCAACCCTGGCCGGACTGGTGAAGAAACACGCCGTGGAACTGGTCGCTGTGGGTAACGGCACCGCGAGCCGTGAAACCGACAAACTGGCGGGTGAGTTGGTGCAGGCGTTGTCCGGTGAGCACCGTCTTTCCAAGATCATGGTCAGTGAAGCTGGTGCATCGGTCTATTCAGCCTCCGAGTATGCTGCCCGGGAATTCCCCGACCTCGATGTCACCTTGCGAGGCGCGGTATCGATTGCTCGTCGGCTTCAGGACCCGCTGGCCGAACTGGTCAAGATCGAACCTAAATCGATCGGCGTCGGCCAGTATCAGCACGATGTCTCGCAGCTGCAACTCTCCAGGAGCCTGGAAGCCGTGGTCGAAGACTGCGTCAATGCCGTTGGCGTGGATCTCAACACTGCATCGGCAGCCCTGTTGTCGCGCGTGTCGGGCCTCAATCCGGGGTTGGCCGAAAATATCGTCGACAGGCGTAATGCCGAAGGTCCGTTCAGCGATCGGCGTGCACTGTTGAAAGTCAGTCGCCTGGGCCCGAAGACGTTCGAGCAGTGTGCTGGCTTCCTGCGGATCATGAACGGTACCAACCCGCTTGATGCCAGTGCCGTCCACCCCGAAGCCTATCCGGTGGTGGAGCGTATTGCTGTCCGAACCGAGCGTGATATGGCTAGCCTGATCGGCGATAGCAAGACCTTGAAAGCCCTCGACCCCGAAGAATTTGCCGATGAACGTTTCGGCGTTCCGACCATCAGGGATATTCTGGTGGAACTGGACAAGCCCGGTCGTGACCCCCGTCCATCTTTCAAGGTTGCCGAGTTCCGCGAGGGCGTGGAGGAGATCAAGGATCTTGAACCGGGCATGGTTCTGGAAGGGACCGTGACAAACGTCACTCACTTCGGTGCCTTTGTCGATATCGGTGTCCATCAGGACGGGCTGGTACATATCTCTGCACTTGCCGACAAGTTCGTCGATGATCCCCGCTCGGTGGTCAAGGCTGGCGATATCGTCAAGGTCAAGGTCATGAGTGTCGATCAGGAGCGGGCACGCATCGGACTGTCGATGCGCCTGAGTGATGAACCCGGAGAAGCGAGTCCCGGTGGCAGGCAGCGGCCAGAGCGTCAGGCCAAGGGATCACGCAAGCCTCGAGCGGGTTCCGGCAGGGGCGGAAAGCACGAGAAAGAGGATGATCAGCCGGTTGGGGCACTGGGGGCGGCATTGATGCAGGCACGCAAGGGGAAAGGCTAGGCATCAATACCTTGAAACCCGGGCCACAAGCCCCATAATCTGTCCACATCACGCCAGCGCCATGCGCTCGTTAATCATGACCGAGACACCGCGCCAGTGGTTGTCTCCACGACATGGGGTGTAGACCTTGTCCGAGCAACTCGAAAGCGTCATCGATCGGCTCAAGGGGCCGGCCAGACAGGGACTGATCGGCCGACTGCGGCGCGGTATCGAAAAAGAGGGGTTACGTGTCGATCCACATGGACACATTGCTCAAACGCCGCATCCAAGCAGCCTGGGATCCAAACTGACTCACCCGCACATCACCACCGATTATTCGGAAGCATTGCTGGAGTACATCACGCCGGTGTATTGCCGTCCTCAGGATGCCATGGCGTTTCTCGGCGATCTGCACCGCTTCAGTAACCAGCATCTGGGAAATGAGCTGCTCTGGCCTGCCAGCATGCCGTCCCGACTCAACGGCAATGACAGCGTGCCGATCGCCGACTATGGCCGTTCCAATGTCGGGACGATGAAACATGTCTACCGTAAGGGGCTGGATGTCAGATACGGCCGTATCATGCAGTCGATTGCCGGTGTCCACTACAATGTGTCGTTACCGGATGACTTGTGGCGACGGCTTCATGAGTTGAATGGGCAGGATGACGTCTCGTTGAACGATTACCGCTCGTCGCGTTATTTCGGCCTGATCCGCCACTTCCGTCGCAACAGTTGGTTATTGATGTACCTGTTCGGCGCCTCGCCGGCGCTGGATGACAGCTTCCTGGATGGCAAGGCAGTGCCTGCCAAACTGGAACGGCATGGTGACAACACGTTGCTGTCGCGCCATGCCACGACGCTGCGGATGTCCGACCTGGGGTATCAGAACAAGGTACAGGCGCAACTCAAGATCTGCTTCAATTCCCTGTCGAATTATGTCGGTACGCTGCGGCACGCGATTTCCACGCCCTGGCCTCCGTATCAGGCCATCGGCGTCAATGAGGGAGGTGAGTGGCGGCAACTCAATGCCAACATCCTGCAGATCGAGAACGAGTACTACAGCGATATTCGTCCCAAGCGAGTCGCACGTCATGACGAGACCCCCAGTCAGGCGCTGGAAGCGCGTGGTGTCGAATACATCGAAGTGCGCTGCCTGGACCTCAACCCGTTTCTGCCGCTGGGTATCGATGAAACCCAGATGCGTTTCCTCGATACCTTCCTGATGTGGTGCCTGCTCTCCGACAGCCCCTGGATTCCCGATGATGAGTGTGATCGCCTTGACGACAATCGAGAGCTGATCGTCGAGCGCGGCCGAGACCCGGATCTCGAACTGATGTTCGATGACGGTCGACGCACCCTGGCCGACCGCGGCCGGGAAATCTTCGCTGAAATGCAGCGTGTGGCCGAATTGATGGATATCATCGATGGCAATGGCGGGCATCAGCAGGCGTTGGCCGAGCTCGAACCCCGTCTGGATAATCCCGATACCACACCCGCTGGCCGCCTCGATACGCTGTTGCGTGAATCTGGCCGGGATTTCATCGAGGCCATGCTCGAACTGGCGAATCGACAGGCAGACGAATTGGGCGAGTCACCCATCAGTCAGGCTCGTCAGGCCCTGTTCGATGAGTTGTCCTCCACGTCGTTGCAACAACAGGTGGATATCGAACGCGCCGATACGGAATCCTTCGATGCCTTTCTGGCGCACTATTTTGCCAGAGCGCGGGAACCCCGTGCCGCCCGGGCAGTATGAGTGGAGAAAACTCGATGACGACATGGTTCAGGCAAGGGTCGCTCCGCCAATGGAGTCTGGCCGGGTTGGCTTTTTGTGCATTGATGATGGGCGTGGCGCTCTGGTTGGAACACGGTGTCGGTCTCGAGCCGTGTCCGCTGTGCATCTTCCAGCGCGTGGCTGTATTGGCAGCGGCGGCCGTATTTCTCGTCGGTATTCTGCATAATCCGCATGGACGCGTTGGTCTGGTCTATGCGGGACTCTCCTCGCTGGCTATCCTGGCTGGTATCGGCATTGCCGGTCGCCATGTCTGGTTGCAGTCGTTACCAGCCGATCAGGTGCCGACCTGTGGCCCCGGGCTCGACTACATGATGGATGTCATGCCGTTGAGGGAAGTCCTGGCGACCGTGTTCACCGGCTCAGGCGAGTGCGCTGAGGTGGATTTCACCTTCCTGGGCCTGTCCCTGCCTGCCTGGACCTTGATAGGGTTCATCGTGCTATTGCTGGCTCCTCTCGGTATGATGGGAAGAACGTTGGCAAAGAAAAGCAAGAATCAACCTTGAGTGGGATTGACAGCGCTGACTGGTAGCGTGAGTCTGACAGTCCGCGATGGAAACCGGGCATTCCGTTCGGGCACGTGGCAGAGTGAGGAGGCGCTCATGCTTGAAGATTGCAAGTCAGCGTTGGAACGTTGGGGCGGTGTCCACCACTTGATCGATCGATGGCTGGACCAGCGTCGTGAGATGCTGGTGAATTTCCTGGAACTGCAGGAAGCGTGCGAGTCGGATCTGGATGCGGTCGAAAAAGCGCGTATCGATGCCTTCAGCGAACTATTGATGGATTACATCAGCGCCGGGCATTTCGAGATCTACCCTCAACTGCGTGAAGAGGCCAAGGCGTTCAACGACACCGAAGCCCTGGCACTTGCCGATAAACTGCTCGAACGGCTCGATATGTCAACGGAACTGGTTCTGTCGTTCGATGCCGATTACGCCACTCCCAGTCGCTGTCGGCACTATATTTCCCGGCTGCCGGCCTGGCTGGGGCGGCTGTCGAAAGGGTTGACGGAACGCTTCGCCCTCGAAGATCAGTTGATCGGTCGTCTGCATGCCGCTCATTCGCCACCGCCGGAATCGGAACAGGTGGCTCAACGCTCACGACCAGGCTCTTGAAAGGTAGGCGATTCCCGTTCTAGCGGGCACGCCCCCTTCCCAGTACCAGCATGCAGGGGGTCAGCAGCAGCGTCAGCAGGGTGGCAAAGCTGAGCCCGCCGGCGATAGCGCTGGATAATTGTGTCCACCATTGCGTCGAGGGGGCGCCGATACCCAGGCTCGGCGCCAGCAGGTTGACATTCACTCCCAGCACCATGGGCATCAACCCCAGAACGGTGGTGATGGCCGTCAGCAGAACCGGTCTCAGGCGTAATCCTCCCGCCTCCAGGGCGGCGTCGCGAGGTGTCAGTCCGTCGCCGCGCAACTGGTTATAAGTGTCGATCAATACGATATTGTTGTTCACGACAATGCCTGCCAGCGCGATGATGCCCATGCCTACCATGACGATACCGAATGGTTGGCCGTTCACCAGCAAGCCTAACAGGATGCCGGCAGTCGAGAAGACGATGGCGGATAATACCAGCATGGCCTGATACAGACTGTTGAACTGCGTTACCAGGATCAGCGCCATCAGGAAAATGGCGACGATGAATGCCACGACAAGGAAATTGGCCGTTTCCTGTTGATCCTCCTGCTCTCCGGTAACATCGAGTTGAACGCCTTCGGGCATGTCTTCGAGCGACGAAAGCAGGGTCTGGATACGCTCATTGGCCTGGTACCCACCGGCGACATCGGCTTCCACGGTGATCGCCCGACGACCATCGACGCGATGCAACGTGCCGACTTTGGGCGCCGGCTCCAGGTCGACGAAATGGCTGATCGGTACCTGTCCTCGTTCACTGGCCAAGGTCAGTCGCCCGAGTTGATCGAGATTGCGCCAGGCTTCGGGCAGGCGCACCCGAATATCGACTTCATCATTGGCTCGCTCCGGTCGATATTCCGAAACCAGCAGGCCGTTTGTCGTCAACTGTACGGCGTTACCGACGCTGGCGACGTCGGCACCGAAGCGCGAAGCCGCCTCCCGATCCACCTGGACGCGCCACTCCACCCCGGGCAGGCTACGGTTGTCCTCGATATCGCGGAAGCCTCCCAGTTCGGTCATGGTGCGACGTACCTGCTCGACGGCACGTTCGATCGCATCAGGATCGCTGGAGCTAAGCTCCAATTGAACCGGTTTGCCAGCGACGGGGCCCTGTTCCTGCTCTCGGAATTCCAGCTCGATGCCGGGCAAGTCGCTGGTGCGTTCACGCATGTCTTCCAGAATGTCAGAGGCCGGTCGCCGAGTCTGCCAGTCGTCCAGCTGGAAACTCAGTTGTCCGATGACATCGGCTCCCAACTGCTCGTCACTCACGGCGAAGGAGCGCGCATACAGATTGTCGACTTCCTTCATGCCGACGAGACGCTTTTCGACCCGCCGGACGATGGCATCCCCCTCTTCGGCGGAAAAATCGCCTCGAGATCGAATCATGACCTGAGCACTATCCGGTTCGACACTGGGGAAAAACTCGACCCCGTGATTGAAGCGTGCGTAGCTGCCATAGATCAGTCCCATGATGATGATCGCGCCCAGCAGCGTCAGTCCCGGGCGCTTCAATAACAACGCGAGCAGATGTCGATAAGTGCGCCCCCCTGCAGTGATGAGCGACTCCTGCCGGGGCGCACTGCGACTGAAGACGCCGCCCAGCGTTGGCAGGAAGATCAGGGCCATGGCGAGTGATGCCAACAGACACAGAATCACCGTGGCGGGGAGGTATTTCATGAATTCGCCGACCACGCCCGGCCAGAACAGCAGAGGCAAGAACACCGCCAATGTGGTCGCCGTCGAGGCGATGATCGGCCATGCCATACGCGAGGCCGCATCGATCCAGGCGCGAGCAGGCGGGCGACCTTCGCGGAGGTGACGGTCGGCGAGTTCGCTGACCACGATGGCGCCATCGACAAGCATGCCGGCCACCAGAATCAAGGCGAACAGCACGACGATATTGAGCGTATATCCCAATGCCCAGATCAGCAGGATGCCAGACAGGAAGGCCCCGGGGATCGTCAGTCCCACCATCAGTGCCGAGCGAGGCCCCATGCTGGCGAGTATCACGATCAATACCAGAACGACCGCTGTCAGGACGTTGTTCAACAGCTCCGACAGCATGTCTTCCACGGTCTCGGACTGATTCATGATCGTCGTGGTCTCGAGCTCATCCGGCATCATGGCGCCGGCCTCATCGAATAGTGCTTCGATGGAATCGATGGTCTCGATGATGTTAGCCCCGGCACGCTTGGAGATCTCCAGCACGACAGCCGGTGCTTCATTGATCCGGGCAAAGCCGGTCGGGTCCTTGAAGGAGGGGCGAATGTAGGCCACATCGCCGAAGGTTACCACCTGGTCGCCATCGACCTTGACCGGCATGGCCATGACATCATTGAGGTTCTCGATGACTCCGGGCACCTTCAGTGCCTGGCGACCGGCGCCGGTATCCAGGCTCCCGGCCGCGACAAGCCGGTTGTTGCGTGAGACCCGGTTGAATAGCGACTCGAAGTCAACGCCGTAGCTGTCCAGCACCATCGGGTCGACGATGATTTCGAGCAGTTCTTCGCGCTCGCCTCCGATCTCGGCTTCCAGCACCTCGGGGATGCCTTCGATCTCCTCCTGCAGGTCACGAGCAATCCGTTGCAATTGACTCTGTTCCAGTTGTCCCGACAAGCCGATGGTGAGCACCGGAAACTCCGAGACGTTGACTTCGATGACGCGAGGGTCTTCCGCCTCGTCCGGCAGGTCGGTTCGAGCGATATCGACGCGTTCGCGGACATCGGCCAGCGCCTGACGGGAATCGAAGCCGGCATCGAACTCGAGGGTGACCGAGGCGTGCCCTTCGCTGGATTGGGACGTCATTCGATCGACACCCACGATGGTGCGTAGCTCCTGCTCCATCGGACGAACCAGCAAACGTTCCGCATCTTCCGGACTGACGCCCTCGAGACTCATCGAAACGTAAATCATCGGGATGGGAACGTCCGGGTTGGCTTCTTTCGGGATCGCCTGGTAGGCCCAGATGCCGGCCAGGAGAAGGAATATCAGCAATAGCAGCGTGGTCCTGGAGCGGTCCAGCGCCGCCTCGATCAACGTCCGCATATCATGAATCCCGGTCGTTGGCGGAGACGGTGTCGAGATCGTCGGCGGTTGCCGGTGTATCCTCCAATGTCTCCGGGTCGACGCGTTCTCCTGCCTCGACGAGGCCGGCGCCCAGAGTGATCAGGCGCACTTGATCAGGCAGCCCCGCGACCCAGGCGCGATCGCTGTTGGTGGCCAGGCGTGTCACCGGCCGGAAGACGACGCGATCGTTGTCATCGACAGCCTTGACGCCCAGTCGCCCTTCGTCGTCGAGTGCCAACAATGCCGGAGAGATAGCATGGGCCTGCCGTTGGGGCAGTTCGATGCTCAGTGTGGCGCTGGCACCTGCCACGCGACGCCTGTCAGGGTTATCGAGACGGGCTTCGACGGCGAAGCTGCGGGTGCTTTCCTCGGCGCGACTGGCGACATGGCTGAGTTCACCCTCGAGCTCGGTACCGTCAAGCAGCGTGACAACGACCGGCAGTCCCGGTTCGAGAGGCATGACATCACGTTGAGCGACATGGGCCTGGGCTTCGAGATTCCGGTTGTCGATCAACAGAGCGTAGGTTTCGCCAACCTGGAGCAGGTCACCCGTTTCCACATCGAGTCGGTCCACTGTACCAGTGAAGGGCGCCTTGGGACGCGTGTGCTCCAGCGACTGTTCGAGGCTGGCCACCTCGGCCACGGCCTGGGCAAGAGCGGCAGCCAGGTTGAGTTGTTCGTTACGCGAGATCAGGTCACGTTCGCGCAGGCGTTCTGCACCATCGAGTTCCGCCTGGGCGCTTTCCAGTTCGGCTCTGGCGCGGTCGAGCTGGGCAGGGAGGTCTTCCTGGTCAAGTTGCAGCAGCTCGTCACCGGCGTCGACTTCATCCCCCTCGGCGACCGTTAACGACTCCACCACACCGGCCTCACGGGCTCGCAGTTCCACTTCCTTGTCGGCGGCCAGTTGCCCCTGGGTGATCAGATGGGGGGTATAGATTTCCGCCTGGCTGTTGACGACTTCGACTCGCGTCAACGCTTCCGGACGTTCGTCGGTCTTTTCGTCGGGGGGCTCGCTACGAAACCGCTGCAAGTCACCCAGGGCCAACCATAGTGCCAGGCCCAATACCAGTACACAGGCCAGCAGGACGGGGGGCGAGGGACGTTTGATGGGCATGGATTGCCTTCCTTGGGCCGGTCGCTAATCAAGCATTACCAAATCAGTCGACAGCATAACGCACGCCATGCATCTTGCCACGCTGTCTGTAATACCAAAAACGCCGCCGGGGTTAGACCCAGGCGGCGATGCGAGCATGACTGTCATGCTAGACGTGATTTACATGAGCGAACTGGCCGCCGGACGCTCCAATTCCGTCAAGGGTATCTCGCCCGTCAGCAAGTCCCTTTCGAAGGCTTCCTTGTCGATCGTGAAACCCAGGAACTCCTGTGCCAGATACATATCCTTCTCGGCGTTGCCGAGACAACTGGTGCCGCCGGGCGACGGTGTCATGTTGAAGACGATGCCGGTCCCCGGGTTGATCTTGGCCTCGCCCATGACCAGCTTCTGCTTCTCCTTGTCGATCAACTGAGGACGCACGCCTCCGAACCCTTTGGCGAAGCTGACGTCCTTGACCGTCAGGCTGGGAACGATCTTCTTGATATCCTTGAGGAACAGACGTTCACGCAACCAGGGCACCTCGAACAGGAAGTTCTTGAGGATGTAGCGGCGGATGTCGCGGACCTTCATCAAGTCCCATAGCGCCTTGATGACACGCTTGTCCAGACGCAGTACGCGCAGGAACTCACCGAACGTGCGGATGTTGTAGCGCTCGAGCAATGGCAGCATCAGGGCCGTGGGGCCAAAGCGGGTCTTGTCTTCGACCAGGACATCAGGATCGCCATGGACCGCGGCGAACGGCAGGTTCTCGTTTTGCACGGTGTAGACCTTGCCGTTGAGCACCTTGGGCGTGAAATAGAAGGAACCGGCCATCGGCAGGCAGGATTTGTCCAGACCGTATCCCATCTGATGAGCGAACAGCAGGGAATGACCGCCGGCGCTGACCACGACATAGCGAGCGCTGAGCGTGCCCTTGTTGGGGGTGTGCACCTTGAACAGATCGCCGTCCTTCTCGATCTTTCCCACTGTCGTCGAGAGATGCAGGTCACAGGTCATGCCTTTTTCTTCGGCATTCTGTTGTGCCTGATCGACGAAGGCTTCCGAGAGTGTCGTGTAGTTGACAGCGGAGTATTCGTTCGTGGAGCCCAGGGCCACGATCGGCTCGTCCGGATGACGTCCCTCGACCAGTTTGGGCTCGAGCTCGGCGATGTCATCGCGCTCGAGAAGCTTCATCCCGGGAAACAGTTCCTTGAATGTCGTGAAGCGGTTACGGAGGAAATTGCACTCGTGATCGCCGACACCCAGGACCATCTTGGGGTACTTGTAGACAATTCGGTCGCGCTTTTCGGGGGGCAGTTTCGTGGCGAAATTGACGACCATGCCGGCGGTCCGTTTGGTGACCTTGGCCTTTTCCAGCGTGTAGTTGGTCTCGATGTCGCCGCAGTGAATGGTCTGGCTATTGTTGCGGCCATGCGAGTTGACGATGGCGACATGGTCGTATTTCTCGATCAGGCCGATGGCCTTGAGGTCGGTATAACGGGCCAGTTCGTAGAGAAGCGCAGTGCCGGAGACGCCGCCTCCCACGATCAGAACGTCATAAGTCGATGATGATGTGGCCATGGAGATGCTCTCGCTATGCTGTACGAACCTGTCTCCGAGGGTTGCCCGGAGGCCCGGACCTGTCGGCAATGATCGATCGCCGTTGGGGTCCTCGTCATTTCTCGAATAGCTGCATTATAGACGCTTTGACGACAAATAAAATCCATCCCAAAGCTATACTTTATGTCTAATGAGTTGGCTATAAGGAAAAGCTTGGGTTGATGCCGGTGTCATGAAAGCTTGTAGAACAAAGAGTTAGGTGCTCTCTTGTAATTCAGCTACATGATGCGGCGCAATATGAAAAAATCGGTTCGAGGCATCGACAGTGCTTGTTTCGCCGATGGCAGTGATCAACGCAGGCTCATGATGCGCCAGTTTCGTGCTTCCGCTTCGTGTTCGAGTACCTCATCCGGATCGACGGCCACCGGATAACCGACGCGTTCCAGTAGCGGCAGGTCGTTGTGCGAATCGCTGTAGAACCAGGCGTCATCCAGGGTATGCTCCTTGTCGGCGAGCCACGCCTCGACACGTACGATCTTGCCTTCACGATAGCTGGGTGTGCCGATGACGCGACCGGTATAATGCCCGTTGATGATCTCCGGCTCCACGGCGATCAGGTCGTCGACTCCCAGTCGCTTGGCGATGGGGCCGGTAATGAAACGGTTGGTGGCGGTCACGATCAATAAGGTATCCCCCTGCATCCGATGCTTTGCCAGTAGCTCTTCACCTTTGGACAGAATGTTGGGTTCGATCTTGCTGGCCATGAATTGCTGGTGCCAGGCGGCGAGTTGTTCGGGGGAATTGTCGGCGAGCGGTTTCAGAGCCACTTCCAGGAAGGCGTGTATGTCCAGGGTCCCGGCTTCGTAGTCGCGGAGAAAACGCTCGTTGGCGTCGCGATAGGCCACCGGGTCCACGGCGCCCTGTTCAAGCAGAAACTCCCCCCAGGCATGGTCGCTGTCAATACTGATCAGGGTGTTGTCCAGATCGAAAATGGCCAGGCTCACGCTATCCTCCCCTGTGTCGAGTGTTATGTTGCAACGCCGCAGAGTATGGCAGAAAGACGGGGGAGCGGCGAGCGACTCGACGCGTGTATTGATGCCCTTTCGAGCTTTGTGGAAGAATGGCTGCAATACTGGTTTAAAAGGTGATGTCCGTGATCGACGCTGACGGCTTTCGCCCCAATGTTGGCATCATTATCGCCAACTGCGAGGGCCAGCTGCTTTGGGCGCGTCGGGTAGGACAGAATGCGTGGCAATTTCCTCAGGGAGGCATCAAGTCCAACGAGACACCGCAACAGGCGCTGTTCCGCGAGCTTGAAGAAGAGATCGGGCTGACAGAGGCCGATGTCGAGGTGTTGGCCTGTACTCGAGGGTGGCTGCGCTACCGTCTACCCAGACGCATGGTAAGAACGCATTCGCGGCCGGTGTGTATCGGTCAAAAGCAGAAATGGTTTCTGCTCAGTATCCGCTGTCAGGAAAGCCGGATCTGCATGGATATGTCACCCAAGCCGGAATTCGACGGATGGCGGTGGGTCAGCTACTGGTATCCATTAGGGCAGGTCGTTTCCTTCAAGCGCGAGGTGTACCGGCGTGCGTTGCGTGAGCTGGCACCTCGGGCACAGCGATTGGCATTGGAAAGGCGTGGCTGATTCCCGCCGATACCGTAACGACAAGAAGATAAACTATGCTCGAGGTTTTGCGCCGGATCGTCCAGGAGGTCAATGGCGCCCGTAATCTGAACGCGGCGTTGGCGACCATGGTGCGCCGCATTCGTAAGGCGATGCGTACTGATGTCTGCTCCTTCTATCTCTACGATACCGAGCAGGAGTGCCTGGTATTGATGGAGACCATCGGGTTGCGTACCGAGGCCGTGGGACATGTGACCATGCAGCCTGGAGAAGGGCTGGTCGGCCTGGTGGCCGAACGTGGCGAACCGCTTAATCTGGAGGATGCCACGGCGCATCCGCACTTCCGCTATTTCGAAGAAACCGGCGAAGAGCGTTTCTCCAGTTTTCTGGGGGCGCCGATCATTCATCAGCGCCGTATGTTGGGCGTGCTGGTCGTCCAGCAGCAGGATAAGCGTCGTTTCGATGAAGGTGATGAAGCCTTTCTGGTCACCATGGCGGCGCAGTTGGCCGGTGTGCTGGCACATGCGCTGGCGACGGGAACCCTGAGTCGGCCGACACAACCTGACGGTCAGGCGGTTTTTACCGGTGTGGCGGCCTCTCCGGGGATGGTGATCGGAGAAGCGTTGGTGCTGTCGCCGCCTGCCGACCTGGATAACGTCCCGGACCTGATTCCCACCGATATCGATTACGAGGTCCAGCGTCTCAAGGATGCCATCTACTATGTCCGCGACGACATTCGCGCAACGGGAGAGCGGCTGGCCAGCCGTATCAGTGCCCAGGAGCTGGCGCTGTTCGAAGTCTATCAGCAGATGCTTAGCGAAGCGGCGTTGGGCCAGGAAGTCGAAAAACGTATTCGTGAAGGGCAGTGGGCACCTGGCGCGCTGGCCGATGTGGTACGTCGCCACGTGCAGTACCTCGAACGCGTCGATGACAGCTATTTGCGTGAGCGGGCAGCCGATGTCCGGGACCTGGGACGACGCGTACTGGCGCACCTTCAGGAAGAGACGCCACAGACGCCCGATACGTTTCCCGATCGGGCGATTCTGGTCGGCGACGAGCTGAGCGTGGCAACCCTGGGGGAAGTCCCCCGTGGCAAGCTGGCCGGTCTGGTGGCGGTGCGCGGATCGAGCACGTCGCATGTCGCCATACTGGCACGTGCCATGGGCATTCCCACGGTGCTGGGGATGGTCGATCTGCCGCTGCCACGCCTTAATGGGGCACCGGTCATTCTCGATGGTCACCGGGGGCGATTGTTCGTCCGGCCCGGGGAAGAAATCTCGGCCCACTACCAGATGCTCATTGACGAAGAGCAGGCGCTGGCGGAAGTGCTCGAACACGAGCAGGATCTACCCAGCCGCACGCCGGACGGCCATGACGTACCGCTCATGGTCAATACCGGCCTGGCGGTGGATGCCGTCGCGTCTCTGAAGTCCCGTATCGCCGGTGTCGGGCTGTACCGAACGGAAGTGCCGTTCATGATCACCGAGCGCTTTCCGGGGGAGCAGGAGCAGACACGACTGTATCGTGAACAGCTCGAAAGTTTCGAGCCTCTGCCGGTCGTCATGCGTACCCTGGATATCGGTGGCGACAAGGACCTCCCGTATTTTCCGATTGAAGAAGCCAACCCGTTTCTCGGCTGGCGGGGCATCCGGGTCACCCGCGACCATCCCGAAGTGCTGATGGTGCAGTTGCGTGCCATGCTGCGAGCGTCTCAGGGGCTCGGCAATCTGCAGATCATGCTGCCTATGATCACCAATGTGGATGAGGTCGATGATGCGCTCAAGCTGCTCGACAGGGCGCGTATCGAGCTCGCCGAAGACGGCGTCAATGTCGATCGTCCCAAGGTCGGCATCATGCTCGAAGTGCCGGCGACGCTGTACCAGCTCGAGGCGTTGGCGCAACGGGCGGATTTCTTCTCGGTCGGCAGCAATGATCTGACCCAGTACCTGTTGGCGGTCGATCGCAATAATCCGCGTGTCGCCGAACTCTACGATGCCTGCCATCCGGCTGTACTCGTTGCCTTGGCTCGCCTCGCCGAGGAGTCCTCGGCATTGCAGATGCCGACCTCGGTGTGTGGCGAGTTGGCCGGTGATCCTGCTGGCGCCTTGCTGCTGATGGGGATGGGGTTCGGTACTCTATCGATGAATGCGCCCAGCCTGCCTCGGGTGCGCGCTGCCATTCGTCGGGTGCCGATGAGTGCAGCCAAGGCACTGGTCAAGGAGACGCTGTGTCTGCCCACTCCCAAGGCCGTCCGGGATCATCTGGAAAAGCGGCTGGGCGAATGGGAGTTGGCTCACCTGCTGCCGCCGAAGGATTGAGCATGCAGGATTGTCGGAGCTGTAGGCACTCAATTGCTACCTGCCGGATGCGACGGATCACCTGAGGTGTTTGGGTTTTGCAGGAGTGGTCTCAACCGCGATAAAGCGGTGTCATGCGCGGTTATTCAGGTCCAGCGACAGTGCCGTTTCGCCCAACCACCGGCCATTTGGTCCGTAGCGACGCTCAGCCATGTCGATCTGGCCATCGGCATGCCATGTCAGCCAGGTGGTGGCTCGGGTACCATAGCCCTCGCCGACGATAAAAGGCGAAGATAGCTGCCGCTCCCGTTCCAGCCCGATGCCGGTATCGGGTAACTGTGTGTCATCCGTGACCGGCCGAGTATTGGCCATGACCGCCAACGCGCCGTGCGGCCAATCGCCCGACGCCAGGCTGCGAGCCAGCCCCTCACGCACCCGCTCGGTCTTGGGCCAGGGAGTGTCGAGCGAGGCATTGGAAATGGTATGAAGCCCGCTGGATAGCGGGGTGAGTCGGGGCATGCCCCGGCCATGATGCAGATGCCACATATGACGACCGTCACCCGCCAGCAGATTGAAACCGGCATAGCGCGATGCGTGCTCCGTCGCTAGCTGGTCGAGCCAGGCCCCCAGGTCCTCGCATTCCAGCGCACCGCGTACCAGCAAACCACGGCTGAGCGGTGCCTCCGGCATGTCGAGGCCCATATCGCGGACATTGGTCACGGCGGCGATCCGTCCGTGGCGGTGTACGGCGAGCCAGCCACCACCAGCAACACGGTCCCTCCCTCCGAGGATGTCGGGGGCATCCTGCCAGTATCCCAGCGGGTCGGTGTCCCGGGCATGGAACTCGTCCCGGTTGGCAATCAGGCGCAACCAGACCGCCGTCTCAGGGGCGAAGTCAAAAGCGATCAAGCACATGCGGTTACCTTAGCGCCAAAGCGGTCGCCATGCCATGACATCAAGGGCATCGCCAAGTACACTCAACATTTCGATTCGATCGACAACAGGGAAGCATATGCGCGTCGAGGCACGCACGGAAAGCCTCTGGCCCCGGTTGGTGTGGCCGATATTATGGCCATTGCTGCTCGCCGAGGGGGTGCTGATCACGTTATGTGCCGTCGGATGGTGGGCGATCTGGGCATCGTCGATGCCACCGGCGCTGGTCTGGCAGGCTCATACCTGGTTGGTCCTGACGTTATTGTCCGGCACCAGTGTCATCGTAGCTGTCTTTCTGTTGTTGCTGCGTCAGCGGCTCCGTCGCTGGGAGGCCTCTCTCGACATTCCCTGCGATCGCCTGGAGCAATTGCTCCGTGATGTACAGAAAGAGTTGCCGTCCTGGCTGAAGCCGCAGCGTCTGCTGCCGGTAAAACGGGAACCGCAGGGGCCGCTGGCAAGACTCGAAACGCTGCTGGATGCCCTGGAAACGCTGCTGGATCGGCTGACCCAGCGACCGCAATTGGAACAAATGCTGTCAACGGCCCAGCAACCGGCGTTCATTGTGCGTCATGACAATCTGGTCGATACCAACACTGCCTTCGAACAACTCGTCGGCCGAACCCGCAATGAATTGCGAGGCATCGGTCCGCACTATCTGCTGCGACATGATGAGCGCGACGAGGAAGCCAATGTGGTGCGGCTTCATGATGCGCAGGGACAATGGCACACCTTCCGGCTGGTGAGTCTGTATGACGAACAGGGTCACCAGCTTGGTGTACTGGAAGATGTTCAAGAGGTCCGCCAGCGTATCTCTCAACTGGCCCTGTCGCGCGATCATGCGCGAGAGGAATCGCGGCTGAAATCGAGCTATCTGGAACTGCTGCAGCGCGAACTGGATCCGCTGGTCGGTGAACTCAACGATATTTTCGCGGCACTCGATATGCCCGCCGACCACCTGCCGGTGCGCGAACGCCTGGCGGATATCGCCGTGCTGGTGGCCAATCTCGTCGATACGCCCGAGAATCAGGCGCCCAGTTTGAATCCGGAGCCCAAGCCGGCGGATTATCGGGTGTTGATCGTCGATGACGGTCCGGTAAACACCATGCTGGCGCATAATGTACTGCAGGCCCTGGGGTTGACCGTCGATACGGCGGAAAATGGCAGTATCGCGCTGGAGAAGTCGCGCCAGCGGCATTACGACCTGGTATTCATGGACATTTTCATGCCCGATCCCGACGGCATCGAGACGAGTCGCCTGTGGCGCGCCAGAGAGGCCACCGGAGAAAGTGCCAAGCGCAGTGTCCTGGTTGCGTTGACGGCCAGCGCGACTGCAGAGGATCGCCGTCGTTTCGCGGAAGTCGGTATGGATGACTGTATCGCCAAGCCCTATCGTCCCAGCGAGCTGGTGGATATGATTCACCGCTGGCTGCCCAATGCCCTCCAGGTGCGTTCATCATGACGGAGTCGGCCATGCTGTGGGGCGCTTACCTGACCCTGGGAGCGCTGGCAGGCACCATGGCCGGGTTGTTCGGGGTCGGAGGCGGGCTGATCATCGTGCCGGTGCTGGTCATCGGGTTCGGTCTGCAAGGCGTCGCCGAACCGGTCATCATGCATCTGGCGGTTGGCACGTCGCTGGCGACCATCGCCATCACTGGTGCCGCCTCGGCCTGGAGCCATTACCGTCGGGGCAGTCTGCATCGGCCCTGGTTCCTGGCCTTGCTGCCGGGGCTGATATTCGGTGCGATTGCCGGTGTCTTCATTGCAGGGGCGCTATCCGGTGGCGTGCTGGGCACCTTGTTCGGTGTATTCGTGTGGTTGATGGCGATACGGCTGGCCGTGGGATTCACCCCGCGCGTGGGTCGTCATTCGCCCAGGCAATTCGTGATGGTACTGGCCGGTATCGTGATCGGCGCAATCTCGTCACTATTCGGTATTGGCGGTGGGGCGATGACCGTGCCCTGGTTGTCACGTGCCGGCGCCACCATGACGCAGGCGGTGGGGACGTCGGCGGCCTGCGGCTTGCCGATCGCTCTGTTCGGCACCCTGACGTTCATGGCGATTGGCTGGAACGAAGTCCGCTTGCCGAGTGCCGCGACCGGCTTCGTGATGTGGCCCGTGGTACTCTGTATCGCGCTCACTAGTGTGCCTTTCGCCCGCGTGGGAGCGCGATTGGCGCATCGTCTCCCGGCACGTGTTCTACGACTGGGATTTGCCACACTGCTGGCGGTGGTCGGAACGAAGTTTTTGTTGTCATAAGGATCATTCATGCTGTCTTACCCCAATATCGATCCCGTCGCCATTTCCCTGGGGCCGCTTGCCATCCATTGGTACGGTTTGATGTATGTCATCGGTTTCGTGGCGGCGTGGCTGCTGGGTCGTCATCGTGCCGAGCGCATCGGCCTGACCCGCGATGATGTCGGCGATCTATTGTTCTATGGTGCCTTGGGGGTCGTCCTCGGTGGACGCCTGGGATACGTGCTGTTCTATGGCATGGGGCGATTTCTCGACAATCCGCTGTGGCTGTTCCAGGTATGGGACGGGGGCATGAGCTTCCATGGCGGTCTGATCGGCGTGTTGCTGGCGGCGCTGTGGTTCGCTCGCAAGAAAAGGCTGGCATTCTTCACGCTGACCGATTTCATCGCGCCGCTGGTGCCCATCGGCCTGGGAGCCGGGCGTATCGGCAATTTCATCAATCACGAACTGCCGGGCCGGGTCACCGATCTGCCCTGGGGCATGCCGTTTCCCGGCATGGGGCCGGAACCGCGCCACCCGTCGTCGCTGTATGAATTCCTGCTCGAAGGCGTCGTGCTGTTCATCATCCTGTGGTGGGTATCGGCTACACCACGTCGCCGTGGCATGGTCTCCGGGCTGTTCCTGACGCTTTACGGCGCCTTCCGCTTCATGGTGGAGTTCGTGCGCATGCCCGATGCGCACATCGGCTTCCTGGCCGGGGGCTGGTTGACCATGGGCATGCTGCTCTCACTGCCCATGCTGGCCTTTGGCATTGCGCTGCTGGCCTGGTCACGTCGTCAGCCGGTGACCGAATAGGGTAAAGTGTTGGGGAATACGAAATAATGTACTGCAAACGTTTCCAGCTCTATGTCCATGTCACTCGCCATGCGCGTGAGCGGATGACCCAACGGCAGATTAGTGAGTCTGTGTTGTCAGACTTATTAGAATCTGGTGAGTTACGTTATAAAGACGAAAGGCGTCTATGGGTGGCTAAGCATGTATCGGATCGGGCGGATAACCTACTCTGCGTTGCTGTAGTACTGGAAGATCGATTAATAGTCAAAACAGTCATGCATCACTTCTGTTGGGAGGAGTGACGATGCGAACAACCTATGATGAGACGGATGATATTCTGGTGGTCCATTTGTCTGAGAAGGAGATCGTCAGGGAAACCTCCCAGGATTGGAACACCCATATTAGTTATGCTGCAGATGGTACGATCGTAGAAGTGGTCGTTCTGGAAGCTTCCAAGCAGGGGGCATGGCCGCTTCTGCGGAGTTCCGCTGCTTGATGAGCGATGGCCAGTCCTGGCTTGTGCCATTGGTGAAAAGTACACTACCTCTCCATTTTCCTGGATCGGAAACGACCTGACCGCGATGGATTCTCCTGCACTCGAACAGCCCTATCTCGACCTGATGCGTCATGTGCTTACGCATGGCGTGGAAAAACACGATCGTACCGGCGTCGGTACGCGCAGCATTTTCGGCCACCAGATGCGTTTCGATCTGGCGCGCGGTTTTCCGTTGGTGACAACCAAGAAACTGCACTTGCGCTCGATCGTCCACGAACTGCTGTGGTTCCTCTCCGGCGACACCAATATCCGTTACCTGCAGGAAAACGGTGTGTCGATCTGGAACGAGTGGGCCGATGAAAACGGCGACCTCGGCCCGGTCTATGGCTATCAGTGGCGCAGCTGGCCACGGCCGGAAGGTGGCCATGTCGATCAGATAGCCAATGTCGTCGAGCAGATCAAGACGAACCCGGATTCACGGCGGCTGATCGTTTCCGCCTGGAACCCGGCACTGGTCGAGGATATGGCATTGCCACCGTGCCACTGCCTGTTTCAGTTCTACGTGGCCGAGGGGCGCCTGTCGTGCCAGCTGTACCAGCGCAGTGCCGATATTTTCCTCGGGGTGCCATTCAACATCGCCAGCTATGCGCTGTTGACGCAAATGATTGCCCAGGTCTGCGGTCTGGCTCCAGGGGAATTCATCCATACCCTGGGCGATGCGCATCTGTATTCCAATCATCTGGAACAGGCCGAACGGCAGCTCTCGCGTACGCCGCAGTCACAACCGCAGCTCTGGCTGAATCCCGAGGTGACGGACCTGTTCGCCTTCCGCTTCGACGATATCCGCATCGAAGGATACGACCCGCATCCGGCGATCAAGGCGGAGGTGGCGGTATGACGCTGGTGTTGGAAACTCCCGTCGCCATGATTGCGGCGATGTCGCGTGATCGCGTGATCGGCGTCGACGGCAAGTTGCCCTGGTACCTGCCCGAAGACCTGAAGTTCTTCAAGGCCATTACCCTGGGCAAGCCACTGGTGATGGGGCGCAAGACGTTCGCCTCGATCGGGCGTCCGCTGCCCGGGCGGCTCAATATCGTCGTCACGCGAGACGAGCACTTCCATCACGACGGTATTCGCGTCTGCCGTGATCTGCCCAGCGCGCTCAAGCTGGCCGATGCCCAGGCGATCATCGATGGCGCGGAAGAGATCATCGTCATGGGCGGCGGGCAAATCTATGAGCAGGCCTTGCCCTATGCCGATCGGCTCTACCTGACCGAAGTCCACATCGACGTGGAGGGTGACGCCTATTTCCCGGCATGGGCGGCGGATGAATGGCAGGAAGTTCAGCGGGTATCGGGCAATCCGCAGGAAGGGCAGCCGGCTTACGATTTCGTCGCCTATCAGCGACGTTAGCGGGGATGCAAGGGAAAGCAGAAAGCACGCATTTGTCATAATCGCCAACCTGGCACACACTGACTTATCGATGCATTCATAGCGCGGTTTTCGGATCACGCCTGGTCAGGGAGGGGCTTGGCCCATGCTCAATCAACGCGTCAATGCGCTGTTCGATGCACTGGAACAGCACGTCGAGCGCCACCGTGACGAGAGGCTGGCCATGCAGGAGCGCGTGGCGGAACTCGCCGCCCGTAATCGAGAGTTGCAGGCCAGCCAGCGCGAACTGCAGGAACAACTCGCTGCGGCGACATCGTCACCCCAACCGGCCCAACGCCACCGCAGCCAGGGGCTGGCGGCCTTGATGGCCCGGCGCGGCAATCCCGGAACTGACTCGCGACCCTCGCCATCCGGCAACGCACCACAGCCGGCGGATGACACCCCCAACGAACGAACAACGCCGGTGAATCCCCGCTATTCAGCCGATCATGACGTTGCCGCGCCCAGCACTCCCCAGGCCGATCCGCCACAGCGTGATGATGGCGAGTCGAGTCAGAACCGCTTGCCGATCGGTGAAGCGCCCAGCCCCCAGGCATTGCTGGACGAGTGGTATCACCGATATACCGAGACTTTTTTCAAGGGACACACCCGGCCGCTCAAGATCGGCATCCACAAGGATCTCATGGCCCGTGAGCCGTGGCCGGAAAAACTGGTACGCCGCGCCCTGGCCTGTTATGTGCACCTGCCGCGCTACCTCAAGGCCGTGCGGGCCGGTGCCGAACGGGTCGATCTCGACGGTGCCAATGCCGGCGAAGTCACCGAAGGCGAGGCCAAGTACGCGCGTCGCCAGCTCGAGGAGCTACGTGCTCAGGACCGCAGTCAGAAGGCCCGCAAGGAGCAGCGGCGCCAGCAGCAGGACCGGGCGGAGCGCCTGGAGCGCAAGATCGGCGAACTGCTCGCCAAGCATGAGCGTTGATGCTTGCATGACATTCCAACGTTTGGGGTATTGCACTAAGCTGTTGTCCTGACACATCATTGGGTTCGCCAATGTCGGTCATGTGCCTGTCACAAGGTGCTGGCAAGCTTCCAGGCGTTGCCAGGGTGGTGGCACGACCTTGGAATGAGGGAAAAGTTCCCGGGTTTTCGCGTAAAAGGAATGAAAACGGTGTTTTTTCTTCTTGCACTAACGCAAATCCCGGTATATGGTTTCCCTGCGAGCATTGGATTATAACAAGGCTTCGCAGCGGCAGGAGGCTTTGAGCAACAGTCGAACAGTGTTTGCTGACTCGTCTTCGCTCACGTCTCGGATGCCAGGCAAGCCAACTGCAATCTGCAGAAACGATCGAAACAGAAAGCTAGTGAAAGGAACAATCGCGATGAAAAAGACGCTGTTAGCCACTGCTATTGCCGGTGCCCTGGGCGCCTCCGCTGCTGCTCAGGCCGCAACAACCGTTTATGATCAGGACGGCACCAAGCTGGACGTCTATGGTCGTCTGGCCCTCGCTGTCACTACTGGTGGTGTGCAGGAAGATGGTGACGTCAAGTCTGATGGTTCGGAGTTTACTGACTTGGGGTCGCGTTTCGGCTTTATCGCCGAAGAGCAGGTCAGCCAGGACTTCTCCGTCTTCGGCCGCATGGAATTCCGCGCTGATATGGATGAGAAGTCGGACACTGAATTCCAGGTCCGCAACACCTATGCTGGTGTGAAGAGCCAGACTTACGGCCAGCTCTGGGCCGGTAACTTCGATGCCATCACCTACCAGGCCGGTTCCGTGCTGTTCGATGTGCCGGAAAACGCCGGTTGGGAATCCATCACCAGTGTAGACAACCAGTCTCACGGCGATTCCATTGCCTATAAGTCGCCGGAATTCGCGGGCTTCACCACCTGGCTACAAGGCAAGCATCATACCGGTAATGGTTCCAATGATCCTGCTCGTGAGGGTGCCGCTGAGACAGAGCGTGAATCGTCCACGATCAGTGCCCAAGCGGCAGTTTCCTACGAGCAAGGGCCGTTCTATGGTGCCATTACGTGGGACCAGGACAAGCATTCATTCAGTGGGTCGGACAATACTCCTGACTACGTGGGCAACGACGAAGATATCTTCGGTGCCTATGCCAGCTATCAGGTGCTGCCGGCGCTGAGCCTGCGTGCCGGCTACGAGACTCAGGATGAGAACGAAGAGCTTGGTGCCCGAGGTACTGATATCGCCATGGTTGGTTTCACTGCCGACTATATGGACAACGCTCAGATCTATGGTCAGTATGCCCATGTTGATGAAGAACTGGGTGACGAAGACGAAACCCTCAACCGCTGGATGCTGGGCACCAACTACTTCTTCAGCGACCAGATGTACGCATTTGCTGAAGTCTACCAGCAGGACCAGGAAAGCCTGACGGATGATACGGTTGAAGAGGAATTCCGCAGTTTCGATGATGATATCCTGACTACCGTGGGTGTCCGCTACGACTTCTAAGTCGAGCTTGATCCCCATGTGACGAGTTGCTCGTCATGAAAGAAAGAAGCCGGCCTTCGGGCCGGCTTTGTCGTGTGTGAGTATTCGATAGCGCTGACGCTAGCGACTGTCCCCTTGCCCCTCTCTCATACGCATCCACGTTTCCAGCTCACCGGCCGGCATCGGGTGGGCGAAGTGATAGCCCTGGGCATGCTGAATTCCCTGGTCGGTGAGGGCGGTGAGACCGGCCTGATCCTCCACGCCGACGACCATGCAGTCGATGCCGAGGTTGGTCAGCAGTTGGGCGATGCCGGCAAGTAGTTGTCGGCCTCGTGCGTCTTCGTCGACACCGGCGATCAGCGTGCCGTTGATCTTCGCCTGCGAGATCGGCAGGCGGGCCAGGTAGGAAAAATTGACATGGCCTTCGCCAAGTTCATCGATGGCCAGATTGACGCCCAGGCGTTTGAGTCGTGCCAGCAGCTCCGGCGTCGTGCTGGGTTCATGCGTGAGGCTGTCGCTGGCGATCTCCAGCGTGAGCCAGCCGGTATCGTCGAGTTGCTCTTCGAGAAAACGATCCAGTGAGGCGTGATGGTCGGGATGATCGAACAGGTGATCGGCGACGATATTGACGGCAATCGGTAACTTGCCCAGCGGGGAGCCCTCCTGACGCCATTGATGATGCTGTTCGATCACCTGGTGCAGAATCCAGCGGTCGAGGGGAACCGCGAGCCCCAGGCTGCGGGCCAGGGCCATGAATTCCCGGGGGCCGTGCTCGCTGTTTGGCGATTGCCGCCTGACCAGAGCCTCCAGCCCTTGCGGTTGCTGGGTCGTGAGATCCATCTGGGGCTGGTAGACCACGCTGAAATGGCTTGCGGGGTCGGTCAGTGCTTGCCGGAGAGCGAGCTCATCGCTGAGCTGCGACTGCATTTGCCGGCTCAGCCCCTTGTCGACGAAGGCATGTCGTGAAGCGCCGGCACGCTTGGCGCGGTACATGGCCGAATCGGCATTGCGTAACAGCTCTTCCTGGCTTTCACCATCGTTGGGATAGAGCGCGATACCGATGCTGGCGGATAACGGCTGAGGCTCGCCCTGGGCTTGAAAGGGAGCCTCCAGCGCTTCGAGCAACCGCATGGCCACGGTTTGCGCCGAATCGACACTGACATCATGATCCAGCAAGGCCACGAATTCATCGCCCCCGAAACGGGCCAGGGTGTCATTGCTTCGCAGTACCTGTGACAGCCGGCGTGCCGCCTGCTGGAGCAGGTTGTCGCCAATGGCATGGCCCCGTGAATCATTGATCGCCTTGAAATGGTCGAGGTCGATGAACAGCAGCGCCAGCATCTGGTCGTTGCGTTCGGCATGCTTGAGGGCGTGATCGAGGCGGTCGTTGAACAGCAGCCGGTTGGCAAGCCCTGTCAATGGGTCGTGATGCGCCTTGATGTGCAGACGTGTCTGATCCTCCTTGAGGTCCGAGATGTCGATGAAGGTGCGGACATAATGCGTCACCTGGCCTTCATCGTCTCTCACGGCATCGATATTGAGCAGTTCGGGATAGAACTCGCCGGTCTTGCGCTGGCACAGCACTTCGCCCCGCCAATGCTGGTCGCGAATCAACTGCTCGCGCTGCTGATAGTATTCGGGTTTCTGTTCGCGGCTGTGGAAATGGGCGATATCCCAGCCCAGCACTTCTTCGCAATCGTAGCCGGTAATCGTCGAGAAGGCGTGATTGGCGATGACGACGCGGTGATTCGCGTCGGTGACGAGAATGCCCACACGACTGTGACTGAACGCCATCAGTGCCAGTGCCTGAGCACGCTGCCCATCGGTATCGACATGCCCTTCGGCCGTCAGACAGGGCGGCAGGGCGGTGAGGATGTCGGATAGGGATTGCAGTTCATCAGACATAGGCACGCGACGAGTCCTTTGGTCATTATTCCGTGTGCGATGCGTTCCAGCGGTGAATGTCGCTTCGTGGAGACAATGCGATTCACCTAGTTGAGTCTCTCACTATTGTTGGAGTGCCGACATTCGTCAACTAGCAGACGTTCGCTACACGGTGGTGTAGTGATGATGATATATCGGTCATTACGACCGTGATGCTGTACTGTCGTTCAATAGCGACAGCCGGAGATCGTCAAGTCGCGAGGAGGGGGGCGAAAAAAGCACCCATCCTGGGATGGGTGCCGAAGAAGGAGCCAGAGGCCCCTGACGTTGCAAGGAGAAAACGTGACCTGGCGCTCGACGATGAATTGAGGCACGTCAGCCATGTGTCCGGCGATGTTACCGAAGCGACGCTGGATATCGTTATTTAGCATAAATCTATTGATCACTTGATGATAATTGTCTCTAGCTATTTTTGTGATAGGCAAAGCGGTACCGGAGCGGCCCGTAGGTGTTGAAGACACACCCTGATCGCCGCGTATTCGTACCAGGAATGTCGTACTGGAAGATGGTAACCTCGGTGTTTCACCCACGTTTTAAACCCAGAGGCCTAAGTGCTTTGTCGGGTATCGAGATCAGGACGTCCACGGTCGTTCCGTCATGAAATGGTTGCTTGGGACACTGCAGTCGCGACTATTGCTGGGCCTGGGCATCGGCTGGCTGGTGCTGTTCGCCGTCGGCCTGATAGGTGCGCTCGCTTCCGGCTCGGGCATGTTGACGGACGCAACGCGTGAACACCTGGAGTACGAAGCGACACTGATTGCCCAGCATGTCGAACGTGCCGTGGAAACCCGAAAGTCGGCATTGGCGCGGTTGGGTGACGATATCCACTGGGATGATGACGGGTTGCATGATGTGCTGGCGAATCAGGATGGCATGCTGGAGCTCTTTGATGCCCTGGCGGTAATCTCGCCCCAAGGGCGAGTCGTGGCTGACGCGCCCGTTCAGGTGGGGAGAATCGGGCTGGACGTCACGGATCGCGAGTATTTCGAGTACGTCCGCCAGTTTCATGACGCCTATGTCAGCGAGCCTTTCATTGGTCGAGCCACACAGATTCCCCTGGTCATGATCGCTGTTCCCCTGGAAACCGACGACGGCGAGTTCGACGGCATGTTGGGGGGAGTCGTCAGTATCCAGGGCGGGACATTGATTTCCAAACTGCGCAGCATGCGCATCGGTGACGAAGGCTATGCCGCGTTGATGACAGCGTCCGGTACGATCCTCAATCACCCCGACGAGTCGCTGATCATGCAGCAAGTCCCCGGTGTCGACACCCATCCCGCACTGGACCTGGCACTGTCCGGGTGGTCCGGCACCGCCGAAGGCGAGTTGCTCAACGGTCAGCAGGCACTGCAAGCCTATCAGCAGGTCTGGTCGGCGAACTGGGTCGTGGGCGTTTATCTGCCGGAGAGCCAACTCGATGTCATGATCGGACGTTTCATCGACGAGCTATGGTGGATCGGTGCGATCACCCTGGCGTTGATGATTCCGGTCCTGTGGGCACTGATACGTGGGTTGCTGGCCCCATTGGGGCGGTTGGAGCATCAGATTGCCAGAGTCGGGCGTGGCGATCAGTCACACGTGGAGCTCAACACCGGAATGCGCGAGCTCAAGGAGATCGCCGATACCATCAATTATTTCGTCGAGGAAAGACGCCATGCCGGCCTTCTGCTCCAGGACCGGCAGGCGTTCCTGGATGCCGTACTGGCCTCATCGCCGGTGGGGATGTTCGTCTGTGACCTGAGCGGGCGCATCGAGTACATCAACACCGCCTTGTCCGAACTGACCGGCCACGAGCTGGAAGATTATCGGCGTGGCGGGGTCATCGGTCATCTGCATGCCGAGGAATTCAGTGATATTCGCGACCTGTGGAAGGACACCTTGGCGACCGGGCGGGAGTTTCAGCGCCAGTTTCGTTATTTCACCGCCAATGGCGAACTGCTCTGGCTGGAAGTGCATATCAGCCTGGTGAAAGATGGTGAGCGACCCAGGGGCTATGTCGGTACGGTCAAGGACATCACCCAACGCCGAGAACAGGAAGCGATGCACCGCTGGGAAGCCGAGCATGATCCATTGACGGGCCTGCTCAACAGGCGTGGTTTCGAACGTTGTCTGGCCGACGCTCTGGCAGCCTGGCGCAAGACCACGACACCCTCCGTGCTGCTGCTGTTCGATCTCGATCACTTCAAACCGATCAATGACGAAGGGGGGCATGCCCTCGGCGACGAAATGCTGCAGCGTATTGCCGATGCGCTGAATGCGTGTGTGCGCAGCAGTGATTCCGTCGCGCGCCATGGCGGTGATGAATTCGCCGTGCTGATGCCCGGTTGTAACCTGGAACAGGCCCAGCGTGCCGCACACGAACTCAAGCAAGCCGTTGCCGACGTTGCCGTGGAGCACAACGGGAAACACTATCGCGTGACGCCCAGCATGGGATTGACGGCGTTACAGGCCGGGGACCAGGATATCGATTCGGTCCTTGCCCGCGCGGATGCCGCCAGTTACGAGGCCAAGACAAAGGGGCGCAATCAAATCGTGAGCTGATGGCATCCAATGATGGCCTGGTGCATGATGGCATCATCCGTTTCCGGGGAGTTCGATATGCCCGCCATTGCAGCACCTGCCATTGATAGCGATTACCTCGTTGAGTGCTTGACCGCCATGCTGGATATCCCTTCGCCATCGCTTCACGGCGAGGCGATGGCGGCGTGGTTGATGCCACGGCTGGAAGCGCATGGGTTGGAGGTGACCACGACGGCGCGTGGCGATCTGCTGGCGGCGTTGCCTGATGATCGCCCGAGGCGCGCGATCACCGCACACCTCGATACCCTGGGGGCCATGGTGGTCGGATATCGTCCTGATGGACGCCTCGCGATCCGTCCGATCGGACACTGGAACGCGCGCTTCGCCCCGGGAGCCCGTGTCAGGGTGCATGGTGACGATGGAGGCATCCGGGCGTGGGGCACCCTGCTGCCCGAGAAAGCCTCCGGTCATGTCTATAACGAGGCGGTGGATGCCCAGCCTTCGGATTGGGCGCACATCGCGCTGCGTCTCGATGTCAACGATACATCGCAGGCGGGGCTGGCTTCGCTCGGCATTGGCGTGGGCAGCCTGGTCAGTATCGATGCCCAGACAGTAGTCACCGATACTGGCTTCATCAATGCCCGGCATCTCGACAACAAGGCGGCCATTGCCTGTGTACTGGCGGCGTTGCAGTCGGGAGCCGCCACGCCGGGGACACGATTGTTGGTCTCGTGTGCCGAGGAATTGGGGGTGGGGCTGACGGCGCCGATGATCGAGGGTATCGAGGAAGTGCTCAATCTCGATATCGCCGCGCAAGGGGAAGGTCAGAATGTCTGTCATGACGGCGTGACCGTCGCCATGATGGACTCGCTGGGGCCGCTGCATCCGCTGGCGACGCAGCGTGTGCTCCAGCTTTGCCAACGTCACGATATCCCTCATGCTCGTGACTGCTTTCCTTTTTATTTTTGCGACGGGGATTCGGCCGCCAAGGCCGGTCAGGATCTGCGAAACGCTCTGGCGTGCTTCGGTGCCGATGCCTCCCACGGCTGGGAGCGCGTCCATGTCGATTCGTTGGTCGCGCTGGCGCGCCTGGTTGCCGTGTGGTGGCAACATACGGAACGGGCCGGTTAATCGCGCTCGTCGGACCGGGAGAATAGATCGCTCAGGGCCAGGTATTCGTGACTGGGGCCATCGTCGTTCGTCTCGGCCCGGAAGAACGCCTTGTCGAGCATCGCTTCACGTTCCTCCATCAGCCCCTGAGCGGTTTGCATGTGTTCCGCCATGATGTCGCGGGCCGTATCGACCTGACCCTGGCGTAGCGCGTCGATGAGTCGGCGTTGATAGTCATGCCCCTGGCGCCTCAACTCCGGATAGGGTTGGCCGTAGATGCGCTGGCAGGTGGTCAGGCTCATCAGCAGCCGGATCGGAAAACGACACATGAGTGCCAGCAAGGGATTCGGGCAGTGGTCGACCAGCAGCAGGTGGAATTCCAGCTCCTTGATACGTTGTTGGCGCTCTTCCTCGAGGGATTCCGGCGGATGGTCATAGAAGGACATGACCGATTCCAACTGCTGGACGTCGTCGTCGTTCAACTGGCCATCGAGGCTGGCGACCAGGGTCGGTTCGAGCTGTTTTCGGACCTGGTAGATATCGTGAATGGTCGGTGGGCGGAAGAAAAAATAGTTGCCCAGCAGCTCCATGGCACGATCATCGGTGACTTCGGTAATGAAGGCTCCGCCGCCGGGCCCGGTACGTGTATGAATCAACCCCTGCGACTCCAGACCCCGCAGGGCCTCCCGGATCGTGCCCTTGGAGGCGTCGAGAACGTCGATCAGGTGCGATTCCTGGGGCAGCCGGTCTCCGGGGCCCAGCCCGTGACTGGCAATGTACTCCTTGATGGCTTCACCGATGACCGCCGTACGTTTGCGGCGCTGATGACGAGGTGTCGATGCACTCATCCTCTGGATTCCCGGGGTGACTGTGTGACGATGCGCTGCCATGTCTCTTTGATGGGATGGATACAGGCCGCCCGATGATCGCCATCAGGGCTCATGTTGTCCAGAGGGGGAACGGCCTGGCGACAGTCTTCCTGGGCCCGCGAGCAACGTGGTGCGAAGGCGCAGCCAGGTGGTGGTGCCAGCGGATCGGGGAGTTCGGCGGTACCGGCTTCGGCCTGGATGGGTGGGCCGCCGGGAATCGGGGCGCTATCGAGCAATACCCGCGTGTAGGGGTGTGATGGAGAGCGGAACAGCCGGTATGTCGGGGCCTGCTCGATGATGCGACCGAAGTACATCACGGCGATACGATCGCTGATGGTTTCCACGACGGACAAGTCGTGGCTGATGAAGAGGTAGGTGAGATCCAGTTCGTCTTTCAGGCGTCGCAGTAGCTGGAGCACTTGTGCCTGGATGGATACATCCAGTGCCGATACCGGCTCATCCAGAACCAGAAGCTCGGGATCGCCGGCCAGCGCTCGAGCGATACCGATGCGTTGCGCCTGGCCGCCGGAGAATTCATGTGGATACCGGGAAATGAATTCGGGTCGCAGATTGACCATTTCCATGAGCTCGCCCAGGCGACGCTCCAGTGCCTGGCCCTCCAGGCCGCGCAGGTAGTATAGCGGGGCGGCGAGAATATCGCGGATACGCTTGCGGGGATTGAGCGAACTCAACGGGTCCTGGAAGACGTACTGGATACGCCGTGCCAATGCGTGTCGGTCCTGTGAGCGCAGTTGCTGAAGGTCATCGCCGGCATAGTGAATCGTGCCGTTCGAGGGAGTGTCGAGGCCCACCAGCAATCGCGCGAGGGTCGATTTACCGCAGCCGGATTCGCCGACAATGCCCAGTGTCTCGCCGCGCATCACGTCCAGATCGATGCCCTGGATGGCCTGAACGCCTGGCTGATTCGGACGGAACCAGCGACGTCCACCGCCAAAGGTGCGTGTCAGTCCTCGGATCTCGAGAAGCGGGGCGCTCATCGGCTGACTCCTGGCGTGCTGGGTTCGGTGACCGAGAGGGGTTTGATACAGCGTACCTGGCGGTCAGCATCGGTCGCGATCAGCTCGATATCGCCCTGACGGCAAGCATCCTCCACCAGGTGACACCTCTCGGCGAAGGCACAGCCCTCGGGAATGTGGTTGGCAGCAGGAGGCAGGCCGGGGATGGCATCAGGTTCATTGTCCGGCTCTCCCAGGCGCGGTACGCAGTCGATCAGCCGGCGTGTATAGGGATGGCGAGGTGTGTCGAGTATCGCCTGGGTCGGGCCGATTTCGACGATCCTTCCGGCGTACATCACGGCCACCCGGTCGCAGATCTGCGAGACCACGCCGAAATCATGCGTGATGAACAGGACGGCGGAGCCTTTCTCCCGGCGCAATGACTGGATCAATTTCAGAATCTGGGCCTGTACCGTGACGTCCAGCGCTGTGGTGGGTTCGTCGGCGACGATCAATTGTGGATCGTTGGCCAGTGCCATGGCGATACCGACGCGCTGTCGCATCCCGCCGGAGAGTTCATGAGGATATTGCTCGGCACGCCGCTCGGGATTGGGGATTCGGACTTGCTCGAGTAGTGATACCGCCCGTTCATGGGCCTCTGCATGGGACATCGGTTGGTGTTGTCGAATGGCCTCGACGAGTTGATCGCCGACGCGAAACAACGGATGCAGGGTGGATAGCGGATCCTGGAAGACGTAGGCGATATCCTTGCCACGGATCCGGCGGATGTCACGCGGTGGCAGGTCGAGCAGGTCGCGACCCTCCAATGCCACGCGTCCGCCGGTAATGATGCCTGGCGGCGAGGCGACGAGGCCCAGCAGCGACAGTGCAGTGACGGATTTGCCGGAGCCGGATTCCCCCACCAGACCAAGACATTCATTGGGATGGATGGCAAAACTCACATCGTTCACTGCCCGGTAGGTCTCGTGTCCCACTTCGAAGTCGGTCTGCAGGCGCTCTACAGAGAGCAGGGCATTGCCATTGACGGGGTCGGGAAGTGAATTCCTGCGACGACGAATGCGAGTGAACGGTGCCGGTCGTGATAACGCCCCGGACTTCAGGCGTGGATCCAGCGCATCGCGGATGCCATCACCCAGCAAGTTGATGCTCATCACCAGCAGGAAGATCATCAGGCCCGGCACGGTGGCAACGTGCGGTGCATTGAGCATCATCTTGCGTCCTTCGCCGAGCATCGAGCCCAGATCCGCCTGGGGCGGCTGTGCCCCGAGACCGAGGAAGCTCAACCCCGCGGTTTCCAGGATCATCCAACCGACGGTGGTGGACAGGGTAATGATGATCACCGGCAAGACGTTGGGCAGTATCTCGCTGGTGAGAATGCGTAGATTGCCCTTGCCGGACAGGCGGGCGGCATCGATGAATTCGCGATGGGCGATACCCACCGTAACGCCACGAATATTTCGGGCGAAAAAGGGGATATTGACGATCGCAATGGCATAAAGCGCATTCATCAACCCCGGCCCCAGGACGGCGACGATCGCCAGGGCCAGCAGGATATAAGGGAATGCCATCAGCATGTCGATCCCGCGCATCAAGGTATTGTCGGTACGGCCGCCGAAATAGCCGGCGACGATGCCGATCGTCGAACCGACCAGTGCCGCGACCAGTGAAGCCGCAAGGCCGACGGCAAGGCTGATCTGGGTGCCCCATAGTAGTCGCGAGAGAATATCCCGGCCCAGCGCATCCGTGCCCAGCAGGTGGTTGTCGGAAAACGGGGGTAACAGCCGGTTGGCGGTGTCGGTGACATTGGGATCGGCGAGTGGCAACCAGGGAGTGATCAGTACCAGCAGTATGATCAGCAGCAGTATGATGCCGCCGAACGCGGCCAGCCGGTTCCGAGCGATCAGTTTGACGAAAGCCATCATGCCTGGATCCTCGGATCGAGCCAGTGCTGCAGTAGATCGGCCAGCAGGTTGAATAGCACATAGCTGGCAGCGACCACCAGTACGCCCCCCTGGACCAGTAGCAGGTCACGGGTGGAGATGGCATTGACCAGCATGCGCCCGATTCCCGGCCACTGAAAGACGGTTTCGATGTAGACGGCGCCGCCGATCACGAACCCGGCCTGGACACCGATGACCGGAATCAGGTTGACCAGGGCGACCTTGAAGGCGTGTCGCATCACCACTCGGCCCTCTCCAAGGCCTTTGGCCCGGGCGGTACGGATATAGTCCTGGCGCAGCACTTCCAGCATGTTGGAACGTGTCAGTCGTGCAATGACTCCGGCAGCGACGATGGCCAGGGCAAAGGCGGGCAACACCAGGTGGTGAAGAATATCCAGAATACCGCCACCGCCATAGGCGGCTGTCATGCCGCTGGTCGGAAACCAGCGCAGTCCGACGGAAAAGGCCATGATCATCAGCATGCCGAGCCAGAAAGCGGGAACCGAGATACCGATCAGAACCAGCAACGTGATGATGCGATCACTCCAGCCGTATTGACGGATCGCCGAGACGATGCCGGCGAGAACGCCCAGCAAGATGCAAATGACGAGCGAGGTGCCGGCCAGTAATAGCGTGGCGCCAAAACGTTCCAGCACCTCATCCAGCACGGGGCGATTGAGAGCGTAGGATCGTCCCAGATCGCCCTGCAGAATATTCCCGAGCCAGACCAGATACTGCTGAGGCAGGGGCAGATCAAGGCCGAGGTCGGCCCGTAGCCGTTCCAGATTCTCGGGCGTCGCGTAGGAGCCCAGTATGGCCTGGGCCGGGTCGCCGGGGATCAGCGACATGATCAGGAAGACGATCACCGACAGCCCGAGTAGCACCGGCACGGTCAATAGCAGGCGGCGTAATGCGTAGCGGAACATGAGAGCCGACCCTGGTTGATGGTGGCCTACGGAGCGGCTCTAGGACCGCTCCGTCGCCTGTTGCTCAGTTCTTGACGACATCGTGCAAGAGCAGGAAGAAGGACGGCTGTAGCCGGAAGTTTTCAACGTTCGCTCCGGCAACGGCGTTCTGCTTCCAGTTGGCGACGAACGCCCAGGGAGCCTCTTCATGCACGATCGTCTGCATCTCACGATAGAGTTCGGCGCGTTCGTCCTGCTCGACGCTCCGACGTGCCTGTTCGAGTAGTTCATCGACCTCTGCGTTGCTGTAATAGCCGGAGTTGAAACCGCCTTCATCCGGCATGGCATCGGTACGCAGGGCCAGGAACGGCAAGGTATCGGGATCATTGGTCATCCAGGCCATCTGGGCCATGTCCGCCTTGCCTTCCAGCCCGGGATTGACTCGATCCAGAAAGGTGTTCCATTCATAGGTTTCGATCTCGACGTCGAGTCCCACGTCGGCCAGATCGGCCTGGATGGCAGACCCCATGGGGACCGGATCGAGCATTCCCGAGCCGCCTTCGGTGACGTAGAAGGTCAGTTCGGCATCTTCATGCCCGGCCTCGGCGATCAGTTCGCGGGCCTTTTCCGGATCGTAAGGGTAGGGTTCCAGCTCGTCGTTGTAGGCCCATTCGAAGGCCGGCGGAATCGGGCCGGCGGCGACTTCGGCCGTGCCTTGCAGAACATTGTCGACCAGCGCCTGCTTGTTGATCGCGTAGTTGACCGCCTGGCGCATGGCCTTGTCCTGGAACGGGCCTTCGCGCGTATTGAGAATCAGGAACCAGAGGTGCGGGCCGGCCTGTTCGTAGACCTCGAACATGTCGTCTTCCGCCAGATCGGCCACGTTGTCCGGTGGCACCTCGACCATCAGATCGATACCGCCGGAGAGCATTTCGGAGACCCGGGTGTTGGCGTCCGTGATGGGCCGGAACACGACGGCTTCCAACGAGGGCGGGCCGTCCCAGTAGTCGTCGTTGCGGGTGACGACGACGCGGCTATTGCTCTCCCACTCCTCGAACCGGAAGGGGCCGGTGCCGGACGGATGGCGACCGATATCTTCCCCATGCTCTTCCACGGCGGCCGGCGAGACCATCAAGCCTGTCGGGTAGGCGAGGTTGGAAAGAAAAGGCGCATACGGTTCGTCGAGCGTGAAGGTGACCTCGTGCTCGCCAGTCGCTTCGACATCGTCGATGGCATCGAAGAAGAAGGCCAGCGGAAAGGGGCCGGTATCGTGATACGGATGATCCTCGTCGAGCATGCGCTCGAAATTGAAGACCACCGCCTCGGCATCGAAGTCACTGCCGTCGTGAAAGATGACGTCATCGCGCAAGGTGAAGGTGTAGACGGTACCGTCGTCGCTGATGTCCCAGTCGGTGGCCAGTGATGGCTCCACTTCCAGCGTGCCGTCGGCGTAACGGACCAGTCCGTCATAGAGATTCATCATGATGCGAAAATCGTTGACGGCGGTGACCTGGGCCGGGTCGAGAGCCTTGGGCTCCGCGATCTGTCCGACGACCAGCACATTGGGGGGCGTCTGTGCGGAAACGGTGGGGCTGATGGCAAGTGCCGCCGTGGCGATGGCGGGAAACAGCCAGCGGTGTGGCCCGTAAAGCGTGGGTGTCATGATGCCTCTCCTGATTATTGTCGACTCCCGACGGTGGCGGCGTCGCGGATGAGTTGTCTTTCGTGAGCGAGAGCGGCTAAGCTGAACGGAGTTTTATTTATAATGATAAATTGACATTTACATATATGGCACAGCCGCGCTGGCCACGCAAGTCGTCCGGGAGAGCTCATGCCGAGGAGAGTGCAGTGACGTTCAGCTTGATCGCTCTGAAGCCGGATACCCGGACACTGGGTATCGCCTGTGCCACCGGTGGTCCGGCGCTGGGCGGCTTCGTGCCGCACTTGCTGCCGGGGGTTGGCGCCGTTGTCACGCAGGGCTACAGCACGAATGTGGCGGCGGCGGAACGTGCCTTGGCATGGCTGGCCGAAGGCTGGCATGTCGAAGATGTGATTGCGCAATTGCGCGGCGAGGATCGTGGGCAAGCCTGGCGGCAGTTGGCGTTGATGGATATCCAGGGGCAAAGCGCCGGCTGGAGTGGCACCGCCAACGAAACCGAAGTCGCCATGCATCTCGGGCCGGGGCTGGCGGTGGCCGGCAACATGTTGGCGAACGACACCGTCATGCCGGCCATGGTGGCCGCCTTTCATGCGGCAGTACATCGATCGGCGAGCCTGGCCGATGCGTTGCTGGCCGCATTGGTGGATGGACAGATTGCGGGAGGCGATCGACGCGGCGAATTTTCGGCGGCTCTCAAGGTTCGCTCTTCCGGGGGGATACCACTGGACCTGCGTATCGACGATGCCACGGATGCTGTCGCCGAACTGGTGGCATTGCATGGCCGGATTCATGCCGATACCGAATTCCAGTCATTTCTGGCCCGGCTGCCCACGGCCGACGATCCTCATCGCCACTGACTGTCTTGCTCACGGGGGCCAACCATGACGACCGAACCCGAAGCCGCCTCGCTGGGCCGGCGCCTGCTTTCCCGGCTGGATCAGGCGGCAACGTATTCACGCCCTGGCGCGGGGGTGACACGACTGTATTGCTCCGATGAGCATCAACGGTTGCTGCCGTTACTGGAAGCGTGGATGGGGCGTGCCGGACTCGAGGCGACGCTGGATGCGGCGGGCACGCTGGTTGGACGATGTCCCAGAGCGCGAGCCGGTGAGCCGACGCTGATACTCGGGTCGCATCAGGATAGTGTGATCGAGGGCGGCAAATATGATGGCATGCTGGGTATTGCCTTGCCGTTACTGGCTCTGGAAACACTTCGGGAACAGGGGATCGAATTGCCATTCGGGGTCGAGGTGGTGGCCTTCGGCGATGAGGAGGGCGTCCGCTTCCCCTCCACCTTGGTAGGAAGCCGTGCGCTGGCAGGGACATTCGATCCGGCGATGCTGGATGGCCAAGACGACGATGGCATCAGTCTGCGCGACGCGTTGGCCGGTCTGGGCGTCGATCCCTCACGTATTCACGAGTTGGCGCGTGATCCGGATCGGGTCATCGGCTTCGTCGAAGTGCATATCGAGCAGGGGCCGGTGCTGGAACACGAGAACCTGTCGGTCGGGGTGGTGACCGCGCTGACGGGCATCGAGCGGCATCGGATTCGAGTGAGCGGGAAGGCCGGCCATGCAGGGACGACGCCGATGAAAGGGCGGCATGATGCCTTGGTGGGTGCTGCCGAAATGGTCGTCGAGATCGACCGACAACTCAACGCGCTCGACGCCATGGTCGGAGTGGTCGGACACCTCGATGTGCGTCCCAATGCCGTGAATGTTATTCCCTCGGAAGTCACGTTCACGCTGGAATTACGCGCACCACAACGGGGAACCCGCCATGCCGCGCGCCACCAAATCCTGACGGCTCTCGAGTCGATCGCGACTGCTCGCGGTTTGCAACTCGCCATCACGCCGGCCTATGAAGCCGAGGGTGTCGAGTGTGCACCATGGTTGATCGAATCGCTGGAAGAGGCCTGCCAGGCATGCGGCCAGCGACCGAAGCGGCTCTTCAGTGGCGCCGGACACGATGGCCTGGCCATGCACGACCTGACCGACATCGGCATGCTGTTCGTGCGTTGTCGAGACGGTCTGAGTCATCATCCCGACGAAGCCATTACCGCCGACGATGCCGGTATGGCGACACGCGTGATCATGGCGTTCCTGGAGGGTATGGAAGTCGCGTATCAGCGGAATTGATGCGGCTGTTCTGCTCACCTGACATTTATGAAAAATCGATATAACTTTAGAATAGATGTAGCGTTATGATGGTGTTCCCCATTTCCAGGTTCAGGAGGTGCGATGAAAACCTTCGCTATCTCGCCAGGGACGCCGGACGTTGCGGGGTTTTACGATCCGCGGACTTTCAGCATTCAATATGTGGTCAGCGATCCTGCGACCCGTGAATGTGCCATTATCGATCCAGTGCTGGATTACGAAGAAAAATCGGGAGCCACGGCGACACATCATGCCGATGAGCTGTTGGAATACATTGAACGCGAAGGGCTGACGGTTGCGTGGATCCTGGATACCCACCCGCATGCCGATCATTTTTCTGCGGCCAGTTACCTGCATGACAAAACGGGGGCGCCAACCGCGATTGGGTGCCAGGTAACCGAGGTCCAGGCGCTCTGGAAGCGAATCTACCACTGGCCGGATTTCCCGGCGGATGGTCGTCAGTGGGATCATCTGTTTGCCGACGGTGACACTTTCAGCATCGGTGAACTCAAGGGAAGGGTGATGCATTCCCCAGGGCATACGTTGGCCTCCATCACCTATGTGATCGGCGATGCCGCTTTCGTGCATGACACCTTGTTTCAACCCGATTTCGGTACCGCGCGGGCGGATTTCCCCGGTGGCGATGCCCACCAGTTATGGCATTCGATTCAGGCCATCCTGTCGCTACCGGCTGATACGCGTCTGTTCACGGGGCACGATTACATGCCTGATGGTCGTGAACCGCAATGGGGGAGTACGGTTCGCGAACAACAAGAGCACAACAAGCATCTGAATGCAGGCATCGATGAGGCCGGCTACGTTGAATTGCGGCAGCGTCGGGACCGTGAGTTGCCCATGCCGACGCTGATTCTGCATGCCTTGCAGGTCAATATCCTGGGCGGACGTCTCCCCGAGCCGGAAGCCAATGGCAAGCGTTATCTGAAAATCCCTTTGAATGCGCTCGAGGGGGCGGCGTGGGAATGAGACCAACGCAACGAAAGGACGCCAGAGCCAGGAAACGGCCTGTTGACCTTTGTGTCACACATAGGTTATAGACTTTATGCAGGACGTTGGAAAGCATGTGACATGAAGGAGGTCGTGATCATGAGTACGGCAAGCCCTGCATCGGTTGATAAGCGCCAGAGGGCACGTGTGTACCGGATGAAAACGGCGGAGCATCTTTGCCCCTTCGGCATGAAGACGGTGAGTCTGTTGAAGCGTCAAGGGTTTGATGTCGAGGATCATCCGCTGACCTCACGTGAAGAGATCGATAGCTTCAAGCAACGAGAAAACGTCGATACGACACCTCAGGTTTTTATCGACGATGAGCGGATCGGCGGGTATGAGGAGGTACGTGCCCATTTGGGATTGAGCGTCCCCAACCAGGAAGGCACGACTTATTGGCCGGTGATCGCACTATTCGTGACGGCCTTTTTCATGGGGCTCGCCGTTAGTTGGGCGACGGGTGATTCGCTATTGACCTTGCGTATGCCCGAATACGCTATCGCAACGGCGATGTGCCTGCTGGGCCTGCAGAAGCTTCAGGATGTGGAAAGCTTCAGCACCATGTTCCTCAACTATGACTTACTGGCACAGCGTTATGTCCCTTATGGCTATATGTATCCCTATGCGGAAACATTGGCGGGTGTCTTGATGCTGGCCGGCACGTTGATATGGATCGCTGCACCGATGGCGTTGTTCATCGGTACCGTAGGCGCTGTGTCCGTGTTCAAGGCCGTATATATCGATAAACGCGAGTTGAAATGTGCCTGTGTCGGCGGGGATAGCAATGTGCCATTGGGTATCGTCTCGTTGACCGAGAACCTGGTGATGATCGCGATGGGGCTGTGGATGCCGTTTCGCATGCTGGTGCTATGAGAGTTCATGCGGACCATTCCCATACCGGGTGGCAATAGCCCTGCCATGACGCATCAATGGCCACTCACGGTGTCGTGTGCCACGGTCCAGTGGCGGGCCTGGTCACTGAGAGTCAGGCCTAGCCCGGGGCGTGTGGGAACCTGAAGGCAACCATCGCGAATATCGATGCGCTCTTCGAATAACGGCTCCAGCCATTCGAAGTGTTCGACCCACGGCTCGGTCGGAAACGTGGCGGCCAAGTGCAGGTGAATCTCCATGACGAAATGCGGTGCGAGCTTGATACCGGCATCGGCGGCCCGTGGGACAAGCTGCATGAAAGGAGTGACACCCCCGATACGCGGCGCATCCGGCTGAATGAAGGCCACCGACCGGTTATCGATCAGTTGCTGCAGTTCGCGGGTGCTGGAAAGCATTTCTCCGGTCGCGATAGGAGTGTCGAGTCGCGCATTGAGCCAGGCATGGCCTTCATGGTCATGCGCGCCAACAGGCTCCTCGATCCATGTCAGATTGAGGCTGTCTACGGCCCGGCCGAAACGCATGGCCGTATCGCGGTCCCATTGTTGATTGGCATCGATCATGATCGGGACGTCCTCGCCCAGATGGTTGCGCAGGGCGGTGACACGCCGAATGTCCTCTTTCAAATCAGGCTGGCCGACCTTCATCTTGACGCCCTGAATACCTTTGGCTATCGAACGGTCGGCATTGGCGCAGACCTCTTCGATCGGCGTGCCGAAATACCCCCCTGAGGTGTTGTAGGTCGGTACGGCATCGCGGTACGAGCCCAGGAGCTTGGCCAAGGACAGGTCGGCGCGTCTGGCTTTCATGTCCCATAATGCGGTATCAAAGGCGGCGATAGCCTGAACGGCGACCCCGCTACGGTCGACGGATGCGCTCTGCCAGGCGAGTTTATCCCACAGCTTCGGGATGTCATTAGGGTCTTCACCGATCACGAACGGGGCCAATTCCAGGGCATGGGCATACTGCGCCTTACCGCCTGCACGCAGTACATATCCGAATCCCATCCCGCGATGCCCTTCTCTGGTTTCCAACTCGACGAACGTCAAGGAAATCTCCGTCATGGGGCGCTGGCGTCCCGTCATCACCTTGGCGTCACTGATCGGCCGATTCAGAGGCAGAATGACATGTGAGACGTCAGCGGTGACGATGGTATCCCGTGTCATCATTCCTATCTCCAGTCATTGCGCGGGGATTGCGGGAAATACGCCTGGTCAAAATCTTCGGTATCGATATCCGCTTGTTGGGCATCGCTGTAGCGGCCCCCGACAACCTGATCCGGTGTCATCATGGCATTCAGGCGTGAAACAGTGGCGGCATCCAACGAGAGCGTTTCAGCTTTCAGGTTCTCGCGCATATGCTCGACCGATCGCGTGCCAGGAATCGGGATGATGTCATTCCCCTGCGCCATGAGCCAGGCGAGAGCCGCCTGGCCCGGGGAGACCTCTAGTTCATCGGCGATGTCAACGAGGCCTTCGAGCAGACGCAGGTTGCGGGGATAATTGTCGGCACTGAAGCGAGGCATGTGGTGGCGCATGTCGCTCTCCTCGAGGCGGGCAGGATCCCTGAGGGTGCCTGTGAGAAAGCCGCGACCCAAAGGACTGAAGGCCACTAACGCTGTGTCGGCCTCCCGACATGCCTGGAGTAGCGCGATCTCGGGGTTGCGCGTCCACAGTGAGTATTCGGACTGAACCGCTGCAATAGGGTATTCGGCTCGGGCGCGCCGCAGGGTGGCTGCCGAGATTTCGGACAGCCCCACTCCGCGAATCTTGCCTTCTTCGGCCAGGCGGCCCAATGCGCCCGCACTTTCCTCGATCGGTACCTGACGATCCAGTCGATGAAGGTAATAGAGATCCAGGTGATCGGTGCGCAAGCGTTGAAGGCTCGCCTCGCATTGTTGCCGGATCGTTTCGGGACGCCCGTCGATGACCTTCTTGCCGAGTTGGGGATCGATGGCCATGCCGCATTTACTGGCCAGCACTACCTGACCCCGCTTGCTTTCCAACGCCTTGCCCAGCAACTGCTCGTTGGCCGTCGCTCCATAGAGAGTCGCCGTGTCGAAGTGGCGATAGCCCATTTCGAACGCTTCATCGAGCGCGCGCAGTGCTTCGGGCTCAGGCACCGGGCTTCCGTAGCCATGCGAGAAGTTCATGCAGCCCAGGCCAATGGTGGGAGAGGCCACTTCTTTCAGAAGAGCAAAAAGAGTAGACATGATAATCCTCGCAAGACGAGTCGATGAGCGTGTCTCGACATCATGCCGAGGAAGGCGATGGCATGGCAAGGTGGGGGAGTGGGTGCCATTCAAGTTCCCAATCGTTCTTGGGTGCCTGGATATCCGATTTATCTTGTCTAGCTTCTGTAAGCGCAGTTGGTGCTGTTGGTCGAGCCGCTCCTACCGTTGGGCACGGGGGGTCGGCGTCACCTCGGCGGTTTAGCGCCATTCGAATGATCATGGCGTTTCTGGTCAGGAGGGATGAGTGGCTATGTGTGAGGAATAGGATGCTATACCCACACTCAGGTGTCGGGTACCACATGTTCTGAATCCGTGCTGTCTTCCTGTCGGGACGTTTCTTGTACGGTGTCGCCGTTTGCATATTTGAGCCAAGTCTTGCCCAGATGATTGCGTAGCTCGTACCCCATCCGAGAAGCATCGCGTGCTTCCAGGGCGGCCATAATGGCTTCGTGCTCTGTCATGGCCGTGGTCCATTTCTCGGTCTTCTGGTTGGAAAGGTAACGGACCCGATAGAGTTGCCGGCTCAAGTAGCTGTGCATCTCGATCAGCGAGGCATTTCCGGATAGCGCGACAATACGGTTATGAATCTCCTGGTTGATACGAAAATAATTCTGTCGGTCTCGTCGCAAGAAGGCCGCTTTCATTTCGTAATGCAGGGCCTGTAACTCGGCAATGTCCTGATCGGTAGCCAGTTGGCACGCAAGTTCAGCAGCGGCTTGTTCCAGAATGCTGAGAACGTAAGCCTTTTCCTTGACATCGGACGGACTCACATCGGCGACTACAGCCCCTCTATTGGGCAATATCTCCACCAACCCTTCGGTCGCCAGAATCTTCAGCGCTTCACGCATCGGGGTACGTGAGACTTGCAACTCATCGGCAAGTGAGCGTTCGGGCAGCCGTTGTCCAGGCTGGAAGTGATCCATCACGATATGCTCGCGAAGGTAATTGGCGACTTTTTCGACCAGGCCAGGTCGGGAAAGTTGATCGTCATCCATATGTGGAGTCTTCAAGTTTCACCAGCTTGTATATGGTAATAATGGCATACCAAAAGTTCCTTCTCAAATGTAATGCTTTACTCCAATTATTTTATTTCACTTTATGATCAAATGGTTATTGTTGGAAAGTGATGCATGACGACGAAAGTCGAAAGGTGGGTGCATTGACCATCAAAATGGTATACCACTAGTCTTTGAATCACGTCGCATACATCAGAAGGCGAACATGGGACGCGGAGCGAGCGTGATGTAACCTCTTCCGCCTTGGGAATAAACGAGTCACATGAATTATTTACAACACTTTGATTTCTCGGGAATTGTTGAGGTTTGTGTCGTTGGTGTCGGGGATTTCGGTAGGGGGGTCCTGCGGCAGTCGGGTGACATGGAAACGCTGTCTGCGCGTATTGCCGTCGATGTCAGTGCCGATGTTGCTTATCGGGCACTATTACATTCAGGTGTGTCGGACTCCGATATTATGGTATGCCGTTCTTGGAGGGAGGCGAAGTATGCGTGGGATTCTGGCTACTTCATTGCCTCTGGGGCACTGGATACTGTCATAGGCCTGCCATTTCATGTGTTGGTCGAGTCTACTGGTATACCAGAGGTGGGCGCGAAGCACGCTTATGATGCCATCATGGCGGGCAAGCACGTAGGGATCGCGACCAAGGAAACCGAGTCCGTCGTAGGGCCGTATCTGACTCATCTCGCAAACAGCAAAGGGCGCATTTTCACCCCATTGGACGGCGATCAGCCAAGTCTACTGATCGGTTTGGTGACGTGGGCGCGAACCTTGGGCTTTGAGATCGTGGCTGCCGGCAAAAGCAGCGAGTACGACTTTATCTGGGATGAGGATACTCAGCATATCGAATGCAATGAGGAACGATACTTCCTGCCGGCAATGAAAGACCTGTGGTCGCTCCCCCGAGGGAGGGAGGTCGATATGATCGCGGCCCGTTCTGAGTCGCTGGATGCCATTCCTCTGATTTCGGTCCCCGATCTCTGCGAAATGACCAATGTCGCCAATGCGACCGGTCTGCTTCCGGATCGCCCCGAATTTCATGCCACAGTGTTGCGAATACCCGAGGTTCCCACTCTGTTGGACACTGTCGACAACGGGGGAGTTCTGGGCGGTCACGAGCGTCTTGAAGTCTTCAATTGTCTGCGTAAACCCGATGAGGTCAGTTTTGCCGGTGGCGTGTTCGTGGTGGTGCGTTGTAAAGATAACGAAGCCTGGGAAATGCTTCACGGTAAGGGGCATATCCTCAGCCGAAGCGAACAAAGTGCCATGATTTATTTACCTCGCCATCTTCTAGGCTTGGAAGCCCCGATATCCCTGCTTGATATGGTGATTAACGGGGTGACTTGCGGAGGAGGGCAGAATACCAGACCCAGGGTTGACCTCGTGGCTCGAGCTACTGAGGCCTTGTCGGCCGGCCATATATTCGAAATGCGAGGTCATCATCGCAATATTGCTGGTCTCCAACCTGAGGTGCATGCCTCTCGAGCACTTGAGCCAGCGGGCCATGCTCCATTTTACATGTTACCGGGGGCACGCCTGACACGGGATGTCGAAGCGCACGAAATCATTCCCTTTGCAGCGCTCGAGATAGAGGACTCGACGTTGCTCCAGCTTCGGTACGAGCAGGATGCCTTGTTTTCACGTGAAAACATGTAACGACAGTCGGAACGTTGCCATCTGTTATATCTGTATCGCTGACTAAATGGGAGGTGTCGATCCGAGAAATGCATGAGTGAAGTGCCATTGCGGTTATGACGGAATAGAAATGAAATCAACGTAACAAAACAATCAACGAATGGAGAGCACCATGTCCAGCAAAAACAAGATGATTGTCTTCGGTTCCCTCGGTGTTGCCATGCTGATGGGGCCCACACTAGCTGCGGCGGACGAGGCTGCGAATGACTACCCAAGTGAGGATCTCAAGTTCCTCGTCGCCGCAGGCGCTGGCGGTGGTACTGATAACTTTACCCGTACCGTACAGCCTATGCTCGAAGAGGAGTTGGATACATCGATTACAGTGATCAACTTACCATCAGCATCCGGTTCAGTCGCGCATCAGCGCACGGCAAACAGTGAACCTGATGGGCATACCTGGGATTTTGCGTCATCGACACTGGTGACCTCTTTAGCGGCAGGACAGAATCCAACAGAACTTGAAGAGTTGACACCTGTCGCGCGTATGCAATCTGATGTCATGACATTGATCGTCAACCCGGACAAGCACGAGGACCTTGAAGCCTTCCTGTCATATGCCGAGGAAAATCCTGGAGAAGTGACCATCGGTGGTACGCATGCCGCAAGTCCTGACAAAATGGCCTTTCTCTCTTTCCGGGATGCAAGCGGCCTGGATATCAGTTTCATACCTTATGATGAAGAGGGTAGTGTTTCCTCCAATGTTCTGAGTGGCAACATCGATGGCATGTTCGGTGAGATCAGCTCGACGCTGAACTACATCGAGTCCGGGGATATGAGGCCGATATTGGTGTTTGCAGAAGATCGCCTGGAAAACTTCCCGGATATTCCCACGACGGTCGAGAATGGATGGGATCTGACAGATGGGAATGAACGTGGCGTCTTTGTCAATGCAGATACACCACCTGAGATCGTTAGCCAGATGGAAGATGCATTGAAATCCGTTTATGACTCTGATGAGTATCAGTCCTATGAAGAAAAGGTAAACCTTCATTATCGTGAAGGCTGGATGGGTAGTGAAGAGTATAAGGAAAAACTGGAAGAAAACCTGGAACTCTACACTCGATTGATTGAGGAAACAAATCAATGAACTGTTCTTCATGATGCCAGCTTACTGACTGGCCAGCAATATAAGGTGGTCAGTCAGTGCTATCTAAGCGTAGGTGGTTTTTCATGCATGGTCTATTTTATGTAGACACTCGATTTTTGGAATTTGAGTGTGCCGATAATGAAGTTAGCAGATAGATAAACGGTTGTTGCCATGAGTTATAGGAACTATGTTTTTCCGTCCGCATTGCTGATTTTTTTGCTAGCGTCTTTTTATCCGACCATGCAGTTGCCGGGGGCAGGTGAGGTATCGACATTCATTGGTCCGAGGTTGTGGCCTTTTACCTTGTGGGTGATATTGGTAGTTCTTGTCATCACATTGTTTTCGATAACTAGATCGAGAGAGAAAAGAGAAAACGCGAATAATGAAGAACGATTTAATCAAGGTTCTCCATGTAACAAGAGGGGGGCGAATGTCAGTATATTATCGGCTCACGAAATTTCACATGCATTGGCCAGGTCAAAGCATTGGGTGATTCTGGTATTGGCCGTTCTTTACACCGTTTTGATGCAATTGGTCGGATTCTTAATAGCAACGGGAGTGTTTTCTCTCGTCTGTACTATGGTTCTTGGTACACGACACAAGGGAGCCATTCTGGCCACGGTCTTGATAGCCATGGGGTTGATCCAAGGCGTATTTGTTACATTGCTGAATATACCTCTTCCTTGACTTCCCTATCTTAGGCCGTCATTGCTAATGAAATCTGTTGGAGAAAACAATGATTGAAAATTTTCTGGGCGGTGTAGCTGTTGTTTTTCAACCGGTGAACCTCCTGATATTGATGTCAGCAGTTTTCATTGGCTTTATCGGGGGTGCGTTACCGGGTATCAGCGGTGTCATCCTGGTAGTGATACTACTGCCTGTAACTTATGGAATGGATGCGACTGCAGCATTCATGCTGTTGACAGCGATCTATGGCTCCACGGTATTTTCAGGGTTGATTACGGCAATTCTATACCGTGCACCTGGGACGCCAGAAGCAGTAATGACATCGTTTGATGGCTACCCGATGACCCAGCAAGGGGAAGCGGGGAAAGCCCTGGGTATCGGTATTCTGAGTTCCGCGATCGGTGGCTTGGTGGGTACCGTGGCGCTGATCGTATTTACTCCTTTGCTGGCTTCCGTGGCACTTCAGTTTTCATCGCCCGAGTATTTTGCGCTGGCCGTATTGGGGCTAACGGTAGTGGCCTCTCTAGGTGGCAAGCTGATCTATGGCCTGATTGGTGCTGCACTGGGCTTGTTTATTGCAACGGTTGGTATCGATCCATTGACGGGGACACCTCGCTATACATTCGGTAGCTTGAATCTGGCTGAAGGTGTCGGGCTGATCCCTGTCATTGTGGGTCTCTTCGCTATTTCCGAAGTCATGAAACGAGCATCTGGAACGGAAACTCAGCAGCCGCTGACCAAGGTCAAGGTCAAGATCTTTGATTCCGCGATCATGCGAAAGATCGCGTTGACGCTTTCTAGGTCGTCACTATTGGGAGTGGCAATCGGTATATTGCCTGGTATTGGTGCGAGCACTGCTGCCATGGTGAGCTACAGTGAAGCGGTGCGTTGGTCGAAACATCCCCAGGATTTTGGTAAAGGTGCACCGGAGGGCATTGCGGCGCCTGAAGCAGCGAACAATGCAGCAGCTATGGGGGCTCTGGTACCACTTTTTGCATTGGGTATTCCAGGCAGCGGCACCACGGCGATAATTTTGGGAGCTTTCATCATGCATGGGTTGCAACCAGGGCCGAATTTCATGATGGTAAGCAGTGATCTTATTTATGCTGTTTTTGCCGGATTATTTATTGTTAACTTCATGATATTGGTTTTCTCAAAGCCTTTCATAAAACTGTTTACCAAGCTTCTTAATACACCTTATTCGGTACTGGGGCCCATCATTGTGATGTGCTGCATTGTCGGAACCTATTCAGTGCGCAATTCAATGTTCGATGTTTGGCTGATGCTCGGTTTCGGTGTGCTAGGGTTCTTGTTGGAAAAACTCAGGTTTCCCCTGGTCGCGATTATTCTTGGCCTAGTCCTCGGGCCGATTGCTGAAAGCGAATTGCGTCGTTCACTGGCAATGTCGCAAGGCGATATGACGATCTTTTTGTCGCGGCCGATCAGTGCAACACTGATAGGTGTTGCTATCGCATTGCTGTCTGTTTCAATCCTGATTCCTTTGTACAAAAAATATAAAGAGAAAAGATTATATAGCGCTAATGCAGATTAGGCCTTTTTTGGAGTATCCCCTTCTTGGTTCATGCTGTACAGAAAATCGACAAGTGTTGGTCGAGTTATCGTCCATTATATAACTCCTGATCCATAGGGTTCTGATTTTTCAGCTCATGGTGTACCCCTTGGGAGTTCGTATGTAAATCGTGTAGTGATAACGTACTGCACCAGAGACCATGATCGCTTGAGGCCCCTCACGGTGTCATGATGTATGTTTATCCTGTCTATCGTAAACGGTCCACGAACCTCATCCACCTGAACTGGCTGGTACTGTTCACACTGGCTTCTCATGCTGAACAGGAGGATCTAGGATGGAACTGACCCCGACGCAGGCCTACAGGCTCGGGCACCTCTATCATGCATCCATCCGACAATTGGTCTTGAGCACCTATGCCGATGAGCAGACGCTGGATCTGGCAGCGCTGATGATCTGGGAACAGCGTCTGTCCGTGCAAGGCGTTCCCGTTCCCCGGCGTCACCGGCCAACACGCTTCGTGGCGTTGGAGATATCGTCATGATTCCCCCGACTCGGACTGCATGTCTATCTTTGTCCCGAGCCGGTCGACATGCGCAAGCAAATCGATGGCCTTGCCTTGCTGGTCTAAGAAGCCCTCCGGTGCGGATGTAGATCGCATGCCAGCGGCGCAGGTTTTTCTTCGAGGGATACCCAAACTCACGAATGATAGCAGCGGCACTCCTGCCGTATTTGGTCTAGAGCTTCACGGCTTTGATGCGTTGTTCGTAGGTGTACAATGTGAGATGTGTATCATCATCACTGTTCCGTGATTGACTACAAGGTATTCAATGAATACGGATCTTCACTGTTCCGTGATTGACTACAAGGTATTCAATGAATACGGATCTCGACGAATTTGAAAAACAGATACGGCGTGAAATCGACGATTTCCAGAATTCAACGCCTCAGTCGGATACCTCTAGCCAACCCGGCTCGTCTCGACGTGCAATGGAAAAGACGACTGCCGAAAGGCTGAAGACGGGGCATATCGTCCAGTTGGCCGTGCGTAAGAAGCAGCTAGAGATGGACACCGTCTTCGAGCACCACTCATCCAGCATCTCCAAGCTGGAGGCCCAGGTGGAAGCCGAAAAAGCGGCTCGCGCAGCCGGCTACCCCATCGTCGGTCATCTGATCGATATCAAGCGGCTCTGAGTCGACTGATATAGCCAGTGATCGGCAGGCGGTAACTTGCTTGCAGCCAAAAAAGGGCCTACGGAGAAGACCGTAAGCCCTTGCTATTGTAGTGCGCTACACAACACTCAAGACGCTAGGCTCTTATCGGACACGTCGCTGCAAAGCCACAATCATCGAGAAGATGACGAGCACCGCCTTGCAGTAATCCTTCGTTGTACTGGCGGTATGCCCTCTTCGTTGCAGGTAGGCAACATACCGGTCAAGCAAGTCTGTGTCGGCCTTCGATAGCGCTGATTGCTGCGGCTGAACATGAAAATATGGATGGTTTGACATGAGCCCCCTCCCGATAGGGTGGCGAGTGGTACTCAAAGCTTATGTCTTGTGGCCCCATTCCTTTGGGCAGGGGTCCTCATTTATAATCAAGGTGTTGCGGATAATTTATCCAAATAGCAGCGCATGATCGGGGACTAGGCATAATTGCGGTTATGCCCAGCTGAGCATAAGCGCAAGAACTGGCTATTCAGCCAGACCCGAGCGGTGCCCACGCCAATGCAGCGATTTATAGTCTGATCGAAACGGCCAAGGTCAATGGTCTCTCACCTTACGATTACCCGTTCGAACCGGACATATCCTGGCCGATCCAGGGAGCGCACAATCGAGCGGCCATTATTGGGTGTTTTCTCTCTCGAGCAGCGCGTTCAGCGGCATACCGTCGAGCGTGGCGGTATCCAGGCCCAGCAGGCGCGCGAACGTGGCCCCGGCATTGTCCATGCGCTGGATCCCGCGCTGGGTATCGAATGGCAGCCAGGAGCCGGGCCGTACTCCTTTTCCGTGCAGGATCGCCAGGCCGTGGTTGGAGGCGAACGCAGTGCTGGCGGACGGCACCTGAGGGCCATGGTTGGCGCCGGCGCTTTCCACGGCGGCGACGGTATCGCCACGCCGGTTGACACCCCACACGAATCCTGAGGCGTAGGCGAACAGCACATCCCCGGCATCGTCGCCCCAGTACCCCAGCACACTGGCGTCCTGTTTCTTGAGGGCGAAAGCGACCACGTTGCGCTCGCCTTGCGGCGTATCGATGTACCACGTGCTCAAAGCCTTGAGTATCCGAGTCTGCACCTCGGCCACGTCAGTCTCGGAAACGATGCCCTCTTCCAGGGTGGCTCGATTGACAAAGACCTCCAGTCCGCCGCGCTCATCCTTGAGAAAGGCCTGGCTGCGCTGTCGTATCGGTCGGCCCTGCTCGTCGAGCGTGCAGAGACCGAACTCGGCCAGCCGTCGATGGATGTCGCACAGGTAATGGTTCGGCACGTCGCCATGATCCGAGGCGAGCACGATCACGGTGTCGTCGCGTCGCCCAGCCAGCAGGCGGCCTACCGCATCGTCGAGCACCTGGTACGCGCTGCGGATGGTGTCCAGGTAACGTTCCTGGCCATCGGAGGTAAAGAAGGGTGATTCGGGGTCGCAATAGGCCAGGCAGGTGTGATGGGTTTCGTCGTTGAGACGGAACACCGTGGCGAACAAGCGGAAACCCTCCTCGTTGAGCAAGGTCAGGGCGCTATCGACGAGCCATTCCAATTGGTAGCGACCCTCTTCGAAACTGGTCTCGAAATAGGGCGTGTCCGGGTCCGCTGACACGGTCCACTTGGAGATGAATGGCCCGTGGCGTTTTGTCAGTTTCTCGGCCAGCGCAGGCTGGTTGCCCAGCCGCTCGGGCATGGTGATCTGCGACTGCAGCAGATCCACGTGCCCCCGTTCGGCATCGTAGGCTAGCAGCTTGAAACGCACATACCCACGCTCATCGCTCGCCTCGACGGGCAACCAGGCGCTCCATTCGCCCACACCCAGTGTCGCCGAGCTATCCTTGACTGCCAGTTGTAGCCGTGTGTCGGCTGTCGGGCTCAAGGTCACCGCCAAGGTATCGCCAGCATTGAGCCGGATAACGGCATGGTATTGAGTCTCCGAGCGCTCGATTGCGTGGCGGTTGTGCTTCTGGTGATGGGCTAGGCTACCACTCGGTGGCCAGCCCAGCGCCTCGTTCTGAGGAACGTCGGGCCACTGTGAGAGATCGGTGCTGTGCAGGCCGGCGGGGGCCATCTCCATCGGTGCCGGGCCTCTGCCGCTCCAGAACGGCGCCAGACAGAGATCGTTCTTACCGGTGGGCTTGAGAGACTCGGGAAAGTGCACCAGCGCACACTTTTGTTCCGCTTCGGTCATCAATTCCAACAGATGCCGCGTCCCGCTGGGAGAGATGCGTTGCCCGACCCAACTGTTCCCTGGCGCCTGCCCGGTCAGGAAGTTGACGAAGTTAGTGTCACCCCAGGTCGAGATATAGGGCATAAGTCGTGTCGTGCCGCCCTCCCGGCGCAATCGATCGATATGGGGCAGGACCCCTTCGTGGCAAAACCGGTCGACCAACTCGGGGATTAGACCGTCGACGCCCAGCACCAATACTTTTTTCGCGTTGTGCATACATTGCTCCCTTGGCTAGAACCTGCGCGCTTCAGAGTCGATAACGGTCGATGACGTTTCGGTCGATCTCGATGCCCAGCCCCGGTTTGTCGGGCACCTCCACGCAACCACGGACGTTGAGCGCGAACTCCCCCCCGATCAGCTCCTGGCGGAAGGGGTGCGCGGATTGGTCGTACTCGAGCATCGGCTCGTCCGGGTTCAGCGATAGTGGTTGTGGTGGCAGCGTGGCAATGAACTGTACGGCAGCGGCGAGTCCAATGCCGGTGCCCCAAACATGGGGAATCAGCGGCACGTGCCAGGCTTGGGCAAGTGCGGCGATCTTGCGGCATTCGGTAAAGCCGCCGGCGGCCCCTAGGTCGGGCTGGATGATATCCAGCGCCCCGTCACTGATCAGCTCGCGATAGCCAATCTTGCTGTATTCGTTTTCGCCAGCAGCCACGTAAGTGCGCGACACACCCTTGAGTTCGCGGTAACCGTGACGGTTCTCTGGGCTGAGCGGTTCCTCGAAGAAGTGGACCCGCGTATCTTCGAGTTCCATGAGGATCCGCCGTGCCGCCGGCACGCTATAGGCGCAGTTGGCATCCATCATTAGCTGTACGTCGTCACCAACCGCCTCTCTCACTGCGCGCATGTCGCGAATGTCCGAGTCGACACCGAAACCGGTCTTGATCTTCATCGCCCAATAGCCGTTGGCTTGGTGGCGCAACGCCTCTTCCACGATGTCCTCGGGGTAGCGCCCCTCTTCGCGGCGGTAGAAGCCGGTCGCATAGGGACGGATCTCATGCCGAAACGCGCCGCCCATGAGTCGATGGATCGGCTGCCCCAGCGCCTTTCCGAAAAGATCCCATAGCGCAATGTCTACTGCCGCTATGCCAAACAGTGCTGCGCCTTTCTGGCCGTAAGGACGGGTGTGGTTGTACATCTCCTCCCATAGCACTTCGTGGTCGAACACTGAGCGGCCGACGAGTAACGGCTTGAGGGCGTACTCGACGACCGCCTGGGCAACCTGCGGCGGCTGAAGGCCATGATTGATCGACTCACCCCAGCCGACCAGGCCATCCTCTGTATGGACCTCGACCAGCATGGCGGTGCGCTGATGCACCCACCCTTGGGAAAAAGCGAAAGGCTGCTCGATCGGAGCGGCAAGCACGTGCGTCTTAATGTCGGTAATAATCATGATGTCGCGTATCCAGTAACAAATTCGGAAAAGAGGATTACTTGGTGGCGTCGCTTTCGGCGCGTGGGGCGTTGGCCGACGACTGGCGCCGCTGGGCGATTCCCGACCACACGGTCCAGATGATGAACAGCGCGAGCAACGAGAACAGCGTCATGGAGATGCCGCTATGGGTGAAAAATTCCAGGAAGTCGCCGCGCTTGATCAGCAGGCCGCGACGCAGCGAGCTTTCCAGTTCCGGCCCCAGCACCATGCCGATGACAAGGGGGGCCAGCGGGTAATCCGCGCGGCGCAGGGCGTAGGCCAGGATGCCGGTCAAGGCGGCAACCACCAGGTCGAGCGGATTGCCGCGCACCGTCGCAGCACCGATGAAGCTGAAGATCACGATGGCGGCCATGACGTAGCCCTGATGCAGCCGGAACAGGTAGCGAAACAGGCCGATGGAGGGTTTGCTCAAGATCAGCATGGCGACGTTGACGATGATCAGCACGACGAACAGGGAGTAGACCGTCTGCGCTTGATCGACCATTAACCGTACACCCGGCGTGATGCCATGAATCACCATGGCGCCCATCATCATCGCCGTGACGACATCGCCTGGAATGCCCAGCGCCAGCGTAGGAATGAACGAGCTGCCGGTCACTGCATTATTGGACGACTCCGAAGCGATGATGCCATCCGGCTCGCCTTGGCCCAGGCGATCGCGACGCGGCGACAGTTTTTGCGCAGAGGCATAGCTAATGAACGCTGCCGCGGCCGCACCGGTGCCCGGCAATGCGCCGATGAAGCTACCGATCAACGAGCCGCGGACAAGCTCAATCAAGCGCTTAAACCACTCACCCAGCCTAGGAAGGCGCAACTTGGCCTCAGGGATTTTTGCACCTGGATCGTCCCGCGAGGAAAAACGCACGAAGACTTCCGAAAGCGCGAAAGCGCCCACCACCACCGGAATCAGCGTCAGCCCCGAAGACAAGGCATAGCTACCGAAGGTAAAGCGGTCGGCCCCGGTAATGGGGTCCGAACCCACCATGGAGAGAAAGAAGCCGATCATGCCGCAAACCAGCCCCTTCATGACGCTACCCTTGGAAACGCCCACGATGCACATCATCGCCAGGCAGATGAGAGCGAAGACTTCGATCGAGCCGAAGTTAACGGCGAACTTGGCGAGCTGCGGCGCGCAGAAGATCAATATTACGCAGGAAAGAACGCCGCCGAAGAAGGACGCGAACGTCGCCCAGCCCAGCGCTTCGTCGACACGCCCTTCCTGAGTCATGGGGTAACCGTCGAAGGTGGTCGCCGCCGACTGGGGTGTACCGGGAGTATTGATGAGAATAGCGGTGATCGAGCCACCGTAGACGGAACCGCAGTAGACACCGATTAGCAGCGCCATGCTGGTAATGGTGGACATTCCAAAAGTGAAAGGAAGAAAGACGGTCAGTCCCACCACCGACCCGAGGCCCGGCAGCCCACCAATGATGATCCCGGCCCAGGTACCGACGACGATGGCGAGCAACGCCTGCCAGGCGAAGGCATCGCCCACCGCAGCAAGAATGATATCCATGTTACAGCGCTCCGCTGGTCAAGAGTGTCGGCAGCCGAATCAGCAGCACGTGGTGGAACAAGAACCACAGGCCACCGGCGATGACGAGCGTGCCCACCGCCAACGGCAGTGGGCGGCGCAGGCGAAACAGCCACAGTGTCAAGGCGACGAGCGGCAGCGAGGGAAGCAGGAACCCCAGGCTGGCCACCGCGATGGCGGCGATGAGTACGGCCGCCATCAGCACGGGCAACGGTGACAGCGACCTGCTGCTCATTGCCGTGGCATGCGACAGCTCGACGAAAGTGATCACCAGAGCAAATCCACACCACAGCGTCAGTACGACACGCGGCATCAGCATGGCATCGGTCGGGCCGCGCCAGGCATGGAACGCCAGCACGGCGCCGACAAGGAACAAGGCCAGGCCCAGCAACACCCTGGGGTTGGCCAATCTCGCAATCATGACGCATACCTCGCTGAATGATGGTTTGCGGGTTTATTCGATCAGGCCGACATCGCGTAATACTTGCTTGTTGGCGTCGTAACGCTGCTTCACGAAGGCTTCGAAATCTTCCGGTCCGAGATAGGCGATGCCGGCCTTGGCTTTCTCGGCGAAAGACTTGAATCGATCGGACTCGAGCGTGGCCTTGCAGGCGTCGGAATACTGGGTCTTCCGCTCTTGTGAAATACCCTTGGGCGCCACCAGGCCCTGCCAGACGGCGAATTCCATCTCCGGAAGGCCCAGTTCACCGATGGTCGGTACATCCTCGTAGCCTTCGATGCGATGGTCGGCGAAGACCGCCAACGGGCGGAGGTCATAGTTCGCGAGGATGGTCTCGGTGTCTGCCATGATCTGGATCTCGTCGCCCGCTAGCGCATTCATGGCCGGCCCGGAACCGCTGTAGGGAATATGTGAGGCCTCGAGGTCGCTTTCGCCCACCAGAGCGGCGACCGCCAGTTGCGGTAGCGTGCCAGGCCCGGAGGAGCCATAGAGCAGCGGCTCCTCTTGGGAGGCTGCGACGAGCTGGTCGAAGTTTTCGATGTCGGACGACTGGGACACCATCAAGAACATCGGATTGGACGTGGTCCGACAGATGTAGGTGAAGCTGTCCGGCCCGTAGGGGAGATCTTTCAGCGACGGCTGGATGCTGAGCGCGCCGGCCGGCTCGTAGCCGATAATGTTGGGGTTGCCTTCGCTGTTGGCGACCTCAGCGGTGCCTTCCGTTGCACTGGCGCCAGCCACGTTACGCACTACCGAAGTGACGCCGAGGTTATCGGAGAAGGGCGGCTCGAAACTACGTGCGACGATGTCCGTTGCACCACCTGCAGCAAAGGGCACGATGATGTCCAAAGTGTCTTGAGCAAACGCAGTATGCGAGGTGCCGGCGAGCATCAACAGGATCATGGAACGACGTACAGGCTTCATTGTTCATTTCCTCGTATCGCTACGAAATTTAATGAATTTGTTAAAATCCATTATTAACAATAACTTAATGTTGGTTATTAAGATTTATTGCTTGTTTATCGTAGCGTTGCGATTTTTGCGATACAATGTGTATCGGGTTGTGCTTTCGTCGTATGGCTAGCTATACCGCTTATGGATCAACGTTTCGTTCAGGGACGAATACGTCGCAACCTTTTATAAAGCAATCAGTGGTTTGGACTGCATGCCATGGTCATTCGAGGTGTCACGAAGCGCCTCGGTAGTCACAGTGATGTTTGTATAACCCTCTGAATCACCGGAATAGGGCTGTAACAGTGGCAAGACAAAGACGCAACTCTCAACGGGCCACCATGGGCGAGGTTGCCCAATTGGCAGACGTCTCCCCGAGTACGGTATCGCTCTATCTACGCCATCCGGATAAGGTTTCCAGCCAGCGAGCCGAACGAATCCAAACGGCAATTGATCGGTTGGGCTATCTTCCCAATACCATGGCGGGGGGATTGGCCTCTTCGCGCTCCAACGTGATTGGCGTCATTGTACCCACCATCACCAACTCGTTCTTCTCAGCCACACTAGAAACCTTGGAACGACATTTACGGCCTGCGGGCTACCAATTGCTGATCGGTAACAGCGAATTCGATGAGTCGCGTGAGGAAGAATTGATCCGCTCAATCCTGAGTTGGAATCCTGCTGGCCTGGTGCTGACGGGGTTTGCGCATAGCCGAAAATCGATTTCGCTGCTTGCCAAGAGTGACACGCCCATCGTGGAAATGTGGGATTTCGGCCAGAAAGGACTCGATATGGTCGTCGGCTTCTCCCATCGCACCTGCGGAAAATTGGTAGCAGAACATTTTCTGGCTAAAGGCTATCGGAAAGCGGCCTTTCTTAGCACCAGTTTCCAGCGTGATATACGGGCGAAGGAACGCTATCAGGGGTTTCGTGAGGATATGACCAATGCCGGCGGCTCCGTTGTGCTACGCGAGTTGCAGGGGCGTAGCAATACCGCAGAGACCGGAGAGCTGGTGCGAGAATTAGTGAGTGATCATACTGACCTGGAAGCGATTTTCTGCGCTAACGATATAGTGGCACTTGGTGTCCTGCTCGAATGCCAGCGTCAAGGATGGCCGATTCGCGACCGACTCGCCGTAGCGGGTTTTGGCAACCAGGACTTCACCGCCAGCACCGTACCGCCCATGACAACCGTTGAGCCGCCTAGCCAGGAAATTGGTCAGCATATCGCCCGGATGTTGCTGGCGCGTTTGGGGGGGAGCTTGACGGAGCAAGAGACCCGCCTCGATCTAGGTGTCAGGTTGGTGGCCAGAGAGAGCACGTAATAAACCGTGTTTGTCGCAGGAGATGCGATCAGTGACGACGAGCTCGAACGTGCACTGAGAGGGAGGAATGGCTCGGGCAAGCTGGGGGAGGCATGCCGGCAACGACAGGCGTTGTTACGGGGTTGGTGGTCAGGTTTGGGGAGCGTCGATTACCTGGATGGCGCCCTCTGCAGGATTCGAACCTGCGACCTGCCGCTTAGGAGGCGGCTGCTCTATCCTGCTGAGCTAAGAGGGCGAAGCGCCGCTATTATAGGCGGCTGAACTGCGGAGATAAACCCGCTGAGAATCCTTGTGCTGCAGACTCCCGTGCCCTGGCATCAGTATCGGTTCGGCCGCTCGAGAGGTGGAGAGCGGCCGTCTTGGCTGGTATATAGTCAATTTCTCAGGTATTTGACTAGCGCAGCGATTGCCAGTCCAAACAGTGTCAGCATGGCGAGGGGCATGATCCAACCTACCCATCCCATACTGCCCATCACTGAAAAGCATTCTGCCATCATCGCTTATCTCCTCTGGGGCATGGCCCCGTGCTCGGTGGTTCAATCAGGGGAAGGGGCAGAACCTCATGCAGTGTTGTTATTTTACTCGTATATAACAGATCGACATGCTGAAATAAACCTTGGTCCAGCACATAGGTATATGATTTTTCGATAATAATGCGTGATAATGGTGTGGAATAGAGGGAGTCCCCGTTTCAGGCTGGTTTCAGCTTCATGATGTAGGATATTCCTGTCAACAAGACAATGAATGGGAGGTATCCATGCGAGCATCATTTCTGGCATTGGGCTTTGGTTTACTGGCTTCCACCGCCATGGCAACAGGAGAGCACGAGGGGGACCATAGTAGTCAGGCAGAAGCTGAACTCGATCGTACCGTCAGCGTTGTGGCGGGTGATATGTGGTTCGATCCGGAAGCATTGAATGTGGAGCCAGGAGAGACCATCGAGTTCGAGATTCACAATACCGGAGATGTCGAGCACGAGTTCGTCATCGGGGATGCAGGAGCTCAGGAGAAGCATCGTGAGATGATGCAGGAAATGGGCAGTGAAGGGCATCATGATGATCACGCCAGCCACGGCAGTCATGACATGGAAGAGGGGGAGCATGGCGGTAACATGCCCGCTGTCACGATTGCTTCGGGAGAGACCGAACGTCTGGTCTGGACCGCTCCGGACAATGTGGACGAGCTTGAATTCGCGTGTAACATCCCGGGGCATTATGAGTCAGGCATGTATGGAGTCATCGATCTCCAGGGTTGATCCATGAAGCTGTTGCTTCTTGAAGATGATGATCTGTTGGCCGAGAGTCTGGAGGAAAGCCTCGGGGATAACGGTTATTGCGTGGATTTAGCCCCTAGTTTGCGGGTAGCCTGGTCTCTCATGACGACCGAGTCGTACGTGTTGGCCATCATGGACCTGGGGCTGCCGGATGGGTCGGGTCTCGATTTGCTGGAACAGTGGCGTCGAGCGGGACATGATCTGCCGATACTAGTGCTGACCGCCCGGGATACCTGGGAAGATAAAGTCGTCGGTCTGCGTCGGGGGGCCGATGACTATCTGACCAAACCCTTCCATGAAGCGGAATTGTTGGCCCGTCTACATGCATTGTTGCGCCGGTGTTCCGGTGGTTTAACCGATCAATTGTCGCTCAATGGCATAACACTTGATGAGTCGACTCAGTGTGTCAGTGTCGGTGACGAGAGCTGGCATCCGTTAACATCGACGGAATTCCGGCTGTTACGTTATCTGATGCACTATCCTGATCGGGTTCATTCCAAATCACATCTGCTCGACCAGCTCTACTCGCTGGGACAGGACGCTGCTGCATCGAACCTGGTGGAAGTGTATATAGGGCGATTGCGTCGTCAGTTGGGTAGAGAGGTGATCCAGACCCGGCGGGGGCAGGGGTATATTTTTGTTTCGCATTGACCGCCGAAGTTTACGCTTCCGCCTGTTGGTCTGGCTGACCGGCACAGCATTGGTTGTAGTGGGGGCAGCCTGGGTACTGCATGGCTTCCTGCTTCGGGAACTGGCAAAGGACTTTCTAGGTGAACGTCTGCAACGTGAAGCTGATCACGCAGTTCGACAATTGCAACAGGAGAGTGAGACTACTCCGGCAATGCTTGATTCCGTCAGTCAGGGATATCAGGTGTTCCACCACCTCTATGTGCTGGAACTGGACGATGAGGTCAGTGCCTCAGAGGCACGTTGGCAGACCGCGCTCAAGCCCTATCTGGATAACACCGATGATGCATTGATAGAGGTGGTTTGGGAAGAGCATCGGTTATTGGTCTATCGGCGTGGTTTTTCCCTCGATGATAGCGATGGTGTACTCCTGGTCGGGGAAGAGTTTTCCCAGGTAGAAGCCGGTCTCGACACTCTCCACTGGTGGGTTGGGGCGATCGCGGGTGTGTTGCTGGTGTTGCTGATTGCCTTGAATCTGGTGGCAGTGCATCGAGGGCTTGTACCGCTGAAACACCTTCAGGGGCAATTGATGGAATTGAGGACTGGCCGCCGACAACGCCTGGCCTTGAATGCCCCTTCCGAACTGGATGGTCTGGTGACGCAGCTCAACCGTTTCATGGATGAAATCGATACTCGTCTTCAACGAGGTCGTGATTCGGCAGCGAACCTTTCCCATGCCTTGAAGACGCCACTCGCTGCGGTAACACAGGTACTCCGCGGTGGTCGTCCAATAAACGAGAATCGTCGAGAGAAGCTGTTGCAACGCCTGGAGGATATTCATGGACAGTTGGAAGCGGAAATTCGGCGCTCGTGGATTGCTGGTCCTAGTGCGGGGCAGCTTGCATGTATTCCCGAAGATGTGCATCGACTGATTGATACTTTCCGCATGCTTTATCCCGACAAGTGGTTCCACTTGACTATCAACGCCGGAGACAGCGCATGTATTCCGATAGAGCGTCATGATTTTTCAGAAATGCTGGGAATCCCTCTTGATAACGCCGGCAAATGGGCGAGTCGTGAGATCGAGTGTCATTTATCGATGGGATCGGGATTGACTATTGTCATCGAGGACGACGGGCCAGGCATCTCTCGACATGTGTTACCCAAGCTGGCACAGCGTGGCGTTCGACTTGATGAAAGCCATCCAGGCCATGGGTTGGGTTTGTCGATACTCAGCCAACTCATGGATCGCTATGAAGGTGGTGTTGCGTTTGATACTGGCACAATGAGGGGATTGAAAGTGACGATCACTATCCCTTGCCATGAACCCTAGCCCTCCCAATATTCAGGATACTTTCAGCTTGTTGCGTCATGATCAGCGTATCCACGTGCTGATGGAGTGATGCATGACAAGTTCAAGTGTTTCGACCTATGGAATCTCGCGTCGCCAATTGCTCAAAACCGGTGCGGTACTGGGAGTCGGATCTACTGCATTAGGATTACAGCCCGCCTGGGCGGTCTCATGGGGACAATCCAGCATCTATGCTAAAGGTATAGAGGAAGGTCCGGAGCTGGCGTTGGCCATCCGGCGTGAATCTATCCTGGTCGATGGTAAGGAAGCTCGGCCGATCAGCATCAATGGCACCAGCCCCGGGCCGATGATTCGGCTCAAGGAAGGCCAGGATGCCGTGCTCAGGGTCACCAATCTGCTCGACGAGCCCACATCCATCCACTGGCATGGCCTGATCCTGCCCGCCGGCCAGGATGGCGTGCCTGGCGTCAGCTTCGCCGGCATCGAACCCGGCGAGACCTTCACCTACCGCTTCCCGGTGCGCCAGAACGGCACCTACTGGTACCACAGCCACTCCGGCCTGCAGGAGCAGCTTGGCCATGCCGGGCCGCTGATCATCGATGCCGCCGAGCGCGAATCCTTCCGCTACGATCGCGAGCACGTGCTGCTGCTCACCGACTGGACCTACGAGGACCCCATGGCGGTGTTTCGCAACCTCAAGACCGCCGAGGGGTACTACAACTTCCAGGAGCGTACTATTGCCGACTTCTTCGCCGACGTGCGCGAGAAGGGCTTTGCGGCGACGTCGGAGATGCGCGGCATGTGGGCGAAGATGCGCATGAGTTCGCGTGACATCGCCGACGTTACCGGCAGCACCTACACCTACCTGGTCAACGGCCACTCGCCCGGTGAGAACTGGACGGCGCTGTTCAAGGCCGGCGAGCGGATTCGCCTGCGGGTGATCAACGGCTCGGCGATGAGCTACTTCGACGTGCGCATTCCCGGACTGAAGATGACCGTGGTGGCTGCCGATGGCCAGCCGGTACAGCCTGTGCCCGTCGATGAGTTCCGCATTGCGGTGGCCGAGACCTACGATGTACTGGTCGCTCCCGAGGACGACACGGCTTATACGATCTTCGCCGAGGCCATGGACCGCAGCGGCTACGCTCGTGCCACCCTGGCGTCCCGCGAGGGCATGGAGGCGGAACTTCCCGAGCGTCGCAAGATCGCCGACCGCGGCATGGAGGCCATGGGCGCCCACGACATGGAGGCCATGGACCATTCCGAGATGGAGGGTATGGACCACTCCGATGACATGGAGGGCATGGACCACTCCGACATGGACATGGAGGGTATGGACCATTCCAAGATGGAGGGGATGGGCGACTTCGGTGACAGGGAGCCGGGTGATGGCGACGATGAGGCGGGCATGCTCGCCCCCGGCGAGGCTCAGCCGGGATCCCGCTATGACCAGGCGGGCATCGGCATCGACCCCGACGGACGTCGCATCCTGGTCTACCGCGACCTCAAGGCCTTCGCCCCCTGGCCCGACCGGCGCTCCCCGGGTCGCGAGCTGGAGCTGCGCCTGACCGGCAACATGGAACGCTACATGTGGTCCTTCGACGGCAAGAAGTTCAGCGAGGTGACCGGCCCCATCCACTTCGAGAAGGACGAGCGGCTGCGCCTGATCCTGGTCAACGAGACGATGATGGAGCACCCCATCCACCTGCACGGCATGTGGATGGAGCTGGAGAACGGCCAGGGCGAGCTGATCCCCCGCAAGCACACCCTCAACGTCAAGCCCGGCGAGCGCGTCTCGGCGCTGATCACCGCCGACGCCGAGGGCAGCTGGGCCTTCCACTGCCACCTGCTCTATCACATGGATGCCGGCATGTTCCGGGTCGTCAAGGTCTCGTAAGGAGAAGGCATGAATACCAGAATCCCGATGATCGCGGCCGGTGCACTGCTGGCCACTCCGCTCTCCGTCGCCCAGGCCGAGGACAGCTACGATGCTCCGGAGGGCTGGCCCGCCCCGATGGCTGAACACAACATGGCCATGGCGCTGTTCGACCGGCTCGAATACGCCGTACCGGACAAGGGCCACGAGGCGCTGGTCTGGGACTTCCAGGCCTGGTATGGCGGCGACGTCAACCGGGTCTACCTCAAGTCCGAGGGCGAGAACGTTCAGGGCGATGGCGAGGATGCCGAGTTCGAATCGCTGGAGTTGCTCTACAGCCGGCTGATTGCCGACTTCTGGGAACTTCAGGGCGGCATCGGCTACCAGGGCGGCGTCTTCTCGGATGACCATGCCGAGCGCGGCTACGGGGTGATCGGCCTGCAGGGCGTGATGCCCTACGGCATCGAGACCGACCTGGCGCTGCAGGTCAGCGACGACGGGGACGTCTCGGCGAGCCTCGAGGGCGAGTACGATCTGCGCCTGACGCAACGTCTCTATCTGCAGCCGCGCACCGAGATCGCCGTGGCGGCCAGCGAGGTCGAGGAATTCGGCGTCGGCGAGGGACTCAACTCGGTGCAGTTCGGCCTGCGGCTGGGCTACGAGGTGACCCGCCGCTTCGCGCCCTACGTCGGCGCCTACTGGGAGAAGCAGTATGGTGATACTGCCGACATCGCCCGCCATCATGGCGATCCCACCGAGGATACCGGCGTCGTCGCCGGCGTCAGTCTGGGGCTCTGATTTTTAAACGCTAACTCAGAACAGGTATAGGGAGATGAGAGTGTTGCTGGCCACGGCCAAAGGCATTCCCTGTCTGGTGTCGATGCAGGCTGGATCTGTTTAGCGTCTCGTTACTCATCCCGGTCACGCCGATGAGGCCCCAGATGATTGTGCATCAGCAAGTGCATACCGAGACACAGCAGCATGGGCAGCAGCAGCCAGGCACTACCGCCCAGCGATCCCCCTCGCCACAGTAAAAACGCTGCGGCGCTGCCCATCAGAGCGACGCAGACCAGCATCATCAGCCCATGGCCAGTGTGGCCGCGCGCCCCTGAAGTGGGGCGTTCCTCGTGGTGCTCATGGGAAGGGTCGGAATGGTTCATGACGATTCTCCAGCGGGTTGAGTATGGGCATAGCGGCGCTTGAGCAGCAGGGAATTGCCGATCACCGACAGGGAGCTGGCAGTCATGGCGACCACGCCGACCATGGGATGCAGCAGCCCCACGGCGGCGATGGGAATGGCGGCCAGGTTGTAGCCACTGGCCCAGATCAGGTTCTGAACGATCTTGCCGTAGGTGGCGCGCGAGAGGTGCATGGCCTCCACCACGCCGGTCAGCTCGCCGCGGACCAGGGTCACGTCGGCCGCCTCGATGGCCACGTCGGCGCCGGCGCCGATGGCGATACCCACGTTGGCCTGGGTCAGTGCCGGGGCGTCGTTGATGCCATCGCCGACCATCGCCACGTGCTCGCCGTGCTTGGCCTGAAGGGCGCGGATGGCGTCGACCTTGCCTTCCGGCAGCACGCCGGCCTGGACTTCGTCGATGCCCACCTCGTCGGCCACGGCGCGGGCGGCGCGCTCGTTATCGCCGGTGATCATCACCACGTGCAGGCCGAGGTCATGCATGCCGCGGATGGCCTCGCGCGATTCCTCCTTGAGGGTATCGGCAACGGCGACGAGGCCGCGCGCCTGGCCGTCGGCGGCGACGATCACCACGGTGCGCCCCTTGTCCTCGAGGGCCTGCATGGCCTCGTCCAGGGCCTCGAGGCCGGTCACTCCTTCCTCTTCCAGCAATCGGCGATTGCCGATCAACACAGTCTCCTCGCCCACCTTGCCGGAGACGCCGCGTGCCCCGGTGGAACGGAACTCGCTGACCTCGCCGGGTTTTACATCGCGTTCCTTGGCACCGTCGACGATGGCGCGGGCGATGGGGTGCTCCGAGGCATTCTCCACGCTCGCCGCCAGAGTCAGCAGGCGCTCCTCTTCGACACCCTCGGCGGCGACGGCATCGGTGAGCCTGGGTTCGCCGCGGGTGATGGTGCCGGTCTTGTCGAGCACCATCACCTTGACGTCCTTGAAGGTCTGGATCGCCTCGCCGGAGCGGATCAGGATGCCGCGCTCGGCACCGATGCCGGAGCCCACCATCAGGGCGGTGGGGGTGGCCAGGCCCAAGGCGCAGGGACAGGCGATGACCAGCACGGCGATGGCCGCCAGTATGGCCAGCACCGGCACGGCTGCCTCGGGATTCACCCAAGGCAGGAAGGTGGCGCCCCAGTCGAGGATCGGCCGCAGCGCCTCCGGGAACAGCGCCCAGGCCACGAGGCTGGCCAGGGCGATCGCCAGCACCGCGGGCACGAAGCGACCGGTCATGCGGTCGGCGAACTCCTGGATCGGCACTCGGGAGCCCTGAGCCTGGTCGATCAGGCGCACCACCTGAGAGAGGAAGGTATCGCCGCCGACGCGGGTCGCCTTGACCCGCAATCGCCCCTCCTTGTTGATGGTGGCCCCGATTACGCTGTCGCCGGTGCTCTTGTAGACCGGGATCGACTCGCCGGTGGCGATGGACTCGTCGAGATGGCTCTCGCCCTCGACCACTTCGCCGTCGGTGGGGATCTTGTCGCCGGGCCGGACGATCATGATGTCGCCGGGGGCGAGCTCCTTGACCGGCACCTCGACCTCCTTGCCGTCGCGCTCGACCCGTGCCGTCTTGGCGCCCAGAGTCAGCAGGCGGCGGATCGCCTGGGAGGCACGCCCCTTGGCCAGTGCCTCCAGATAGCGCCCCAGCAGGTGGAAGGTCATGATGGTGGCGGCCATCTCGATGAACGAGGTCATGGGATAGACGAAGCCGACCAGGCCGATCAGGTAGGGCGGAAGGCTGCCCATGGAGATCAGCACGTCCATGTTGAAGGTGCCGTTCTTCAGCGAGCGCCAGCTCGAGCGATGGGTGGCGATGCCGCCGTAGAGGAACACCACCGGGAAGGCCAGTACGGCGATGATCGCCAGATACCCCGGGATCGGTTGCCAGAACATGTGCGGCATCATCAGCAGCATGATCAGGGTGGTGGGTAGCGCGGCGATGATCAGGCGTTGGCGCGCCTGGCGGAGGTAGCCCTCCTCGATCTCGGCATCGGCCTCGGCGTCATCCTCCTCCGCTTCTCCCTGCACGGCGGCGACATCGTAGCCGGCGCCTTCGACGGCGCGTTTCAGTGCCTCGCCATCCGGGCCCTTGGCACCCACCGCTATGCTGACGCGGTGGTTGGCGATATTGGTGTGGATATCGCCCACACCTTCAAGGCGCTCGAGCGTCGTGCGCACGATGCCGGCACAGTGGTCGCTGCCCATACCTGGGACCGTCAGGGTGATTCGGTTATCGGTCATATCGGCCATTGCTCTCCTCCTGATCGCCAAGGCCCGGTGGGCGGCCTATCGGCGGCCGCCCACCTCGGTTGATGAAGAGCGCTCAGTGATGGGATTCGTGATCCTCGGGGGTGATACCCTCCGGCATGGCCTGCTGCAGCTGTTCGCGCTGCTCGTCGGTGAGGAGGTCGTTCAGGGCGTTGTGGTGGCGGACCCGGTCGGCCAGCATCTCGCCATGCAGCTCGGCCATCTGGCCGTGCAGTGCCTGAATCTCGTCAGGGTCGGGGCGTGCCTCCTGCATTAGCGCCATGAGATCGTCACGCCGGTTCATCATCTCCCCCATGCGTTCGAGCTGTTCCTGACGGTGTCCCTGCATCAGCTCACGCATTTCGCTGCGCTGTTCGGGCTCGAGCAGCTGCTGCATGCCCATGCCGGAGCCGCCCATCATGGGGCAGGGCATCATCCCGCTACCCATCATTCCTTTCATCATGCCAGGCCCCATACCGCCTTGGCCCATCATTCCGGGGCCCATACCGCCCTGGCCCATCATGCTGCTTCCCTGGCCGGCTTGAGGGTCCGGCATGCCCTGGGCGAGGGCGACGCCGGTACCGCTGGCACCAAGTGCCAAGGCGAGTCCGAGGACGAGAGTGTGCTTGCGAATGTTCATGATCGTTCTCCTGGCGGGCTATTGGGCCCATTCTAGGCTTTTGCTTACATTATTTCGGTTAGGTGCTGCACATAGGTCAATGCCATGCAACAACAGCTGAGTGTGAGGAAAGGCGTCCAGGGTTCAGAGTCTGAACCTTTGTGTCAGTGGATAGACTGGACTTGGAGAAGTATTGGGCGTGGGCAAGTCTAGGATGAGGTGCCGGAGTGTTCTTGACCATGGTGTCAGACAAATTATTAGGAAGTGGTTCTCTTAGCATAGTCTCGAGGAACTACCTGACCATTGACCTACATCAAGATTGATGAACGTAGGGCACCTGGGGGGGGATGGCCAGGTTGTCAGACTCTTACGGGCGCCATGAAAACCTGCCAGTGTCAATTGATATCAGCATCGACGGAGCACCTTTGTCCCTTCGGGATGAAAACCGTCGCTCTGTTCAACCTGTGTCGGTGGCGACAGCAATGTGCCGCTGGGTTTTGTCTCGTTGACCGAAAACCTGGTGATGATGGCGATGGGTGTGTGGATGCCGCTACGGATGCTTGTGTTATGAGCTCCGCTCTCCAGTAGCCTGTCAGTGGCGCCCCACGGTTTCATGAGCCACTGTCCAGTGCCGGGCCTGGTCACTCGAACGAGATCATCTACCCTTCTGCAAGCGTGTGACGTCGACCCTTGTTAGTCATGCATCTTATGTAAATATACAGCGTCGGTATGACGCGCGCAGTGAACGGTCAGGGGCAGGGATCAAGACGTCGTGCCTGCATCGCTGGACAGGACATACCTTGCCATGAACTCGCTTTCGGGCATCGGTGGCGCGATGTGGAAACCCTGGGCAAGGTCGCAGCCAAGCGTGCGTAGTGCATTGAGTTGTCCTGCGCTCTCGACACCTTCGGCGAGGACTTGGCGCTGCATGGCATGGCTCATGGCCACGATGCCGCTGAGGAATTGGTGCCGGTCGCGGCGAGTTTCCACGTAGCAGGTGGCGATGCGGTCGACCTTGACGGTGCTGAGTGGCAACTGGCTGGCGTAGGTGATCGATGAGATGCCGGAGCCGAAATCGTCCAGTGCGATCATCGCGCCGAGTTCGCGAGCTTCCTGAAGCAGGTTGGCTGCCAGGTCCAGGTCATGAAAGTGGGTCGATTCCAGCACTTCGAGGCTGAGGAATGGTGCCTGAAAAGCGTGGCGTTGGTAGGTGGCGGCCAGGGTGTCGAGAAACGTGCCGGTTTCAATGTGGTCCTGCGACAGGTTGATGCCGATATAGAGCGGGTGGTGGGCCAGGTGACAGCGGGCCGCAACGCGTCCGGCTTCCTCGATCAGCCATTCGCCGTAGGGCAGGCTCAACGACGAGTGCGTGATAAGGTGCATGAAATGACGGGGACCCAGGATTCCCTGAGTAGGATGTCGCCAGCGGGCGAGGGCTTCGGCACCCACGATCCTTCCGTTGTCCAGATTGAGTATCGGCTGGAAGAAAAGCTCGATCTGACCGGTATCGAACGCCTGCTTGACCTGTTGATAGACATCCTGGCTGGTGTCGATGGTATGTACGGTGGGCGCATGGGCAATGCAGTTCTTGCCTTGCTGTTTGGCATCGTACATGGCGGAATCGGCGGCATCGATGAGCGCCGCTGCCCCGACCTGGTGATCGTTGGTAAAGGTGATGCCGATCGATACCGACACCTGTACGGCATCGCCGTTGTCCAGCGCAAATGGTGCCGTGATGTCATCAAGTATCTTGCCTGAGACTTTGGCTGCCTTGTCGGCGGTGCCCAGGCCGGTGAGCGCGATGACGAATTCGTCGCCACCGAAGCGTGCCGTCAGATCGTTGCTGCGCATCAGGCGCTTGAGTCGACGGCTGATCTCGATCAGCAGTTCGTCGCCACTGGCATGACCATATGTGTCATTGATCGGCTTGAAGTCATCGAGATCGAGAAACAGGATGGCCAGACCGGTCCGGGTGAACTCCAGGTTCTCGAGCTGGCGTTCCAGGAGGATGCTGAAATGTTCGCGATTGAAGAGGCCCGTCAACGGGTCGTAGCTCGCCAAACGCTCCAGTCGGGACTGGTTGAGCCGGCGCTGTGTGATATCCCGGAATACGGCGACATAGTTGATTACCTGGCCCTGGTCATCGTGGATGGCCGAGATCGTGGCGTTCTCGATGAGCTGGCTGCCATCCTTGCGGGTGTTCCAGATGTCGCCGCTCCAGTAGCCCTGTTCCGCGACGGTGGCGAACATATGCTGGTAGAAGGCACGGTCATGCTTGCCCGATGAGAGCAGGCTGGGCTTGTGGCCGAGGACCTCGTGGCGGGTATACCCGGTCAGGTCGGTAAAGGCCGGGTTGATGTCGATGATGTTCTTGTCGGCATCGGTGACCAGAATGCCATCATGAGTGTTGCGGAATACCGCCTCGGTCAGCTCCATTTGCCGATGTGCCCGCACGCGTTCACTGATGTCCCGTTGGATGCCGATCAAGTAGTGGTGACCTCGAATATCCGTGAACGATGAGAGACTGAGCTCGTTCCAGAACAGTGAACCGTCCTTGCGACGGGTTTCCAGTGTGACGGTGACGGGGCGGTGTTGCCTGATGGCTCGACGTATGATGTCGATAGCGTGTTGATCGACGCTTTGAGGCTGCAATAGTCGGCATGAGCGACCGAGGATTTCCTGCCGACGGTAACCGGTCAGCGTCTCGAACGCGCGATTGACATGCACCAGTGGGCATTCGCTGTCCTCGCCGTTGGCAATGGAGACGGCAATATCGAGTGTGTCCAGCACATCAGATAGTGCCGAAGTCAGAGGAATGCATGAGCTCAAGGGCGATCACCGATGCTTGTATGTTAAAACACGTAACAAGATATTATACGAGGGATGGCTAGAGGGAGGAACCGGAATCATGCTTTCGTTTGATCAACGTCATACTGCCTTGAACCATTCCGATATATTTTCTGTGCAGGACCCCTGACAACCGAATGGCATTGACCATGGACGATGAGGAATATCGCCGTCATGACGGCCTGGGATTGGCGGATCTGATACGTCACGGTGAGGTGAGTCGCGAGGAGGTATTCGAGGCGGCCTGCCGTCAGATCGATACGTATAATCCGGCGTTGGGCGCCGTGGTCAGGACACGCTACCCGCGCACCAGGTCAGAAATGGCGGCTGCAACGACCGATGCGACATTCTGTGGTGTTCCGTTTCTGACCAAGGACCTGCTGATGGCGTTGGCCGGCGAGCCGTTGAGTTTCGGTAGCGCCGCCCTGGAGGATTGGCGTCCTGAATGTGATTCCTCGCTGGTACAGCGGTGCCGCCAGGCCGGGCTGGTGATTCTGGGACAGACCGCGACGCCGGAACTGGGGCTGATGGGCATCACCGAGCCCAAGGCTTTTCCGCACCCGCGTAATCCCTGGGATACATCGCGCTCCCCCGGCGGTTCCAGTGGCGGAGCGGCCACCGCCGTGGCGTCCGGCATGGTGCCCCTGGCCGGTGCGGGAGATGGAGGCGGTTCGATTCGCATCCCGGCCAGCCATTGCGGGTTGTTCGGGCTCAAGCCATCACGGGCACGCGTACCGCTGGGCCCCCTGCATGCGGAAGTGTGGGAGGGGGCGGTGGTCGAACATGCCTTGACGCGCAGTGTGCGTGACAGTGCGGCCTTGCTCGATGCGATCAACGGCATGGATGAAGGTGGGCCTTTACCGATACGTCACGAAGGCGGTTACCTGGCCGCTCTGGAGCGTCCACTGCCTGCGTTGCGGATTGGCGTATCCTTGGGCGAGTCACTTGGCTCCCCATTCGGCACGCAATTGGATGACGAGGTCTCAACGGCCCTGGAACGGACCGCCCGGCACTGTGAATCGCTGGGCCATCACGTCGAGTGGGCGGAACCCGTCCTGGACGGCCGGGCCATCGCCGAGAGTTATCTGTCGTTATATCTCGGGCATCTGGCGGCTGATCTGGCCTGGATCGCCAAAGAGACTGGTGTGCCGGTTTCGCGGCTGGCGATCGAGCCGTCGACCCGTGCTATCGGCCGCCTGGGACGGCACCTCAAGGCCAGCGACTATGTGCTGGCGAAGCGTTACTGGAATACCCTGGGACGGACCATGGGGGCCTTTCATCGTCAGTACGATGTGCTGTTGATGCCGGTCACGGCGTCACCCGCCCCGCTCAGAGGCGCACTGTATCCGTCATCGTCCGATGAGCGTTTGATGTCGCTATTGGCGCTGCCGGGGCTATCCCGGTTGGCACTCAAGCTCGGCGCTCTGGGGCAATTGGCCCGTGATGCGCTGCGCGAGACGCCGTTTACCCAACTGGCCAACCTGACAGGGCAGCCGGCCATGTCGATGCCTGTCCATGTGACACCTGATGGTTTGCCGGTCGGCGTGCAGGCGTTGGGCGCGGTAGGCGATGAAAAACAACTCCTGCAATTGGCGGCCCAGATAGAGGCCGATGTCGGTTGGCAGCGCTATCTACCGGTTAGCAAGCCTGTGCGGTCAGGGTAAAATAGGTGGCTCTGCCAAGCCTTCCGGAGTTCCGATGGTTTCCCGCTCGACTTCCGCTGCTGTCCTGTCACCCGATGGTGATCGCCACTTCGATGACCTCGTGGATAAGTTTGCCGACAGCCTCTACGGGAGAACCCGCGGGGCATTGCGGTTGGCAATGCTGGACCACTTGTTGCCGCGCATGCTGTCACTTGATTCTCAGCCAGTGTTGGAGGTGGGAGCCGGTCTGGGACAGATGGCGACATGGTTCGCCGATCGAGGGCATGATGTCACTGTCACGGAGCCTGCCGGGGCAATGTTGTCGCGTGCCCGCCAACACTCGGAAGGTAAGGCAACTGATTACGTTCAGGCTTCTCTGCAATGCTTGCCTGCATTGACCCCGGGGCCCTGGTCATTGATCGTCTGCCATGCCGTGCTGGAGTGGCTGGCCGAGCCACGTACGGCGCTATCGACGCTGAATGAGTTGCTGGCCCCGGGCGGTCAAGTGTCATTGATGGTATTCAATAGAGATGCATTGCGGTTCTCCAATGTGCTCAAGGGGAATTGGGACAAGGTGCAACAGGATGATCTGGCCGGCAAAGGGCGCGGGCGGCGACTGACACCGATCTCCCCGTTGACGCATGCGCAGATTACACGCTGGTCCGCCGAGGAGGGGTTGACGGTCGAGTCGGTCGCGGGGATTCGGGTATTTTCCGATTATTGTGGCGTATCCTCAGGGTCTCCTGATACCTACGATCGACTGTTGGCTCTCGAACAGCAGTACTGTCAGTGCGAACCGCATTGGCGGCTGGGTCGCTACCTGCTCTATACCTTGCGCAAGCCGCGCGAGATCAACGACGAGGGAACCGCATGAAGGCTCAGACGTCCGTCTGCCAGCTGCTCGACCGCCAATCAATGGACTACCGGGGGTGGTGGTGGGTGGCTCCACCACAGGATGAGTGGCTGTTGGCGACTGGTGGTGGCGTGCTGACCGGCGATCAGGGCGTGCTGGACACTTGGCGCGCCAGCGGCGGGTCAGCCAGTTCGGCGCTGTCCACCGAACCGCTCGGGGAGATTCCCGGGGTCGTACTGTTCTGGCCCAAGAGCCATGCCCTGGGCGAATGGTGGTTGCTGGCGTTGTGCGAGCGGCTACCGGTCGGTACGCCGCTGCAGGTGGTGGGCGAGAACCAGGGCGGAGTCAAACGAGTGCTCAAGGTCCTGGCGGCACTGGGACTGGGATGTCGCAAGCGCGATAGCGCGCGGCGTTGTTCACTGTTCGAGACCCGTCTGGACCGGGTCTCCGTGGCGGCCGATGCTGCCTGGCAAACCTTCGAGGCTGAGCATCTGACACTGGCCAGCCATCCGGGCGTTTTCGGTCATGGCAAGCTCGATGATGGCACGCGGCTGTTGTTGTCCACGCTGGACGCCTACCTTCCCGACGCCACGAGATCGGTGCTCGACTTGGGCTGCGGCGATGGCGTGATAGGTGCCTGGCTGGCGAGTCGGGGGGCCGACGTGACACTGGTCGATATCAACCTGTTTGCCGTCGAAGCGGCCAGGCGAACCCTGGCGATCAATGACCTGCAAGGGGAGGCGCTGCCCAGTGATGTCTATTCGGCACTGGAAGATCGTCGTTTTGACATGATCGTCACGAACCCGCCCTTTCATCAGGAGAGAAGGATCGATTACGGTCACACTGCAAGACTGATACAAGAGGCTCCTTCCCATCTAGCCTCGGGTGGTCAACTGCTCATGGTCGCCAATGCCTTTCTTCCCTATCCCGATCTGCTGGAATCGACATTCGGCAAGTTCGAGATAGTCGCGGACGATCGCCGTTATCGGGTGTATCGAGTCGTGCTATCCGAGCGTGATGCGATGTAACGATCGGATAACACGCGGAATATGCTAGGGTAGCGGGAGTTTCATCAGGATAATCAACCAAGACCGATCGGGTCATCGAGGCAGGGAATGCATGAATTCGTGAGCCAGTCATTGTTCCTGGATTCCGGGATGGTGAGCCTCTCATATGCCATCATGCTGGTGGCGTATCTGGTGCGGGACATCCTGATCTTGCGGATTCTATTGATCGTAGCCTCGATGGCCATGCTTTTATATGGCGCCAGTATCGACAACCTGGCCATGCTGGTCTGGAATTCGTTATTCGTCGCCGTCAACGGTGTCCAGGTAGCCATACTCTTGCATGAACGGCGCATGCTGGAATTGCCCGACGAACTCGATCGAATCCACCGTGCCGTCTTCTGGTTCATGACGGCACGCGAATTTCGTCAGCTCTGGCAGCGAGGGCAACGTGAAACTCGGTACAGCGGCCGTATTCTTCGTCAGGGTGAGGTACCCGATCGCATCTACCTCGTGCTTGACGGAGAAGTGCGTGTCGAGCGTGATGGTCATACCGTCGCTTGCCTGGGCCCCATGTATCTGGTCGGCGAAATGAGCTACATCAATCACGCCAGTGCCAATGCCGATGTAGTCATCGATGACCATGCGGAACTCATGATCTGGACCCATGAGGATCTGCACCGCCTGGAGCGAAAGCGTCCTCACCTCATACAGAAATTCAATGTCATCGTCGGACAGGACCTGGTTCGCAAGATCGGTGCATGATCAGATCTGCACTGAAATCGTGGCATATTCCTGAGATCCTGTTTGTCGATGACAATGACACATGTTGAAGCAGGGAAATGAAGGATTATGCCGAAAAGGCCATCGCCGCGCCTGGCGGTGAGCGTGGCTGGACTTGCTCTGACGCTCCTGGCGGTACTGGTGCAAACCGGGCATTTGCCCGGTGTATCAGGGCTTTATCAGCGACTTGAGTCGCTCGCCTATGACCTTCGACTGGCCGGTCAGGTTGCCGGTGACTCCCCAGTCGATGAACGTATTGCGATCGTGGATATCGATGAAGCGTCGCTGGATCGGGAGGGACAATGGCCCTGGCCACGCCAGCGTTTGGCGACCCTCGTCGAACGAATGCGTGACGCAGGCGCTGCCGTTGTCGCCTTCGACATCATGTGGCCCGAACCGGAGCGAAATAGCGTCTCTCAGCTTGCCGAGTCGTTACCCGAAGATGAGGCAGCCTCCTTCGAGGAGGAGTTTGCCGATCTGGCAAAGCGTATCGATGGTGACGAAGCGTTGGCCGAGGCTCTCGAAGCCAGTGAGTCGGTGCTGGGTTTCACGCTTCACGATGCGGACAACAGTAGTGGCCAATTGCCACCACCGCTGAAAACCGATCTTGCCGATCCCTCTCGTTTGGAAATTCCCGAGAGAACCTCTTACACCAGTAACATTCCTGTCTTGCAGGAGGCTGGTGAACATGGTGGCTTTTTTTCGTTGCAACCCGATCGGGATGGAGTGATTCGTCGGGTGCCACTGGTGGCCCGTCATGACGGCTCTCTTTATCCCTCCCTTTCCCTGGAGACCCTGCGCCTGTACACCCTGGCCGATAAATTGGGCCTGGAAACGGAAAGAGCAGGCGACCAGCAGGTGCTGGAAGCGATAGATGTGGGCGGCACCCGAATTGCCACCGATGCCGAGGGCAACATGCTCGTTCCCTTCCGTGGTCCCAGGGGAAGTTTTCCCTATGTTTCCGCTGCGGATGTTCTGGACGGACGGGAGGATGCGTTATCAACCCTTGAAGGCGCTATCGTGCTGGTAGGTACGACGGCCCAGGGACTGTACGATCTGCGTAGCACCCCGGTAGGTGGCGTTTTTCCAGGAGTGGAGATCCATGCCAACCTGCTGTCGGCGATGCTGGATGAGCGTCAACTGGTCAGCCCGGACTGGGGGCGCGGTGCCGAAATTGCTACGACATTGGCCCTGGGCATTCTACTGGCGTTGTTGTTGCCGGCACTATCTCCCATATGGCAGGGCGCCATGGTGTTCCTGGCTATCCTGGGGGCCGGCTTCGGCAATCTATGGGTCTGGTACACGGCCGGCATCGTGCTGGACCTGGCCGCGTCGTTGCTCGTCATTGTGATGGTGGCAGCGCTCAACCTGGCCTACGGTTTTCTGTTCGAATCACGCCACAAACAACGTATCAAGCGAATGTTCGGCCAGTATGTGCCTCCGGCGCTCGTTGATGAAATGAGCGCCAATCCCGACCGCTACGGTTTTCAGGGGGAAGCGCGCGAACTCAGTGTGCTGTTCAGCGATATCCGCGGGTTCACGGCGTTGTCTGAGCAGTTGAGCGCGACGGAGCTCAAGGACCTGCTCAACCGGTTTTTCACCCCCATGACACGGATCATTTTCGAGACCCGTGGCACTGTCGACAAATACGTAGGCGACATGATCATGGCGTTCTGGGGAGCGCCGCTGTCGGACAAGCATCATGCGGAGCAATCAATCGAAGCCGCTCTGACCATGCTGGATGAAGCGGCTCGTCTACGTGACACCTTTCGCCGCGAAGGGTTACCACCGATCGAGATCGGGGTGGGAATCAACAGTGGTGTCATGAACGTGGGAGATATGGGGTCGGACTATCGGCGCGCTTATACGGTGCTGGGTGATGCTGTCAATCTGGCATCGCGTCTGGAGGGCGTCACCCGATTCTATGAGGTGGGAATCGTGATAGGAGAGCGCACCCGGGAGTTGGCCGGTGAGTCTTTCATCTTTCGCGAACTCGATCTATTGCGTGTCAAAGGGAAGTCTCGGGCAGTACGTATCTATCAACCCGTCTGTCGTCGTGACGAACTCACCGTGACGGAGCGCCAGACTCTCGACGACTACCATCGTGCGTTGCAGGATTTCCGCGCCCAACATTGGCATCAGGCTGACCGGGGTTTTGCACGACTTCAGGAACAAGATAAGCACGATGATCGACCGCCGACACGGTTGTATGCGCTCTATCGTGAGCGCATCGCGATGCTGCAGGAGCAGACACTGCCTGCGAATTGGGATGGAGTGTATGTGCAGGAAAACAAGTGATGGGATACCTCCTTGCCGCGGTTCTGTCGAACGGCGGATGTGGATATTACTGGCTGTGGTCTTGATGACGTCAGTGGTGGAACCCGTGCCCGCCGATGATGACGAAGACGCTCGTGCCGCGGCCGAGGAGATCGAACAACGCCAACGTCAATACGATCCACGTCACGCTCATGAGTGGGGCAACCGTCGATTGGCTGCCTATGGCGGAAACCCGGACTTCGATTATGCGTTGGCAATGGCGGCACTTGCCGCCGATCGTCCTTCTCACGCTCAGGCAGCACTGACTCGGGTACTGGATGTCGATCCATCCCATGATCGTGCTCGGTTGGAACTGGCGCGTGCCTATTTCCAACTAGGCGAATATGACAGTGCCCGAGCGCAGTTCCAGCGGGTACTGAACGATGATCCCCCCAGTCGGGTGCGTGACAATATCGAGCGTTTTCTGACAGCGATAGCGTCGCGTCAACGCGAACAGGAAGCCCACGTCGAAGGCTATGTGGGAATCCAGACGGGCCACGACGACAACCTGAACAGTGCGACCGGCGATGAATTCTTTTTGCCGGTGCTGCCCGAGATTCCTTTGGCCGTCGAGGATATCGACGATGAATTTCTGACACTGGAAGGTGGCGCGTCTTATCGTCGTCCCGTGACGCAACATAGCGGTTTCTTTGCGGGTGTCGACCTAAACGACCGCCGTTACCACCATCATGACGAGTACGATCAGCGCCAGGTCCGGCTGCGGGCTGGTGGTCGGTTCGATACAGAGTGGGGGCGTATACGTCTGCCGCTGGAATGGCGTCAACTGCAACTCGGGGGAGACAGTTACCGCCGCTATAGCGGTTTCGGCGCTGAGCTCTCCCACGAGTGGCAGCCTGGCCGCAAGCTGCATCTGTTTGGGCGAGTAGGCGCCATCGACTATCCCGATCTGGCCAGCCGGGATGTTAACAGTGCGTCACTGGGTGGAGGGATAGAGCAGTGGCTACCCGGTCCTGGACTTCGGTTGTCGGCTGGGGTGTACGCCGGTACCGAAGAGCCCCGTGGCGATGGGGCCGATCATTATGGTCGCGATTATCAGGGAGTCAGGTTGGGGGCGGACTGGCGTGCCACGGACTCGCACACCTTCTCGGCCCAGGTGGTTCATCAGCGAGCCAGTCATGATGATGAGGAGCCCCTGTTTGCCGACTCTCGCCGTGACCGCCTGACGCAAGCCTCGCTCGATTGGTGGTGGCAGCTCGACGATGGGTGGCGATTGGGCTCGGGAGTCAGCCACCTGGTCAATGAGTCCTCGATCGCCCTCTATGATTATGACCGTACTCGGGTGCAGGCTCGAGTACGTTATGTATGGGAGTGAGACACCATGTTCCAGATGAGCGCTCCGCCTGACCGAGGGGCTTCAGCCGGCCTGATCTTCTGCTTACTGTTGGGGGTGTCGTTACCGGCTGTGGCCGATGAGCCGGCGGGAGTCGTGCTCAGTGCTCGTGGTGACGTCGAGGCCCGTATGGCGGGTGAGGCCAGGACATTGTCCCGGCGTTCCGAGGTATTCCCTGAAGAGCGTGTGGTGACGGGGGAATCGTCGCGAGGGCAGATCCGTTTCGAGGATGGCGAACTGGTCGAACTGGACGCCGATAGCGAACTTCGTATCGATGAGTTCGTCGAGCCCGACGCGAATGATGAAGAGGGCGAAGGTCATAGCACCAAGTCGCTTCTCAAAGGGGGCATGCGTGCCATCAGCGGGGCCATCGATGGCGAAGAGACATATGCCGTGGACACTCCGTCGGCCACCATTGGCATCCGTGGTACCACGTATCGACTATTCGTCGAGGATGATGGGACGCTCCACGCTGCTGTTCAGGAGGGGCGGATCAGTGTGGAGAACGAGGGGGGAGAGTTGGTCATCGGTGATGACGAAAGCTATCGCGTTGCTTATGTCACCGACCGTTCGACACCACCGGAGGGGCGGATATCGATGCCCGAACCATTCGGCCGCAGCTCGGTCAGCGCTGATGACGATGTCTCACGAGGCATGGCCGGAGACGACGGCGAGTCAGATGAGATCATGCGCTATCTCGATGAATCAATGCAGAACGACGAGGAGTATCGCGAAGGCTTTGACCCAGACCTCGAACCCGAGCCGGAAGAACCCGAGCCGGAAGCCCCCGACTTGATAGACACCCAAAGCGATGTCTATCTGTCTCGCGGTGGAAACTGGATTGGTGCAGCCGATGTTGAATATTACGACGATGATACGGCCAGGATCATCTATGACGTGGATGGAGAGGATGCCACCCTGGTCGATGATGATGGGGCGTATCAGTCCGCCGACAATCTCGAAGTGAGTTGGGGCGCCTGGAATGAACCGCTGGAGACTCGCGAGGATGGTAGTGAGCGTGAACTCGATGATCCAGTGATATGGATGGCTTATCAACCGGCAGATGACAGTTTGATTGAAGAGCGGTATGTGACACCGGAACAAGGAGCAATGTTCAATAATCTGGCGGGTTTCGTGGGCCAAACGGCTAGCGGGTCATTGATCGACGAAACAACGGGTCAATCAATTTCAGTTAACATCTATGGGGGACTGAATGAAGCCAACTTTGATGCCACCATTGCGCTTGATTATGGATCAGAACAATGGGATGCCATGTTCAATGGTGAGTTTACCGAGAATGAATTGCTCGGTGATCTGGTCGAAGGTACGTATGATGATGGGGAAGAAATCGACATCGATAGCGGTGAACTACTCATGCACCTGGTCGGCGAAGACGCCGAAGGACTCGCCGGACGGTTTGGACTGGAGGCCGGTGATGCCGAGACCCGGGGCGTCTTCCTGCTGGAAGGTGAGTGAGAGTCAGGCGTTAGGGTCGCGATAACGAATATCGGTAATGATATAGGTCATTTCGCCGCCCGGCGCCGCTACCGTGGCTTCATCATCGAGTCCCTTGCCGAGCAGGGCCTTGGCCAAGGGGGCATCGACACTGATCCAGTGTTTGTCGGTATTGGTCTCGTCATGACCGACGATACGAATATGCAGCTCGTCGCCATTGTCGTCTTCCAGCGTGACGAATGCTCCGAAGTAGACCCGGTCGGTATCGGCAGGTAGCCGGTCGATGACCTGAACTTCATCGAGTCGTTTGGTGAGGTAGCGGATCCGTCCCAGTACTCGATGAAGCTCCTTCTTGTTATAGGTGTAATCGGCATTCTCGCTACGGTCGCCTTGGGCCGCAGCTTCGCCTACCTTCGTGGATAACCGAGGGCGCTCTACACGGGTGAGGTGATCGAGAATACCCCGCAGCCGTTCGGCCCCCTCGGCTGTGATCAGGTTGCTCTTGGGTTCCTGGCGTGGATCCTTGGCGGGATCCCGCCAGCGCGTCATGTTACGCCCTTTCATCGCTTTCTCTGTCACTTCGCTATGCTATGGTGCGAACCTTACGCAAGCACTGGCATCCAGCCAACCCCCTTCTCGTAGGGTGGTGGCTGTTTCAAACGTTCGTTACAGTGTCATGATGGTGACATCACTCACTCATGAGCACGCACAAGGAGAAAGACATGCGATATTGTCGGCTACTGGGCACCGCACTTCTGGTCATGGCCCTGGTGGCACCGGGGCTCGCCGTTGCCGATGAAGAAGCAGTGGATGCATTACGCGAACGCTGGGAAACCATCACGACCGAGGTGCCGGAGAGCGAGCAAGAACAGGCGTACGCCGAACTGGTAGATCAAGCCACCCGATGGGTTGATGACAACCCCGAAGAGGCGGACGCGCGTCTCTGGCGAGGGATCAGCCTGGCATCCCAGGCGCGAGCCAAGGGAGGCACCGGCGCACTGGGTCTGGCCAAGGAAGCCCGCGAGGACCTCGAAAAGGCCGTAGAACTCGACCCCGACGGCGGTAATGGTTCGGCCTATGTCACGTTGGGCGCGCTTTACCACCGTGTCCCTGGCTGGCCGCTCGGTTTCGGGGACAGTGACACGGCAGAGGCATTATTCCAAAGTGCCCGGGAGATTCGTCCCGATGGCGTTGATGTCAATTACTACTATGCTGTCTTCCTTGAAGACGAAGGACGAGATGATGACGCTCGTGAGTATGCTCGCCGCGCTGTTGAAGGGGACGTGCGTGAGTCCCGGCAGGCATCGGACGAGGCGTTACGCGACAAGGCGTGGGAGCTGGCCGAACGCTTGTCGAACCGATAGTCGTCTACGTCGCCTGTCGTATCGTGATTGGCAGGTCCGGTCACGGTCAGGATAATGGGACTTTCTCCAGCGAAAAGGAAACGTCATGGACGAGTCTTGGAAGACCGCAGATTCTCTCGCTGTGCCACGTTTCGGCCCTGCCGATGTCGAGCGCCGCGATGACGAATGCCTCTATCAAGGCTTCTTCCGCATGGAACGTCGCCATCTACGCCATCGGCTGTTCAATGGCGGTTGGAGTGATGAGGTCGTTCGCGAGGTGCACATTCGGCATGATGCGGTGGGGGTGTTGCTCTACGATGTGGAGCGTGATGCCGTGGTGTTGGTCGAGCAGATTCGGGCCGGCGCCCTGGACGATCCGGAAAGTCCCTGGAAACTGGAAGTCGTGGCAGGGTTGATCGAAAACGGGGATGACCCTGCCGATGTGGCTCGCCGGGAAGCCATGGAAGAAGCTGGCTGCGACGTGGGTGAGTTGTACGAACTCTACACCTACTATCCGAGTCCCGGGGCTTGCAATGAGCGTGTCAGACTATACTGTGGTCTGGTCGACACCCTGGGGGTGGGAGGTGTTCATGGCCTGGATGAGGAGAATGAAGACATTCAGGTTCATATCGTTCCATACCCGCAGTTGAACCGATTAGTCGAGGCAGGCCGGCTCGACAATGCCATGACCTTGATTGCGTACCAGTGGCTGGCAAGAGAGAGGGCATCGCTGAGAGCTGCCCGTTGACCGCTTGTGCAACGACAGCAATAGTGCCAAGAGTGAGGATGTCGTGACGAAAGCCGCGTATGTCACAGACCTGAAGACGCTGCAGGGCGAATGCGCCGCAAATTACCTGCGCCTGGTCCGCCTGCTTGGCGACCTGGGGGCAGGGAACGTGCGGGAAGTGGCCTTGGCGAGTCACGACAGGCGACTGGGTACGTTATGTCTCGAAATGCTTGAGCAAGCCCCCTATACATCGATCGTTCGAGTCTCCCAGTCGGGTGTGTTGGATGATTTTGTCGAACCGCCACGAATGCGGGTACACCTCTATCATGATGTACGCATGGCCGAAGTGACCGACTTTCAACGTAAACGGCATTTCGATGGACGTTACCGTTATCCGAATGCCCACATGCATCAACCCGATGAAAAACTCCAGCTCAATCGATTTCTGGGGGAATGGCTTCAACACGGCCTGGCACATGGTCATTCGCTGGATCTTCCGGAGTTACGTTGATGCGCTTGATTCAGGTGACTGACAGCCACCTGTGTGCCGATCCCGAAGCACGGGGACGTATCGGCATGCCGTTGCCGCAATTCCTTGATGTGATGAATCAGGTGAAGCGCTTCCGCCCCGATGTACTGCTGGTGACCGGCGATGTTGGCCATGACGAGTCACCGGCCGCCTATCAGCATGCGCTTGACACCTTCTCTTCACTGGAATGTCCCTGGTTCTGGATTCCCGGTAATCATGACCATCAGCCACTCATGGCCGAGTATCACGAGATCCATGAGGACGTTGATCTGGATGGCTGGCGTATGCTTGCGCTGAATACGCAGGTTCCCGGCCAACCGCATGGGCAGCTCGGTGAATCGCAGTTGAGATCGCTGGCCAGCCGCCTCGAAGACGACGCACGACCGACCCTGCTGGTGATGCACCATCAACCGCTTGAGGTCGGGTCGGCCTGGATCGACAGCGTCGCGCTCGAAGACCGTGAGGCACTATGGCAGGTGCTGGCTGCCTATCCTCAGGTACAGGCGATTTTCTGTGGCCATATTCACCAGGCTTTCGCCAGTCAGCGTCATCTCGAAGAGGGGGTTATTGCCGTCTATGGCTGTCCTGCCACGTCGGATCAGTTTCTGCCCGGTTCCGATGAGTTTGCCCTCGACACCGCCTCCCGTCCGGGGTTCCGGGTGATCGACCTGTATGACACCGGTCTGGATACCTGGGTGGAACGTGTCGATCAGTCGTAGTGCTATGCTTTTTTGAACTAAAAGGATAGTTCTTGATTCTTTGACGTTATCATTGATGGGTAAGTACCCTATTGGGCATGTCACATTGGTAGACCTGAAGCAGTAACGTCTTTCTCATACTGGCTACTGCAGTCCTACCGCAAACGAAAAGGCGTACCGCATCCGGGAGTGATGCTGGATGATCGTTTTCACTGATTCCTGAACTTTCTGGATATTCGATGACTGAGTTAACCCCCGAACGACAGACGCACCTGAAACAGCTCGAGGCCGAGTCGATCCATATCATCCGTGAGGTGGCGGCGGAGTTCGCCAAGCCGGTGATGCTGTATTCCATCGGTAAGGACTCCTCGGTGATGCTGCATCTGGCGCGCAAGGCGTTCTATCCCGGTACGCCGCCGTTTCCGCTGATGCATATCAACACGACCTGGAAATTCCGCGAGATGATCGAATTCCGTGACCGGATGGCCAAGGAAGCCGGCATGGAGTTGATCGAGCATATTAACGAGGAAGGTCGTCAGGCGGGGATCAATCCCTTCGATCACGGCAGTGCCAAATATACCGACATCATGAAGACACAGGCGTTGAAGCAGGCGCTGGATAAGTACGGTTTCGATGCTGCATTCGGTGGCGCTCGGCGCGATGAGGAGGCATCGCGGGCCAAGGAGCGGGTCTACTCCTTCCGTGACAAGTATCACCGCTGGGATCCCAAGAATCAGCGCCCGGAGTTGTGGAATATCTACAACGCCAAGGTCAACAAAGGGGAATCGATTCGCGTATTCCCGCTATCCAACTGGACCGAGTTGGATATCTGGCAGTACATCTATCTGGAATCGATTCCTATCGTCCCGCTTTACTATGCCGCACCGCGTCCGGTGGTCGAGCGTGATGGCATCGACATCATGGTCGATGATGACCGCCTGCCGCTGGAACCTGGCGAGCAGCCGGAAGAAAAATGGGTCCGCTTCCGTACACTAGGCTGTTACCCGCTGACTGGTGCGGTGGAATCCAAGGCCACTACACTGCCCGAGATCATCCAGGAAATGCTGCTGACCAAAACGTCGGAGCGTAGCGGCCGTGCCATCGACCACGATCAGGCAGGCAGCATGGAGAAGAAGAAGCGCGAGGGGTATTTCTAGCGTTTGTTTCTCCGATTGCGATCGTAGTCGCTCCTGCATGACACCAGGTGAGGTATCCGAGGCGTGCAGGAGCGGTTTCAACCGCGATGGATTGGGCTGGTTTCACTAGAGTTTACTATTTCAGGGTCACTCATGTCTCACTCTTCTCCCTTGATCGCCGACGACATCGAAAGCTACCTCAAGGAGCACGAACGCAAGGATCTGCTGCGCTTCATCACCTGCGGCAGCGTCGACGACGGCAAGTCCACCCTGATCGGGCGGTTGCTGCACGATTCCAAGATGATCTACGAAGATCAACTGGCAGCGATCGAGCAGGCCTCGAAGACCAGCGGTACGACCGGCGATGCCGTGGACCTGGCATTGCTGGTGGATGGCCTGCAATCCGAGCGGGAGCAGGGCATCACCATCGATGTCGCGTATCGGTTTTTCTCCACCGACAAGCGCAAGTTCATCATTGCCGATACCCCGGGTCACGAGCAGTACACCCGCAACATGGCCACGGGTGCCTCGACTGCGAGCCTGGCGGTGATCCTGATCGATGCGCGCTACGGCGTGCAGACCCAGACCAAACGGCACAGTTTCATTGCTGATCTGCTGGGCATCCAGCATCTGGTGATCGCGGTCAACAAGATGGACCTGGTCGACTACTCCGAGGCCCGGTTCGACGAGATCGTCGCCGAGTACCGGGCGTTTGCCGAGAAGCTCAGTGCCCGCGACATTCGGTTCGTGCCGATCTCGGCGCTGGAAGGCGATAACGTCGTCAATCGCAGCGAGCGTACGCCCTGGTACCAGACCGAGGGCAAGGACGGTCAACCACTGCTGGAGCTGCTGGAAACGGTCGAGGTTACCCATGACCAGAATCTGGCTGATTTGCGCCTGCCGGTACAGTACGTCAACCGGCCCAACCTCGATTTCCGAGGCTACAGCGGTACGCTGGCCGCCGGTATTCTGCGTCCCGGTCAATCGGTCAAGGCCTTGCCCTCAGGCAAGACGAGTTATGTCGAGCGTATCGTGACCTTCGATGGCGACCTGGAGTGTGCCTATCCCGGCCAGGCCATCAGCGTGACGCTCGAGGATGAAATCGACATTTCCCGTGGCGACTGGTTGGTGGCGGCCAATGATGAGGTGCCGCTTTCCAATGCTTTCGAGGCGGATATCGTCTGGATGCACGATACCGCCATGGAAACCGGCAAGCTCTATGATCTGAAGCTGGCGACCCGCGATCTGTCGGGCACGATCCAGTCAATCGACTACCAGATCGACGTCAATACGCTGGAGCACAAGTATGCCGATCACCTGGAACTCAACGCCATCGGCCGCTGCCGGGTGGAGTTGACGAGCCAGGTACCGGTCGATGACTACCGGCGTAGCCCGGGAACGGGGAGTTTCATCGCCATCGATCGGCTGACCAATGTGACGGTGGGTGCCGGCATGATTCGTCGTGTCGCCGAGAGCGGCGGTAGCCTGGAGCCACAGGTCGACTGGCAGGCCTTCGAACTCGAGTTGAATGCACTCATTCGCAAGCATTTCCCGCATTGGGAAGCCAAGGACATACGCGATATCTTCAAGGACTGACCGTATCTTATCAGTGCGTGACTCCACGACAACGCCCCGTTGAGAGAGCACTCAACGGGGCGTTGTCGTTTACCAGGGGCGCATGCGCTGGATCACGCCGTCACGTCGAATCAGGGCGTGGTATAGGGCGGCGATGATATGAATGACGATCAGCACCAATAACGCCCAGCCGACACGCTCATGCCACTCGAAGAGCGTTTCCGATAGCGCTTTGTCCACGCCGATGATGCCGGGCAGGTTGGTACCGAAAAATTGCACCGGAAAATCGCCGGAGGCAGTAGCCAGCCAGCCCAGTACCGGCATGGTCAGTAGCAGTAGATACATCAAGCCATGAACGATTTCACTGGCGATGCGCATGGGCACTGGCAGAGGCACAGCGTAATGAGGCTTGCCCAGGATCAGTCGTGCCAGAAGACGAACGATCATCAGGCCCAGGATCAGTACACCGAAAGATTTGTGGAACAGGTATAGGGCATTGGTGGCGTTGAGGCCGAAGCGTTGCTCCAGGCCTTCGAACCCCAGATAGCCAATGGTCAGCCCCATACTCAATGAACCGAGTACCAGCAGGGCGATTACCCAGTGCAACAGTCGCTGGATGGGACGATATCGGGTGTAGGTCAGGAAAATCGGTCTGTCGGGCATGGCGTTTCCAGTCTCACCGGGCAAGGGTGGCCGTGTTGTTCATGTTGCCAATCGCGTGACAGTGGTTGTCAGGATTCAATGACGCTGTGCGTTCATTGTCAGTACATTAGTGGTTGGCGACGTAGGGGGCAACCATTTGCGATCAACGTGGCTTCTCGGCAATTAGTATGGCACGCCTCGGGGCGGGATAACCTTCACGCGTGAGAGAATGATCATCGGGGTCGAGAAAGTCTGCCAGTGACTGGAACTGCATCCAATCGGTCGCTCGTTGCTCGTCGGTTGTCGTGTCGGTTTCGTCGACGACGCGGACTCGTTCGAATCCGCAACGCTGCAGCCAGTGTGACAGCGCCTGTGAAGAAGGCAGGAAGTACACGTTGCCCATGGCAGCATAGCGTTCTCCCGGCATGAATACCGTCTTATCGTCGCCTTGAACGACCAGTGTCTCCAGCACCAGTTCGCCCCCGGGGCGTAGTGCGTCGCGCAGTTGTTTCAGGTGATCCAGGGGAGAAGGGCGATGATACAGTACGCCCATCGAGCAAACGGTATCGAAGGCTTCCAGGCGTTCCGGTACGTCCTCGATGCCGGCCGGCAAGAAGTGAGTACGTCCTGCATCGGCATTCCCGACGAAATGCCGTATTGCCTGAAACTGGTAATAGAAGCGTGGTGATGGATCGAGCACGAGGACGAAATCCGCGCCGGCCCCCGCCATTCGCCAGCCGTGATAACCATTGCCGCCACCGACATCGAGCACTCGTCGACCCCTCAAGGGCGACAGTTGAGGTGCCAGCCGTTGCCATTTCCAGTCGGAGCGCCATTCGGTATCGATCGTGATATCACCCAGCCGATAGGGCCCTTTCCGCCAGGGCATGAGCTTTTTCAGAAGATTTTCGCAGCGTTGGCGATTCGCCTCATCGAGGGCCACGTCGACTGTCACGATATCCTGATCGAGGCGGACATGACGATCCGAGGGGAGATCAGGCAGCTTGGCGACGGCTTTCTCCCACGCAGGAAGATCACCGAAACGCTTGCGGTCCAGTCCGGCGGCAAGCTGTTGTGGCAGCAAAGCCAGCCAGGGATCCAGTTCCTGGTCGACAAAGGCGTGATATAGGGCTCGGTGCGGGTCGGTCGACAACACTCAGGCGTCCTTGAAAGCGATGATCGATGCGAAGTTCAGATATTGAAACCAGGTCAGGCTACGGGAAAAACCGGCATGTGACAGTCGCGCATGGTGGGCATTCAGGGTATCCGGAATCAGGACGTTTTCCAGTGCCGTTCGTTTCTGGCTGATTTCCAGTTCGCTATAGCCGTTGGCGCGTTTGAAATCATGATAACGTTCGACGAGCCAGGCATTGTCCTGCTCGTCCGATGCCACGACCTTTTCCGACAAGATCAGGATACCGCCGGGCTCCAGCGCCTCGAACAGTGCCGTGATGACATCATCGCGCTCCTCTGGCGGGAGGAACTGTAACGTGAAATTGAGCACGATCATGCCGGAGTCACGGTAATCAAGGCGGCGAATATCGCCTTCCATGACCTGCATGTCATGCTCCGGGCATTCCTCAGCAAGCGTGTGCGTGGCTTGCTTGACCATGGCTGGCGACAGGTCGACAGCGGTCAGGCGGAACGCATCGGGAGGAAGCCGACCTGCCAATGCCAGTCCGACGGCACCGAGAGAGCAGCCGAGATCATAGACATGCGCGCCATGGCGCAGATGGCGGGCGGCAATTTCCCCCAGCATGCCGAGAATCTGTCCGTAGCCGGGCACAGAGCGTCGGATCATGTCAGGAAAGCACGACACCACCTGTTCGTCGAAAGAGAAACGCGCCATTCGATCGAGGGGTGTCGAAAAGATCGCGTCACGGTAAGATGCATCACTCATGGTGTCATGCTCGACCACTTTGCAGATGAAATGCCGTTATTTTACCTGTTGAACCGAAGTGCTGCACGGATCGCCGGGAGAGGCGCCCGGCCCATCAAGGAGAGTCTATGAGTGGCGATGGCCGTCCCGACCGACGTTCCTCCTGGCAGGCGCTTGCGTCGCATGCCGAATCGATGCGCTCGGTGCATCTGCGTGACCTGTTCGACGATACGGGCGATCGGTTCGCTCACTTCAGTCGCCACACGGCAGGGTTGACGCTCGACCTATCCAAACAGCGCTGGCAACCGGAAACGCTGTCGCTATTGCTTGATCTGGCGCGAGACGCTGATGTCCCGGGAGCCATCGGACGCTTACTGAACGGTGAGCGAGTCAATCTCAGCGAAGGACGACCGGCGCTGCATACCGCCTTGCGCTTGCCGGAACAGGCGTCGCTGTTGGTGGAGGGTGAGGATGTGGTGCCTGCTGTCCATCGCTCGCTGGCGAGGATGGAGGCGATGGTCGATAAGTTGCATGCCGGCCAGTGGCGCGGGGCGACCGGTCATGCCATTCAGGATGTGGTCAACCTGGGCGTCGGGGGGTCGGACCTCGGGCCGTTGATGGTGACACAGGCATTGGCCGACTATCGTCCTCCCGAGGCGGAGCGAATTCGTGTTCACTTCGCCTCGACCATGGATGGCTCCCAGTTGGCAGATTATCTCGCCCGCTTCCAGCCGGAGACGACGCTCTTCGTCCTTTCCTCGAAGTCGTTCACCACGATCGACACCCTGACCAATGCGCGCACGGCGCGTGACTGGCTGTTTTCGCGGCTGGTCGGCAATGGCGATGGGGTCAAGCGTGATCTGATCATGCGCCAGCATTTCATCGGTGTATCGGCGAGCCCCGACAAGATGAATGAGTGGGGGATCGATCCGACCAATCAACTCGAATTCTGGGAGTGGGTCGGTGGCCGCTACTCATTGTGGGGGGCGATAGGATTGCCCATTGCCTTGATTACGGGCATGGCGAATTTCCGCTCGCTGTTGGCGGGGGCGCACGCCATGGATTGCCACTTCCGTGAAGCCCCGCTGGCTGACAACCTGCCAGTGCTGCTGGCGTTGGCAGGGATCTGGAACGTCAATTTCCTCGATATCCGGGCTCACTCGATTCTTCCTTATGATGGGCGGCTGGCCTATTTCTCCAGTTATCTCGAGCAGCTCGAGATGGAATCCAACGGCAAGTCGGTCACGCATGACGGCGATGTGGTGAACTACTCGACCTGTCCGGTATTGTGGGGGCAGGTCGGGCCCAATGCCCAGCATGCGTTCTACCAGCTTCTGCACCAGGGAACCCAGGCGGTCGCCTGCGACTTCATCGCACCGCTGAAACGCTATGACGATGTCACCGATCCTGCGACACGCGAACACCTGATTGACCAACATCGGTTGACGCTCGCCAACTGCTTTGCGCAGTCACGAGTCCTGATGCTGGGCGACGATGCGATCGATGACCGGGTCGAACGGCCCAGCTACAAGCGTTACCGTGGCAATCAACCCTCGACGACAGTCTTGCTCGATCGGTTGACACCCGAGACGCTGGGCGCACTTATTGCCCTTTATGAACACAAGGTGTTCGTGCAGGCGACGATCTGGGATATCAATCCATTCGATCAGTGGGGGGTGGAATTGGGCAAGCAGATCGCCGGTGATACCGAGCGTGTGTTGGTCTCCGGCCAAGGCGTCGAGTCCATGGATGACTCCAGTCGGGGGCTGATTCAGGCGCTTTGGGCTGCAGAATCATCGGTGCCGGCCGATGAACCAAAAAAGGAAACGTGATGGGGCTGGCTGTTTATACAGGGTGTGCGTTATGCTGAGTCCGGCCAGGGAATCACGGCAGCCATCCGCGAGCGGTGTGCTCTATCTTCATGGCTTCAACAGTGGCGCAGAATCGCCCAAGGCGCGGTTGATACGGGCGGCCTGTCGATATCTGGAGGCCGGTGAGATTTCCTGTGCGGCGCCGCAATTGTCGCATCGACCCGAAGACGCCATGGCCATCGCCGAGCAACACCTGGCGATGCTGGGTCCCGATCCGCTGGTCGTGGGAAGTTCCATGGGGGGCTTTCTGGCAACGTGCCTTGCCGAACGACACGCATTGCCGGCGGTGTTGATCAATCCCGTGGTGCGTCCGGCGAGGCTCGTCGAGGCATGGCTGGGAGAGCGTTTCGTCAATGAATACACTGGCGAGGCATTCACGATCGATAGCGGTCACCGGGATGCTCTGGCCGCATTGACACCGACGCATGTCACGCCGTCGCGATATTTGTTGCTGCTGGGTACCGCGGATGACACGCTCGATAGTCGTGAGGCGTTCATCGCCTATCATGGCTGTCGTACCCTGATCGTGCCCCAGGGAGATCACGGCTTCAGTGACCTGGCTGACCACCTGCCGGCGGTGCTGGCTCATGGCGGGCATCGTCTGGAGTGCGACGGGTCGTCTCTCGCGTCCTCGGACGTCCAACAATAGCCATCAGTATGGATGAGGCATGACGCAATATAGTGCTAGTTCCATCGAAGTCCTCTCGGGACTCGAACCGGTGCGCAAGCGCCCCGGTATGTATACCGACACTTCCCGCCCCAATCATCTGGCACAGGAAGTCATCGATAACAGCGTCGACGAGGCGCTGGTGGGTTACGCCGATGACATCATCGTGCGATTGCTCGACGACGGAGGTATCGAGGTCAGCGATAATGGGCGCGGCATGCCGATTGATGTCCACCCGGAGCATGGTGTCACCGGCATCGAGCTGATCATGACCAAACTGCATGCGGGCGGAAAGTTTTCCCAGTCCAGTTATCGCTTTGCCGGTGGGCTGCATGGGGTCGGGGTCTCGGTGGTCAATGCATTATCCAACCGTCTGGAAATCGAAGTGTGTCGTGACGGTAATCGCCATGCCATGGCGTTCGAGCACGGCGAGAAGGTCGCTGACCTGAGCGTAATCGGAAGTTGCTCCAAGCGAACAACCGGCACGCTGGTTCGTTTCTGGCCGGATGCCAGCTACTTCGACAGCGCCAAACTCTCGTTGCCGCGCTTGACGCACCTGCTGAGAGCCAAGGCGGTTCTCTGCCCGGGACTCAAGGTGACCCTGGTCGAGCCCGGTGGGGACAAGAGTATCTGGCAGTATGAAGACGGGTTGCGTGATTACCTGTCGGAAGCGACCGATGGTTATGAGGTGTTGCCGTCGACACCGTTCATCGGTCACTTCGCCGATGATGAGCAGGGGGTCGATTGGGCGATTCAGTGGTTACCCGAAGGAGGGGAGCCGCTTACCGAGAGTTATGTGAACCTGATTCCCACGCCGCTCGGGGGAACGCATGTGAATGGCCTGCGTTCGGGGCTGCTCGATGCGTTGCGAGAATTCTGTGATTACCGAGGCTTGCTGCCGCGGGGCGTCAAACTGACCGCCGACGACCTTTGGGAACGGGTGGCATATGTACTGTCGGTGAAGTTGCTTGATCCCCAGTTCGCCGGCCAGACCAAGGAGCGGTTGTCGTCGCGTACGGTCGCGGCATTCGTGTCCGGCGTGGTCAAGGACGCGTTTTCGCTGTGGCTGAATCATCATGTCGACGAAGCGGAACAACTGGCGGAACTGGTGATCAATGCGGCTCAACGACGCCAGAAGAGTGCGAAGAAGGTAGCTCGCAAGAAGATCACGTCCGGACCGGCACTGCCGGGCAAATTGGCCGACTGTGCAGGGCAGGATCCGGCCGCGAGTGAACTGTTCCTGGTCGAAGGCGATAGTGCCGGTGGTAGCGCCAAGCAGGCCCGTGACCGGGAAACGCAGGCGATCCTGCCGTTGCGTGGCAAGATCCTCAATACCTGGGAAGTCGACCACCACGACATCTATAGCTCTCAGGAAGTTCACGATATCGCGGTGGCGATCGGCATGGACCCGGGCAGCGACGATCTGTCCAAGCTGCGCTACCACAAGATCTGCATTCTCGCCGATGCCGATTCCGACGGCCTTCACATTGCCACGTTATTGTGCGCGCTTTTCGTACGCCACTTCTCGGTGCTGGTTGAAGCAGGCCATGTCTTCGTCGCCATGCCACCGCTGTATCGCATCGACCTTGGCAAGGAAGTCTTCTATGCGCTGGACGAGAGCGAGAAGGAGGCCATCCTCAAGCGGCTCGAGGGCAAACGGGGAACACCGAACGTTCAGCGGTTCAAGGGGCTGGGCGAAATGAGTCCTCTGCAACTTCGTGAAACCACCATGGCGGCGGATACACGCCGTCTGGTCCAGCTAACCCGCGAAGAGAACGACGGCACACTGGAAATGATGGACATGTTGCTGGCCAGAAAGCGCGCTGCGGATCGTAAGGGCTGGCTGGAAGATTACGGCAACCTGGCCGATATAGAGGTTTAACCCCCATATGACCATGGATATCCAGGTGGCGGAGGGCGATGTCGAACGCCTGTCGCTACGTGAGTACACCGAAAAGGCGTACCTCGATTACTCGATGTACGTGATCCTCGACCGTGCCTTGCCGCATATCGGCGATGGCATGAAGCCTGTGCAGCGACGCATCGTCTATGCCATGCGTGAGTTGTCGCTGACGGCCAATGCCAAGTACAAGAAGTCGGCGCGTACCGTCGGTGACGTGTTGGGTAAGTTTCACCCGCACGGTGACAGTGCCTGTTACGAAGCCATGGTACTGATGGCGCAGCCTTTCAGCTATCGCTACCCGTTGGTGGATGGCCAGGGCAATTGGGGAAGCCCGGATGATCCCAAGTCGTTTGCCGCCATGCGTTACACGGAAGCAAGGCTGTCGAAGTTCTCGGAGGTTCTGCTTTCCGAGCTCGGCCAGGGCACCGTCGACTGGACGCCCAATTTCGATGGCACCATGAACGAACCGGTCGTGCTGCCGGCACGACTGCCTCATGTACTGCTCAATGGGGGAACGGGTATTGCGGTGGGCATGGCGACCGACATTCCTCCGCATAATGTCAAGGAGGTCGTCGAAGCCACCTGCTATTTGCTGCGTCACCCGGAAGCGTCCGTCGCCGATCTTTCCCAGTGCATGCCGGGACCGGATTTTCCCTCCGAGGCTGAGATCATCACGCCCCAGGCTGAATTGCGGAAGATCTATGAGAGTGGCCGGGGGTCGGTCAAGGTGCGTGCTCATTATGAGCGTGAAGATAGCAAGATCGTGATTACCGCCTTGCCCTATCAGGTCAGCGGGGCGAGGGTGCTCGAGCAGATTGCGGCGCAGATGCAGGCCAAGAAACTGCCGATGGTCGAGGACCTGCGCGATGAATCGACCCATGAAACACCGACACGCCTGGTGATCGAGCCTCGTTCCAATCGTGTCGATGTGGAATCGCTGATGGCGCACTTGTTCGCAACGACGGATCTCGAGAAGAACATTCGCGTCAACCTCAATGTCATTGGCCTGGATGGCCGGCCCCGGGTCATGCCTTTGACGGAAATGCTGGGTGAGTGGTTGCGTTTTCGTCGGGCGACGGTGCGGCGTCGTCTGGAATACCGTCTGGGCAAGGTCGAAGACCGCCTACATATCCTTGAAGGGTTGCTGATCGCTTATCTGAATATCGACGAGGTGATCCGGATCATTCGCGAAGAGGATGAGCCCAAACCGGCATTGATGAACACCTTCGGTCTCAGTGACCGGCAGGCCGAGGCGATTCTCGAATTGCGCTTGCGCCATCTGGCCAAGCTGGAGGAGTTCAAGCTTCGCAGCGAGCAGGACGAACTCCAGGAGGAGCGCCAGCGGCTCAAGGAACTGCTCGGCAACGATGAGGCGCTGACCGATCTGATCGAGGAGGAGTTGCGTGCTGCGGGAGAGGAGTACGGCGATGCCCGCCGAGCGCCGCTGGTCGAGCGCGGCGAGGCCAGGGCGCTCTCCGAGGTCGAGCTGATCGGCGCCGACCCGATCACCGTGGTGCTTTCTGAAAAAGGGTGGATCCGGGCGGCCAAGGGCCACGATATCGATCCGGCCGGATTGTCGTTCAAGGCTGGAGACCGCTTCCATCTGGCGGCCCGGGGCAAGACCAATCAGCCGCTCGTACTGCTCGACGACAACGGTCGCGCTTACACCCTCACGGCGCATAACCTTCCCAGCGCCCGGAGTCAGGGCGAGCCAGTGACGGGGCGCGTCAATGCGCCCACCGGTTCGCACTTCATGGGGCTCATGCTGGCGCCACCGGCGTCTCGCTTCCTTCTGGCCTCGGATGGCGGATATGGATTCATCGCGACGCTGGAATCGCTGACCGGCAAGAACAAGGCAGGGAAGGCGGCTCTGACAGTGCCGAAAGGCTGTAATGTCTTACCACCTCAGCCAATATCCGACGATGAGGGGAATCGCGTTGCCGTCGTCTCCAACGAAGGGCGTTTGCTGGTGTTTGCGCTGGATTCGTTACCGGAAATGGCCAAGGGCAAGGGGAACAAGATGATCGATATCCCCGGTACGAGAGCCGCGCGCCGTGAAGAGTTCGTGCGCGATCTGATCGTGTTGTCCGAAGAGGCGTCGCTCGTGGTGCATGCCGGGAAGCGCAAACTGACGCTCAAGCCCGCTGATCTCGCTTATTACTCGGGTGAACGTGGTCGTCGTGGCAGCAAGCTGCCGCGAGGATTCCAGAAGGTTGATAGCTTGGAGGGGGTAACGTGACGCAACAGCGCTTGATCCTGAATCTCATGGCGCCGCAGTTATCCGACTCGGTACTGCATGATGTGCAGGCCTTTATCGCGCGGCATGGCTTGCAGGTACAGGCACAGCGATATCTGTCAGCGCCCGTGCCCGCCGAGGAAGCATTGCCGACGAAGGGGATCTGTCGGGAGTATGAACTCCAGGGCAAGCCGGGCGATCTCCAGGTACTGCGTCGAGAGGCGTTGACGCTGGCCGCTGAGCGGGGCGTGGATATCGCTGTTCGCGATGTCTCCCAGGGACGAGGAGATTATCGTCTGGTTTGCTTCGATATGGATTCGACTCTGATCAAGGCCGAGGTCATCGATGAACTGGCACGTTGCCATGGTGTATACGACCAGGTCGCCGCCGTCACGGAGCGGGCCATGCAGGGTGAACTCGATTTTCAGCAGAGTTTCCGCGCACGTATGGCGACGCTGCGCGGCCTGGATGAGTCGGTATTGATCGATATTGCCGATAACCTGCCCTTGATGGAGGGTGTAGAACGCCTGATGCGCAATCTCAAGCGGCTGGGATACCGTACGGCCATCGTGTCCGGGGGATTCACGTACTTTGCTCGTCATCTTCAGTCACGGCTCGGTTTCGACGACATCCATGCCAATGAGTTGGTGATCGACGATGGCCGAGTCACGGGCGGTGTACAGGAGCCGATCGTCGATGCCGAACGCAAGGCCGAGCTGTTGTGCGCCATCGCTGAGCGAGAGGGGTTGACCCTGGATCAGGTCGTAGCGGTCGGAGATGGCGCCAATGATCTCAAGATGCTGGCATCCTCCGGCATGGGTGTGGCATTTCATGCCAAGCCACTGGTCAGAGAACAGGCAAGCTATTCGATCGCGACGCTGGGGTTGGATGCGTTGCTATATCTGCTGGGCCATGGTGATGATGACCTCACGCCATGAGCCGCTGATGCCGAAAACCGGATACGCTCATTCACGGCCTGACGTTCAAGTCGACGAGGATATGGCCGATAACCTGCATGGGACACCGTTGCCCTCTATTGTCGATACGTTTCTGAAGGAGTCCCATGGAGTCGAGTGAAACGCACTGGCGGGTCGACCACCTCGGCGAATGTCAGAAGTTGCTGGAGACCCTCACTGAGCCGGGCGGGGCGGCATTGATCTACGAGGCGCCGGGCAGTGAACCGCTGCCTGCCTTGTTGATGGAACAGGTCCCCGGCCAGTCTCTGATCCTTGACATCACGGCAGTGCCGGAGATCGCCGGCGACCTGGAGTCCGGCCTTTCGATCCGCCTGGTGGGCCAGGCCAGGGGGTCGATGCTTCGTACCCCGCCATTGCAGTTTCTACACTGGCTCGATGTTCCGGGGCGGCTGCAATGTCATTGTGCGTACCCCGACTATCTCGAGGTGGTGCATCGCCGTGCCGTATTCCGTGCGGAATTGCGTACGGGAATGGATGTAGCCGTGACGCTGGCGTCACACGACAATGCAGGCACGGTGCATGAGGGGGCGTTGTGTAATCTGTCATTGGGCGGCTGTTTGATCACACTGCCGGCTTCCTCGGCAGCGACGTTGTCGTCCGACCGAGAACGTACCGACCTTACGCTGGCATTTCCCAATGGCCAGCAATTGACGTTGCCGGTGGATATTCGCCATGTTCAGCCCGATCGTCAGCCACATATGGCGCGGGTGGGTTGCCAGTTCGTTCATCTCGACAGCGAGCGGGAGCGACGTCTCTGGTTCTATGTTCGCGAGATCGAACGAGAGAGCGCGCGGCGATCCGCCCAGGATCCCGGTTCACTGGCGCCATCGCCCCTCTTCGCCACGGTGGAGCGTGGCGAGCTGGCATCACGCCCCCACGGGGCTCACTATGCCACACCCATGGCTCGTCGACTGGCTCATATCTCGGGATTTCTGAGTGGTCAGTTGCTGGAATTGCAATCGGGGAGAGAACTCGATCCTCATGGGTTATCGAAGCATGCCGATCAGGTGCTGACGCTGCTCGAGGGCGATCGCGAAGCCCTGTTGTTTGCGTGCATATGCCAGATCGATGAGCCGACGCTGGTGCAGCATGGTGTGACGGTAGCCGTTCGGTTGGCAGATATGGCACATGCCGCCGGTATGGACCGCAACATACGCAAGGCAATCGTTGCCTCGGCCATGGTGCACGATTTCGGCAAGGTGCTGCTGCCTGGAGACGTGCGTCAGTCCTTGTCTGAGGCAAGCACCTTGAGTGACGAGGTATACCATGAGATGACGTCCCATGTGGCCTTGTTGCAGGAGCACCTGGCGATATGTCGCTGGCTAGATGCCCAGGTCAGCGCTGCTGTGGTCGGTGCCATCAATGAGCGGCTGGATGGCAGCGGTTACCCGCACGGCCGGTCAGCGGGCGACCTCGACGATCTGGCCCGTATGGCAGCGGTGGTCGATGTCATCGATGCGATGGGTCGCCCCCGCCCTGATCGCTGTCCGTTCGGCATTAGTGACATCTACCGGCATCTGCTGCATCATCCCGAACGATTCGATACCCGCTGGATCAAGCGCTATATACATCGCTTCGGCGTGACCCCTATCGGCAGTCTGGGACGTTTCGCATCCGGACAACTGGCCTGGATTCAACGACTTGATGACAAGGGGCGTCCCAGCCAGGTACAGCTTGCGGAAACCGCACAGCCCGTAATGGCCGGATTGGGTGATGTGATGCGCGACGACCAGATCACGGCCCTGGGGGAACTCAAGGGACTGGAAGTGCCCGAGGGCACGATGTCGACCAGCGGGGTTGCCTGACCTCTTCAACGAGTCGAACAACCGATGAGCGAGTCCCTGGATACCTGGCAGTCGCGCTTCGAGCGGTTGCGTGCCAATCAGGTATCTAACCCTTATAAAAACAATATCTTATCTTATTTTTCTGTACGTAGAGCAACCGTTTGTCATCACAAAACATCAATAACTTACGGTTCGTTTGTACGCAGAAATTAGCGGCCAGATGGGTCGACTTCGGGCAAGCTGAGGTCGTAGACATCGAGCATGCGCTCGCTGCGGTGACCGCTGGCTTCCTGCTTGTCATGGCGGTTTCCCTGGGTATCGGTGATGCCTCGGCGCTTGAGGTCGTGCAACCCGAACTTTTCTTCTGACTGGATTACGCCAGCATCCACAGCCGCGGTCATCATTCGAAACCAGGCGCTGTCGAGCCCGTCACGGGTCAGAGCATCACCGCCGGTGCCAACAAATAGCGGTCGCTTGGCAGGGTCGAGCGGAACCGCGCGGCCCTTCTTCTTCCAGCGGGCGTTGCGAACCTCGACGGCGGCCTGCCAGGCGGCGCGTAGGCGATCGTTCCAGCGCACCAGGTTGTCGCGGCTGCCCTTGCGGCGGTTGGTGCGGATGCCGGCGTCGGTAGCTTGGTCGTCGGTAAGGGTCAGCACCTCAACGGCGCGCAGCCGGCAGAGGTAGGCGACTTCCATCAGTGTCCAGAGGTAGGGCGCCACGGCGCCGCTGGCGGTGGTCGTGCCCTGGCTGCGCTGCTGGCAGAACTGGGTGACGCGAGCGAGGACGTGTCGCTCGGGTAGACGGTGCCGGGCGCGCTCCTTGGCGGCTTCGATGGTCCAGGCAGGGTTGGTTGTGCAGTGCCCACGGTTGATGCCCCAGCGGTAGATACGCCTCAGGTAGGCGGCAACATGGTTGGCTTTGGCCGGCGTGCCTTCCTTGGCGATTCGATCGACGAGACGCTGGACGATGGCAGGCGAGATGCGGTGGCGGTTAAGGTCAATCACCGCGCTGCCGGCGCGAGTCGTGGTGCGCTCGAGCACACTATGCGAATAACGGTAGCCTCTCTGGGTCGTGGCGGCGAGACGCGTGAACTGGTCGCTTTCCTGGAAGCGGTCGGAGAGCCAGCGCAGGCTGTGCCGGTCGCTGGCGTGGAGGTCCTGAGCGAGCTGGTGTAGCTCGGCGAGCGTGGCCCGGGCGGTGGCGATGTTCTTGCGCCGGCGGCGGTCGCCGTCCTGGTAGAGGATGTACCAGGCCCCGCGCCCGCGGTGATCGTAGTAGATGCCGTCGGGCAGTTTGGGCTGGTCGATGTGCTTAGGGATGTTCGGGTTGTGGCCGCGCCGGCGGCCACGCTTAGCTGGTGGGGTCATAGGATGCTGGCATCGTAGCTGTCATCGTTCTGGGCATGAGGTTTGAGGCCGCCGGCTTGATTGATCAGGTCGATCGTAGTCCAGGGACCCAGGCGGCCACGAAACACAGTGACTCCCTGCTCCACCAGACAGCGCTCGATGTCGGCTGCCCTCTGATACCCGGTAATGGCACGGAGTTCGTCGCATGATAGTACATTGGTGCTATTCATGGGCTGGCATCTCCTTGGCATTAATGCCATCGAGCCTGTCGGCCTCGATCAGCAGGTCTGCCCGCCAGGGATGATCAGGATTGAGTTGATTGGCATAGCGGCGGAGGGCTTCGGATTCCTGCCGCTGGTAGCTGGTGAGTGCTTCAACTTCGCGTTTCAGGATCCGGTTGACTCGCATCAGCCTGGCGATGTCGCTGCCTGGCTCCGGGAGCGGCATCATCAGTGCGCCTGCAGCCTCTTCGAGATCGGCCCTGTGTAGCGCTACTTCATCCAGTAGCCGTTTGCATTGTGCCGCGTATTGATCGGCAGCCTCATACGCCGCTTGCGCTGCCTGTTCGGAGTCCTGGTAGCTCACGCGCCAGGCGTTGTATCCAGCCATGTTCACACCTCACCTCCATCGGCTTGACGACGCAGGCACTCGCGCTGAGCCCTCGACATTTGCTCAGCGACGCGCAAAATATCGCTAGCCAATCCACCCGGAGGGCATTTCTTACAAACCGTTATCAGCCCCTCCAACTCCTCCGCCTTCATCCGCGCATCGCGGTGGGCTAGGGAGATGGTATTGGGCCCGGTCTTTAATGCGGAACGTGCAGTATCTCTAAGGCTGCTGCTTTCAAGGAAGTTGCGGCCTTCCAAGTCAACATCAATTTTCCGCAGAGCGTCGCGTAACACCTCCACATGCGCCTCAAGCTCAGCGACTCTTTTAGCGATCGGGTTCTCGGGGCAGTGCCGGTCGTGATCGAGCAGCGCTTGATATGCTTCACCCTTGGGAGTGTCGCCGCCGTAATCGATCTGGTACCCGCAGTACAGGCAAGTTGCTTTGCTCATCATGTGGCCTCCTGTTGGTCATCGATACGTTGGAATGAGTACGCCCATACGATCGGGTTGGCGCCCCATGAGCCGGGGCCGTTGATGTCTTCCCATAGCTGCTGGAAGTGCATGCGAAGCCATGACTTATCACCTGGTATGCCCATACACCCGTGAAACCCTATGCCCTCTGCGGCGGCATCTGCATCGCTTATATCCTGCAACCGCTCGACGCGCACGTCGGTGACCTCCAGAGTGATCCGGCTGGCCCAGCGGGGCATGTGTATTGAAGGTTTCCACGAACGGCCGTAGCTTCCAGGAACGGTAGCCACGCCAGGATTATCTGCTCTGTAATCCACGTCGCCTGGTAGGCTATCCACTCGGCGGTTGCGAAACGCCTCCCGCCCCCATATCCGGTCACCCGGTTGGATACGAGAATAGAGGCGGTGAACGGTGCCATCGGCTGCTGGGACTTTGAGGAATGGTCCCGGCCAGCCGCCAGGTGATGGCCCGTTGTCGACCCAGGCTGAGTCAAGGTCGAGCCCCATGGTTTGCCAGGCTTTAGCGCTAGCACCATGCCCATCGATCAGTGAGTTTTGTGGCGTCACGATGCGCCGGGTCTGCGATTTTCGGCCATCAAGAATCGCTCGGACATTGTCGCCTGTGAATATCCGGCCATGCTCTTTCATGCCGCACCTCGCCTATCAGCCCAGTGTTTGGAGACAGCGACGTACGTGGCCACGAGGTCAAGCATCGCCTCGGCACCTGCCCTGGTGCTGTAGTTAAGTAGCACCGTGACGCGCTCGTCGTGGGTGTCAGCATTGATCAGTGAGCGCAGCGCGCGACGTGCGTCATCCGAGATCATCAATGATTCGATGGGGTCCCGTTCTTGTGCGGGCTGAGGCGCTTTACGCTTTGACTTGGCTTGCCGCGGTTCCTGTTTCGGTTCCGGGCTCGGCTCGCCACGTTCGTGAGGCATGAGTTTCATGCGGCACCTCCCACTTGCTGGTTGGTGATGACCTGGTGGTCGTTGGCAGCGGCAATCGCGGCCATGGGTAGCGGGCTGACGCTGTTGCCGCACATCTTGGTTTGGGCCGTTAGGGTGAAGCGGCGACCATCGTGGCCCCGGTCGATGATGTAGGTGTCCGGGAAGCCTTGGGCGCGGTAGAGCTCACGCGGCTTGAGCATGCGCAGGGCAATGTCGACGATCACGTAGGGCGTGCCCTTGATCGTCACGGTGACCAGGGCCAGGCGGTCCTTGGCGGTGATAGTTGTCATCGGGTCGCGAAGATCCGCCCACTGGCCACCGGTACTGTGATAGCGCATCAGGAAAGCGGCGACGCGCAGGGCGCCGGCTTCCTGATCGGACGTGAGTGATGACGCCAGGTTTGCTGTGACCAGCTGCTGCTGGGTACCGCGACCAGTGATGGTGCTGAGTGGTTCGCGGGCATCGCGCCCGGCACCGTCGTAGAAGCCGCCGTTCATCTGGGCCATGAAGGCGGTGACCAGGGCGTAGCTCCCGCCTTTGGGCCAGGCGGTGACAGTGCGCAGCGGTTCGTCAATCGGGTGGACGGCTTCGCTCCCACCACCGTAGTTGGCGATTGGCACGATGAAAGGATCACCGCTATCGAGCACAAATTTCTGGATGCCCTTGGCGATGCGCTTGAGGGTATTGTCTGCCAGCGGCCGGGGCCGGTCGAAGATCGAGCGGGAAGGGATCGACCAGTCGATGCAATCGGCAGCCGGTCGCCAACGTTGCTGCCCACGCTTGGGATTGCGGTGATGTGTGGGCGTAGGCCAGACGATAGGCTGATCATCACAGCGGGCGATGAGATACAGTCGTTCGCGGGTGGTGGGCGCGCCGTAGTCGCAGGCGCGCAGGGTGCGCCACTGCACCTGGTAGCCCAGACGGCGCAAGCCGTCGACGAAGTGGCGCCAGTTGTGGCCACGTCGCCGACGATCCGGTACCAGAAACTGTTTCTCGAGCGGTACCCGCTCGCCGGGCTCGGCCATGCGGTTCACCTTGCGGCCAGTGCGCGGGCACGTTACCTGGTCCATGGTCACCACTCGCCCGGTTGACTTGTCGCGCTTGGCGATCAGCGGTGACCACTGCAGGATCTGTTCGACGTTCTCCAGGGTGATGACGCGCGGCCGGACGGTTCCCGCCCACTTATGCACTACCCAGCTGAGCGAGCGGATGGCGCGCTGGCGAGGCTGGCCGCCACGTGCCTGGCTGTGATGAGTGCAGTCCGGGCTGGCGTGCAGATGGCCCACCGGGCGCCCGGCGGCAGCCTCGAAGGGATCGACGTCGTAGACATCGCTCAGGTAGTGGTCAGCACCTGGATGGTTGGCCTGGTGCATGCTGATGGCGTCGGCGTCGTGGTTGATGGCCACGTGTACCGGGCGATTGAGGCCCATTTCGAGGCCGGTGGAGGCACCGCCACCACCGGCGAATAGATCGACGTTGATCTCACCGGCGTAGTCCATGGCGAACTGGGTGCGCCAGTCTAGGCTAGGAGGTAGGCGTTTCATGCAGCATCCTCGACAATCTCAACCAGAGGAATGCGACTCATGTGCATGGTGTAGCCTGTGCGCTTTTCCATAGCGTCGTATTCACCCAGCAACTCTGGGAAATGGCGGGCGCCGTTCTGAAGATCACCTTTGCAACCCATGATGCAGAAGACGCAACTCAGGCGGTCATTGCCCAGACCGTAGGCGTAGTGCGGCTCCTGTCCGGCCACGCGGATCGTGGCGAACACCTCTTCAGTGGTGAGTTCGTGCACGGGCAACCACTCGTACCAGGTGAGCACAGAGTTACTAATGGGCATTTTTTTGAATGCCGGCTTCTTGGCTCGACCTTGTGACTCTTCGGCTCGAAGGCCGAGACAATTAATGATCGTCTTGAAGCCATTATCCTTGGCGAAGCGACGAACCTCTCGCTGTATCGGCCCTCGCTTGAGGTCTGAGGTGCACTGTCGGGTGCTCGCACTGGGCCAACTAGGCACCTCTGGACGTTTATAAAAGCGCCGTTCGACCATCTCCAGCAGGGTTTTATTAGCCTCGGCCACTATGAAGGAGAGGCCGGCTTTCTCGGCTTGCTCCTTAGCTAACTCAAGTGCGCCGGGCCACTCCATGGCACCGAGGCTGGCATGCACTACCAATAGCTGTTCCCGAGGAACGATCTCAATCAGCTTGATAAGCTGTGCTTGACTGTCCTTGCCGCCAGAATGATTGGCGACGACAAGAGCACCCGCGGCAATATGAGAAAATGGCTCGTTCATTCCTCACCTCCCTGCCGCTCAGCGGCACGATCGATGCGTTCAATCTCGGCGAGGATCAGCGCTGCAGCTTTGACCAGGTTGCGGCGTGGTTCGGGGCTGGGCTTCCACCATTCGACATCCCATGGCCAGGTCAGTGGGGCGTGATTATCCAGGTGTGGGTGGGGGCCGTGGCGAGTCTGCAGGCTAGCGGTAAAGCAGTAATCGGATGCTGCCAGCGAAAGCACGCCATCGGCATGCGTATCGTCATGTTCACGCGACCAACCCTCATCATCGACCTGGCGGCAGCGCTCGCTGATGACGTCGAACGCCGCCTGGGTGAGCTCGGGGCCTTGGTCGAAGGCGGGGTCGGCATGCAATAGTGTGTCGGCGAACGTCGTCTTGGCGCGGACAGCTACGCTGTAGATGTCACCATCCTCATTTTCGCCACGGTCGATCTCGATGAAGCCCTCCGGGTGCTGGAAGTTGATCGAATCGATGTAGGCTTGAGAGTCCTCGGCGTAGGCATCGACAGCCTGGTCGTCATCAATTTCCGGGTCGATTGGGGGCTCTATGGCATCGGCGATAACTTCGAACCCGAATGGCTCGAGAACCTGACGAAAGGGCCGTTCCTCGAACAGCGGGTGGCTGAGTAACAAATGTGGTTGCATGTGATGTACTCCTCGCGTGGTGGTTATGCCTTGTTGCTGTGGCGGGCAGAAGTTCTGTAGGTCTTGCTCAGGTCGGCGTTGACGGAGCGGCCGCGTCGTAAGATCGCTCGAGCCAACTTTGCTCGGTCAGCATGGCTATGGGAGGCTTGTCCGAGCAGGCCGAAGTAGCTGTTGGCGGTGTCGCGCAACTCATCCTCCGGTGCTGCAGTCACCCGCTTGATAGCGTCCTGCATGGTTCGCCGGCGGATGGTTCGGCGCCACGGTTTAATCACGTGGCCGACAAAGTCGACGCCCCTGGCAATGGGTTGGATGACGGTCTTGCGTGGGTTCAACTGTGCACCGAGCCGCGGTAAGAAGGCCTCGATGCGGTCATGCCACCAGTTCAGAGTGTCTGGATCGCGGTGCAGTAGCACGAAATCATCGACGTAGCGAATGTAATGTCGGACATGCAGTCGGTGTTTCACGAACTGGTCGAGGTCATTGAGGTAGATATTCGCGAAGAACTGTGAAGACAAGTTGCCGATCGGTAGTCCCAGATGGCTGGGCTGGTTGGTCAGGCGTTTGTGGCTTGGCACTTGACGTAAGAGGTGGCGAGGGCCTCGTACCTCGTAGTCGGATCGCGGATCGTGCATCAACACCAGGTCGGTGAGATCCCACCACCAGGGCTCAGTGATCAGGTTGGCCAACTGCCAGCGGAGCACCCGTTTGTCGATCGAGACAAAGAAGTTGGCCAGGTCGCACTTCAGGTAGTGGCCAGGCTTCATCCAGTTCTGGGTTGCGCTACGGATCTTGCCCTCGAGGCGTTTGGCAGCGTAGAGAGTGCCGCGTCCTGGGATGCAGGCGCAGCTATCGGCGATGAATTTGCGCTCAATGCGCGGGCCGACGTGGTTGTACAGCAGGTGATGGACGATACGGTCCCGGAATTCGGCAGCCCATATCTCGCGAGGCTTGGGCCGCGTGACAACAAAGCAGACGGAGCGGCCTGGCCGATATTCACCGGTTACCAGTTCATCGTAGAGATCAACTAGGTTACGCTCGAGACGCTCCTCGAATGCCAGGGCGCTGGCCGTGTTGCGCTTGGTGCGCCGACAGTCGAAGTAGGCCTGGACCAGCGCCTCGAACGTAGGAGCTTCGCCTGTAGTTGCGGACGGCGCGGGCCCGGAGCTCGTTGTTCTTGTTGATGTTGTTCTGGTTGCCATCATTGAAGTTCTGCCCCCAGGCGTTGTTGGACGAGTACTGCGCCGTGTCGTGCTATCTACATCGCTCCACCGAAGGACCTGCCGATCAGTGGAGAAACTGCGCGGGACCTGTCGGCTCGGCCGGTGGTATCCCTGGTGCGCTTGGCGGTGGCTTTACTGGCCAGCGGCACGACCAGATACAAATCGCTCAGGCATGAGCGCCGTGACGCGCATGCAGCGGGCGATGATGCGAAGCGTTCTTCCACCCGTTGCCCTGCTTACCGATCGAGGACGTGAGCTCGATAGCCGCCGCATACTGCTTGAGGCTGATAAAGCGCTTGTCCTTGAACAGGCGAAGGAGGAACTCCACCACCTGCAGGCGCTCAAGCATCTCTGAAATATGCGGTGCCTTGTTCTCGGCGGCATTGGCTCTGGCAATTAGCACCAGGATCTCAATGCACTCGTCCCTAACCTTCGCGCCAAGCCCGACCTTGAGATCACGCGGAATGTTCCGCGTGACATCGGCGGCAAGGCTGAGCAGGTCATAGGCCAGCTTGTAGATGGGCAATTGGGTGTGGAGAGCCATAAGCCCCTCAATAATCGAATGACTTAATGATCAAAGACTCTGCGGACGGCGCGGGCCCGGAGCTCGGTGAACTTGATGATGCCGCCCTGGCCGCCACCATCGAAGCCCTGCCCCCAGGCGCCGTTGGACGAGTACTGCGTGCTCGACCAGTACCACGTCCGATAGAACAGTTCGGGGACATTGGCATAGCACAAGGCCAGCTCGCGGCGAGCGGGCAGGTACCAATCCATCCGGCCGGCGATATGGAGGTTAGCGACCCAGTCGATAACGGGGTGTGGGTGTTCGGATCGAGCAAGCGATAGGGTGTTCGCCTGGCCGTCCCATTCACCACGCGCCTCCGGCTCGTCCTCTCCGCGAGATCCCCATTCCAGGTCTTCAGCCTCACCTGGACCGTCCTCGGCTACCAGTAGGTGGTAGTCGAGGCCATCAGGGTTGCGCATCAGTCCGGCATATATGCCGCCTTGACCATGCCACTTCTTACCGATTTCGGGCGGAGAAGAGCGGCGGTCTTGGGGTTCCGGTTGGCCGTGAGAGAGGTTGGCCAGGATCTGCTGGACCGCGTCTGCCGTAGGCATCTCAATGCGTGCCGCGCCGGCCTGGAGCGTGATGGTGTCACGAGTATTCATGTCAGTACCTCCGGTAAGCCGGGCAGGGCCCGGCGAAAATAATCGAATGAATCAATGACTGAGTTTGACTCTGCGGACGGCGCGGGCCCGGAGCTCGTAGTGCTCGTCGAAGTAGTGCTGGCTGCCATCACTGAAGTGCTGCCCCCAGGCGTCGTAGGACGAGCACTGCGTGCTCGACCAGTAAAGCCGAGTGGCGAAAGCTTCTGTTCCCTCCTCCTGGAACGCCTCCGCTTTGGCCTGAGCGGGAGAATCGGAGGCATAGGGATAGCCGACAGGCACGCTGGAAGGGTTATCGCCGTCTCGGAAGGTGCAGTAGTTTTCATGTGCAGACGGCTTCAGGTTTCGGTAGCAAAGCTCAAGCTCGTCACGGCTGGGCAAATACCAGTCGGCATGACCGTTGATCTCTAGAGCCAGCATCCATCGGGCAGCGTCGCTGCCGGCTTCGGCCATGGCCACGGTGTTGGCGTGCCCATGACAACAGCTTCCAGCGCCTTCCAGGATCTCACCGAACTGGCCCCACTGGGCTTCCTCTATTTCGCCCTCGTCCTTCGGGGATATGATCAGGGCGTAGAGGTCGTTTCCGATGCGAAACTGGCCGGCATAGAAACCGCCATCCAGAGTATCGCCGGGAGAGACTGCGCTGAGGTCGTTGATGTTCATGTGTGTGCTCCCATCTCGGAATACACGGGTATCGAGATCGTCGAGCAGGGCATTGACGTCGGTGGCGGTCGTTTGATCAGACATGATCGTCTCTCCTTTCTGCTGTGGTGGTGGCCCGTAGGCCGGTTATTCCCCGGCGGCTGCCGGCGGGAAAGCGGTTATCGGGGTGGCCTGACGCATACGGTCCGCGATGTGAGGCGGTGCATCGGCCAGCGAGTCGATCTGCCTGGCTTCGATCAATGCGGCCATGTGATAGATCGAGATGAACGGTTGTGCCTTAGCACTGCGGTCTAGCCGTACGATAGGCAGCGGGATGCGTTGTTCGCGCAGCGCTCGCCGGAACCTGTCTGGTGAGAGGTTCCGGAAATAGGCCCGGCGAATGCTGTCGAGATCGACCAGCACGTCGCCGAATCGTTGGTAGAGCAGGGCGACCGTGCTGGTATCCGGCTCGGCGACGTCATCGCCCCACGGGGGCATTGGCTGCGCGGCATCAGGCATCGTTCGCGGCCTCGCGGTGCGTAACGATCTCTCGGCCCAGCTGGGTGGCGAGCCAGAGCAAGCCTTTATCCGTCACTAGCGTTTTACCGTAGGGTTTGGCTTCGCCTAGGCCGGGGTGATTGAACGCCTTGAGATCGACATGGAAACGCCCTGCACTGATGTGATGCCGGGCGGGGATGTTGTGCCGATCGAAGATGCCGCGCTCGCGAAGCTCCGCGCAGAGCGTGGTGCGGCCGGTACCGAGCAGCACGGCGGCCTGTTGTAGCGTGTAGCGGCTCATAAGTTACCCTTCCGTTCGACGATACACATGACCAGCCCGGCCACGCCGAGCGCGGCGAGCATGACGAGGAAGATGCCGAGCAGCACGGTCACACCAACAACGGAATCAGGTGCACTGGCGGGTAACTGCTCGACCAGCCATACGGCAACAGCGCGGGTGGGGTTCATGCGGCACCCCCGCGTGTTGGCAACAGTGACTCGAGGTAATTGACGACAGCCGTTAGCTGCTCGATGCAGTTGGGCACAGCGCGCTGGCTCGGTGGCAGGCAGACTTCACGGCGCCACGATTCGCGGAAGCTCTTATCGCCTTGCCAGCCGTGGCAACTGGGTATAACAGCGACGTATAGCGTGTGCATGTGTCCGGAATAATCGACATCGACAGTGCATGCCGTGCTGATGCTGACATCCATGGCGAGATCCTGGATGTGGATGATCAGCACGCGGTGGGCACTGGTGAGATCTTGGCGAGTGCCGCCGGGAAAGTTAGTGATATTGCTCATGCTGCACCCCCGTTGCCTGTCGGCGTGGGGATGAGGCGGGTCGCTTTCTCATCACGGGAGTAGACGGCCAGGCTGCGAGTATCGCGCTGGATGCGCTGTACCGTGGCCGGGTTGTTTGCGGCTGCCGGGTGTAGGTACACCCGTGGTGTGGTGGTTTGCGTGGTGCGCATTAGTTTTCCTCTTACTCGTGGTGGGCGAGTAAAGGGAAATATTGCGCATTGTTGTTAATCTGTCAATACAAAGTGAAATGTTTTTAGGTAAAGAAGCACACAGTGTCTTCCTGGAAGCGTTATGCTCAGCCCGAATGAAGCGTTACAGATCGCCTCCGCGCCATACCACTCGGCCGAGAATGGTCAGTTGGGCCATATCATCCTGGGTCAGCTCGAAATCGGGGAATCGGCGCTTATCTTCATTGTCGCTTCTTATGATCCAGCGCCCTGTCAGCGACTTGATGAACCGTTTGATTAGCAGTTCGCCATCATCCTGGCGGATAACGAAAATCTTGTTATTCATCGGTTCAGCCTGGCTTTCATCCATGAGCACGACATCGCCATCAGAAATGGTGGTTTCCATGCTGCTTTCATAGACGTAAATGACATGCAGGCAATGTGGCGACAGGCCGCGCTTCCGCAAGTATGCCAGCTTGAAGGCCAGTCCGGCATTTACCTCAACATGGTCATTCATGTGACCATTACCTGCAGACCCTGCGGCGCTATACTGGTTTATGACAATAAACTCATTATCGCCCTGCAGGAGTCGAGCCTGGCTATATGAGCCAAGGTCATCAGCCAAGAGTTCTTCTATAGTGGTATTCAGCGCAGCGGCAAGAGATCTCAAATCATTAAGGCTTGGTTCGCGACGACCTTTCTCATAATTCCCGATCCGGGCCTGAGCACTATCCCATCCACAGGCTTCAGCAAGCTGTGTTTGGGTCATGTTATTTCGTATTCGAATAGCGCGAATGCGCTCACCAAGTGTTTTCATCCCTGAAAAATATCACGTATTGAAAACCATTAAGCCTACGTTTTGTCTTGCATGTATCACGAAGCGTTATTATAGTGAGCACATGACCCTCTGGAGATACGGGCATGAATCGGATTATCGAGCTTCGACGCAAGCACAAAATAAAGCAGAAAGAGCTAGCTGCCTGCCTGAATTGGCACCAAGCCAGATTGAGCAACTACGAGCATGGACGGAGAGAACCATCGTTAGCTGATAGCAGGGCAATCGTATCAGCTCTTAACGAATTAGGCGTGCCTTGTACGCTTGATGAGGTGTTTCCACCATCGGAAAAGAAGCAGGCCGCCTGAGATAACTCAGACGACCTGCGGGTGTCGGGCTCTACCCACCATAGGATCACCCGACGAGTGCAGAGAGTACAAAGCCCACCACAGGCCTCTCTGCGTGTGCGCACCACATGCAACACGCTGACCAGCATAACGCATCGGCAAGTGGGTTGCATGGCAACATTACGGGAGTAATGCCGTATGTCGAAACGCTGGCCCACCTCGCTCGAACGCGCTCAGCGTGAGGTTCTGTCCCTGAACCTGGCCCTGTATCACGCTGCACGCGACTACCCTGGCGGCGTGAAGGCAGTGGCTGCGGTGCATGGCCTGAATGCCACCACGCTACAACATAAGCTCAGCCCTACCCATGACAGCCACCGCCCGAACATCGACGATATCGAGTCGGTATTGGCCGTCACCCGCGATCCGCGCATCATGGATAGCCTCGGCGAGATTGCCGGCGGGGCGATCTGGGTGATTCCGGATGACTGCCGTGCCGATAACGTGACCGACCTGCTCGATCTGATGTCGGTGCTGCATAAGCGGCTCGGTGAGATGATCACGAGCGTCAGCGAGAGCGTGGCCGATGGCGTCGTTGACGATCATGAGCGCGCCAAATTGCGCAAGCGTGCCCGGCGCATGCTCGAGGCAGTGCTGGCCCTGGAGCTCTCCGCCTCGGAATACGGGGAGGTCCAGCAATGACCTGGGATCCGCTGACGATCGATGAATTGCGCCTGGCCCTGCAGTACATTCCCGCTGATGACCGCGATACTTGGGTCAACATCGGCAATGCCATCAAGACGGAATATGGCGAAGATGGCTGGCCGATCTGGGACGAATGGAGCCAGGGTGGCGAGAGGTACAACCTGGCGGATGCCAAGACCGTCTGGCGAAGCCTGAGCCCTGGGCATGTCCCCTTGGGTTTCGTTAATAAACTGGCGACTGCTCATGGCTGGCAGCGAGAGCGACGGGAAATGAGCGCTGGGGATCGCCGCCGGTTGAAGGCCGAGGCAGAGGAACGCAGGCGGAAGGCTGCCGAAGCGGTGGAGGCCGACCAGGCCAAACTGGAGCGCATGCGCGAGGTAGTGGCCGAGGCCTGCCAGAGGGTGCTTGAGCAGCATTTGAAGGACACCAGTGACTTGCCTTGCCCTTCGCCGTACCTGGAGCGCAAGGGGGTCGGTGCCTATGGGGTGCTGTTCCCGAAGCGTGCGGTGCTGGTCAACGTGGATTCCAAGCGCGAGCGGGTGGACTTGTGGGCAGGGGAAGAGGTGCGTCGGTTCTATGCCGATCTGCCCAAGCCCCGGCCTGATCACTTGCATTTCTTTCAGCTTCGCCCCAGCGATGTGGTGGTGCCGTTGCGGGCCTCCGGCGGCAAGTTGTGTTCGCTGCAGACGATCAATCATCTGGGTACAAAGCTGTTTCCGAAGTTCGGCCGCAAGATGGGCTGTTTCCATCTGATCGATACGGTAGGAGAGCCACTGCCACCGGTTGTGGCAGTGGCAGAGGGCTACGCGACGGCGGCGAGCGTGCATGAAGCGACCGGCTGGCCGGTAGCCGTGGCGCTGGATCTTGGCAATATGGCTCGGGTAGCGCCGTTGATGCGCAGCATGTTCCCGCAGAGCCAGCTAGTTCTGTGCGGCGATGATGATCCTGAGACCAATGGCAACCCCGGGCGCACAAAGGCGCAAGCTCTGGCCGAAAAACTGGGTTGCGTGGCCGCCTTTCCGAGCATGGAGGCGGCCTGATGGACTGGAACGATCTTCACCAGGCGCGTGGCCTGGATGCGGTACGCGAGCAACTGCAGGCTGTCGTAGAAGCGGCGAACGATGCGGAGCATGAGGGCGAAGACCCCAACGCTGGCCTTGCGGCAGGCACCGGGAGTTCGCCGACCAGGCGTAAGCCTAAGGATGGGGTAGAAGACCTTGCAGATACCGATTGGGAATGGGTCGAGCATCTGCGCCGTACCGACAAAGGCACGATCAAGGGCGAGCTTTCCAATGCTTACCTGGTGTTCAAGCATCATCCGGACTGGGAGGGGCTTCTGGCCTTCAATGACTTCACGCAGGAGGTGGACAAGCTGCGGGCTCCGCCGTTCTCTCACGGCGAGGTGGGCACGTGGCGCGATGCCGATGCCGGACATGCTCTGGTGTGGCTACAGCAGAAGATGGGTGTGCCGATCGGGCAGGTGAACGTGGCCGACAAGGCGGCGATGACGGTTGCCGACGAGAACCACTATCACCCGGTGCAGAATTTCCTCGAGAACCTGCCGGCCTGGGATGGCACGCCTCGACTGTCGACGTTCATGACCGATGTGTTCGGTGCCGATGACAACGACTATACTCAGCACCTCGGTATCTCGATGCTGGTATCGGCCGTTGCGCGCATCCAGCAGCCGGGATGCAAGGTGGATGAAATGATCATTCTCGAGGGCGGGCAGGGGCTGGGCAAGTCGACGTGCGTGCGCGAGCTGTTTGGACCCCATTGGTACGTGGAGCTATCGGAGGCACCGGACAACAAGGACTTCTTCCTGACGATTCAGGGGGCGTGGGCGGTGGAGATCGGCGAGCTGCAGTCGTTCTCGAAGGCGAACATCACGATGGTCAAGATGGCGATCACCCGGCGCGATGACAAGTTCCGACCACCCTACGCGCAGCGAGCGATCAGCCATCTTCGTCAATGCATCTTCATCGGCACGACGAATGCAACGGAGTATCTGATCGACTCGACCGGTGCCAGGCGCTTTTTACCCGTGGCTTGCCGCAAGGCTGATGTGGGGTATGTGCACCGATGGCGATTGCAGCTCTGGGCGGAGGCGCTAAAGCACTACCAGGGTGGGTTCGAGTGGTGGAAGGTGCCGGTCGATCAAGCAGCTATCGAGCAGGACCAGCGCTATCTTGAGGATCCCTGGGAGGAGCGCATCACCGACTATCTGGACGGCCAGGCACCGGCAAATGCTTACCCGGACTGGCGCAACGGCCAGGCGCGCTCGGCCTACATCAACAAGGTGACCACCCGGGAGCTGATGGAGTACGCACTACGTCTCGATGTCTCCCGCCAGGGCAAGCAGGAGCAGCGGCGTGTGGGCGACATTATGCGACACCTGGGGTGGCTCAAGCAGCCGCAGCAACGGGTCTCGGGTTCGACGAAGCGTATCCGCCCCTATCTGCGGCCTGGGGCCGATCCAGAGGCGGAGGCCTAAGTATGCTGTGTCACATGATCGGGGCGTGTCACATGTTCTGTCACATGATGGGTTTCGAAAAACCCTTTGCGAATCAGGCGTGTCACTAGTGTCACATGTGTCACTAGTGATTCGCGCACACATAAGCGCACGCGCACGCGCACGCATATATATTCACCATTTTATATGTGACATATGTGACACTAGTGACACAGTTGATATTAAAGGATTTTTTCTGTCACATAATCCAAAAGTATTATGTGACACATGTGACAGACATCAAGCTCAAGCCAAAGGAGGCAAAATATGGGTGATAGCGGACAGAGGTTAAGCGCGCTTCAACTCCAGTCAGCGCAAGCTGTTGAAGGTTACCTGATTGAGGCTATTGAGATACTGGATCGCAATTTGACACCAGAGTTCTTTGAGAAGAATCCCCAGCTTCTTGGAGAGATGGTTAAAGCCATGGCAATTCAGAACCAAGCGGACGTTGAAAAGGATAAACCAAACCACTAGCCGATATCCCGATGCCGACCCACCACGCGAAGGAGCCACCACATGATCAAACAGATGGACGACCTGCTCATACACTGGGCAGATCAGTTGCGAGGCAAGGGGATGCGGCAGTGCTCACCGATCGGCAAGCTCGTTGAGTTCGGCGGCATTCCGCCACGATCTACCGGCGCGAAAGGCAGCCGCGACCCGCTGAATCTCGGTGAGATGGATGAGATGTCATGGGCCGTCGATTGTGCGCTGCGCAGCCTGAATTACCGTGACCAGACGATGGCCCACGAGCACTATCGCGGCCATGGCTATAGCGACGAGAAATGTCGCAGGCTGGGTATGGCTAGGCAGACATACTATGACGCCCTGCAGCGGTTGCATGAGAACCTGTTGATCGCTCTGCGCAAGCAGGCATCGCCAAAAAGTTTGATGGATTTTGGCGCATAGCCCTACGATTGCAGTCACATTGAGGCGTTGGCATTACTACCCTATTGATGCCACCGGAATCGAGGGCCATGATTTAGCTACCGTGCGATAGCTGCCGATAAACCAAGCGTTTGGTTTTCGAGAGTCACGGTTACCCTTTGTCAGTCCCTGCATTGCCCGGCCACGCGCCGGGCTTTCTTTTTGGTAGCTATCTTTTTGGTAGCTATCGACTGCCTTGTTGCTCCCGTCTGTGGTGGGCGGCGCCCCGCTTCGGCGGGGCAACTTATTTCTGGAGGCTGCATGGAGCTTTCCTCGGCAGGATTGAAACTGATTCAGTCCCACGAGGGGCTGCGCCTCGAGGCCTATCGTGATGCCGTTGGCATCCCGACCATCGGGTACGGTCACACCAAGACCGCCGAGATGGGCCAGGAGATCACCGAGGCCCAGGCGCTCGAGTTACTGCAATCCGATGTTGAGTCATTCGAGGATGCCGTCCGCGATGCCGTCAACGTCACGATTACGCAAAACATGTTCGATGCGCTGGTCTCGTTTGCGTTCAATGTCGGCATTGGCGCGTTTCGAGACTCGACGTTGCTGAAAAAGCTCAACGATCACGATTACAACGGTGCCGCTGACGAACTGCTTCGCTGGACGAAAGCAGGCGGCAAGGAGTTGGCAGGCCTGGTCAAACGCCGCGAAGACGAGCGAGACCTGTTCCTTACCTCATCAGATTGGTTCGACGCAGTGGATAAACGGGGGCGCTGATGCCATGGAGAAACTCTGGACTGTGGCAAGACGCTCTGCTGTTTGCCTCGATTATGGGGGCCGCAATCATGGGCCTGTTCGCTAAGATCGCTGCTGACGTCAACGACGGCAGCCGCAGACGAGTTTTCTCCCCGCGCCTATTACTCGACATCCCCGGCATCTTTGTCATGGGGCTGATCGCCACGGGTATCGCCTCCTGGCTAGACGCCGAAGGGTATGAAGCCCTGGCCGTTGGCGTTGCCTGCGGCTGGATAGGGCCGCGCAGCATAGACGCAACTCTCACCGCAATACAAGACCGCATCCGAAAGAGGTGATTATGAAGCTCATCCCTGAGAGCGGCAAAGCGTCAAGAATGTGGAGCATCCGTCTCGCTGCTCTTTCCGCTGGCCTGGCTGCTGCCGAGGCATCGCTACCTCTATGGGAAGGCGTTGTGTCCGACGGTTTATTCGCGGCTCTGTCATCCGCTGTCGCCATCGCTGCGGCGATTGCGCGGGTCATAAAACAGGACGCTCTCCATGATGGTTAAGCTCTGGGGTTGGATTGCTGCCGCATTCGGCATCCTGACTGCCGCCCTACTCTACATGCGCGGCCAGCGTGATCGTGCCCGCGAGAAAGCCAGCGAGGCCAAGGCCAAGGCGAAGTCACAGCAAGCCGTGCGTGAGACCGAGCGAGAGATCGACAAGGCCCGCGCCCAGGCACGCAAAGAATCGAACGAGGTGCAGCATGAGGCTGACGACCGCCCTGATGATAAAAAGCCTAGCGGCAATTTTCGTCGTTAGCGGCTGCACCACGACCGAATACATCGAGGTCACTCCCGAGTGCTCACCCCCGCCGGTGCCGACATTACCCCAGATCGACAAGGGCAATCTCTGGGATCAGGTAGGCGACGAGGACTACCGGAAGATCGAGGCATATATCAACGGCCTCTGGGCCTACTCTGACGAACAGGCCGCCATGCTCAACGAGCTGTGCCAAGGAGCCGACGATGCCCATACCGACTAAACGCGTGTTCTGGTTGCTCGCCGCTGCCGTGGCACAGGTTTCCCGAGTGCTTCGCTGGATCAAGCGCAAATTGTTTGACTAACGCTTTAGAAGACGGCGAGCCATCGCCAAGGGTTTACAGCAAGAGAGGAAGGAAGAAATGGCACGACTCAAGTTCACCCGCATCTACGATAGCGGGCAAGAGCAATGCGACGTGGTGGAGTGTAACCACTACAACATCTGCCGTTTTGCGGGCGGGGCTGTTGAGGTGACGACATTCCCCGGCTATACCGACGAGGGCGGCGTGAGCCGGTTCGTCTCGAGCGAGCGGGATGATGGCTATCCCGTATGCTTCGTCGAGTCGGATTCGACAGGCAAGACGGTCGATGTGATCAGAGCAGGTGATCAATTGGCACCAGAGTAGCCATCACTCATATGGGTATGAAGCCCAGAGATCGTATGCCTTGTCATAGTTGCGCCCAACGGCGTGAAAGGATCAAGAAATGGAGGGCAATTGCCCGTGAGCGAGCGCGCCGAGTTATTGCTCGAGGATCTGCTGGCAGAGCAGCAGAAGACCAACCAGTTGCTGGGGATGTTAATCGAAGCTCTGAGCGATGAGCAGGTCGATGATGAGCAGGTCGCTACTATTTACCTGGATGGTACGCCAAAGGGCTAATGATGAGTGAGCGTCCATGGCGCTATTTGTATAACACCAGGCGCTGGCACCGGCTGCGGACTGCCCAACTCAGGGATGAGCCGTTGTGCCGGTACTGCAAGGCACTGGGCAAAGTGACCCCGGCGGTCATTGCCGACCACATAAAGCCGCACAAGGGTGATGAAGAGTTGTTCTTCGACAGGGACAACCTGCAGTCGCTCTGCAAGCTGTGCCACGACTCGGCCAAGCAATCGCAGGAACGTACCGGCAAGTTGCCCGGCTGTGGCGAAGACGGCTGGCCGCTGGACCCGAATCACCATTGGGCCAAGAAGGGCGGGGGGTAGGTCGAAACCTCAGAGCCATCCCGCGAAGACCGCCGCCGAACCTTTCTTTATCTAAGCGGGAAAAATGGGAGGGGGGTACCTCGATATCCTGAGGCATTACACCAGTCCTCACATAGCAGTTTTCACAATATCTGGTATCAGTGACCAGCTGATCGGATAGCACATTTAGTAGGAGGTTCCATGGCAGGCAACCGCAATAGCGGGCGTAAGCCATTGCCGGCGAACGTCCACGTGATACGCGGCAACCCGAGCAAAAAGCCAACGCATGAGTTGACCGGTAATCAAGACGGGGCGGCTCAGGTTGAGGCAGAGATTCCACCGTGCCCGGCATTTCTCACCAAGGATGCCAAGGCGGAGTGGAAGCGGATAGCCAAAGACCTGCAGACGCTTGGCCTGATTAGCAAGCTGGATCGAGGCGAGTTGGCCGTCTATTGCCAAGCCTGGTCTGACTGGAAAGTCGCCCGGGAGAAGATCGCCGCGATGGAAGAGTCAGGCTTCGTCGAGACAACACCCAGCGGCTACAAGCAGATGTCGGCCTGGATGCAACTGGCCAATCGCGCGGAAGAACGGATGCGTAAGGCTGGCAGCAGCTTCGGCCTGAATCCCAGCGCTCGCGCGAGCCTGGGCGCAGGCACGGTGCAACAAGGAGAACTGTTCCCTAATGAGCAAGCGGAGACCGCCCGAAAGTACGGCCTGTGATGACCGAGTCACAGCCTATGCCCGGGCGGTGGTGGCTGGTGAGCTGATCGCCGGTCACCAGGTCCGCGATGCTTGCGCACGCCACTTGCGCGACCTAGAGCACGGTCCGGATCGCGGGTTGCACTGGGACCTTGAGGCGGCCAATCACGCCATCGGTTTTTTCGAGGACATCCTGCGACTCAATGGTGGCCAGTACGAAGGCCTGCCGTTCGAGGTGCTGCCCTGGCAGGCGTTCATCGTCGGCAGTCTGTTCGGCTGGAAGGGCAAGGATGGCTTCCGTCGCTTCCGCGTTGCCTACATCGAGACGGCCAAGGGATCCGGCAAGTCGCCACTCGCCGCCGGGGTCGGACTCTACGGCTTGACTGCTGATGGCGAGAGCCGCGCCGAGATCTACGCCGCGGCGACGAAGAAAGACCAGGCCCAGGTACTGTTTCGCGATGCGGTGGCGATGGTCGATCAGTCGCCGATCCTGGCTCAGGCAATTCCCAAGAGTGGATCACCAGGCAAGGAATACAACCTGGCCTTTCATAAGACTGGGTCGTTCTTCCGCACGGTGAGCGCCGACGATGGTCAGTCAGGACCGCGGCCGCACATTGCGCTGCTCGACGAGATCCACGAGCACAAGACGCCGATGGTCGTGGAAATGATGCGTGCTGGCACCAAGGGCCGGCAACAAGCGCTGATCTTCATGATCACCAACTCCGGCACTGATCGATTGACGGTGTGCTGGGACTACCACGACTACGCCGTGAAGATCGCCAGCGGCGCGTTAGAGGACGATTCGTTCTTCGGCTACGTTTGTGCGCTGGACGACGGCGACGATCCGTTCGAGGACGAAAGATGTTGGGCGAAGGCTAACCCGTCGCTGCCCTACGGCATCCCGGGCATGAAGTACCTGCGCGAGCAGGTCACCCAGGCCCGAGGCATGCCATCGAAAGAAGCTACAGTACGGCGGCTGAACTTCTGCCAGTGGGTACAGGCTGACAACCCAGCTATCAGCCGGGATGCCTGGCTGGCGACACAAGACGATGATTTCGACGTCGAGTTGCTGGAAGGCCGACGCTGTTGGGCGGGGCTGGATCTCTCGAGCACACAAGATCTGACAGCCCTGGTGTTGTTGTTTGAACCCAGTGAAGACGATCCGGTGTGGCGGATGGTGTCGTGGTTCTGGTTGCCGGAAGACGGCTTGGCCAGGAAGGGCGACCAGGACCGTGTGCCCTATCTGGCCTGGCATCAAGCCGGTGATTTGGACACGACACCAGGCAAGGCGATCAACAAACGCTACGTGTTGCATCAACTGGTCGACGTTGCCGAGACCTACGACCTTCAGGCGATCGGCTACGACCGCTGGCGGATCGAAGAGCTGACTTCGGTGATCGACGACGAAGGCCTGAGCCTGCCGCCGCTGGTCGCCGTGGGCCAGGGCTTCAAGGATATGAGTCCGGCGGTAGACGAGTTCGAGCGTCGACTGATCAACGCCGAGATGCGTCACCAGGGGCACCCGGTTATGACCTGGTGTGCCGCCAATGCGATCTATTCCGAGGATCCGGCAGGTAACCGCAAGGTAGACAAGAAAAAGGCAACCGGCCGTGTCGATGGCATCGTGGCAGGGCTAATGGCCACTTCGCTGACGATCGGCGAAACGGCTGAATTCGACGACATCACCGACTTCCTAAGGGCCCCGATCATCGCATGAGTATTCAGACGAAAAAGCCGGGTCGTGTAAAGGCGGCGATTCTCAACTGGCTAGGGGTCCCCCTAGAGCTGACCAGTAATGAGTTCTGGCAAGCGTGGGCGTCCAGCACTAACGCCGCTGGTCAAAAGGTCAACGAAAATACCGTGATGTCGCTGTCAGCGGCATGGGCCTGTACCCGGCTGGTCTCGGAAGCGGTGGCGACATTGCCGTTGCATCTATATGAACGGACACCGGACGGTCGACAACGAGCGGTCAACCACCCGCTATATGGCATTCTTAACCGTAGCCCGAATGCCGAATCGACACCGGCGACGTTCTGGGAGGCGAAGACCGCGGCAATCCTGCTGCGTGGCAATGGGTTCAGCGAGAAACAGTGGTTCAACGGTCGCCTGGTCGGGCTGCGCTTTCTTTCGCCCGGCCGGTTAGGTGGCACGAAATTGGCCAATGGCGATATCCAACTGCGTTACACCGAAGATGATGGAACTCAGCGGCCGGTGCGTGAACGCGATCTATTTCACATTCCCGGGTTTTCGCTGGATGGCAAGTGGGGGCTGTCGACGATCCAGTACGGTGCCAGTGTATTCGGGTCGGCCTTGGCAGCGGCTAATGCGGCAAACGGGACATTCGAACGCGGCCTGGCGCCGACCGTCGCATTCACGATGGAGAAGGTGCTCAAGAAGGAACAGCGAGACGAATTTCGCGAAAACCTGAAAGACATAAGTGGTGCGTTACATGCCGGCGAGTCCCCGCTCCTGGAAGGGGGCATGGATGCCAAGAATATCGGCATCAAACCCAGTGATGCCCAACTGCTTGAATCGCGCTCTTTCTCGGTTGAAGAGGTGTGCCGCTGGTTCCGCGTTGACCCCTCGATGGTCGGTCATGGCAACAAGGATTCGAACTGGGGCACCGGCCTCGAGCAAAAGCTGATCAGCTTTTTGACATTTACGTTGCGCCCCTGGCTGACACGCATTGAGCAGGCGATCAACAAGAACCTGTTGTCGCCACAGGATCAGCGACGTTTTTACGCCGAATTCTCGATCGAGGGATTGCTGCGCGCCGACAGCGCTGCCCGGGCCAGTTTCTACAGCGTAATGGTTGACCACGGCATCATGACGCGCGATGAGGTTCGCCAGCTTGAGAACCTGCCCACTCGCGGCGGTAACGCTGACGTGCTTACCGTGCAGACCGCCATGGCCCCCCTGGATAGCCTTGGCCAGGCCAATGATGGTGACACTGCCCGTGCTGCCCTCGCTGCCTGGCTGAATCAGGGTCAGCCGAGCCAGCAAAGCAATACTGACCAAGACTGAACGGAGCCACCTTATGACACTCATGACGCTGCCTGCTGCGCCGGCGGCACGTCCGCGCGCGGGCATCCAACACGATCTTTCACCGCGGGCGCTACAGGCCTGGAACCCCGGCATCTGCTCCGCGCTGGATGACGACGCTAACACTATCACCATCTACGACCCCATCGGCGAGGACATGTTTGGCGATGGGGTCACGGCCAGACGCATTGCAGGCGCTCTGCGCAGCATCGGGAAAGGCAACCCGGTGAACGTGAACATCAACTCGCCGGGCGGCGACTTCTTCGAAGGGTTGGCGATCTACAACCTGCTCCGCGAGCACGATGGCCAGGTGAACGTGAATGTGATGGGCCTTGCCGCCTCGGCTGCCTCAGTGATCACCATGGCAGGTGATGAAATCCGCATCGGCCGCGCGGCCTTCCTGATGGTGCACAACGCCTGGGTGCTGGTGATCGGCAACCGGCTCGAATTGCGCGAGATCGCCGACTGGCTCGAGCCTTTCGACGCGGCGTCCGTCGATATCTACCAGGCACGCACCGGTATCGCCAAGGACACCATCGTCGCCCAGTTGGACGCCGAGACCTGGATCGGCGGTAGACAGGCTGTGGACGCCGGCTGGGCCGATACCTTCCTGGATGCCGACGAGGTTGAAGAGGGAGGTGCCCAGGCTGCCCACCGCACCGCTGCCAAGGAGCTCGACCTGGCCATGGCCAAGGCCGGCATCCCGCGCAGCCGCCGTCGCGAGCTGATGCAAGAACTCAAGTCCGGCACGCCCAGCGCTGCCGGCGGTGGTACGCCCAGCGCTGCCGCGACCGACACGCATCACGCTGTCGACCTCGAGATCGACGCAGAACCCGCGCTGCGTATCACTGAAAACTTGAACTTCAAGGAGTACCTCCCATGACGGTCAACGTCGAGCAGGAATACAAACAGGTCCAGGCGGACCTGAAGAAAGTGGGCGATGAGCTCAAGCAGTTCGCCGAGCAATCGCAGGAGGCCATCAAACAAAGCCGCGAGCTATCCCAAGAGACCAAGGAACGCGTCGATCAGTTGCTGACTACCCAGGGCGAACTGAATGCTCGCCTGGAAGCGGCCGAGCAAGCCCTGGCCAACAACGCTCCTGGTACGGCTGGTCAGGTTCTGACCATGGGTGCCCATGTCGCTCAGTCCGATGAGTATGCCAATCGGGCGGCGCAGCTCGCCCAGGGGGGCAAGGGGTCGTTCACCGTGGGCGTTCAGCAGGCCCTGACCACCACCGAGGCCGGTGGCGAGATCGCCGCCCCCGAACGGCAGCCAGGTATCATCGCTCCCGGTCAACAGCGCCTATTCATTCGCGACCTGCTGAACTGGGGCCGCGTGCAGTCGAACTCCATCGAGTACGTGCGCGAGACCGGTTTCACCAACAGCGCCGATGTGGTTTCGGAGAACCCCTCCAGTGGTAAGCCGGAGAGTGACCTGAACTTTGAGCTGACCTCGGCCAACGTGGCGACTATCGCTCACTGGATCCATGCCTCTCGGCAGGTGCTCAGTGACGCCGGCATGCTGCAGAGCTACATCGACGGCCGCCTGCGCTACGGGCTCAAGCTTAAGGAAGAGACCCAACTGCTCAAGGGTAGCGGCGTGGACCTCAACATCAATGGCCTCTACACCCAGGCGTCCACCTACGCCAACCCAGGGGTCGACGTCGAGAGCGACACCAAGATCGACCGGCTGCGCATCGCCATGCTGCAAGTGCAACTGGCCGAGTACGCCGCCGACGGCTTGGTGCTCAACCCGATCGACTGGACAAGCATCGAACTGCAGAAGGACAGCCAGGGCCGCTACATCTGGGCCAACCCCAACGCCGTCAACGGGCCGACCCTGTGGGGCCTGCCGGTGGTGGCCACCAAGTCGCTGGATCAGGACGAGTTCCTGGCCGGCGCCTTCCAGATGGGTGCCCAGGGCTGGGACCGCGAAGACGCCTCGGTCACCGTCTCTACCGAAGACCGGGACAACTTCATCAAGAACATGGTCACCATCCTCTGCGAAGAGCGCGTGGCGTTGACCGCGTACCGTCCCGAGGCCTTCGTCAAAGGCGATCTGACCATCTCCTCCAGCGGTGCCTGATCCGTTGGGTAAGTGAACCGCGGGGCCCGGCTGACGTCGGGCCCCGTCTTTATGAGGGCTCCTTTATGCCAACTGTTGAAGCGCTTACTGGCTTCGACCACCACGGGCCGCGTCGGCGCGGCGCGCAGTGGTCCGCATCCGACCAAACCGCCAAGGATCTGTCACGTGCCGGGCTGGTGAGGATCCTGCCGGACCCCGCCAAGGCCCCGGCGCAACGTTCGTCTGCATCGCCTCAGGGCCGAGCCTCACGGCAGACGACTGCCGGCGCGTCAAAGCGTGGCGGAAAACGAGGGACCCAGAAGGGCGGAAGCGGCAAGTAATTGTCGTCAACAATACGTATCAATTGTGCCCTTGGGCAGATGTGCTTTACGCCATGGATCGCAAGTGGTGGCAGGTAATGCAGCCTCAGTTCGACGGTGAATGCGTAACGGTGGCGGGGAATGTGTTGAGAGCCACTCGCACCAACGCCCCTAAGGGAGGTAATTCCGGTGCGGGTGCCATGCTGTTGGCCCGCCATCGTGGCGCCACGCGCATCGTTCTGCTCGGATACGACTGCCAGTACGCGCCGGACGGCAAGCGCCACTGGCATGGCAATCACCGGAATGGCCTGGGTAACGCGGTATCGCTACCCAAGTTCTACGGGCAGTTTGAAGAAGCGCGAGACCGGCTTTACGACGTCGAGGTGATCAACTGCAGCCGCGCCACGGCGCTGGATATGTGGCCCCGAGGCCGCCTGGAGGACGAACTTGCCGAGGATCGTCAACGTTCACTACGGCGGGCTGGGTAACATCGGCGACGAGGTATGCGCTCCGGCGCACTACCTACCATTGGGGCAGCGGCACCCGATGACAGAGCCGCTGCCGGCAGCCGATTGGTACATCTTCGGCGGTGGCTGCCTGACCCGTCAGGCCGCCCGCATCGCTCCGCTTGGTCGTTCGATCCTGTGGGCGGGCGGTACCACCGAGCGTTGGGCTCACGGCTCGCCGGTGCACCCCAGCTATGCGGCCTTCCGGCTGGCCGGCAGCCGCGACTGGCCGGTGCCGCGGGGCGTGCACTGGGTGCCCGACCCCTCGTGCCTGTCGCCGCTGTTCGACAATCCGCCGGAGCCGACTCAGGCGGTGGTGGAGTACGGCCACGCCGAGCTCGCGCCGATGGCGGTCAACAATGACCTGCCCAGCCTGGCGGCGGCCATCCGCCACCTGGCCCGCGGCGAGACGGTGGTGACCTCCAGCTATCACGGCATGCTCTGGGCCAGCTGGCTGGGCCGCTGCGTCGAGGTCAGGCCCACCGGCCGCAAGTTCTACGGCTGGCACTACCCCACCCTGGAGGAGTGCCGGGCCGCCAACCACGCCTTTCATGCGCGGGTGATGGAGCGGATCCATGGATAGTCAAAACGTCAGGCGCATCTGCGTGCTGCGCAGCGGCGGCGAGTACACCCCGGCCCACGTGCAGTGGCTGGCCGGCAGGGTCGACCTGTTGCAGTGGTTGGTCGGCAAGGAAAGCAAGCTGCATTGCCTGAGCGACGTGAAGGTCCGGGGCGTGCCGCATATCCCGTTGCGCCACGGCTGGCCCGGCTGGTGGGCCAAGATGGAGTTGTTCCGGCCGGACCTCGAGGGCGACCTGCTCTACCTGGATCTCGACACCGTGGTGCGCGGCGATCTGCAGCCATTGATCGATGCCGCCGGAGGTAGGACGACGATGCTCTCGGATTTCTACTGGCCGGAGCGCCCGGCCAGCGGGCTGATGTACATCGCCGAGCGTGACAAGGCGCGGGTCTGGGAGGCCTGGTGCCGCGATCCCGCCGGCCATATGCGCCGCCGGGGCGGCCGCGGCACTCTCGGCGACCAGGGTTTCCTGGGCCGGGTGCTGGGCGATGACGTGCAGCGCTGGCAGGACGTGGCCCCGGGCCAAGTGGTCAGCTACAAGGCGCACTGCCGGCAGGGCGTCCCGGCCGGTGCCCGCGTCGTCTGCTTTCACGGGCAACCACGTCCCTGGGCCGCCCGAGATAGCTCCCGAAACAACTGGATACCGCCGCTATGCTGATCCCCCTCGAGACCCTCAAGACGCACTTGAGATTGGACCCGGACCCGGATTCCGAACTCGACGCCGAGCTCGAGCGCCTGCTGGCCGTGGCCGTCGACCACGCCTCGCAGTACCTCGGGCGGCCGATTCCCTGGGACGATGAAGACACCAGCAGCTCCGAGGCGATCTTTCCGGCTTCGGTGGAGCAGGCGCTCTTGATCCTAGTCGCCGAGTATTTCGAGAACCGTGAGCAACACATCGTCGGCTCGATCATCCAGGAAAATCAGACTCTGCAGAACTTGCTGCACTTCTATCGCGTGGGGCTGGGGGTATAGATGCAGATCGGCAAGCTACGCCACCGGGTGCGCCTGGAGAAGCCCGCCAAGGTGCAGAACCCGGACACCGGCGAGATGGAGCCCGGCTGGGCACTGGTGGACACGGTGTGGGCCAGCATTGAACCGCTTTCCGCGCGTGAGTTCATCGCTGCACAGTCGACACAAAGCGAGGTAACGGCACGCATCGTGATGCGCCATCGCGCCGATATTGCGCCGAATATGCGCCTCATTTACCGGGGCAAACGTTATGACATCCATGGTGTATTGCCGGACCCGAAGAGTGGCCTGCACTACATCACCTTGCCTGTTTCAGAGGGCGTGAATGATGGACAGTGAATTATCCCGGTTCCGGCGTCTTGTATTGCGTCGGAGCCAAGACGGCCAAGTTGCGCTGCACGATGCAGAGACCGGTGAGATGCTGGAAAGCCAAGCTCATGTTGAGTTGATTCAGGAGCCATTCGAGGTGACCAAAGTGGTGGTGACTTTTTTGGCCGCCGGAAATGGTGGCATCACGCTGGATCTGAACGATGGTAATGCAGACGAATTTTGAGCTACGCGGCTTGGATCCTGCGTTGGCCAGGATGAAGCAGGTCGAAGAGCTGCCACGCAAAAAGGCAAACCGATTCGCACTGAGGAAGGCCGCCAACATTGTGCGTGGTGAGGCCAGATCCGGAGCCGAACGAATTGATGACCCTGCCACACCTGAACGCATCGCCGACAACATCGTGGTGCGTTATGACGGCAAGCATTTCCGCCAGACCGGCGACATGAAAATGTCCGTGGGTGTGTTGGGGGGGTCGACCTCCAAGGCGAGGAATTCCAGGCATCCCGGTGGCGATACCTATTATTGGCGATTCAAGGAGTTCGGTACCGAGAAGATGCCGGCTGATCCGTTCATGCGAACAGCGATGGAAGAGAGTATCGAACCGGCTACCGGCGAGTATATAAGCCAATTCGAAAAAGCGTTGGTCCGTGCCATACGTCGGGCGAACAGAGGACGATAATGTATCCACCGATTTTTGCTGTCTGCGTTGCTGATAGCTCGGTCACTGATCTATTGGGCAGCAGTCCCACTCGGTTATTCCCCTGGGGCGAGGCCCCGCAGGATGTCGATCTGCCCTATGCGGTGTGGCAAATGATTCCAGGCGGGGGGCCGGAAAACTATTTGGGCACCCGCCCGGACATGGATTCATTCAGCCTGCAGGTGGATATCTATGCCGATACAGGAAACAGCGCCACTGATGTGGCCGAGGCGCTACGCGATGCCATCGAAATGCAGGCTCACATCACGCGTTGGGGAGCGCAGGAAACGGATGATGATACTGGTCACCGGCGCATAAGTTTCGACGTGGACTGGTTCGTTCCTCGTTGACGCTGACAACCAACCAATAACCTGGCCCGCCTACGTGCGGGCTTTTTCATGTCCCATCCAGGGGGTAATACCATGTCAGTACTCTCTCAAGGCACCAACGTCTTTTTCATTGACCCGACGCAGTCCACGCCTGAAGTGGTGAAAGTCGAGTGTGCCACCAGTTTCAATCCCGGCGGCAACCCGGCTGAACAGATCGAGGATACCTGTCTGGAGGATTTCGAGCGCAACTACAAACCCGGGCTGCGTACGCCGGGCGAGGCAACGCTTGGCGTGAATGCTGATCCGGCCAATCCAAGCCATGTCACGATGCATGAACTTTCGCAGGAGAACCCGCCACCCACGCTCAAGTGGGCGATTGGCTGGTCCGACGGTACGGGTGAGCCAACGGTGGATAGTAATGGCGATTTCGATTTGCCGGGCGATCGTACCTGGTACACCTTTGATGGTTACATCTCAGACTTCCCGTTCGATTTCCAGCTCAACAGCGTGGTGAGCACTGAAGCGACTATTCAGCGCTCCGGTGGCTCGGAATGGATTCCGAAGGAAACTACCTAAGGAGAGACCTTGTGGACTTGAATATCGATAGCCTGCGCAAGATGGGGGCGTTCGCTCCCGTTGGGCTAGTTAAAGAGACGGTGGAATGGAAACAAGACGGCGAAACGCTTAGCGCGACCGTTTATGTTCGGCCGATGTCGTACAAGACAGCAGTCTCTGAGGTTGTCGCCAGCCGTGAGAATACAGACCCGCTCGCCGCTCGAATCGCTGCCAGTATCTGTAACGAGGCAGGCGAGCCAGTATTTGCTGCCGGGGACATCACGGGGGAATCCGATCCCGATCGCGGCCCGCTGAATCACGCGCTGACCATCGCGTTGCTGGAGGTGATCGGTCGGGCGTCCGGCCAGGGAAAGAGTCAGAGCCGCTCGGCGAAGAAGAAGAATTCTGGCACGAGCTCGTGATGCATGGCATCGGCGGCTGCACTGTCGCCGAGGCCCAGGAACGAATGTCATATCATGAGTTCACTCGCTGGGTGGCATTTCGCAACAAGCGTGGCAGCCTGCATACCGGCATGCGAATCGAGCACGCCGGGGCGCTTATCGCTTCGATACTCGCGAACGTGAACAGCAAGAAAGGTGGTTACAAGCTGATCGACTTTATGCCGCATCAGGAAGAGGCTCCGGTCTCGTTGGAAAAGGCTATGGAGTTATGGAAATAGGTGGAACCATGAATTAGCGTAATGGACATGACTACCAGGAGGAATTGCCATGGAATCGCTGGTTCTGCTTATTGTCATGGTCGGTGGCTATATGTTGCCAACGATCGTCGGAGCTGCGCGGCAGCACCACAACACGCTTGCCATAACGGTGCTGAATCTATTGCTGGGATGGACGCTGATTGGTTGGGTTGTCGCGTTGGTGTGGGCGATGACTCGTCAACCCGGATCGGTCAGTTCGCCAAGTGGTGAAGAACGTCAGCCGCGTAGTATCGAGGAATCGTCAGCGCATTTGTCGCGCGCCAGGGTGTGGATAGCGGTGATCGCTGTACTAGCGATATTGCTGTTATGGGGATATCAATCGCAGGAAACAGGGCCGCCTGACGGCCCTACCGAACAGACCGAATAAGCCGCCGCCGGGCGGCTTTTCTTTTGCCAGGAGATGGTATGGCCGTTCGCTCACTTGGGCAGCTCACCCTCGATCTTGTTGCTAAAATCGGGGGATTCACTGGGCCGATGAATCAGGCCCAGCGTGCTGCTAAGCGCGATATGTCTGAAATTGCCAGGTCCGTGCGAAGGGCATCCTCTGTCATTACGGCAACGGCAGCCGCGGCAACGGCAGCCGGTGGATCGTTGGTCGCATTCACGCAAAATGCGGCCAGTAATGCGCGCGAACTGCGCAACCAGGCACAGCTTGCTAATGCAGGTACCCAGGAGTTTCAGCGAAACGCGTATGCCGCGCAGACCGTCGGCGTCGAGCAAGGCAAGCTTGCTGATATCCTCAAGGATGTCAATGATCGCGTCGGTGATTTCCTCGCCACTGGCGGCGGGCCAATGGCGGATTTCTTCGAGAATATCGCCCCCCAGATTGGAGTAACAGCTCAACAATTCCGGGACTTATCAGGCCCTCAGGCTCTACAGCTCTACTACGACAGTCTGGAGCGTGCCAATCTGTCTCAGCAAGACATGACCTTCTACTTGGAGGCTATTGCTAGCGACACCACGGCATTGATTCCTCTACTGCGCAATGGGGGTGAACGATTCCGGGAGATGGCCAACGAGGCGGATCAACTGGGATTGGTGCTCAGTGATCTGGATATCGCTCAACTTGAGGAATTCGGCAGGCAGTTTGATCGCATCACCGGCATCATGAGCAACATGAGCGATGTGGTGGCCGCTGAATTAGCACCATATCTGAGCGTGGTCGCTGACGAGTTGAGTGAGGGCGTGGACAGTGCCGATGATTTCGGTGAAGCGTTCAGCCGATCTCTGCGCACTGTCGTTGAAAGCACTGCCCCCGTTCTCGATGCCCTTGACAAATTCCTGTTAGCCGCCAAGGCGTTGCGCACCTTCGCCTATACCATGGGCCAGGCCTATACCGCCGTGTTTGCAGAGATCACGAATGCGGCTACCGGGGCGCTGGATTTCATTGCCGGCGGCATCAATGATGTCATCAGCGGATTTAACCGGATCCCGGGGATTGATGATATTCCCCTGATCGACAGTTTCTCGGATTCCGGTTACGCGCAGAATGTCAGATCGGCGCGTGATGAGATCGCTAAACTTGCGGAAGAAGCTAGGCAGGATCTTGCTGAGGCCTACGGTGCGCCACCTCCCAGCGAGGGATTGCTTGACTACCTGGATGACGTTGATCGCAAGCGCCAACAGATCGCCGACGAATACCGCAATGGCTCGATGCTCAGCGACCCTGGTGGAACGGCGTTGGGTGGCGGTGAAACGAGCGAGGAGCTTGAGAAGCAGCGAGAATCTTATGAATCGCTGATCGATGAGCTATACCCCGTTATCGCTGCGCAGCGAGAGTTCCGCGAGGACATGGAACTTCTCGCCAAGGCCGATGCAGCAGGGGCCGTGGATGACCTTGCAGAAGCCCAGCAGCGGTTGCGTGAATCTGTGCTTAGCGACCGTTCTCCCTCTGATGCCTATGGCCAAGGCATGGGTGTGCCGGGTGGTCTGGAAGGCGGCTTCGGTGGGCAGATTGGCCAGCGTGACATGTCCGGCATGGATGAAGAGCAGTCGGGCTGGGATCGTTGGCTGGAAAGTGCGGAAACGGCATTCACCGATTTCGATGCCATGGCGGCGAATACGGCGGAATCGTTCCAACGCGGCTTTGGTGAAGCCTTCGAGTCGATGATCTTCGACAGCGAAAATTTCGGCGATGCGATGTACAGCCTGCTCGACGGGGTATCGCGGACCCTGGTCAGGGCGTTGGGCGAGATGGCAGCGCAGTGGCTGGCGTATCAAGCTGTGCAAATGCTGGTAGGTCGCCAAGGCCAGACGCAGGCCGTCACCCAGGCCGCGACAACGGGGTCATCCATTGCCGCTGCCTACGCCCCGGCGGCGGCTCTCGCCTCGCTCGCTACGCTAGGCGGTAATGCGGCACCTGCTGCCACCGGTATTGCTTCAACCATGGCGCTCAGCCAGGGCATGGCATCGTTCGGTAGCCTTTCTGGCATGGCGCACGACGGTATCGACAATGTGCCCAACGAAGGCACCTGGTTGCTCGATAAGGGTGAGCGCGTCATGAGCTCACCGCAGTCCGATAAGCTCGATGGCTTCCTGGCCAGCCAAGAGGGTCATGGTTCGGGATCGGATGCGCCCATTATCAATCTCATCGAGGATTCCTCCCGAGCGGGACAGACCCAACGTCGGCAGGACCAGGACGGGCGTCATATCGTTGATGTTGTCGTGGCCGACATCTTCGGCGATGGCCGAGTGCATGGCGCGCTGTCGCGCAAATACGGGCTTAGCACACAGGGCAAATAATGGCAGATATCGATTTCCCCGCTGACCTACCCTTGCCGCAGCGCGAGGGGTATGGCCTGGAGCACGTATCACCGCTGCTGCGTACCGAGCTGGCCAGCGGTCGCGCCCGCCAGCGCCGACGGTTCACCTCGGTGCCGACAACGGTCAGCGTTTCCTGGGTGCTATCCGAAGTCGAAGCGCAGCTGTTCGAGGGCTGGTTTCGCTACGCTATCAGCGACGGCGCGGCGTGGTTCAACGTCACGATCAAGACGCCGGTCGGCCTCAAGCCGTATGTGGCGCGCTTTGCCGGCATGTATGACGGCCCGGATTTACTCGGGATCGGGCACTGGCGAATAAGCGCCGAGCTCGAAATCCGCGAACGCCAGACCGTGGATAGCAGTTATGTGATCCATCTGCCCAATTTCATTCTCTATCAATCCATCTTCGATCAGGCCATGAACCGCGAGTGGCCTGCTGACTGACACCCACAATTTCAAATCCTCCTTGCCCCGCCCTCGAGCGGGGTTTTTCGTTTGAGGTATGACCATGACGAAATTCAACACCGGCAACGAGATCGGCTCCACCGACGCGCGCGACCTTTACGACAACGCGCAAAACCTCGATGAGCTCACGAACAACCAGAGCGAAAGGTCGCACAAGGATCGGCTAGGCAATGATCGCAAGACCTGGTGGGGAATGGAGCAAGATTTTCAGGATTTTCTGGCGAATAGTGGGTATGTCGGTACCGGTACGGATGGCGCATACGAGGACTACGATGCCGATGGTCCGCTTGATATCGAGGCCCGCAACGAGATATTCACCAAGGACGGTGAGTTTTACCGCGCGAAAGCCGATCTTGATCTGCCGTACACGACGACAGGTACGTGGGATGGTGATGATGAGACTCGGTTTGTGTCGGTGGGAGATGCGAATTTACGTCAGGAATTGGGTGATGCTAGTCAGGGCGGTGATCTAGTATCCGTTAGCACTAATTCAGGTAATGAATCGCTTAATGCTGCGCTTGGTAAGAGAACACAGGTTAAAGATGTCGTTTTAAAATTCGATTCCGTTTCCGATATGGAGTCGTACGATACAACGAGCCTCAATGACGGACAGCAAGCGAATGTCTTGAATGGCAGCCGATATCGATGGGATGCGACGAGTGAAGGGTGGGTTGAACAGACACAACAATTAAACGACGGAACTCAAACAACAGCCAAAGCGTTAAACCACCGGACTATCCATGCGATAACTCAAGGGGCGCTTAGAACAATACCTGTGAGCGCCCTTGAGGATGGGCAGTCATGTATTATTGGCATGACCGAGCGGGCGCGCACATTGCGATGGAGATCGGGAGACAGATCGTCCGAGGTCAGCAGCGATCCCGGTGAGGGCGCGTGGGTTGCTCCCGATAGTGATGCCACTGGTGCTTCTGGAGCATGGGAGACGATAGTTGATGGTTACTATCTCGCCCAATGGTGGGGGGTGACTACTGGTGACAATATCGATAGATCGTCAGAGCTGCAAGCCGCTTACAGTTACGCATCTCCAGGTATGCTTCTTTTGCCGCAAGGCGAAATCAGAATGGACAGTAAACTACCATTATTATCTGGCGGCATTATTAAGGGACATGGGTGCAGCATTAATGGCTCCGGTACCAAGATTGTTTATAACGGCTCAGGAAACACATTCGAGATTATAGGGAATGCTAATGATCCGTTACGTGGTGCATCGATGCGTGATCTTTACGTTGAGATTAGCGGTGGAGGTGAATCAGCACTATACCTTAAGGGTTGCAGGGAGTGCATTATAGAGAAAGTTTTGTTCAGGAACATTGGCACTTGTACTGACGGTGTTAAAGTTGAAGCCGAAGAAGATTATGGGGTTTATAAAAACGATTTTGTACAAGTTCAGACAATAGGATTTGATAATAGAGGATTCTATTTTGACGGGGATATTACGAATTCTGGAACTCGACGAGCCAACGATAACGTGCTCGATAAATGCAGGTCTGACGCTAACGCAACAGGGTTCCAATTCAGAGGACTGGAACATGTTGATCTACATGGATGCAGAGGAGAGGGTAACAATAGAGGAGTCAGAGTTGCGGGAGAATCCGATGGAACACCCGCGATACGTGTCAATATGCTTGGCGGATATCTGGAAAATGATACCTACGATATTGATGTTGATGATTCCAGCCCTGGCGGGAATGGTGGTATACGTGTATTCGGTACTCGCTATTCTCGATCTAAGATCGCAGGATCAAGCTCTCGGGTGAGAGATATAATTTATGATTTCTACGATGCATAAATGTTTTAAAAGATGAAATTTAAATGACCATCCTCTCAACCCTCTACGCCTCGGCCCCGGTCGATGAAGTGCTGATTCCGACCTTGGAAATCAGCCACCCGTCGTTTCCTGATGGCCCGATCCTGACCTGCACGGGGTTCGAAGACCATACGGTCACCCTGGAAACCGGCGAAGAGGTGACGTTTCAGGGGTCGGGGCTGGATATCTCGCTGCCGTCGCGTGACCCGTCGGGCCAGCAGAATCTCCAGTTCGCCATCGAGAATGTCACCGGCATTGCTCAGGACGCTATCGACCGCGCACTGGAGGCGGGTGGCCAGATCGATGTGATCTATCGCTCGTACATTGCCGACCAGCTTTCCGAGCCTGCCGAACCGCCGCTGAAAATGGTGCTCGTCGAACCGCAATTCGAGGGATCGACGGTGCAGGTGACGGCGAGTTTTCAAGACATCATCAACACTGCATGGCCGCGTGATCGGTACACCGCCACGTTCGCGCCGGGCCTGCGTTATATCGGCTGATTTATGCTCCAACCCTATCTGGATAGCGCCTACCTCGATGGCGGGCGCGGCGATGTCGTGTCAGGCCAACGGCAGTATGACTGCTACGGACTCACGCGAGCGATACGCCATGAGGTTTACGGGCTGCCATTGCTGCCGAGTTACGGCGGTATCAGCGCTGACGACAAGCGGGGTTTGACCGAGGCGTGTCGCCATGAGGCGGGGGCGTTTACACCGGGGAAAAAATGGTCGCCGGGTGCGATAGCGACCGTCTGGAAAAAGCACGGTGACGAGCCGTTATGCACGCACGTCGCCGTGTGTGTTGATCTGGATGGCCGCCGAGGCGTGCTGGAAACCAGCGCATCGACCGGCCCTCGTTGGCTCTCAGTGGCCGCATTCGAACGCCAGTACCTGACCATTATCTATTATGCATAGGAGCCCGCATGGGCCAGATACTCGTCTATCCCAGTAACCTGCCGGGCGAGCCGATGGAGCGCCATGAGTCTAGCGGCGTTACTGTTGAGCAGTGGCTGTACGCGCATGTCGAGGGATACGAACCGAGAGACGTTCCGCCGATCAGTATCGCTGTAGACGGGCACGTTGTGCCGCCGTGCGCGTGGTCAGCCACCCGCATTGATCGCGATAGTTGTGTCGAGATTCGCCCCCAGCCAAAAGGCGGCCCCGAGCTGCTGATCGCCGCCGTGGTCGCGGGCGTGGCGGCAGTGGCGGCAACGTTGCTGCTCAAGCCGTCGATGCCCAGCCAGCGTAACCAGTCATCGCAGCGCGGGCGCGAGTTGCTCGAGGTAACTGCCGAAGGCAACCAGCCCAAGTTGGGCGATGTAATTCCTGAGCAGGCTGGTCGGTACCGGCGTATGCCGGATTATCTGACGGCGCCCCGCCGCTATTTCGTCGATAAGCGAAACCAGGCGCTCGATATCCTGTTGTGCATCGGCAAGGGACAGTTCAGCCGTGACGGTATGGAGATCCGCATTGGCTCGACACCGATTGAATCGCTCGGCGAGGATGTCGATTATCAGGTGTTCGATCCCGGCGAGAATGTGAGCGGCCACCAGGCACACCGCAACTGGTTCAACGCGCCCGAGGTCGGCCCCAGCACAGGGTCAAGCGGGCTTCGCCTGAATCGCGGCAACGTCGTCACCCCAGCGCTCAATGCCGGTGCGGCCAACTTCAGCGGTCAGGCGATCACGCTGCCGAGCGGGTCAGGCACGATCCCGCAGAACTGGGAGACCGGTTTCCGCTTGATCGTCGATCTGTTCGCTGACGTGATCGTGATCGATGGCGGGCAAGACGAGAATGACAACTATCTGCGCGACATTCTCCAGGGCGATTTCAGTGGCCTGAGTGACGGTGACGCCATCACAATACGCGGCGACACCGCGATTGACGGCAACTATGTTATCAACGAGATCGTTTCCGGCGACCCCGATGGGATGACGCTCGACTCGACCGGTGGCGAGCCTCAGGCGTTTCTGGAGCCCGACGAGTACAGCGTAGCCGTGGATATCACCGGTGTGCGCTATATCATCGATGCCATCATTCAGTATTGGCAGGTGAGTTTTAGTGATGTCGCGCAGACGATAAGTGCCAATGAGGGCGGATTCGCCGGGCTCAACATCGAGATCGGCGATACCATCGAGGTATTCGGTACGCCGAATGCCGGGCAATATGGCGTGCTCAACATCACCGCGACAGAGATTGAGGTAGACGGTAGCCTCAGTGAATTGACAAACGTTACTGCCGGCATTGCCAATATCACGAAGGGCAACTACGGCAGCGATGAGTCGTACACCACGCGCCGGGGATTGATCGTCTCTCGCACGAATCCCGATGGTTCGATCGACACTGGCTGGAGTGGGTTTGCAGAGGGCTCGACCAGCGACTTTGAGATCTCTGTCGATACCGACGACCTCAACTCGGACTGGCTCGGCCCCTATCTCGCCTGCCCGGAAAACGAGACAACGAGCCGTATCGAGTGGGATATATTTGCACCGAGCGGTCTGGGACGCATAGCCGATGATGGTGCGATCCTCTCTCGCTCGCGCAATGTCGAGTTGCAATACCGCAACTACGGGGACACCGCTTGGACGTCGGTCACAGAGACGCTGATCGGGCAATCACGCGATCAGCTAGGATGGACGTTCTCCACGAATTTCGGTTCACAGATGACGCCCGAGGTCCGGCTACGGCGGACGAGCCAGGAAGATACGTCGACGCAATCGCTCGACAAGCTTGAGTGGTATGGCCTGCGCTCCCGGCTGCCTGACAAAACCTCATACGAGGGCGTGACGACACTGGCGATGACGGTCTACGGCTCCGACACGATTGCTTCACAGACCGAAAATCAGATCTCGGTCGTGTCGACACGGATGCTGCCGGTGCGAGACGGCGACGGATGGACGGAGCCACAAGCTACGCGCGATATCGCGCCTTGGTTTGCCTATATCGCCAAGAGTGTGGGTTATACCGATGACGAGCTCGATCTCGATGAGCTTGAACGGCTCGACGATACCTGGCAGGCACGCGGCGACTTTTTCGATTTCGTGACCAAGGACGACTCAACCGTCAAAGAAAGCATCAACCGCTGCCTACGTGCCGGAATGGCCGAGCTGACCATCGATGCCGGCCGATTGCGACCCGCACGTGACGAGCCGCGTGAGGAGATCGAGCACCCGTACTCGCAGCAAAATATGCTGTCACCGCCGACGCGCAAGGCTCAAGCGCCCCGCCCGGATGATGCGGATGGCGTGGATGTCGAGTTTGTGTCGTCGGATTCATGGACAGAGGAAACCGTCGAGTGTCGGCTGCCGGGCGACCAGGGCGTAAGAGCGGAGAAAGTGACGCTTGAGGGGGTGACGAGCCGAACAAGGGCATGGCGTATCGGGATGCGTCGCCGGCGCGAACTGAAATACCGGCGCTGGGAGTACGACTTTGCCACCGAGCTTGATGCGCTCAACAGCCGCTATCTCAGTTATGACGCGGTGATCGATGATGTGCCGGGATACGGGCAATCGAGCATCCTGCAGATGGTTGCCGATGAGGGTGAGCAGTATCTGCTGGTCGTGAGTGAGCCAATGGATTGGGGCAGTGATGCCGATCACGTCGTGGCATGGCGTCGTCCTGACGGCACTCTGGCGGGGCCATTTCCTGCAGAGCCAGGCGCGGACGATTATCAGATTCTAGCGGCCCATGACGGTGATCCAGTGCCTGAGATCGACCCGCAAAAGGAACCGCCTCACGTCTATTTCGGCACCATCGAGCGCTGGAGATTCCCGGTGTTGGTGCAGGCGATCAGTCCTCGCGGCTTCGAGCGAGTCAATGTGACTGCGATCAATTACGATGCCCGAGTTTATGACGATGACAACAATGTGCCGGATTGATCGAGATTTCCTACAGGCCCGTGTCCGACTCGTTGCTGCTTAAAGCGCCCCGGCATTAAGGGCCGAGGCGCTTTAAGGTCGGCCTCCGTTATGCATATTGGACTAGCTTCCAGGTCACAGCTTTATCATTGTGAGGAGGCATCCTATTGCCTTTTGCAATGGGGGCGGTCGTACTCGCAGCGTCCTGGCTTCTCCATACTCCACTTTCTGGGCAGTTCTCACCCGTGCGTGCTGTAGTGCCAATTGGGGCCTTAGCCATATTACCCTCCAGTCAGTTGTGGTAGTTGAGGGATAACCCTCAAGGTGAGATTAGTCATGCTTGTGTAGGCTTGCCAGCCCAGGCGAAGTTTTGAAGGAGGTAAGCTTCATGACAGGCCTGGCTACGTTTGAAATGCTGACCAGACCATACCGGGATCAAGCTAATTCACGGGAAAAGCACCCGTAGATGCTTGATTCGGATAGGGTAGTGATGACACCTGTAAGCGACATGGTAGTATCGCGGCTCCGGTATGCGGAAATTGTACGTAGGATTGTACGTAAGGTGGGTCGTGGCGCTTATCTCAAAGAAGGTTATAGCACAGGCTTGCTTGTTAAAATCCCTAAAATATCAAATAGATAGTTTGGTTTAGTCATCATGAGCGAGACCCTGGATATCTGGCAGTCGCGCTTCGAGCGGCTGCGTGCCAACAAGCTGTTCGAGGCGTTTGTCATCGCCATCATCATCCTTTCGGCGGTGTTGATCGGCGCCAAGACCTACGATGAAGCCAGCCGCTTCGAACAGGTGCTCTATTATTTCGACTGGGCAGTGACGCTGTTCTTCCTGGCCGAGATTCTGGTGCGCATGGCTGCCGAGCGCCGGTTGCGCGATTTCTTCCGCAGTGGCTGGAATGTCTTCGATTTCCTGATCGTGGTGGCCAGTCTGGTTCCGCTCAATGATAGCGAGATGGTACTGCTGGCGCGGTTGCTGCGTATATTCCGTGTTCTCCGGCTGGTATCGATGATCCCGGAACTACGGGTGTTGATGGCGGCATTGGTCAAGTCGATTCCTCGCATGGGCTACGTGGCGTTGTTGATGTTCATCATCTTCTATATCTACGCCGCCATCGGTAGCTTCCTGTTTGCCGACGTTGATGAGTTCCTATGGGGCAATATTGCCCTGGCACTGTTGACGCTGTTTCGAGTCGCTACGTTCGAAGACTGGACGGATGTGCTCTATGACACCATGGAGCTCTATCCCTGGAGTTGGATCTACTTCCTGACTTTCCTGTTCCTGACGGCTTTCATCTTTCTCAACATGATGGTCGGCATCGTGCTCGACGTCATGCAGAAGGAAGGGGCGCAAATCGAGTTCGAAAGCGGTGAGGGGGAAGCCGCCGAGCTTCAGGGGTTGCGCGAGGACGTCAGATCCTTGCGGGAACAGCTATCGCGGATGGAGGACAAGCTCGATCGCCGCTAACAAGATGCCCTGCCATTGGCGATGTATCGAGAGTATCAGCTTGACAAGCAAGCCATCGCCTGATTTGCTTATAACCATGACTATGACATTTCGACTCAGCCTAGACCTACGACTACGACTTACCGACCTGTAAAGGGTTCGGGCAATGCAATGTGCATTGCGTTATCGTGTCAAGGTAAGCTGGGGTATCGAAATGTCTGCAATCACCGTTTTCATCACTATCAACGATGCCATCGCGAGTGTAATGATGGGCACGTATCGCCCGAATCATCGCGATGCCAGTGGTTATCTTGACGCCCCGGCCAACATTCTGTTGCCGGGGCGTTGTCGTTTCGTCCCTGTGCCTAGTGTCTATCGAACCTAGTGCCGTTTTGCCTGGAGACCGCGCCATGATGCTCAACGATCCCGCAACCAAATACCGACCGTTTGTTGCCGTCGACCTGCCTGACCGCCAGTGGCCGAATCGGCGTATCGACACGCCTCCTCAGTGGTGCAGTGTGGATATGCGCGATGGCAACCAGGCGCTCATCGATCCCATGGACCTGGAGCGCAAGCGGCGATTCTTCAATCTGCTCGTCGACATAGGATTCAAGCAGATCGAGGTCGGCTTCCCCTCGGCGTCCCAGATCGATTTCGATTACGTGCGCGAGCTGATCGACAATGATCTTGTTCCGGATGGCGTGGCGATCCAGGTGTTGACTCAGGCGCGTCCGCATCTGATCGAACGGACCTTCGATGCACTGAAGGGGGCCAAGAAAGCCATTGTTCACGTCTACAATGCGACGGATCCGATGTTCCGCGAGGTGGTCTTCAAGGTCGATAAGTCCGAGTGCGTCAATATCGCCACCGAGGCGACGGCCCAGATCCGCGACCTGATGGCCCAGCGCCCGGAAACCGACTGGACTTTCCAGTATTCACCGGAATTGTTTACCTCGACCGAGCTGGACTTCGCCGTGGAGATCGTCGAGGCGGTCATGGATACCTACGAACCAACCGTCGAGAAACCGATGATCGTCAACCTGCCGGCGACGGTCGAGATCGCAACGCCCAACCACTATGCCGATCAGATCGAATGGTTCTGTCGTAACGTCAGAAACCGGGAGAGTCTGATCGTCAGTGTGCATCCCCACAATGATCGGGGTACGGGTATCGCGGCCGCCGAGTTGGCAGTGATGGCAGGAGCCGATCGGGTCGAGGGGACGTTGTTCGGCAATGGCGAGCGAACCGGTAATGTGGATATCGTCACCCTGGCCATGAATCTGTATACGCAAGGCGTTCATCCGGGGCTCGACTTTTCCAATATCACACCCATCATGCGCGAAGTGGAATACTGCAACCAGTTGCCGGTGCCCCCCCGTCACCCCTATGTCGGTGACCTGGTGTTCACTGCCTTTTCCGGTTCGCATCAGGATGCCATCAAGAAGGGGATGAACGAGCGTCGCAAGCATCCTGAGGCCATGTGGGATGTTCCGTATCTGCCGATCGACCCGATGGACGTGGGGCGTAGCTATGAGGCAGTGATACGGGTCAACAGTCAATCCGGCAAGGGTGGCGTCTCCTATCTTCTCGAACAGGAGCACGGCATCGAGCTTCCCCGCCGACTGTCCATCGAGTTCAGCCAGGTAGTTCAGGAAGTGGCGGAACGTACCGGGAAAGAGATTACGTCGGAGATGATATTCCAGGCGTTCGCAGACGAATACCTCGATGCCGATCAGCCCTATAAATTGATTTCCCATCGCCTCTCCTCCGACCCTGACAGCCCTCATGTACGAATGGAGGCGGATGTCGAAATCCATGGCGAGCGTCGGACGATCGTCGGAGAGGGGAATGGCCCGTTGGCAGCCTTCATCAAGGCGCTGGCGGCCAACGGTGTCGATGCCGAGATCATCGATTACCATGAACACTCCCGGGGTCAGGGGTCGGACGCCGAGGCCATTGCTTATGTCGAGGTGCGTCTCGATGGCAAGGCCGTATTCGGTGTCGGTATCGACGGCAGTATCACCAGCGCGTCCATGAAGGGAGTGGTCAGTGCTCTCAACCGCCATATGGCAGCAACCGATCAGGCCGCGCCGAATGTCACGGCGGAAACATTGGCCTGATGTGATGACGCCTCTTCAAGAAGGAAATGTCAGCGGGATGCGGCTTTCCTTCTTGTGCTATAAAGGGGTCTTGCTCGCCTCTCCCGGGATTTCCCGTACCAGGCGTGGCACCAGGAAACCAGGCAGGCGAGACCGCAAGGCGTCGACCAGGGATCTGGCTTCATCGTCCGGGACATCGAAGTGTGCAGCACCGCTGACCGGGTCGAGTACATGGAGGTAATAGGGCAGTATGTCCGCGTCGAACAGCCGTTCTGACAAGGCGTCCAGGGCGTCGACACTGTCATTGACACCACGGAGCAGTACGCTTTGATTGAGCAGGGTGGCGCCTAGTGCCTTGAGTCGCTGGCAGGCCTTGATGACGGCGTCATCGATTTCGTTGGCATGGTTGATGTGCAGCACCACGATCTTTGCAAGGCGGGTGCGCGATAGCCATTGGCTGAGGGCATCGTCGATGCGATCGGGAATGACCACCGGTAGCCGCGTATGGATGCGAAGCCGTTTCAGGTGGGGGATGGCATCGAGTTGCCCGACGAGCCAATCCAGTTGTCGGTCACTGCTCGCTAGCGGATCGCCTCCGGAGAGAATGACTTCACGCAAACTGGCGTCCTGTTGAATGTAAGCCAGGCTGTCTCGCCATTGCTCGCGTGACGGGGAGTTCTCCTGATAGGGGAAGTGCCGACGAAAGCAGTAACGGCAGTTGATGGCACAGGCGGGGCTGGCGATCAGCAGTACGCGTCCCCGGTATTTGTGGATGACGCCCTGACGTGGAGTTTGATCGGTCTCGGCGAGAGGGTCGGGGACATACCCCTCAGTCGCCACGTCTTCTTCTGCAAGGGGGACTATCTGGCGCAATAGCGGGTCATCGGGGTCACCGTGGTGAATGCGTGCGAGATAGGCCTCCGGCACGCGAACTTCGAACAATTCGTGACCGCGTTCGGCTCCCGGCAGCCATTGCGGGTTCAGGTCGAGTCGCCGGCATAGCTCCCTGGGATCGCGGATGGCCCGGGCGAGCTGAGTCTGCCATCGCGTTGAGGCGTCTTCATGGAGCGCGATGGTATTGGTCTGCACATTGGTCGGGCTTCGGGTTATCATGCATCACCAGTTACGAGGAGCGAGCAAGGCTCGCTGGACATTCAGTAGCGCGGGCGCGATGCCCGCTATCATCAGCAGCGAGGAGTCATGGCAAGCTATTCTACCAACGAATTCAAGGGCGGTCTTAAGGTCATGCTCGATGGTGATCCCTGTACCATCGTCGAGAATGAGTTCGTCAAGCCCGGCAAAGGGCAGGCGTTCAATCGGGTCAAGCTGAGAAACCTGATGACCGGCCGCGTCTGGGAGCGTACGTTCAAGTCCGGTGAATCCCTCGAAGCCGCTGATGTCCTGGAACTCGAGATGGAGTACCTCTATACCGACGGCGAGATGTGGTATTTCATGCTCAATGACGGCTCGTTCGAACAGTATCCTGCAGAAAAGCGGGCGCTGGGAGATACCGAGAAGTGGCTCAAGGAGCAGGTGATCTATACCGTCACGCTCTGGAACGATGCGGTGATCAATGTCACGCCGCCCAACTTCATCGAACTGGAAGTGACCGAAACCGATCCGGGAGTGAAAGGTGACACCGCGCAAGGTGGCTCCAAGCCGGCGACGCTCTCTTCCGGTGCCGTGGCTCGTGTCCCTCTGTTCATCAACGAGGGGGAAAAGCTGAAGATCGATACGCGTACCGGGGAATACGTCGGACGCGCGTAGTCGACCAAGGTCAGGGGCATCACGCGTCTGTAACACCTGACCATGGCATCTGGCCACACCCCACGGTGTGGCCTCGTCGTTTCCGAGGAGGCCGGTATGGCGGCGGATTGGCAACCTTCGGCATCCATCGAGGCCCTGCGAGAGCGGTCAAGGTTGCTCGCGCGCGTACGGTCGTTTTTTGCCGAACGTGGAGTGCTGGAGGTCGAAACCCCGGTATTGGGCCATGGCGGCAGCACCGATGTGCACCTGCAATCGCTGAGCTGCGAGGCGACCACGGATACCGGACGCGAGCGACTGTGGCTCCAGACGTCGCCGGAATTCCACATGAAACGACTTCTGGCGGCGGGCAGCGGCCCGATATTCCAGTTGGCCCGGACCTTTCGTGATGGCGAAGTCGGCCGGCGTCACAATGTCGAGTTCACCATGTTGGAGTGGTATCGACCCGGCATGGCGTTGGAGGCGTTGATGGGCGAGGTCGACTCCCTGATCAGGAGCGTACTATCGGCTGACCCCGGTCCTTGTCGCTATCATCGTTATCGCGATCTGTTTCGTGAACATCTCGGTATTGACCCTTTTACCCTGCCGCTGGTCGAGTTACGTGATCTTGCTGCCCGTGAAGGGGGGCTCGATATGTCCCAAGCGGAGCGTGATGACTGTCTGGATCTCCTGATGAGTCATATGATCGAACCCCGACTGGGGCAGCAGGGGGTGGATATCGTCCGTGACTATCCGGCCAGCCAGGCGGCACTGGCACGTCGGTATCACGATGACGAGGACGGCACCCCGGTCGCGGCACGCTTCGAGGTCTATCTGGCCGGCCTGGAATTGGCCAACGGGTATGATGAGCTGACAGATGCCCAGGAGCAGGCCGTTCGTTTCAGCGAGGACAATCACCGGCGTCGACAGCTCGGCAAACCCGAGGTATCGGTCGACCACCGGCTCCTGAGGGCGCTGGAAGCCGGCCTGCCGTCAGGCAGCGGCGTTGCACTCGGGTTCGACCGCCTGGTGCAACTGGCATTGGGGAAGACATGCGTGGCCGACGTGATGGCGTTTGCGACCCCGAGGTGCTAGTCAAGCCTGCTGCTCTCCCCGGGCGTTATCGGCTACGGATGCAGTGGCATCAGGCGTCTCTCCAGCCTCGGTGGGTCGGTCGAGTCTCTCACCCATGGCCACCGGGATATCGTGATCTCCCGCTCTGATATCGATCTCACGGCTGAAGCAGAGCACGACGGTTGAGCCGAGCTTGAAGCGCCCCATTTCCTCGCCCTTGGTCAGCGTGATGGGCGTGTCGAAGCGAATCGTCTGAACATCCCCCGAAAGGGGAGTGACCTGGCCCGCCCACACAGTTTCTATCGCTGCGACGATCATGGCGCCGACCAGCACCATGGCCATGGGGCCTTCCTCGGTATCGAAGATGCATACTACGCGTTCATTGCGTGCGAACAGGTTGGAGACATGATCGGCCGTGGCCCGGTTGACGGAAAAAATCCGTCCGGGGACATAGATCATCTCTTTCAATGTGCCCGTCACCGGCATATGGACGCGATGGTAATCCTTGGGGGATAAATAGATCGTGGCGAAGCTTCCTTGTCGGAAAGGTGCCGCGCGGCGCATGTCACCGCCCAACAGGCTGGTGATGGAATACGCCTGTCCTTTGGCCTGAATGAGAGTGCCGTGATGAGTCCGTCCGGCCTGCGATAGGGTGCCGTCGGCGGGCGAGACGATGCCGTCACCGATAGGGCGGGCCTCCGCTTTCAGGGCCCGGGTAAAGAAATCATTGAAGGTAGAATATGCTGTCGGGTCCGGCTCCTGGGCCTGACTCATGTCGACCTGGAAGCGTCGAATGAACGTCTTGATCAGCAGGTTCTTGAGCCAACTGATCCGGCTTCGGGCCAGCGTGCCCACCGCGCGTGAAATCAGGTGGTGGGGCAGCGGGTATTGGATGAGGGCGAAAAGTTTGTCGCGTGACAAGGGATATACTCTTCCTTCTGGCTTCGGGGGCGGCGATCCTGACGATATTAGCAATCCGTTATTATATCAGCGTTCGATCGGTGTATCGTCGCGGTTACCCCATTCCTGCCAGGAGCCCGGGTAGGCTCGCATACGCTCGATACCCAACGCTTTGCCGACCAGCCAGGTAAAACCGCTGCGGTGATGACTTTGGCAGTGAGTGACCACTTCCATATCCGGTGTAATACCCATGGCCTCGAGTTCAGTGATGAGTTCGACATAGTCGCGGATACGCAAGTGGCGGTCACGATCCATGGCATCTGTCCATTCCATGTTGACGGCACCGGGGATGTGGCCGAGGTGGCGGTTCTGGCCCTTTTCCCCGCCATACTCTTGCGGTGAACGTGCATCCCAGATGGCCAGTCCTTTCTCTCCCAGTCGTTCCTGAAGGGTCTCACGGTCGATGGCGGCGTCAGGGTTGAGAATGTCGGCCTGATAGTGACTGGGCGTCGGAGCGACATCGTCGGTGGACAGGGGAAGGCCTTCGGCTCGCCAGGCATGAATCCCGCCGTTCAGGTAGGAGTAGCGAGTATGACCGATCAAATCCAGGGTCCATAGCAGGCGTCCCGCCCAGCCGCCGCCTTCATCGTCGTAGGCAACGACATGGGTATCGCGGGTCAGTCCCAGGGAAGAGAACAATGCCGATAACGTGTCGGTATCGGGAACCTCGGTAGGGATCTCGCCACGGCCCCGCAGGAGCTGTCGGTGGTCGAGGAACACCGCGCCCGGGACATGGCCGGCCGCATAGCTCTCGGCGCGCAGGGGCACATCGACGATCAACAATTCTGGGGCGTCGAGATGTTGTGCCAGTTGCTCGGGTTCGACGATCAATGGCAGTAGGTTGGCTTCGGAACTCATGGGGCAATCCTCTCGTCGGCAGTGAAGCAGTCGGGCCCTGGAACGATGAAATCAATGATGACACAGGCGCATCAGGATGACACAAGGTAGCACGTGTTGTGATAGCGGCTCATCTCAAGTCATTATACCGAGGCTGTTCAGAATGCGCCGATAACTGTCGAAACGATCGGGATGGATGTCACCACGTTCCACGGCGGCTTGCAGAGCGCATCCGGGTTCGTTGCGATGCCGGCAATCACGAAATCGACATCGTCCCAGGAAAGGACGGAATTCGATGAATCCCTCGGTGACTTGTTGCTCATCGAGATGGGTGAGGCTGAAATCGCGGATCCCTGGCGAATCGATCAATTCACCGCCTTCGGGAAGAGTATAGAGCTGTGCCGTGGTCGTCGTGTGCGTCCCCTTGCGAGCATCGCCGGACAGGTCACCAATCCTTAGTGACACACCGGGAAGTAGCCGGTCGATGAGTGAGGACTTACCCACACCACTCTGGCCGACGAATACGGAGGTCTTGCCGGCCAATTGGTGATACAGGGCATCCAGTCCATCGGATTGAGCCGTCGATGCCTTGATCGTCGGATAACCCAGTGCATGGTAACCGTCCAGTAAGTGGGAGAGATCACTTCCTGACTTCTGGGTCGATAGTAGATCGCATTTGTTGAGTACCAGGATCGGGGGAATGCCCGTCGCTTCGGCGGCAACGAGATAACGGTCGATCAGATTGGGATAAGGTTCAGGTTCCACTGCAAATACGATCAGGATCTGGTCCAGATTGGCGGCGACCGGTTTGAGTTGGCCTCGGTTGTCGGGGCGTTGCAGTATATTGTCACGTGCCCCTCTGGCCACGACGACGCCAGTGCCGTCGTCCGCAGCGCGCCACACGACCCGGTCACCGGTCACCAGCCCTTCCAGGTTCGCGCGTCGATGGCAGCGGTAGACAACGCCATCCGCGGCGGCTCGGACATCGAGTGTATGGCCGAAGTGAGCGATCACCCGCCCTTCGCGTTCGACACCGACTTGGCCGGCGGTGGGTCGCGTCGCTTCCTCGTGATCGCGCCGGGCGGCCCGGGCCGCTCGTTCTGCCTGGATCTTTTCGATACGCCAGCGCTGCTGACGTGTGAGTTTGCGTTTGCTCATCCCTACCCAAAGCTTTGTACAATGACCATGCATTCTACCCACAGGCAGGCGCATTGTCCGCCCGCCATGCCAAGGAGAGCCTGATGTCTCAGCCGCAACCCCCTCGTGATGACCTGTTGGTCTGGATCGACCTGGAAATGACCGGGCTGGATCCGAACCGTGAGCGTATCATCGAAGTGGCCACACTGATCACCGATAATCACTTGAATATAGTGGCTGAAGGACCGGTGATTGCCGTGCATCAGCCGGATGAACTGCTCGAGGCGATGGATGCCTGGAATCGTAAGACCCACGGTGAGTCTGGGCTCATTGCACGCGTTCAGCAGAGCACCACGGATGCCGCCGAGGCTGAACGCCTGACGCTCGACTTCCTCAAGCGCCATGTCAAACCGGGTACGTCACCGGTATGCGGCAATAGCGTGCATCAGGACCGTCGCTTTCTCGAGCGTGAGATGCCGGAACTGCTGGCATTCTTTCATTACCGCAATCTTGATGTCTCCACCATCAAGGAACTGGCCAAACGCTGGAATCCGGGAGCCATGAGTGGCTTCCAGAAACAGAATGCACATCAGGCACTTGATGATATCCGCGAGTCGGTTGCTGAATTGGCGCATTACCGAGAAACGTTTCTGCGGCCAACACCATCCGGTGATGAGGAAGAGTAAGGCAGGCGAGTGATTCACGCTTTCGTGATGACGCGTTGTCGCTTTTCCTGCTGCTTGCCCAAGGCCCAGCGAACATGCTCCCGGACAAGATCGGAGGGATACGCGAGGCGGGCACGTAGGGCGGCTTCCACGCGGTCGCTCCAAGGCGCATTGCCCAGGCCTACGGCGAGGTTGCGTAGCCAGCGTTCGTAACCGATGCGACGAATGGGGCTGCCTTCGGTCTTGGTCAGGAACTCTTCGCGGCTCCAGGCAAAAAGACTCACCAGATCCATGCGGTCGAGGTCATGGCGAGGGGCAAAGTCGTCTTCGTCGCTGACCCGTGTGAAACGGGTGAATGGGCAGACGAGTTGGCAATCGTCGCAGCCATAGACTCGATTGCCGATCGCTTCACGGTACTGTTCGGGGATGCTGCCGTGTAACTCGATGGTGAGGTACGAGATACAACGGCGGGAGTCCACCACCTTGTCGTCGACGATGGCGCCGGTCGGACACGCTGTCTGGCAGGAGGTACAACTGCCGCAATGCTCCTCCTCGAAAGGGGGATCGGTAGGCAGTGGCAGATTCGTATAGAGCTCACCAAGGAAGAACAGCGACCCCGCTCGGGGATTGAGAAGCATCGAGTTCTTGCCGAACCAGCCCAAGCCGGCTTTCTGAGCGAGAGCTCGCTCCATGACCGGTGCCGAATCGACAAAGGCCCGATAACCGAACTGGCCGACTTCGGCTTCGATATGTTCTGCCAGTTGCTGTAAGCGTTTGCGGATGACCTTATGGTAATCACGACCAACCGCATAGCGCGAGACATACGCGCGGTTGGGCTGACCGAGGACTTTGGTCGTCTCGACTTCAGGGGGCAGATAGTCCATGCGCACGCTGATCACCCGCAGCGTCCCGGGAACGAGTTCGGCGGGACGCGTACGTTTGCGACCATGCTTTTCCATGAACTGCATTTCACCGTGACGACCGTTGGCGAGCCAGCGCTCGAGATAGTGCTCATGCGCTTCGAGGTCGGTATCGGTGATACCCACTTGCTGGAAGCCCAGTTCACGACCCCAGGTCTTGATAAGGTCGGCGAGCCGGGCAAGGTCGGACTCATTGAGTTCGCGTTCGGCGGCGGATGACATGATCGTGGAAATATCGTGGCGTCGTATGGAGCAGACTTTGGCTGGCGCGCTGCTCACCCTACACTAGTATATGTTCCTCATGCCATGCACGGAGAAACCTATGTCGTTCCCTGCGTCAGTACTGTATTTGGCCGAACAGGTGCGAGAACTGGATCGTCGGGTCATCGCTGGCGACATGAACGGCGATGGGTTCGCGCTGATGAAGCGGGCGGGCAGAGCGGCTTATCGTGCCCTGCGACGCCGTTGGCCGCAAATCAGGCGCATAACGGTGTTCTGTGGAGCCGGGAATAATGCCGGCGATGGCTATGTCGTCGCAGCGCTGGCGGCGGCGGATGGACTGGGAGTCCAGTTGTTGGCCTTGCGTGATCCCGAATCGTTGTCCGGAGACGCGGCCCGAGCCGTGACGATGGCCAGTGAGGCGGGCGTCAAGCCGGCCGCTTGGCATCCCGGCAGCGGGATGGAAGGGGAAGTGATCGTGGATGCTCTGCTGGGAACCGGTTTGCAAGGCGACGTCCGATCCCCTTATGAAGAGGCCATTGCCGATATCAATGGCAGTGCATTACCGGTGCTGGCCATCGATATCCCCTCCGGGCTTTCGGCGGATACCGGGGTCGTGCTGGGAACGGTGGTGCATGCCACGCTGACCGTGACATTCATTGCCGACAAGTTGGGGTTGCATACCGGTAATGCACCAGCCTATGTCGGAGAGCACCGCCTGGAAACCCTGGATGTCGATGCGTCATTGCATACCGACCTGGCACCGGTTGCCGGATTGTTGTCGTCGTCGTTGTTGCCGACATGGTTGCCGTCACGATCGCGTGATGGTCACAAGGGAAACTACGGCCACGTGCTGGTCGTGGGCGGTGCGCCCGGTTTCGGGGGTGCCGCACTGCTGGCCAGTCGCGCCGCGGCCCGAGCGGGGGCCGGAAAGGTGACCCTGGCGACGGCCCCGGAACATGTCACGGCCAGTCTCGTGTCATGTCCCGAAGTCATGGTGCATGGGGTACGCAGTGCCGGGGATCTGGAGCGGCTTCTCAACGGTGTGGATGTCGTCGCGGTGGGGCCGGGACTCGGCCAGAGCGCTTGGGGGCAGGGGGCTCTTCAGACGGTACGGAATGTCGATTGTCCGTTGGTCGTCGACGCCGATGGGCTCAATCTGCTAGCTGGTGCTTCTAGTGTGACGGTTCGCGAGGATTGGATTCTCACGCCGCATCCTGGTGAAGCCGCTCGCCTTCTGGGGTGGCGTGCCGATGAGGTACAGGCCGATCGTTTGAAGGCCGTCAGGTGTTTGCAGGAAACCTTTGGCGGCGTCGCCGTCCTCAAGGGTAGCGGAAGCTTGATTGCAGCGAAGCATGGCACTTGGGTTTGTCCTTATGGTAATCCCGGCATGGCCAGTGGCGGAATGGGAGATGTCCTGACCGGCATCGTGGCGGCGCTGGTTTCTCAGGGGCAGGAGCTCGAGCGTGCTGCCTGCCTCGGGGTGATGGTGCATGCGCTGGCAGCGGATAAGGCGGCCAGAGAAGAGGGCGAACGTGGCTTGCTGGCCAGTGATCTGGCATCCTATGCGCGGTCATGGCTCAACCGTTCGCTCTGTGAGTCCCGAGAGGCGTCTTGAAAAGAGGCAAGACAAGTAGATGGATGGCATAACGCTTCCCGATGAAACGGCACAGGTCGCCTTTGGCAAGGCCTTGGGGGTGGCCTTGCAGGGGCGGGGGCTTGTGTATCTCGAGGGCGAGTTGGGTGCCGGGAAAACGACCCTGGCTCGTGGCGTATTACTTGCCTATGGCCACCATGGCGCCGTGAAAAGCCCAACGTACACACTGGTGGAGCCCTATCGGTTGGGGCAGGTCACGCTATATCATTTCGACCTGTATCGGCTGGGGGACCCGGAAGAGTTGGAGTTCATGGGGGCACGTGATCTGCTGGGCGAAGAGAGTCTGAGCCTGGTCGAATGGCCTAGCCGCGGTGCGGGATGGCTTCCGCTGCCGGACCTCTGGATACGGTTAGAGGTCGCCTCATCAGGCCGTTGCTTGTCTGTGGCAGCGTATAGCGACCATGGCAGGCTGGCATTGCAGTCTCTCGAAGACCCCGGGGCGGCGTGGCTCGGTGCCGCCAGTGTGGATGATGGAACATGACAGAGCAGGTTATGGGATGGGCGCTTTGAACGTCGTCGTGGGTAAAAGAGAGGGGCAGCTCGTTACGTCGGAAAACGCATTCCGGTGGCTCGTCCGGATGACGGGGTGGCTAATGGCTATTGCGCTGCCATGGTCGACGCCTGCGGTCGCCGCTCAGATCGATAACGTTCGCCTGTGGGCCGCACCCGATCACTCGAGGCTCGTATTCGACCTCTCGGAAGCGGCTGAAGCCAATGTCTTCATGCTCGAGGACCCGGATCGCTTGGTGATCGACCTTGACGACAGCCGCCTGGAAACCGAGCTGGATTCTCTCGACCTCGATGGCAGCGCAATAAGCGGCGTTCGCTCCGGTGTTCGTAACGGCGATGACCTGCGTGTCGTGCTTGATCTCGATCGTGCCATCGAACCGCGAGATTTCACCCTGGCACCCAACGACAAGTATGGGCATCGACTGGTCGTGGATCTGGAATATCCCGGAGAAAGTGCCGTCGAGGATCCCATCGATCCCATCGAAGCCATGATTCGTGAGCAGGAAATTGCCGCCGATCGGGTACAGGCGAAGAGTCGGATGGAAGGTCTGGACGTCGACGAGTCGGCCGTCGATGCGTTGCAACAGGCCCAGCCGCATCCCAAACGCGATATCATTATCGCCATCGATGCCGGGCACGGTGGAGAGGACCCGGGGGCCATGGGGCCGGCGGGAACACGTGAGAAGGATGTCGTGCTCGACATCGCCACCCGGCTTCAGCGCCGAGTCAATGAGGCGGAAGGTTTCAAGGCCGTCATGATTCGTGACGGTGACTACTATGTGGGGCTCAGGGAACGTACTCGAATCGCACGCGAGCAGAAAGCCGACTTTTTCGTCTCGATTCATGCGGATGCCTTTCGCAGCTCTCAACCTCGAGGCAGTTCGGTATTTGCCCTTTCGCAGCGGGGCGCGACATCCGAAACAGCCAAGTGGTTGGCGGAAAGCGAGAATGAATCCGATCTGATCGGCGGTGTGGATGGCAATCTATCGCTTGATGACAAGGATGAAGTGCTGCGAGGCGTATTGCTGGATCTCACCATGACAGCGACACTGAATGACTCTTTGTCCATTGGTGATCAGGTGCTGGGACGGTTGGGACAAATCAATCGGTTGCACAAGTCCCAGGTGGAGCAGGCGGGTTTCATGGTGTTGAAGTCACCGGATATCCCCTCTCTGCTCGTGGAAACGGGCTTCATTTCCAATCCGGAGGAGGAGCGTCGATTGGTTGATTCGGCGTATCAAAAGAAAATGGCCAATGCGATTTTCTCCGGTATGCTGAGTCATTTCGAGAAGAATCCCCCGCCGACCAGCCTGTTGGCCTGGCAGCGTGATCAAGAACGGGGAGAGTCCAATGATGAGTACCGGATTCAACCCGGTGATACCCTGTCGGAAATCGCTTCGCGGCATCAGGTGCCGGTCGCCCGGCTGCGACAAGCCAACGAGATCAATGGCGATATCATTCGCGTCGGCCAGGTGCTGAGAATCCCCAGTTCATAACTTATGACCGTACATCGACACATACGTATCCTCGATCCCCGCCTGTCCAACCAGATCGCTGCCGGAGAGGTGGTGGAGCGTCCTGCTTCGGTGGTCAAGGAGTTGGTCGAGAATGCCATCGATGCCGGCAGTGAACGTGTCGAGATCGAGCTTGAAAACGGCGGTACCCGATTGATACGGGTTCGCGACGACGGTGGCGGTATCGCCGAGGAAGAACTGGGGCTGGCACTGTCCCGGCACGCCACCAGCAAGATCGCATCGCTGGACGATCTTGAGGGCGTCGGTAGCCTCGGGTTTCGTGGAGAAGCGCTGGCTTCGATCAGTTCAGTGTCTCGTCTGGAGCTGATATCGAACATTCATGACGACCCCCAGTGGGGATGGCGAGTCGTTGCTGAAGGGCGTGAGATGGAGCCGCGGTTGTCACCGGCGCCGCATCCACGCGGTACATCAGTGACGGTACGGGACCTCTTTTTCAATACCCCGGCTCGCCGCAAGTTCCTGCGAACCGAAAAAACCGAATTTGGCCATGTGGAAGAAGCGTTTCGTCGCCTGGCACTGTCTCGTTTCGATATTGGACTGACGCTACGCCATCAGCAAAAGACACTGCATCAATTGCGTCCGGGCGTGGATGCCAGCGCAAGAGAGCGCCGGGTGTCCGCCCTATTGGGCAGCAAGTTTCTGGATAATGCGCTGCACCTGGATATGGAAACCGGGGGGATGCGTCTCTGGGGATGGGTGGGGCTGCCGACCCATTCGCGGGCCCAGGCCGACCAGCAATATTTCTTCGTCAACCGCCGAGTCGTCCGTGACCGGCTGGTCGCTCATGCCATTCGACAAGCCTATCGTGATGTGCTGTTTCATGGCCGGCACCCGGTGTTCATTCTCTATCTCGAGCTCGACCCGTCGGTGGTCGATGTCAATGTGCACCCGACCAAGCATGAGGTGCGCTTCCGTGATGGTCGGATGGTGCATGACTTTCTCTTTTCCAGTTTGCATCGTGCCCTGGGTGAGGCTCGACCCGCTGGGGACTCGGTCGAGACACCAGCAACTGATGAAGCATCGACCACGGATGTTCAACCGGAAGCGCTTCAGCAACCGAAAACCCCGAGGTGGCAGCAACAGCCCATGGCGTTACATGCCAGGGACGACGCGACCAGACCGACACCGGCTCGAGTCCGCGAGTTCATGGCCGGTTACCAAGCGTTGCATCCCGATCATGAAGCGAGCCTTTTGACTCCTCAGCAGGACACGCCATCGGTGGTAAGGCGCGGAGACGCATCGGGGGATACAGCCGAGCCCCCGGTCAAGCCGGTGACCTCATTGCCGGACAGCGATGACGCGACACGGGCGCCCCCGTTAGGATACGCGATCGCCCAATTGCATGGGGTATACATTCTGTCGCAAAGCGAGCGTGGCCTGGTCCTGGTAGATATGCATGCGGCCCATGAACGAATCACCTACGAGCGCATGAAGACTCAGGTCCATGAAGGACGCCTGGATGCGCAGAATCTGCTGATGCCGGTCTCCATGGCGGTGAGTGCGAGAGAGGTCGAAACCGCCGAACGAGAGCGCGAGGCCTTTGCCCGCCTGGGGGTCGAACTGGATATTGCCGGACCTGAAACGCTACTGGTGCGTCAGTTGCCGGCACTGCTGGCCGATGCCGATGTCGAGCCACTGATTCGCGATATGCTCAATGACCTGGAGCATTATGGGCAGTCCAATCGTCTCGAAGCACACATTAACGATTTGTTATCGACCATGGCGTGTCACGGCAGTGTCAGAGCCAATCGTCAACTGACGATACCGGAGATGAATGCGTTGCTGCGTGACATGGAGCGTACGGAACGCAGTGGTCAATGCAATCACGGGCGTCCTACGTGGTGTGAGATGTCCATGAATCAACTCGATAGACTGTTCCTGCGTGGCCAATGAGCAATACAGATTCCCGCCCATTGGCGATTTTCTTGATGGGCGCCACGGCATCCGGCAAGACCGATATGGCGATCAAGCTGCATGAGCAGCTGGATTGCGACTTGATCAGCGTGGACTCGGCCATGGTCTACCGCGAGATGGATATCGGTACCGCCAAGCCCGACGACGACGAGAGGGCCCGGGCCCCGCATCGATTGATCGATATCCGAGACCCTGCCGAACCCTATTCGGTGGCCGAATTTCGCGATGATGCTCTTCGAGAGATGCGACAAATTACCGCAGCAGGCAGGGTACCGTTGCTGGTGGGTGGAAGCATGCTTTACTACAAGCATCTGGTGGATGGCGTGGCCAACCTTCCGTCGGCGAACCCTTCGGTCAGAGCCGAGTTGGAGGCCTGGCGACAAAGCGAGGGATTAGCAGCCATGCATGCTGAGCTGGCGCGTGTCGATCCGGAAGCGGCGACCCGTATCAGTGACAACGACCCTCAGCGCCTGATGCGAGCGCTTGAAGTGTATCGAGTCACGGGGAAACCGATGAGCGAGTTATGGCGTGAGCAGCGTCCTGACACCTTCCCCTGGCGTACCCTGTCGATAGGACTGGCACCGGCCGATCGGCAGGTTCTGCATGAACGCATTGCGACACGTTTTGCCCATATGCTGAATGAGGGATTTCTCGATGAAGTTGCCGCCTTGCGTGAACGGGGCGATCTGCATTTGAAACTGCCATCCATGAAAAGTGTCGGATATCGTCAGGCATGGGAGTATCTCGATGGTTATGGGGATCGAGACACCCTATACCAGCGAGGTGTGATCGCGACTCGTCAGCTGGCCAAGCGCCAAATCACCTGGATGCGAGGGTGGCGAGGGTTGTACTGGGTGGATGCGCAACGAAAAGAAGCCTTTTCCGAAGTATTGAAGATCGTGCGCAAAAGCACCACTTAGCGTAATATGGCAGGTTCGATGAGACGGCCATGGCCTATCGACGTTTTCTTGCGCCGACCCGCCAAGGCGATCGGCGAACGAGAAGAATGACATTAATCAAAGAGACAGTATTAGGGAGAGCAAAATGTCCAAAGGGCAGTCCCTTCAAGATCCATACCTGAACATTCTGCGCAAGGAGCGCATTCCGGTATCGATTTTCCTGGTCAATGGCATCAAGTTGCAGGGACAGATCGAGTCTTTCGATCAGTTCGTCATTCTGCTGCGCAACACCGTTAGTCAGATGGTTTACAAGCATGCTATCTCTACGGTGGTTCCATCGCGTAGCGTAAGATTGCCGGCTCAGGATCCCGCAATAGCCGAGGATGATAGTTGATCGCGAGGTAGTGATTGTTTTTTGAACGACCCGATGCCGGCGAAACGGCGATACTCGTCCATATCGATTTTCAGGATGAGCAGGCGCGTGAAGATCCGGGAGAGTTTCTCGAACTGGTGCGTTCCGCCGGGGCTGAACCGGTATCGATGATGCAGGGGAGTCGGCGACGTCCCGACCCCCGCACTTTCATTGGTAGCGGCAAGCTCGAGGAGTTGCGCGAGCGTCTCGCTGAGCATCGTGCCGAGCTGGTGATCTTCAACCACGCACTTAGCCCGTCCCAGGAACGTAACCTGGAGCATGCGTTGAGATGCCGGGTGCTGGATCGGACCGGCTTGATTCTCGATATCTTTGCTCAGCGGGCCCGTACCCACGAGGGGAAACTGCAGGTCGAGTTGGCACAACTTGAGTATATGTCCACTCGCCTGGTACGTGGCTGGACACACCTGGAGCGCCAGAAGGGTGGTATCGGTCTGCGTGGTCCCGGCGAGACGCAGCTCGAGACCGACCGGCGACTGCTTCGGGGACGTATCAAGGCAATCCATAAACGGCTCGACAAGGTCAGAAGCCAGCGCGGCCAGAACCGCCGTGCTCGCGCACGTGCGGAGATTCCGAGTGTCTCGCTGGTCGGCTATACCAATGCCGGCAAGTCGACGCTGTTCAATACCATGACCCAGTCATCGGTGTATGCCGCGGATCAACTGTTCGCCACGCTTGACCCGACCTTGCGTCGCTTGGAGATTGCTGATGTCGGGCCGGTCGTTCTGGCCGATACGGTAGGATTCATCCGGCATTTGCCGCATAAATTGGTCGAGGCGTTTCAGGCGACATTGCAGGAAGCGGCCGAGGCATCGCTGCTGGTGCATGTCATTGATGCGGCTGATCCGGATCGTGACGTCAATGTCGAGCAAGTGAGTAGCGTATTACAGGAAATCGGCGCAGACGAAGTCCCGACGCTGCTGGTCATGAACAAGATTGATCTGTTCGATGCGGCACCGCGAATCGAGCGAGACAGTGATGGCGTCCCCGAGATCGTCTGGCTGTCGGCACAGCAGGGACGGGGGCTCGATTTGCTGAATCAGGCGCTTTCCGAGCGTCTCGCGGGGGATGTGCTCGATACCCGCTTGACATTGTCACCGACCAAGGCACGGTTACGTGCCGGGTTGCATGAACTCGGTGCCGTGAATGAAGAACAATTTGATAATCAGGGGCGAAGTCTACTGGACATACGCCTGCCTAAACGTGATTTCATGCAACTGCTGTCACGTTTGGATGAGAATGCCGACGAGTATTTGTCATCGGATCAGCGTGATAAACCGGTTTGGGACCCTTGAGGTTGCAGACAGCAATCGGGGAAACGCCATTCGACATTCGCCAAAGTGCAACCGAAGGCGCGGTATGCGATGTTGCGGTATGCCGCTGCGACTGATGTCTACAGCTCGAGTAACGCAACACATAGTGGAGAGGACGTATGGCTTGGAATGAGCCTGGCGGTGGTAAGCAAAACGACCCCTGGAGCGGCGGTGGCCGTGGCGGGGGTGGTGACAAAGGCGGTGGCAAGAATCAAGGACCGCCAGACCTCGACGAGGCGCTGAAGAAGTTTCAGGACAAGATCAACAGAATGCTCGGTGGTCGCGGCAAGCGTGGCGGTGGCGGAAAAGGCAGCGGTGGCGGTGGCCGCCGGAACAGCTTTACATTGCCTGGGCTGCTGCTGGTTGTCGCGGCGGCGATCTGGGCCGCCAGCGGGTTCTATCTGGTCGATCAGTCGGAGCGGGGGGTAGTACTGCGTTTCGGTAAGTACCTGGAGACGGTGACACCGGGCCTGCACTGGAACCCGCCACTGATTGATGACGTTCGCATGGTGAACGTGACGCGCGTACGTTCTCTGACGCAGACGCAGTCGATGCTGACGCGAGATGAAAACATCGTCGAAGTCGAGATATCGGCGCAGTATCAAGTGGCGAATCCGCGGGATTACGTGCTCAACGTCCGTGATCCGGAACTGAGTATCGATAATTCTCTGGATTCTGCGCTGCGACATGTGGTTGGCGGTACAGAGATGATCGATATATTGACCTCGGGACGTGAAATTCTTGGCAGTTCCGTGGCCAGTCGTCTGCAGTCGTATCAGGAAGCCTACGGCACGGGTATTCGGTTGCAAACGATCAACATTGAATCGACATCCGCGCCCGAGCCTGTCATTGACGCGTTTGATGATGTGATCCGTGCACGTGAGGATCGTCAGCGTACGATCAACGAGGCCATGGCCTATGCCAATGCGATCATTCCGGAAGCGCAAGGCCGGGCTCAGCGGCTGATCGAACGTGGCCAAGGCTATCGTGAATCCGTCGTCGCCGAAGCGCAGGGTGCGGCGAATCGCTTCAACTCGTTACTGGTTGAATATCAACAGTCGCCCGAGTTGATGCGCGAACGTCTCTACCTGGATGCCGTCAGCGAGGTAATGGGCAGAACCGAGAAGGTATTGCTCGATGTCGATGAAAGCAGCCCAGTCATGTACTTGCCTTTGGATCAGTTGCGCAGCGGTAGCGGATCGGGTAGCCGATCAAGCGAGGATGACAGTCTTAGTGACAATGAGGTCGATGCGGAATTGCTGGAGCGTATACGAAGCCAGCAACAAAATAGCAGCAGTAGTGGCACAAGCAGCGGTCTCCGCAGGGAGGGTCGGTAATGATCAATAATCGTTCCTTGCTGATCGTCGCCGGGCTGGGTGCCCTTGCCTGGTTGGGCAGCAATTCGCTGTACATCGTCGACGAGACCGAGCGCGCACTGAAACTGCGCTTTGGGGCAATCGTGGAAGAAGACATCCAGCCGGGGCTGCATTTCAAGATCCCGATAACCCAGACTGTGCGCAAGTTCGACTCCCGCGTGCTGACCTTGGATACGGATCCGAGCCGCTATCTGACACTGGAGCAGAAAGCCGTCATCGTCGATTCCTACGTGAAATGGCAGATCGTCGATCCGACGCGCTATTACGAAGCCACGTCGGGGGATGAAATGGCAGCTCTGGGGTTGATCCAGCCACGTGTCGACGAAAGCCTGCGTAATGAGTTCGGGCGGCTGGACCTGCAGGAAATCATCTCTGAAAAGCGGGATGATCTCATGACCAGTTCGGCCGAAGAGCTGGATGAACTCATGCGTAACGAACTGGGTGTGGCGATTCGCGATATCCGGGTCAAGCAGATAGATCTACCCGATGACGTCTCTTCGGCAGTGTATGAACGGATGCGCTCCGAACGTCAACGTGAGGCACGTGAATGGCGGGCCCAGGGGTCAGAAGAGGCCGAACGCATTCGCGCCAATGCCGACCGGCGTCGCGAAGTGCTGCTTGCACAGGCTGAAGAGCGAGCCGAGACATTGCGTGGTGAAGGGGATGCAGAAGCGGCCGGGATCTACGCCGGAGCCTATCAGCAGGATCCTGAGTTCTTCAGTTTCTACCGTAGCCTGAATGCGTATCTCGATAGCTTCGATGGCGAGGGAGACATGATGGTTCTTGAACCGGACAGTGACTTCTTCCGCTATCTGAACCAGTTCGAGTCGCTCGAGGAAACCGGAAATGGCGGGGAGTAACTCCCCCGACCCGGCGTCAGGTGGCGCCGGGTTACCCATTTCGGGTTCATCACTGCGCTAAACATGGTAGACTCCATTAACCGGGCATGGCCCGGTTTTTTTTGTGGGTCCGCCCCTCGACTATGGGCTGAACGATTCTGGCAGGATAGCAATATGACCATCGCTGACCGCTGGCTGCTCCCCGACGGCATGGATGAGGTGCTGCCGCCTCAGGCCGCACGCATGGAAGAGCTTCGACGTACCTTGCTTGATCTCTACTACCGTTGGGGGTACGACCAGGTGATGCCGCCACCGGTAGAATTCCTGAACTCGCTATTGACGGGAACCGGTACCGACCTGGATTTGCAGACGTTCAAGCTGACCGATCAACTCACTGGCCGGATGATGGGGGTGAGTGCCGATGTGACGCCGCAAGTGGCGCGAATGGATGCCCACTCCATGAAACGCCAGGGCCCCGCCCGATTGAGTTACTGCACCAATGTCTTGCGTGCCAAGGCGGATCAGTATCAAGGAGGACGGAGTCCGGTTCAGGTCGGGGTTGAACTCTTTGGTCACGCCGGTGAGCAAGCCGATCTGGAGATTCTGAATCTGGCACTGTCCAGCTTGCAGGTGGCAGGGGGCGAAGAGATTCATCTGGCGCTTGGTCATATTGGAATCTATCGCAGCCTGGTACAGGTAGCGGCTCTGGAGAGTGCTCAGGAGCGCGCCATTTTTGAAGCCCTGGAGCTCAAATCGCCGGGCGATCTGGGTAAGTGCGTACGTGACAGCGTTTCCGACACGACATTGGCGGAGATGCTGATCGCGCTGGCCGAGCTGCATGGCGGCGTCGAAGTGCTTGACGAGGCGCGCAGCGTCTTTGCAGAGGCTCCACCCGCTGTGGGGGCCGCATTGGATCAATTGGAGAGTCTGGTCGAAGGAGTGCGTTCGGCTTACCCCGATATCGATCTGTATATTGATCTGGCGGAATTACGTGGTTATCAGTACCACACGGGGATGATGTTTGCCGCTTATGTTCCCGGTTATGGCCAGGCGATTGCCAAGGGGGGGCGTTATGATGACTCGGGGCGCGCCTTTGGTCGGGCGCGTCCGGCGACCGGGTTTTCCATGGACCTCAAGTTATTGGCCTCCTTGGCTGTCGAACCGCCCGCCGATGACGGTATCTGGGCACCGGCTGACGATTGTCCGTCGCTTCGTGACAGCGTGAATACATTGCGTTCACAGGGAGAGCGTGTTGTGCAGGCCTTGCCGGGCCAGCGTACCGGCCCTGAGCAGCACCGGTGCAATCGTCAATTGATGAAAGATGGCAACGGTCATTGGCAAGTATCGTTCCTGAATTGAGCCGGGGAGTGCACGGATTCCCGAGCTGTTATCGCGAATCCCTCATGAGAGACGAGAGTAATGGGCAAGAACGTAGTCGTGTTGGGCACCCAGTGGGGTGACGAAGGCAAGGGTAAGGTCGTTGACCTTTTGACGGAATCGGCAGCGGCCGTTGTTCGGTTTCAAGGCGGGCATAATGCTGGCCATACATTGGTGATTGACGGCGAGAAGACCGTGCTGCACCTGATTCCCTCGGGAATCCTGCGTAGCGACAAGACCTGCGTGATCGGCAACGGAGTCGTGCTGTCACCGGAGGCGTTGATTGCCGAGATAAAGGAGTTGGAGGCTAAAGGGGTTCCGGTACGTGAACGGTTGCGTTTGTCGCCGGCTTGCCCTCTTATCCTGCCGTACCACGTACGCCTCGACCAGGCTCGTGAGCGGGCACGGGGCATTGCCAAGATTGGCACGACCGGGCGCGGTATCGGCCCCGCCTATGAAGACAAGGTGGCGCGTCGGGGACTGCGTCTCGGCGATTTGCTCCATCGTGAGCGTTTCGCGTCGAAATTGGGTGAAGTTCTTGACTATCATAATTTCGTACTGCAGCACTATCACGGTGAGGCACCGGTGGATTTCCAGGAAGTCCTTGACGAGGCCATGGAGATGGCTGACGAGTTACGCCCCATGGTGAGTGATACCGTGAGTCTGGTGCACGAGATACGCAAGGCCGGCGAGAATATCCTGTTCGAGGGGGCGCAAGGGTCGTTGCTTGATATCGATCACGGTACCTACCCTTATGTGACGAGTTCCAATACGACGGCCGGTGGCACCGCAACCGGTTCGGGAGTCGGGCCACTGTATCTCGACTACGTGCTGGGCATTACCAAGGCTTATACTACACGTGTGGGATCCGGCCCCTTTCCGACCGAACTGTTCGATGAGTTCGGTCGACACCTGGCGGAGCGGGGGCATGAGTTCGGTGCCACGACAGGTCGGGCCCGTCGTTGTGGTTGGTTCGATGCCGTTGCCCTGCGACATGCCGTTCAAATCAATTCCGTGTCGGGACTGTGTCTGACCAAGCTCGATGTGTTGGATGGTCTTGAAAATATCCGGGTCTGCGTCGGCTATCGTAGTAAGGACGGAGAAGTCCTGGACGCGCCCGTGGATTCAGAAGGATACGAGGCCATCGAGCCCGTATATCAGGATCTGCCGGGCTGGAGTGGTTCCACGCTAGGTGCCAAACGGATCGACGATCTGCCTGCCAATGCTCGCTCCTATATCAGCTTTCTGGAGGAACAGACTGGCACATCGATCGATATCATTTCCACGGGGCCAGATCGTGTCGAGACGATCCTCCTTCGCGATCCGTTCGATGGTTGAGTCTGCTGAGATGTATTGTCTCTCATGAGATGTTCTAGAGGCGCCCAATGGGCGCCTCTCTTGTTTCTGCTGGATGGTCGCGATAGCTATGATGAATGGGAATGATTGGCTTTTTTGATGCCATTGTCGTCAAAAGTGCCGCGATAATATCCTTCCGATACAGAAAAGCGCGTAAACAAGCCTGAAGTCTTCACATCCGATTTATACAGGACTAAAATGGTCCTCAATCGAATACAGGGTCGTCGCAAGACTTCAGGAAGCCAAAGCATGCTAAAGCTATCCAGATTGACTGACTATGCGGCGGTGATCATGGCGCAGATAGCGCGCCATCCGGATCATCCTCACGCGGCTGCGGAGTTGGCCGGAGCGGTGAATCTGCCGTATCCCACGGTCAGCAAGACCCTGAAGATGCTGGTAAAGGCCGACCTGCTGGTGTCGCAGCGAGGTGCGCAAGGAGGCTACCTGTTGGCGCGGCCTGCATCGGCCATCAGTGCCAGTGACATCATCAGTGCCATGGAAGGTCCTGTCGCCATGACGGAATGCAGTCATGCAGATGGTGACTGTGATCTGATGGCGACGTGCGGTGTCGCCGATAACTGGCAGCGTGTCTCGCAGGCCATCCGCACATTTCTGGATGGGGTAACGCTGGCTCATCTGGCGCAGACGACGCCAATCAAATTACCCGTACACTTACCCATACAAACCGTGACGTTGGCCGCCGAGGCCAGCCGCTGACATTCAAGACCCGAGCACAGGGCTCGATAGCAACCGCCCGGGAGGGGAAAACATGGCTAGTGAAGAGATGGAGCAGCTTGTCCGTCGCGAATACACGCAAGGTTTCGTGACAGACATTGAAAGCGATACGGTACCGCCCGGTCTGGATGAAAATACCATTGCTTTTATTTCCCGGAAGAAGGGCGAGCCTGAGTGGATGCTCGAGTGGCGGCTTGAAGCATATCGGCAATGGTTGAAGATGACGACACCGTCCTGGGCGCATCTGAACTATCCGCCAATCGATTACCAGGCGATCTCCTATTATAGTGCGCCGAAAAAGCCGGAGGACCGCCCCCAGAGTCTCGATGAAGTCGATCCCAAGCTGCTGGAAACGTATGAGAAGCTGGGGATCCCCCTTCATGAACGTGCGGCACTGGCCGGCGTCGCGGTGGATGCCGTGTTCGATTCCGTATCGGTGACGACGACCTTCAAGGACAAACTGGCCGAAGCGGGTGTGATCTTCTGCTCGATTTCCGAAGCGATCCGCGAGTATCCCGAGTTGGTCAAGCAGTATCTCGGCAGTGTCGTGCCCCAAGGGGACAATTTCTTTGCCGCGCTCAATTCGGCCGTGTTTACTGATGGCTCTTTCGTTTATGTTCCCGAAGGCGTTACCTGTCCGATGGAGCTGTCAACGTATTTCCGGATCAATGCCTCCAACACCGGCCAGTTCGAACGCACACTGATTATCTGTGACAAGCAGGCGCAGGTTTCCTACCTCGAAGGCTGCACGGCACCCATGCGTGATGAGAACCAACTGCACGCAGCGGTCGTGGAGCTGGTGGCGCTCGAAGATGCCAAGATCAAGTATTCTACCGTACAGAACTGGTATCCCGGTGATGAGGACGGCAAAGGGGGGATCTACAACTTCGTCACCAAGCGTGGCGATTGCCGTGGTGACCGTTCCCATATCAGCTGGACACAGGTCGAGACCGGTTCAGCGATTACCTGGAAGTATCCGTCCTGCATGCTGCGAGGCAAGGACAGCACCGGTGAATTCTATTCAGTGGCCGTCACCAATGGACGTCAGCAGGCGGATACCGGGACCAAGATGATTCATATCGGTGAAAACACGCGTTCCACCATCGTATCCAAGGGGATTTCCGCCGGTCGTGCCAATCAGTCGTATCGGGGATTGGTCAAGGTCGGGCCGAGGGCCAGGAATGCGCGGAATTTCACGCAATGCGATTCGCTATTGATTGGCGACACCTGTGGTGCGCATACCTATCCCTATCAGGAGATCGGCAACAGTTCTGCGATGGTCGAGCATGAGGCGACGACCTCCAAGATCGGTGAGGACCAGTTGTTCTACTGCCAGAGCCGCGGTATCTCCGAGGAAGACGCTGTGAACATGATCGTCAACGGCTTCTGCAAGGATGTGTTCCAGGAGCTGCCGATGGAGTTCGCTGTCGAGGCTGAAGCGTTACTGAATGTCACATTGGAAGGTTCGGTAGGGTAAGCAGAGAGCTGCTCATCAACTGTCATTTTCCTGGTCTTATCAGGACATCATACTGCTGGAGTTGCCGCGGCGGCTCGGAACGAAACAGAGGTAAAACATGCTCGAAGTCAAGGATCTTCACGTAACGGTAGAAGGCAGCGAAATTCTCAAGGGCTTGAACCTGACCCTCAAGGCCGGGGAAGTCCATGCGATCATGGGACCCAACGGGGCCGGCAAGTCGACGCTATCCGCCGTCATCGCCGGAAAGGAAGGCTATGAGGTGACCTCGGGGAGCATCACGTTCAAAGGGCGTGATGTGCTGGAAATGGATGTTGAAGAGCGTGCCCAGGCCGGTTTGCTGTTGGGGTTCCAATACCCGGTGGAGATTCCCGGTGTCAAGAACATCTACTTGCTCAAGGCCGCGCTCAATGCGCAGCGTAAGGCGAGAGGTGAGGATGAGATTCCGGCCCCTGAGTTCATGAAACTCGTCAAGGAACAACTGGCGGCCATGAAAATGGATCCCAGTTTTCTGCAGCGTGCCGTCAACGAGGGTTTCTCGGGTGGCGAGAAAAAGCGTAACGAAATCCTCCAGATGCTGGTATTGCAACCCAAGCTGGTCATGCTCGATGAAATCGATTCCGGGCTGGATATCGATGCCATGCGCGTTGTCGCCCAAGGCATCAACTCGCTGCGCGACCCGGAGCGTGGCATTCTCATCGTGACTCACTACCAGCGCCTGTTGGAGCATGTCGAGCCGGATGTTGTCCATGTTCTGGTCGATGGGCGCATTGCCAAGACCGGTGACAAGCAATTGGCCTATGACCTGGAAGCACGTGGTTACGATTGGGTGCTCGAGGAGTCTGCCGCATGAGTGATGAACAGACCTTTCTCGACAAGCTGCAAGCCCGCAATGCGGTTCGTGGTGATGAGCCGACCTGGATCACGGCACGCCGTCAGGCCGGTGCAGCACGATTCGAGGCGGTCGGCTTCCCTCACAAGCGGGTCGAGGACTGGAAATATACGGATATACGGTCCATTTCCCGCGGTGATTTCGAACTGACCGACAACGCCGAGTTTTCTCCTGCCACTGCAGCAGCGTTGACGCTCCCGATCGATGCGTTACGTCTGACCTTTGTGGATGGCGTGTTTTCGCGGTCGCTGTCGGATTTGAATTCACTCCCGGAAGGGGTCTCCATCGAACCGTTGTCCCAGGCATTGGAGGCTAATCATGAAGCGGTTGGCGGTGCATTGGGTCGCTTGGCCGGAATCGATTTTTCTCCTTTCACGGCACTCAATACCGCCTTTACCGAAGAGGGAGCCGTGATCCGTCTCGCCGCTGGCACCGTGGTCGACAAACCGATCATCGTGCAATTTCTGTCGCGTGCGAATGACCGGCCTGTCATGAGTCATCCTCGGGTATTGGTCGAAGCCGGTGGTCGTAGCGAGGCGACCGTTATCGAGCATCATGCCGGGGAAGCAGAGGCCGCCAACTTTACCAACTTGGTCAGTGAAATCATGCTCGACCGTGGCGCCATCCTGTCCTATTACAAGCTTCAGGAGGCACCGGTAGGTGACCTGCATATCTCGAGTCTGCATGCCGAGCAGGGACGTGATAGCCGTTTCACGTCGTTCAATCTGACCCTGGGCGGGGCGCTGGTTCGTAACGATCTCGTCGCCGACCTCAATGCCGAAGGTGCTGAGACTCAGTATAACGGTCTGTTCTTCGTGCGTGGCCGTCAGCATGTCGATAACCATACGCTGGTCAATCACAATGCGCCTCGGACCTACTCCAATGAGAGTTACAAGGGGATTCTCGATGATCGTGCTCGTGGCGTCTTCAACGGCAAGGTGATGGTCAAGCGCGATAGTCAGCAGATCGAGGCGTATCAGAACAACGCCAACCTGCTGTTGTCCGATCGCGCCGAAATCGATACCAAGCCCGAGTTGGAAATCTACGCCGATGATGTCAAGTGCTCACACGGCGCGACGACCGGTCAACTCGACGAGGAGGCCGTCTATGCGTTGCGCACCCGTGGTATTGACGAGCAAATGGCGCGTGGCTTGTTGACGCTGGCCTTCGCGGGAGAGGTCATGGAGCAGGTGCAGGTCGATGCAATTGCCGAGCGTGTCGAACTCGCCGTAGCCGGCAAGTTGCCCGAACGCTTCAACCTGGCCGGACTGGTCGAGTCCGCTTCAGCGCTGGGAGAAGAGTGATCATGACCGATTTCAGTGATCTGATGCTGGATGTGGTCAAGGTACGTCGTGACTTTCCGATACTCGGTCGGCAAGTTCACGACAAACCGTTGGTGTACCTCGACAATGCGGCCACCAGCCAGACACCGCATCAGGTGATAGCGGCGCTGGAAGAGGTCTATAATCGCTATAACGCCAATATCCATCGAGGGCTGCATACCCTGGCAGACGAAGCGACGGCGGCATTCGAAGCGACGCGTGATACTGTCCGGGAATTCATCAATGCCGCAGAGCGGCGTGAGATCATTTTTACCCGAGGCACGACGGAAGCGATCAATTTGGTGGCCAATGCCTGGGGGCGTAGCGAATTGCGCGAGGGCGATGAAGTGCTGGTGTCGCGGTTGGAACACCACTCCAATATCGTTCCCTGGCAGCTGCTTGCCACGCAGTTGGGAGTCGTCGTCAAGGTTATCCCGATTGATGAACGGGGTGTCCTGGATCTTGCGGCCTATCGTGATCTGTTCACTTCCCGTACTCGTCTTGTCGCCGTCAATCACGTCTCGAATGCTTGTGGTACCGTCAATCCTGTTATCGAATTGACGCGTATCGCCCATGAGTACGGTGCGCTGGTGATGATCGATGGGGCGCAGGCCGCTCCTCATGAAACCATTGATGTCCAGGCGATTGGAGCCGACTTCTATGCGTTCTCCGGCCACAAGGTGTATGGCCCGACTGGCGTGGGTGTCCTGTATGGTCGGGCGGAGCTGCTGGAGGCCATGCCGCCCTGGCAGGGCGGTGGGGAGATGATCGATCAGGTATCATTCGAGTCACCCACCACCTTTGCGGCCATTCCCCACAAATTTGAAGCCGGAACACCACCGATTGCGGAAGTTATTGCGCTTGGCAAGGCGCTGCAATGGGTATCCGGGATCGGTATGACGCTGATTCGTGCCTGGGAGCAGCGTTTGCTGGCGCATGCCACGGATGAGCTGTCCCGTATCGATGGCTTGCGTATCATTGGCACGGCGCCAGATAAGGCCGCGGTGATTTCATTCGTCGTCGATGGTGCGCATGCTCAGGATATCGGGCTGTTGATCGATCAGCTCGGTGTGGCGATTCGCACTGGCCATCATTGCGCCCAGCCCTTGCTGGCTTCGTTTGGTGTCGAAGCTACCTGCCGGGCCTCGTTCGCTGCATACAATACACCAGAAGAGGTGGATATCTTCGTCGAGTCGCTCGACAAGGTATTGGGTATGCTTCGCTGATCCCCTTTCTGAACAGGAGTCCATGGCAAGATGGAGCAGCTTGAGGCGCTCGACAAGGGACAAGAATTACCGTTGCAGCGGGAGGTGAATGCCATCGCCATACCGTTTGGCACAGCCGAGCCTCTGTCCGAGGACTGTATCGTATCCGTCATGCAGGCCAGGGGCGGTACGGTGACCGTTGCTGTCGAAGGGCGGCTCTATCTGATTCAGGGAGCCGATCTCGATGCATTGGGACTGGACCCGTTGCCGAGACCCACTTTGTCGGAGGAGGCCAGTGATGAGGAGCTCGAGCAGTTCGTCTGGGACCAACTGCGCACTTGCTATGATCCGGAGATTCCGGTCGATATCGTCGAGCTGGGACTGGTCTATGGATGTCGGATCGAACGCTTGTTATCCGGCGAACGTATTGTCACCATTCGCATGACGCTGACGGCGCCGGGATGTGGAATGGGAGACGTGATCGCGGCCGATGCGCGAAACAAGATTCTGGGAGCTCCTCAGATTTCCCAGGTTCACGTCGAAACCGTCTTCGATCCTCCCTGGAGTCGAGAGATGATGAGTGACGAGGCAAAGCTGGAGCTGGGTATGTTCTAGCTTGGTTGGCCGGTAGCCATGCGGCGGCCGACGTTGGGGAGAGCGAATGCAGCCGCTACGATGGAAATGGCTGAAAACACTACTGATGATACTCGGGGCCGGCGTGGTAATCGTCGGCCTGTTTTTCGTGGCAGCCAATCTCTGGGTACTGACGCGAACTCAGGGGCGCATTGAGCATCGGGTGGCACAGTGCACCAAGCAGCCGGTTGGTATCGTGTTCGGTACCTCCCATTGGACTCGTGCCGGCGGACGCAACCCCTATTTCGAGGCACGTATGCGGGGGGCGGCCGATCTGATAAGTCAGCGACAAGTCAGTCATCTGCTGTTATCCGGCGATAATCGTACGCAGTTCTATAATGAACCGATAACGATGTGGCGAGACCTTCGTGGTCGAGATGTGGCCGAGGCTGACATGACACTGGATTATGCCGGCTTCAGCACATTTGACACGTTGGCAAGGGCACGGGAAGTTTTCGGTGTCGAACGCGCCATGCTGGTGACGCAACCCTGGCATTTGCCTCGTGCACTGTATATTGCCGATGCGCTGGGACTCGACGCCACTGGTTGCGCTGTGTCACCGGATCATGCGTCGGAAAGCTGGCGGCTGGAAGCACGTGAATGGATTGCACGGGTCTCCATGCTAGGCGATATCTACTTGTGGGGACGTCAGCCTTACTTCCTGGGGCCTCGTGAGCCACTTCGGATCGTACCCCCCGATCAATTGCTACCCCCAGCGGTACCTGCCGATCGAGGAGAATCAACGAGCGACTGAATCGAGCTATGTCGTTTTCTTTTGTAGCTGGTAGAGCACGCGTATCAATTCCCGGCAACCTTTCCAGCAACGCTCTGTCACCGGTTCAATGGGATCGGGAAGAGGGTGGGTATGCAGGGTCGCCAGTGCTTGCATCAGTACCCGTTCCTGCTCGAGCAGTTCTCCGAGCAGGACTTGACTGTCATTACCGACGAAGCTCTTGAGTCTGCTCCAGAGCCAGAGGTAATCGTCACGCTCGACGTCAGCATCGCGCGGCAGCATGTGCAGGTGCTTTTTAGCGAGTTCCTGCAATTCCTCCAGGTCCTTGCTACGGGCCTCATAATGCGGCTTCAGCGTTTCGCGTAGCGATGGTCGCAAGCGCTCCAGATTGTCTTGAAAATAATCGAGACTGTCCGCAAGCGCTTCCAGAACGCTATCCATCGCCACTTGGCGATTATCGAGAAACATGAGCGATCACCTCCTCCGGTGACGCTGATTGTGCGGGTGGAAACAGTGTTTTGCTAGCCCTTTTTGGAAGAATTTTGCGCTTTTGATTACAGCTGAACATGTCATCCTTTGGGTTTTGGCGGTGTCTTGCGGGAACGGACCGCATTCTTTTGCAGATGGTCGATGATCAGACCGGCAATGTCCTTGCCCGTCGCTGTTTCGATGCCGTGTAGTCCCGGCGAAGAGTTGACTTCCATGATAACCGGACCGTGATTGGAGCGCAGTAGATCGACCCCGGCGACACGCAGTCCCATCGCCTTGGCGGCACGAATGGCCGTTGATCGCTCTTCCGGAGTAATACGAATGACGCTGGCACTACCGCCTCGATGCAGGTTGGAACGAAACTCACCTTCAATGGCCTGTCGTTTCATCGAGGCGACAACTTTATCCCCGATGACGAGACAGCGAATATCGGCTCCCCTGGCTTCCTTGATGTACTCCTGGACCATGATATTGGCTTTCATTCCCATGAATGCCTGGATGACACTCTCTGCCGCCTGATTGGTTTCGGCCAGGACGACGCCAATGCCCTGGGTGCCTTCAAGCAATTTGATGACCAACGGTGCGCCCCTGACCATCTTGATCAGATCGGGGATGTCATCCGGTGAGTGGGCGAACCCCGTCACCGGCAGGCCGATCCCCTTGCGCGATAACAACTGGAGTGAACGCAGCTTGTCCCGAGAGCGTGTAATGGACACATTGTCGTTGAGTACATAGGTCCCCATCATTTCGAACTGACGCAGTACGGCACAGCCATAAAACGTGATTGATGCACCGATACGGGGAATGATGGCATCGAATGACTCGATTTCTTCGCCCTTGTAATGGATCGATGGCCGATGAGACGCGATATTCATGTAGCAACGCAGCGTATCGACCACGCGTACACTATGCCCACGCGCTTCGGCAGCCTCTATCAACCGGCGGGTCGAGTATAGCGTACGATTGCGGGATAGCAGGGCGATATGCATGGCTCTCTCCGTCTCGGGACATAGCGGCGTGTAAAAATCGATCAGGGTTCGCCATGAAGAAAGGCGGCCCCGGGGGCGATCAGCAGTCTGCGCATAGCGCGCCGTCCCAGTAACATGGGGTGGCGCATGTCGCTGCGATCCGCAAGTGACAGTTCAATGGGTAGATCCAGTTCGCCTAGCAGGATCCGGGTGCGGATAATGTAGCGCCATTCTGCCATACCATTGGAACTGGTAACACGCCGACGATCATGGAGATGGAGTTGGTAACGATGTGCGGGACTGTTGGCACCACCGCTGCGAGTGACGAAACTCACCCACATGTGGCCGTCTTCCTCGAACGTTTCGATCTCTTCAGCGTGCAGGGAGGAGGTCCGTGCCCCTGTATCGGCCTTGCAACAGAGGCTGAGCTGGAGTGCGGGCAACGTGACCATTTCGCGACGGCCGATGATCGCCTTGGGCTGATAGGGTAGCTCTTTCATGGTGACGTGCTCTCAAGCTGGCCGATGAAGTTGGGCAAGACGCTTGCCGATTGGTGAATCGGGGTCGGCATGGCGGAGACACATGAGTACCGGTAAGCGAAGTCGAGGGATCATGGCGAGGTCCTTGGCCAATGCAGAAAAGTCCGCCTTGGGGTGTTCCGCGAGACGTGTCAGGAACAGAGGGAGTCTGTCTCCATCCTCTAGCTGCTCCCAACCTCTGGCGGCCATTGCCGCGAACAGATCAGGACCGCACGCGGCCGGATCCTGCAAAAGGGCGTCGTACCATTGTCCTGTGATGTCGGTCGGTCCCTGCGCGATAGCGCGCACGCAAGCGCAGAATGTTTCGATGTCGCCCTCTTGCGCCGCCTTGTCACCGCGAGTACGGAGCGCCTGCGCCAGTGCTCTCTCTATCGGGATGTGCGCCAGGCAGTCACCGAGTGGCCGTAATACTTCGACGGGGAGCATGTGAAGTCGTCCCGCCAGTGCCTGGCTCTCACTGTCATCCATGCGCGTGATGACATCAGCCAGACCCTGTAGACCCAGCGCCTGCCAGGGCTGGTCACTCAATTCGCCTGTCAGATAGGCTTCAGCCAGTTCATGGTGTTGACTGGCAGGCTGGTCCAACTCCAGTGTTGCGCGTGCATGCAACATGGCTTGCATGGGGAGACTGGGAGTAAATGCCAGCGGGTTATCCGACATCAGGTTATCCACGTCACTGGACGCCCCCTCCATGCTACGACCAAGCGTTTCGAGCAATCGATGGATGAACGCATCACGAGGACCCGGCTGTAACATACCTTGCTCATCCACAGGCAGGGCGAGAAACCAGATGATCGGATCCTGACGTTCCCCCAAGCGGAAAACACAGGCCATTCGGGCTTCTCCCTGCCATGGATATGGCCAAGGGGTCTGGTTGGCCTCGAAGTCGGCGAGTACCTGCGTGGGGCAAGACGCCAGGCGTCGGCCCAAATGGTAAAGGTGCAAGGACGCGCCGCTGCGCATGAAGAAGTCGTGAAGCGTATGAATCGGTTGCATAGATCGTATCCCGTCCCGGACGGTGGCACTGTACCCTGCCGACTGGGATCTTGTCAGCCACTTGCGGGAGTGATTGCCAGCAGGGGTGGACAATTTTTGATCAATGTCTTGAGAGCGGCATGTCGCTTTGGCTGTGAAGCGTTTTCCCATGTTTGTCCACAGGATCTTTCACGCCAATTGTGAATGAAGTCACAGACATTGTTGGTCGATAGATTCTGGCCAGAGGCATCAATGGTCGGGATAATGGTGGCAAAGACCGTATGGGGGCGATATGAATGTATACCATGAGCTTGATGAGTCGTTGCGCCGCCTGGAAGCGACGTTGAAAGCGAGCGATATGTGGCGCGTGCCGGAACCGCCGCCACAGGCTTATCAAAGTCAGCAACCCTTTTGTATCGATACCATGGAACTGCCGCAGTGGCTGCGGTTCGTTTTCATATCGAAACTGGATATCATCATCGAGCAAGAATCGGCGTTACCTGACAAAAGCGAGGTGGCACCGATGGTGGAATACTATCTGAAGGAGCAGCAGGTAAAAGCCAGTAAGTTGTTGCTGGTGGTCAGGGCTATTGAGGAAGTGGATCGTGTCATAACGGAGAACGGTTGAGGTATGACCTACTACTTTGCTTATGGCAGTAATATGAATCCCGATCGGGTGCAAGCCCGTATCGGTTCGACAAAACGGGTCCTTGCCGGTGTGCTTCCCGATCACGCCTTGTCCTTCAACAAGGCATCTCGCATTCCCGGTATCGCCCATGCCAATGTTGTTCACCAGCCTGGCTCCCAGGTGGAAGGGGCGCTGTTTCAATTGGCAGATGCCGCCCAGGTCGAGTTGATGGACCCTTTCGAAGGGGTCCCGCATGATTATCAGCGGCAACGGAAAGCGATCCTGACCTCGCTGGGCACGATTGATGCCTGGGTCTATATTGCCGTCCCTGAGCGCATTCGTCCCGGGCTCAAGCCGGCTCGGGAGTATCTTGATCATCTGTTGGCCGGGCGGCCCTTCCTGAGTGATTCATACCACCGCCAACTCTCCCAAGTGGACGTCGTCGAGGGGCTGGATGATGCTGTATTGACCATGCTGGGGCTTTCACGTCACTCGCCACGATAAGCTGCAGGACACAGATAACGACGACGCCGCTCCTTGGGACGGCGTCGTCGTTTACTGGACCTCGACATTGACGTCATTCGAGTGCCATATTCAGAAGCGCAGGGTTACGCCGCCTCCGATGGTAACGGGATCGACATCGGCGTTACCGACTTTGGTACCGTTCTGTTCGATATCGCCGTCGACATCGGCATAGTTGGCGAAACCGTTGAGCATGACGTTGTCGGTAACCGCGAGATCGACACCCAGTTGGCCGACGGCGCCATAGGAGCTATCCACGTCAAGATCGCCTGGTTCGCCGGAGAAGCGCGTATAATTGACGCCCGCACCCACATAGGGTTGTACGCGGGAGTCCATGCCGCCTAGCGGGTAATAGTTGACCATCAGATTGACCGGCATGCGATCGACACTTTCCGCATCGGCGCCGTTCAGACGTAGGTCGTGTTCGAATTTTTCGCTGCCACCGAGCTCGACACCGACCTTGTCGGTGAACAGGTAGCCTAGGCCATAAGTAAAGCCTGTCTCATCCTTGATGGTCAGATCACTGCCCTGGATGTCGCCGTTATCGGAACCGTCGGGTTCGGACTTGGCGACACCGCCGCGAACGAAAATGTCACCGGCACTGTAAGCCAACGCCGATTGGACAGTAAACAGGCAGCCTCCGGCGATGATTGCGGCAGTCATGAGTTTGAGTTTGTTCATCAGTCACCCTCCCTTGTGTAACAACTTCATGCTATCAAAGTGTCATTACCGATAGGCATGAAGCGTCATCTTGAACAACTGGAGTATAGGAAACAGTGTTTCCTAAGTCATGTTTAAAAAAACTATCACGACAATAGTCGTAATAATGTCAGCGAATTATCCCGGTATCGTAGGTACACAGGCTGGATGACACCGAGTCGCCTCAATACCGAAAATCGTCTTTACTGGGAGCGTGAGAGTAAAAGTCGACATGGAGAGAAGCGATGGGGCATGACCGTCTTTACCGCCATCCTTGGTCGCCGCTGATGACGATGGGCGTCACGGCTGGATTGGCTCTGTGGTTGCTGTGGCGGCCGGAATTATTGTCCTCTCTGGCCATGCCACTACGCTTGCCTGCCATTGCGCTCGGAGTCTGGGCGCTGGGAGCAGGCTTCGTGTATGGAATGGGCCTGTATGATCAGAGCCACTGGCGCCAGCGTCTATTGGGAGCCCCCACCTGTTGGTGGGTATTGGGCGTGTTTACCCTGCTGTTGATCTGGCGGGCTTGACACTCGGGCATGCCGGAGCCTTCTCTGTGGAAGGCTCCGGCCATCGAGATCAAGATTGCTTGAGCTCATCGAACTCGTCGGTGATGTCTTGGCTGGGTTCCGCGGTGACCAGGCTGACGATGACGATAGCGATATAGGCAAGGACGACGCCGGGCACGATCTCATACAGATCGAATATCCCGCCAGTCAGTTCGGCCCAGAGGACTACCGTGACACCTCCTACGATGATGCCTGCCAGTGCGCCCCACTGATTCATGCGGCGCCAGAACAAGGACATGACGAGTGCTGGACCAAAGGCGGCTCCAAATCCGGCCCAGGCGTAGGAGACGAGTCCGAGCACGGTGGAGTCGGGGTTCATGGCCAACAGGTAGGCGATGATCGCAATGCCAACGACAGCCAGGCGTCCCACCCAGACCAATTCGCTTTGTGAGGCATCCTTGCGGAACATGGCCTTGTAGAAATCGTCGGTCAAGGCGGAGGATGATACCAGGAGTTGCGAGTCAGCGGTGGACATCACCGCGGCCAGGATGGCTGCCAGCAGGATGCCGGCCACTGCCGGGTGGAAGATGGCGTTGACCATGACCATGAAGACTGTTTCACCATCTCCTAGATCGCGGGACATGTAGACCAGTCCCAGCACGCCGACGGCAACGGCGCAGATCAGGCACAGACCCGACCAGCTTACGGCAATACGTCGGGCCGTGGGGATATCGTCTTCACTGCGAATGGCTGCAAAGCGCGCCAGAATATGGGGCTGCCCAAAGTAGCCAAGTCCCCAGGCCAATGAGCTGATGATGCCGATGACCGTGAGCGCTTCCCCGTTGTTGGCATCCACGAACCAACTCAACATGTCGGGATTCTCGGCCAGAATCTGCTCACCGGCGCCGCTGAATCCACCCAGAGACACCAAGGCGATAACGGGGACGATCACCAGGGCGGCGGCCATCATCAGTCCTTGGATCAAGTCGGTCCAGGAGACGGCAAGGAAGCCGCCAAAGAAGGTATAGGCGACGATCGCCAACGTGCCTACCGATACGGCAATTGTGTAATCGAGGCCAAAGACCGTTTCGAACAATTTGCCGCCAGCCACCAGTCCGGAACTGGTGTAGAACAGGAAGAACAGGAGGATGAAAACGGCTGATACGACGCGCAAAAGCTGTGTCTTGTCGCGGAACCGGTTGGCGAAGAAATCCGGCAGGGTCAGTGAATCATTGGCCTTGAAGCTGTAGATGCGCAGACGCCGAGCGACGATCAACCAGTTCAACCAGGTGCCGATAAGCAGGCCGATACCGATCCAACTGGCGGAAATTCCGCTGACATAGGCGGCTCCCGGTAAACCGAGCAACAACCAGCCGGACATATCCGAGGCGCCGGCGGAAATCGCCGACGTCCACGGACCCAGGGAACGTCCCCCTAGTATGTAGTCGGACAAGTTGGTGGTACGTTGGTAGGCGACGATACCGATACCGAGCATGACGGCCAGGTAGACGGCAAAGGTCAAACCGATGGTGAAGTCGTTTTGAACCATGGGGTTGTCCTCTCCAGGGGCTGTTTGACATGCGCTGATTGCGCCATGTGTTGTGTTTGCAGCCCGTTCTATGGACGGGCTATCGGACACTTTCCATCTTTTATGAGTATTAGCTGAAACGCCGTGACATTTCACGCGCTCGTGATGCACAAGCTTGCATGCTCCATCGACGATGCGGCGAATCAGTCAGTTTGTTAGTCATCCTCCAGTGCCAATAGGGAGGCATTGCCGCCCAGAGCTGCGGTGTTGATGGTCAGTGATTTTTCGGTCGCAAAGCGCAACAGGTAATGTGGGCCTCCTGCCTTGGGTCCCGTTCCTGACAGCCCTTGTCCACCGAAAGGCTGCACACCGACAACGGCGCCAATGATATTGCGATTCACATAGACGTTACCGACACGAACCTTTTCGGCAATATACTCAGCGAAGGACTCGTTGCGACTGTGCACGCCGAAGGTCAGCCCGTAACCCCGTTTGTTGATTGACTCGATGACATCATCGATATCGGCGGCACGGTAACGCACGATGTGCAGGATGGGGCCGAACTGTTCACGCTCGAGATCGTTGATGCCATCGATTTCGAAGGCGGTGGGCGCAATGAAGGTACCATTGCCCGTCTGTGTCGGATCGAGTTGGGCTTCGGCGACCAGTCGGCCTTCCTGTTTGAGTCCATCGATATGAGCCATGAGGCCTCGCCTTGCATCATCATCGATCACTGGACCGACATCGGTCCCCAGGTCTCTGGGATCGCCGACACGCAATTCGTCCATGGCTCCCTTGAGAATCTCGATGACACGCTCGGCGACATCCTCCTGCAAATAGAGCACGCGTAATGCACTGCAACGTTGGCCCGCGCTCTGGAACGAGGACTGGATGACATCCTCGACCACTTGCTCAGGCAGGGCTGTCGAGTCGACGATCATGGCATTCAGTCCGCCGGTTTCGGCGATCAGGGTCGGAAGTGCCGCCCCTTCGCGAGCTGCCAGGCTTCGGTTGATGATTTGCGCGGTATCGGTGCCGCCAGTGAAGACAACGCCCGTGATACGGGGATCGGAAGTTAGAATGCTGCCTACGGTGGGACCATCGCCGGGTAACAACTGCACGACATCCCGTGGCATGCCGGCTTCGTAGAGCAGTTCGACGACACGATGGGCAACCAGCGACGTCTGTTCAGCCGGTTTCGCCAGGACGGTGTTGCCGGAAACGGCGGCCGCAACCATCTGGCCACAGAAAATTGCCACGGGGAAGTTCCATGGACTGATCGCAGCGAAGACACCCTTACCGCCGAGTATCAGCTCATTGGTCTCGCCTGTGGGGCCTGGCAGCGGCGTTGACTCGCCGAACAATTCTTCTGCACGCACGGCGTAGTAGCGGCAGAAGTCCACGGCTTCGCGAATTTCAGCCACGCCATCCGTCAGCAATTTCCCACCTTCGCGAGAACAGAGTGTCATCAATTCCGCCATGTGGGTTTCCATCAAGTCCGCCAGGCGGCGGATAATCTCGGCCCGCTCGCCGACCGGAGTCGCTTCCCAGCGGGGAAATGCCGACCAGGCTGCATCGACCGCCTTGGCTGCCTGGTCAGCGGAGGTCCACTGCACACTGCCGACCTGAACGCGTCGGTCGAACGGACAAAGCACGGTATGGCGTGCATCGGTATCGTCGTCGACGTTGAAGGCCAGCAGTGGTTTGGCGTGGTGCTCCTTGTCCATGAAGGTCGCCATCTCGTCGATGAGTGGCTGGTACTGACTGTGAATGTTCAAGTTCACTCCCTGCGAATTCTTGCGTTTCGGACCATAGATATAAGGCGGTAGTGGAATCTTGTCGTTGGCGTAGCTTTCGTATTGCTGAAGCGTTTCTACCGGGTGAACGCACAACGATTCGACCGGCACCCGGGGGTCGACCAGTTGGTGTACGAAGGAAGAGTTGGCGCCATTTTCCAGTAGCCGTCGAACCAGGTAGGGCAGTAGATCCTTGTGGGCACCTACCGGTGCATAGATACGGCAATAGGTTCCCTCGGGAGCACGGGAGAGTGCCGCGTCATAGAGGGCTTCCCCCATGCCATGAAGACGCTGGAATTCGAAGGCACGATCGGTCTCGTTGGCGAGCTCCAGGATGGTGCTGATGGTATGGGCGTTGTGCGTGGCAAACTGAGGAAACAGATGATCTCGAGTGTCGTCGGACAGCAGAAAATGACTACAGACCAGATAGGCGACGTCGGTATTGGCCTTGCGAGTATAGACAGGGTAGCCGTCGACACCGAGCTGTTGGGCTTCCTTGATTTCACTATCCCAGTAGGCCCCTTTGACCAGACGGACGGGAATGACGTCACCCTGCGTGTCGGCAAGGCGGTTAAGATAGTGAAGCGTCGGTAGTGCACGCTTGGAATAGGTCTGGACCACAAGGCCGAAATGCCCCCAGCCACGGCAGACATCGCTTTCATACACCGCCCGAAACACTTCTAGTGACAGTTCCAGTCGGTCGACTTCCTCGGCATCGATGGTAATCGCGACGTCCCGTTCCCTCGCCATTTGGGCAAGTTGCTTCACGGTGGCAACCAGTTCATCGAGGATCTGCGCGCGACGTCCGAACTCATAACGTGGATGCAGTGCCGAGAGTTTGATGGATATCGACGGGGCCGGTGTCGTGCTTGCCAGTGTCTGGCTGGTATGTCCGACTTGTTTGATGGCGTTGGCGTAATCATCGAAATAACGACCGGCATCACTGCGTGTCCGTGCGGCTTCGCCCAGCATGTCGTACGAGTAGGTATACCCTTTATCGAAGAGTGCTCGTGAGCGTTTCAGCGCTTCGTCGATATCGCGTCCCAGAACGAACTGCCGGCCCATGATCTTCATGGCTTCGTACATGGCTCGACGGATGACGGGTTCTCCCATCCGATTGACGAGTTTGTTGATGAAGCTGGCAGGTTTGCCTTCCTTGGGCTGATCGAGGTTGATGACGCGGCCCGTCATCAGCAACCCCCATGTCGATGCATTGACGAACCAGGACTCGCTCTGACCCAGATGCGATTTCCAGTCCGCCGGTCCCAGCTTGTCCTCGATCAGGGCGTCTGCCGTTGCCTTGTCCGGGATGCGTAACATCGCTTCGGCCAGGCACATCAGCATCAGACCCTCGTGGGTATCCAGGCTGTATTGCTGCAATAGTTCATCGATCGTGTCGACAGCCGTGTCCATGTCGCGCACGTCACGAACCAGTTCAGCCGTCTTGTCGGCGATGCGCTTGTAATCGTCCTTGTCGGCGGATAGGACATCGACAAGTTCAGCCACGAAAGCATTTTCATCGACGATGTAATGCTCGCTGATCCGGTTGAAGAGCGTATCGAGCTCCTGCGTCCAGGTAGCGCTAACGAGCATGTCATTGGCATTCAGCATCTGATTACCCCTAGCGTGTCATGGTTGGGCGAAAGGAAACCAAGGCACCGTCAGATCGCGTGCATGGTGATGCATGGCGATGTCCCAAGGCGCGGTTGATGTGGTTTCCGGCCCAACGGTTTCGTGCCTAGAATGTAGAGTGGGTGACGGCAGGGTGTCTTGCCAATTTCTTGGCAGGATTTGTCAAAAACCGGGGAATATGATGTAGGTGTGACAGAATTTAGACCTTAGTCTAACCAGAGTGTCGGCCATGACAGGGCTGATGGCAACCGGTAATCTGCCGTTGCGAACGGATGGAGAAAGAAGGAATACGCCAGTGTCGGCCGGGAAACGGGAGTCGGAACTCGAATGGAGTCCCGATCCCGGGTGGTATGTCATCTAGACATTGAAACGGAAATGGATGACGTCGCCATCGGCAACGATGTAATCCTTTCCTTCTAGACGCCATTTGCCGGCATCCTTGGCAGCCTGTTCTCCGCCGAGGGACACATAGTCCGCGTAACTGACCACCTCGGCCCGGATAAAGCCTTTCTGAAAGTCGGTGTGGATGACACCGGCAGCTTCCGGAGCCGTGGCGCCGATCGGTACTGTCCAGGCACGCACTTCCTTTTCACCGGCGGTGAAGTAGGTTTGCAAGCCGAGCAATTGATAGCCGGCACGAATGACACGGTCGAGGCCGGGCTCTTCCATTCCCAGTTCGTCGAGGAACATGTCACGTTCTTCCTCGTCGAGCTCCGCGATTTCGGCCTCGATCTGGTTGCAAACGGGGACGACGACCGCACCTTCCTGAGTCGCTATTTCCTTGACGGTATCGAGATAGGGGTTGTTCTCGAAACCATCGTCATTGACATTGGCAATGTACATGGTGGGCTTCAGGGTCAGGAAGTTGAAGCTCTTGAGTTGACGTTTTTCATCGTCATCGAGCCCGAAGCTTCGTAGCGGTTGCCCTTCCGCCAAATGCGGATGGATGCGGTCTAATATTGCCTTGGTGGCAATGGCTTCCTTGTCGCCGCTTTTGACGACCCGGGCTAGTCGTTGCAGCGCCTTTTCGACGCTATCGAGGTCCGCAAGGGCCAGCTCGAGATTGATGGTCTCGATATCGACGCGGGGGTCCACCTGGTTACTGACGTGGATGACATTGTCATTGTCGAAGCAGCGTACGACATGAGCTATGGCATCCGTCTCGCGGATGTTGGCAAGAAACTGGTTGCCAAGTCCTTCGCCCTTGGAAGCGCCTGCAACCAGGCCGGCGATATCCACGAATTCCATGGTGGTGGGAATGACTTTCTGGGGTTTGGCGATCTCGGCCAGTTTGTCGAGGCGTGGGTCCGGCATGGCCACGATGCCGACATTGGGTTCGATCGTACAGAATGGGAAGTTTTCGGCATCAATACCGGATTTGGTCAATGCATTGAACAGTGTGGACTTGCCGACATTGGGCAGGCCGACGATACCGCAGTTGAAACCCATGGGATGTTCCTGGAAGCGTTTTCATGAGTGAAGAGTTGCAGGGAGTCTACTCAACTCGGCTTTAAGCCATAAGCGGTAAGCCAATACCCCCGGTCCTGGTGCGCAGCAGGCTGTGACTTACAGCTTATAGCTTCAAGCTTATGACTGACTGCTCATTTGGAGGCTGAAAAACTATGCAGCCGATTCATGGCTTTGGACCATTCTCCCTCTAAGGTCAGGGGGAGCGTCGCCAGAATTTCCTCCAGCACGGCGTCAATCGCCGCCCGCTCTGCCTTGCCAGGGTTTCCCAGCACGTATTGGGTCACTTGGCTTGAATCGCCTGGGTGTCCGATCCCGACGCGAATGCGAGAAAAGGATTTATCATTACCGAGCGCACTGGCAATGTCTCGAAGGCCATTGTGCCCGCCATGACCTCCGCCATGCTTGTAGCGGGCGGTGCCGGGCAGGAGGTCCAGCTCGTCATGAGCGACCAGCAGTTCCGGAGGCGACAGCTTGAAAAACTGACAAAAGGCAGCGACGGAAGCGCCGCTGCGATTCATGTAGGTTTGGGGAAATAACAGGTATCGATCTTCGCCTGCCAACGATAATCGGGCATACAGAGCCTGGAATTTCTTTTCGAGACGCAACGGCACATTATGATGCTTCGCTACGGCCTCGATGACCCAGGCACCGGCATTGTGCCGCGTGTTGTCGTATTTCGGTCCGGGGTTGCCCAGACCGATGATCGCTTTCACTTGGCTCATGCCGATGCCCTTCAGGTTGATGGCGAAACGATCAGACGTGGATTATTCGCCCTTGTTCTCTTCGTCACCTTCGCTGCTGTCTGATTCAGGCTCTTCCGAGGCAGATTCGCCAGCTTCTGCGGCTTGCTCTTCTTCCTCGTCGCCCTCGGTGGTACCGCGCGTCGGATGCGTGATGCTGACGACGCCGGCGTCGTGGTCTTCACCGTGTGACAGTGCGACAGACGTGACACCCTCGGGCAGCTTGAGGTCCGAAATATGCAGTGTGTCGCCGAGCTCGAGGTCGCTGATGTCGACTTCAAGGTATTCGGGAAGGTGCTTCGGCAAGCAGCTGACTTCGATGTCGGTCGCCAGGATATGCAGGACACCGTCCTGTTCCTTGATGCCACGGCAGTCTTCTTCACCGATGACGTGCAAGGGGACGTTCATCGTCAATTCCTGGGCCGCGTCGACGCGCAGGAAGTCGGCATGGGTAACCAGTGGTTTGTGGGGATGCCGTTGCAGGTCACGAACGACGACCTGCTCTTTTTGACCATCGATATCGAGTGTGATCAGCGAGGAGAAGAAGGCTTCTTCGTCGATCGACTTGTAAAAGATCGTCTTGTCGATGGCGATGGCCTGCGGTGCCTTGGTGCCACCGTAAATGATGGCGGGCACTTGAAGGTTCGCACGACGCAGGCGGCGGCTCGCACCTTTCCCCAGGTCGTGGCGAACGTTACCGGTAAGTGTGTAATCTGACATTGGTTAATAACCTCATAGTTAAAAAAGGAAAACGCTCGGGCCCGCGACCAGGCTCCGGCGCTTTCATCAGCGCCCGAAGGCGCGCGTATCCGACGCCATGTCGTCTTCAGTGGAACATGGCGCTGACGGATTCTTCGTTGCTGACTCGGCGAATGGCCTCGGCAATCAATCCCGCGACCGACAGTTGGCGTATCTTCCCACTGCGACGTGCCGCTTCGGACAGTGGTATCGTGTCGGCAACGACCAGTTCGTCGAGTACCGACCCGCTGATGTTGTCGATCGCCGGGCCCGAAAGAATCGGGTGCGTGGCGTAGGCCACGGCACGACGTGCACCATGGCTCTTCAGCGCTTCGGCAGCCTTGCAGAGCGTGCCGGCGGTGTCGACCATGTCATCGACGACAACACAGGTCCGATCATCGATATCGCCGATGATATGCATGACCTGGGCCTGGTTGGCCTGGGGGCGGCGCTTGTCGATGATAGCGAGATCGGCATTGAGTTGCTTCGCGATGGCTCGCGCCCTTACCACGCCGCCGACGTCGGGGGAAACCACGACCAGGTCATCATAATTCTGGCGTTCGATATCGTCTAGCAGGATCGGAGAGCCATAAACATTGTCGACCGGAACGTCGAAGAAGCCTTGGATCTGATCGGCATGCAGGTCCATGGTCATGACCCGATCGACTCCGGCCTTGACCATCATATCGGCGACCACCTTGGCCGAAATGGGCACGCGAGAAGAGCGTACGCGACGATCCTGGCGAGCGTAACCGAAGTACGGAATGACGGCCGTGATTCGAGTGGCTGAAGCCCGACGCAACGCGTCCACCATCAGGATCAGCTCCATCAGGTTGTCGTTGGTCGGTGCGCAGGTAGACTGCAGGATGAAAATATCTTTGCCACGGACATTCTCATTGATCTCGACCGCGATCTCGCCGTCACTGAATTGTCCGACCGTGGCATGGCCAAGCCGATTGTCGAGTCCCTCGGCAATCTTTCGGGCGAGTTCGGGATTGGCGTTCCCGGTGAAAACCATCAATTTAGACACGCGCAGCCACCTTTGCAGTCTTGGGAATCTCTTGCAGGGATGCCGACAAGCCATGAGTCCAAAGAGAAATGGCTGGGGTAGCAGGATTCGAACCTGCGCATGGCGATACCAAAAACCGCTGCCTTACCACTTGGCTATACCCCAGTAACACCTGCTTGGCGGATCGACAGTCTCGATGCGTGTTGCTACCGCATGGGAACAACTGGATTCGAGTCCTGTCGTGATCAGTTGCGACATCCCAGAGCTGCATGAAGGGGGGATAAATTGCAGCCGCGTGCCTTGAAGGCCTGCCAGTGCTCAGCCGCTCGGGCCAGCAGGCTATCGGCTTGCCGTTCACTGGTCAATTGAGCGAACACGCATGCACCAGTGCCTGTGAGCATGCTGGGCGCTTGTGTTGACAACCAGTTCATGGCGGCATCGACTGACGGATACATGGTTCTGACGACGCTTTCACAGTCGTTTCGCCAAGTCGAGACACCCCCCTGCAGTGCGCGCGCCATACTAATCGGGGGGGTGTCTCGTGTCAATTCCGGCGAGTTGAAGACGTCTGCCGTGGCAATGGATACGTTTGGATGAATGACCAGGAACCAGGGCTGGTCGAGGCGATCATCAACCGGCTGAAGCCGTTCGCCGACGCCTTCGGCCCAGGCCGCCCTGCCTCTCACGAAGACCGGGACATCAGCGCCCAGGGTCAGACCGAGTTCTGCAAGGCGGTCGGCATCCAGGCCCAGGCACCAGAGTCGGTCGAGGGCCAGCAATGTCGTGGCGGCATTGGAGCTTCCGCCGCCAAGTCCGCCGCCGATGGGCAAGCGCTTGTGTAGGCGAATATCGATACCGTAGCGGGTGCCACTCTGCTGTTGAAGCAGACGAGCCGCCCGCACGATGAGATTGTCTGCCTCGGCGATCGTCGGCAAAGGCGGTTCAAGACGAATATGCCCATCGTCGCGACGGCGGAAATCCAGCGTATCGCTGATGTCGAGAAACTGGAACAGCGTCTGCAGCTCATGGTAACCATCGTTGCGCCGGCCAGTGATATGCAGTAGACGATTGAGCTTCGCCGGTGCAGGGAGACGTAGTTCGGTGCTCTCCACATCAATCATTGTCTACCTGCGGTTCCCATTCGTTGACCACCAGAGTGGCACGGACATCATCTTGCGTCATGACCATCCGGCGTGGCAGCCATAAGTCTTCCACGAGAGTCCAGTCACGATATTCGATCGTCCAGCCATCCTGATCGAGTTCAGCGGGGAAGCCTCGGTCATCCATTTCACGCTGGCTTGCCCTGTCGGGTGCAGGCAGGCCGCGCACCCAATAATGAAGCGACGAGACGGGCAGGGACCAACCGAGTTGCTCCTGCATCAGCGCTTCTGGTGTCTCGGCTTCAAAGCGACCTTCACCAGTCGTTAACGTCACTTCATCAGAACGGCCTTCAAGGACGCTTCGGCCGGACCCGAAGGGGCCAGTCAGCATCATGCGGTAGTAGGCTGCGCCCTGATGCCAGTCCAGGTTGGCGCTGGTGGAATCGTTGGGAAGGCGTAGCCCGACCTTGCCAACCAATTGCCAGCGCTCGAGCGCTTCGAGTGTTGACTCTTGCGCATCCCATTGGCCCGGTTGAGGGCCGTCTTCGTGAGAGGGCGGACGACTGGCGCAGCCGACCATCAATACGGTGAACAGAAATACTGTGAATAATCGGGTCATGGCGTTCTCGTTACGATCGATGATCGGTTACTGTATCAGGTCGGGTCGCCGTTCGAGCAGGTCCTCGATCAAGGGGCGCGAATCAAAGCGTTCCTGACTTTCTTGCAGTAGTTCCCGCGCCTCATCGCGTTTGTCCAGTACCCACAGAACTTCAATCAGGTGGGCCGCCACTTCCTGATCCGGCATGGCGGCATAGGCACGCCGGAGATACGGCAGTGCGCGCTCATGTTGTCCCAGCTTGTAATAGACCCATCCCATGCTGTCGAGAATGGCGGGGTTGTCCGGTTCCAGCTCATGGGCGCGTTCGATCAGTTCTCTGGCTTCTTCATGACGCTCGGTCATGTCGGTCAGGGTGTAACCGAGCGCATTGAGGGCTGTCGCGTTGTCAGGGTCATTATCGATAACCTGCTTGAGGTCCCGCTCCATGGCATCAAGGTCATCGTTATTGAAGGACCGCATGGCGCGCACATAACGCAAATCCGCAGAGTCGGGATCGGCCTCGACGGCTTGGTTCAGCAATTGATCGGCGTCCTCCTCCAGTCCCTCCTGATCCAGCAGTTCCACCTCTAGAGCGATCAGGTCCGCGGCCTGTTCCTCGTGGCGAAGCCGCTCGATATGCAGGAACTCGCGCGCCTGTTCAAGACGATCATGGTCGATGAGCGTTTGCGCGGCCAGCTGCCGTGACTGCAGGAAATGCTCTCCCGGTGGAACCTGACGAAAGTAAAGCAGGGCATTGTCGGTCTCGCCGGTCTCGGCAGCGATCCTCCCCAACAGCATGAAGGCGCGTGGCGGCGGAGTGTCTCGATCGGTCATTGGCAATAGTAGCCGACGAGCCGGTTCCGTGAGATTTTCATCGAGATACAGCTGCGCCACGGCCAGTCGTAGGTCGTCATTGTCGGGATGACGCTCCAGTAGCGTGCTGGTCTGCACCTCAGCCCGGTCCGGATTGCCCAGCATCAGCTCACTCTGAGCCAGGAGAAGAATGAAGCGGTCATCATCCGGTGCCAGGTCCAACCCCTGCTGAGCGGCCTCTTTTGCTTCGGCCGGGCGCTCGGTTTCCAGCGCAATATTACTTCGAGCCAGCCATAATTCAGGCATTTCGGGTGAGTCGTCGGCCAGTGCCTCCAATCGTGTCCGTGCCGATTCGTGATCGCCATTGGCTGCTTCAAGCTGGGCGGTAGCCAGCACGATATCCGGATATTGCGCGCGTTGACTCTGGTCCCTTTCATCGAGATAGCGGTGCAGTTGGGTCAGCAACGGCTCCAGCGGCGCTCCACGGTCGATCGCCATATCGGCAAAATCGGTCAACTCCCCTTGACCGCCGCGCTCTACCAATGCCAGCCGTTGTGCCAGGGCGGCTTCCCAGTCACCACGTTGTAGCGCCAGGCTGCCCAGGAGGCGAATAGGGGCCTCGGCCTCCGGGGCCAGTTGTTGCCAGCGTTCCGTGATCGTTTCCAGTAACTCCCGGTCGTCGGCGAAACGCGCTGCCAGAGCCGCCCGTTCAATGAGAGGAATGGAATCGTAACGTCCAGCGACTTCGAGATAATCCCGGCTGGCACGCCGGTAGTCGCCGCGCTGCCCGGCGAATTCGGCCGTCAGGAGTGTCGACAGGCCGTCGGCATCCAACCCTTTTTCAATGGGAGGCGCGCCAGCCATGGGATCGTCTGACGAGTTGACATTCGCCGGTTTGGTAACCAGCCCCTCGCAACCGGTCAGTGTGACCAGACTGGTAAATCCCAGTGCGAAAAGTGACAAGCTTACGCGCATGGAGGCCTCGTTCAATGTGCCGAGCGCTCAGCATAACGGCTCGATTGCCACGGGCAAAGCATCGGTTGGGGCGTGTCAGTGATGTGGGCTGTGGTAGAATAACGGCATTCGGTCAAGATACCTTCGCCGTGAACGCCTTGATGAGCATAAGCAAAGACCCTGACGAATGACGCTGTTGGCCCTCGGAATCAATCATAATACCGCTGCCGTGGACATGCGGGAGCAGGTTGCCTTTACGCCGGTTCAACTGGAATCGGCCTTGGCGGAATTACGCGCGCTGCCTGAAGTCAGTGAAGCGGCGGTATTGTCGACGTGCAATCGAACAGAACTGTATTGCGTGACGCATGATACTCAGGGTGAGCGGCCTATCCTGGATTGGCTGGGCCGCTTTCATGGATTGCCGATAGAGGACCTCGCGGGTTGTGCCTACCATTATCTGGATGTCGAAGCTGCCAGGCACCTGATGCGTGTTGCTGTAGGACTCGACTCCATGGTGTTGGGCGAGCCGCAGATTCTGGGGCAGCTCAAGGAGGCTTACCAACTCGCTCGGGAGCATAGTGGTCTGGGTGGAGAGCTGGAGCGCTTGTTCCAGCATACCTTCGCGATTGCCAAACAGGTCAGAACCGAAACCGGAATTGGTGAAAATCCCGTGTCGGTCGCCTATGCGGCGGTGAGCATGGCCAGCCACATCTTCGATGATTTTTCCCGTTCCTCGGCATTGTTGATCGGTGCGGGGGAAACGATCGAGCTGGTGGCGCGCCACCTGCGTGAGGCGGGAGTGAGAAATCTCGTCGTGGCCAACCGCACTCGCGAGCGTGCCGAGGTGTTGACACGGCAGTTCGATGGACGGGCCGTCACGCTAGACGAAATTCCCGAGGTGTTGGTCCATGCCGATATCGTGATTTCATCCACCGCATCGCCTTTACCCATTTTGGGTAAAGGAATGGTCGAGCGGGCGCTGAAACGGCGCCGACACCGACCGGTATTCATGGTCGATATTGCCGTGCCACGTGATATCGAACCCGAGGTCGGCGAGTTGGGGGACGTGTTTCTATATACCGTCGATGATCTCCATGAGGTTATCGAAGAGAATCGCCGACATCGGCAATTGGCAGCCGAACAGGCAGAATCGTTGATCGAACAAGGGGTGGGGAGTTGGCAGCATGAGCGTCGCATCAGGAGTGCTGGGGACTTGATCCGCCGCTATCGCGAACAGGGCGAGGCCGTGAGAGCCGAGGTGGAATCTCAGGCGCTGGCACAACTTGCGCGTGGCGAAGATCCGGAAAAGGTGGTTTCGCGCCTGACCCGCCAACTGGCCAACAAATTGATGCATGGGCCGACCCTGGGCCTTCGCGAAGCCTCGGGAGCCGAGCGGCATGACATCATCGCCGCTGCCGAGGCGTTATTGTTTGATTCGTCACGGTCCGGCGATTCATGACGACTGTTTCACCGTTACAGGATCCTGCATGAAAGAGACGTTGCGACAGCGCCTGGAGTCTTTTCACGAGCGCTTCGAGGAACTTGCCGCGTTACTGTCCGACCCGGACGTCATCGCCGATCAGACGGGATTCCGTGGTTATTCCCGGGAGTACGCCGAGCTGGAGGAGCTGGTAGCGGCATGGCAGGATTACCGGGCCGTGGAAGACGATATAGCGGCAGCGCAGCAGTTGGCAGGAGACAGTGACGTCGAGATGCGTGAGCTGGCGGAAGAGGAGCTGGCCGAGGGGCATGCACGTCTCGCCGAGCTTGAAGACACACTGTTGCGTTTGCTGATACCCAAGGATCCCGATGATGACCGTAACGTCTATCTGGAGATCCGTGCCGGTACTGGTGGTGATGAGGCGGCCCTGTTTGCCGGGGACCTGTTCCGTATGTACTCCCGTTATGCCGAGAAACAAGGCTGGCAAGTGGAGATCGTCAGTGCCAGCCACGGTGAACAGGGGGGTTACAAGGAGCTGATTTCACGGGTCAAGGGCGAGGGCGTCTACGCCCGCTTGAAGTTCGAATCGGGTGCACACCGTGTGCAACGTGTGCCGGCGACAGAATCCCAGGGACGTATCCATACCTCCGCCTGTACTGTCGCTGTCATGCCGGAAGCCCGTGAAGTTGGTGAGGTCGATATCGATCCCAATGACTTGCGTGTGGATACGTTTCGCTCGAGCGGTGCTGGAGGGCAGCACGTCAATACCACGGATTCGGCCGTACGAATCACTCACTTGCCGACCGGCGTGGTGGTCGAGTGTCAGGAGGAGCGCAGCCAGCACAAGAATCGTGCCAGAGCCATTGCGTTTCTTGCCGCGCGCCTTAAACAGGAGGCCGTGGACAGCCAGCGACAGGAACAGGCGGATACCCGGCGCTCATTGGTCGGCTCCGGGGACCGAAGTGAGCGTATTCGGACCTATAATTTCCCCCAGGGGCGCATTACCGATCATCGTATCAACTTGACCTTGTATAAATTGGGAGAGGTCCTGGGGGGTGAGCTGGATGACGTGATCGAGCCATTGTTGCATGAGCACCAAGCAGAACAGTTGGCGGCCCTTCAAGGGGGGTGAGGATCTTGTCCGTGTCGCTGGATGAATTGTTGGTAATGGCGGGGAGGCGCCTTGATGCGGCTGGCTCGCCGAGTCCACGGCGCGATGCCGAGATGCTGTTGTGTCATGTGCTGGGTGTAGAGCGCAGTTGGCTGTATACCTGGGGGGATAGGGCGTCAGACGTCGAGGTCCGGGCGCGTTTCGAGATCCTTGTCGCAGCGCGTGCTCAAGGTCGTCCGGTCGCTTATTTGTTGGGGTATCGTGAATTCTGGGGGTTGGCGCTGGAAACCTCGCCAACCACGTTGATTCCCCGTCCGGATACGGAAACGCTTGTTACTGTATCACTGGAACATGGCGTTCGATCTCGGGGACGGTTCCTGGACCTGGGGTGCGGTACTGGTGCCGTTGCTCTGGCATTTGCCAGCGAGCGCCCCCAATGGCATGTTCTGGGAGTCGATGTCGTTCATGATGCCGTGATGCTGGCCCAACGCAATGCGGTTCGTTTGGGGATAGACAATGCCGATTTCCGTGTCAGTGACTGGTTTGCCAGTATCGAGGAGCGGGAGTTCGATGTCATTGCCGCCAACCCACCGTATCTGTCCGATGACGATCCTCACCTGGATCATGGTGATGTGCGTTTCGAGCCTCGTTCTGCACTGGTGGCATCGGCCCATGGGCTGGGGGATCTTAGATCCCTGATCGCAAGGGCGGGACATCATCTGAAACGAAAGGGATGGCTGTTTCTGGAGCATGGTGCGGAGCAGGGAGAAGTGGTACGCGGCATGTTGTTGGAAGCCGGTTATGGTGATGTCGTGACGCGGACTGATCTGGGCGGGCGTGAGCGTGTCAGCGGTGGGCGATGTTGAGCGGCGCTGGCACAAGCGGCTGGAGACCAGTTCTGCGGTATGGTATTAATGGTAAGAGTGTTTTCCTTCGTTGTTTTTTTCAGATCCTAGCTGATATGCCATATCGAGAACTAGAAAAACCGCCAATGTTGGGCGAATCATCTACCATGTTTGCGCGTCTGAAATGGCTCGGGTGGTGATTCACGATGAAAGCCAAGACCCGTTCGCTCGACCGTATTGATATCAAGATCCTGCGCTGCCTGCAGGAAAATGCACGTGTTTCCTATGTCGATCTGGCCTCGCAAGTGGGGTTATCCACGACTCCATGTCTCGAGCGTGTCAAACGTCTCGAGCGTGCCGGCATTATTCGTGGCTATAAAGCCTTGCTCGATCCCAAGGCACTGAAGGCTAACCTGTTGGTGTTTGTAGAGATCAGTCTGGAAACACAGTCGCCGGCAGTGTTCGACGAGTTTCGCCGTGCCGTTGCCAAGTTACCGCAAATCCAGGAGTGCCACCTGGTATCCGGGCAGTTCGATTACATCCTGAAATGTCGTATCCCTGAAATGTCGGCATATCGCCAGCTGTTGGGTGATGTCGTCTTGACCCTTCCCGGGGTCAAGGAGTCCAAGAGCTATGTGGTGATGGAGGAGGTCAAGGAGGAGTTTGCACTGCACGTGCCGGACCTGGATGAATTGGAAGACAACTAACCTGGAGTGGCTACCCGATGGATGATCAGGCCCTGCTGCGCTACAGCCGGCAAATCATGCTCGATGCCATCGATATCGATGGACAGGAGCGTTTGCTGAATAGCCGGGTTCTGATTGTGGGTGCCGGTGGACTTGGGTCGCCGGTAGCGCTTTACCTGGCCGCAGCCGGTGTCGGCCGATTGACGATTGCCGACGCTGATCGTGTCGAATTATCCAACCTGCAGCGTCAGATCGCACATACCCAGGTGGATCTGGGCAGCAACAAGGCTGACTCCGCGCGAGCGGCGGCGTTGGCGCTCAATCCCCAATGCCGCATCGATACGCTTACGTCCCATCTCGAGGGTGAGGCGATGCGCGAGGCCGTGTCGAGTGTTGACCTGGTCGTCGATTGTACCGACCGCTTTTCGAGCCGTTATGCCATCAATCATGCCTGTGTGACGACCGGTCGTCCTCTGGTCTCCGGGGCGGCGATTCGTTTCTCCGGACAGTTGGCGGTGTTCGATCCCCGTGATAGTGAAAGCCCGTGCTATGCCTGTCTGTATCCGCCGCAGGAGGGGATGTCGGATGATGAATTGCGCTGTTCGGAAAATGGCGTAGTTGCGCCGCTCGTTGGGGTGATCGGTAGTTTCCAGGCACTGGAAGCGATCAAGGTGCTTAGTGGTGCCGGGACATGGCATCGCGGATTATCCACCTTCGACGGCATGCAAGGGACCTGGCGTCATTTTCAGGTGCCTCGTGATCCTCACTGTGCGGTCTGCGCCGATCGGTGATGCAAGGAGACCGCATGACGGGAGAGCACAAGTCGCCACTGCCTGGCCAGGTCAGCGATTTTGATATCCGTTTGTTGCGAGTGTTCAGGGCTGTGGCCGAATGTGGTGGCTTTACGGCAGCGGAAGTCGTCCTCGGTATCGGCCGGCCGGCTATCAGTCTGCACATGAACGATCTCGAAAAGCGACTGGGATTGCGTCTTTGTCAGCGCGGACGGGGGGGATTTGCGTTGACGGAAGAGGGGCGCCATGTCTATGAAGCGTCCTTGCGTCTGTTTGCTTCCCTGGAAATGTTCCGCAGCGAGGTCAATGAACTGCATCATACCTTGCGCGGTGAACTGAATATTGGCATCACAGACAATCTTGTCAGTCTGCCTCAGATGCGAATCACGCATACTCTGGCCGACCTCAAGGCCCAGGCGCCGGATGTGGCCATTAACATCCACATGGATCCGCCGGATGCCATTGCCCAGGGAGTCCTGGACTCCCGGCTGCATCTGGGCGTTGTCCCGCAGGTCAATCTGCTGGCGAGCCTGGAGACTCGGTTTCTGTACAGTGAATGCTCCCGCCTGTATTGCGCGAATCGTCATCCATTGTTCGATATTCCGGCGGAGGCATTGGAGACAACCGATCTCCATGATTATGAAGCCGTGGTGCCCGGTTATCCGCTGCCCGATACGGCCCGTGCACCCCATGCGCGGCTCAGAGGAACGGCAACCGCGTCCGATCGAGAGGGGGCGGCTTTCCTGATTCTCACCGGGAGCTATATCGGTTATCTGCCGGATCACCTGGCGGCCCCCTGGAAAGCGATGGGGCGGTTGAGAGAATTGCCCATCGATGGTGGTTATTATTTGACGCCATTTGTCGTCATTACTCGTCGTGATCGTCGACCCAATCGCGTCCTGGAGGCCTTTTTCGAGGTTCTTGAGAAAAACCCTTGACGTCGTATCGCGTTCGTTTCCCTTCTCCGCTTGTTGTTTTCGTTATTGAATACTTGACATGTGGTAGTGGCTTGGTGGCAGACTGTAATCACACCTTGGATCAGCAAAATGATCCATATGCTTCCCAGGGTGGTCAAAGAATTCAACAACAATAGTCAGCAGAGATCCTCTCTGTCTTGATAAGGAAGGTTTCATGGCATCCGATGCCAGCGAGAGTCCCGCATCCTACTACCGTGACAGCATCCAGGTAACGCTGGCGCCGACCTCCACGCTGGAGGGTGAAGCGAGAGCGGACGTCTGCATTATTGGTGGCGGTGTCACCGGATGTTCGACGGCCTTGCATCTGGCCGAACAAGGATATTCGGTGGTGTTGCTCGAAGCGGGAGAGGTTGGCTTTGGCGCTTCGGGCCGAAGTGGCGGCCAGATCCTGCCTGGTCTGGGTACCGACATCTCAACGATCGAAAAGGCGCTTGGCCTGGAGCGAGCACGGGATATCTGGGAAATGAGCCGTGAAGCGGTGCGCCTGACCGCCTCCTTGATCGAGCGCCATTCGATACCTTGCGATCTTCAGTGGGGATATCTTCACGCTGCCGTCAAGACACGCCAGATTCGCGAGCTGCAGTCCTTTCGGGATGAGATGGAGCGTCGTTACGGTTACTCCGGCCTGCATTGGCTCGAGGGTGATGCGCTGCGAGAACATGTCTGCACCGGTGTCTATCCCGGTGCGCTGTATGACAGCGAGGGCGGGCATCTGCATCCCCTCAATTATACGTTGGGACTGGCGAAAGCCGCTCAGCGTGCTGGAGCGCATCTGTATGAGCATAGTGCCGCTCTGCATGTCCAGCGCGGCTCTCCAGCACGCGTCGTGACTGAACAGGGGAGTGTGACAGCCGATTTCGTCGTGGTGGCTGGAAACGCGTATCTCGGAGGCCTGGTGCCTGAACTGGATGGGCGCATCATGCGGGCTGCCAACTACATGATTGCGACCGAACCGCTAGGTGAAGCACGTGCTGCGAAGGTCCTGCCCCAGAACGATGCCTTGTCCGATGCTAATTTCGTACTCGATTATTATCGACTCTCTGGTGACCGCCGCCTGATTTATGGTGGAGAAGTGAGCTACAACGGGCGTGAACCGAAACATTTGCAAGAACGCATGGAGACGAAGATCGCTCATCTTTTCCCCGTATTGGGCGGTGCCAGGATCGATTATCGCTGGGGTGGGGATGTGGCTATCACGCTCAATCGTGCCCCTGACTTCGGACGTCTGGAAGGCAATCTGTATTACGCTCAAGGATATTCGGGCCATGGGATGGCCTTGGCAGGTCTGGCGGGTCAGTTGCTCGCCGAAACCATCGCTGGACAGGCTGAGAGATTCGATGTATTTGCTGCCATGCCGCATCGTCGGTTCCCCGGCGGACGCTGGTTACGCACTCCCTTGTTGGTACTGGCTACCAATTTTTACAAACTGCGCGATCGCCTATAACAAGGACAAGTAGGGATCGAGAGCCCATAACAGGAGAGTGGAATAATGACTTCTTCCTTGACGGCCCCTGATAACGCCACTCCGGCGTCGGAAACTGTCCACGCCGATTACCCTGAGGACTCCGCCTCCCGCCACAAGGCGTCAACGATAGTGTTGCAAGGCCTGGAAAAGCGTTTTGGAGCAGACACCATCGCCCTTGATGGTGTGGATTTGACCATCGATTCCGGTGAGTTCTTTACACTGCTAGGTCCCTCGGGATGTGGCAAGACGACGTTGCTGCGTATCTTGGCTGGGCTTGAAACTCCCGACGGTGGACGATTGCTGTTGGGTGACAAAGACATCACCGAGATTCCGCCTCACCGGCGGAGTGTTAATACCGTCTTCCAGTCCTACGCATTGTTTCCTCATCTCTCGGTTCGGGAAAACCTGGCATTCGGCCTACGTATGCAGGGAATCTCGGAAGCCGAGAGAAACCGTCGTGTCGACGACATAGCGGATTTCATTCAGTTGGGGCCACTGATCGATCGGCGGGTTGATCAGTTGTCCGGAGGTCAGCGCCAGCGTATTGCACTGGCCAGAGCGCTGGTATGCGAGCCGGAAGTATTGCTGCTCGATGAGCCGTTGTCGGCACTGGACGCGGGTTTGAGAAGTCAGCTTCAGGTCGAGTTGTTGAGAGTGCAGAAACGGTTGGGCATGACGTTCGTCTTCGTGACGCACGATCAGCAGGAAGCGATGGTGATGTCGGACCGCATCGCTGTACTCGATGGCGGTATCATCCAGCAGGTCGGCCCTCCTCGCGACGTATACGAGCGGCCGGTCAATGCGTTCGTGGCTCGGTTCATGGGGCATGACAACCTGTATCCGGTCACCAACCGCGACGGGAGTGCCTTGATGACGGATCTGGGCACACTGCACCTGACGACACCGCCCGATGGCGATCTTCTATTGATACGTCCCGAGACACTGGACCTGTTGCCTGGCGAGCAGGCAGGGGACAATCGCTTGTTCGGCACCGTAACGGAGTGTCTCTATCGTGGCAGCCATGCCGAATATCGCCTGGAGGTCGGTTCCACGACCATGCAGGCTACCGTCAGGAATTGCGGCGGAAACCTGCCGGCTGTCGGCGATCGTGTCACGGTGGTTGTCTCCACCGATGACCTCGTCACCCTGAACGCGTGAGGTGTGCCATGGCTTATTCTGGAGTTCTCCCAAGCGCACGCAGTCGAGCGATGGTCAGTGAATCCCGACACCTGCTGATGACGGTTGCCCCGGGGGCTGTCTGGATTTTTATCTTCCTGGTTCTACCCAGCTTCTACCTGATGAGCGTTGCGTTCATGACCAACGGCACGTATGGCCTGCCAGAAATGCCGTTGAGCCTGGAATCGTTCAAGCGCCTGGCGGGATTCGGCTTTCTGGGCTGGAGTGCCGGGAATCTCTTCACCCTGTTGCGTTCATTGTGGCAGACAGTGGTCTCCACTGGACTGGTGATCATTATTGCTTACCCGATTGCCTATTACATCACCACCTGCCGGGAGAAGTGGCGTCCCATCATGCTGTTGCTGGTAGTCGTCCCCTCCTGGACCAATCAGGTGATCCGGACGTTCGGCTGGATGAACCTGCTGGCGCCCGGGACGCCATTGGCTGAGTTTGCCCAGATGCTGGGTCTGGTCCCGGCCAATATGGGGCTCTATCCTTCGAATTTTGCCGTGACCCTGGGGTTGGTTTATAACTTCCTGCCCTTCATGGTGCTGCCTTTGTATGCGGCTTTTGAAAAGCTGGACCACGCTCAGGTGCAGGCGGCACAGGACCTCTATGCTTCTCCGGTGCGAGCATTCTGGCACGCTGTCTTCCCTCAGACGTTGCCAGGTTTGCTGGCCGGTATCGTGCTGGTGGCCATTCCCGCCTTTGGCATGTACGTCATCCCTGAACTGCTGGGTGGCGGTAAAGGAATGATGCTGGGCAATCTGGTTGCCAATCAGTTCTCGGGCGGTTCGAACTGGCCGCTGGGTGCCGCCGGCGCCATCCTGATGCTGATTGCCACTTTCATTGGACTCTATGCCATGCGTCGTATCGGTAAGCGACTGGGTGGCGGCGAGGAGGTCGTCATATGAAAAAGCAGACCTTGCAACGGTCGCTGACCGGTTTCTGGTGGCTGACCCTGTTCTTTCTCTATGTGCCTCTACTGGTCGTGGTCCTCTTTTCTTTCAACGCGGCCAATAGCGCAGCGAATTTTACCGGCTTTTCGTTACGCTGGTACCAGCAGTTACTGGGGAACGAGGAAATCCTGTCGGCCTTTGCCAATAGCATGGTGTTGGCCATTGCCTCCTCTGCAGTGGCGCTGACTCTAGGCTGTTTGATTGGTTATGGCATGTATCGGCACCGTCACCGTAAGCTCGGTTGGTTGATCATCCTGATTTACTTGCCGATCGTGCTGCCGGATATTGTTTTCGGGATCTCGGAGATGGCGTTCTTCGTGCAGATCAATCGGTTGACCGGTTTGCTGGGACCGGGGCTTTTGACCATGATCATCTCGCATGTGACATTCCAGATTCCCTTCGTGGCGCTGATTGTCTATTCGCGGTTCGTCGGTCTTGACCCGACATTGTTCGAGGCGGCGAAGGATCTTTACGCCACGCCTTGGCAGCGTGCCCGGTTCTTCATGTTGCCAACCATCAAGCCAGCGTTGATTTCGGCATTCTTCCTGTCGTTCACACTATCCATCGACGACTTCGTGATCAGCTTCTTCACGGCCGGTCCGGAAAGCGCCACATTGCCGATCTATATCTGGGGGGCCATCAAGAAAGGGGTGTCTCCGGAAATCAATGCGATGGCGACCGTCATGATCGGTGCCGTCGCTGTTGCTGCTGTGCTGAGTCTGATGTTCAACCGTCAGGGGCGTCAGCAATAAGGCGCCCATTACCCCCAACGAGGGATCCGAAGGAGAGCGAAATGATGAAAACAATGACCCGCAACGTCGCTATCGGCCTGGGTGGTCTGATGCTGGCCTCAACGGCCCAGGCAGATGAGGACACCCTGTACCTCTTCAACTGGACAGAATACATGGACCCCGACATCATCGAGGCCTTCGAGGAGAAGTACGATGTCGAGGTGGTCCAGAACTATTTCAACTCGTTGCCGGAGATGTTCTCCAAGCTCAATGCCGGAGGCACCTCCCAATACGACATCATCGTTCCATCCAATTACTACATTCCGCGCTTGATCGAGACGGGCCTGGTACAGGAGCTCGACCACGACAAGCTGGAAAACCTCGATAATCTGATGGGGGAGTTCCAGGATCCGGAGTACGATCCGGGAAACCAGTATAGTGCGCCCTATCAATGGGGAACGACGGGTATCGTCTACAACACGGAAACCTTCCCCGACGCCCCCAAGAGCTGGTCGCTGCTCTTTGACGAGTCGACGAACCCTGAGCATCCCTTCGCGTTGATGGGAGATGGTCAGGTCAGTATGGGAGCGGCCTGTGCCTATCTCGGGCATGGCTATGACTGTACGAATATGGAGGCCTGGAAAGAGGCGGCCCAATTGCTGCTGGATACCAAGGAGCGCGATACCTTCAGTGGATTCGTCGACGGCACACCCGCCCTGCAGGAGTTGGCACGTGGCGTCACGCATGTTGGCTTGAGCTACAACGGTGACTACCTCTACTTCAAGGATGAGGATCCCGAGACCTTCGAGACCATCGATTTCATGCTGCCCGAAGAGGGTGCCGAAATGTGGGTCGATGCCATGATGATCCCTAGCGAGGCACCCAATCCGGACTTGGCCCACAAGTTCATTGACTTCATTCTTGATGCCGAGGTTGGCGCCCAGTTGTCCAACTACAACTATTACGCGAGCCCCAATGAGGCCGCCAAGCCGCATCTTGACGATGTCCTGAACGAGCCGCCGGTACAGCCGAGCGAAGAGGACATGGAAAATCTGCGGTTCACTCCCAGCCTGCAAGGGGACGAGCTGGATACCTTCCAGCAGTTGTGGTCTGAAGTGAAATCGCGCTAAGCCCTCGGTGCTTGATGCACGAGGCCGGGACCCGGCGGGCACGAAAGTGCCGGGCCCCGCTTCTTCACCAAGGAATTCTTTATGAGTAACAGCCACGTAGAACCGGTGTTGAAAGACTGGTTCGATGCCCATGGAATTACGGAAGTGGAGTGTCTCGTCTCGGATCAGACGGGCATACTCAAGGGCAAGATCATCCCGGCCAAGAAATATCTCAACGGTGGACGCCCCAGGCTGCCAGATTCGATCTTCATTCAAACGGTGACTGGTGGCTATCCCGATGATGAGGATATCCGTTTCTGGAATCCCGCAGAGCGCGACATGGAGTTGGTGCCGGATCCCGATGCCATCTATCTGGTCCCTTGGGCGGAAGATGCCACGGCACAGATCATCCATGATTGCCATTACCTGACGGGGGAGCCCGTTGAGTTATCGCCCAGGCACGTTCTTAAACGGGTTCTGGAGCTCTATGAGTCCCGAGGCTGGATTCCGGTGGTGGCCCCGGAAGTCGAGTTTTACTTGGTCAAGACCAATACCGACTCGGATTATCCGCTGGAACCTCCCATTGGCCGATCAGGGCGCCAGGAAAGCAGTCGGCAGTCATTCTCGATCGATGCTGTCAATGAGTTCGACCCCCTGTTTGAAGAGATGTATGACTACTGCGATGCCATGAATCTGGACCTGGATACCCTGATTCATGAAGAGGGTGCCGGGCAGATGGAGGTCAATTTTCAGCATGGCGATCCGCTCACATTGGCCGATCAGGTCGTGATCTTCAAGCGTACGTTGCGCGAAACCGCTCTGCGGCATGGCATGTATGCCACCTTCATGGCCAAACCCATGGCCAACGAACCGGGTAGTTCCATGCATATCCATCAGAGCGTGGTGGACAAGGAGAGCCGGCGTAACCTGTTTGCTGGTGACGATGGCCAACCGAGCCGCCTGTTTCATCACTTCATTGGGGGGCTGCAGCAGTATTTACCGGCGGCCATGCCCATGCTGGCACCAAACGTCAACTCCTATCGCCGATTGATTCGTAGCGAACACAGCGGTTCGGCACCTGTGAACGTGGAGTGGGGACTCGACAATCGTACGGTGGGGTTGCGTGTGCCCGTAGCAGAGCCCGAAGCCACCCGCGTGGAAAATCGCCTGGCTGGCGCCGATGCCAACCCTTATCTGGTCATGGCAGCATCTCTGGCATGCGGTTATCTGGGTATGTTGGGGCAGGTCGACGCCCGTCCACCGGTAGTGGGATCCGCTTGGTCGGGCGGCAACAAGCTGCCCGATGATATCGGGCCGGCGCTGGATGCCCTGCACGATTGCAAGCCGCTTTGTGATCTGTTGGGAGAACGTTTTGCCAACAGTTACCTCGCGGTCAAGCGCGCTGAACACCGCGCCTATTTCCAGGTCATCAGTTCTTGGGAGCGCGAACACCTGTTGTTACGGGTCTGATGTGACCGATCGAGTGTCACTGTTTGCTATCCCGGTGCTATCAATCATCTTTGAGAGGTCCTCATGACTGCTGCGTCATCGACTGAGCATGCGCGATCCTATTATGCAGCGACTGCCAACCCGACCCCTCAGCGTCCAGAGCTGATCGGGGAGGTAACATGTGATGTCTGTGTGGTTGGTGCCGGATTCACTGGAATGTCTTCGGCACTACACCTTGCCGAACGTGGCTTTAGCGTTGTGGTTCTGGAGTCGGCGCGAGTGGGGTATGGTGCCTCCGGACGCAATGGCGGACAGATCGTCAACAGCTATAGTCGCGATATGGATGTCATCGAGGCCAAGTATGGTGCCGAAACCGCTCGCTCACTGGGGGATATGGCGTTCGAAGGCAACCGCATCATCCGCGAGCGTATCGACACCTACGATATTCGCTGTGATCTCAAGAACGGTAACCTGTTCGCTGCCTGTAACGCCAAGCAATGGAGTGAGCTCAAGGAGCACAAGACGTTATGGGAGCGTTATGGTAACCATGAACTGGAACTGCTGGAAGGTAGTGAGCTGGCGCGAGAAGTCGTGAGCGAGCGGTTCGTGGGTGCGCTCGTCGATCATTCCGGTGGACACTTGCATCCTCTGAATCTGGTATTGGGGGAGGCGGCGGCTGTCGAAACCCTGGGAGGGCGTATCCACGAACAGAGCCCTGTCGTCGCGGTGGAGCAAGGCGATCCCGTACGCTTGCGCACGCCGCGGGGGAGCGTTGTGGCGGATCAAGTCGTGATGGCTGGCAATGCGTATCTCAATGGAGTGTTGCCGGAGCTCGAGAGTCGATCGATGCCTTGTGGCACGCAGATCATCACCACCGAGCCACTCGGTGCCGATCTGGCCGGCACGCTGCTGCCAAACGACATGGCCGTAGAGGACTGTAATTATCTCCTGGACTATTTCCGTCTTAGTGCCGACAACCGTCTGATTTATGGTGGAGGTGTCAATTATGGAGGACAGGACCCCGATAATATCGAGGCGGTCATTCGCCCCAAAATGCTCAGGACCTTCCCGCAGCTGGCCAATGTGAAGGTCGATTACGCGTGGAGCGGAACGTTCTTGATGACGCTCAATCGACTTCCTCAGTTCGGTGTCATCAACGACAACATCTATTATGCACAGGGTTATTCCGGCCATGGGGTGACCTGCACCCACCTGGCAGGACGCCTGATTGCTGAGGTGATGGAAGGCAGAAACGAGCGCTTCGATGCCTTTGCGGATCTACCGCATCTGCCGTTTCCTGGGGGGCGTTTGCTGCGTGTTCCGTTATCTGCGTTGGGGGCCTGGTATTACCGGACTCGGGATGCGCTTGGTGTCTGATGGCCCATCCCCATGTCCCTATGGGCATGGGGATAAAACGTGATGTCAGGGTGCGGTATCAGACCTGGCGAAGATACCAGTCGTATTCGAGTTGACTGACGGCCTGCATCGCCTGAGCCCGCTCGGCGCGTCGGTTGGCAATATAGACATTCACGAATTCAGCGCCCAGAGCCTTGTTGAGGATCTCGTTGCCTTCCAGTAAGTCTAGCGCTTGTTGCCAGCTATTGGTCAGGCTGCTGTCGTATTGCTCATAGGCATTGCCGGTTGTCGCCGGCGGGGGAGTCAGCTGCTGCTGCATACCGTAGTCAATGGACGCAAGGAGCGTGGCCAACAGTAGATAGGGGTTGACGTCGGCCCCCGCAACGCGGTGTTCGATGCGCCGTGCGGCATTCGGGCCTGAAGGAATCCGCAATGCCACTGACCGATTGTCATATCCCCATGTCGGTGTCATGGGTACATAAAGCCCCGGCTGGAACCGACGGAATGAGTTGATATTCGGCGCGAATATGGCCATGGAAGCCGGCATCTGTTCGATCAGACCGGCGATGGCCTGGCGCAGGGCGGGCGTGCCATGAGGACTCTCCTCGGGGTCGGCGAAAATATTCTGGCCTGTCTCATCCAGCAGGCTGATATGCACATGGGTCCCGTTCCCCGCTTCCTGACCATAAGGCTTGGCCATGAAAGTGGCTTCGAAACCGTGCTGAACGGCCACACCCTTGATCAGACGCTTGAGGAGAATGGCGCTATCGCAGGCTTTCAAGGCATCGTCACAGTGGATCAGATTGATTTCGAACTGGCCTGGCGCGCACTCCTTGAGGGCCGTATCCAGTGGAAGCTGTTGAATTCGGGCGGCCTGTTGGATGTCTTCCAGGAAATCGGCGTATTCGTCGAGCTCCCCGATGGAATATAGCTGACTTTGGGTCGCACGCTCGCCGGTGGCGGGAGAACAAGGGGGCTGAACGGAACCGAGCGGATCGCGCTCACGGTCTATGAGATAGAATTCCAGTTCCAATGCCACGACAGGGGTAAGGCCTGCCTCGCCCAGACGCTCCAGGATCCCCTCGAGAACGCAGCGTGGGTCGGCAAAGAAAGGCGCACCGTTCGCTTCTTCCATCGTCATCAATAATTGCGCCTGCCTGCCGCGTCTGATCCATGGCGTAGGCATCAGCGTGCCGGCAATGGGACGGCACACACGATCACTGTCTCCAATGGTCAAGCCGAGGCCGGTTTCCTCGATGGTATTGCCATTGATATCAAGGGCAAATACCGAGGCAGGCAGGTTGATACCGTCGCGATATGCCTTGGTCAGGTTGTTACGTGGTATGCGTTTACCGCGTGGTACGCCATTCAGGTCGCTGATCAGCAGGTCGACGCTATCGATATCCGGGTGTCGTTCGAGAAACGCCTCGGCCTCGTCAATGGATCTGGTCGTCGGCATGAAGGTCACCTGTTGCCTAAATCGTCGTTTGTATTGTCCGGTATCTTTCCGTTCCTGCTTTCTGTTGTCAAATTATTTACGAAAAAAGCGGCTTCCTGCTAAGAGGGGTGACGCCTGATTTCAGAATGGTTTCATATATATCAATATTTTATATGTTTTTGTTGGACTTGTTTTATGATGAGGTTGGAAACTTAAATCAACGGCTGGTATGTTTGGAGCAACAATCCAGTCCATATAACAGTGTGGTGAGGGACAGGTAATGCAAGCGACACCCGTAGTTGGCGTGATTGCATGTCGCCGGGAGGTGGAAGGTCATCCTGCGCATGTCGTGACGGATAAATATCTGCAGGCCCTCCGTGAGTACGGTATGGCGCCGGTATTACTGCCAGTGTGGAATGATGTACATGCGCACGCCTCAGAGACAGCCTTGCTGGCACAATTGGATGGTCTGCTGCTGACCGGTAGTTACAGCAATGTCGAACCGTCCCGCTATGAGGCTGCATGCGCACCTGAAAATACTCAGGGAGATAGTGATCGTGATGCTGCCGCGATGGCGTGGGTACCTGCAGCACTCGATCTGGGGCTCCCCTTGTTCGGTATTTGTCGGGGGTTTCAGGAAATCAACGTGGCATTTGGCGGGACGTTGTACCAGGCGGTCGAACGTGTGGAAGGCCTTATGGATCATCGTGAGCCCGTGGGTCCTAAAGACGTTCGCTATGCGCCAAGCCATGATCTCGAGATCCTGCCGGGAGGAATTCTGGCATCGCTTCATGCCCAACCTTATAGCCGGGTCAATTCACTTCATCAGCAGGGGGTCGCCGAACTGGCACCCGGGTTGCGTGCTGAGGCGGTTGCTCCTGATGGACTGGTCGAGGCCGTGTCCGTCGAGGCCGCCGAGCAATTTGCGCTGGCTGTCCAGTGGCATCCTGAGTGGCAGCCTCGTGAACATCCTCTCTATGATGCCTTGTTTGCCGCGTATGCCAGGGCGTGTATCCACCGCAAACGGGTACGTATGGCGGATACCGAGGCATGTGTTAGTGCATGATCCTTCCTGACTTTCTCTGTTTTGCCGGTGGGGACCGCCATCATGAATTGGACGAAAGACATGCAAGCGCTCGACAGGGCGCATCACCTTCACCCTTTCACCGATTTCAAGGCGTTGGGAGAAGAGGGGAGCCGCATCGTAACGCATGCCGATGGGATCTATATCTTTGACAGTGAAGGGCATCGTATTCTGGATGGCATGGCGGGGTTGTGGTGCGTCAATCTGGGATATGGCCGTCAGGCACTGGTCGACGCGGCAACCCGGCAGTTACAGCAATTGCCTTACTACAATAATTTCTTCAAGACGACGCATGTACCGGCCGTCACGTTGGCCGATACGCTGTGTCGCCTGGCGCCGGCATCGGTCAATCATGTGTTCTTTACCGGTTCAGGCTCGGAGGCCAATGATACCGTTCTGCGAATGGTTCGACGTTATTGGGCATTGGAGGGCCAACCCGACAAGCAGTGGATCATTGCCCGGGAAAATGCCTATCACGGTTCCACGGTTGCCGGCATGAGTCTGGGCGGCATGGCACCGATGCATGCCCAGGGTGGTCCGCTCGTACCGGGAATCACGCATATCGCCCAGCCCTATTGGTTCGGTGAAGGTCGAGATCAATCACCGGAGGACTTCGGTCGAGCCTGTGCGGCGGCGTTGGAAGAGAGGATCCTCGAGCTCGGTGAGGAGAATGTTGCGGCGTTCATTGCCGAGCCGGTGCAGGGCGCAGGTGGCGCCATCATTCCCCCTGACAGTTACTGGCCGGCGGTCAAGGAGATCCTTGCCAGATACGACATCCTGCTGGTCGTTGATGAGGTGATTTGTGGCTTCGGCCGTCTGGGCGAATGGTTTGGCAGTCAACATTATGGCCTCGAGCCTGACCTGATGCCGATTGCCAAGGGCATGTCGTCCGGTTATCTCCCTATCGGCGGTGTCATGGTCGGCGATCGGGTCGCCGACACCCTGATCGACACGGGGGGCGAATTCTTCCATGGATTCACGTATTCCGGTCATCCCGCCTGTGCTGCCGTAGCGCTCAAGAATCTTGAGATCATGCAGGCGGCAGGCGTCGTTCAGCGCGTACGTGACGATGTGGGCCCCTACCTTGCGCAGCGGTGGAGTGCGCTGGCTGATCATCCGCTTGTTGGCGAAGCTCGGTCGCTGGGATTGATAGGCGCATTGGAGCTCGTTGCCGACAAGGCCACTGGTGCACGGTTCGACAAGTCATTAGGGGTCGGCAATTTATGTCGTGATATCAGTTTCGCCAATGGGCTGGTCATGCGGTCCGTTGGCGATAGCATGATCATATCGCCGCCCTTGACCATGACCCGTGACCAGATCGATGAATTAGTGAGCCTGGCCCGTCAGGCGCTTGATGAGACGGCCAGGCACCTGAATGTAGCCATTCATAAGGAGCAAACGGCATGAGCGCAATGCACAAGGTTCCGGAGTCGCATGCTGACTGGCAAGCAATGGCCGGGGCACTTCGATTCGAGACGCGCGCTTTCATCAATGATGCATTCGTCGATGCGTCGAGTGGAGTGACGTTCGAGACAGTCAATCCCGCTACTGGAGACGTGCTGGCGCGCGTTGCTAGCTGTGATGCGCCCGAAGCAGAAGCGGCAATCCGTCATGCTCGACAGGCATTCAATACCGGCAACTGGTCTCGTATCGCTCCGTCAGAGCGAAAACGAGCCCTGTTACGCTTGGCCGATCTCATGGAGTGCCATAAGCATGAACTGGCATTGCTCGACACGCTCGACATGGGCAAGCCGGTGACCAGCTCGATGGGCGATATGGCGGGTGCTATCAGTTGCATACGGTATAACGCCGAAACCATCGACAAGCTCTATGGTGAAGTCGCGCCGACCGGTGAAGATAGCCTGGGTATGATTCTGCGTGAACCGCTTGGCGTGGTGGCGTCGATCGTGCCCTGGAACTTTCCGTTGATGATGACGGCCTGGAAAATCGGCCCGGCACTGGCGGCGGGCAATAGTGTCATTCTGAAACCCTCGGAAAAGTCGCCGCTGTCGGCACTGCGGCTGGCCCAATTGGCCTTGGAAGCCGGGTTGCCAACCGGGGTCTTCCAGGTGCTGCCTGGCTATGGGCATACGGTTGGACAGGCGTTGGCGCTGTCGATGGACGTCGATTGCTTGTCCTTTACCGGTTCGACCCAGGTCGGCAAACTGCTGATGCAGTTCGCGGGTCAATCCAATCTAAAACGTGTCTATCTGGAGTGTGGGGGCAAGAGCCCCAATCTGGTGTTTGCCGATTGCAAGGATCTCGATGCCGTGGCAACGAATGCGGCAGCGGCCATCTTTCATAATCAGGGCGAAGTCTGTATCGCTGGTTCGCGTCTTCTGGTCGAGAACTCGGTACGTGAAACCTTCATTGAAAAGGTTCTCGAGGCGGCTGAAACGATGCAGCCTGGCGATCCCCTGGATCCGGCCAGCTTCATGGGAGCCATCGTCGATCGGACCCAGTATCAGAGCATTCTCGACTATATCCGGCGCGGTGTTGAAGAAGGGGCTCATTTGCGAGTCGGGGGTGAGGCCACCAATGAAGAGAGTGGGGGGCTGTTCATTCCGCCAACGGTGTTTGATGGTGTGACGCCACAAATGGCGATTGGGCGTGAGGAAGTGTTCGGTCCGGTGCTGTCGGTCTTCGGTTTCGATACCGAGGAAGAAGCCATCACCATGGCCAATGACAGCCAGTATGGCCTGGCTGCTGGGCTCTGGAGTCAGGATATCGACCGCATCATGCGCGTGACGCGCCGTTTGCACTCGGGTCAAGTCTACGTCAATAACTGGGCAGGTGGTGATATGACGATGCCTTTCGGTGGCGTCAAGCAGTCCGGCAATGGTCGTGACAAATCACACCACAGCCTGGAGGAGTATTCGGAACTCAAGAGTGTGTGGATGGCGTTGACATAAGCGTCCGTTGATTTGGCCGGCCATAGGCCGGCCTGTGTCACTAGTTTCTGCCACCACCGGCTCCGCCGGCTCCACCAGCACCGCCGCCGGCTCCACCAGCACCGCCGCCGGCTCCGCCAGAACCACTGCCACCACCGGCATTGCTACTAGCGTTGCCAGGGCCAGAGGCTGCTGCGTTACTGTCGGACGCTTGGCTATTCATTCCATCACTCGCCTCGGCGCTGATCGCTTCACCGTCGACACCTCCGTTCTCGACGGCGTCTTGTGCGGTGTCCAGCCCGAAGTCGGCATCGTCAGAGGCGTCTGCCTGAGCGCTTTCCAGCGAGCTCAGCGCTTGTTCGGTATCGCGTTCGGAATCAATCTCTTGCTGTAACGTCGACTTGTCATCTGCCGTGATGCTGTCATCATCGGTCGATTGCGCGTAGGCGACACATGTAACCAGAATCAGTGCAAGTCCAATAAGCGTTCTTGTCTTGGGTGTCATGGCATATTCTCGCTTCAGTGAGTTGAGTGATGATATCTGTTCACTACTTCAATGCCTTTAAATGTAACACCCACCCTCAGGCCACCGAAAACGATGCGATCAGAACGTCTTGGCCGGCGTGCAGCAACTGACCAGTCGGCAGGCGGTCTTGCCCGGGTTGCGAAAGCGGTGCGGTACATTGGTGTCAAAGTAATAGGCTTCACCGGGACCAAGGATGCGCGTGTCGGCCCCTACGGTGATCTCGATCTCGCCTTCCAGGATGACACCGGCTTCCTCACCCTGGTGGGCGATCATTTCGCGGCCGGTGTCGGTACCGGCCGGATAGGTCTCGATCATGAATGAGAGTGCCCGTGACTCGCGATTGGCACCGACCAGCTTGTAGATGACATCACCACTTCCCATGTCGGCGAGATCGTCGGCGGAATAAAAGACCTGGTCACGGCTTTCCATATCCATGGTGAAGAAATCACCGACACTGATGGGAATCGCATCGAGGATTTTCTTCAGGGAACTCACCGAGGGGCTGACCTTGCCCTGTTCGATCAGTGACAGGCTCGAGTGGGTTACTCCGCAGCGCTTGGCCAGCTCTCGTTGTGATATGCCTCGCATCGTTCGCAGAGCGCGTAGCCGCCCGCCGACGTCATCGGACATCCCTGTCTCCTTCAAGCCTGGTCTAGTTTCTCTTTCAGCAGCGCATTGACCTGCTGTGGATTCGCCGTGCCGCGTGAGGCCTTCATTACCTGGCCGACGAAGTAACCGATCATCTTGCCGCGCTTGGCGTCATCGGCTTCTTGATACTGAGTGACCTGTGCCGGGTTATCGGCGATCACTTGATCAATCATGGCTTCGATGGCGCCGGTATCCGTCACCTGCTCAAGGCCCTTGGCGTCGATGATGTCATCGGCGCTATCGCCTTCCCCATTCCACAGGGCCTGGAAGACTTCCTTGGCCGCCTTGCCGTTGATCGTGTCATCCACCACACGGGACACGAGCCCGCCGAGTTGCCGGGCCGCCACTGGGCTTTGTTCGATGCTCAGGTTCTCGCGGTTAAGTGCACCGGAAAGCTCGCCTTGAACCCAATTGGCAGCTTGCTTGGCATCGCCGCAGACGTCCTTGACCACCTCGAAGTAGTCTGCCATGGCGCGACTCGATGACAGGATACCGGCATCGTAGGCGGACAAGCCGAGTTCATCCTGGAAGCGGGCGCGTTTCTCGGCCGGTAGCTCGGGAAGCGATCGCCGCTGATGGTCGATGTAGGCCTGATCGAGCACCACGGGAAGCAGGTCGGGACAGGGAAAGTAACGATAGTCGTTGGCTTCCTCTTTGGTGCGCATGCTGCGAGTTTCATCGAGTTCAGGGTCAAACAGGCGGGTTTCCTGTTCAACTACGCCCCCGTCCTCCAGCAATTCTATCTGCCGTTCCTTTTCAAAGTTGATGGCCCGTTCGACGAATCGGAAGGAGTTGACGTTCTTGATTTCCGCACGGGTGCCGAAGCGCTCCTGCCCTTCGGGACGCACCGAGACGTTGACGTCGCAACGCATGGACCCTTCGGCCATGTTGCCATCGGATATGCCGAGATAAGTGACGATGGCATGGATGGCCTTGAGATAGGCGGCAGCTTCCTTGGCCGACCGCATGTCTGGCTGGGAAACGATTTCCATCAGGGGGGTACCGGCACGGTTGAGGTCGATGCCGGTCATGCCGTGGAAATCCTCATGCAGCGACTTGCCGGCATCTTCCTCCAGATGGGCATGATGGACCCCGATTTGCTTGGTCGCACCATCATCGAGCGTAATCTCCACCTCGCCGGGTCCGACGATGGGGGAATACATCTGGCTGGTCTGATATCCCTTGGGAAGATCCGGATAAAAATAGTTCTTGCGATCGAATACCGAGATTTCCGGGATTTCGGCATTGATTGCCAGCCCGAACTTCACGGCCATGGCGACCGCGGCTTCGTTGAGTACCGGTAGCACGCCGGGCAGGCCAAGATCCACGGCACAGGCTTGGGAGTTGGGTTCGGCTCCGAAGGCAGTGGAAGCGCCGGAAAATATCTTTGAACGAGTCGCGAGCTGGACGTGGACTTCCAGGCCGATCACGGTTTCCCATTGCATCAGGCGGTCTCCTCGGCGATAGCCGGACGGCGAAGGTGCCAGTCGGTGTTTTGCTGAAACTGATGAGCAACGTTAAGCAATTGTGATTCCGCAAAATGCGGACCCAGAATCTGCAGTCCTATGGGGCGCTCACCTTCGGTGCCTTCTGCAAAGCCAGCTGGAACTGTGATACCGGGAATGCCGGCAAGGTTGATGGCAATGGTGTAGATGTCCTGCAGATACATCGATACAGGGTCTTTCTTGGCGTTGAGATCGAATGCGGGCGTGGGCGTTGTGGGGCCCATCAATACATCGACTTCTTCGAAGGCATCGACGAAATCCTGGCGGATCAGGCGACGAACTTGTTGTGCCTTCTTGTAGTAGGCATCAAAAAAGCCTTCGGACAGTGTGTGTGTTCCGATCAGTATTCGACGTTTCACCTCTTCTCCGAACCCTTCAGCACGTGAGCGTTTGTACAGGTCGATCAGGTTGCTGGGATTGTCACAGCGATGACCGAAACGTACACCGTCATAGCGCGACAGGTTGGAGGATGCCTCTGCCGGTGCGATGACGTAGTAGGCAGGGATGGCAAGGTGCGTATGGGGCAAGCTGATCTCGCGAACCGTAGCACCGAGCGATTCGTAGGTTTTGACGGCGTCGCGGACCGCCGCGTCGACAGCGGGGTCGAGCCCCTCGCCGAAGTATTCGCGGGGTAGGCCGATTTTCAGGCCGGACAGGGATTGGCCGAGTTCGGCGCGGTAATCCGGTACGCTACGGGCAACGCTGGTCGAGTCTCGCAGGTCATGACCGGCGATAGTTTCCAGCAGCAGGGCACAATCTTCGGCAGTACGAGCCATGGGGCCTGCCTGGTCCAGGCTGGAGGCGTAAGCGATGATTCCATAGCGTGATACGCGTCCGTAAGTCGGCTTGAGGCCCGTAATGCCACAGAACGCCGCGGGCTGTCGTATCGATCCTCCCGTATCGGTGCCTATTGCCGCCGGTACCAATCCAGCAGCGACAGCAGCAGCGCTTCCGCCCGAACTGCCGCCAGGGACGGCGGTGAGGTCCCACGGGTTATGTGTCGGACCGTAAAAGCTGGTTTCATTGGATGAACCCATGGCGAATTCATCCATATTGGTCTTGCCAAGGCTTATCGTGCCGCTACCCGCCAGTTTCTCCACGATGGTGGCATCGTAGGGGGACACGAAGTTGTCCAGCATTTTCGAACCGCAACTGGTCTTCACGCCTTGCGTACAGATGATGTCCTTGAGTGCAATGGGGATGCCGGCCAGCAGGGGATGCTCGTTCCCGTCACGCTTGGCGTCGGCAACCTCTGCGGCCGCGAGTGCTTGTTCGGCAGTGACAGTAATGAAGCTGTTGAGCCGGCCATCGAGGCGGTCGATACGGGCGAGAAAGGCTTCGATCAGTTCTCGGCTTGAAAACTCACCGGCGTTCAGTGCACGGGAGAGTTCGATGAGCGTCTTGTCATGCATGGAAGAGACGAACTCCTGAAAGCGATTATTCGACGACACGGGGAACCAGGTAGAGGCCATTCTCGACCAGAGGCGCACAACGCTGAAAATGATCGCGTTGATCGGGCTCGGTCACCTCGTCGGCACGTAACCGCTGTGTGGCATCCAGAGGGTGAGCCATGGGCGTCACCTGATCGGTATCGACGGTTTGCAGTTGGTCCACCATCTCGAGAATGCGTCCCAGATCGTCGACATAATGGGCGGCGTCGGCATCATCGAGCCCCAGACGGGCAAGATGTGCCGCGCGACGGACATCTTCGTGTTCAATCGCCATGGTGGTATGGTCCTTGTATTGACAGACGGGGAGTCGGCTGAAATGTCTTCGGTATCATGACTGCAACAGCACTGTCATTGACGATTCCCCGCGGAAATAACCGCAAAATATACCATATCCTGTGGCATCTGGCAGGCACTCTTGCTTGCTGCTTTTCGGTGGCAGTGATACCGTTTGCATCCGCACAGGGTTCCGGTCTGCACTAGGTGAAAGACTTTCATGTTTAAACGCTTAAGGGGGCTGTTTTCCAGTGATCTATCGATTGACCTGGGAACTGCCAATACGCTGATCTACGTTCGTGGTCGCGGCATTGTGCTCGATGAGCCGTCCGTCGTGGCAATCCGTCAGTCGGGAAATCTTCGCAGTGTGGCCGCCGTCGGCGTCGATGCCAAGCGTATGCTGGGCCGCACACCAGGCAATATCACTGCCATTCGTCCGATGAAGGACGGTGTGATTGCCGACTTCACCGTGACGGAACAGATGCTTCAGCATTTCATCCGCAAAGTGCACCAGAGCACGTTCCTGACACCCAGTCCGCGCGTGCTGGTGTGCGTGCCATGCATGTCCACCCAAGTGGAACGGCGAGCTATCAAGGAGTCCGCCGAAGGGGCTGGGGCGCGTGAGGTGTTCCTCATCGAAGAGCCCATGGCTGCGGCGATCGGGGCCGGCCTGCCTGTCGAGGAAGCCCAGGGATCGATGATTGTCGATATCGGTGGCGGGACCAGCGAAATCGCCATTATTTCGCTCAATGGCATCGTCTACTCCGAGTCGATCCGCGTGGGTGGCGACCGCTTCGATGAAGCGATCACTGCTTATGTCCGCCGTCATTACGGCAGCTTGATCGGTGAAGCGACCGCAGAACGCATTAAAGAAGAAATCGGCTGTGCCTACCCTGGTGGTGAGTTGCGTGAGATCGATGTGCGTGGCCGTAATCTGGCTGAAGGGATACCGCGCAGTTTTACACTGAATTCGCACGAGATACTCGATGCGCTTCAGGAAACCCTGGCCTCTATTGTGACAGCCGTTAAAAGTGCACTCGAGCAATCACCTCCCGAACTGGCTTCGGATATCGCCGAACGCGGTCTGGTGCTGACCGGTGGTGGTGCTCTGCTGCGAGATCTCGACAAACTGATTGCCGAGGAAACTGGCTTGCCGGTTATCGTAGCCGAGGACCCATTGACCTGTGTCGCCCGCGGAGGGGGTAAGGCGCTCGAAATGATCGACCAGCATACCTTCGAGCTATTGTCGAGCGATTGACGCCCTGCCAGGGGGGCTGCTGGGAGGACGCCTATCAAACCGCTGTTCTCACATGGACCGGTGCCAGGATATCGCATGCTGCTGTGTGCGATCCTGGCCTTTGTGCTGATGTTCGCCGAGCACCGCTTTTCCCGTATGGAAGAGGTCCGTGCCCAGTTAACGACGGTGGTGGCACCGATTCAGTGGCTGGTCAGCGTACCCAGCGATGTGTTGACCTGGGGGGCACTGGCCCTTTCCGAGCAGCGAGAACTGGTCGAAGAAAATCGACGTCTGCGCGAACAGTTGCTTACGCTTTCCCATCGTGTGCAGCGCATGGCAAGTTTGACAGCTGACAATGTCCGGCTCAGGGAATTGCTCAATGCGGCGCCGCAGGATGAAATGCACTACATCACTGCGGAGTTGTTGTCGCTGGACTCCGATCCTTTTACACACCAGATGGTGATTGACCGTGGCCGACGTGATGGGGCTTATGTCGGGCAGCCCGTCATGGATGCGTCCGGCGTGGTGGGGCAAGTCACGGCGGTGTCGGCGTATTCCAGCCGGGTATTGACACTTGCCGATGCCAGCCATGCACTCCCGGTACAGGTCAACCGAAACGGCCTGCGTTTCATCGTTCAGGGTACCGGCCGTTACAATTCTCTCGATGTGCGTCATGTACCTAACACTGCGGATATTCGGGAAGGGGATCTGTTGGTCAGTTCCGGGCTTGCGGGTCGCTTTCCTGCGGGGTATCCCGTCGCCAAGGTGACGGGTGTGGAGCATGATCCCGGTCAGCCGTTCGCGAGTGTCACGGCGGAACCGGTAGCGCAACTCCAGCGCTCGAGACATTTCCTGCTGCTGTTCCCGCCTCCGTCAGTCCAGCCTGAAGCGGGAGATCGGCTATGGGATGAGACCTTCTCGATTACCGAACCGCCAGAGGAGTTGATTCGCTGATGCTGTCTCCTGCGTTGCGCGGCTGGATACTGATATGGATCAGCTTGTTCTTGGCGTTGTGCCTTCAGGTGATGCCGATGTCGGACCGCTGGTTGATGTGGCGTCCTGACTGGCTGGGCCTGATCCTGATCTACTGGTGTGTCGCCGCCCCGTTGCGGGTCGGAGTCATGCATGGCTTCGTCATGGGGATTCTGCTGGATTTGATCGAGGGAACCCCACTGGGTCAGAACGCCTTGACACTCTCGTTATTGGCGTTTCTTTGTGCCCTCGTATATCAGCGTTTCAGAGCTTACTCGCTATTTCAGCAGGCCGTACTGGTTTTCATTCTGCTGGGTATCGTGCAGCTAATGGAACAGTGGTTGTTGACGCTGTTCGGCCCTTTTTCGATCCATTTGGCATTCTTGCTGCCATCATTGATCGGTGCGGTACTATGGCCATGGTTATTCACCATGCTGCAATCGTTGCGCCGTCGCTTCGCCATAGCGTGACAGGATCTTGCCGTTCGAACAGGGGGTATCATGACGGTGCCATTATGTCTTGCCTCTGCCTCTCCCCGTCGACGTGAACTACTGATGTCCATTGGTCTGGAGACAGAGGTACGTCCGGTGGATATCGATGAAACACCGCGGGCCGATGAGCCTCCGGTGGATTACGTTAGTCGCTTGGCGCGTGAAAAAGCATTGGCCGGCTCGCGTCTGTCCTCCTTGCCAGTGCTCGGTGCGGATACCGCAGTCGTGTATGAGGGGCGGATTCTCGGCAAGCCCAGAGATCGTGATCATGCAGCACAGATGCTGTCACGGCTGGCAGGGGCTACGCATGATGTCATGACGGCGGTGGCCGTTGATGGTCCTGCCGGTGTGCTGGAAGCCTGTGTGGTGACCCGAGTCACCATGCGTGAGATTTCACCGACGGAGATTGCAGCATATTGGTTGACGGGCGAGCCCCGGGACAAGGCAGGAGGGTATGCCATTCAAGCGCGGGGTGCCGTATTCGTTACACATATTGAAGGCAGCTACTCGGCAGTCGTCGGGCTACCGCTTTGCGAAACTTCGGCACTATTGGTTCGTCAAGGCATACCGCTTTGGTTTGACCTGCAGGAGGATATGTCATAATGCCGCCATTCACTCGATAAGGAATTCCTCATGAGCGGTGAAGTCTTGATCAATCTGACGCCCATGGAGACGCGAGTGGCCGTCGTCGAGAACGGCGTCTTGCAGGAAGCCTTCATCGAGCGGACTCGACGACGGGGTATCGTCGGTAATATTTACAAGGGCCGGGTTGCTAGAGTGTTGCCGGGGATGCAGGCCGCGTTCATCGATATTGGCCTCGAGCGAGCGGCCTTCATCCACGCGCATGATGTCGTCGGCTCCAATGGTGCCACAAACGAGAAGGTCGCCATCGGCCATTTGCTGGCCGAGGGGCAAACGCTGGTGGTTCAAGTGACCAAGGACCCTATCGGTTCCAAGGGGGCCCGCCTGACCACCCATCTGTCGGTGCCATCCCGGTACCTGGTCTACATGCCTGAGTCGCCCCACAATGGGGTGTCTCAACGGATTGAAGAGGATACGGAACGAGATCGCTTGCGGGCATTGACCGATGAGTGTCAGGCCGAGCAGGAGTTGGAAGTGACTGGCGGTTTTATCGTCCGTACGGCTGCCGAAGGGGTCGGTAAAAATGAGCTCTATGCCGACATGCATTTCCTGTTGCGCCTGTGGCGTAAGGTCAGCGAGCGTCGAGTTACGGCTCCGACACCCAGCGTGATCTACGATGACCTGCCTTTGTATATTCGTACCTTGCGCGACCTCATGAATGATGAGCTTGAAAAGATCCGCATCGATTCGCGGGAAAATTTCGATAATCTGCTTGCCTTCGCCCGTGAATTCATGCCCGACGTTGAAGCGCAAATCGAGTACTATCCCGGTGAGCGACCGATATTCGACCTTTTCAGTGTCGAAGATGAGATTCAAAAAGCATTGGCACGCAAGGTCCAGCTCAAATCCGGTGGCTACCTCGTGATCGATCCCACCGAGGCGATGACGACTATCGATGTCAATACCGGCGGGTATGTCGGCCACCGCAATCTCGAGGAAACGATTTTCAAGACCAACCTGGAGGCAGCCACGGCGATTGCACGTCAGTTGCGCTTACGCAATCTTGGCGGCATCATCATTATTGATTTTATCGACATGGAAGATACCGAACACCAACGACAGGTGTTGCGTGTGCTGGAAAAGTCGCTGGAGCGCGATCATGCCAAAACCAAGTGTACCGGTGTGACCGAGCTGGGCCTGGTACAACTGACACGAAAGCGCACCCGCGAGAGTCTGGAGCAGACGCTTTGCGAGCCATGCCCTACCTGTGCTGGACGCGGTACGCTGAAGACGCCGGAAACCGTATGTTACGAGATCTTCCGCGAAATCCTGCGTGAAGAGCGTGCCTATAGTCCCGAGGCATATATGGTATTGGCGTCTCAGGCAGTCGTGGACCGTTTGCTGGATGAAGAGTCGACGGCGGTGTCCGATCTTGAAATATTCATCAACAAGACCATCAGCTTCCAGGTCGAGGTTCATTACTCTCAGGAGCAGTACGATATCGTACTGATGTGAGCCGATGAGTATGTTCCGCCTGTTACTGCGCTGGGCCCTGACACTGTTGGCGCTCGGATTGGGATTGCTGGCAGTGCTGGTACTCCTGTTGAGGCTCGCAGTCGACCAGGTGGATTCGGTGCGTCCCGAGCTTGTCTCCTTTCTCTCGTCCTCTTTCAATGCTGATGTCGAGGTCGACGAGTTATCCGGCCTGTGGCGCGGGAACCAGCTATCGCTGGCATTGGAAGGGCTCCGCTTTACCGGTCGCCGCAATGACGATCCTCTGCTGGAAGTGGGGCAGGCCGATTTACGAATGGATACCTGGCAGTCATTCAAGGCATGGCTGCCTGTGTCCGATGATGCCCGACTGCACGATGTCACCCTGCATCTCTATCAGCGCGAGGATGGCAGCTGGCATTGGCCGGAGCCAGCGACGCTCCCATCCTGGCTGCAGCCGGATCGCCGTTTCGATCTCGACCGCTTGGATGCTGCTCTGGAAACGTTGTTGCGCCAGCGTGTAGACGCCGAGGAAGTCCGCCTGGTATTACATGGCCGCGAGTCGCAGGTCGTGCTGGAAGCCCCGCAATTGTTGATAGATGGTGATCGCCGACATACCCGCATTTCCGGCTGGATCAATGTCGAAGGCAAGGAAGGCGCTGCGTTGCAGGCCTCTCTCGAACTCATGCCGGGGCGGCAGGGGCTTGCCGATTTCAATGCCGCCATGAAAGCGACCATGGATGTTTCCAGCCTTGTGGGCTTGACCAACCTATTACCCTTCGATCATGGCATGAGACTGGATGCTGCAGAAGGGGAAACCACGCTTTGGGGGCGTTGGCATGCAGGCAAGCTGGATGATGTGCGATGGCAGGTGGATATACCTCGCATGTCATTGCGGCAGGCGGGAAGTGAGGTTGGGTTCACCACGAACGGTTTGCAGAGTCGGGGGCAGTGGCAGCGAGTCGAGTCAGGCTGGGAGGCCTGGCTGAATACCGGCGTCGAGAATGACGATGGCGAGCCGGTCGCCAACGATGGCCGGGGCGCAAGTGGGCCGGCTCTGCCCCGGCACTGGCAGGCTTCCGGAAATGGCGGAAGGTGGCAAGTCAAGGCAGATGCCTTTGATATTGCCTCTCTCTTGAGGTGGCGTGATCGACTGGCGTTACCCGAGGAACTGGATCGCTGGCTAACGGGGCTGTCGCCACGTGGTGAGGTGACCGGGGCGAGGGTCGAGCATGATGGCGAAGAGTGGCGCCTGCAGGCGGCACTGAGTCAGGTCGCCGTGGATCCATGGCAGTCTGTTCCCGGCGGTGGCCCGATAGATGGCTGGCTTGAGATGCGGCGCAACGGAGGGAATGTCGAGTTCGTGGGAGGCGAAGGCATGAACCTGGCCTTTCCGCAAATATTTCGGACTCCGCTCGCCTTGCAAGTCGCCGCCGGCAATGTCGCTTGGCAGCGCGATGATGATCGTGTCCTTGTACAGGGTGATGACTTGAAGGCTCGATGGCGGGATGCGCCAGTGAATGGCAGTTTCCAGCTGGCATTGGGGGGGAGTCGTCCAGGCGATCTGCTGCTTGCGTTGGATTTTGCGGAGGTCGATGCCCTCAATACGCCTGTCGTTGAGTGGCTGCCTGTGCAAGTCATGGATGAAGGGCTTCAGGAATGGTTGTCGTTGGGCGCTGCGGGTCGGGTTGAACAGGGCCGTTTGAGACTGCAGCAACCGCTGAAAGAGGATCTGGATGACGAGGAGATCGATTTGCAACTGGCATTGGATGTGACCCAGGGCCGGTTGCCGTTCGCCGCTGCTTGGCCGATGCTGGAAAATGTGGAAGGCCATTTGTCCTATGCGGATCAGCGTCTGCATGCTCGAGTCGAGCATGCTGAAAGTCATGGAGTGACGGCCAGTGAAGGGCGCATTGAGTTGGAAGATGACACCTTGAGTGTCACCGGCGCCTTGCAGGGAACGACCACACAATGGTTGACGTACCTGGCCGATGTTCCCGAACTGGGGCTCGATGCGGAGGACTGGAGTAGCCAGGGGGACTTGAACGGTGAAATAGACCTGACCCTGCCGATTGATGATCCCGACGCTCTCGATCTCGAGGTCCTGGCTGATATCGATATTCCTGAATTGCGCTACCGACCTGTCGAGTTGCTGGCTGAAGCGGTCGATGGGGAACTGGTCTATCACCATCAGGCGGGGAGCGGTGATCTGGTCGGTAGCCTGGAGGGGCGTGTGTTTGACGGCCCGATTCAAGCCAGTATCGATACCGCTGACGAGAACACGCGAATCGAAGGGCGTGCCCGAATCCACAGCATCCTGGATCGGGTCGGCGGTGGTAGCATGTCAACGCTGGCCAGCGGTGAATTCCCTTATATGGCGACCGTGACATTGGACGATGCTGGACCTCGCGTTCAACTGGAAAGTGACTTGGAAGGCACGACGATCGACCTGCCGGCGCCATTCGGCAAGCAGGCCAGCGACAGGGTGCCCTTGCGTTTCCTGGCAGATCTTCAGAACCATGAATGGAGCGCCGAACTCGAGCAGCGCCTGCGTATCCGTTGGCGTCAGGCGAGCGAGGGCGCACAAGGCCAAGCCTGGCTTGAGCGCTGGCCAGCCTCGCCGGATTGGCACAACGCCGAAGGATGGGAGATGTTCTGGGCAACGCCACAACTGGATGTCGATGCCTGGACCGAGGCCCTGTCCACCATGGATGTCCAGGCACCGGAAGGCGAGGGGACGAGCCTGGATGCACTCCGTCGTATCGTGCTGCAAACGGATTGCCTGTCTTACGATTCCCGGTGTCTGGGGTCCGTAGAAGTCGAAGGCTCTCCGTCACAGTCGCCGGATGCCTGGCAAGCGACGCTTAGCGGTAGTCTGGCCAATGGCGATTTGCACTATCGTCCATGGGCCAGCGATGCCGTGGATATCGCTTTATCACGACTGGACCTCGGTGCCTTGTTGCCCTCGGCAGAGGAGAGCGGGGATGCCTTTCTTGGAGAGGTCGCGACCGCTCCGACACCGACGCCTTTCCCCAAATGGATTGGGGATTTGCCGGATGGGCGTCTACGGGTAGCCGACATCGAACATCAAGGGCGCCGGTTCGGCCCATTGATGGCTCGCTGGCGAGCGTCTCCCGATGACTTGAGAATCGAGCCATTGGGGTTGACTCTCGGTAAGGTGTCAGCTCGGGGGGAGTTGATATGGGAGGCCTCGGGTGATGACTCGAGTCTGACGCGCTCCCGTCTGTCCCTTGATGGCGGCGATCTGGGAACCGCGCTCGAGCGCTTGGCTCAGCCCGTCACCATTCGAAACGAACGTACTGCCGTGAAATCCCAATTGGCGTGGCCCGGAGCGCCCTGGCAATTTGGGCTGGAGCGGTCGCGTGGTAACCTCGACATCGAGTTGACGGATGGCCATTTCCTCAATATCGATGCACCGTCGGCCAAACTGATCGGCTTGCTCAATGTGGACAACCTACTGCGCCGGCTGAGGTTGGATTTCTCGGATGTGGCAGAGCAGGGAACATCGTTCGACAGTGTCAAAGGTGCCGCAACGTTGTATGGTGGGAAACTGGAAACTCAAGGCCCGGTCGTGATCGATGGACCGGCCACTGACTTCCGTCTCGATGGAACCGTGGATCTGGTGCGCCGTGAACTCGATCAGCGTCTTGGTGTCTCGGTACCTGTAAGTCAGAATTTGCCTCTGGCGGCAGTCGCCGTGGGCTCACCAGTACTCGGGGGAGCCTTGTTCGTTGCTCACCAGTTATTCGGGGGAGCCATCGACCGGGCGACTCAAATTCATTATCGCGTGCGCGGTCCCTTGACGGCGCCGCAGATTTCATTGGAACGAGCCGAATGAACCAACCCATTCCAGAATCACGTCATCAGTCAGTGCTCGATGAAGCCGTGGCGACGTTGCTTGCTCCGGGAGAGTTGAACCTGGATTCACTGGATACGGGGCTAGCCTACGCCATGGGATCGGGAGTGGATTTTGCCGATCTTTACCTGCAGCGGAGTTGGCATGAAAGCTGGGTGCTGGAGGATGGCGAGGTCAAAGAAGGGAGCTATAACATCGACGGAGGCGTCGGTGTGCGAGCCATGGCAGGAGAAAAGACGGGGTTTGCCTATTCCAATCAGATCAGTCTGGATGCCCTCGCCGATAGTGGTCAGACGGCTGCGGGGATCGTGCGTAGCGGTACTCGCCTGGGGGTCGAGCCACGTAATATCAAGCCAGCCATAGAGCGCTATGCCGGTATCGATCCGCTCAGCGGTCTATCCTCTGCCGACAAGATTGCCATGCTGAAAGAGGCGGATAGAGCGGCACGTTCTGCCGATCCCTCCGTCAGCCAAGTGAGTGCCTCGTTGACTGGCGTGCATGAGGTCGTCCTGGTACGTGCGAGTGATGGTACGTTAGCAGCGGACATTCGTCCGTTGGTGCGCTTCAATGTCAGTGTCATCGCGGCTCGTGATGGTCGCCGTGAACGTGGCAGTGCCGGTGGTGGCGGACGCTTTGCGATGTCCCGGCTGCGGGATGAGGGTGTCGCTGAACAGTATGCGCGTGAGGCGGTGCGCCAGGCATTGGTGAATCTCGATGCCGTTGATGCTCCAGCGGGCCAATTGCCCGTCGTGCTGGGTCCCGGTTGGCCCGGGATATTGCTGCATGAAGCCGTCGGACATGGTCTTGAGGGCGACTTCAACCGTAAGGGGAGTTCTGCTTTCGCCGGTCGAATGGGGGAGCGTGTGGCGGCGCCGGGCGTGACCGTCGTGGATGATGCGACCCTGTCGGACCGGCGCGGATCGATGAGCGTGGACGATGAAGGTACTCCGGGAGAGTACACGACCCTGATCGAGGACGGCATTCTGACGGGTTACATGCAGGACAAGTTGAATGCGCGTTTGATGGGGATGGCGCCGACAGGCAATGCCCGTCGAGAATCCTATGCCCATATGCCGATGCCACGCATGACCAACACCTATATGTTGCCGGGGCAGGATGATCCCGAAGATATCATCAAGAGTGTCAAGTATGGCCTGTATGCGGTCAGCTTCGGCGGCGGCCAGGTGGATATTACCTCGGGTAAATTTGTCTTTTCCGCCAATGAAGCCTATTTGATCGAGGATGGTCGTATTACCTCTCCAGTCAAGGGAGCGACCTTGATCGGAAACGGGCCCGAAGCGATGGGGCGTGTATCGATGATCGGCCACGATATGGCACTGGACACCGGTATCGGCGTTTGTGGCAAGGAAGGGCAGGGAGTCCCTGTCGGGGTCGGCCAGCCGACCGTGAAGCTGGATGAACTGACGGTGGGAGGCACGCAGTCCTGAGCCTCCTCCCGTAATATATCGACTACCGGTCGCTCAAAGTCCGGCAGTATCCCGGAGGAGTTTGAAAAGCTTGCGGGCGTTGATTGGTGGCTTCTGTCTTTCCCGTTCGCGTCGCGCATTACGAATGAACTGGCGCAAGGATTGTCGATCGATATGGGGAAGCTCATGGATGACGGATTCCACCGCAGCATCCCCGTCGTCAATCAGCCGGTCTCGCCACATCTCCAGCTGATGCAGGGCGTGGTCGCGTTGCCGTTTCTCCTGCTCGAACTGCTCGAACTGCTCGAAGGTCGTGTGTATGGCTTCAGTATCCTCGCGGCGCATCAGTTTTCCGATGTATTGCATATGGCGGCGCCGTGCTTCGTGCGAACTGATGCGATCCGCCTCCTCGATTGCCATTCGCATGTCCTCGGATAATGGCAACTGGCGACGCTGGCTTCCGGGAAGTGCAATGATCTTTTCGCCGAGATTCTGTAGCGCCTGCATTTCCCGTTTGCGCTGTGACTTGCTCTTGGGCTCATCCGCTGGAGAGTTGAGTGACATGGCGTCAATGTCCGTAACGAAATGAGTGGCGAGTATATCAGTTGACTCGCCATGTCGAGATATCTTGATTGAGGCAAGGAGATTGTCAATGACTCAGGCATTCGATGCCACTGCCCAGCAAGCACTGCTGGAATCTCGTGCCGAGGCTGCTTTGGACCAGGCTCGACGCTTGGGTGCCGATGCATGCGAGGTGGGCGCCAGCGTCGATCAGGGGATCGAGGTCAGTGTGCGTTTGGGTGAAGTGGAAAGTGTCGAGTTGTCGCGCGACCAGGGGATCGCGGTAACCGTTTATGTCGGTCAGCGCAAAGGCACGGCGTCATCATCCGATGCGGGGGAAGCCTCGATCCGCTCTGCTGTTGAACAGGCAATGGCCATTGCCCGCTATACCGGGGAAGATCCGGCTGCGGGCTTGGCCGATGCCGAGCTGATGGCGAGAGAGATCCCGGATCTCGGTGTCCATCACCCCTGGGCACTCACGACCGACGAAGCGGTTTCACAGGCACTGGCGTGTGAAATCGCTGGACGGGATGTTGACGGCATCAGCAATTCCGAAGGGGCAAGCTTGTCCAGCGGAGAGGGAGTCCGCGTCTATGCCAACAGCCATGGTTTTCTGGGAAGTCAGCGTGGTAGCCACCACTCATTGTCATGTGTGTTGATAGCTGAAGATCACCATGGCATGCAGCGTGACTATGACTATTCCAGCGAGAGAGATCCCGCCAAGTTGCGTTCCCCGGCGGATGTCGGCCTCTCTGCTGCCGAGCGGGCATTGAGTCGCCTGGGCGCGGTTCGTCCCGTGACGGGGCGGATGCCGGTGTTGTTCGACCCGCGCATGGCAAGTGGCTTGATAGGACATTTGATGAGTGCCATCGCCGGAGGCTCGCTATATCGTCAGGCATCTTTCTTGTGCGATGGATTGGGTCAGTCCTTGTTTCCCGAGTGGTTTAGCCTGCAGGAAAAACCACGAGAGCAAGGTGCGATAGCCAGCAGCGCCTTCGATAATGACGGGGTCTATACACGGGATAATCTGTTCATCGACCAGGGCAGATTGGCCAGCTATATGCTATCTGTATATAGTGCCCGTCGGTTGGGGATGGATACCACCGGTAATGCAGGTGGAGCACGCAATATTCGCCTAAGCGCTCCCCTGGAGTCACCAGAGACGCTGCTCGCCAGAATGGATCGCGGCGTCATGGTGACCGAATTGATGGGACAAGGCGTCAATAACGTGACGGGTGACTACTCACGAGGTGCAGCAGGATTCTGGGTGGAAAACGGCAAGATTCAATACCCCGTCGAGGAATTCACCATCGCCGGCAACCTGCGCGACATGTTCGCTGGATTGAGCGGTGTCGGCGATGATACGGATACGCGTGGAAGTATTCATTCGGGGAGTTGGTTGATCGATGCCATGACAGTTGCGGGCTCGTGAGAATCGCGTTGCGGGTTTTTATACCTCCTCTTCGAACTTGGCTTCGAAGAGGGCTTCCAGAGCATCCAATACCTGCTCGGCATCGTCTCCTTCCGCATGAATGTCGAGTACGGTACCGCAGGGGGCCGCTAGTATCATCAATGACATGATGTTGGCGGCATCCGCTTCCTTGCCTTGATGGGAAACAACGACTTTTGCGTTGTAGGTTTGGCAACATTGAACCAGTTTTGTTGCGGCTCGTGCATGTAGACCGCGCTTGTTGCTCAGGGTCAACTGACGAGTCGGCATGCCTAAGTTCCTTGACGAGTGGGTGTTTCCCTGGCTAGCGGCGTTGTTTGACTGATAGCAGTATGAATGCCGAGTTCTCGATGTCGCAGGCGAACATCGGGATAATGTTGGGCGAAGGCCTGGGCCAGGCGTTCAGCGATATACACGGAACGATGCTGGCCTCCCGTACAGCCGATAGCAACCGTCATGTAGCTACGATGGCTGGCTTGGTACGCTGGAAGCCAACGCTCGAGCCACTGGCGAATATCCTCGACCATGGCGAGGACATCGGGGTAACTTTCAAGGAAAACGATCGTGTCTGCGTCTCGGCCAGTGGATTCCCTCAATTGTGGCTCCCAGTAGGGATTGGGAAGGCAACGGGCATCGAATACGTTGTCGGCATCCAGCGGTACGCCACGTTTGAAGCCGAATGATACGAAGGTCAAGGTCAACTTGCTTGCCGAGTGTCTGGCAACCTGCTCGGTGATCCGTCCTCGTAGGTCGTGTACTGACAAACGTGAAGTATCGATGATCAGGTCGGCGAGATCGCGGATTTCCCCTAATGCTTTCTCTTCGGAATCGACGGCTTCCGCTAGCGTCATATTGCTTTCACGTGTCAGAGGGTGGCGGCGGCGGGTTTCCGAGAATCGTTCGAGAAGCGTCTTGGATTCGGCGGTCAGGTAGACGATCTGACAGCTGATGCCACGTTTATTCAGGGTGTCAAGCATGTCTGGGAAGCGCTTGAGGGCCTCGGGCAAGTTGCGTGCGTCAATGCTGACCGCCACCGAGGTCTGTTTGTTCTCACCGGATTGGAGTTCGTCGACCAAGTATCCCAGCAGCATGGCAGGCAGATTGTCTATGGCATAAAACCCCATATCTTCGAGCGCCTGGAGGGCGATCGACTTTCCCGAGCCGGAGCGGCCGCTGATAATCACGATCTGCATGACGACTCTCTCCTCATCGTCCCTGACGATAGTGTAATCCTGGTGAACGAATCGAGTTACTCAGGACGAGATGACTCGCCGTCAGCATGCCGGTGTATGGCCTCTATCAGGACTTCGTGGAGTTGCTGCTGGCTTTCGCTGTGTCGCAACTGGTGCCGAGTATCGGCATCATTCATGACTGAAGCTACCTGGCCGAGTAATGCGAGATGCGTATCATCAGCTTCCTCTGGTACCAGTAACACAAACAGCAGATCCACAGGATCACCATCGACTGCGTCGAAATCGATGGGATCATCAAGCTTGAGAAAGCCGGCAATAGGTGCTTTGCAATGGGGGCTTCGGGCATGAGGTATGGCGACACCATTTCCAATGCCGGTGCTCCCCAGGCGCTCGCGGGAAATCAGACGGCTGAATACCTCCTGACTGTCCAGGCTAGGGGTATTCTGGGCAATGAATGTACTGAAGAATTCCAGTACACGTTTCTTGCTGCCCCCGGTAACGTCGAACAGCGTGCGTTCCGGGGGGAGGATGGATGACAAAGTCATTGTTTAGCGGACACCCGCGCCCTGGGCTCGGGCCTGGGCTTTTTCCTTGTGTTTGACAAGCTGGCGATCGAGTTTATCTGCCAGTGCATCAATGGCGGCATACATATCGCTGTCCTGGGCATCGGCATGCAAGTCAGCGCCGGCTGCGTGTAGTGTGCAAGCTGCTTGCTGACGTTCCTTTTCAACTGACAGAGTCACTTGCACCGTGGTGATATTGTCATAATGGCGCTCAAGGCGGGCAAGCTTCTCGTTAACATAGTCACGCAGGGCATCGGTCAGTTCGATGTGATGGCCGGTGAGATTGACTTGCATAGCACGCTCCTGTTCCTGCCAGCGAATGTCGTTTCGATTGTAACCCTTTTTGCCGTCCTGCAAACCCCCTGACACATGCTATCGATAAAATTGCATGGTCAGTAGCAGATTCGCTTGCTACGACAAGCGCTTACGCTCGCTCGACGGGGGGATGCCCATGGCTTCACGGTACTTGGCGACTGTACGTCTTGCGACCTGTATGCCGTCATCGGCCAGTGCTTGTACCAGTTTGTTGTCGGATAGCGGTTTGCGTGGCGGTTCGTCGCTGATCAGTTTCTTGATGCGGGCGCGTATCGCTGTGCTGGAGTGCAAGTCACCCCCATCATTGCCCACGTGACTGGAAAAGAAGTACTTGAGCTCGAATACTCCGCGGGGCGTGTGAATGAATTTCTGGGTCGTCACTCGTGAGATGGTGGACTCGTGCATGTCGACTTTCTGAGCGATGTCGGCAAGGACGAGCGGCTTCATTGCCTCTTCGCCATGCTCGAGAAACTCCATTTGCCTGGCCATGATCTCGCTGCCAACGCGAAGCAAGGTGTCATTGCGACTGGAAAGGCTCTTGAGAAGCCAGCGAGCTTCCTGAAGGTGCTGCTTCATGAAGGTATTGTCTTCACTTTTATCGGCACGCTTGATCATGGCTGCATAGTCGGGCTGAATGCGCATCTTGGGTAGAGCATCGGGATTGAGCTCAATGTGCCATCCATCCTCTCGGTGGTAGGCGATCAGGTCAGGAATGACATAATCGCTACGGCTGTCATCGAATGCCTGTCCGGGGCGTGGATCGAGATTTCTCACCAGCTCAATGACCGTGTCAAGCTGTATATCGTCGAGCCTCAGGCGGCGCTTGAGCAGCTTGCGGTCATTGGCGCCAAGTGCTTCGAGAAACTGTCTCACCAACCGCTTGGCCTGGGGTAACAAGGGCGTATCATCCGAGAATGTGCCCAATTGCAGCATGAGGCATTCGCGTAGGTCCCGAGCGAATACGCCTGTGGGTTCAAACTGCTGTAGACGAAGCAGGACCTGCTCGATGTCCGTTTGCTTGAGTCCGTTGAGACCTGCCTCACGAAGTCCTTCACCGATATCGTCAAGCCCGCCATTCAGATAACCGTTGCCATCCACGGCATCGATCAAGCTCTCGGCAATCAGGCGTTCGCGTTCATCGAGATCGGTCATTGCCAATTGCCAACGAAGATGGTCATGTAAGCTTTGGCCAGAGGCATTGCGATCGAAATCAGGGCCTTCGGCGCTACCGGTGCCGGGAGAGGAGGCGAAGTCCTGGTAGGTATCCGACCATTCACTGTCGACGGTGAGTTCGTCCGGTATTTCGCTTGCCCATTGGTCTTCCGGGGCATCGGCTACATCCTGCTCACCATAGGCCTCGTCGAGCTCGAGCATGGGGTTGGATTCCAGGGCCTGCTGAATTTCTTGCCGGAGATCCAATGTCGATAATTGCAGCAGCGCGATCGCTTGCTGCAATTGGGGAGTCATGGTCAGCTGAGTGCCGACACGGAGTTGCAACGAAGGTTTCATGGCCATAATTGAAGGCGTACATCGCTGACGTGGAAAACGTCACGTTAGCCCGCTGTTCGTGAGCTTGCAAGCCCAAAGGAAAAGAAAATCAAGCAATAAGCATGCCGTGCGCAATTCTCATGCCATTTCCTGATTTAATGAAATAAAATCATTGTCTTGGCATTGGTTCGACCGCAGACTATAGGCGGAAGTCTTCGCCGAGGTAAACATCGCGCACTTGTTGATTGGCGAGAATTGATTCGGCATCACCATGTGCGATGATCTGCCCATCTCCGACAATGTAAGCACGATCACAGATATCCAATGTCTCACGTACATTGTGGTCAGTGATGAGAACGCCGATCTGGCGCCGGCGCAGCTCACGGATGATACCTTTGATTTCTCCGACAGAGATGGGGTCGACACCAGCGAATGGCTCGTCGAGAAGAATGAAGTCCGGCTCGGTGGCAAGAGCACGAGCGATCTCTACACGTCGGCGTTCGCCTCCCGACAGGCTCATGCCTGGATTGCGGCGTATGTGAGTGACATGGAAGTCTTCAAGGAGCTGGTCGAGCCGTTCGCGTCGTGCCGCCGCATTCAGGTCCTTGCGAGTTTCCAGGATGGCCATGATGTTATCGGCGACGGACAGCTTGCGAAAGATCGAGGCCTCCTGGGGAAGGTAACCGATACCGGCACGGGCTCGCTCGTGCATGGCCGCCTTGGATAAGTCGCGGTCATCGATGGAGACGCTGCCGGCATCGGCGCGTACGAGGCCGACGATCATATAGAATGATGTCGTCTTGCCCGCACCATTAGGACCCAGCAAGCCGACGATGTGGCCCTGCTCGATGGTCAAGCTGATGTCCTGCACGACACGGCGGCGTTTGTAGCTTTTGGCGAGATGGGTGGCGCTGAGTATCTTCATGAACGACCTATTGTTGCTCGGGATTCAGCGTCATGCGGACGCGTTCGCGTTCATCACTACCCTCGCGCTCTGAGCGGGCCTGAACCTGGCGTCGGTCGAGGAAGTATTCGACGAAAGCGCCGTTGAAACGGTCACGAGCCTGGTGAAGTTCAGCATCGTCGTACAATTCTACCCGGCGTTCCGCGGCATGATAGATGACGGTATGGCCCCATCCTTTGACGATAGGCTCATCTTCTGCAGGCTGTTGTTCTATATAGGCTCTGCCATCGTTTCCGGTAGCAGTCACCCTCGTCACTTCGCCTGCGTCGTTGCGAAGGATCTCGACGCGATCGCCGGTCAACTTCATGCTGCCCTGTTCCATCTCCACGTCACCGGTATAGATGGCAGTACCTTTGTTGTCGTCGAGGTCGAGCTGGTTTGCCGTCACTTCGATGGGAGCCTCGGCATCACCTTCGAGTGCATATGGCGTCAATGGCGTCATCATCAGCACCGCGCTGACGATCAGTGTGGTCACGGGAGAAGCGGGCCGTCGTATCATGAATCTTGTTCCTCTCGTTCTGATGCGTCTCGGTCTTGACGCGGATGATGTCCGCGAACGTCATCGGTCAGGCGCATACGGTTATCATCGAACCAGGCTTCGAATCGATCACCACGCATTCGTTGTGGAGGCTGTTGGAGCAGGGCAGAGGTTTCGCTCCAGGCGTAACTGTCGTCAATATCGATGTACAGGGTGTCGGTATCTAGCTGCCACCCTTCCTCAGGAGCAGTGAGCCGTGCATTGCCCCGGAGGGTCAATAGTTCGTTCCCGGGGCCCAGTCTGCCGGTCTCGCCGCTACCGTGCCAGGTTCGGCCTTCGCTATCCAGGAACGTGGCTCGGGGAGTTTCGCTGCGAGTGGTATCGTCATCCGGGGTATGAACAAGGCGGGGGGTTTCCAGCCGTTGATGAGGAGAGCCTTCGGCATCGAAGCGGGTCATGGTCACCCCTTCAAGATAATAGTCTGGCTCGCCGGCATCATCCGTAGGTACCGGGCCGGGTGAGCGATCATCGCGCTGCTCGATGACGGCAAGCAGCACGCCAAGCGCGACGATCAGAAGCGCTATCCACCATTTTGTGGACGCTTGGATGACGCGTTTGAGTCGATGAGGCGTCTGTCGTTCCGTCATGAGTCGCTGAGATAGCTGTCGAGAATAGCCTGCCAATTGTCCTGCGCTTTCAGCAGCATATCACAGATGTCTCGAACGGCAGCTTGCCCTCCCGGATGCTCGGTGACCCAGTCGGCATGCTCCTGAATGTACATCGGGGCATTGGGTACCGTCATACCGAGGCCTGCCTGTTTGATGGCGGCCAGGTCAGGCAAGTCATCGCCGGCATAGGCGGCTTGATCGGTCGTCAAGTTCAGTTGTCGACACAATTCCTGTAATGCGGCCAACTTATCATCGCGGTCTTGATGGACATGAGCGATTCCGAGAGCAGCAGCGCGTTGGCTGACCATAGGGGAGTCGCGGCCGGTGATCAGTGCGACGTCGACGCCTGTTCGTTGTAGCAGTTTGATGCCGAGGCCATCCTGAGTGTGGAAGGCCTTGCTCTCGATGCCATCGGCCTGAAAATAAAGCCGACCATCGGTCAAGACGCCATCGACATCCAGTGCCAGCAAACGAATTCGGCGCGCTCGGTTGGTCAGTGTCGAATCACTGCGCAGGGAAAAGGACATGAGTGAAGACTCCTCAGACGACGCCACTACTCAGCAGGTCGTGCATGTGAAGGGCGCCGACGGGGTGGCCAGTGTCATCGACCACGGCGAGTGCCGTGATACGGTTATCCTCCATGATGCGAACCGCTTCAGCCGCCAGTATGTCGGGTGCTATTCGTTTTCCCGGCCGAGTCATGACGTCGTCGACCGACAAGGCATGTAAATCCGAGTATTGATCGAGCGTGCGTCTCAGGTCACCGTCAGTGTAGACGCCTTCAAGTCGCCCTTGGCCATCGACAACGCAGGTGAATCCCAGCCCCTTGTGCGTGATCTCGAGTAACGCATCGCGCAGCGGGCTGCCTAACGCGACCTGGGGAAGGCGGTCTCCTTGATGCATGAGGTCGGAAACCCGCAGCAATAGCCGGCGTCCCAGGCTACCTCCCGGATGCGACAACGCAAATTGTTCGGCCGTGAATCCTCGAGCTTCCAGCAGGGCTACCGCTAATGCATCTCCCAGCGCCAGCGATGCCGTGGTTGATGATGTTGGTGCCAGATCCAGGGGGCACGCTTCACGCACAACGCTGGCATCAAGGTGGGCGTCCGCATGTGTGGCGAGCGTAGACCCGTTTCGGCCGGTCATGCTGATCAGGGGGATACCCATGCGCTTCAGCAAAGGCAGCAGGGCGGTCACCTCACTGGTTTCGCCGGAGTTGGATAGTGCCAGCACGATATCACCTGGTGTGATCATGCCCAGATCGCCGTGACTGGCTTCACCGGGATGCACGAAAAACGCGGGAGTTCCTGTGCTGGCCAGGGTTGCAGCGATCTTGCCGCCAATATGGCCTGACTTGCCCATTCCGGTCACGATCACGCGTCCGGTGCATTTCAGGATCAATTGGCACGCGCGGTCAAAATCGCCATCCAGGCGTGAAATCAAGGCGCCGACGGCTTCTTGCTCGAGTTGCAAGGTGCGACGGGCGCTTTGTAAAAACGGAGATTCGGAGTCGGATGTCATGACGTCAATTGTTGGCTGTCCCGTGATGTGGCTCAAGGTTCAAGAGGGTATGATGGGCGTGCCTGTCTTGATCAACAGCCCCAGATAAGCGATATAGGCCAATGTCAGCAGCGTGCCTGCTCCTCTGCCCAGGTTATTATGGCGTTGCCACAGCAACATGGCACCAAGCACGAGCGTCAAGGCAAGCATGACCGGAAAATCCCGGCTGGCTGCCGCTGAGTCCGTGGCGCCCGGTGCCAGTAAGCCGGGGATCGGCATAACCGCTAACATATTGAAGAGGTTGGAGCCGATCACATTTCCGATGGCGATGTCATGGTGACGTTTCAGTGCACTGGCGATGCAGGCGGCCACCTCCGGCAAGCTGGTGCCGATGGCAACGATCGTCAATCCTATCACAAGGTCGCTGACACCGAAGCGGGTCGCGACGTCAATGGCCCCCCAGACCAAGGCCCGGGAACCCAGTACCAGAACGATCAACGAGGTCGCCGACCAGAAGAGTGCCGTTCCCAATCGCATGTCAGGAATGTCGCTATCAGAAACGTCGTCAAGCGTGTCAGCACGAACCAGCCACCATAAGCTAAAAACCAGCAGGGTGAGTAACAGCAATCCATCGACACGTCCGAGGTATCCGTTGGCGAGAGTGTATCCGGCCAGGCCGGTTGCTCCCAGCAACAGGGGCAACTCCTTGCGAACGATGGAGAAACGAATGGGGATCGGTGCCACCAGGGCGGTGACACCCAGCACCAGGCCGATATTGGCTATATTCGAGCCGAGAGCGTTGCCGACAGCTAGCCCGGGGGAATCGTCCAGTGCCGCCATGATGGACACGACGATTTCCGGTGCCGATGTTCCCAGTGCAACCAGTGTCATGCCGATGAGCATTGGGCTCATGCCGGCGCGCTGAGCGGTTGCCGCAGCGGATCCGACGAACCGGTCGGCACTCCATAGCAGGGCGATCAGCCCCGCCAGCATGCTGAAAAGCGCAAGCAACATTGAAAAACGTCTATCGGTTTCGGTGACTGGAAAGGGGACCACATTAAACGCGTCCGGGGCCTCCAACGCAAGGCGCAAGCCGGTATATGGACTTTGGCCGCCTCTTGGGTGCTGGCGAGGGCGGGAAAGGTTAAGATACAATGTTCGATAATTTGGCTGGGGAGGTGAATCCATGGCTGATTCGCCCTGGGTAGTCGTTGACAATTTATATTTTGCTCGCGGAGAGATGGATATCTTTCGGGGGGTGAGCCTGTCGATACCGCGAGGCAAGGTGACGGCCATCATGGGGCCGAGCGGCACCGGCAAGACCACGCTGCTCAAGCTGATTGGTGGGCAATTGGTGCCCGATTCCGGCCGTGTAACGGTGGATGGTCATGATGTGCATGCCTTGTCTCGTCGCGCTTTGTTCCGGCTGCGTCGGCGGATGGGGATGCTGTTCCAGAGCGGTGCCCTGTTCTCTGATCTCAACGTTTATGAGAATGTGGCGTTTCCGTTAAGGGTCCACACGGACCTGCCGGATTCGATGGTTCGCGATGTCGTGCTGATGAAGCTGGAAGCCGTGGGGCTGCGAGGAGCGCGTTATCTCATGCCCTCGGAACTGTCGGGAGGAATGTCACGGCGGGTCGCTCTAGCAAGGGCTATGGTTCTCGACCCTGAGTTGATCATGTATGACGAGCCATTCGTGGGACAGGATCCTATATCCATGGGCGTATTGGTACAGTTGATCAAGCGCATTCATGAGGCGTTAGGGTTGACGGCTATCGTCGTCTCTCACGACATCAAAGAGACATTATCCATTGCCGACTATGTCTATGTGATTGCTGATGGGCAGGTCATGGCGCATGGTACGCCGGAGACTCTGGATGTCGAGGAAGACCCTCGAGTACGACAGTTCGTACATGGCGAGCCTGATGGGCCAGTGCCATTTCATTATCCGGCGGATAATTACTATCACGATATTCTCGACGTGAGGAATGGATGATGGTGGACCTCATTGCCCGGTTGGGTCGCCATGGCTGTGAAACGATCGAGTCACTGGGGCGTGCCGGCATGTTCCTGGCGCGCTCGGCAGTAGGTATGCCATCTCGTGAAGGTTGGTCGTTGTGGCTGCGGCAGATGTATGCCGTCGGCGTGCTTTCACTGGCCATCGTGCTGGTGTCGGGCGTCTTTATCGGCATGGTACTTGGCCTGCAGGGCTATACCATTCTGGTTGATTTCGGTGCGGAACAGGCATTGGGGCAGATGGTGGCACTCTCGCTGTTGCGTGAGTTGGCCCCCGTGGTGGCAGCGCTGCTCTTCGCCGGTCGTGCCGGATCGGCGCTAACCGCCGAGATCGGCTTGATGAAAGCCACCGAGCAGCTCAGCAGCATGGAGATGATCGGCGTCGACCCGCTGCGACGCATCGTGGCTCCCCGCTTATGGGCGGGTTTCGTTTCCTTGCCGGTTCTGACCGTCGGCTTTGGTGTCGTCGGTATCTGGGGAGGGTACCTGGTTGGCGTCCAGTGGTTGGGTATTTATGAGGGGTCTTACTGGAGCAACATGCAGGCCAGCGTAGCGTTCTTTGGTGATGTGGGAAACGGCATGATCAAGAGCCTGGTGTTTGCCTGGGTCGTGACCTGGATTGCTGTCTTCCAGGGGTATGATTTGGTGCCGACATCCGAGGGTATTTCCCGAGCGACAACACGTACTGTGGTGTACTCGTCACTGGCGGTTTTAGGGCTGGATTTCGTGTTGACGGCGCTCATGTTTGGAGGACTTTCCTGATGGTGGGAGATAACGGATGAAGCGCAGCAAGATGGTGGAGCTAAGTGTCGGACTATTCATGCTGGCGGGCATCCTGGGGCTGCTGTTTCTCGGGTTGCGCGTCAGCGGACTGACTTTCGATGCGCCTCGTGAGACATTCACGCTGGAAGCCAATTTCTCCAATATCGGCAGCCTGAAACCACGCTCGCGGGTCACCATGGCAGGTGTGACGGTGGGACGCGTCAGTGATATCGAGCTGGATACCGACTGGTATGACGCTCGCGTTGTCATGGAAATCGATGGTGAATTGGAAGATCAGTTGTCGCGTGACACGACGGCCGCGATTCTGACGGCAGGATTGCTGGGCGAGCAGTACGTTGGGCTGTCGGTCGGGGGAGATCCGGACACGCTCGGTGATGGCGATACCATTAACGACACACAATCTGCCGTCGTACTGGAAGAATTGATCCAGCAAGTCGTGTCGAATATGGCAACGGATTGACAGGGACAGCAAGCTAGGAGAACCGGTTATGCAACTGTTGCAGTGGGTGGGAAAACATACGTTGATTGGGCTGATGTTATGCAGCCTGAGCCTGGTATCGCTGGGCGTGCAGGCTCAAAGTACGGAACAGCGTCCGGAGCAGATAATTCGTGACAGCATTGATGACCTGATGGGCGAAATCGACGGCCGGGAAGATTATTTCGCCGAGAATGTCGATGAACTCGAAGCGTTGGTGGATGCCAACCTGGATGGCGTTGCTGATTTTCGCTATATCGGTGCCAGTGTCATGGGTCGTTATTTCAAGAATGCAACGCCTGAGCAGCGCGCCCGGTTTGCTGATACGTTTCGCCAAACTCTGATCGACACTTATGCCAAGGGGTTAGTTTCGTTCGACTATGATGAGTTGCGTGTCCTGGACAAGCAGCGGCATTCGCGCTCGGAAGATCAGGCGAGTGTGGATATGGAAGTCGTTGCCAATGATGGGGAGGTGTATCCGGTCACGTATTCACTGCGGAAGACGGATGATGGATGGAAGGTTGTCAATGTGATCGTCAACGGCATCAACCTGGGTCTGACGTTCCGCAACCAGTTTGATCAGGCCATGCGAGACCATAATCGCGACTATGATGCCGTCATTGATAGTTGGTCGCCGGAGGTGGATGTCGAGGAATTGGAAAACGGCGAGTCATGACGCTCTTGTTGAATGCTCAAGGCGCCCGCTTGTCGGCAATGGAGCAGCGCCTCGTCGTCAGTGGGGATGTCGACTTTGACGTGGCGACGGTAATTGCCGATGCGGGGAGACAATGGCTTGTTGCTTGCCCGCCCAACGGCGAGATTGAACTCGATTTTGGCGGGGTGGATCGGGTCAGCAGTGCTGCCCTCAGCGTCATGTTGGAGTGGATGCGATGTGCCGTTGACGCTGGCCTGACGGTACGAACCGTCATCTTGTCGCCGCCGTTACGCCGGCTGACTGAAGTGGCAAGCCTGGATGCGCTACTGCCCGCCGATTGATCGACTGACGCGTTTCGTCTGATACTTGTTGCGCCGCCGCCCATCGCCATCGGCGGCGCTTTTCATTACCATGTATGATGGTTTTGGGTCGTGGCGATAGCTGCGATCACGATGATGTCTTCAAGGAGTCCTTGTTCATGCTGCCCAGCGAGGTCAAAGCGCGGCTCGAGTCGCGTATTGAAGGATGCGAGTTCCATATCCAGGGAGAAGGGTGCAATTTTCAGGTGATTGCCGTCGGCGATGTATTCGAAGGACTGAGCGCCGTCAAGCGTCAGCAACTCATTTACGGTGCGCTATCGGAAGAACTGGCCAGTGGAGAATTGCACGCTCTGAGCCTCAAGACTTATACGCCGGCGCAATGGCAGGATGCGCCGGAAAACATTGACGCCTGACACTCCGGAACTCCATGGATAAATTGATCATTACCGGCAATGGCCCCCTCCAGGGGGAGGTGTGGGCGAGCGGTGCCAAAAACTCTGCGCTGCCGGTGCTGTGTGCCTCACTCCTGGCTGATGGCCCGGTGACTATCGGTAACCTCCCTCACTTGCAGGATATTACAACAACCCTCGAACTGCTCGGTCGCATGGGGGTCGAGCCGGTAATGGGCGAAAAAATGACCATCCAGTTGGATGGTTCGCAGGTCCATGACTGTCATGCACCTTACGATTTGGTCAAGAAGATGCGGGCCTCTATCCTGGTGCTGGGACCCCTATTGGCGCATTTCGGTACAGCGGATGTCTCCTTGCCAGGCGGATGTGCCATTGGTTCTCGCCCTGTCGACCTGCATATCAATGGGTTGGAGGCGATGGGGGCGGATATTCGCGTCGAAGGAGGATATATTCGTGCGCGTACTGATGGCCGCTTGCATGGTGCGACGATTTTCTTCGATACCGTTACCGTCACCGGGACCGAGAACCTGATGATGGCAGCGACTCTGGCCAAGGGCACCACCATCCTGGAAAACTCGGCACGCGAGCCGGAAGTGGTGGATCTGGCCGAGTGTCTCAACAAGATGGGGGCCAATATCCGCGGGCATGGTAGTGATACCATTACCATCGAAGGGGTCGAACGGTTGTCCGGGTGTCATCATGATGTGATGCCCGACCGGATCGAGACAGGTACGTTCCTGGTTGCGGCGGCCTTGACCGGGGGTCGTGTCAGAGTGCGTAACACTCGCGCCGACATACTGGAGGCCGTGCTGGCCAAGTTGGAAGAAGCAGGCGCGACTATTACCAGTGGCCCGGGTTGGATAGAACTCGATATGGGAGGGCGTCGTCCCAAGGCGGTGAATGTTCGTACCGCACCGTACCCTGCGTTCCCCACGGATATGCAGGCCCAGTTTGTGGCCTTGAATGCCATAGCTGATGGGCATGGGCGAGTCGTCGAAACGATCTTCGAGAACCGTTTCATGCACGTCCAGGAGCTTAACCGCATGGGGGCGCAGATTGCTCTTGAGGGCAATACCGCCGTGATCAATGGTGTGGACAAGCTGTCCGGTGCCCCGGTCATGGCTACCGACTTGCGCGCGTCGGCCTCACTGGTAGTGGCAGCCTTGTGTGCTGCAGGCGAGACCTTGGTAGACCGCATCTATCACATCGACCGCGGTTACGAGTGTATTGAGGAAAAACTGCAGCTATTGGGGGCGAAGATTCGCCGTGTACCCGGCTGATCGATCAACCGACGAGACGCTATGAGCAAGCAATTGATATTGGCCTTGTCCAAGGGACGTATTCTGGAAGAGACCTTGCCATTGCTGGCAGATGCCGGCATTGAACCTTCCGAGGATATCGACAAGAGCCGTAAACTGCTTTTCGATACTAACTTGCCGAACGTCAAGCTAGTGGTGATACGCGCTACGGATGTGCCGACCTATGTGCAACTCGGTGCGGCGGATCTGGGAGTCGCCGGCAAGGATGTGTTGATGGAGCATGGAGCCGAAGGGCTATATGAGCCGCTGGATCTCCGGATCGCCAAATGCCGCTTGATGACCGCGGGCATCCAGGGGGCTGAGCCGGCCCGCGCGCGTCGCCGAGTGGCCACCAAGTTCGTGGATATCGCACGTCGGTATTATGCGGAACGAGGTATCCAGGCCGAAGTCATCAAACTTTATGGTGGTATGGAACTGGCCCCCTTGATGAATCTGGCCGATGAGATCGTGGATATCGTCGATACCGGTAACACGCTGCGTGCCAACGGCATGGCGCCACGCGAGTTGATTGCCGATATCAGTACCCGGCTGGTGGTCAACAAGGCCGCCATGACCATGAAGCACGAGCAACTGAAACCGTTGATCGACCGACTCCGCGAGGCAGTGATGTCGCGCCACGGGGACCCTACCGTCTCGGCCTGAGAAGCGAAACGACGATCGGCAATCGAGGAAGTAGCATGCCTGACAATTCTGCCACCGACATCCGCATCAACCGATTCTCGACGAAGGATATGGACTTCGACGAACGCCTGAATGCCTTGCTTGAATGGGAGGGGGTGTCTGACGCCACGATACAGCGTCGTGTCGACGATATCATCGAAGCTGTCAGGACGCGGGGTGATGAGGCGCTGCTCGAATATACGCATCGTTTCGACCGTCTTCAGGCGACGACGATGCAGGAATTGACGCTGCAGCCCGAGGTACTGCGCGATGCTTTCGAAAGGCTGCCCGAGAGTCAGCGTGAGGCGCTTGCTGCGGCAGCCGATCGCATCCGTGCTTATCATGAGCGACAGAAGCCAACATCCTGGCAGTATACTGAAGATGACGGCACCGTCCTGGGTCAGCGAGTGACGCCGCTGGACCGGGCAGGTATCTATGTTCCGGGAGGTAAGGCGGCGTACCCTTCCTCGGTGTTGATGAACGCCATTCCAGCGCATGTCGCAGGCGTCAGAGAAATCGTGATGGTCGTACCGACACCGGATGGCGTATGCAATGATCTGGTGTTGGCGGCTGCGTATCTCGCCGGGATTGATCAGGTATATACTCTGGGAGGCGCTCAGGCGATTGCCGCACTGGCATATGGTACGGAGACGGTTCCACGGGTCGATAAGATCGTCGGACCGGGAAACATTTACGTAGCCACGGCGAAGAAAACGGTATTCGGCCAGGTGGGGATCGACATGATCGCCGGCCCTTCGGAGGTTCTGGTGGTTTCCGATGGGGGTACCGAACCGGATTGGCTTGCCATGGACCTCTTTTCCCAGGCGGAGCATGATGAAGACGCGCAAGCGATACTGGTCAGCTGGGATCCCGACCATCTGCAGGCGGTCGAGGCATCGATGAAACGCCTGCTACCCAGTATGGAGCGCGCTTCCATTATTCAGGAATCTCTGCGTAGCAGGGGGGCACTGATTACGTGTCGTGATCGCGATGATGCGCTTGCCTTGATCAATCGCATTGCACCTGAGCACCTTGAGTTGTCAGTGGCGGATCCCGAGTCCATGCTCTCGGGTGTTCGCCATGCCGGTGCAATCTTCATGGGACGCCATACGGCCGAAGTCCTGGGGGATTATTGTGCGGGCCCCAATCATGTCCTGCCGACCTCGGGGACTGCCCGTTTTTCTTCACCACTAGGCGTCTACGACTTTCAAAAGCGTTCGTCGTTGATCCACTGCTCACCCGAGGGGGCATCCGCTCTGGGCAAGACGGCAGCGGAACTGGCACGCGGGGAATCCCTGACAGCGCATGCTCGTTCCGCAGAGTATCGTATCCAGCGTCAGTAAACATGGAACGGTCAGCGTTCGGGTTCGCGTAACTCGGGCGGTGGCCGCTCGCCCACCTCCAGTTCGACGTCGAGCGTTTCCCCATTGCGGATGACCGTCAGCGGTAAGTCTGAGCCTGGCTCTAGCGCCGCTATCTCGGCCATGGCTGCTCGGGCGTCGAGAATCGGTCGCCCATCGATCTCCAGCAGCACATCGCCGGGTTCCAGTCCTGCTTCGTCCGCCGGGCCATCCGGAACCACGCCGGAAATCACGACCCCTTTGAGCGTGTTCAGTCCGAATGAAGCGGCCAGCTCCTGTGTCATTTCCTGGGCTTCGATGCCGAGCCATCCACGAATCACTCGCCCTTGAGTGACCAGCTCGTCGAGGATGTTGCGAGCCAGGTTGGCCGGAATGGCAAACCCGATACCCTGTGACCCACCGGAGCGGGAGAAAATTGCCGTGTTGATTCCCACCATGGCGCCTTCCGGGTTGACCAGCGCACCACCGGAATTGCCAGGGTTGATGGCGGCATCCGTCTGAATGAAATCCTCATAAGCATTGAGTCCCAGATGGCTGCGTCCGGTAGCACTGACTATCCCCATGGTCACGGTTTGTCCGACGCCGAATGGGTTACCGATAGCCAGCGCGACGTCTCCCACTGCGGTCTCGGTGGAATCGGCCATGGAAATCACGGGGAGGTCGTCAAGATCGATCTTCAATACGGCCAGGTCGCTCTCAGGGTCGGTGCCGATGACCTCGGCCAGTGTCTCCCTGCCGTCGCGTAGTGCGACCTGTATCTGGTCGGCATCACTGATCACATGGTGATTGGTCAGAACATAGCCATCTTCGCTGACGATCACTCCGGACCCGAGACTGGAGAGCATGCGCTGACGGCTGGGCATCTCATCGCCATAGAACTGCCGAAAGAAGGGGTCGGACATCAAGGGATGCTGATCACGCTCGACGACCCGGGAAGAATAAATGTTGACAACGGCTGGAGCGGCACGTTCGACCGCATCGGAGTAGCTGGCGGGCCCTTGTTCGCGCGACAAGGGGGCGGCGCTCTGTACATCGGGAGCCGGGCGGGAGTCCTCTTCCGAGGTATCGCTACTGGTCAATTGAGGAATGGCCGGTGGTTCGACCGTCGGGAGTTGTAAGGTCGGAATGGGGTCGGAGCCGTTGTCATCCTGGTCCTGTGAGCGTCCAATCAAGTCAGGAAACGCATTGAGCAGAACGATGGCAAGCAATATGCCGGACAGAACCGGCCAAAAAAGTGGCAAGAAACGGCGCATGCAAAGCATCCTTGTCGACTTGGGCGGTCGCTGATATGGACCTGGGTCGTTACAATGATGTGATTGTAACACTGCCCATTTCACCTGTCCGGAGGTGGCGATGATCTCTCGTGATGAACTTGTCGAAGCCTGTGAAACCCAGTTGCAACCCGACAAGTTCAAGGACTTTACTGTCAATGGATTGCAGGTGGCTGGAACGGAGACAGTTCAACGCATCATGACCGGCGTGACTGCCTGTCAAGCGCTTCTCGATGAGGCGGTTGCATGGGGAGCCGATGCGCTACTGGTACACCACGGATATTTCTGGAAGAACGAGCCTGTCAATATCACTGGGATGAAGCGTCATCGGATAGCGACATTACTCACCAATGATATCAATCTGATGGCTTATCACCTTCCACTGGATGCGCATCCGACACTGGGAAACAATGCCAGGTTGGCGGAACTCATGGGTTTCGATGTCGATGGTTGCGCGGATGCACCCCTGGGGGAGGGGCTGTTGTGGCTCGGAGCGCCAAAACAGCCACTGGATGATCGTGCCTTGGCGGCCCGGCTGCAGGAGAAGCTCGGTCGGGCGCCGTTGCTGATATCAGGGAATGATCGGCCGTTGACCCGCATAGCCTGGTGCACCGGAGGCGCCCAGGACATGATTGCCCAGGCCGCTGAGTCGGGCGCGCAAGCCTTTATTTCCGGCGAGATCTCGGAGCGTACTACGCATATGGCAAGAGAGATGGGTATCAGCTACCTGGCTGCGGGTCACCATGCCACCGAGCGTGGTGGTATCAAGGCACTGGGCGAATGGCTGGCGACCCATCTCGAGCTCGAACATCGTTTCGTGGACATCGACAATCCGGCCTGACGTTGTCAATAGCGCGGTGGCTGATCCGGCTCCTGGGTCGTGGACGTCGAGCGTAGCCCGAAATCTTCAGACAGTGTGCCGTGATTATCGGCGTAGTCGCGCGGGGCGGCTGTGACTGGTTCGCCGGGCTCCGCTTCATCAGCCGGCATGTTGTTGAGTCGCCGACGGATCTGGCTATCGTCACAGAAGCGATCGGCTCCTTGGGCAAGTTGTTGCTCAAGCTCCTGGCTCTGACGTTGTATGCTTTCTACAAGATCGGCAGCCCGGGCAAAATGATCATTCAATGATTCTTTGACCTGGTTCAATTCCAGCTCGGTTTCTGCCAGGCGCTGGCGCACTTTCTGATTGCGGGCCACATTGCTGTTCAGCAGATGATACCCCAGAGCGCCGATACCTATTCCCGCCAGCCCACTGACGATTGCCAGTATCCAGTCGATATTGCTCTCGTACACGTCGTTCCCCTTAGAAATGCTTGCGGCACTGGTCGTCATTGACGAGATTATGAGCGACCAGGCTTGTGACGGCGACGATTGCGATGACGTCGCTCGAGCCCATTATATGGGGCAGGCCAAGACTGAGGTCAATGTGCATGACGCAAGGCATTGGTCGATGGCATGCGCTTGGCGCTTGGACAGCGTATAATATGCCAAGCTTATAAATTCGTATGAGGCAGCCCATACACTGATGTGTTCAACAGTGACCACTCCACATGACCCGTCCGCTGCGCATGCAGCCGCCACACCATTGGCTCGTTATCATGCCGATTTGGCGCGTGAAGATTTCGAATACGACCCCGCTCAGGAAGAGGCGGTCAAACACCTTCAGCGACTCTACGATGAGTTGGTGTCCAAGCCCCGACCCGAGCCTCGACCCGTCGCTTCAGGCAAGGGGCTGCGGTCGCGTTTGGCCGGGTTGTTGGGGCAGAAGCAGGAATCATCCCCATTTCACGAGTCGCCCGACATCATGGGGCTGTACTTCTGGGGCGGTGTTGGGCGTGGCAAGACATACCTTGTGGATACCTTCTACGAGACACTGCCGTTCCCGGACAAGATGCGAACGCACTTTCACCGTTTCATGCAGCGTGTGCACAACGAGCTGGAGCATTATAAAGGCGAGAAGAATCCGTTGCGCTTGATCGCTGCCAAGTTTGCCAGTGAGGCTCGTGTCATCTGTTTCGACGAGTTCTTCGTAAAGGACATCACCGACGCGATGATCCTGGCCAATTTACTGGAAGCCCTGTTCGAGCAGGGGGTGGTTCTGGTTGCCACATCGAATATTACTCCTGACGACCTGTACAAGGATGGATTGCAGCGTGCGAGATTCCTGCCGGCCATCGATCTTCTCAATCGCCATTGCGTGGTGGTGAATGTGGATTCAGGGGTCGACTATCGGCTAAGGGCTCTTGAGAGGGCTGAAATCTTCCATTCCCCCCTTGATGACGCGGCGGAAGCCGAACTGGCGCGCAGTTTTCGAGAAATTGCCGGAAGCGAAGGGGAGAGCGGGGTGTCTATAGAGGTCAATCACCGGCTCTTGACGTCTCGTCGTATGCATGACGATGTGGTCTGGTTCGAGTTTTCCGAACTCTGTGATGGCCCTCGTAGTCAGAACGATTACATTGAACTGGCTCGAGAATTTCATAGTGTCCTGCTCTCCAATGTTCCCTATATGGGCCGTGAAAGCGATGATCAAGCAAGGCGCTTCATCAATCTGGTCGATGAATTCTATGATCGCGGTGTGAAGCTGTTGATGTCTGCGGCAGCACCGGCTGAGCAGCTTTATCGTGGCGATGATCTGGCCTTCGAGTTCGAGCGGACACTGTCACGCTTGCTTGAGATGCAGTCGCATGAGTACCTTGCGCTACCGCATAAGCCCTGAATACGAGTGATACAGAACCAGGTCCGAGCCAGTATGGCTGCAGTTCGTGATCGATTTCGCTTAACCTTTCCTTTTCAGGCATGTATAATGCGCGCTCGCTCGGCTCGTTGTGCCGTTTACCGAGCTCTACCGTACGGCACAACCAAGAAGAATAGGGATGGTCACGTAAGTCAGGAATGGCAAACGTTGGCCCAATACATCGATTTTGGTGAATCAATTCATGAAGACGTTCAGTGCTAAGCCGCAGTCCGTCCAGCGCGATTGGTATGTCGTCGACGCGACGGACAAGACGCTCGGTCGTCTGGCAACCGAAATTGCCCGCCGTCTGCGTGGCAAACACAAGCCCGAATACACTCCGCATGTCGATACCGGTGATTACATCGTGGTGGTCAATGCCGAGAAGGTTCGCGTGACCGGCAACAAAGCGAGCGACAAGCAGTACTATCGGCATACCGGCTATCCGGGGGGTCTGCGTTCGATGAGCTTCGAAGGTATGATCGAGTATGCGCCGGAGCGCGTTATTGAAAAGGCCGTCAAGGGCATGCTACCCAAGGGGCCGCTTGGACGTGCCATGCATTCCAAGCTCAAGGTCTATGCAGGCGCCGATCATCCGCATACCGCTCAACAGCCGCAAGAACTGAACCTTTAAGGGGTACTCGTCATGTCACAGCAGTATTACGGTACCGGGCGCCGCAAGACCTCTACTGCCCGAGTGTTTCTGAAGCCGGGCACCGGCAAGATTTCTGTCAACAATCGCGAACTGAATGATTACTTCGGTCGCGTGACTGGTCATATGGTCGTTCGCCAGCCGCTGGAGTTGACCGAGACTCAAGATCAGTTCGATGTTTACGTCACTGTGTCCGGCGGCGGGGGCTCTGCCCAGGCAGGAGCTATCCGTCACGGGATCACCCGTGCCCTGATTCAGTACAACGAGGATTTCCGTAAGCCGTTGCGTACCGCCGGCTATGTGACTCGGGATGCACGTAGCGTGGAACGTAAGAAGATCGGCTTGCGCAAGGCGCGTCGCCGTCCTCAGTTCTCCAAGCGTTAATCGCGCTTTCCATAGCAGTTGTGGCGCCCGGGTCAAAAAATGCCCGGGCGCTTTCTTATGTAAATCAAATAGATAAGCCTCATATGCAACTTAGGTCAGAGACTGCTTATCTTGTGTTGAACTGTTCACTTTTTTACCATAGCTTGGATTAATGTCCGTGAGTCGCCCGGCATCAGCGAACAATAGAGACCGCGGGTGAGTTGATGGGAGAAACATTACAATGACAGAGCACGGCATCAACAAAGGGAGACGCCGCTTCCTCGTGGGAGCGACTACCGTCGTGGGGGCGGTGGGTGCTGTCGGGGTTGCGGTTCCCTTTGTCGCTTCATGGCAGCCAAGTGCCAGAGCGAGGGCAGCGGGAGCGCCTGTACCTGCCGATATTTCCAAGCTTGAGGAAGGTCAGCAGATGACCGTCGAGTGGCGCGGCAAGCCGGTATGGCTGGTGCGCCGTAGCAAGGAAATGATCGAAGCGACGGAGAATTTGGATACCTCACAACTGGCGGACCCTGACTCTGAGGATCCCCAACAACCGGAATATATTTCTGGTCCCCTTCGCTCCATCAAGCCCGAAGTCGGCGTCCTGGTAGGCATTTGCACCCATCTGGGCTGTTCGCCGACATTCCGTCCTGAGCCGGGGGCTTCTGATCTGGGAGGCGATTGGCCGGGTGGCTATTTCTGTGCCTGTCACGGGTCGCGCTTCGACCTCGCTGGTCGCGTGTTCGTCAATGTCCCGGCGCCGACCAATCTCGAAGTGCCGCCACATCGCTATGAAGGCGACAATATCGTCTGGGTTGGGGAAGACAAGGAGAGCGCCTGATGGGTAATCCGAATCGCGTCAAGGCGGAACGTGGGTTCATGCGTTGGGTGGATGACCGCTTCCCAGCCACTCAGATGTGGCAGGAGCATCTGTCCAGGTATTATGCCCCTAAGAATTTCAATTTCTGGTATTTCTTTGGCTCACTGGCGTTGTTGGTGCTCGTCAACCAGATCCTGACCGGGGTCTGGCTTACCATGAGCTATAACCCCTCGGCCGAAGGGGCATTCGACTCCATTGAGTACATCATGCGTGATGTCGAATACGGGTGGCTGATTCGCTACCTGCACTCAACGGGGGCGTCGGCATTTTTCGTCGTTGTCTATCTGCATATGTTCCGCGGCTTGCTGTACGGTTCCTATCGCGCGCCGAGAGAGCTCGTCTGGGTGTTCGGCATGACGATCTATCTGGTGCTGATGGCCGAGGCCTTCATGGGCTATCTACTGCCATGGGGGCAGATGTCCTATTGGGGCGCTCAGGTGATTATCTCGTTGTTCTCGGCGATTCCTCTTATCGGGCCTGACCTTGCGCAGTGGATTCGTGGCGATTTTCTCGTGTCGGGAATTACGCTCAACCGGTTCTTTGCGCTGCATGTGGTGGCGTTGCCTATCGTCATCCTGGGATTGGTGGTCCTCCACCTCATTGCGTTGCATGAAGTCGGATCCAATAATCCTGACGGGGTCGAAATCAAGGACAAGAAGGATGCTTCCGGCAAACCCCTGGATGGCATACCGTTCCACCCTTACTACACTGTCAAGGACTTGTTTGGGGTCGCCGTTTTCCTCTTCGTGTTCTGCGTGGTGGTCTTCTATTTTCCTGAAGGTGGCGGTTATTTTATCGAAAAGCCCAATTTCGAACCCGCTGACCCGCTATCGACACCGGATCATATCGCGCCGGTGTGGTATTTCACGCCTTTTTACGCCATGTTGCGGTCTGTGACCTTCTCCCTGTTCGGCCTTGATGCCAAGTTCCTTGGTGTCATGACCATGGGAGCGGCGATTGCGATTCTCTTCGTTCTTCCTTGGCTGGATCGTAGTCCAGCACGCTCGATGCGCTACAAGGGCTGGTTCTCACGAATCATGCTGGGGCTGTTTGTGATCAGCTTCTGCATTCTGGGAGTGCTGGGAGTATTGCCACCCACTGGAGTGCGGACTCAGATTTCCCAGATTTGTACGGCAGTCTATTTCGCGTTCTTTCTGCTGATGCCGTACTACACACGGATAGAAAAAACAAAACCCGTTCCGGAAAGGGTGACTGGCTAATGAAAAAGCAACTGTTCGCACTGCTGTTCGCGCTGGTTCCCTTGGTCGGTGTCGCCGCGCCCAGTAGTGACTTGCCGTATTCGATGACACCGGATCTTGAGGACAAGGCATCGCTGCAAAATGGCATGAAGCTGTATGTCAATTATTGCCTAGGATGCCATTCCCTGGAGTATCAGCGTTTCTCGCGCGCCGCGAGTGATCTTGATATGCCTCAAGATCTGGTCGAGGACAATCTCATCTTCTCCTCCGATTTATTGTTCAATGATCAGATGCATATCGCCATGGATAAGGGCGATGCGGAAAACTGGTTCGGAGCGCCGCCGCCCGATCTGACACTACACAGTCGGTTACGAGGGACCGACTGGATATATTCATACCTGCTGACCTTTTATAAGGATGAAGATCAGCCCACGGGCGTCAACAACGAAGTCTTCGATATGGTGGCCATGCCTAATGTGCTGGAGCCCTTGCAAGGGGTCCAGGAGAAAGTATGCCCTGAAGATGAAGATGCGAGTGGGGATGGGTCGTGCGATGTGCTTCAGGTGACAGAGCCTGGCGAGATGGAGCCCGAGGAATTCGAAGAGGCTGTCTACGATCTCACCAATTTTTTGGCCTATGTTGGGGAGCCCTCCAAGCTCCAGGCCAATACATTGGGGCCAAAGGTCTTGATCTTCCTGTTCATCTTCGGCGTCATAGCCTACCTGCTCAAACGAGAGTACTGGCGGGACGTGCATTGATCCAGCAGTGATCTTCGACATGAGGGCGCATGGTCTCAGGGCCATGCGCCTTTGACTTTTATGCCAGATATCGAAAGTCCGGTACTGTATATGGGCAGCGTGTCACAGTCAGGACGTGTTATCATTCGGGTTCGGACAAATGTGAGGATTGTTTCATGGGTGTAGTGACAAAGCGGTCGTCGATGACGTTCTATTCCGGGAGTGACGACCACTTCAGTCATCGAGTGCGTATCGTCTTGGCCGAGAAAGGCGTGGCTGTCGACATCCTGGATGTTACGGAAGACAATCATCCCAAGGAGCTGGCGGACCTGAACCCCTATGACAGTGTGCCGACTCTGCTGGATAGGGACTTGGTACTCTACGAATCCAAGGTGATGATGGAGTATCTGGATGAACGTTTTCCGCATCCTCCCTTGTTGCCGGTCTATCCGGTAGCGAGAGCGCAGAGTCGCTTGTGGATGCACCGTATCGAACGGGAATGGTGTCCGCTGGTCGATGATATTCTCAGTGGGTCCAAGAAAGACGCCGACCGGGGACGTAAGGAATTACGCGAAAGCTTGGTGGGGATATCCCCCATCTTCGAAGACATGCCGTTTTTCATGAGTGAAGAGTTTTCATTGGTGGATTGTTGCATGGCGCCTTTGCTATGGCGTTTGCCGGCATTGGGAATTGAATTGCCGGAAAAGCAGGTCAAACCTTTGCTGGCATACATGGAGCGCCTGTTTGCCCGTGACACTTTCCAGGCATCGCTTTCCGAAGCCGAGCGGGAAATGCGCGCCTGAATTCAGCGAATAGCGATGAAATCGTGACACCTATCCGGTATGCGATAAAGCGAGGTTCCCCCATGTTATCTAGCCGTCCTTATCTTGCCAGAGCACTATACGAGTGGCTGCTGGACAACGATCAGACACCGTATATCGTCGTGGATGCTGAACGCGAAGGAGTACTGGTGCCAAGGCAGTTCGTGCAGAACGGTCAGATTGTGCTCAATCTCTCGCCGTCGGCCGTACGTGAACTCTCAATAGGAAACGATGCAATTACATTCAATGCCCGCTTTGGGGGGCACCCCATGGAAGTGGTGGTACCCAGCGATGCGTTGATTGCTCTTTATGCTCGGGAAAATGGCGTTGGCATGGTCTTCGGTCATGAGCCGGTCATGCCTGGTCAGGATGAGCCGGAAGAGGAGTCGGAGCCTGTCATATCCGATGAGGCCGAGAAAAAGCCCGATTTATCCAGCGTCGAATCATCGGCTACGGATGCCGAGGATGAGGGTAAATCGAAAGCGCCCAACAAAGGCAAACCGTCATTACGAGTCGTCAAGTGAGAGCGCTTGTTCATTCGGGGCAGGCTCCATCAGGCCTGCCTTGTTTACTTAGCTAACTGCATAATGACTAGTCCAGATATTCAAACGCCTTGACGATACGTTGGACGCCATTGATACCGGAGGCTGCCTTGGCGATCCGATCACCCTCCTCTCTAGTCACGATGCCCATCAAGTAGACGCTGGCGTTTTCCGTGATGACTCGAATTCGACTGGCGTCGATATTTTCGTTGGTCGCCAGCGCGGTGCGAATCCGGGTGCTCAGCCAGCCGTCAGATATGCGCTGTCCTGCGGGAAGGTTCGCCGAAACGCTGAGCTCATTGTGGACCTTTCGCACGTTTCGCACATCTTCTGCGATATCCAGGGCCTTTTCCTGGAGTTCCTCGCTGGGAACCTGACCGGTGAGCAATACAATGCCGTTATAACTATCGACATTGACTCGTGCGTCATCGAAACGCGCGTCGGTCTTGCTCAGGTTGACCTCGATTTTGGTCTCGATGCTTTCGTCTTCGACCCGTGCGCCTATGGTTCGCTTGCCGTAGTTTTCCTCGATTGTGTCCGAGTTGGTGACATTGGCGACTGTCGTGCAGCCACTCAAACCGAGCATCAAGCTGAGTAATACGATGGGAGTCAATGATCCAATCTTCATGTGAGAGACTCGCTGCTGCCGAAAAGTTGTTCATCAATGAGGTCGCAAAGGCAGTGAATGACCAATAGATGCACTTCCTGTATGCGAGCTGTGACTGTGGCCGGGACTCGGATCTCGCAGTCGTCCTGGCCGAGCAGGGATACCATGTTACCACCATCACGTCCCGTCAGGGCGACGATGGTCATATCCCGGTCATGGGCTGCCTGAATGGCCTGTACCACGTTGGCGGAGTTACCGCTGGTCGAAATGGCGAGCAGCACATCGCCGGGTTGACCCAAGGCACGGATCTGCTTGGAGTAGACCTCATTGTACGTGTAGTCGTTGGCAATTGAGGTTAATGTGGAGGTGTCCGTGGTCAGTGCCAGAGCGGGGAGACTGGGGCGTTCACGCTCAAAACGGTTGAGCAGCTCGGACGAGAAGTGCTGGCTGTCACCTGCGCTCCCGCCATTTCCGCAGGCAAGGATCTTGCCTTCGTTGACCAGGCACTGAACCATCATCTGGCTAGCGACTTCGATGAAGGGGGGTAACACTTCGCTCGCATAGGTCTTGGTGTCTATGCTCGCATTGAATTGATCGAGTATGCGCGATTGGAAATCCATGGTGACATCCTGGTCCGAAACATTCAGAAAGCGTCGAAAGCGGCCTTGATCCACTCGTAGGTCAGGGATGGCTGTATTCCTGTCACAGCGACGACATCGAATCGGCAAGGGGATGATATCCCGTTGCGCGCCAGATAAAAACGGGCGGCGCGAATCAATCGGCGCTGTTTCAGGGGCGTCACTGCCTCCAGTGGATGTCCGTGTTGAGCACTGCGTCGATGTTTGACCTCAACAAAGACCAGTGTTCCGCCGTCTCGCATCACGAGATCCAGTTCTCCGCCTTTGACATGCTGGTTGTGGGCAATGGGAATCAGCCCCTGCTCCTGCAGCCATCTCTCGGTCTGGCGCTCGATGGCGAGCCCACGCGCTCGCGCGTCATGACTCATCGTCATCGTCGTCACCATCTTCCTCCTTTTCCTCCCCGAAGGCATCATCGAAATCATCGCCGAAGATGCCTCTTGCGGCACTCTGCATGGGCAACTGGGGGATGCCGTCAATGAACTGTGCCCAGGGAAGTGTGCGTTGTATACGTCCATCATCCTGCGCGCGCAATGTGCCAGTGGCACCGAAAACTTCCGTACCACTGATCTGCTGAATCTGTGGTAGGCGGCGTGCGAGCTCGTAGGCATCGACCCCCATGGCTTTTAGCTTGAGCAGGGAGGGATCGCTCTCTTCACTGAGCGTCTTGTAAGTGTTGGCATAGGGCAGTGCATCTTCACCGCCAACAGCGGCATCGGGAAGCAGCCAGGGAATATCGATGAAGAACACGTCATTGAGGTCATGATCGCTGTCGGGTTGTGGTCGGCCTTCATAGAGGTGCGATGTCCCGTAGATCGGTAACTCTTCTGCATAGTAGTAATCGAGCGTTGGAGGAACCTGTCTCGCGTAACGGGGCAGTGCGAGCAGGAACATCATGTCGATGTCGTCAGTACGGGCACGATCATTGCCATCGACATCCAGCAGTCGCTCGATGGCACGGGTGACGGAGGCGTCGGGGTTATAGCGCAGAGCGGTGGCAACGTCGCCTCCTTGCGTCTCCCATTCACGCCGAAATGCCTCGCCGACGCGCTCCCCCCAGTCATTGTCGGGAATCAGAACGGCACTGCGGCGATGGCCATCAAGATAGGCTCGGCGTGCGACTTGACGCGCTTCGTCTTCGGCCGACAGACCATATTGGAACAGGTTGTCGGCCTGATTCTCCTCGGACTGCCCGTAGTTCAGTGCCAGGGTGGGCAAGGGCAGTTCGTCGCGATTCTCCAGCCTGCTGACCTGATCCTTGTCCAATGGACCGATCACGACCTGTGCTCCATTCATGGTCGCCTCGGCGTAAAGCGATTCCAGGTCGCTATTACTGGAATCGAGAAATGTGATTTGTGGCGTGGATTCGCCGTCCTCGACGGCTTGCATGTGCCGCGCTTCCATGCCTTCACGTATCTCCCCGGCGACATCAGCAAGTGAACCGGATTCCGGTAACAGGACAGCGATACGTTCCACTTGCTCATCACGCAAATCACGCAAGGCGTCAAGTTTGGCAGGAGAGCGGCGGGCTGCTGGGTGGCTGGAGTAGCGCTCCTGCCAGTCATCATACAGCCGGATCAAACGGTTGATATCGCCGCCGCTGCGTTGTTGCAGTGACGCCAATTCCGTCCAGCCTCTCATCAATCGAGAGGCATCTGCCGCCAGACTGTCTAGCTGACGTTCGCCGAGACGCGATATTTGTTTCCAGATAGCGTCATTCAGGTCAAGATTGTCGGTGTCTTCCTGTAGTGCGATCAACGTTTCCGTGGCGGCTAGCGGTTCTCCAAGATTACCCAGTGCCAGCCCCCGTCTCTGACGCAGAATGTTGGCGTCTTCTGTAGCAATATCCCGGTCTTCATCAAGCAATTGAGTGGCTTCGATAACAGCCCTGTCATCCTCATGATCCAAAGCCAGTTCCGAAAGGAGCAAGGCCCAGCGGATTCGCTGCTCGTTTTCCAGCTGGCCGGCATCGATCGCCTTGGCGATATCGAGAGCCTGCGTTTCATTGCCACGACGTGCTAGGATATCAGCCGCTTCCAGTCGACTGCGTGCGGCGTCAGCAGCGGACTGTTCCTCGGCTTGCTCCAGCAGTTCCTGAGGATCGGCATCCTCGCGTTCGACGGGGCCGGGCTGTCCTGCGCAACCGGCTACCAGAAGCGCCAGCAGTGCCGCCGCCAGGAAATTTCGAGGCGATTTGTCCATAAATCCTATCCCTTGTCTGGGGTAACTTGCATGTCGGAACCGCAATGACTGTATCAGCTTACGGCGCATTGTACGTGGTCGCCACACCGATTGGGAATCTAGATGATCTGACAGCTCGTGCTGCTCATGTTCTGGGAAATGTGGCGTTGATCGCCGTTGAAGACACGAGGCACAGCGGTCGCCTGTTGCGGCATTTCGGAGTGGAGCGGCCGCTGATGTCGCTGCATGAACACAACGAACACTTCCGTATTGCGCAGATCGCAGCCTGCCTTGAGCGCGGTGAGGATGTTGCATTGATCAGCGATGCGGGGACGCCATTGATCAGTGATCCTGGGTTTCTACTCGTGCGGGCGCTGCGTGAGGCAGGGCATCGAATCATTCCCATTCCGGGAGCTTGTGCCCTGATCGCGGCATTATCGGCATCCGGCCTGCCGACTGACAGCTTCTCTTTTCATGGTTTTCTGCCCGCCAAGTCAAGCGCGCGACGTTCCCGGCTTGAAATGCTTGCGAAACGACCGGAAACGCTCGTTTTCTATGAGTCACCTCATCGAATACGCCACACGCTAAAAGATATCGAGGGTATATGTGGTGAGCGGCGTGTCGTGCTAGCTCGCGAACTGACCAAAACGTTCGAGACCTTTCTTGAGGGGGCTCCTGCTCAACTGCAGTCTCTCATGGAGCGTGACCCTGACCAGTCGCGAGGCGAATTTGTCGTGATGCTTGAGGGCGCCGACTCGACCCACGACGAAACAGCAGTCAATGTGGAGGGACAACGCTTGGTTGATGCCATGATCGCTGAAAAGGTCGGCGTCAAACAGGTGGCGGCTGTCGCGTCGAAACTATTGGGGGGTGGAAAGAAGGATTGGTATGAGCGTGCCCAGCTCGCCAAGGAGAGGGCGCAGCACAGTGAGCAGTGAATCGCTTGAGCGGTAGCAGGGAGGCTGTTATTCTCCCTTGCTTGGGAGTAGGCCAGACAGCCGCCGCCAACCCGAGGTTGGGGGAGGAAAGTCCGGGCTCCAAAGGGCAGGGTGCCAGGTAACGCCTGGGCGGCGCGAGCCGACGGCTAGTGCAGCAGAGAGTAGACCGCCTACGTCTCCCGATTCCGGGAGGCCGGTAAGGGTGAAAGGGTGCGGTAAGAGCGCACCGCGCGCCTGGTAACAGAGCGTGGCACGGTAAACCCCACCCGGAGCAAGACCAAATAGGAACCCGATAGGCGTGGCCCGCGTCGGGTTCGGGTAGGTTGCTCGAGAGGTATGGCGACATGCCTCCTAGATGAATGGCTGTCTTAGACAGAACCCGGCTTATCGGCCGACTCCCTTCACTCCATCCGTCGTCATCGGGCCCCTGGCGTCTATCCCGCCATGGCCTGACAGATTGAGAATTGCATGACGTCTTCAGATAACCTTCCGGAACCGCCGACCTATCGCCATGCCAGTGTGCTCCTTGATGGAGCCGTGGATATTTTGGTGAATGACCCTGACGGTGTGTATCTGGATGGCACTTTCGGACGGGGAGGTCATGCGCGTGCCATATTGAATCGCCTCTCGCCATCCGGACGCCTGATTGCCATTGATCGAGATCCCGAGGCGTTGCAAGCCGCCCGGTCGATCGATGATTCCCGTTTCTTTATGGAAGCCGGTGAGTTCGCCAGCTTGGATCAAGTCGCCGAACGACACGGTGTCCATGGTCGACTTGCGGGGGTATTGCTCGATATCGGGGTGTCCTCTCCTCAGTTGGATGATCCGCAACGAGGCTTCAGTTTCCTCCGAGACGGGCCACTGGATATGCGTATGGATCCTACCCGTGGCGAGAGTGCTGCACAGTGGTTGGCATATGCCAGTGAGTCGGAAATGGTACGAGTGTTCAAATCGTTAGGTGAAGAACGCTTTGCCAAACGTATCAGCCGAGCGATAGTTCGGCGGCGCCAGGAGCGACCATTCGAGCGTACCGAAGATCTGGCGGAGGTCGTGAAAGCCGCCCATCCAGCATGGGAGAAGGGTAAGCATCCTGCTACACGGGTTTTTCAGGCGTTACGTATCCATATCAATAACGAGCTGGAACAGCTGGACACTGCCTTGAAGGCGGCATTGGAGGCACTGGCTCCTGGAGGGCACCTGGTGGTCATCAGCTTCCATTCATTGGAGGATAGGCGCGTCAAGCGCTTCATTCGGGAGCATGTACGCGGCGATAGTCATTTGCCACGCGGTATGCCCGTTCGTGATGATGAATTGGCCAGGCGCCTGGAAATGATGGGAAAAGCCAGGCGGCCAGAGGCAAGCGAAGTCGACGACAATCCACGCGCTCGCAGTGCCGTGTTGCGCGCAGCGCGCAAGCTGGTGTGAAACGGATATGCTCAAAGGACGAGCCTTGTTCCCTGCAATTGGCGCCCGGTGGCGTCCCAGTGGGCAGCTGCTGTTGGTGATAGGTTTGCTGTTGTTGCTGTTGGGGACCGCATTGGCAGTCATTACCAGTGCGCATTTGACGCGCGAGCAATATGCACGTCTGCAACGTCTCGAACAGGAAGCGGACCAACTCCAGACGGAATGGGGGCAACTTCTGCTGGAAGAGAGTGCATGGTCATCCCCGGCACGGATCGAAAAACTGGCGGGGGAACGCTTGGATATGCGCCTTCCTGATGTCAACGAGGCCGAGGTGATTCGTCCGTGAGCGAAGAGCACCGCGAATCCGCAAGGTCACGCCGCTCTCCCGCGATGGAGCCGATGCGTGGTGGTCGTTATGCCCTGATGGTCACGATCGTCATCGTTGCATTGGGATTGCTGGGTATGCGCATCGTCGATCTTCATATCATCGATCGTACGTTTCTGCAGGGACAGGGCGATGCGAGAACGTTGCGTACGGAGTCGCTTGGCGCACACCGAGGCATGATCAAGGACCGCAATGGTGAGCCTCTGGCGATTTCCACACCGGTAGTGACGCTCTGGGCCGAGCCTGAAGAGCTACCGGCAGATGATATTCAGCGTCTGATGCTGGCCCGAGCGATCGATATGGATCTGGAGGACCTCAATGCCCGCATCGAGCGTTATCAGGATCGCGAGTTCATGTATTTGCGCCGTCAATTGACCCCTGAAGCGGCGCAGCGTGTTCTGGATCTGAACCTGTCGGGTGTTCATGCGGAGAATGAGTACCGTCGTTATTATCCCTCCGGTGAGGTGACGGCACAGTTATTGGGTGTCACCAATGTCGACGATCGAGGCCAGGAAGGGTTGGAGCTTGCCTATCAACGGCACCTCGCCGGGGAGCCGGGCAAACGACGGGTATTGAAAGATCGACGCGGCCGACTGGTGCGTGATGTCAAGCTGTTGCAGGATGCGAAACCCGGGGGGGATTTGACGCTATCCATCGATCAACGGCTTCAATACATGGCCTACCGTGAACTCAAGTCAGCCGTTTCCGAGCATGATGCCAAAGGTGGCAGCCTTGTGATGATCGATAACCGCAATGGCGAAGTCCTGGCTATGGCCAATGTCCCCTCGTTCAATCCTAATGATCGCGCCGGTATGGATCCTGGCGGATTGCGCAATCAGGCGATCGTTGATGTCTTTGAACCTGGCTCGGTCATGAAACCGCTGGCGATGTCTGCGGCATTATCTACAGGGGAGTACGAGCCGGATACTGTCATCGACACATCGCCTGGCTGGATGCGTATCGATGGGTTCACGATCCATGATTTTCGCAACTATGGCCGCTTGACACTGGCGGAGATACTCGAAAAATCGTCCAACATCGGTATGTCACGCATTGCACTGGAGCTCGATGACACGACACTTTGGGAACGCTATAACGCTTTAGGGTTGGGCCAGCCGCCCGAAACAGGATTTCCGGGGGAAGCAGACGGCAGCGTACCGCCGCCGGTGCGATGGTCACGAAGCCAACGTGCGGCACTTTCCTATGGATATGGCCTGTCGGTATCGACACTGCAACTGGCCAGTGCCTATACCGCTATTGCCAATGATGGACGGCGTTTGGAGCCGTCGCTGCTCAAGCGCAATGAATCACCTGAGGGCACGCAGGTCTTCGATCCAGAAATATCCCATGAGCTCTTGAGGATGCTGGAAGAGTCAGTGCAGCCAGGTGCGGGGGGACATCGGGCTGCTGTGTCGGGGTATCGTATTGCCGGGAAAACGGGGACTTCACGCAAGTCCTCTCCGGGAGGTTATGAAAAAGATGCCTACCGTAGTTTGTTTGCAGGCATTGCCCCTGTGTCGGAGCCTCGCATTGTGACGGTCGTGATGATCGATCATCCTCGGGGCGATGAGTATTATGGTGGCGCGGTCGCGGCGCCCGTTTTTTCCCGGGTAACGGGGAGTGCATTGCGGCTGCTGGACGTCCCACCCGACCAGCAGTCTGAGGCTCAGGAGCGCTAATGGCCAATTTGATGCACCTCGAACGAGATCACCTGCTTGCTTGTCTCGATGCCATGTGGCCGGAAGCACTAAGTGACCGGTACCTGGCAGAGGACGTCCCGGAACGGCTTCGCCTGGTGACGGACAGTCGTGATGTCGATAAGGGAGATGTTTTCCTGGCATTGCCAGGCACTCACGTCGATGGCAGGCAATTCATCGAGCAGGCGCTGTCTGCCGGTGCGTCCTTGGTCTTGCGTCATGACGATGAGGGAGTGACGGAAAGCGGTGGTACCTCGCAATGCGTTTTGGGACTCGTTGCGCTACAGCAACGCTTGGGAGAGTTGGGACACAAACTCTTTGCGGTGCCGGATACTCTGGCGCTGGTTGGCGTGACCGGTACCAATGGCAAGAGTTCGGTAACCCACTATCTGGCCCAGTTGAGTGATGCGCTGGGGCATCGTGCGGGTTTGATCGGAACGCTTGGATTCGGGCCTGCAGGACAGCTTATCGACAGTGGCTTGACCACGCCGGGGCCGTTGATGCTTCAGGCTCAACTGGGTGACATGGCACATCGGGGTATCTCGCGTATTGCCATGGAAGTCTCCTCGCATGCGCTGGATCAGCAACGCTTGCGGGGATGTCGTCTGCATACGGCAGTGTTCACCAATTTGAGTCGCGACCACCTCGACTACCATGACAGCATGGCGGCATACGCGGCTGCCAAAGCCAAACTGTTTCAGCGTCAGGAGCTTCAGGTGGCCGTGGTCAATGGTAATGATGCACTGGCTCGTCTGATGCTGTCAGGTATGGCGCAGCATGTTCGGGTACTGGCGTGCGGTGATCAGGAGGCAGCAACACTCCGAGTCGTCGAGTGGACTCCGCATGAGGAGGGGCAGCGAGCGCTGGTCGCGACACCGCAAGGAGAGCGTGAGCTGGCGCTCTCGTTAATGGGACGCTTCAACCTTGATAATGTACTGCTGGCGATCGCGACTGCCTGGGGGTTGGGGGATGATCTGGATGCCCTGTTTCAGGCTGCCGACGCGCTCAAGCCGGTTCCTGGACGTATGGAATTGTTATCATTTCCTGGACAGCCCAGCGTGGTGATTGATTATGCACATACGCCGGATGCCTTGGCCAATGCACTACAAGCGTTGCGCGCCCATCGCGGTAAGCATGGCCGCCTATGGTGTCTCTTCGGGTGTGGCGGTGACCGAGACCGGGGCAAGCGGGCGTTGATGGCTCAAGCGGCGCAGGCACATGCCGATCTGCTGGTTGTTACCGATGACAATCCCAGAACCGAGGCGCCGCAGTGTATCAGGCAGGATATCATGGCCGGCCTGGATGAGGCATCGCCCCAACGTGCGTGGTGCATCGGTGGCCGAGATGGAGCGATCGAGCATGCCATTCGCGAGGCAGAGGCGGAAGATGTGGTGCTGATTGCCGGTAAAGGTCATGAAACCTATCAGGAGATACATGGAGTGCGTCATGCATTCTCGGATGTCGACGTGGCCACTGCTGCGCTTCAAGCTCAAAGGGACGAACAATGACGCAATGTGGCCTGGCGACTCTGGCAGATATTGCCGACATTCTCGCGATCGATTGTCCCGAGGCCGAAGAAAAGGTCTGCCATCGCATCGTGACGGACACGCGGACTCTGGCTCCCGGGGACCTGTTTCTCGCCTTGGTTGGAGAGCGCTTTGATGGGCACGACTTCATTGCCAACGCCCGTGAAGCCGGAGCCATCGCTGCCATTGTGTCCCGACCGATCGATGATGACCTGCCGCAGCTGGTTGTGGAGGATACCCGGCTCGCTTTGGGTGTTTTAGGACAGGCACGGCGCCGAGCCTGGGATGGGCCTCTGGTTGCGATTACCGGCAATAGTGGCAAGACGACCGTCAAGGAACTGGTGGCCTCTCTATTAGGCGGTGATCATGAGGTTCTGGCCTCGCAGGGGAACTTCAATAATGACATCGGGGCTCCCTTGACGCTGCTTTCGTTACGCCCGGAGCATCAATATGCCGTTATCGAACTCGGCGCGAATCATCTGGGGGAGATCGCCTGGACTTCGGCACTTTCAGCACCCAATGTGGCAGTCATCACCAATGTGACCGGTGCGCATCTCGGGGAGTTCGGCGGTCGTGGGCGTATAGCTCAAGCCAAAGGGGAGATCTTGTCGGGCTTACCGGATGATGGTGTGGCGGTACTGAACCGGGACGATGCCTTTTTTTCTGTCTGGCAACGGTTGGCCATGCCTCATGACGTCCTGGATTTTGGGATGCATCCGGCGGCCAGGCTGCGTGCCAGTGGGCTGGTCTGTGATGCGTTGGGGCGCTATGCTTTCACGCTATTGCTGGATGGGCGTGCTCTGGGGCGCGTCACCCTGTCGTTGCTGGGACGATACAATGTATCCAATGCCCTGGCGGCGGCGGCATGCGCGTTGGCCATGGGGGTATCCGAGACACGTGTCGTGAATGGGTTGTCGTCATTTCGCCCTATGCCGGGGCGTATGGCGGTTGTTGATGGCGTTCGTGGCACTCATATACTCGATGACACTTACAATGCGAGCCCCGGGGCGGTAAAAGCGGCTCTTGAGTTGTTGGCCGAGTGGCCTTCTCCTCGTTGGTGCGTGTTGGGCGCCATGGCGGAGTTGGGAGATGCCTCGCCGGAATTGCATGCCGATATCGGCCACTATGCGAGGGCATGTGGTGTTCAATGCCTGGTAGCGATGGGGACGGATGCCAAACCGGCAGTTGATGCGTTCGGCGACATGGGATGTCATTTCGAGCAATGGGAGGCGTTGGTCGGATACGCTCGAGAGCATCTTCCGACGGGAGCCAGCGTGCTGGTTAAAGGGTCACGTAGTGCGGCCATGGAACGAGTCGTGGATGCGCTGCGTTGTGATGGATCAAGGTGAACGGAATACATGCTGCTTTTTCTGGCCGAGTTTTTAGCGCAATTTCAAAGCGCCTTCAATGTTTTCAATTACCTCACGACTCGCATCATCATGGGGACTCTGAGCGCTCTCCTGTTGTGCTTGTGGTTGGGACCGATGATGATCCGCCGATTGGTCGAGAGGCAGATCGGGCAAGCCGTCAGGGATGATGGGCCTCAGTCCCATTTGTCCAAAGCGGGCACCCCTACCATGGGGGGAGCCATGATCCTGATGGCAATCGCTATCAGCTCGCTGCTGTGGGGGGACCTTCGCAATCATTACGTCTGGGTCGTGCTGGGCGTGACGCTTGGGTATGGCGCCATCGGTTGGATCGATGATTACCGCAAGGTCGTGGAGAAAAATCCACGGGGGTTACCGGCGAAGTGGAAATATTTCTGGCAATCTCTGATTGGCCTTGCGGCAGCGGCGATTCTGTATCTGACGGCGGCAGGCCCGGTTGAAACGAGCCTGATCGTTCCGTTTTTCAAGGATGTCGTCGTCCAACTGGGGCTGTTCTACATTGTCCTGGCATATTTCGTGATCGTTGGGAGTTCCAACGCTGTCAACCTGACCGATGGGCTCGACGGTCTGGCTATCATGCCGACGGTCCTGGTCGCGATGGGATTGGCGGTATTTGCCTATGCCAGCGGGAATACGGTATTCGCTACCTATCTGCATATACCGGTGATTCCTGGCGCCGGGGAATTAGCGGTATTTTGTGGCACGATTGCTGGCGCCGGCCTGGGCTTCCTCTGGTTCAATACTTACCCGGCCCAGGTCTTCATGGGGGATGTCGGGGCTTTGGCGTTGGGTGCTGCGCTGGGCGTGATTGCGGTAATCGTGCGTCAGGAAATCGTCTTGTTCGTCATGGGTGGGGTCTTCGTGATGGAAACCGTATCGGTCATCCTTCAAGTCGGTTCCTATAAACTGACTGGACGACGAATTTTTCGCATGGCACCGCTACATCACCATTATGAACTGAAAGGGTGGCCTGAACCTCGCGTCATCGTCCGGTTCTGGATCATTACGGTTGTTCTGGTCCTGCTTGGTCTAGCAACACTCAAGCTTCGTTGACGCAGTTTTCCTCCCGAAAAAACCGTACGGCTATCTGGCCAAGAGGTGTCACTATGAAAGTCCCGCTCGGGATGACGCTAGTTGTTGGGCTTGGGGTGTCAGGAGGCGCCATTGCCCGTCATCTGGCCGAGCGCAATGTGCCTTTCATGCTAGCCGATACGCGACCTTCCCCTCCGGGGTTGGCGTCATTTCGTGTCGACCATCCCGATGTACCGGTGTATTGCGGTCCGCTTTCCGAATTGGATATGAGTGAGGCCGGTGAAATCGTGCTGAGCCCGGGTGTCGATCCGCGAATGCCGGAATTGGCGGCAGCAGCACGTTCACGACATGCTCAGGGCCACGGTATTCCTGTAATCGGGGAGATAGAGCTCTTCGTGCGCGAGTGTTGCGTTCCCATCGCTGCAATCACTGGCTCCAATGCCAAGTCGACCGTGACTACGTTGTTGGGTGAGATGGCCAGGGCGGCCGGGCGACGGGTGGCGGTTGGCGGCAATCTCGGACCGCCAGCGTTGGATTTGCTGCATGAACATCCTGACGCTGAGCTGTTCGTGCTCGAAGTGTCGAGTTTTCAGCTTGAGACGACCGTCTGGTTAGGCGCTGAGACCGCAGCGTATCTCAATTTATGCGAGGATCACCTCGATCGCCACGGAGACATGGCGAATTATGGGTCCATTAAACAATCGATATTTCGGGGTGCCCGCCATGCTGTAGTCAATGGCGAAGACGAGAGAACCTGGCCGGTGATGGATGTGCCGGCGCTGGATCGGTTCACGACACAGGAGCCCGTCGATGAGGAGTGGGGAATCAGCGAGTTGGAGGGCGAGACATGGTTGATGCATGGCGGTAAACCACTGATACGGACCACCGACATGGGATTGCGTGGGCGGCATAACCAGGCCAATGCATTAGCTGCATTGGCAATGGGACAGCACTTGGGGTTGCCGCTCAGGGCAATGCGACAAGCGCTGGCTCGTTTCCCGGGGTTGCCACATCGGGGAGAGTGGGTTGCTGATCTCGATGGCGTTTCCTGGATCAACGATTCCAAGGGAACCAATGTCGGTGCAACGCTTGCTGCCATTCATGGTCTAGGGCCGACGATTCCGGGAAAGTTGGTGTTGTTGGCAGGTGGGGTTGGTAAGGATGCGGACTTTACGCCATTGGCCCAACCGTTAGCGACCTATGCGCGTGCAGCCGTTCTGTTCGGGCAGGATGCGGAGCGTCTGGCGCAGGCATTGCCTTCCTTCCTCGCTATCTCACGGGTGTCGGATCTCGAGCAGGCCATGGCGCATGCACGATCGATAGCCGAGCCTGGTGACTGCGTCCTGTTATCGCCGGCATGCGCTAGTCTTGATCAGTTTACCGGTTATCAGGCGAGGGGTGAGGTATTCTGCCGATGGGTGCGTTCGTCGGCAGGGGAGGCGTCATGCGAAGATCGCTGACCCAACGATTCTCAACCGAGGGCTATCCGTTTGATAGTTGGTTGCTGGTGGCGGCTCTGGCGCTGCTCATCATTGGATGGGTGATGGTGACCTCCGCGTCCACGGAAGTCGCTTCCGGCCTGACAGGCAATCCGTATCATTACAGCCTCCGTCATGGTCTTTTCATTCTTATCTCACTGACGGCGGCAGCAGGTGTGACTCGTGTTCCTCTTGCCTGGTGGCGGGTTAACGGGCCTTTTTTGCTGTTGCTGGGTTTTGTGTTGCTGATCATGGTGTTGCTGGTGGGACGCGAAGTCAACGGCAGCAAACGGTGGTTATCTGTTCCCGGGATCCCCTTCAACCTTCAAGCATCGGAAGTGGCGAAGCTATTCTTGATCGTGTATCTGGCAGGTTATCTGGAACGTTTTCTGCCTGAGGTACGGCGGCAGTGGGGCGCTTTTCTGCGGCCATTGGTCGTGGCTCTTATCTTTTCCGGCTTGCTGATCCTGGAGCCTGATTATGGTGCCGTAGTAGTGCTGATGGGGGGGGTGCTGGGAATGTTGCTGATGGCAGGTGCCCCTTGGTGGCGTTTTCTGTTATTGCTGATGGCTGTCGGGGCGTTGGGGTTTGTTGTTGCGATTGCTGAACCCTACCGGCTGGCGAGATTGACTAGTTTCGCCGATCCCTGGTCGGATCAGTTCGCCAGTGGCTATCAGTTGACCCAGGCTCTGATAGCCTACGGCCGGGGGCATTGGCTAGGGCTCGGGTTGGGAAACAGTGTTCAGAAATTGTTCTATCTGCCCGAGGCTCACACGGATTTCGTCTTTGCGGTGATTGCCGAAGAACTGGGCCTGATTGGTGCGATGAGCGTGGTGATCCTGTTTGCCCTGCTCATATATCGCGGCCTGGTCATCGGACGGAATGCGGAATTGGTCAAACTGCCGTTTGCTGCATATCTCAGTTATGGGATCGCTCTCGTGCTTGGTGCCCAGACCTTCATCAATATCGCGGTAAGCACTGGTATGTTGCCCACCAAAGGGTTGACACTTCCATTGCTCAGCTATGGTGGCTCCAGTCTGCTGGTCAGCTGTGTCATGGTGGCGATGCTGCTGCGGGTCGATATCGAGACTCGTCGACGGGTCAGGCGCTCAAGACCGACCGCATCAAGGAAAACCGCCCGAACAGCGGGATATCGAAAAGGAGCGAAACAATGAGCCGGGGCAATCCCAAGCGTGCCTTGATCATGGCCGGAGGTACTGGAGGCCATGTCATACCCGCCTTGTCATTGGCGCAGGGCTTGACTGCACAGGGGATAGAGGTGTCCTGGCTGGGCAGTCCGCATGGTATCGAGAATACCCTGGTGCCTGATGCCGGCTTTTCGTTGCATCGTATTTCCGTTGCCGGTTTGCGGGGTAACGGTATGGTCGGCTGGTTGATGGCACCCTGGCGGCTTACCCGCGCCGTATGGCAGGCGGGTCGCATTATCCGTCAGGTCAATCCCGGCGTCGTGGTCGGTCTTGGCGGTTTCGCGAGTGGCCCGGGGGGAATTGCTGCCTGGTTGATGGGCCGACCGGTGCTGATTCATGAGCAAAATGCGATTGCGGGAATGACAAACCGGGTACTGGCCCGCTTTGCCAAGCGTGTCTATGCGGCATTCCCTGATGCATTCCCAGGACACAATGTCGAGGTGATCGGCAATCCGGTACGTGAAGCGATAGCGTCACTCGGTACTCAGCCACATGATAGCGACTCGATGCGTGAACGACCACTGCGTCTATTGGTGGTCGGTGGGTCATTGGGTGCAAAAGTGCTGAACGAGACACTGCCGACGGCATTGAGTCTTCTGGAGAGGGAACGACGCCCACAAGTCTGGCATCAGGCTGGTCGCGACAAGGAGGAATCGACACGCCAGGCGTACCTGGAGCATGGCGTTGACGCAGAAGTGACAGCATTCATCGAGGATATGGCAACGGCCTATGATTGGGCGGATCTAGTCGTGTGCCGTGCAGGCGCATTGACGGTGTCTGAATTGGCGGCGGCTGCCAAGCCATCGTTGTTGATTCCTTTTCCTCATGCCGTTGACGATCATCAGGCCATCAATGCGAAAGGGCTTGTCGATACGGGGGGTAGCGTCATGCTCTTGCAACGTGACCTGACGTCATCGTCTCTCGCCGAACGACTGTCCTCGTTATTGAATCCCCAAATTCTTGCCACCATGGCGGAAAAGGTACGCGCAAGTGCGCATGTCGATGCCGTTGATCGCCTGGTGGCTGGCTGTATGGAGACAGGACTTGAGCGCTAGTACAACATCCAACGCCATTTGCCAGGCAGAGCGTGGCAATGATAACCGCGGCATGGGAATGCGTCGTATACGGCGCATTCATTTCGTGGGTATAGGCGGTGCCGGTATGTGCGGTATTGCAGAAGTATTGGCCAACCAGGGATACGCCGTCAGCGGCAGTGACCTCAAGGAGAGTGCGGTCGTTGCCCACCTCCGCGATGTGGGAATCAATGTTGCCATAGGCCATGATGCCAGTCATGTGGAGCACGCGGACGTCGTAGTGGTTTCCACGGCCGTCGACGCTGCCAATCCCGAAATACGCTGGGCTCACGAACATCGTGTACCAGTAGTAAGACGTGCCGAGATGCTGGCTGAATTGATGCGTTTCCGGCATGGGATCGCCGTTGCGGGCACTCACGGCAAGACTACCACGACCAGTATCGTGGCGACGTTGCTTGGCGAAGGCGGGTTGGACCCAACATTCGTGATCGGTGGCAAGTTGACCAGCGCGGGGACCAATGCACGTCTTGGTGAAGGCGATCTGTTAGTCGCGGAAGCCGATGAATCGGATGCCTCTTTTCTGCATCTGCAACCGATGGTCTCGATCGTCACCAATATCGATGCCGACCATATGTCGACGTATGGCGGTGATTTCGAGCGGTTGAGAAGTACGTTTCTCGAGTTTCTCCATAATCTTCCGTTTTATGGTCTGGCCATTCTGTGCGTCGATGATGAGCATGTCCGCGACATGCTCGATCAGGTGCATCGACAATTCGTGACCTATGGTTTTAGTGCTGATGCCGATTATCGGATCGTTGAGTTTTCTCAGAAAGGTGGAGGAGTGCATTTTACGGCGCTACGGCCGGATGGTCAGGCGCCTCTGGATGTGAATCTAGCCATGCCGGGGCGCCATAATGCCTTGAATGCAATGGCGGCAATCGCCGTCGCGAGCGACGCCGGTGTGTCCGATACAGCGATCCTCAAAGGACTTGCGAGCTTTGCCGGCGTTGGACGCCGTTTCCAGGTGCACGGTCACTATCCGGCGCCTCAAGGGGATGGCGACATCATGCTCGTCGATGATTACGGTCATCATCCTCGGGAAGTGGAAATGGTGATTCAGGCGGTGCGTGCCGGATGGCCCGAACGCCGGTTGGTCATGGTGTATCAGCCGCACCGCTTTACCCGGACGCGTGACCTTTATGAAGAGTTCGTGCGTGTTTTGTCCGGCGTCGATGCTCTGTTGCTATTGGATGTCTACAGTGCCGGGGAAGCACCGATCACCGGCGCGGAAGGCCGTACTCTGGCAGGGTCGATTCGCCAGCGCGGCCAGGTGGATCCGCTGTTCGTTGAAGAGAAAGGTGCATTACCCGATTTGCTCTCGACCCTGTTGCATCCCGGTGACATCCTCATTACGCAGGGCGCTGGAGATATTGGAGGGATCTCCATGCGCTTGGCGGAGAGTCGCTTGAATCTCGCAGAGGTGGAGCTATGAATCTGGGACGAGAGCCTGGTGAATACGGTCGTGTCGTGGTTCTCTATGGCGGCGATTCCGCTGAGCGGGAAGTCTCATTGATCAGTGGCGCGGCAATTCTTGCGGCGTTATGGCGGCAGGGAGTCGACGCTCAAGGGTACGATCTGGCGGAAGGCGGGTTGGTTGGCCTCGAGACCATGCGTCCGGATCGAGTCTTTATCGCTCTGCATGGTGGTGATGGAGAAGACGGCACCCTGCAAGGCGCCCTGGAGTTACTGAAGATTCCCTATACCGGGAGTGGGGTTCTGGCGTCGGCGCTGGGTATGGATAAGCAGCGCACGAAGATGCTGTGGCATGCCTGGAACCTGCCGACGCCGGAAAGCATTACGCTCGGGGAACACTCCGATTGGCGTGATGTTTGTGAGCGCCTTGGGTTGCCCTTGATCGTCAAGCCTGTTCATGAAGGTTCGACGCTCGGGATTACCATTGTCGATAACGTGGAAGCGTTGAAATCAGCCTATCAGGAGGCGGCTCGCTTCGATGCCAATGTCATGGCGGAGCGGTTTATCGAAGGTGATGAATATACCGTGTCGTTATTGGGAGACAAGGTCCTGCCGGCGATTCGCGTCGAGGTGCCGAGCGGTTTCTATGATTATGAGGCCAAATATCATTCCAACGAGACACTCTACCATTTGCCATGCGGCTTGCCTCCGGCGGAGGAAAACGTACTGGGCGAGCTATGTCGTGAGGCGTTTGCCGTCATCGGCGGTCGTGGATGGGGGCGTGTCGATGTGATGCGCGATGCCAACGGCAGTTTCTGGCTTCTCGAGGTCAATACCGTTCCGGGAATGACGGATCATAGCCTGGTGCCTCAATCGGCGGCTCATGCCGGTATGGATTTCGATGCCTTGGTCATGCAGATTCTCGATACCTCGATGGGCGCTTGATTCATTATGCGGGGCTCATGGTTGGGAATCGTATTGTTGGTCGTGCTACTGGGTGCCGGTGGACGAGCGTTGTGGGTGTGGCTGGATCGCCCCATAGAACGAGTATCGGTCGGTGGTGATCTCCAGTATGTGAGTGCCAGCTATCTGCAGAACCACATGGCCCCATTGATGCGTGGCAAGACATGGTTGTCCGTGGATTTGGGGGACCTGCGACATCGCGCCAAACGGATAGGTTGGTTGGCGGAAGTCAGCGTGTCTCGAGAATGGCCCAATGCGTTGCGCTTCGAATTGGTGGAGCAACGCCCCGTGGCTCGATGGAACGATGACGAGTTGCTCAATGAAGAGGGCGAGCCCTTCGATATTGGGCAGGTGACTCCTCCCGATGGTTTACCGGATCTTGCGGGCCCGGATGATAGTGGCAAGGAGGTGCTGAATTATCTTGAAAAACTACAGGGGCGTTTCGATACGTTGGGCGTTGAAGTGACCCAGTTGAGGTTGGAAGCAAGGGGGGCGTGGCGACTTCAACTCGATGATAGTGTCTGGATCATGTTGGGGCGAAATGATCGTGATGCCAGGTTGGCGAGATTGACCGCGGCATGGCAACGTCAATTGGGTAGTCAGGCGTCGCAAATTCGCTACATAGATCTCCGCTATCCTAATGGTGTTGCCGTTGCCTGGCATGGTGAGACGGATACCGACTCGTTGAATGGTGATGAAGGTTCATGAGTCGTTTTTTGGATACATCCCCCGTCAAATAGGCTTTTCGGGTGTTCCTTTTTGGTAAAAATCCCCGTATTCTGACGAATGATTTACATCAGGGCTGGTTAATCGGCGCAAGTTGTTCCTATAATTGGTCCAAGGTGTTATTACGTCCTTATACGGACATTCGATATAGACGAGTATTAAGGAGTCTTCCCGGCCCATGGCAGTTCAATCCGATGCGTCGAATATGGTAGTCGGGCTGGATATCGGAACATCCAAAGTCGTGGCGATCGTTGGACAAGCCACAGATGATGGAAGTATCGAAATTGCTGGTATCGGCTCGCATCCATCTCGAGGCATGAAAAAAGGAGTTGTGATCAATATCGAGTCGACTGTGCAGTCTATCCAGCGCGCAGTCGAAGAAGCGGAATTGATGGCCGGTTGTGATATCCATTCTGTCTATGTCGGGATCGCCGGGAGTCATATCAGTTCCATGAATTCCGATGGCGTTGTCGCCATCAAGGAACGAGAGGTCACTACTTCGGATATTGATCGAGTCATTGATTCAGCGCGTGCAAGAGCCATCTCGGAAGGGCAACGTGTTCTGCATGTGTTACCCCAGGAATTTGCCATCGACAACCAGGAAGGAATTCGTGAGCCACTCGGCATGTCCGGGGTTCGGCTCGAGGCACGTGTTCATTTGGTGACAGCCGCGCTCAATGCAGTGCAGAACATCGAGAAGTGCGTGAGGCGTTGTGGGCTTGAAGTCGATGCGATTATTCTGGAGCAACTGGCGTCCAGCCATGCGGTCTTGACTGAAGATGAGCGCGAGCTGGGAGTCTGCGTCGTCGATATCGGTGGCGGCACAACGGACATTGCTGTGTTCACCGAGGGTGCCATTCGGCATACGGCTGTCATCCCGATTGCCGGGGATCAAGTGACCAATGATATTGCCATGGCGCTACGAACACCAACGCAGTACGCCGAAGATATTAAAGTTAAATATGCCTGTGCTCTTACACAGTTGGCATCCAGTGACGAGATGATCAAAGTGCCCAGTGTAGGTGACCGGCCGGCAAGGGATTTGTCCCGTCAGGCATTGGCCGAAGTGGTGGAGCCTCGTTATGAAGAGCTCTTTACGCTGGTTCGCGAAGAGCTCAGGCGAAGCGGTTATGAAGATTTGGTAGCGGCGGGTGTCGTCTTGACAGGCGGCACTTCTCGTATGGAAGGCGTGGTCGAGTTGGCAGAAGAAATCTTTCATATGCCGGTTCGTATCGCCTTTCCATACAATGTCAGAGGCTTGGCTGATGTCGTGCGTAATCCGATTTATTCAACGGGAGTCGGTTTGCTACATTATGGTATGCGTGAAGCCAGGCTCGGGCATGGTCGCCAGGGGCAGGGGAAATTGGTTTCGGCCCAGCCGAAAGGGGAGGACGTCTCCCGGCGTGGATTCAAGGACGGTATTCCGGCGCTGGACAAGATCAAGGGCTGGTTCAAAGGAAATTTCTGACAAGGGCCGCTAACGGTCCCAGGAGACGGGGTTATGTTCGAACTGGTAGATAACGCACCCTCAAGCAGTGCGGTCATTAAAGTGGTCGGTGTCGGTGGCGGTGGTGGTAATGCCGTCAACCACATGGTCGAGAGCAACATTGAAGGTGTAGAGTTCGTCTGCGCCAACACTGATGCGCAAGCTCTCAAACGCGTCACTGCCAAGACCGTTCTCCAATTGGGCAGTGACATCACCAAAGGACTTGGCGCCGGGGCAAATCCCGATGTAGGTCGGCAAGCGGCAATGGAAGATCGTGACCGAATTGCCGAACTTATCGAGGGTGCCGACATGGTGTTCATCACTGCCGGTATGGGGGGAGGTACCGGGACAGGAGGTGCGCCGATCGTTGCACAGGTAGCCAAGGAGCTGGGGATCCTGACAGTGGCCGTCGTGACCCGGCCGTTCCCGTTCGAGGGACCCAAGCGCATGCGTGCTGCCGAAGAAGGCATGAAAGAGCTTTCCGAACATGTCGACTCCCTGATCACTATTCCCAATGAGAAGCTGCTCGCCGTGTTGGGCAAGAATGCCAGCTTGTTGGGGGCTTTCAGTGCGGCCAATGACGTGTTGCTCGGTGCCGTTCAGGGAATCGCCGAGTTGATCACCAGCCCGGGTATCATCAACGTTGACTTTGCGGATGTGCGAACCGTCATGTCCGAGATGGGAATGGCCATGATGGGAACCGGCGGAGCCACCGGTGAGAACCGCGCTCGGGAAGCTGCCGAGAAGGCCATCCGCAGTCCCCTGTTGGAGGATATCGACTTGCACGGCGCACGCGGTATTCTGGTCAATATCACCGCCGGGCCGGACCTGTCCATTGGTGAATTCAATGACGTCGGGGCGACGGTCCAGGAGTTCGCTTCTCAAGATGCCACTATCGTCGTGGGAACCTCCATCGATATGGAAATGTCGGACGAGCTTCGGGTGACCGTTGTCGCTGCCGGTTTGGAAGGTAATCAGCAGAAGGCAGCACCGCGTGAGACAGCAGCCGCGCGTCCCGATACCTCCGACTATCGCAAGCTTCAGCAACAGCCCGCGGTCATGCGGCAGCAGTCCGCGAAAGCCGAGCAGCAGGAAAATGCTGCGCGTAGTCGATCGGATAGCCGCAAATCCCAGGAGCTTGATGATTACTTGGATATCCCCGCCTTTCTCCGTCGCCAGGCTGATTGAGCCTGGCTATCACGGCAATGAAAGGCGCGCGTTGCAATGACAATTTGTTGTCACCCCTGTTCAGTGTTATAGTGAACGGTGTTTGATAATGAATGGCTGCCTGGCAATTGCCCATGATACGACAACGAACTCTTAAGAATACCATTCGTGCAACCGGCGTTGGGTTGCATTCGGGAGAAAAGGTCTACCTCACGTTGAGGCCGGCACCTGCCAATGCTGGTATCATCTTCGTGCGTACCGATCTGGACCCGATGGTACATATCGCTGCTCGAGCCGAGAACGTCACTGATACGATGCTATGCACAGCGCTTTCTCAAGGGGGAGCGAAGGTGGCAACGGTTGAGCACCTCATGTCGGCGCTCGCCGGTCTTGGTATCGATAATGCTTACGTCGATGTCAGTGCTCCGGAAGTACCCATCATGGATGGCAGTGCCGGTCCTTTTGTGTTCCTGATTCAATCGGCTGGCATCACCGAGCAGGATGCTCCCAAGAAGTTCATTCGTATCAAACGGAAAATTGCCGTTCAGGAAGATGACAAAGAGGCTGTATTTCTCCCTCATGAAGGCTTCAAGGTCTCTTTTGCCATCGATTTCGATCACCCTGTCATCGAATTACAGAAGCAGAGAGCCGTTGTCGACTTCTCCACGACCTCTTTCGTTAGAGAGGTTTCTCGGGCGAGAACCTTTGGTTTCATGAGAGATCTCGAATTTTTGCGTTCTCATAATCTGGCTCTAGGTGGCAGCCTGGACAATGCGATCGTGGTAGATGATTACCGGATCGTGAATGAAGGTGGTCTGCGTTATGACGATGAGTTCGTCAAACATAAAGTGCTGGATGCCATCGGCGATCTTTACCAACTCGGTTTCAGCCTGATTGGCGAGTTTCGTGGTGTCAAATCCGGCCACGCGCTTAACAACCAGCTCTGTCGTGCCTTGCTTCAGCAGCCCGACGCTTGGGAAATCGTGACGTTTGAAGACGAAACCGAAGACGTGCCGATTTCATATGCGGCACCTGCCATGGCATAGAGCGGTTTGGCCCCGTTATGGATTAGAAACGCTGCCCTCCCAGGAAGGCAGCGTTTTCGTTTGATCGTCGAGGATTCCGGCCGGCGTTGGTTGTGTCGTTATTCCTGTCTTTCGGCATGTGATGCCAAGCGCTCAAGCGCCTTTTTCAAGCGGGGATTGTCAGTGTCAGCTGCGCAACTCGATAATTCATCGGCTGCCTTGCTGGGGAGTCTGCGATGTTGACGTTGAGGCACCTTGGGCGGGTGAACCGGACGAACCTTGAACGCGAGTCCCGTCACACTCTCCAATTCCGGCAAGCGATGGAGTATGCCGAGCAAATGAGATTGCTGGAATCGAAGCCATGTCAGCCAGGCGGCCTTGTCCGTGATAATGGTCAGTTTTCCTTGGTGATAGCCTCCGACATACACATGCTCCTGCATGTCGCCTGGCAAGGCGCGACGCAATTCACCTTGCGCCCGTTCGAGCAATGAAGCGGCTCGTATCAGATGGCCAAGCTCGCTGCTACCGCTAAGTAGCGAGTTGATGGACTGGGCGCGGAAACGCTTAACCTTTATACTCATTAGCTTGTTCTGCAAGGCCGGTGAAACTGGCTGATACCATAGCACGAACGGGAATATGTCAACAGTTATGTACCATACCAGGACCGCGACAGACGATACTGCACAGGCTGCTGCAGGAGTGTCGCCACGTGGGGTGATTACTCGCTGGTGGCTGGCAGGGCTGTTGGTAGGGTGCTTACTGCCAGCCACATTGCTGAATGCCGAACCGGGAAGATCGGTCGAGCGTGTGGTACAGATCTGCTTGTTGACGCCCAGTGTCATTCGAGCTCGTAGCCGCAACATCGCACATCGTCGGCGTTGTTATCCGCGGGTGCCCATGCCTACCCCTGTGCGTATCAAGCTCGTTCCCTGGCGGTTAGTAAAGCGCCTTCCCGCAGCGGCTTACGATGTCCTGGCGTGCCGAGGTCCCCCCGTACCGACCGATACATGCGTTTCGATATCCTGACACCCTTGATTACATCAGCGCAGGTAGCATGGTAGCTACGATCGTCTCGAAACGGTCATGCTGCGCTTTGGCAAAATTGGACACTCCATGCTGAATACGTTGCTACGTAAAGTCGTCGGTACGAAAAATGACCGTGAAGTGAAGCGTCTGGGAAAGATAGTATCTCAGGTCAACGCTCTGGAAACCCAGATGGAAGCTCTCGATGATGAAGCGTTGACGGCGCAAACCGCCGTGTTTCGCGAACGTCTCGCGGGTGGCGAGAGCTTGGATAAACTGTTGCCTGAGGCGTTTGCGACTGTTCGCGAAGCCAGTAAACGCGCTATGGGCATGCGTCACTTCGATGTGCAGTTGATAGGCGGGCTGGCACTCCATCGCGGTCGAATTGCCGAGATGAAGACCGGTGAAGGCAAGACGCTGGTTGCGACGCTTGCCGTCTATCTGAATGCGCTCTCGGGCAAGGGCGTGCATGTCGTGACCGTCAATGATTACCTGGCAAGCCGCGATGCCGAGTGGATGCGGCCGCTTTATGAACTGCTCGGTTTGAGCGTGGGTACGATCTACTCGGGACAAACCTCGGCACAGAAGCGTGCCGCCTATGCGTGCGACATCACTTATGGCACCAATAATGAGTTCGGGTTCGATTATCTGCGCGACAATATGGCGTTTTCACTGGAAGACAAGGTCCAGCGGGAATTGCATTACGCCATTGTCGATGAGGTTGATTCGATACTGATCGATGAGGCGCGCACCCCACTGATCATCTCCGGGCCGGTCGAGGAAAATACCGAGCTATACAAGGTAATTGACCGCCTGGCGAAAGACGTCCAGCAGTGCAGTGATCCGGAGGACCCGACATCGGGAGACTTCACGCTTGATGAAAAGCACAAGCAAGTGGAGTTGACCGAACAAGGGCATAACAAGGTCGAGTCACTGATGCGGGAACAAGGGCTTTTGGCCGAGGAGGACTCGCTGTATGCGGCCAAGAACCTCAACCTGCTGCAGCATATGCATTCGGCACTGCGTGCCCGTCACCTTTATCAACGTGATGTGGATTACATCGTCAATGACGATCAGGTCGTGATCGTCGACGAGCATACCGGGCGTACGATGCCGGGGCGCCGCTGGTCCGAAGGGTTGCACCAGGCCGTAGAAGCCAAGGAAGGCGTGACCGTGCAACGTGAGAGCCAGACGTTGGCCTCGACCACATTCCAGAATTATTTCCGCTTGTATGAGAAATTGGCCGGGATGACCGGCACGGCGGATACCGAGGCCTTCGAATTTCGTCAGATTTATGGCCTTGACGTCATGGTGATTCCTACCAACAAGCCGATGATTCGTGATGACCTGAATGACTTGGTCTATCTCAGCGAGGAAGAGAAATTCGAGGCGATTATTGCCGATGTGAAGTCGCAGACTGAGTCAGGGCGTCCGGTGTTGGTCGGTACGGCTTCCATCGAGAGCTCCGAACGCCTGGCGGACATGATGAAGCGCGAGGGCATGAGCTTCAATGTACTTAATGCCAAGCAGCATCAGCAGGAAGCCGAAGTCATTGCGCAGGCGGGACGTCCAGGTGCAATTACCATCGCGACCAACATGGCGGGTCGCGGAACGGATATTGTCCTGGGGGGCAACTGGGAAGCCGAGGTCGCCAAACTCGACGACCCCGATCAAGAGCAGATCGATGCCATCAAGGTGGCATGGCAAGAACGTCATGACGCGGTGCTTCGTGCGGGTGGGTTGTACGTGGTCGGCTCCGAGCGGCATGAGTCACGACGGATCGATAATCAATTGCGAGGCCGCGCTGGACGTCAGGGAGACCCGGGCTCGACCCGTTTCTTCCTTTCGCTTGAAGATAACCTGATGCGCTTGTTCGGGTCCGAGCGCGTTCAGAAAATGATGGGAGCGTTAGGCCTCGAGCGCGGTGAGGCTATCGAGCACAGGATGGTGTCCAATGCTGTCGAGCGTGCGCAGAAAAAGGTGGAAGGTCGGAACTTCGATATTCGTAAACAGTTGCTCGAATACGATGACGTAGCCAATGACCAGCGTCGTGTCATCTATGAACAACGCAATGAAATTCTAGCGGCTGATGATGTCTCCGCTAACGTCATGGGAATACGTGAGGAGGTCCTCGACGAGGCGATCAGTAGTTTCGTGCCGCCGCAAAGCTTGCCGGAATTATGGGATCTCAGAGGTCTGCAGGATCATCTGAAATCCGAATTCAATCTGGATGTTCCTGTCGTGCAGTGGGCCGAGGAGGATGAGCACTTCCACGAAGAGCAGCTCCGTGAGCGTTTGCAGACCCAGCATCGTGAAGCTTACGCCGCGAAGGTCGAGGCTGTCGGCGAGGAATTGATGCGCCGCTTCGAAAAGCAAGTCATGCTTCAGGTACTCGATACACGCTGGAAAGAGCATCTGCAATCCATGGATCATTTGCGGCGCGGTATTCATCTGCGCGGTTACGCTCAGAAAAATCCCAAGCAAGAGTACAAGCGGGAAGCATTCGAACTCTTCCAGCAACTGCTGGTGAATATCAAATCCGATGTGACACGAATTCTCAGCCATGTGCAGGTACGTCGCCGCGAGGAAGTCGAGGAACTCGAGCGTCAACGACGCGAATCGCTCGAGCGAGAAAAAGCGACGGCGGCATCCAGACATGATGAACAGCCGTCGACTGAATCCAATGAAGATGACAAGCGGATTCTGCCGCCGGGAGTTGATGGGCGTCCATTGCGTCGTGAGGGCCCCAAGATCGGTCGTAACGACCCCTGCACTTGTGGGTCTGGCAAGAAATACAAGCAGTGTTGTGGCAAATTGAGCTAGGGAGATGACATCATGGCGGTGGGAACTGTGCCTTTTCCAGCTATGCCGGCTATCGACGGCATCCGGTTGGGTACGGCTATGGCGGGAATCAAACAGGCCAACCGCCGTGATCTGGTGGTGGTCGAGATCGCGCCGGACGCCAGTGTTGCCGGTACGTTCACGCGTAATGCGTTCTGTGCGGCGCCGGTGCATGTCGCCAAGGATCATATGGCGATTTGCCAAACCCGAGGCACGTCACCGCGATACTTGTTGATCAATACCGGCAATGCCAATGCAGGGACTGGTATCGCCGGTAGACGTGATGCGGAATCCTGTTGTCAGGAACTGGCGCGCCTCGGAGAAGTCGATCCGGCAATGGTACTGCCGTTTTCGACCGGAGTCATCGGTGAACCGTTGCCGATGGACCGCTTGCTGGCTGCACTGCCGGAAGCGGTCGGGGCTCTGGATGATAACGGATGGCAGCAAGCTGCCGACGGGATCTTGACTACCGATACGCGGCCCAAGGGTGTGACGGTCAGTATCGAGATCGATGGTCAGCCGGTCACCCTCAATGGGATTGCCAAGGGGTCCGGCATGATTCAGCCCGACATGGCGACCATGCTGGCGTTTGTCACGACGGATGCCTGCATCGAGCAACCTCGGTTATCCGAGTGGCTTGGCTCGGGTGTTCAGCGTTCGTTCAACAGCATCACGGTGGACAGTGATACTTCCACGAACGATGCCTGCCTGCTCGTGGCAACGGGGCGTGGTGCCCGCATTGATGGCGATGCTGCGATCCAGCGTTTTCGCAACGCGCTCGATGAGGTGTTGATATCTCTGGCTCAGCAGATCATCCGGGATGCGGAAGGCGCGACAAAATTCGTCACGCTGGATGTCAGCGAAGCGCGGACGGAACAGGAAGCGCGGGATGTGGCCTTCACCGTTGCGCATTCTCCGTTGGTCAAGACGGCGCTTTACGCTTGTGATGCCAACTGGGGGCGCATTCTGGCCGCTGTTGGTCGTGCCCCGGTCGAAGCATTCGATGTCGATCTTGTGCGTATCGATCTTGGCGATGTCCGGTTGGTTGAAAAGGGAGGGCGAGCCCCCGGCTATACGGAAGAGGCTGGAAGCGCCGTGATGGCCGAGGAGGAAATCACCATCCGCATTCGGCTGGGGCGTGGTGATGCCGGTACGACAGTATGGACGTCGGATCTGTCTCACGAATATGTATCGATCAACGCTGACTATCGCAGTTGATCGCATTGAATAGTCGGTATCATGTGGGAAAGGGTTCAATGGAGACAATGGTAAAGAGAAGGGTGCATGTGGCGGCGGCCGCCATGATCAGTCGCGACGGTCGACAAGTATTGATTGCCCGTCGACCATCGACTGTTGATCAGGGTGGTCTGTGGGAATTTCCCGGAGGCAAGCTGGCGCCCTACGAAACGGGATTCGAAGCGTTGAAACGCGAACTCCATGAAGAGTTGGGCGTCGAGATACAACGTGCCCAGCCACTGATCCGGGTGCACCACGAATACCCCGACAAGCATGTTCTGATGGATGTCTGGCAGGTCCGGGAGTATGCCGGCGAGCCGTTTGGCCGCGAGGGGCAAGCCGTTCGCTGGGTCAGGCTGGATGAGCTTTTCAATTATCCCTTCCCGGCGGCAAATATGCCGATCCTGCGTGCCGTGATGTTGCCCACCGAGTATCTGATTACGGCTGAAGAAGCGGACGATGCCACTTTCATGTCCAAGCTCGAACGTGCCTTGAGTGAGGATGCGGTGCGGTTGGTTCAACTGCGTGCCAAGACACTGGAGAATGATGCGTTCGTATCGAGAGCGAAAAAGGCACTGGAACTATGCCGTCGTTACGAGGCTCGGTTGCTGCTCAATGGCGATCCCAGGCTGCTCGACGAGGTCGATGCTGACGGAATTCATTTGACCAGCGAGCAGTTGATGTCATTGGAGCGGCGCCCTGTCCCCGAAGACAAATGGCTTGCCGCATCGACGCATGATCAGGCGCAACTGGAACAGGCGGGGCGTATCGGCTGTGATTTTGTCACCCTCTCGCCGTTACGAACTACGCCGACCCATCCGGATGTCTATCCCATGGGGTGGCATGATTTCCAGCAACTGGTTGAGCGTGCCGCGATGCCGGTATTCGCCCTGGGTGGGATGACGCGTCATGATGCCGATCATGCGCGTGGCGTTGGTGCGCAAGGCATCGCCTCCATTCGGGATTTCTGGAAATCCTGCCGATAAGCGGACGTACGGGCTGCGACATACTCGTCAGGGTGTCCTGACGATGCTAGAGGCATGCGTTGTTGCAGTCCGTACATCGGCCGCTCAGTCCCGGTACCGTCTTGTCAGGTCGCCATAAGCATCGATACGACGATCGCGCAGGTAGGGCCACAGGCGGCGGGTATGTTCACTGTGAGTCAGGTCAATATCGACAATCAGTGTTGTATCTTCTTCCCCGGCATGAGCGAGCATTTCTCCTTGGGGACCGCATATGAAACTGCCACCCCAGAAATCGATACCATCACTGACACCCGAGAGGTCGGGCTCATGGCCGATACGGTTCGCTACCATGACCGGCATGCCGTTGGCGACGCCATGAGAACGTTGGATCAAGGTCCAGGCATCTTTCTGGCGGACTTTTTCTGCATCGTCATCAGGTGGATGCCAACCGATGGCCGTGGGATACAATAATAGATCGGCGCCGGCCAATGCCATCAGGCGTGCGGCTTCCGGATACCATTGATCCCAGCATACCAAAACACCCAATCGGCCGACCGATGTATCGATGGGATGGAAGCCCTGGCCATCGTCGTGGTCTCCAGGCGTGAAATAGAATTTTTCATAGAATCCAGGGTCATCGGGAATATGCATCTTGCGATAGTGGCCAATACGTCCCCGCTGACGATCGTAGACGACCGCGGTATTGTGATAGATGCCTGGAGCTCGACGCTCGAATACAGAGCCCACGAGGACAATGTCGAGTTCCGCTGCCAGAGCCGCCAACCAACTGCCGGTCGGTCCATCCAGCGGCTCGGCCAATTCGAACAACTCTGTATCCTCGTACTGGCAGAAATAGTGCGTGGCGTGCAATTCCTGCAGGAGAACCAATTGGGCGCCATCAGAAGCCAACTGGCGTATGCCAGCTTCACTCGCTGCCAGGCTTCTTGATTTGTCGGGCCAGGCGGCTTGTTGAACCAGTCCCGCTGTCAATGTCGTCGTCATCGCTTCCTACCTTCAAGTAATGATGGAATTCATGGTGACAGATTGAGACTGCCGCACGGTAGTTGCATGGTCAGACAGTGTAGACTTCCATGCTGACGTATGACGGTGCGACAGTCGATGGGAATGATATCGCGGGCAGGAAATGCATTTTGCAATGCCTGGATTGCATGTTGGTCCGCGGCATCACCATAAGCGGGTACCAGCACGGCACCGTTGATGATCAAGAAGTTGGCGTAGGTCGCCGGTAGTCGATGACCGTCTTCCGGATCCCGACAGGGAGATGGCCAGGGCAACGGAATCAGTCGGTAGGGAGTGCCATCGGGTTGTCGCATGGCACGCAGCTCGGCTTCCATCGCAGCCAGTTCAGGATAATGGCTGTCACTTTGGTCCTCGCAACGGACATAGGCAATAGTCCCGTGATCGCAGAAACGTGCAAGGGTATCGATATGGCTATCCGTGTCATCCCCCTCGAGATGGCCGTGTTCCAGCCAAAGAAATCGTTCGATTCCCAAGTCCCGACGCAATTGCTTTTCGATATCGGTTTGCTCCCACTGCCGGTTGCGGTTGGGGTTGAGCAGGCAGGCTCGGGTGGTTAACAGTGTGCCTTGACCGTCGGTGTCGATCGCTCCTCCTTCCAGTACCAAGGAGCGGGTCTCTACCGTGGCAGAAAACGCGCCCTGGTCGACCAGTCGGCGAGTCAACGTGTTGTCGAGAGACGCGGGAAACTTGCCACCCCAGCCAGTGAAGGTGTAATCCAGCAGGTGGGGATGGCCCTCTCGTGCCACGGCGATCGGCCCATGATCGCGAGCCCAGGTATCATCGCTGGGTGCGACATAAAGCCGCAGTCGCTGCGTATCGATCCCCATTTGAGTGAAAGTGGTCAGCAGACGTTGCCGGGTGCCGCCGTCCGCCACGCTGATCAGTACATGCTGATAGCGGGCAATGACCGCCACGAGCGTCTCCAGCGTTGCTTCGAGTCGACTCAACAGCGGTGCCCAGTCGCTTTCGGGATGCGGCCAGGTCAACTGTATTGCATCTTGAGGGTACCATTCGGGGAACAAGCAGTTAGCCATGAAGGTCTCTGATCGGTATGCTCTTGGCGGGTCCAGGCCGTTGGCAGGAAAAGCAATGTAAAACCGATGCCGGTAGAAAACAAGCTGGCCGGTTATCTGCAACGATGATGTGCCCGTTGGTAAAAAAACGTACCATGAGCGCCCGCTGACAAGGAACCGAATGCGATGCTCGATCGTCTGCCATTCATGCTAGGCCTGCGTTACGTCAGAGCCAAGCGCCGCAATCATTTCATTTCTTTCATTTCATTGACCTCGATGCTGGGGCTGACACTGGGCGTGGCGGTATTGATCCTGGTGTTATCCGTCATGAACGGTTTCGATCACGAACTGCGCACCCGGATACTCGGCATGGTACCTCATACCAAGATCGAGAAGTCGGGAGGTCTGGAGGACTGGCAAGGCCTGGCAGATCGTTTGACGGAACGGGAGCGCGTCATTGGCGCGGCTCCGTACGTCGAACAGCAGGGCATGTTCTCTGTTGGAGGGCGTAATGAAGGCGCCATGGTCAATGGTATCGAGCCCTCCCGTGAAAGTGACGTGTCGATCATCGACGAGCACATGGTCGAGGGAACTCTGGACGACCTTGAGTCTGGCGAGTGGCACGTCGTCCTGGGAAGCATGCTGGCACGCAACCTGGGGGTCGGGGTCGGTGACCAGGTCACGTTGTTGGTACCCGAGGCCTCGATCACGCCAGCCGGCGTTTTCCCTCGGCTGAAGCGCTTCACGGTGAGTGGCATATTCAGTGTCGGCGCCGATCTCGATGGGAATCTGGCCTACGCCAACATTGAGGATATGCAGCGTCTGGCGCGCTTGGGAGAGGCCGTCGAAGGTGTTCGGCTGGAGCTTGATGATCTGTTTGCAGCCAGTGACGAGACGCAGGCGATCATCAATGAATTGGGGTCCGATTTCCGTGGCCTGGACTGGACATACACTCGTGGCAACCTGTTCGAAGCCATTGCCATGGAGAAGCGCATGATCGGGCTCCTGCTGACGGTCATCATTGCAGTGGCGGCTTTCAATATCGTGTCGACACTGGTCATGGTGGTGACCGACAAGCACGCCGACATTGCCATATTGAGAACGATCGGCGCGACCCCGCGTTCGATCATGGGAATCTTCATCGTTCAGGGATTGGCGATCGGTTTCATCGGGATTCTCGCCGGCGTCGTGCTGGGTATCGCCCTCGCCCTGGGGATTTCGGATGTTATCGGCTGGGTGGAGAGCGTGCTGAATATCCAGTTCCTGAATGCCAACGTCTATTTCATCAGTGACTTGCCGTCGCGTCTCAATTGGGCGGATGTCGGCAATATCGTTGCTGCCGCGGTAACGTTGACGTTCCTGTCGACACTGTATCCGGCCTGGCGCGCCTCACGAGTCCAGCCTGCGGAGGTGTTGCGTTATGAATGAGGAGACGGCAATGGACGGTCGGAAATCCCGGGAATCCACAAGCGGTAACGATGTGCTCTTGTGCTGTCGTGGGTTAACGCGAACTTACCGGGAAGGGCCGCGGGACCTGACGGTACTGAATGCGCTGGAACTCGATGTCAGTGCAGGTGAACGGGTCGCTATCGTTGGCAGCTCGGGTTCCGGTAAAACGACGCTACTCAATCTGCTCGGTGGCCTGGACAAACCCTCCGGCGGCGACGTGTGGGTTGCCGGCCAGGCACTTTCCGAACTCAATGATGCGGCATTGGGGCGCTTCAGGAATCGGCACATCGGCTTCGTGTATCAGTTCCATCATCTACTGGCAGAACTGACGGCTCTGGAAAATGCTGCCCTGCCATTGATCATCCGGGGACAAAAACGTGCCCAGGCGCAGTCACGTGCCATGGAAATCCTCGGGCGAGTCGGGATGGGGGATCGTGCTGACCACAAGCCAGGTGAACTTTCCGGCGGTGAGCGGCAACGTGTCGCCATTGCACGTGCATTGGTCACCGATCCCAGCTTGGTCCTGATGGATGAACCGACCGGCAATCTCGACCAGTCCACTGCGGCAAATATCCTGGCCCTGATGGACGAGCTGGCAGATACCACGGCATGTGCGTTTGTGGTCGTAACGCATGACATGGCCCTGGCCAATCATCAAGACCGCGTCATGCAGCTGGATGATGGCCACCTCACAACGGCTTGACGATCAGGACCTAACGGTGACGAAAGCGCAGGCGTCGCCGTCGACGGCGACGCCAGTTGCGTGAAACATGCCAGCGCCAGATCAAGCGGATGATCAGATTGCCGAGTAACCCCGCGATGAGGGCGCTGACCAACGATCCGATGGTGAGTGCTGGAAGAATATCCATTGCCTGTTCGGCGACCCAGCGTGTAGAGACTCTTTCGGGAGCCTCGCGAGCCGGGGTATCCAGTAGCCAACTCCCCAGGCGGTAATTACCGTAATATATCAGTGGCATGGTGAGTGGGTTGGTGATCCAGACCAGGCCGACCGATAGCGGCAGATTACAACGAAGCAGCCAGGCCCCGAACGCGGCCAGCAGCATCTGAAAAGGGATAGGGAGCAGCGCACTGAACAGGCCGACCATGAACGCGTTGGCCACACTACGTCGTGAAAGCATCCAGAGTGACGCATCACTGATGAGGGGCTCGATAACGCGCAGCGACCGATTGCGCTTGAGCGCATCGGGATGGGGAAGGTAACGCTGAAGGAACCGGCGCGGCATGGCGTCCCTCTGGCCTTTCGAACTCGACCCATTATCCATACAAGTTTCATGTCTCGCCATGCTGTCGGCTTGAGCAGTGATGGCGAACCAAACCGAGGGCAACGGAATGCAAATCGGTTGGGCTATGCCAGCGGCGCTTGCTGCGTTGGCGGGAGTCGTCTTGGGACATTGGGCGCCTCCCGGGCTGTTCGAGTCATGGGCATTGGCAATGTTGATGGCCGTGCGGCGTCCCAAGCGAGTCATGATGATGGCGGCACTGGGCTGGACCGCTTCATGCATTCTGCTCTCGACAGGTGCCGAGTTACCGGAAGGTCTGTCGCGCCAGGATCTGCGTTTGGAAGGCCGTGTTGTATCCAGTGAGTTTGCCGATGATATAACGCGCTTACGCTTCCGGGTCGACCGATGTCGGCCGTTATCCTCGTACCTGCCAAGTTGTGACAAGCTCGATCTGGTGAAATTGTCCCTATACGGAGATCAGCGCCTCCGGACGGGGGAGCGCTGGTCCTTGACTACCAGGTTGCGGCCTCCCGGTGGCTTTTCCAATCCTCATACATTCAATTATCGCGCTTGGTTGTGGCGGGAAGGTATCGGTGCCACCGGGTATGTGCGCGATGAGCCCATGGCTGAACGTTTGGCTTCGGCGCCATGGTCGTTGCGTCAAGCAGCGCTGGCATACCTGGATGAACAGGAACTGGGGGATCGAACCCGTCGCTGGCTGGCTGCACTCAGCCTGGGTGCCGGAGAGCGCCTCGCCGACGATGACTGGAAGTTGCTCAACGGTAGCGGAACCACGCATCTGGTGGTTATCTCGGGGTTGCATGTCGGTCTGATTGCTGCCGGTATGCTGATGATATGTCGGGGGATAGCTCGCCTGCTGATGCCTGAACAGTGGCGTCTGACGGTATGGCCCTGGTGGGCTGCAGGATTGACCGCGGCGGGCTATGCCGGACTGGCCGGCCTCGAGCCCCCGGCCTTGCGAGCGATGATCATGACCATTATCGGCTTGTGGGTGGCAAGTGGCCGTCATGCCCCCGGCGTCTGGCAGGCATGGTGGCTCGCGTTGGCCCTGGTGATCATCATCGACCCATTATCAGCGTGGCGACCGGGGCTTTGGCTCTCGTTTCTGGCTGTGGGCTTGTTGATCGTGGTGTGGCAAGGACGGTCACGGCCACGTGGTGTACGAGGATGGCTGTGGGCACTGCTACGTACGCAGTGGCTGTTGGCGCCGTTGATGGCGGGAGCAGCGCTGCTGGCTTTCCAGCGACTGGCACCGGTGGCGCCATTGGTGAATCTGGTGGCTGTGCCCTGGGTGAGTAGCATTCTGGTACCGCTGGGGCTATTGGGCTGGTTGTTGGCCTGGGCGCCTCCACTGGCCGAGGTGTGCTGGTCCGGATTTGAATTGGCGAGCCAGTGTCTGCAGACAGTACTGGCGTCGGCTGTGACGATGATACCGGCGTGGACGCCTCCGCACTGGATGATCATGCCGTTGTCGTTATCTCTGATGATACTGTCGGCATGCTGGTCCTTGCCTGGATTACACAGAACGTTGCGGTGGGGAGTCAGTTTGGTTCTGCTGCTGTTTCCTCTGACATTGGAGGCGCCCACGCCGGCGGCCGATGAGATACAAGTCAGAATTCAGGACGTGGGGCAGGGGCTCGCCATTGATCTGCAGACCCGGAGTCATCGGGCACTCTACGATCTGGGGCCGAAGTTTCGTTCGGGCTTCATGCCGTTGGAAAGTCTATGGCCGCCGGGGCGTCATTTCGATCGCGTCATCGTCAGTCATGGTGACATGGATCATGCCGGGGGACTGGATGCCATGAAGTCCCATACGGTAGCACAATTCATGGCGCCCGCCGGCGAGTCGCTGGCGGTTTCCACCGACGCCTGTCGGCGTGGCGATGCATGGCAGTGGGATGGTGTGAGGTTCCGGTTCCTATGGCCACCGGCGGATTCGTCAGAGACACTCACCAGCAATGATCGTTCTTGTGTGTTGCTGGTGGCGTCCCCACGCCGACGATTGCTGATCACCGGCGATGTTGGCCATCGTGTCGAACGCCAGTTGCTCGACTCGCTGGAGGGGCCTGTGGATGTCTTGGTGGCCGGCCACCATGGCAGCAAGACGAGCTCCGGTAGGCGCTTCCTTGAAGCGCTCTCGCCACGTCACGTGGTTTTCAGTGCAGGCCGTGATAATCCTTTTGGCCATCCGGATGACACGATCGTCAGGCGTTTTCGGCAACAGGGAAGTTGCCTCTGGAGCACAGCCAGTGATGGGGCCCTGACACTGACCATGGACGGGTCGAGAATACGGATTGTCGCGGAACGGCCACCGGCCGGTGGTGTCGGCTCCCACTGCCATCAGGTAGAATCAATGCCCAATAGCGGTTTACCTGTCGACTGAAGTCATCAATAGTAGCGGAGCAAGTGTGTCGCAGTACTCGGGTTGGTCCTCATATAAACAACTGCTGGGCTATGTCAGACCTCACTGGCGTTCCTTTTCCCTGGCTGTCGTGGGCTATGCGATCTATGCAGCCTCAAGTACTGCATTGGCCGAGATGATGAAGCGCTTGATCGATGGCATCCAGAACCCGGATGCTGCCTTTCGGCTGTTCCTGCCGCTGTTTGTCGTGGGGATGTTCGCGGCTCGTGGATTGGGGACCTTTCTTGGGACCTATTTCATGAGTGATGTCGCGCGCAATGTGGTCCATACCCTGCGTTGTAATGTCTTCAACCACATGCTGCATCTTCCAGGCCGTTTTTTCGATTCCCATTCCAGTGGTCATCTGATTTCACGCGTCACCTACCATGTCGAACAGGTCACTGGTGCCGCGACGCGGGCAGTGACGATTCTATTGCGTGAAGGACTGTTCGTGATTGGCCTGGTGGGTTACCTGCTCTGGACCAACTGGATGCTGACGCTATTGTTCCTGGCTGTCACTCCGCTGATTGGCGGTGTCGTCAGTTATGCCAGTAAGCGATTCCGGCGCTTGTCGCGCCGCATTCAGCACTCCATGGGTGACGTGACTCATGTCGCCTCCGAGGCGCTATCGGGCTATCGTGTCGTCAGGACACATGGTGCAGAAGACTATGAGAAACGCCGCTTTGCCGATGCCAGTGAGTACAATCGCCAGCAGAGCATGAAAGAGGCACTGACCAAAGCGATTTCCACACCCATCATCCAGTTGCTGATCGCTGCCGCGTTGGCCACGTTGGTGTGGTTTGCCATGTCCCCTGCGCTTATGTCGGATATGACGCCGGGCGAATTCGTCGCCTTCATCACGGCGGCCTCATTGATGGCAAAGCCGGTTCGCCAGTTGACCGAGATCAACAGTGAGATCCAAAAGGGTATTGCGGCATCCGGTGAACTCTTTAGCTTGATGCGGGAGCCGACCGAACGCGATGAGGGGACACGGGAGCCAGCGGCTCTACAGGGACATGTGCGCATTCAGAACGTGTCTTTCGCCTACGGGGAGGACCAGCCCGAGGTGTTGAAGGGCATCGACATCGAGGTCGAACCTGGGGAAATGGTTGCCATCGTGGGTCGCTCCGGTAGTGGCAAGTCGACTCTGGTAAGTCTGTTGCCACGTTTTTATCGCCCCACAGCCGGGGAAATCCGTATTGATGATGTTCCGATCGAAGAGTACCGATTGTCACCACTGCGACGTCAAATCGCACTGGTGTCACAGCAGGTGACCCTGTTCAACGCCAGCATTGCCGATAATATTGCCTATGGTGTGAACGACGCATCGTCCGAAGCCATTGAAGCCGCGGCCCGCGCGGCATATGCCCATGAGTTCATTGAGCGTATGCCCAATGGATATGACACGCTCATCGGCGATAATGGCGTGATGCTCTCCGGTGGGCAGCGTCAACGCCTGGCGATCGCACGAGCCATCTTCAAGAATGCGCCCATCCTGATCCTCGACGAAGCGACATCAGCACTCGATACGGAGTCCGAACGCTATATCCAGCGGGCCCTGGAAGAGGTGTGTCGCGGTCGTACGACATTCGTCATTGCCCATCGACTCTCCACGATCGAACGAGCGGATCGGATCCTGGTCATGGAGCATGGAGAAATCGTCGAAGAGGGAACGCACGAAGACTTGCTGGTGCGTGGCGGCCCCTATGCAGCACTTCATCAGTTGCAGTTTCAGGAGACGATGTGAGCCTGTCTGCTCGACTGCTTGATGCCTGGTATAACGATGCCCCCTGGCTCAAGGCATTGCGCCCCTTGGCATGGGCCTACCAAGCCGTGATAACACACCGATCACGTGCCTATGCAGCAGGCAAGAAGCGGGTTTGGAAGGCCCCGGTGCCGGTGATCGTGGTGGGTAATATCACGCTGGGAGGGACCGGTAAGTCCCCTTTGGTTGCGTGGTTGGCTCAGTGGTTGGCCGAGCAGGGTTGGCGTCCCGGAATCGTATCCCGGGGGTATGGTAGCGCCGGGAAAACATATCCGCTGCTGGTGACCCGTGATACTCCGGTATCGGGCTGTGGGGATGAGCCCGCCATGTTGGCGGCGCAATTGGATACGCCATTGGTGGCCGACCCCGACAGGCCCCGTGGCGCGCGTCGACTGCTTGATGAAGGGTGCGATATCCTGTTGGCAGATGATGGTCTGCAGCACTTGGCATTGGGGCGGGATATCGAATTGGTGGTCGTGGATGGCAAACGCGGCTTCGGCAACGGCGCGTGTCTGCCGGCAGGGCCATTGCGGGAACCACTATCTCGGTTGGAACGAGTCGATGCCGTGATCGTCAATGGTCAAGCGCAGTTGGCAATGGTTCCAGAGCCCTTCCATATGACGCTGGAGCCGTTACAGTGGCGTCGACTCGCTGACGACCGGATACAGCCGTTGACGCCGGCGCCATTCTCGTCACCGGTGCATGCCGTTGCGGGCATTGGACATCCTCAGCGTTTCTTCGCGACGCTGGAGGCGCTGAACGTACCGCACTATGCGCATGCGTTTCCCGACCACCATACCTTTCATGCGTCTGACTTGGCATTCGGGGATCGGGCACCTGTTGTCATGACGGCAAAAGACGCGGTCAAGTGCCGCGATATTGTCGGTCCGGATTGCTGGGTGCTCGATGTTGTCGCGGCGCCGGAGGCGGCTTTCGTCCACTGGCTTTCACAACGACTCGATGCGCTGCATGATACGACGGACGGCGCTCCAATGGAGGGTGGGTCGGTTTCTGTTCAGACGAGGTGCGACAATGGATAAGCAACTATTGGCCATGCTGGTTTGCCCGCTTTGTCAGGGCAAGCTGAAATACGATCGTGACAACGCCGAGCTCAAGTGTCATTACGACGGTCTGGCATTTCCGATTCGCGACGGTATTCCGGTGATGCTGGAAGAAGAAGCGCGAGTGATGTCGGTCGATGAAAAACTGGGAAAGACGTCACCATCCGATGATGATCGGAGTCGGCCGGCATGATCGATTATACGGTTGTCATTCCGGCACGGTATGCTTCGAGCCGGTTGCCTGGGAAGCCGTTGCTGGACATTGCCGGAGCGCCGATGATCGTCCATGTCTGGCGACAGGCCTGCCGGAGCGGCGCATCGCGAGTGGTGGTGGCAACCGACGATGAGCGGATTCGTGACACGATCGATGCTGTGGGTGGTGAGGCCCTCATGACTCGGCCGGATCATCCGTCAGGAACCGATCGGTTGGCCGAAGTGGCCGATATGCTGGCGATGTCGTCGGATGACATTCTGGTCAACGTACAAGGCGACGAGCCATTACTGCCTCCCGCTCTGATCGATCAGACGGCATTGCGGCTGGCCGACGATCCTGAGGCATCCATTGCCACGCTGGCCGAGTCGATCACGGAGGTGAACGACCTGTTCAATGCCAATGTGGTCAAGGTCGTGCGTGACCTCGAGGGGCGAGCGCTCTATTTTTCCCGCGCGCCGATCCCTTGGGACCGTGACGCTTTCACGGGTCGGCCGGAAATGCTCGAACATGATGCCTGGCTTCGACATATCGGCCTGTATGCTTATCGGGCCGGCTTCCTTCTGGCCTATCGAGATTGGGCGCCTTCTGCGCTCGAGCAGCTCGAACAGCTCGAGCAATTACGAGCGCTGCAGCATGGTCATCGTATCCTCGTCGCTCGGGCACGTGAGCCGCACCCTGCCGGTGTCGATACGTCAGAGGATCTGGAAAGGGTCAGAGAGTGGCTGGCGACAGCCTCCCACCAAGGGTGAGTGTATGCGTATCTTGTTGGTTTGTCTTGGTAACATTTGTCGCTCTCCGACGGCGGAAGCCATTCTTTTACAGCATCTGAAGCGAGCCGGATTGGCCGATACCGTCACGGTGGATTCATGCGGTACGGGACCCTGGCATGTCGGAGAACCCCCGGACCCGCGCGCGCAAGCGGCTGCCGCCCAGCGTGGCATCGATATGAGTGATTTGAGAGCTCGTCAGCTCGCCGTTGAGGACTTCTATCGTTTCGACTACCTGTTGGCCATGGATCATGAGAACCTTGCCGTGCTGCAGTCACGCCGTCCGACTGACAGCGAAGCTCATATCGGCCTGTTCCTCGAGATGGGTGGGATGAAAGGCAAAGCGGTCCCTGACCCTTATTTTGGTGGCAGTGATGGCTTCGATGGTGTTCTGGACCTGATCGAGGCTGGTGCTGACGGCTTGATTCAGCGATTGCAGGCTCGTATGGAGATGTCGCGGTGAGACTTGACTGGCAGCGCGACCGCGATCTGAGCAATGCCAATACGCTGGGATTGCCCTGTCGAGCTGAACATTATCTGCTGGCCCGGACGCCTGAAATGTTGCGTCAGGCCTGTCGACTCGCCCGTCAGGAGGGGTGGCCGCTGACGCTGCTGGGAGGCGGGAGCAACCTGATCCTTGGCCCGTTCTTGGCAGGCGCGGTCGTCCGTCCGACATTCTCGCAATGGCAAGTTGAAGCGATTGATGACGAGAGTGTCCGGGTTCATGTCGATGCGGGCATGAACTGGCATCGCCTGGTCATGTCGCTGGCCGAGCAAGACCTGTGGGGCGTCGAGAATCTGGCGTTGATTCCTGGTCATTGCGGTGCTGCGCCAATCCAGAATATCGGGGCCTATGGGGTAGAGCTGTCAGATATCCTTGAGCGCGTGCAGGTCTATTTCCCCGAAAGCGATGACTTTTCCAGCCTGAGTGCGTCGGATTGTGCCTTCGGCTATCGAGACAGCATCTTCAAACGCGAATTGGCCGGTCGGGCGTTCATCACGGGACTGGTATTGCGGTTGTCACGCCGACCGAGGCCTCGTTTGACTTATGGCGACCTGGCCGACCGGGTCGGCCCGGAGCCAACGGCCAAGGCCATTGCAGAGGCCGTATGTCAGGTACGCCGAGAAAAGCTGCCTGACCCCAGCGACTTGTGCAATGCCGGGAGCTTCTTCAAGAACCCTATCGTCTCCCGAGACCATGCGCAGTCGCTATTGAAAAGCGATCCGGGTATGCCCTGCTTTCCGCAACCGGATGGCAGCGTCAAGCTTGCCGCGGGCTGGTTGATCGATCAGTGCGGTCTCAAGGGAAAACGCCACGGGGCGTTTGGTGTTCATGAAAGGCAGGCATTGGTGCTGGTGCACTATGGCGGGGGAACGGCGCGGGAATTGTTGTCGTTTGCTCAAGATATTGCCGGAAGAGTGGCCGAACGTTTCGGTGTGGTACTGGAACGGGAACCGCGTGCAATAGGCATCGAGTAGCCGGCGCGGTCACAGAAGACGACGGGCCCGGAACAGCTCGGTTCCGGGCCCGTCGTCCTTGCGTCACATGCCAGGCTCAGTGCTGGCTGTTTTCCGACGGGGTTTGCTGCTCACGCCGACGCATCTCGCGCGGGTCGTTGTGTGCCCGTCGGCGGCGTCGGGGGCGTGTCGCCTGCACCTCGTCATCCCGTTGGCCGTCTTCAACCGATGCCGTCATCGACGTTTCACCGTCAGTCGTTTGCTCGGTCGCTGCCTCGTCGTTTGTTTCCGACTCGGATGTCTGTTGTTGCTGAGTCGTCATACCTGACTTGGCGGTCGCGTCGTCTGACGACGTGCTTTGCTGTTCAGCGAACGGCACATCCGGCTGCATTGTAGAGGAGCGGGTATCCGGTGCAGATGACTGGGTCGTCGCCTCGGATGATTGATGCGCCATGGTATCCGTTGGCTCGGAAGAAGCAGAGGACGGAGATTCCGACGTGGCGGGCGTCTGGGTCGGCGCCTGCTGTGACACTGACTCGGTTCGAGTCGGCTCGGATTGGCCCGTAGCCTCGCTGTTGACCTCGGTCGTTGCGTCGACGTCGGCGCTCGGTTCTGAGGCGTCTTCTACAGCATCCGCTGTTTTCTGCTCGGTCGCTTCCGCAGTTCCCGGCTCAACCGCTTCGGTGACTGATGCCACCTTGTCGGTTGCCTGCGCCGTCTCTGGTGGTGTAGCCGCTGCAGGGGCTTCATCCGATGTTGCCTGATTGGATGATGTCTCCGGTGCGGTGGCAGGTTGTGCCGTGTCCCGAGGCGTCGGGTCGGCCGTTGCGCGTTCTTCGCCGCCCTTGTCGGCAATCGTCTTGGGTTGGGACTCCTGTGTGCCAGCCTCAGACGGCTGGCTTGTCACTGTCTCAGCCTCTGTCTGCAGACGTTGCTGCTCGGCTTCTGCCTTCGGATTGATGGCATGCTTGCGGGTACGCTTGCGAGGATTATTACGCGTGCGCTTGGGCTTGCTGTCCGCGGTTTCCTGTTTTCCTTTTTGCGAATCCTCGCCGTTCGCCTTGGCCTGGCCGTTCGTCTTGGGCTTATCGGCCGCCTTGGGTTTGTTGGCGGTCGATTTGCCTGATGTGTCACCGGATGACTTGTGTGAAGTCGATGCGCCGCCAGATTGACGCTGACCATCCTGTCGTCCACCACGTTTGCGGGTATCGCCTTGATCACTGTCGTCGCTGCGCGTATCGCTCTTGGGCGAGCGGGACTCGTCCTGGCGCTGGGAGTTCCTGGTGCGGCTGTCATCGCGCTCCTGTTTGCCGTTGCGTTGACGCTGACGGCGCTGTCCTCCGTTGCCGCTACGGTTCTCGGAAGGTTCTTGTCCGGAAGAAGAGGTGCCGTCACTGCGCGTAGACTTCTCACGAGCGGGTTGGGAGCTCTCTTGCCGCGAAGATGACGTGGTCGTCTGTTGACCCGAGGGTCGGGGAGTCGCTGGTGCCTCGGAACCACCACCTCCTCCGAGCAACTTGCCGAACCCTTTGAACAGCCGCGAGATGACACTGGCTTCATCGTCACTGGATGGTGCGGTAGAGGGTTCTTGCTGCAGTGACGCAGGAGCCGGCGCATTATGAGCAACACTTTTGACAGCGGCTTCATCACGCTGAACGAGTTTGTCGGCACGCGTGTCGGGCTCTTTGCCGATCTCGCTCTCGGTGGAGAGCTCGAAGCTCGACTTGTCGGGGCCTTCACTGTCGAGATGATCGTCGCGGAGCCGCTGGACATCGTAGTGCGGTGTGTCCATATCGGCGCTGGGCAGCAGCACCAGGCGAACGTTTTGCCGGCGTTCGACGTCGGCGAGGACGTTGCGCTTTTCATTGAGCAGGTAGGTTGCGACCGAGACCGGCAGGATGGCTCGGATGTGTGCGCTGCGCTCCTTCATCGCCTCTTCTTCGATCAGGCGTAGTATCGACAGTGACAGGGAGCGAACATCACGGATCGTGCCCTGGCCGACACAGCGGGGGCAGACGACTCCGCTGGTTTCACCGAGTGAAGGGCGCAACCGTTGACGGGACATTTCCATCAGACCGAAGCGCGAGATTCGCCCGATCTGTACCCGCGCACGGTCGAGCTTGAGCGCGTCACGGACGCGATTCTCGACTTCACGCTGGTTACGGGCCGGACTCATGTCGATGAAATCGATGACCACCAGGCCGCCGATGTCTCGTAAACGTAGCTGCCGCGCGATTTCATCGGCCGCTTCCAGATTGGTCTGTAATGCCGTCTCTTCGATGTCGCTGCCGCGTGTGGCTCGTGACGAGTTGATGTCGATGGACACCAGCGCCTCGGTATGATCGATGACGATCGACCCGCCCGAGGGAAGCTTGACCTCGCGCTGGTATGCCGTTTCGATCTGTGACTCGATCTGGAAACGCGAGAACAGAGGCACTTCGTCGGCGTAGAGCTTGATCTTCTGTTGATAAGAAGGCATCACCTGGCGAATGAAGGCCAGGGCTTCCTGATGGATTTCGGGACTATCGATCAGGACTTCGCCGATGTCGTGACGCAGGTAGTCACGCATCGCCCGAATGATGACATTGGACTCACGGTAAATCAGAAACGGCGCTGGACGCTTCCCGGCTTCCTCGGTGATCGACTCCCAGACCTGGACCAGATAATCGAGGTCCCACTGCAACTCTTCCGGTGTGCGCCCGATACCCGCCGTACGAACGATGACCCCCATCTTGTCAGGCAGGGTCAATTGTCCCATGGCTTCCTTGAGCTGGCTGCGTTCTTCACCCTCGATCCGGCGGGAGATGCCGCCGGCACGAGGATTGTTGGGCATCAATACCAGAAAGCGACCCGCCAGACTGATGAAGGTCGTCAGCGCTGCCCCTTTGTTGCCGCGCTCTTCCTTGTCTACCTGGACGATGATCTCCTGACCTTCCTTGAGCACATCCTTGATGTTGGGACGTCCCGAGACCTCTTTGGTGAAATATTCGCGAGAAATTTCCTTGAGGGGCAGAAAACCATGTCGATCGGCGCCGAAGTCCACGAACGCAGCTTCCAGTGAAGGTTCGATGCGGGTGATCTTGCCACGATAGATGTTGGCTTTTTTCTGTTCCCGGGCACCGGATTCGATGTCCAGGTCATACAAGCGTTGACCGTCGACCAGCGCGACACGCAGCTCTTCCGGCTGAGTCGCATTGATGAGCATTCTTTTCATGTCGTCTCGCTAACAAAGGGCGTGCCGAAAAGCGCCCTATGGCGTCGACGAAGGCGAACCTTTGGGTGCTGCGTGCTTGTGCTCAGTTCATGTCACGAAGGCAATGTTGCATTCCGCCAATACGGAACGGTGTCGTTCCGCAACTGGGACGGCTGACCATGTTGTGAGTACGCGGCGGTGGCAGAACATGTTTCGGCTAGCGATACGCTGGTCCGGCTCTGCGGTCTACCGCCAGACACCTGGCATTCATCGATTCGCCAACGCCGGCTTCCGGCACGCGATGACTAAGCCCCGTGGCCATGATTCGCACACTAAAGCGCGACTCGGGTCCGGGCGTGGCGTAACTAATCGTTTCTTTCGGGCGGTAGTATGTCGTTGCGATGACATCGACCGCCTTGTTTCGGCGCTCTGGCCTGCGTGTCTGTCGTGCAGGCGCGTTTTTCGGACGCTTCTCGCCCATCTGAGCGCGTAAGAAATATACCAGCAATAGTCAGTCGCAGCAATTGACACAACACCCGGTCCGCTGAGGTAGAATGCGCTATGTTGCTGCGCATAACGGGAGACGAGCATGGCCGAGGGACGCGATGTGCGTTGGGTCGAGGTGCAGGAGGATCAGGCGGGACAGCGTATCGACAATTTTCTTCGCTCCCGTTTGAAAGGGGCGCCCAAGTCGCTGATTTATCGTGTCGTACGGAAAGGCGAAGTGCGCGTCAACAAGAAACGCGTCAAGGCAGACCATCGGTTGTCTCCGGGCGATGTCGTGAGGATTCCGCCCTTGCGACTGGCGCCGGAAGAGGCGGTTCAGGAAGTGAGTGATAGCCTGCGTAACCTGTTGGCGGGAAGCGTATTATTGGAAGGGCCCGACTGGTTGGTGATCAACAAGCCTTCCGGCCTGGCCGTGCATGGAGGAAGTGGTGTCAAGATCGGCTTGATCGAAGCGCTTCGCCAGGTACGCGAGGATCTTGACTTCCTGGAGCTCGTGCATCGCCTGGATCGTGACACCTCGGGGTGTTTATTGCTGGCAAAGTCCCGTACGGGATTGCTCTCACTCAACGAGTCACTCAAGAAGCACCGCATGGAGAAACGCTACCAGGCTCTGCTGGCAGGACGCTGGCCGGCACGACGCGAGTTCGTCAGTGCTCGGCTGTTACGCTACGAGGCGGGCAACGGTGAACGCCGTGTGCGCGTTGACACCCAAGGGAAGGTCGCAAGAACACGATTTGCCGTTCGCGAGGCGCTGCCTGATATGACTCTGGTCGATGTGGAGCCCGTGACCGGTCGGACGCATCAGATACGTGTCCATGCAGCACATGCCGGCTGCCCCTTGTTGGGTGACGACAAGTATGGCAACCGAAAGGAGCAGCTTCTGACCCAGCGTTTGGGGTTGTCGCGCCTTTTTCTTCACGCTGCGTCATTGACATTCCCCGAACCTCGCAATGGCCGTCCGGTCAGTATCAAGGCACCGCTGGATGAGACCCTGCAGGCCGCCCTGGCTCGGGCACGTCAGTGGTCTTGAGATGGAGTCGTGACGATGCGGTATCAGCTGGTGATTTTCGACTGGGATGGCACCCTGATGGATTCGGAATCGCGGATTGTGGCCTGTATGCAGGCAGCGGCTCAGGATATCGGCTGGGACCCTCTGGGGGCCGATGAGGTGCGTGATATCATCGGGTTGGGCTTGCCTGAAGCCATTGCACGGTTATGCCCCGGTATCGAGGGCGAGCGGGCCCAGCGGTTACGTGAATGTTATGCCGAACGCTTCGTGGCGGCCGACCGTATTCCCATGGCGTTTTTCCCGGGAGTCGAGACGGGCGTGGCGCGATTGCGTGCCAATCCCCGGCTGCAGCTGGCGGTAGCGACCGGCAAAAGTCGCCGGGGTCTCGACCGTGTGTTCATGGCAAACGGCAGCGGTGACTGGTTTCATGCCAGTCGCACCGCCGATGAAACCCGTTCCAAGCCGCATCCACAGATGCTCGAGGAACTCTTGAGTGAGTGTGGCGTCGATGTGGAGCAGGCATTGATGGTAGGCGATACCGAATATGATCTGGCGATGGCCCGGGCGGTGGGGATGGATCGCGTGGCGGTCACCTATGGTGTCCATGCCCCGGAACGTCTGGCGGCGTATGAACCGGTGTTCAGTGCCGACAGGTTTTCCGAGCTGGTCGATTGGCTGCATGACTGAACGCGTTTGACAGGGAATGGATGTGAGAACCCATGAGCAATGAATCGCACGATGACAAATGGACACAGGGACCCGAGGTGCCACCCGATACATCGGGTGGCAGTGCCGACTCGTCGCCGGCATCGGCCGATGGGAGTGATGACGCGGAAACATTGAGGGAGCGACAGCGTCTGGCCCAGCTCGCGATGATGGACCGCTGGATGGATGGTGTGCTCAAGGAGCAGCGACGTTCGCGGCGTTGGAAACTGTTTTTCCGCTTCCTGTTTGCAGTGCTGATCCTGGCGTCACTGGCATTGGCCGGTTACGGCGTATTCATGGCACAGCAGCCGGAAGGGCCGGCGGGACCGCATCTGGGGCTCGTGGAAGTTGATGGTGTCATCGATGCCGAATCTCCTGCCAATGCCAGACGCATCATTGACGGCGTGGAGCGAGCCTGGGAGAACGATGACGCAGAAGCCGTCGTGCTGCATATCGATAGTCCTGGCGGGAGCCCGGTTCAGGCGCAGCGTATCTATCAGGAGATCATGCGGCTGCGCGAAAAGGGCGATAAACCGATCATCGCTGTTATCGAGGATATCGGTGCCAGCGGAGGATATTATATTGCCGCTGCCGCTGACGAGATCGTGGCATCGCCTTCCAGTCTGGTCGGCTCGATCGGGGTCATCTATTCGAGTTTTGGTCTCGATGAGGCCATCGAACAACTAGGCATCGAACGGCGCGTTTTCACTGCGGGTGAAAACAAGGCGTTCCTGGACCCCTTCTCGGAGCTTGACGAAAACCAGCGAGTATTCTGGCAGGACGTGCTGGAAACGACCCATGAGCAGTTCATCGAGGCGGTCGAGCGTGGTCGTGGGGATCGGCTTGCGGATAATGACGACCTGTTCTCCGGTTTGATATGGACGGGAGAACAGGGCCTCGAGCTTGGGTTGGTCGACGAGCTGGGCAGTCTTGACAGCCTGGCCCGTGAGCGTTTGGAGGAGCCGCAATGGCGCAATTACACGCCGTCACTGGATCCGTTCGACCGGCTTGCTCGACGGTTTGGGCAAGTCGCTGCAGAATGGCTGGGAGTGCCGCGTACGGACTCCCCTATCCGATATCAAGCTGAATAGCACGATGCCGATCAGGCGCCGGCATCCTCGTGCGGATGTCGGTGCAGCGGATCCAGCCCGGCCTCTCGCAGCATTTGGCACAGCCGTATCAGTGGCAGGCCGACCAGTGTGTTCGGGTCGTCCCCTTCGAGCTTATCGAACAGGGTGATACCCAGCCCCTCCATGCGAAAACTACCGGCGCTGTCCAGTGGACGCTCCCGTTCGACATAGGTCGCTATATCCTGCTCGGTCAGCGAGCGGAAAGTGACACGATAGTTTTCGTGAGTCAGCCAATGCCGGCCGCTCGCCGTATCGAGAAGTGCCAGGCCCGTCATGAAAAGCACTGAGTGGCCGGAAAATCGCCTCAGATTGGCTTTTGCCGTCGTTTCATCGCCTGGCTTGCCAAGGATGTCTCCATCGAAAACCGCCACCTGGTCGGAGCCAATGATGAGGTGGGCTGGAAACTGGTCGGCCAGCCGGGCCGCCTTGGAAAGTGCGAGACGCTGCACGAGAGCGGCAGGGCTCTCCTGGGGTTTGCGTGTTTCATCGATATCGGGAGCCGCGCATTGATAATCGATGCCCAGTCGATCGAGCAGCTGGCGACGCCACGGTGAACTGGATGCAAGAACCAAGCGGGGCATGAGTGGTCTCCGGTTTCTTGGGGCGACGGGTCGTGATTCGTCGGGAGTCTGCGCGTTTGGATAGACGATGTACAGCCAGGATTCATGTGTTTTGACAGTTGGAGGGTGAGTGCCTATCATTGCGCGCCTATGTTGACCGAGCGATTGCCCTTAGTAGTCGAGCCTTACCGGCTGGCCGCCAACGATGAACGTGTCGAAGGTCTGCTGGCGTTGAGTCGGCTTGAACGATTGGCTCTTGATGCGCCGCCCCAGGATGGTGAGTGCCAGGTGCGTCTGGACTTTTTTATTGATGAGCAGGGGCGTCGTGTCATCGATGGTTGGTTAAAAGCTGATTTACGTTTGGCGTGTCGTCGTTGTCTGCAGCCGATGCCGGTTCAGGTGGAAAATCATTTCCTGCTGGGTATCGTCAGCGGTGACGAGCTGGCCGCAGCGCTCCCCAGCACTCATGAGCCAGTGCTGGCGGAGAATGAACAGCTGAATCTCCTGGAGGTGATCGAGGATGAACTCATCCTGAGCTTGCCCCAGGTGGTTTATCACGATGAAGCTGATTGTGGTCTCTCGCGCGATCAGCTGAGCAGTGGGGCGGAGGTCGAGAGCTCGAACGCCTCCACCGAAAACCCTTTCGAGGTGTTACGCCACCTGAAAGGTAAATCTGATTCATAACGACTCATATCTGGAGTGATATCTCATGGCTGTTCAACAGAACCGCAAATCCCGTTCCAAGCGTGACATGCGTCGTAGTCACGATGCGCTCACTGCGCCGACGTTGTCTCAAGACAAGGAAACCGGCACGACCCATCGTCGTCATCATGTCGCACCGGATGGCTACTACCGGGGACGCAAGATCGTCGACGCCTGATCTTCGACTCTCACCAAGGGGCGTGTTCCGAGGTGCAAGTTGCCGTTGATGCGATGGGGGGGGATCTGGGCTGCCAAGCCACCGTCCAGGGTACGGCACTGGCATTGCAGGCGCATTCAGGGCTGAGCGTCCGGTTATTTGGTCCTCGGGATGCGTTGCAAGCGGAAATCAAGACCTTGCCACGGCGTTTCCGGCTAGCGCTGGAAGAACGTATGATGGTTGTCGATGCCCCACGAGTCATTCCCCAGTCGATGAAACCCTCTGCCGCCTTGCGCGTGGTAGAGGGTAATAGCATGTCGGCCATGCTTCAGTGTGTCGCGACTAGTGACGCCGACGCCGGGATCAGTGCCGGCAACACCGGTGCATTGATGGCACTGTCACGTCGAGAACTCGGGACGGTGGGGGGCATTCCCCGCCCTGCGATATGTACCGCCATACCGACGCGTACGGGTGGACGTTGTTACCTGCTGGATCTGGGAGCCAATGTCGAGGTCGGCGCCGAACGCTTGGTGGATTTCGCCATGATGGGAAGTGTCATGGCCAAGCGGATTGATGGGTTGCCGGCCCCGCGTGTCGCCTTGCTCAATGTCGGCATTGAGGGAACCAAGGGGAGTCGCAGCGTACGCACGGCCGACAGGATAATGCGGTCTCTACCCAGTATGGACTATCGTGGTTTCGTGGAAGGGGATGGCCTCTATTCCGGCGGTGTCGACGTTGTGGTTTGCGATGGTTTCGTCGGCAATGCGGTGCTCAAGGCCAGTGAAGGTCTGGCTCGCATGTTGGGCGAGCGTGTACAGCAGACGTTTGAGGCGCATTGGGGAAGTCGTTTGGTCGGATTGTTGGCTCGCCCGGCACTGAAACGCCTGAAAAACGGTCTTGATCCAGTGCGTTATAACGGCGCCAGCTTGCTGGGCCTTCGCGGGATCGTCATCAAGAGCCATGGTGGAGCCGATGCCAGGGGGTTCGCCTTTGCCATTTCACGAGCTCTGCAGGAAGTCGATCAGTCATTACCCCGTCATCTCGATCGAGAATTGGGGATGATGCGAGCTGCGACGCCACCGATCGCAGACGATCAAAATGAAGATGTTACGTAAAAGGTGAATGTCATGACGCAATCCCTGGCCCTCATATTTCCGGGGCAGGGCTCCCAGCATGTCGGCATGATGCGGGAGCTGGCGGAGCGCTACAGTGTGGTACGAACCACGTTTGAAGAGGCGTCGGATGCGTTGGGTTACGACCTTTGGCATGTGGTGCAGGAGGGCCCCGATGAGGTGCTCAATGCGACGGCATGCACGCAGCCTGCGCTGTTGAGTTCCAGTGTTGCTATCTGGCGTGTCTGGCAGGAGCTTGAGGGCCCGCGTCCAGTGGCGATGGCAGGACACAGCCTTGGTGAATACAGTGCCATGGTTTGTGCTGGCGTACTGCCCTTTGCAGAAGGTGTGCGTCTGGTAAGACTACGTGGTGAAGCCATGCAGGAGGCTGTTCCTCAAGGACAGGGAGCGATGGCTGCAATTCTTGGCCTCGATGATGAGACGGTTGAAAAAGCCTGTGCCGATGCAGCTCAAGGGGATGTCGTCGCGGCTGTCAACTACAATGCGCCGGGGCAGGTGGTCATAGCCGGTGCCAGAGCCGCGGTTGACCGGGCCATCGCTAACTGCCAGGAAGCCGGCGCCAAACGGGCGTTGCCATTACCGGTATCGGTTCCCTCTCATTGTGATCTCATGAAGCCGGCAGCGGAGCGTCTGGCTGCCGCCATGGATGAGTTGACACTTCGCCCGCCGCGTTACACGGTCGTGCAGAATGCCGATGCGCAGGCGCATGGCGACACCCTCACACTCCAGGAGAAGTTGATCGAACAATTGTATCGTCCCGTGCGCTGGACTGAATGTGTCGAGGCAATGGCCGATATGGGGGCAACGACATTCGTCGAGTGTGGTCCCGGAAAAGTGTTGACTGGCCTCAATAAGCGTATTGTGCGGCAAAGTAAAGGGGCGGCGGTCAATGATCCGGAGAGTCTGGAAACGGCCTTGTCATTGGCACGCCCGGATACCGAGGAATAACCGGGTCGGAAGGGGACCATCCTGGCCTTGACCATAATGGTGAATGGTGCCCTGATGACTATGGCGTTGACGGATAATAGTCATCCTCGATCATCGATAGTATAGTGCAGCGTCATTTCTGCCTATTTTTCAGCATTCAAATTGCGGTATTCATTATGACCAGTACGACCGACGCGTCATCCAGCGGTGAGCACAGGGTTGCCTTGGTAACCGGAGCCAGTCGTGGCATAGGACGTGCCATCGCACATGAGCTTGGCCGCCAGGGACGCCTGGTGATAGGTACGGCGACGACATCGGAGGGAGCTGACCGGATCGATGCCGATCTCAAGGCGCATGGCATCGAAGGGGCCGGGCGCCAGTTGGATGTGACGGACACGTCCAGTGTCGAGGCCTTGATCAAGTCAGTGACCGAGGCGTTCGGCGCGCCAACGATCCTCGTCAATAATGCAGGTATCACTCGTGATAACTTGTTGATGCGAATGAAGGATGATGACTGGGATGCCGTACTGGATACGAATCTCAAGTCGGTTTATCGGGTGTCGAAAGCCTGCATTCGTGGCATGACCAAAGCCCGATTTGGCCGTATTGTGAACATCAGTTCCGTGGTGGCAGGTATGGGCAACTTGGGGCAAAGCAACTATGCTGCGGCCAAGGCCGGGATGGAAGGCTTTTCTCGGGCGCTGGCACGTGAAGTCGCAGCTCGCAACATCACGGTCAATAATGTCGCCCCGGGTTTCATCGCTACCGACATGACCAATGCGCTGCCGGAATCTCAGCACGACGCCTTGCTGCAACAGATCCCGTTGGCCAGATTGGGGCAGCCGGAAGAGATTGCCGCTGCCGTTGGATTTTTGACCAGCGAAGCGGCCGGTTATATCACAGGGGAAACATTGCAGGTCAACGGCGGCATGAACATGCGTTGAGAGCTCGTCGAACCTGCTGTTGCGAAGGCCTTGAGCGGTCTATAAACTACCCCGCAGCTTAAACGCTTGCGGATTTGGTACGGCTGGAATAAACGGTTATTTGAACGACTGGAGTGACTAATGAGCACGATCGAAGAGCGCGTAAAGAAGGTTGTGGCTGAGCGCCTGAACGTCAAGGAAGAGGATATTCAGAACACATCCTCCTTTACCGAAGATCTCGGCGCCGATTCCTTGGATACGGTTGAATTGGTCATGGCACTTGAAGAGGAATTTGATACTGAAATTCCTGATGAAGAAGCCGAGAAAATCACCACCGTTCAAGAAGCGATCGACTACGTTAACGCCCATCAGTGAATCCTGGCGTCACGTTCGTGACTCGGTCGGAATGAGTTCCGGGTAATGGAACTTGCACGAGAGCCGTTCTGGAAACAGAGCGGCTCTCGTTTTATGTCATTGTCGGGAAACGGGAGGTTTCCCGATGGACGCACACAGCCTGTCTGATCAGGTATAATGCGCATCAACAGGGTATGACAGCGTCCCGACCGGTTCGCCGTCATGCTACCAAGCAAGTCTGGAGGAAAGCTGATGCCTGGTAGAAGGGTCGTGGTAACAGGGGTCGGTCTGGTGACGCCAGTCGGCAATACCGTCAAGGAGAGCTGGAACAATATCGTGGCCGGCAAGAGCGGTATTGCCAATATCGAGCATTTCGATACCAGCGGGTTCAACACGCGTTTCGGTGGGGCGGTGAAGGATTTCGATATCAGCCCTTATCTGAATCCCAAGGAAGCGCGGAAGATGGATGTGTTCATTCAGTACGGTATTGCTGCAGGTGTTCAGGCCATAGAGGATGCCGGTCTCGAGTGTACTGAAGAGAACAGCGGCCGTATTGGTGTCGCGATCGGATCGGGCATCGGTGGGTTGCCGATGATCGAACACAACCATAATGCCATGAACCGGGGTGGGCCTCGCCGGATTTCGCCGTTCTTCGTTCCCGGCTCCATCATCAACATGATTTCCGGCAACCTCGCCATCCAGTATGGCTTTCGCGGTCCCAACATCGCAATCACGACGGCCTGCACCACGGGAACGCACAACATCGGCTATAGCGCTCGGACTATTGCGTATGGCGATGCCGATGTCATGCTATGTGGTGGTGCGGAAATGGCCAGTACTCCCTTGGGACTCGGTGGTTTCTCGGCGGCGCGTGCCTTGTCGACTCGCAATGAGGACCCGGCGGCAGCCAGTCGGCCCTGGGACAGGGGGCGTGATGGGTTCGTGCTCTCCGATGGTGCCGGGGTACTGGTCCTTGAGGAGTACGAGCATGCGAAAAATCGTGGAGCACCCATCTATGCGGAACTGAGCGGTTTCGGGATGAGTGATGATGCGCATCACATGACGGCGCCACCTGAAGATGGTAGTGGCGCTGCCCTGTCGATGAAGAACGCATTGAGCGATGCTGGCATCGATACGTCAGCGGTCGATTACATCAATGCGCATGGGACCTCGACACAGGCGGGCGATCTAGCCGAGAGTCGGGCGATCAAGAAAGTCCTGAGCGAGCATGCCGATGCCGTCGCAGTCAGTTCCACCAAGTCCATGATCGGGCATTTGTTGGGCGCAGCAGGGGCTGTCGAAGCGATTTTCAGTGTGCTGGCGATTCGTGATCAGATCGCCCCGCCCACGATCAATCTCGACGATCCCGATGACGGTTGTGATCTTGATTATGTCCCTCACACGGCCCGTGAGATGACGATTGATGTCAGTCTGTCGAACTCCTTTGGTTTTGGTGGGACCAATGGGTCACTGGTGTTCTCGCGACTGAAATGAGCGAATGAGTGCTGTGATCGCAGAGACGTCTTTACCATTGGAGGACCGGGGCCTGGCGTTTGGCGATGGCGTATTCGAAACCGTGCTGGTGCGCGACGGACGCCCCATGTTATGGGAGGCCCATCTATCGCGCCTGAAGCGGGGCTGTCGTCGTCTCGGGATACCGCTGCCCGCAATGGAGGCGATTTCCGAGCTTCCCGGCCGCCTCGGTGAGGGCCAGCATGTGCTCAAGTTGATCGTCACACGAGGCAGTGGGGGGCGTGGCTACATGCCGCCGTCATCTCCCGAGCCGAACTGGCGATGGCTGAGCGTTCCGTTTACGCCTCGAGCATCCTGCTGGTGGGAAGGTGTCCGCATTCGTCAATGCGATTGGCGATTGGCGATTCAACCGGCATTGGCGGGTATCAAGCACATGAACCGCCTGGAAAATGTCATGGCGCGCCGGGAATGGACGGACCCAGCGGTAGCCGAAGGACTCCTCTGCGATACCCATGGCGACCTGGTGGAAGCCACGTCCATGAATGTGTTCTGGCAGCGGGAAGGGCGATTGGAAACCCCCTGTCTCGATCAAGCAGGTGTGGCAGGAACCCTGCGTGAGGCGCTGATGACAAGACATCCGATCAAGGAAGTCCACTGTCCACCGGACATTCTTGGTCAGGCCGAGGCCGTTTGGGTGGGCAATTCGGTTCAGGGCCTGTGGCCGGTTATCCGGCTTGATGACATGACGGGGGAGGCATTGCATCAGTGGTCATTGGGACCCATTCACAAGCCACTTCAGGTGACGGCGCATTCATTGCTCGGTTATCCGTTACCCGCCGTATCCGGCGCCTGATTGAGGAACATTCATGCGTGCGTTGAAAGTACTACTCGGACTCGCCATCCTGGCCGTGGCAATGGCATTCGGGGGGTATCGCTATTGGCAAATACAACTCGATAAGCCACTGGCCATCGATGAGCCGGTAGTCTATGAAGTCTCGAAAGGGGCGGGATTCTATCGTGTGCTCAGTGATCTGTCGGAACGGGATATCATCGACGCCACTTGGCCATATCGTGTTCTGGTTCGGCTTGAGCCGGATACGCTGCCCGAACTGCGTCCCGGGGAGTATCGTCTTGACCCTGACATGAGCGGCCGGGAATTGCTGGAGCATCTGGGAAGCGGCGATGTCGTCACGTATCCCGTCACGTTTCCCGAAGGCTGGACGTTTCAACAGATACGTGACGTGTTGGCCGAGGCACCCAAATTGTCGCAGCAAACGGCGGATCTGGAAGAAGAAGAGATCCTGGAGCGCCTGGGCAGCGATGTCGAACATCCCGAAGGATGGTTCTTCCCGGACACTTATCATTACCACAAGGGAATGAGCGATTTGGATATACTTCGGCAGTCTCATCGCCGCATGGAAGCGATGCTGGAAGAGGTCTGGCAACAGCGAGATGACGACCTGCCGCTGGATTCTGCGTATGAAGCATTGATTCTGGCGTCGCTGATTGAACGCGAGACGGGGGTCCCGGAGGAACGTCGTGAGATTGCCGGCGTATTCGTCCGTCGGTTGGAAAACGGGATGCGATTGCAGACGGATCCGACCGTTATTTATGGCATGGGGGAGCGGTACAACGGCAATATTACCCACGAAGACCTGCGTGAAGCCACTGCCTATAACACCTATGTCATTGATGGCCTCCCTCCGACGCCGATTGCCATGCCAGGGCGGGCCTCGCTGGAAGCCGCAGTGGATCCAGAGGACGGCGATGCGCTTTATTTCGTTGCAAAGGGAGATGGCAGTCACCACTTTTCCAGCAGCCTGCAGGAGCACAATCAAGCTGTCAGGCGTTATATTCTCAACCGGTGAACAAGCATCGTTAACGGGAGTTCCATGAACGAGCGCGGTCGTTTCATCACCGTGGAAGGGAGCGAGGGTGTCGGCAAGACATCCAATATCGAGTTCATATGCCACTGGCTGCAGTCGCGAGGCATGGAAGTGGTGAGAACCCGGGAACCGGGGGGGACACCACGCGCCGAGGCGATCCGCAAGTTATTGCTCGATCCCGGCCATGACGAGCCATTGGATGATGACGCGGAACTCCTGTTGGTATTCGCTGCCCGCGCCCAGCATCTCGCCACCAAGATTCGTCCCGCTCTGGCCAGAGGCGCGTGGGTGATATGTGACCGTTTCACCGATGCCACATATGCTTACCAGGGGGGAGGACGTGGTATTGCCGCGTCGCGTATCGCTTCCCTGGAACGATTCGTCCAGCGTGAGCTGACGCCTGATCTCACCCTGCTGCTCGACATGCCGGTCGTGGACGCTCAACAACGTCTTCAGTCACGCCTCGAGGGGGCAGGAGGACATCGTGACCGTTTCGAACGTGAACGCTTGGCGTTCTTCGAATCGGTTCGCCGGACGTATCTGGAACGGGCCACGGCAGAACCTGAGCGATTCGTCGTCATCGATGCGGGACGCTCCCTGGACGAAGTCCAGGCCATGATCGCCGAAGCCCTCGACGATCGGATATCGCCATGGCAGTAACCTCGTACTCGACCTGGCCTCACCCGCTGCCCTGGCAGCAGACCTCATGGAAGCATTTGACTGCACAACAGGACCATGAGCGATTACCGCATGCACTCCTGTTATCAGGTCCTCGCGGGGTGGGAAAGCAGGCGTTGGCGGAGGCGCTGATCGCCAGAACACTGTGCCACCATCCGGCGGATACTGCCTGCGGTCACTGTCATGGCTGTGCGATGCTGGCGTCGGGCTATCATCCGGATTTGTTGACGGTCACGCCGGCCGGTTCGAGTCGCCAGATACGTATCGATGCGGTGCGCGATATCAGTGATTTTACGCAGCAGACAGCACAGCAGGGGGGGTATCGGGTCATCCTCATGCAGCCGGCCGAAGCGCTCAATGTTGCAGCGGCCAATGCGTTACTGAAGAGCCTGGAAGAGCCGGGTGGCAGGACACTGTTCCTGCTATTGTCCGATATCCCCTCACGATTGCCGGCCACGATACGCTCCCGTTGTCAGCAATGGCGCCTGACCATTCCCGATGCGGATGACTGCCTTCCTTGGCTGAGCGAACGTCTGGGGCGCGAAGAGGCACGGTTCTGGCTGCGTGTCGCGGGAGGAGTCCCGCTACGGGCCAGTGAGCTTGCCGAGTCTGAGGAGCGAGGTCTGAGGCAGCAATTGCATGAGGTGTTCGATGCCTTGGTGCGTGGTGCCGAGCCTGTTGCTGAAGCGTCACGCCTGGCTGGCCAGTCGGTGGAATCGATACTTGGCTATGGTATCGCCTGGCTCGAAGATCTCATCCGGTTGGGGCTCTCTGGTGACGCCGAGACAGTATCCAATCCCGACCTGCTTCCCTTGTATCGTCAGGCAATCAAGAATGGGCGTGTCCACGATTGGTTTCGGCTACTGGACTACGCACGCGAGCAGCGTCAGCTGTTGTCTGCCGGCGGTAACCCTAATGCCCAACTGGTTCTCGAAGCCTGGCTGGTTCGCTGGTCGACGCTGCTACGTTCCTGACGAGCCTGTATCCTGCCGGGACGCAGAGACGTGAGGCAGCGCGGCGCTTCAATTATATCATTGTTCCACGAGAGGTTTGCATGTTCATCGACTCCCATTGTCATCTAGACCGCCTCGACCTTACGGCACATGGTGGAGATATCGGTGCGGCTCTCGACGCAGCCAGGCACCGTGAGGTACGACAGTTTCTGGCGATAGCCGTAACACTCGATGGCGTTCCGGCATTGGCGGCGATGGCAAGGGAGCAGGGGGACGTCGTGATCTCTGCCGGTGTCCATCCATTGCATGAGGTCGCCGAGGAACCCGATGCACTGGCGATCAGCGAGTGTGCCGACCGTTATCAAGCGGTTGCCATCGGCGAGACAGGGCTCGATTATCACTACGATGTCATCCCGCGAGAACGCCAATATGCACGTTTTCGCAATCATCTCATCGCAGCCACAGAGAGCCGTCTGCCCGTTGTCGTGCATACCCGCGATGCTCGGGAAGACACCCTGACCTTGATCCGCGAGTATAGCGATCCAGCCATCGGCGGCGTGCTGCACTGCTTTACTGAAGACCTCGACATGGCTCGTGAGGCGGTGGGGATGGGCTTCTATATTTCCCTGTCGGGTATCGTAACATTCCGCAATGCCACGTCAGTTCGACAACTGGCGCGCCATATACCACTCGATCGGCTCTTGATAGAAACCGATAGTCCGTATCTCGCTCCGGTGCCGCATCGGGGCAAACCCAACGAGCCTCAATGGGTCGTGGAAGTGGCGGAGTGCGTTGCGACCGAGCGCGACATCAGCGTCGACGAGGTGGCCATGCAAACCACGGCGAACTTCTATCACCTCTTTCGGGAAGCTACACCACAGGCACCTGCCGACGTGCGCAATTCATTGACCCAGGCTGGCCTGGTGTAAGCGTCATGTCACTTGAACGGTTTCTGATGCCATTGGCGCGTCCCGGTACGATTCCTCCTCTGGAAACATGGAATCCACCGTTTCGAGGGGATCTGGACCTAATGATCGCCACCGATGGTAGCTGGTGGCACGAAGGACAGCGTATGACCCGGCAGCGCCTGGTTCAGTTACTGTCAACGGTCCTGTGGCGCGGTAACGATGGCGATTATTTTCTGGTCACTCCGGTAGAGAAGTGGCGTATTCAGGTCGAAGATCTCCCTTTCCTGATTATCGATGCCACACACTGTGATACCCACTGGGAAGTCACGACCAATATGGCCGATCGCTTCTGCCTGGAGGCCGATCACCGAGTCCGGCTCAGCAAGACCCCCAATGGCGATTGGTTACCGGAAGTGCCCGTTCGCTTCGGCCTGGCAGCACGATTTCATCGCAATGTGTTCTACCGACTGGTAGCGCAGGCCGAGCAACGCGAGGAGGGGGGCTGGATGGAGTTGGGTATCACCAGTGACGGTCTCTGGCATCCGTTGGGCCGAGTGGAGAAGAATACGTTGTGAGGCTGACGGAACAGCAACAAGCCGTTGTACAACACGGCGATGGGCATGCCCGTGTCGCGGCCGTGGCAGGCTCCGGCAAGACCACGACGCTGGTCTCTCGGGTCCTGTATCTACTGGAAAAGGGGGTGCCGCCGGAGCGCATCCTGGTGTTGATGTTCAACCGTGCCGCTCGCGACGATTTCACGACCAAGTTATCTCGTTGGGCACCCAGTGGACAGGCATTACCCAGTGTCAGAACGTTCCATTCGATCGGCCACCGATTGACCCGCACCCTGACTCGCTGGGGGGTACTGGAATCCCGAGAACTTCTCACCGCTGACTGGCAACGCCAACGCCTGCTTCGTCAGGCTGTCATGCAAGTGCTCGATGGTGATAGCGCGACGCGTGATGACGCCCTGGATGACGAGCGTGTAGAGGCATTGGGACAGTTCTGTGACCTGGTCAAAGCGGAAATGGCACCGCCTCGAGTGCTCTACGAACGGCTGGCGTTCGGGACCGGCACTGCGCATTTCGTCGAAACGTTCGAGGCCGTCGAGTCCTTGTTGGCGCAATACGGGTTGATGACTTACAGTGATCTGCTCTATCGACCTCTACTGGCGCTGGCGTCGGATCCGGATCTCCAGTCTCGGGTTCAGGGATTCCTCGATCATGTGATCATCGATGAATACCAGGACATCAACGTCGTCCAGCAACGGTTGCTGGCCATGCTGGCAGGTCGTCAGGCTCAAGTGATGGCAGTCGGCGATGCCAATCAGTGTATTTACGAATGGCGTGGCGCCCAGCCAGAAGCGATGCTTGACAATTTCACTGCCGCTTTCGGGACAGCAAGACATTATCCCCTGTCATGGACATTCCGGCATGGTCATGCGCTGGCATTGGCCGCCAATCACGCCATAGCAGGCAATCGTCGTCGTCCCGATCAGTTGTGTCTCGCAGGTCCCGATACGGAAGCGACCGAACTACGGGTCGAATGCGGCGAGTTACCACTGGTCGATGCCCTGGAAGAATGGCAGCGGAAGGGCCGTTCGCTCAAAGAAGCGTGCATCCTGGTACGCAGTTGGTCGCTCTCCGTGTCTGTTCAATTGACCTTGTTGCGTGCCGGTATTTCCTTCCACCTCAACCGTGAGGACCGTTTCGTTTTCAAGCTGCCGCTTGTCCAGGCCCTGGCAGGCTACCTGATGGTGGCACGCGATCGCGATAAGCTAAACGATCCCGCTCACGTGAAAATGTTGCTTGAACAACCCACGCCTTTCGTGGCTCGGGAACGCCTCGCCCAGCTGGCAGAACGTTTGGTAGCGTGTCAAAGCTGGCCTGAGTCGCGTGATCCGCTGCTGGCCGATCTTAAGCCGGTTCAGCGCCGTAATCTCAAGCGTCGTTGGCAGTTGCTCTGCGATCTGCCTCTCATGGCTGATTGGGCGCCGGCCGATCTATTGCGCCATATCGTGAAGCGACTGGACGCCGAATCCGTGTTGAAGCGGGCGGCGGCGCGTCGAGAAAAAGGGGAAGAGGATGTTCGTCTGCTTGATGTGCTGATCGAACAGGCCAGTCAACTCGCAGATGATCCGGACGCCTTCATCGAATTGCTGCGACGCCCCGTTCAGAACCAAGCAGCAGGTGTGCATATCACGACGGTCCATGGAGCCAAAGGGCTGGAGTGGCCGTTAGTGGCCATATGGGGCGCTAACGAGGAGGATTTTCCATACTTCAGTCGTGACAATCCTTTGACGGATGACCGTCTCGAGGAAGAACGGCGTCTGTTCTATGTCGCCATGACCCGAGCCAGAGAGCGATTGTTGATGTTGCACAATGGCGGAAGTCATCGACCCAGTCGCTTTCTGGAGGAGACCGCATGGCAGGATTGCCGGAGTGTAGCTCGCGCGCTACAGGTCTCGCCTCAGGCTCCCGTACCCGTGAGTGATCCCACGATCATTGAACGTTATCTGAATATGCTGGGTCTATCCTTATCGGTAGTTGCCAGGCAACGAGAAAAGGAGCGATCGTCACGACGGGGATTCGTCGTCGGTCAGCGTTTGCAGCATGCCGTGTTCGGGGAGGGGCAGGTGGTCAGTATCGAAGGCCACCCCGATGACCCGGTCATTGAAGTCAGCTTTACCCAAGCCGGCAGACGGCGATTGGTAGCCACCCGAGCGCCGGTCACATGTCTTGAAGAGGGAGAGGTGTCATGATGGACCCGTTGATCTCCGTTGCGTCATTACGCGCAAGACTGACGCGTGGTGAGCCACTGCGTATTCTCGATTGCCGGGCTCGACTCGGTGATCCTGACGCAGGGAAGAGGCTCTGGCAAGAGGGGCATATCCCGGGCAGTATGCCGGTGAGTCTCGATCATGATCTCGCCGCAAAGCCTGGCAAGGGTGGCCGCCACCCCTTGCCGTCCAAGGATGATTTCATTGCCGGTATGCAGCGGATGGGGATCGAGCCGGCCATTCCCGTGGTGGTTTATGATGATCGTGGGGGACAACTTGCCGCGGCGCGAGCCTGGTGGATGCTCTCCTGTTGGGCCGGGCACCCGGATGTCATGGTTCTGGATGGCGGGTTACCGGCATGGGAAGCGCAAGGCGAGACACTGGCGTCGGAAAACGATGAGCGTGTCTCTTTCCCTGACCGCAGCCACTGGCATCCACGTTTCGATGATCAGGCCGTTGTCACGGCGGATGACGTGTTGGCAGGAAGTTCACTTACGATCGATGCACGTAGCAAAGAGCGGTTTCGTGGCGAGACGGAAACCGTGGATCCCGTTGCCGGCCATATTCCGGGCGCCCATTGCCACCCCAGTCAGTCGAATCTGAGTGACGATGGCCACTTCAAAGCGGCCGCTACTCTGGATGCCGATCTACCGGTGGCTCAGCATACGATCGCCTATTGTGGGTCCGGCGTCACGGCCTGCCATAATATCCTCGCCTACGCCATTGCTGGCCGAGAGCTGCCACGGCTCTATGTCGGATCCTGGAGTCACTGGATACAGGATGGGGCACGGCCGGTAGCGACCGGAGATTGATGATGGACTCAGACCAGGTGCGGCATTCCTGATCGGGCACTACGCTAAAGCGTATACCAAGCCATAACGAGACTGTTTGTCACGACAAGACGGCGCGAGGCCAGGTGGTGCTATGAAGCGTTTTGCACTGGTCGGTGCGGCAGGATACATCGCACCGCGCCATATGCAGGCAATCAAGACGACAGGCAATGCGTTGGTGGCGGCATACGACATCAATGATTCGGTCGGCATCATCGATTCCATCTCTACGAACTGCGCGTTTTTCACCGAGTTCGAACGGTTTCTCGAACATGCCTGGCGACTCAGACGTCGTTCCTCTCATGCCCTTGACTATCTGGTCGTATGTTCTCCCAATCATTTACATAGTGCTCATATCGTGGCTGGACTGTACTTGGGTTGCGAGGTGATATGCGAAAAGCCGTTGGTACCAACGCCGGATAGTCTGGACGAACTGGCCGATGTGGAAAGGGAGGTCGGGCGACGGGTCTTCAGCATCATGCAGTTGCGTCATCATCCGGCGATCCATGAATTACGCGATCGTGTGCACGCAGGACCGACGGTGACCAAATATGATGTCGACCTGACCTATATTACCTCACGCGGCCCATGGTACATGGCCAGTTGGAAAGGGGACCCTCGTCGCTCATTTGGTGTGGTGGCCGATATTGGCGTGCATTTTTTCGATATTCTGCACCTGGTGTTCGGACGCCTCGAGCGTATCACGGTACATTACATTGACGATTATAAAGCCGCTGGCTATCTGGAATATCAGCACGCCCGCGTGCGCTGGTTTCTCTCGATCGACGCCGGAGATCTGCCTGCATCGCTCCAGGGACGTCAGCCGTCTTATCGGGCGATATCATGCAATGGTGAACTGTTCGAGTTTTCCAGTGGATTCACCGACCTGCATACGGTGAGTTACCGTGAAATCCTGTCGGGACGCGGGTTTGGTATCGACGACGTTCGTCACAGCCTGGAGGTGGTGCATGCGATACGTACTGCCGAGCTGGAGACTCCGGACGAGCGGGAAAGGCACCCGTTGTTGAGAGGCAGGCAAGGATCACTGAAAAGTGCTGGCGGAGAAGCGACGTGATCGATTTCGTCGATCTTGCGGCCCAGAAACGCCACCTTGGCACGCGTATCGACGATGCCATCCAGACCGTGCTGGCGCACGGTCAATATGTGTTGGGTCCCGAGGTTGAAGCGTTGGAGCATCGATTGGCCGAGCGAGTGGGGGTGCCTTACTGCATCGGTTGCGCCAGTGGAACCGATGCGTTGCAACTGGCGCTGATGGCGCTGGAGGTTCGGCCTGACGATGAGATCATTCTTCCCGGCTTCACTTTCATAGCCAGTGCCGAGAGCGTGAAGCTCCTGGGCGCCAGGCCAGTATATGTCGATATCAACGACGATACCTATCTAATGGATTCCGCGCAGATCGAATCGGCCATTACCCCTAGAACATGTGCCATCATGGCTGTGTCTCTGTTTGGGCAGTGTCCTGATTTCCAGGCCATAAGCACCATCGCCGATCGTCACGGTCTTGCTGTCATCGAGGATGCAGCACAGAGTTTTGGCGCCCGGCAACACGGACAATGCTCGGGCAGCTTCGGCACAATGGCCTGTACCAGTTTTTTCCCCAGCAAGCCGTTGGGGGCTTATGGTGATGGCGGCGCGGTATTCACCCGGGATGCTGACCTGGCGAAACGGGTCAGGCAGCTGGCGCGACACGGAGAATCATCACGGTATCACCATGACCGGCTGGGGATGAACAGCCGTCTCGATACGATCCAGGCGGCCATTCTGCTGGCCAAGCTGGAGATCGTCGATGCAGAACGCGTTTGGCGACGCCAGGTGGCCGAGCGCTATGATCTGTTACTTCATGCGATTGGTATCAAGGGGACACCGCGCATCTTGAGTCACAACGATTGCGTATATGCTCAGTACAGTATTCGGCTTGATCATCGCGATCGTATGCAGGCCTTACTGAAGGCGGCGGGGATCCCCACAGCTGTCCATTATCCCTTGCCCCTCTATCGTCAACCCGCCGTTGCCGATCCCACCTGCTGGTTGCCCGTGACCGAAGCTGTCTGTCACCAGGTACTCAGCCTACCCATGCATCCCTACCTGACATCGGCGCAACAGGAGCAGGTGGTAACGGTATTGAGAGACGCTTACATGTTCGGATAATTCGGTCCGCCACCACCCTCCGGGGCCACCCAGGTGATGTTCTGGGCAGGGTCCTTGATGTCGCATGTCTTGCAGTGAATGCAATTCTGGAAATTGATCTGAAAGCGGGGTGTACCATCGTCGTCCTCCACGACCTCGTAGACACCCACCGGGCAGTAGCGTTGAGCCGGTTCGTCATAGGTCGGCAGGTTGTCACGGATTGGCAAGTCCGGATCCGTCAGCTTGAGATGACAGGGCTGATCCTCTTCATGATTGGTATTGGATAGAAACACCGAAGAGGGTTTGTCGAAGGAGAGCTTGCCATCCGGTTTGGGGTAGTCGATTTTTCGACACTCGGCTACGGGTTTGAGTCGAGCATGATCGGGGACGGTATCGCGAACGGTAGGCAGTTTGCCTCCGAGCAATTGGTCGAGGAAGTTGTAGGCGCCACCACCGACTGTGCCGTACTTGTGGATGGCAGGACCGAAGTTACGGCTGGCTTCGAGTTCGCGGTAGGCCCAGCTGGTTTGCCATTTGTCCGTGAAGGCTGTCAGCTCTCGTCCACCGTCGTCACCGTCGGCAATCGCTTCATACACGGCCTCTGCCGCCACCATGCCTGACTTCATGGCGGTGTGAAGTCCCTTGATCTTGGCAAAGTTGAGCGTTCCGGCATCACATCCAATCAGGAGGCCGCCGGGAAAGGTCATCTTCGGCAGACTGTTGAGTCCCCCTTTGGCAATCGCCCGCGCGCCATAGGCAACCCGGGATCCACCCTCGAGATACTGCCTGAGCAGAGGGTGATGCTTCATGCGCTGGAATTCGTCGAAAGGAGACAGATACGGGTTCTCGTAGGAGAGGTCTAGAATCAGTCCGACCACTACCTGCTGATTTTCGGCATGATAGAGGAACCAACCGCCGTGGGCATTCGTGTCGAGCGGCCATCCCGATCCGTGCAAGATCAGGCCGGGCTCGTGCCGGTCAGCAGGGACATCCCACAACTCCTTGAGCCCGATACCGTAGTGCTGAGGATCCTTGCCATCATCGAGGCGGAATGTCTGAATCAGCTCTTTACCGAGATGACCCCGTGCGCCTTCGGCAAACAACGTATATTTGGCGCGCAATTCCATGCCCGGCATATGACCGTCCTTCGGCTGACCGTCGGCACCGACCCCCATGTCGCCGATCAGAATGCCGCGAACCGTATTGCCCTCATCGTACAGGACTTCCTGAGCCGCGAAGCCGGGGAATATTTCAACTCCCAGGGCTTCCGCCTGTTCGGCCAACCAGCGGCATAGATTACCCGCACTGATGACATAACGAGTCGTATCACCCCCCGTGTTGTGCATGGTCTTCGGTACCAGCGCATTGGGCAGCTTCTGGGCTTTTTCGGCATCCTTGAGAAGGTAGACTTCGTCGCGCATTGCCGGCGTAGTCAGCGGCGCATTTCTTTCCTGCCAGTCGGGAAACAGTTCATTCAAGGCGCTGGGTTCGAAGACCGCGCCTGAGAGAATGTGTGCGCCGACTTCGGAGCCCTTCTCGACGACACAGACGCTCAATTCCTGCTCTGCTGTATTGGCTTGCTGCATCAGCCGGCAGGCGGCCGACAACCCTGATGGGCCGGCTCCGACGATGACGACATCGAAGTCCATGGATTCTCGCTCTACCTGTTCCACCGCTTGTCTCCTCTCATCATTGCTTGTTCAGCATGCTCGGCCTGCACCTACGGTGCAATTCGGTCCGCTTATTCGTATGATATGGGGGCCGTGTCACTTCAGCCTGTATGTATATAGGAGTATTGTGCGTGATAGACGCGGCACTGAGTAGCCGTCATGATCGATAAGAATTTAAACGGTCGTTTGCCCCATGGCAATTCCCGTGCTAGTTGTAGTGCCAGGATATGGCAGTTGAGGAAGTCTCCCGCTGCTTAGCGGGTATGGCATGACGATTTGTCGTCGGTAGTCCAGCTGTGGCAGATTACGTCGCCTTGATGGGCTGAGCCCGTTCGGTTATGGGGGAAACGGGATATAACATCGTCATGCCGGTCAATGTTGACGCCGGTTCCAGTCCGAGCATCCTTCGGATGCTCGTGTATCATTGGCGTTCGAAGCTATCAGCCGGCCGTTAGAAACCTGGTTTCCTAACGAGTCAAGGTTCGCTTTCACTTACCCAGCGAGGACATCATGAAAGTACTGGTCGCGGTCAAACGCGTCATTGATTATAACGTCAAGGTCCGTGTCAAAGCGGATAATACCGACGTTGATCTCACCAACGTCAAGATGGCCATGAACCCTTTCTGTGAGATCGCCGTGGAAGAGGCGGTGCGTCTCAAGGAACGGGGAGTCGCCAGTGAAATCGTGGCAGTCACCGTGGGACCCAAGGCGGCTCAGGAGCAGTTGCGCACTGCCTTGGCGTTGGGGGCCGATCGTGCCATCCACATCGAAACCGACGACAAGGTGGAATCGGCGGTGGCGGCCAAACTGCTTGCCAAGGTGGTGGAAGAAGAGCAGCCCGGTTTGACGCTGCTCGGCAAGCAGGCCATTGACACCGACAATAATCAGACCGGCCAGATGTTGGCGGCGTTGACCGGCCAGCCTCAGGGCACGTTCGCATCCGAAATTCAGGTTGAAGACGACAAGCTCCGTGTCACGCGTGAGATCGATGGGGGCCTGCAGACGCTTGAACTGTCGCTGCCTGCAGTGGTGACGACCGACTTGCGCCTGAATGAGCCGCGTTACGCCAAACTGCCCGATATCATGAAGGCCAAGAAGAAAACGATCGATACCAAGTCACCGTCCGATCTGGGTGTCGAAACGTCGGCCAACGTGGAGTTGCTCAAGGTCGAAACGCCGGCCGAGCGTGAAGGTGGTGTCAAGGTGAGCTCGGTCGATGAGCTTGTGGATAAACTCAAGAACGAAGCCAAGGTGATCTCATGAGCATACTGGTCATTGCAGAGCATCACGATGGGCAACTCGCTGACGCTACTGCCCATGTGGTAGCAGCGGCCCAACAGATCCAGCAGGCCGGTGGCGGCGATATCGAGTTGCTGGTGATTGGTGACGGCGTGCAGGCGGTGGCCGAGAGTGCAGCCGGACTTGACGGTGTCAGTAAGGTGCGAGTGGCGGATAACGCCGTTTATGCACATCAACTGGCGGAACCGACGGCCGAGCTGATCGCCTCGTTGGCTGAAGAGTATAGCCACGTACTGGCGGCAGCTTCCACCACTGGCAAGAATGTCCTGCCACGGGTGGCCGCACTGAAGGACGTTTCTCAGTTGTCGGACGTCATCGCCGTGGCAGGAGCGGATACGTTCAAGCGACCCATCTATGCCGGGAATGCCATTGCCACCGTGCGCAGTGGCGATGCACTGAAAGTGGTCACCGTGCGAGCAACAGCCTTCGATGCAGTGGGCGAGGGCCCGTCCGCCACTATCGAAGCGGTGGATACGGTGGTCGAGAATACGCTGTCCTCGTTCGTGAGCGAGGAACTGGCAACCGGTGATCGGCCGGAACTCGGCAGCGCCAAAGTCGTCATCTCAGGCGGCCGAGGCATGGGGAATGGCGAGAATTTCAAGCTGCTGGAGGGCATCGCCGACAAGCTGGGAGCCGCGATCGGCGCATCGCGTGCGGCGGTAGACGCCGGCTTCGTACCCAACGACATGCAAGTGGGGCAGACCGGCAAGATCGTTGCGCCGGATCTGTATATCGCCGTTGGCATCAGCGGTGCCATCCAGCACCTGGCGGGAATGAAAGATTCCAAGGTGATTGTCGCCATCAACAAGGATGACGAAGCGCCGATCTTCCAGGTCGCCGATTATGGTCTGGTTGCCGATCTGTTCGAGGCCCTGCCGGAGTTGGAAAGCAAGCTCTGACATCGTTGACCTGAAACGAAGCATGTATAGCACCGGTCCCAGGGCCGGTGTTTTTGTTTTCATATTTTTTATTGAGAACCATTAGTGTTTGAAAGTGCGTCCACATATGGCATGATGCATAGCCTTACCTGAGCTCATAAGGGCAGGAGACGACAGTGTTTCGTAGCAAACGAGGGAGTTACACGATCCGTCCCGAGTTAGGGCTGTTGATCGTGTTGCTATGGTGTCTGAGCGCAAGTACCGCTCTCGCTCAAGCTCAAGAGGAAGACTCGCCGCGTGTGGAGGTGTCCGCACTGGCCTGGATGTCCCCGTTGATGATGGAGACGGTCAATAGCGTCCGTTCGTTGGAAGCGTTCATCGAAGACGATATGCCGTTCCTGAATGATGAGCGACAAGCTCGCGTCAATGAACTTGAACATCAGTTGGAAACGACGGGCGTGACGCCGGCTCTCTACGAACGCTTATTGAGTGCCTGGCGCAGTGAGCTGGACTATGGCCGGGAAATGGATAGCTGGCGTGGACTGCTGGTAGGTGATGATCGACGCGAGGTGGAGTATCTGCGCATCGGCCGTATTGGTTTCTACTACCTGACACCGGACGGTAATGAAGGCGGCGTCTGGCAAGTGGAACAGGGGGATTGGAGATCTCTCGAGGATGATGATCTCGCCGAGTTGAAAAAGGCGATACAAGTCAGTCAGGAACGTCGTGCCCCTGAGCTGCTGACACTCCCTCTATCTGTCGATAATGATCCTGATGGCTATGCCGAACTGGGAACGGGGGCTGCTGAGCTACTGAATGCACCTGTCGATGAGGCTCTGTTCCAGGAGGATGAAACCGAAGCGATCCTGTCGGCGGCGGTCAGCGAAGCCGGCGACCTGCGTGACAGTTTGAATGATACCTGGGTGTTGCATGGCGGCATCGCCGGCTTGCCGCCACGCTTGGATGAAGCGCAGGTGCCCGACACTCGAAGTGCGGCCATGGTGTTGTCTTCCTTACGCGGCCTTGCCGAGGAAACCGGACGCATTCGGCATTTTGAAGCGGATGTGGTGGACAGTCGCGGTGCCATTGAATCTCGCGATGTCATCCGCCTGGGCGGAATCCAGGCGGTGGCAGGCGATGACTTGTTATCGATTGCTGAGCGAGATGTCGGTGAAGCGTCTGCCCGGTTACGGGTTGTCGAGGGCCTCCCTTCGGCTGCGCACGAGCAGATACGGGTGTACTCCGAAGGGCAGGGAAGCCGGATACCGATGGACCCCAGTGACGGGCGTGTGCTGGAAGCCTTGGCTCAACAACCCAGCCTGCTGGATCGTTTCCACCAGGGAGGCGTGGTTGGATACGTGATTGTCGGCCTTGGCGGATTGGGGTTATTGGTCGCTCTGGGACAATATCTGTACCTGCTCCGTGTCAGTCTGCTGTTACGGCGCCAACTGGGAAATCTCGATCGCTTGAGTCAGGACAATCCCCTGGGCCGCGTGCTGCGCCGTTTCTTTTCACTTGATGCAGGGCATGCGCCGGAAGCACTGGAAGCTCGTCTTGATGAAGCGTTGCTGGCGGAACAGCCGAAGCTCGAACGTGGCCAACCACTGGTCAAGTTGCTCGCAGCAGTCGCTCCATTGCTGGGGTTGTTGGGCACCGTCACGGGCATGATCGTGACGTTCCAGTCGATCACCGTGTATGGCACTGGCGATCCCCAACTGATGGCGGGTGGCATTAGCCAGGCATTGGTGACAACCGTGCTGGGTCTCATTACCGCCGTGCCACTGCTATTTGCACATACGGCCCTGTCGAGTCGCAGCCGGCGCTTGATCGGTATTCTCGAAGGCCGTGCCAGTGCCGTTCTTGCCAGCCGCCTGGAAACCATACGACAGGAATCGGAACATCGTAGCGATGCCCATGCCCTGGTCTGAGTGGAATGCCCCATTCGCGCCGTTGGCGAGATTGTTCGATGCTGGCGGGCCGGTACTTTGGCTGATAGCCATCGTTGCCGTTGTGCTCTTCAGTATGATCTTCGAGCGATGGTGGTATATACGCCTGACCCACCGTCGGGCGCGGCGTGCTCTGATCCGGCGATGGGTGGCTCGTACCGATCACACCAGTTGGAGTGCTTTGACGCTCCGTGAAGTCTGGACGAGCGAGCTGTTGGCTCGGCTACGTCGGCCCTTGCCATGGTTGAAATACCTGGTCGGTGTTTGTCCGTTGCTCGGATTATTGGGCACGGTGACCGGCATGATTACGGTATTCGATAGCCTGGCTGTCAGTGAGATCAGTCAAGCACGCGCCATGGCCGATGGGGTCGCCAGGGCAACGCTACCGACATTGACAGGCATGGCCGTTGCGGTATTGGGGCTGCTATTCGTCAGTCGGCTCGAACAGCTTATCCGTCGCGAAGACCAGCGGCTTCACGACCGCATGGCTCGTGCTGTGGAGGACGCACATGCGTAGACGCCGCTTGAACGGCCACGATGAAGATACCGGTGAAGTGAATCTTACACCGATGCTCGATGTGGTCTTTATCATGCTGATCTTCTTTATCGTGACGACTAGCTTCGTCAAGGAAAGCGGCATCGAAATCGACCGGCCGGAATCGTCGGAGGCGTCGCCGCGGCCTGAGGCGCAAGTGATGGTGGCCATCAATCCGGAAGGTGCCGTGTGGGTCGATGGCGAGGCGATCGATCAGCATCGTGTCGGTGAAAGGGTGGCGGATCTGGTCAGTGATGAAGGTAGTGTGGTGGTACAGGCGGATCGGGAAGCGACGACAGGCGTATTGGTCGAGGTCATGGATCGCCTACGTGAATCCGGTGTGGAAAACGTGGCAGTAGCGGCGAGTCGGGGAGCTAATTGATGCGTATCGTGGTCTCCGTTCTGGGAGGCGTGCTGCTCGCGATTCTGCTTTTCACACTTTTGGCATTGCTGGTGGCTCCTCCCGAAGAGGAGCGCGAAGAGATAGAGATCGCCAGGCCGATGAGTCTGGCAGCGGCACCGAAGACGGCCTCGGAGGAGAGCTCGGAATCCAGCGCGGAAGACACAGCCGATCCTCCGGAGGTGGAACCGGTCGATGAGGTGACGGAAGCCGCATCGTCTTCGGCTGTAGAGTCGTTTGAGATTCCACCGGAATTGGAAAGCCCGGTGGAGGTCGAAGAGCCCGAGCCAGAACCCGAGCCCGAACCAGAGCCAGAACCTGAACCAGAGCCTGAACCAGAGCCTGAACCAGAGCCTGAACCAGAGCCTGAACCCGAGCCAGAGCCAGAGCCAGAGCCAGAACCAGAACCAGAGCCTGAACCAGAGCCTGAACCCGAGCCTGAACCCGAGCCTGAACCCGAGCCAGAGCCTGAACCAGAGCCCGAACCAGAGCCCGAACCAGAGCCCGAACCAGAGCCCGAACCAGAGCCCGAACCAGAGCCCGAACCAGAGCCCGAGCCCGAGCCTGAACCCGAGCCGGAGTCAGAGAGTGTTGAATCGATGGATTCGGCCAGTGAGACCGATGCCCAGGACACCGGGGAGTCTTCACAAGGGGAATCGGCGTCGGATACCGAGGAGCAGGGTGTCGAGGAATCTCCTCAGCCGACCGAGCAAGTACCTCCCGAGTATCCGGCCAGAGCGCAACGTCGGGGTATCGAAGGGCATGTGGAAGTGCGCTTCACGATCAATCCCGATGGCAGTGTTGCTGCCGGCTCCATCGAGGTCGTGGATGAACAGCCCCGCAATGTATTCGATCGTGCGGCACGGGAGGCGATAGCCGATTGGCAGTTTTCGCCTGCCGATCAACCTCGGCAGGCGACCCAGCGCCTGGAATTCCAGTTGCGCTAGGCCGGAGGGGCATTAAAGAGTGAGATCGGTCCAGACCGGGGCATGATCGGAAGGTTTTTCCATTCCACGCAAGTCGTAGTCGATTCCTGCTTCGGTGATGGTGTCGGCAAGACACCGGGTCACCAGGATGTGATCGATCCGCAAACCGCGTTTTGGCTCTCTCTCAAAGCCTTTGGAGCGGTAATCGAACCAGCTGAAGCGGTCATTCACCTCAGGGTGGCATACCCGGTAACTGTCCATGAGCCCCCAGGCTTTTATCTTGCCCAGCCATCCCCGCTCTACCGGCTGGAAACTCGTCTTGCCCTCGCGTAACCAACGTTTACGGTTAGTCTCCCCGATACCGATATCAATATCTTCGGGTGAGATATTGAAGTCGCCCATCACGGCTAGATAGTCGTCAGGATGGTGAGCGTGCTCAAGAAGATTCGCCAGTTGTGCGTAGAAGCGTTCCTTGTGCGGAAATTTCACTGGATGCTCGATATTTTCCCCCTGAGGGAAGTAACCGTTCCAGACCGTGAGGACCTCACCATTGGCGAGATGAAACCGCGCCCCGATCATGCGGCGTTGAGCATCCCCTTCGTCATCGGGGAAACCGTGAAAAACGGACTCCGGCGCTTCGAGACTGAGGATCGCGACGCCATAATGCCCTTTCTGCCCATGGAAGTTCACATGGTAGCCCAATGCCTCGATAGCCTCCCTGGGAAAGTCGGCATCCTGGACCTTGGTCTCCTGTAGTCCGATCAGGAAAGGGCGGTGCTTGTCGATGAGGGCTTCGAGCTGATGAAGTCGGGCTCTCACTCCATTGATGTTAAAAGAGATCAGTCGCATCATTTGTCCTGGTTGTCACCGCCTTGGTTGCCTTTGTTATCATCATGATCCGGATGGATATCAAGTTGCTGCCCCTGATGCTGACGCGCCATCTTGCGCGCTGCCTGCAGCTTGCGTTGCTGGCGTTTTTTCTGGGTGAAACGCCGGGAAGAAGCGAGCTGGTCGGGATTGTCGTGACGCCACTTCTTGTAGTCTTTTCGTCGTCCGGTACGGATCTGCACCCTATCAGCTAGCGATCGCGTTTTCTTTTTCCGTGTCATTGTGTCATGACTCCTGATGTTGAATATGCCAAATATTATCAGTCTCCGGGTGGCTCGAGACAGCTTGATATGATTCCAGTCACTCCCGGACGGGCCCTTGCGGCAAAGGACTGGTACAATAGGGGCGTTTCGAACGATTCCGACGTCCAACCGGCACGTCACATCCACTGAATATGGTACAGAGTCACAGCATGAGTGAGTCGGACAAGACCCCGGCGCCAGCCCAGAATCCAGGCCAGAACCAGAACCGGAAACCCAAACGGCGGCGGCGTAAACCGCGTCGTTCTCAATCCAATTGGGATCTGCGCCAGTTTCAGGTGCCTGCCTTGGCCGGTAAGTGGCGGTTTCACGATTTTGATTTGCCTCTCCCCCTGATGAGAGCCATTCATGCTCTCGGGTTCGAGTATTGCACACCGATTCAGGCACAAGCGCTGACCCATACCCTGCTGGGCGGAGACGTGGTCGGAAAGGCGCAAACGGGGACAGGCAAGACGGCGGCGTTTCTGATCTCGATCCTTGCGTACTTTCTCGAGGAGGAGGCGCCTGACGGACAGAAGAGTGGTGCACCCCGTTCCCTGATCATTGCGCCGACCCGTGAATTGGCGCTCCAGATCGAGAAGGATGCCAAGGCCTTGGCACGCTTTACGTCCCTCAATGTCGCCAGCGTGGTTGGCGGTATGGACTATCAGAAGCAGCGCGACAATCTCGCCAAGAAACTGGATATCCTGGTTGCGACACCGGGGCGGTTATTGGATTTCCAGCAGAAACGTGATGTCGATCTGAGTGAAGTCGAGGTGTTGGTGCTCGACGAAGCCGACCGAATGCTCTCCATGGGCTTCATCCCCGACGTCAAACGGATCATTCGACATACGCCGAAAAAGGAGGAGCGCCAGACGTTCCTGTTTTCGGCGACTTTCACCCAGGATATTCTCGACCTGGCCAATCAATGGACGCATGAGGCAACGCATGTCGACATTGAAGTCACGGTGGAAAACCAGGCGGATATCGATCAGCGTGTCTATATGGTCAGTGATGATGACAAGCAGAAGCTGCTGGTCAATCTGCTGCAGCAAGAGCACTTCGATCGTGTGATGGTCTTCGGCAATCGCCGTGATCTGGTGCGCAAGCTCGAAGACCTGTTGCGCAAGGCGGGTATCAACGTCGCGATGCTGTCCGGTGACGTGCCTCAATCCAAGCGGATCAAGACACTGGAGCGTTTCCGGGAAGGTGAAATCCAGGTGCTGGTTGCCACCGACGTCGCGGGGCGTGGCATTCATATCGACGATGTCAGTCATGTGATCAATTATACGCTGCCCGAAGACCCTGAGGATTACGTGCACCGTATCGGACGAACGGGGCGTGCCGGCGCCAAAGGGGTATCGATTAGTTTCGTCGGCGAAGAGGACGCTTTCTCGTTACCCGAGATCGAGCGTTACATCGATGGCAAGCTGCCTTGCGAGCATCCGCCGGAAGGCGTTCTGTAACCGCGACTCCGGAATCCCTGCATGCTCGAAGAGGAACTCAAGGGCGAGATTCAGTCGGCATACCGCCGAGTACTCGAGGGTATGGAGCTGGTCCCGCGCTACGGTCAGCGTCTGATGATAGCGGAAATCGCCAGGACGCTGGCGGGGATAGAAACCGATGAGGCGGGGCGTCGGATTTCCGATGAGCATGTCTGTGTGCTCGAGGCGGGGACGGGAACAGGCAAAACGCTGGCTTACCTGTTGGCTGCGTTGCCCGTCGCTCAGGCGCGTGGAAAGCGATTGGTCGTTTCCAGTGCCACGATAGCGCTGCAGGAACAAGTGCTGTATCAAGACCTCCCGGCGTTACAGAAACACAGTGGTCTATCGTTCAAGTATGCCCTGGCCAAAGGGCGGGGTCGTTACCTGTGCGTCGCCAAGCTCGATAAGGCCCTTGATGGCGATGAACAGGATCAGACATTGTCCCTGTTCGAACGGGCATTGGAGACCGGTACCGGCGATCATTTTCAGGAACTCGCCAGGCAACTGGCCGATGCGTACGGTGACGGTTCCTGGGAGGGCGATCGTGACAGCTGGCCCTCGGCCATCGATGACGCCGACTGGAATCGCCTGACGACCGATCATCGCCAGTGTACCAACCGGCGTTGTGGTCATTTCAACGCGTGTGCCTTCTTCAGGGCACGCCGGGATCTGGACCAGGCGGATATCATTGTGGCCAACCATGATCTCGTGTTGTCCGATCTGGCGCTGGGAGGGGGCGTCGTTCTGCCGAAACCCTCCGAATGCATTTACGTATTCGATGAGGGGCACCATCTGCCGGAAAAAGCCGTCGATCATTTCACTCACCGTTTCGCCGTCAACGGGGCGTTACGCTGGCTGCGAACCCTGAAAAAATCACTCACTGACCTGCATACGTCTCTGGGAGCCCAGCCAACCCTGGCCAGGCTGTTAGGGCGCCTTCCCGAAGACATTGCCTCGCTTGAGCCGCGCTTGGGTGAAGCGTTTTCCATGGGACACCAAATAGCGGAGTTGCCTGACGGTGTGTCCGGCAACTCCCATGAGCAGAGTCAACACCACCGTTTCTCCCTGGGGCAGGTGCCGGGCCCTCTGCGTGAACATGCCGCCGGCCTGGCGACAGCCTTCGGCGAACTGGCACGCCACCTGGAAACCATGGCGGATATCCTGCGTGAAAGCCTGGATCCCGATAAACAGACCGGCTTGTCGAAGGAGCAGGCTGAACCTTGGCTACCTTTGATGTCGCTACTGCATGGACGAGCGTTGGAGGGTCACGACTTGTGGCGTGCGATGAGCGAGGAAGATGACCCCTCGGAACCCCCCAGGGCTCGTTGGCTGACCTTCGAGCGCGTGCAGGGCGACCCCGAACTGACGTTTTCGGCCAGCCCGGTTTCGGCAGCGCAAACGCTGGCGCGTACGCTGTGGGGAAGTTGTCATGGCGCGGTTGTGACGTCGGCGACTTTGACGGCGTTGGGGCGTTTTGAACGTATTCAGGAGCGTGCCGGTCTGGCAAATCGCTATCGCTATCAACGCTTGCCGAGTGCTTTCGATTACTCGCGGGCCGTGCTCAGTGTGCCGTTCGAGGCGGTGGATCCCGGTGAACGGGAGGTTCACGAACAAGCCATAATCGATTTCCTCTCGCGTCTCGACAAATCGGAAGCCGTGCTGGCACTGTTCTCCTCGCGTGCCCAGTTGCGTGCGGTGGAGAAAGCGCTTCCCAGCGCTATCGCCGAACGTGTCCTGACGCAGGATCGGCTACCCAAACGCGAGTTGATGGATCGTCACCGCAAACGGGTCGACGCCGGGCATGGGAGTATCATCTTCGGGTTGGCCAGTTTTGCCGAAGGTATCGATCTTCCCGGTGAATATCTGACTCACGTGATCATCACGCGGTTACCCTTTGCGGTGCCCGATGACCCTGTAGGGGCGACGTTGGCCGAATGGATCGAGCGTAACGGTGGCAACCCATTCATGCGGATTGCCGTTCCCGACGCCTCCATCAAGCTGGTTCAGGCGTGCGGACGGTTGATACGCAAGGAAAGCGATAGTGGGCGAATCACGCTGTTGGACAGACGCATCCTGACACGACGTTACGGTCGGGCATTGCTGGACTCTTTACCGCCGTTTCGACGTGAAATCGATGGTCAGTCGGTGGCATGAGTCACACTGTATCGGTCAATATCGAGGCTGGTTGATGACATCGGGCCCGGGTGGGCCCGTCATTCGTCATGGGTTGTGGCGGGACTGGAGCGTGGTTTTCAGCTTGTCGTTCATCTGCGTGAACGCCTGAACGGTAGTATCCCAGTCGATGCAGGCATCCGTAATCGAAACGCCATATGTCAGCTGGCTGCGATCCTCAGGAATGGACTGGTTACCCCAACCGATGTGTGATTCCACCATCAGGCCGATGATGGAGCGGTTGCCTTCCAGAATCTGGTTGGTGACGTTTTCCATCACCAGGGGTTGAAGTGCTGGATCCTTGTTGGAGTTGGCATGCGAGCAATCGACCATGAGGTTCGGCTGGATACCGCTTTTTTTGAGCTCCTGTTCGGCGAGAGCGACACTCACGCTATCGTAGTTGGGTTTGCCATTACCTCCGCGTAGCACGACATGCCCGTATGAGTTGCCACGCGTGCGAATGATGGCGACCTGTCCAGCCTGATCGATGCCGAGGAAGTTGTGAGGATGCGCAACAGACTTGAGGGCATTGACCGCGACATCGAGGCTGCCGTCGGTGCCATTCTTGAAACCAACAGGCGAGGAGAGACCCGACGCCATTTCACGGTGAGTCTGGGATTCGGTCGTGCGGGCGCCGATGGCGGACCAGCTGATGCAGTCCTGCAAGTATTGTGGGGATATCGGGTCCAGTGCCTCGGTGGCCAGGGGGAGTCCCATTTCGGCGAGTTCGACCAGCAGCCGGCGAGCGGTACGGAGTCCCTCCTCGATCTCGAAGGAGCCGTTGAGATGGGGGTCGTTGATCAATCCTTTCCAGCCAACTGTAGTGCGGGGCTTTTCGAAATAGACACGCATCACGATGTAGAGGCTGTCCTTGACTTCGTCGGCCAATCGCCGAAGTCGGCGTGCGTAATCGAGGGCAGCATCGACATCGTGGATGGAGCAAGGCCCGACCACGACCAGCAGACGGGGGTCGTCGTGATCAAGAATCCGCTGAATCGTTTTGCGCCCTTCGATGACAGTGTTTTCGGCCGCGTCGGTAAGGGGGATTTCCTGTTTCAATGCATCAGGTGTCACAAGGACATCCTGGGCAAGAACATTGAGGTTATTGACTTGCTGCTGAGACATGGCGCTACCTGTGAGGAAAAAATGACATCTTGTGCAGTCGAGTAGTGTCTACTATGGCGCTTCAAGGGGAAAAAAATCAATCTCATAGTGGAACTCAACGGCCTGAATACGGTCACAGCGGACCGTTGACGTTACAACAACCGGCTTGATGGAATGCAAAGAAACAGGAACACTGATGGGATACCTCCATCCCTATACGCCACAGGCTTCCAGGTTGATATGCAAAATACCTTGTTTCGTCTTGACAGGTCGGCCCCGTTTCCCGAGCCACTGTTGCCCTTTCCTCGTCTCGGGAGGAATTGAATGAGTGCGAGGGAGACCGATCAGCAACTTGTCGAACGTGCTCAGCAGGGCGATAACCGGGCTTTCGATCTATTGGTCAAGAAATATCAGCACAAGATCATTGCCCTGGTGGGGCGTTACGTCCATGACCCCTCGGAAGTCAACGATGTGACCCAGGAAGCATTCATCAAGGCTTACCGGGCACTGGGCAAGTTTCGTTCGGAAAGTGCTTTTTACACCTGGATGTACCGCATTGCGATCAATACAGCCAAGAACCACCTGGTATCTCGCGGACGTCGGCCGCCAGGCAGCGATCTGGATATTGTCGATGCCGAAGTGGTCGACCATAGTGGCCGGTTATCGGACCTGGAAACACCGGAATCCGCCATTGCTCGAGATCAACTGGAGTCGGCTGTATTTGAAGCCATCGAGCAACTGCCGGAGGATTTGCGTACGGCTATCACGCTACGTGAACTCGATGGCTTGTCTTACGAGGATATAGCTCAGATCATGCAGTGCCCTGTCGGCACTGTGAGATCCAGGATATTTCGTGCTCGTGAGGCCGTCGATAAATATATACAGCCACTGCTGTCGTCGACTCGTTCACGCGACATGATTCATGAATAGCCGCATTTTATCCCGGGCGAATGGGATCGGATGCCCAGCGATACAATAGTTTTTGCAATGTGACTGAACTGTTGTCCGATGAAAGCGTCAGAGGAAATGACTGTTTTGGATATGACCGAGAGCTGCGATGCAATTTCGACGGGTATCGTGGCTTCGATTAGCGACGATGGATGTCTGATGATGGGTTTTTCAGGCATTGCGACCTGGCGAGTGTGAGGATGTGAGTAATGAAGCATAGTGCACTGGAGTCGTTGTCTGCATTGATGGACAATGAGGGAGATGAACTCGAGTTGCGTCGTGTTCTGAAGACGTTGGAGGATGCTCCCGACGACGCGGAACACTGGCGACGTTACCACTTGGCTCGTAGCCTCATGCAGCGTGACCGCGAAGTGGATGTTTCAACGGACCTTTCCGCAGGCATCATGGCGAAAATCGCCGAAGAGCCTGTCCCCAAGCCCGACAAAGCCGACACGCGTCGCTCAGGGCACTTCTCCTTTGCCAGTAGTGCCGCCATTGCTGCCGCCGTGTCATTGATGGTCATTACCGGCGTTCAATATTACAACTCGTCATTCGATACCTCGTCCGATGGCGGCGAGTCCAGTATGGCCAGCAATGCCGGGAGTTCAGTCGAGGCTGAAAGTCGTGGGGGAGGCGGTGCCCAACCCGCGGCCATGGGAACGAGTGGTGGCGGCACGTCTCAAGGCAGTATCGGTTCGCAAAGATCACTTGCCGAGTTGCCGCTGTTCCAATCACCGGGAACCAATCAAAGTGTCATGACCGTGGGGGCCGCCTCCGAGATGCCGATGTTCATGGCGCCTAATGCAAGCGAACTTCAGGGGGGAGAGCAGGAGCAGGCCCGTTTGCTGCAATCCTACCTGGATAAGCATGCCGAGGGATCGGCCTACCGCAGTGGTGACGCCTGGATGCCACTGCTTCGTGGATCGAGTGGTGAGCCTCTGGGGCAGCGTTGATGCGGCGCAGAATGCTGATTGGCAGGACATGGGTTGTAGGGGTGTTGGGTGCCGCCTTGCCGATGTTCGCGTTGGCAGCCGGCACGTTGAGTGATGCCTGGGACGATGAAGGTTTCAACTGCCGCGTTTTGGAAGATCAGGCATCCCCGGAAACGGCTGAAGGATGGTACGAACGCAGTCTGTGGGCCAATCATTGTTACATCATGCAGGCCAGAGCCGTTCGAATCAGCAATGACGGTGTCAGGACCTTGGCACTGTCTCATGATATTAAAGAGGGCGTGGAACGCGAAGTCGCCCGTTTCCTCGATGGTCCTCGGTGGGTCTACGAGCGCCGTGGACGCATCGGACGTTCCGGTTGGGCCGAGCCGGGGCAATCAGTACCTGCCTCACCCTCAGCGATGATGGAACAAGTCAGCGAGCACTATGAATTGAGCCTCGGTGAAGAGGAGCGTATTGCTGGCCGCAAGACCGTGAGGCTGGATATCGAGCCGCTGGATAGCATGCGATATGGCCACCGCTTGTGGCTGGATAAGGCGACCGGATTGCCTTTGAAACAGATGCTGGTGCGTCATGATGGAAGAGTATTGGAAACGTTTCAGATGACCGATCTGGAACGGCCCGAGCTCTACGATGGCCGTATCATGCTCGACGATCTACGTCCCCCTCCCGAAACCGATTGGGAGCCGGCTTGGCTTCCTGATGGTTATGCTGTTCAGCCGATAATCCTATCCGATGACTCACAGGAAGACGGTGGCGGACATCGCTTGTTCAGTGATGGTCTGTCGACACTGAGCGTCTTCGTCGAGCCGTTGCAGGAGGGGGATGACTCTCTGGCGCCCGGCATGCATCGCTTGGGCATTTCGTATGCGGCGGTTCGTCATGTCGAACTCGATGGAGGCACGATGCAGGTTATCGCTCTCGGCGAGCTCCCTCCGCGAGTACTACTCAAGGTGGCCGAGCAGATAAACTGGCCATCGGCGTCAGAGGATGATGATGCCAGCTGATGAACGCTATGGGGCACATTCTGCCATGAAGGGGCAAGGTGAGTTGGCCGACAATAACTGGCTGACTGAATCCGGCCGAGTCGTTACTTCATTTCCCGGTGGGGCCTGGGTGGCAGTGGCACCAACCAGCGCGTGCCAAGGCTGTCGGTCACGGCAGGGGTGTGGCGGCGGTTGGTTGCTGGCGTGGCGGCAGCGAGAACGTGTCGTTCCCATTGCATCCGATCGAGGTTTGCATGCCGGCGATCGGGTACGAATCGGTGTCCGGGTTGAGAATATTCTGTATGGGACCTTGCTCGTCTATGGGCTGCCCTTGCTGATGGCACTATCAGCCGGTGGAGCGGCAGACGTCGGAGGACTGCCGCTGGATGCTCCCGTCGCGTTCGGGATCGGCCTGTTGTCCGGGTTCGGGACGTCATGGTGGTTGACGCGCCGTTGGATCGGTGTTTCCCGACCTCTATTGATAGAGGTATTGGCGAATAACGAGAACGATGATGCTTGTGGTACCCGCTTGATGCGTATCGATTGCGTGAGCAAGGGAGATACACGTTAAACCTATGAGCTATCGCAGGAGTTCCCATGGAACGCAAAGCTACTAGACATCTATTACTCGGCGCATGGCTGTTGGTCATGCTGTTTGCCTGGCAAACCGTTCAGGCCCGAGATTTACCTGACTTCACGGATCTGGTCGAGGATGCCGCGCCAGGGGTGGTCAACATTTCCACGACACGAACTGTCTCGTCGCCGAGTACGCAGTTTCAGGGACCTGGCGGCCAGGATATTCCTGAAATCTTCCGCCGCTTCTTCGGCGATCAATTCCCCATGCCGCCGGGTGGCGACGGAGGCCGGGAGCAACAGCGTCAGTCGTTGGGTTCCGGCTTCGTCATCAGTGAGGATGGATACATACTGACCAATTCTCATGTCGTAAAGGATGCCGATGAAATTGTGGTCAGTCTCAATGACCGCCGTGAACTCGAAGCCGAACTTGTCGGTGCCGATTCGAAAACCGATGTCGCGCTGCTAAAGGTCGAGGATGACGAGCCATTGCCGGTACTCGACATCGGGGATTCCGAGGAACTTCAGGTCGGTGAATGGGTGGCGGCTATCGGTTCGCCGTTCGGTTTCGATCATTCGGTGACAGCCGGCATCGTCAGTGCGATCAACCGTACCTTGCCTAGCGACGCCTATGTGCCGTTTATCCAGACCGATGTGGCCATCAATCCAGGTAACTCGGGTGGCCCGTTATTCAATCTGGATGGTGAAGTCGTCGGTATCAACTCGCAGATATTTACACGCAGCGGTGGCTTCATGGGCTTGTCGTTCGCCATCCCCATCGATGTTGCCATGGATATCGCTGATCAGCTTCGCGAAGATGGACGCGTGAGTCGTGGCTGGTTGGGTGTCGTGATCCAGCCGGTTTCCAAAGATCTTGCCGAATCCTTTGACATGGATAGTCCCAGCGGTGCGTTGGTTGCTGATCTCGATCCTGATGGTCCCGCTGCAGACAGTGGCCTGCGTGCAGGGGATGTGATTCTCGAGGTTGACGGTGAGGAAGTCGAAACCTCCAACAAGTTGCCGCGTTTGATCGGTCGCGTCTCGCCGGGAACAGAAGTGGAGTTGACCCTGATGCGTGATGGCGAGCGTCTCACCGAGGACGTCACCATTGGCGACTGGCCGGAGAGCGAAGAGAGCGGGAGTTTCCCGGGACAGTCCGGTAGTGACAGCCAGGCCCGCATCGGTATCTCCGTGAGCCAACTGGATCCGCGCCAGCAGGAACAACTGGATATCGACGGTGGTGTTCAGGTGCGTAATGTCGAATCCGGTGGAGCCGCCGCTGAGGCCGGGATTCGTCCTGGAGACATCATCGTGTCAGTGGACCATCAGGCGATTGATTCGCCTCGCCGGTTGGCTGAAGTGATCGGTGAAGTAGAGTCTGATCGTGCGGTGCCCGTCAGGCTGTATCGTGATGGACGTTCCCTGTTTGTGGCACTGCGATTGGGAAGTGAGTGAAGCTTGCGCGCTTCTCTCTTGACTCCCTACGCATTCGGGGCCGGTAACGGCCCCGAATTTTCGCTGGGTGCATGATGCGTTTCCGGAAACCGTTGTGGTACGACAAGCCGTTGTGTGATTCATGATTGATGGTCGCTGTTCCTGCCAAGCGCATGCCGGTACAATGCGTTCAATCAATTTCTCGCGCACTGGGAGACGACACAGCACGGCCTATATTCAAGAGTGCGTACACAACCCGGATCATATTGCATGAGCAGCACCGAACATCGTAAAGAAATCAACCATATACGAAATTTTTCCATCATCGCCCACATCGATCATGGCAAGTCGACCCTGTCCGATCGCATCATCCAGATTTGCGGTGGATTGAGCGATAGAGAGCTCAAGGAACAGGTGCTTGACTCAATGGATCTGGAGCGTGAGCGGGGGATCACCATCAAGGCGCAGTCGGTGACATTGGATTATCAGGCCGATGATGGTACGACCTACCAACTCAACTTCATCGATACTCCGGGGCATGTCGACTTTTCTTATGAGGTGTCGCGTTCACTCTATGCTTGCGAGGGTGCACTATTGGTGGTCGATGCCGCTCAAGGGGTCGAGGCACAATCGGTTGCCAATTGTTATACCGCTGTGGAGCAGGGGCTGGAAGTATTACCAGTACTCAACAAGATAGACCTTCCCCAGGCGGATCCCGATCGAGTGGCACAGGAGATCGAAGAGGTGATTGGCCTCGATGCCACGGACGCTTGTCGTGTATCGGCAAAGAACGGGCTGGGTATGGACGTCTTGCTGGAACGTCTGGTGCGCGACATCCCGCCCCCCAAAGGGGATGTGCAAGCTCCGCTACAAGCGCTGATCGTCGATTCCTGGTTTGATAATTACCTCGGCGTCGTGTCGTTGGTCCGTTTGTTTGACGGAACCCTCAAGAAGGGCGACAAGATCCGAATCAAGTCCACCGGACGTGATTGGCAAGCGAACGATATCGGTATCTTCACGCCACTGCGACGTGAGACCGGTATACTGCGGGCTGGTGAGGTCGGTTATATCGTGGCGGGTATCAAGGATATCCATGGCGCACCGGTCGGCGATACGATCACACATGCCAAGACGCCGGATATTCCCCGGCTGCCTGGTTTCCAGAAGGTGAAACCGCAGGTCTATGCCGGCATGTTCCCGATCAATTCCGATGATTACGAAGACTTCCGGGATGCGCTCGAGAAGCTGGCGCTGAACGACGCATCTCTGGATTATGAACCGGAAAACTCTGATGCACTGGGTTTCGGTTTTCGTGTCGGCTTCCTGGGCACGCTGCACATGGAGATCGTGCAGGAGCGGCTAGAGCGGGAATACGATCTCGAACTGCTGACGACGGCGCCCACCGTCATCTATGAGCTGTTGATGAATGACGGCGAAGTCATCTATGTATCCAACCCGTCAAAACTCCCGGACTTGGCCAGTGTCGAAACCATGAGCGAGCCCGTGGTAAGAGCCAGCATCCTGGTGCCTCAGGATTTCGTCGGTAACGTGCTGGCCGAATGCGAGCAGCGCCGTGGGACGCAATTGGACATGCAGTTCCTGGGCAATCAGATTCAGCTCACCTATGAGTTGCCGATGAGTGAGGTGGTCATGGATTTCTTCGATCGTTTGAAATCCCTGTCCAAAGGGTATGCCTCGCTCGACTACAACTTCGAACGCTTCGAAGTGGCCAATCTCGTGAGGTTGGATGTGTTGATCAACGGAGATCGCGTTGATGCCCTCGCCGCGATCGTCCATCGAGACCAGGCGCATGGTCGTGGACGGGCGCTTGTCGAGAAGATGAAGGAGTTGATCCCCCGCCAGATGTTTGACGTGGCCATTCAGGCAGCGGTTGGTAATCAAGTGGTGGCACGATCGACGGTCAAGGCATTACGCAAGAACGTGACCGCCAAGTGCTATGGTGGCGATGTCACGCGCAAGAAAAAACTGCTGGAGAAGCAAAAAGCCGGCAAGAAGCGCATGAAGCAGGTCGGTAAGGTGGAAATTCCGCAGGATGCCTTCCTTGCTGCACTCAAGGTTAACGATTAGGACGAGACTAGCACATGGATTTTTCGCTGTTGCTGGTGGTGGCCGTCGCCGTCACCGGTCTGATCTGGCTCTTCGATGTCCTCTGGTGGAAGCGTAGCCGAACGGAACGGCTGGCAACCGCAGAGGCTGAAGGTTCCCTGGATGAGAAAACGCGCAAGCGGCTTGCCAAGGATCCCTGGCTCATCGATTATGCGCGCTCCTTCTTTCCGGTTCTGTTCGTCGTTTTGCTACTCCGGAGTTTCCTGGTGGAACCTTTTCAGATTCCTTCCGGCTCCATGAAACCGACGTTGGAAGTGGGGGATTTCATCCTTGTCAACAAGTTTGCTTACGGGCTGCGTTTGCCGGTGATCAATACCAAGGTGATTGACATTGATGAGCCAGAACGAGGTGACATCATGGTCTTCCGCTTCCCCCAGGAACCATCGGTGAACTTCATCAAACGAGTCGTCGGACTGCCGGGAGATCGCATTCGGTATGAAGACAAGACGCTCTACGTCAACGGAGAGGAAGTCAAGCACGAGCTCGTTGACGCGAATCCCTCGGGATCACCGGACGAGCAATTGCTGGAAGAGCACTTAGATGGTCGTCAACACCTTATCTATAATGACCCTGACGATCCCGGTCCTCAACTCCGTGAACTGGAAGTGCCGGAAGGCCATTATTTCACCATGGGTGATAACCGCGATCATTCCAACGATAGTCGCTACTGGGGATTCGTCCCCGAGGAAAACATTGTTGGCAAGGCGTTCGCCGTCTGGATGCATTGGGACGGGGGCTTGCCGAGTTTCACCGACATCCGGCGTCTGCATTGAACTGTCGACCTTGATAAGGCGTCGTATCGACCCGTCATCCCTGAATAAATAGAGCAAACGTTTCGTGAGTAATCCCCTGGAAGCATTTAGTCGGCGCATTGGTCATGCCTTTAGCGATGTCGCTTTACTGGAATTGGCCATGACCCATCGTAGTTACGGTGGTCGAAACAATGAACGTCTCGAATTTCTGGGCGATTCGATTGTGAATTTCGTGATCGCTGAAGCATTGTATCGTCGCTTTCCGGATGCCCGTGAAGGGCAGTTGTCACGGTTGCGTGCACGTCTGGTCAAGGGCAAGACGCTGGCTGAACTGGCACGCGAGTTCGAGGTCGGGGGCTGCCTGCGTCTTGGCTCGGGGGAGATGAAAAGCGGGGGGCATCGCCGGGATTCCATCCTTGCTGATGCCATGGAAGCCGTCATCGGCGCGATTTATCTCGATGCGGGAATGGATGCCGTCAAGGCCAGGGTGTTGTCCTGGTATGGGACCCGCCTCGAATCCATTGATCTGCAGGATACTCAGAAGGATCCCAAGACACGTTTGCAGGAGTTCCTTCAATCACGGCAAGTGGCACTGCCACGTTATGAGGTGGTGTCGGTCGAAGGCGAAGCGCATGCTCAAACCTTCACCATCGAGTGTCATGTCGACGTGCTGGAGGAATACACGCTGGGTATCGGGTCCAGTCGCCGGCACGCCGAGCAGAAGGCAGCTGAAAAGGCACTGCAACAACTTGATCCGCGAGGGGACGCTTAATGGCACAGACTTGTGGGTTCGTAGCGATCGTGGGGCGTCCCAATGTGGGCAAGTCCACCCTGATGAATCGCATTCTGGGGCAGAAAATATCCATTACCTCGCGTCGCCCGCAGACGACTCGGCATCAGGTCATGGGCATCAAGACCTTGCAGGAGTCGCAGGCGATCTATGTCGATACGCCGGGTATCCACATCATGGGGAAGGACCGCAACAGGGCGATCAATCGGGTCATGAATCACTCGGCCACTCAGGCCTTGCGGGATATCGACTGTGTCGTCTTCCTCATCGACAGGACACGCTGGACCGACGAGGACCAGATCGTTCTCGATAAGCTTGTCCACGTCAAGGTCCCTGTCATTCTGGCGATCAACAAGGTTGATCGTGTTCAGGACAAGGCGACGTTACTGCCGTGGCTGGAGCAGCTCGCCGCCAAGCGTGAGTTCGCCGCGATGGTCCCGCTGTCAGCCAAGCACGGTACCAACGTGGCCGAACTGGAAGAGGAAGTGGCCAAACGACTGCCGGAAAGCATCCACTATTTCCCCGAGGAACAGATCACCGATCGGAGTGAACGCTTTCTGGCGGCCGAGCTGGTGCGCGAGAAAATTACCCGTCAGCTCGGTGATGAGTTGCCTTATCAGATGACCGTCGAGATCGAGACGTTTCGTGATGAAGGTCGCATTATTCATATCGACGCTCTGGTATTGGTCGAGCGCCAAGGGCAGAAAAAGATACTGATCGGTGAGAACGGTGAGCGTATCAAACAGATCGGGCGAGACGCTCGACTGGAAATGGAACGAGCGCTTGGTGCCAAGGTCATGCTGAATCTATGGGTCAAGATCAAGCGGGGTTGGTCAGATGACAGCCGCGCCCTGAAGAGCCTTGGCTATGATCTGGATTGAGCGCCATGCAACCTCAGCCGGCGTTTCTGCTGCATAAGCAGCCTTACCGCGAGACCAGTGCTCTCGTTGAACTCCTGACTCTGGATCATGGCCGTGTTCGTGCGGTTGCCCAGGGAGTGCGCCGACCTGGAAGCCGTGGCCGAACCCGCCTGCAACCTTATACTCCCCTGCATGTGACCTGGATCGGTGATAGTGACCTCAAGCGTTTGCGGATGATGGAGAGCCGTGGCGGGGGCGCAATGCTGGCCGGGGAGGGGCTACTGTGCGGTTTCTACGCCAATGAGTTGTTGTCACGGCTGTTACCCTTGGAATTGCCTGTGCGGGACGTGTTTGCCTTTTATGGCGCGATGCTGGATGGTCTACCGCACCCCGATGGACGGGAACCGGCGCTTCGGCGTCTGGAATTGGCCCTGCTGGAAGCGCTGGATGCCGATCCACGGTTCATCGATACCGAGGGGCGTCCTCTCGATGCTCAGACCCACTATCGCTATTGTCCGGGAAGTCGCAGTTTCGAGCCGACCCTGGACGAGACGGTCGGTCTTGATGGCCGCACCTTGCGTTTGCTGGCCAGTGGAGATTGGGCGGCCCCTGGGTTGGCGTTATCGGCCAAGCGTTTGACCCGTACGGCACTGTCGTCTCTGCTGGGTAGCAAGCCATTGCGCTCGCGGGAATTGATGCTGGAGCTAGCCAAACGTCGTCAGAAGCGTGCGACTGACTGAACCAAGCCACTTTTTCGTAGATGGAGATCGCGATGCATCCTCCGAGAATCCTTCTGGGCGTCAATATCGACCATGTCGCTACCCTGCGTCAGGCCCGCGGAACACGCTATCCCGATCCTGTTCAGGCGGCACTGCTTGCCGAGGAAGCGGGTGCCGATGGCATTACGATTCATCTGCGCGAGGATCGACGGCACATCCAGGATCGTGATGTCCGGTTATTGGCCGAAACGCTCAATACCCGCATGAATCTGGAAATGGCGGTCGTCGAAGACATGATGGCGTTGGCAGAGCGTCTGCAGCCGGCCCATGTTTGCCTGGTACCCGAGAAACGTGAGGAGTTGACGACGGAGGGGGGGCTCGATGTTGCCGGCCATCAAGACGTCATCGCGGACGCTTGTCGGCGCTTGGGGGCGGCGGGATGTACCGTCTCGTTGTTCATCGATCCGGATGAGCAACAGGTCAGAGCCGCCCATGGGGCCGGCGCACCGGTCGTCGAGCTGCATACCGGGGCCTACGCCGAGGGAGGCGCGTCCTCCGATATCGAATATCGGCGTCTGGTTGAAGCGGCCGAATTGGCCTTTGACCTGGGTTTGACCGTCAACGCGGGGCATGGCTTGAACTATCATAATGTCGAACCGATTGCCGCCCTGCCGGGAATTCATGAGCTTAACATCGGCCATGCAATCATCGCCCGCGCGCTGTTCGTGGGCATGAAGGATGCCGTCGCCGAGATGAAGCGTCTGGCCATCGCCGGTCAGGAGGCCGGTCTGGTGGCCTCGATGGAGTCACACGTTCACGACCACGAGCATGACTGACACTGATGATCATTGGCATCGGTAACGACATCGTTCACGTGTCGCGTTGTGAAGCGTTGCTGGCGAGGCATGGCGACCGCGCTCTGACACGATTATTGGGAGAGCAGGAACGGGGCTGTATCAGGGCGCACCGGCAACCCGGTGCGTATCTTGCCAAGCGGTTCGCGGCCAAGGAGGCCTTCGTCAAGGCGCTCGGACTGGGATTGCGACATGGCATGCGATGGTCGGAAATCCAGGTTGCCAATGATGCGTTGGGGCGCCCCTCGTTGATCCTGGCAGGGAGAGCGAAGGCGCATGCCGACAGTGCCGGGGTGCGATGGATTCACCTGTCATTATCTGATGAAAAGGATCTGGCTTCAGCCGTCGTGGTACTCGAGTCCTGAGAGGGAGGGGCGCTTTGTGCATGACGAGAGTCCACCTCCCAGCAGCGCAGCTCATCCATGGCCTGTCGCAGGGCTGCGAGCAGATCATCGATATCGGTGGCGCTATTGACCCGTAGCCGTGTTTCCAGCGTTTCGGCGAGCAATGCCAGACGGGGCACGCCGCAATAGCGACAAGCACCATTCAATCGGTGGATAATATCGAGTAACCGTTCCTTGTCATCGGCCTGCCATGCGTTCTCCAGAGCGGGTTCACTGTCGTCGATCTCTTCGATGAGCTGTTCGAACAGACGGTCGGCCAGTCTCTTGTCGCCGCCGGCCAGGCGCATGCCAAGCTCATGGTCGACGATGGCTAGATCATTGCGTGTTGCTGTCACCGTCGAGTCAGGCGCTGGCAATGGCAGGTCACGTTCAGGGGACTCCAGGCCGAGGTGAGCATTGACCATCTGGACCAGATCATTGATCTGAACCGGTTTGATCAGCACATCATGCATTCCCGCATTCAATAGACGTCGCCGCTCGTCTTCCAGAGCATGGGCCGTCACGGCGATGAAAGGACAGTGGCGCCAGCGCCCCGGGAGGTGACGAAGCCCCCGCATGGTTTCGACACCATCCATGCCCTCCATACGAATATCCATGAGAACCAGGTCGGCCTCTTGCTGCCGGGCCAGTTCGAGAGCCTCTTCACCACTGCTGGCGAGACAGGTCTCGACGCCCATCCCTTTGAGCGTTTCATGAATGAGCAAACGATTGGAAGCACTGTCATCGACGACCATGACACGTGCTTGATGCAGATCATGGAAATGTCGTCGCTCGTCGTGTTGCTGAGGCTGCGAGCCACCGTGGGTCAACAGGCGCTTGATGCTGTCGGCCAGTGCACGACGTGACACGGGTTTGGTCAGTAAGTCGCCTTCGGTGGGGAGGTGATACTCATGTGTGTCGACAGGGCTGGCATTGAGCAATACCAGGCTGGGGCAAGTCAGCGTTTGCAGCGAATCGAGCCACCCTCGGGATTGCACCGATTCATCGAGCGTCCCATTGTCCAGGCTAATGATGCAAAGCGCTGGATTCGCATCAGGTGCGAGTGTCTCCAGCGAGGCGACTCTGGCTCCCCAGCTCTGCAATAAATGGGAAAAAGCCCGTTGTGTGGCTATATGTGGCTCTTGCAATACGATCAGTTCGCCATTCAGCGTCAGTTCCGGCTCACGCTCCTCAAGAGTCTGTGCCAATAGCGGTAAGGTGAAGCTGAACGTCGAGCCTTCACCCGGCTTGCTGTCGACATCGATATTCCCCCCCATCTGCTCGAGCAACTGCTTGCATATCTTCAAGCCCAGGCCGGTGCCACCGTATTGCCGGGTGTCGCTGATACTGGCCTGGCTGAATGCCTTGAACAGACGCTGGTGATAATCCGATGAGAGGCCAATACCGGTATCCGTGACGGTCACCCTCAGTTTGACCTGCCACTGGCTGGTATCGGCAGTGTGGTCTTTGGCCGTTGCTTCACTCGATGCCTGGCACTGCTGAATATCATCGAGCATGACTCGAACGGTGATATCACCTTCCTGGGTAAACTTGATGGCATTGTGCACCAGGTTGGTCAGTACCTGTTTGATACGAAGCGGGTCGCCTTGTAGTTGCGCCGGTACATCGTCGTATACGAGGCCCAGTAGATGCAGTCCCTTTTCATGAGCTTGGGGGGCCTGCAGGCCGAGCACATCGTCAACCAGTTCGACCATGTCGAGTGCGACTGTCTCCAGCTCCAGCTTGCCGGCTTCCAGTTTGGAGAAATCGAGAATGTCGTTGATCAGGGACAGCAGACTGTCCGACGCATTCTGGACATGCCCCAACCAATCCCGCTGACGCGCTTCCAGCTGTGAGCGTTCCAGCAACTGACAAAAGCCGATGATGCCATTGAGCGGCGTCCGTATCTCGTGACTGATATTGGCAAGAAATTCTGACTTGATCTGGTTGGCATCCAGGGCGCGCCGATGCGCCATGTCGAGTTCGATATTCTGAATCTCGATGGTTTCCATCGATTCCTGAAGTTCCTGGGTGGTCTGCTCGATATGACGCTGTGTCTCCTCCTTGGCCTCCTCCTGACGGCGAGCCAGGGCATTGATGTCTTCCGATAGTCCGGCCAGCTCGCTGGGCCCCGTGGGCTTGAGCGGCGTGAATTCGTCATCGGTATAGAGTCGGGACAGGGCCTGGCGGAATGAGTCGACCAGCCGGGCGGTTCGTTGGCTGAACAGGTAGGCGAAGAGGATGACCGGTATGCCGATGGCCAACAATGCCAGTCCAATCAGGCTGAGGAAGCGGTAAGTCCCTAGCGCCAGGGAAGTGGTGTCGGCCTCCAGCTCAAGCCATACCGTTCGGTCATCGATACGGGTCGGGAGAGGCATGTCGAGATACCACTGGGGGCCGTCGGTGATCAGTCGCGTCTCCTCGGGAGAGGAAGGGGCGTGTCGCGTCGGCTGCTGGCCTAGTTCGGCCAGGAGGGTCTCGTCGCCGAGTCGCAGCGTGACGGAACGGACATCATCGATATTCAGCAACGGTTGCAACTGGGCGCGCAAGTCACGTTGCAAGCTCTCGTCATTGGCCGAGGCCGCTTCATGCCGCTTCAGGGTGTCGGTCAGCAAAGGGACCAGCATCTCGGCATGCGTGGTCAGCGATTCGCCCAGTGTCGTACGGCGTTGCTGGATGTCGTTGAATACGGCGAGAGTGGCTACCAGAATGGCCGAACAAAGCGGTATACCCAATAGTAGCGCGATCAAACGGGTCTTCAACGACATGCTTCGTCATCCGGTATCTGCAATGGAGAGCGTAGTTTGCCATACGGAGAGGCAGCGCCATCGCTGTTGTCCGATTCCTCACAGCGATATAATCCCGGTAGACGATAGCACAAGGATTTCCATATGGCTTTTCCCACGCTCGAAGATGTGGTCGGCAACACGCCGTTGGTTCGACTCAAACGCATTGCTGCAGGTCGCAACAACACGCTGCTGGCCAAACTGGAAGGCAATAACCCGGCGGGGTCGGTCAAGGATCGTCCCGCATTGTCGATGCTTTCCGAAGCCGAAGCGCGGGGGGATATTCATGCCGGTGACACCTTGATCGAGGCCACGTCCGGCAACACAGGCATTGCTCTGGCCATGGCGGCAGCCATCAAGGGGTACCGGATGGTCCTGATCATGCCCGAAAGTGCGTCCAGCGAACGCAAGCAGGCCATGGCTGCCTATGGTGCCGAGTTGGTCACGGTGACCAAAGAAGCCGGTATGGAGGGGGCGCGTGATCTGGCTCAGGAAATGATTCTCAAGGGAGAAGGCAAGCCGCTCAATCAGTTCGCCAATCCGGACAATCCATGGTCGCATTATCGCACCACCGGCCCCGAGTTGTGGCAGCAGACCGAGGGACGCATTACCCATTTCGTGAGTTCCATGGGGACGACCGGCACGATCATGGGAGTATCGCAGTATCTCAAGGAGCAACGTGATTCGGTGCAGATTGTCGGGTTGCAGCCGGAAGATGGTGCCACCATTGCCGGCATCCGGCGGTGGCCGAAAGAATATCTTCCCTCCATCTTCGATGCGTCCCGGGTCGATCGGATCCTTGATATCGGTCAGTATGAGGCTGAAGAACACATGCGTCGCCTGGCACGTGAAGAAGGCATTCTGGCCGGTGTCTCATCGGGAGGCGCGTTGGCAGGCGCTCTGCGCATCGCTGAAGAAAACGAGAATGCCGTGATTGTCTTTATCGTGTGCGATCGGGGCGATCGTTACTTGTCGACAGGGCTCTACGCCCCGGAACAGTGAAATGGCCATGTTGGGCAAACGTCGTCCTCCGCGGACGTCGGAGAAACGGTCCTCTCCCTCGTCGGTAGTGACCGGGCAAGCACAGGGCATCGAGATACTGCGATTGGCTCATGATGGTCGCGGTGTGGCTCGTTCCGACAACGGCAAGACGCTGTTCGTCGAGCGGGCCTTGCCAGGTGAACGCGTGTCGGTGGCGGTACACCGCTCACGTCGCCGTTTCGATGAAGCGCATCTGCGTGATGTTCATCTCGCCTCCCCCGAACGTGTCACCCCGGCCTGTGACCATTTCGCTCGTTGTGGTGGCTGTGACCTTCAACACATGGCTCCCAGTGCGCAGCGGAACCATAAACAGGCCGTGCTCGTCGAGCAACTGGAACGCCAGCACCTGACATTACCTCGGCCACCCAGCATGCTGGCCGATGCATCGCTTGGCTACCGGCGTCGGGCCAGACTGGGCGTCAAGGTCGATGCGCAGGGCCAGGTCCATGTCGGCTTTCGTGAAGCGGGGAGTCACCATCTGGTCGATATCGTCGATTGTCCCATTCTGGTGCCGGCCCTGTCCTCATTGCTGCCCTCCCTGTCGGCATGTCTCGCGTCATTGGACGCCCCGCATCTGGTGGGACATGTCGAGTTGCTTGATAGTGATGACGGTGCCTGTGTTGTCGTCCGTCAGCTACGTCCGCATCCCGGTGATGAACGCCGCTGGCAATCATTGGCTGCCTCTAGAGGCTTTCATCTGGCCTGGCGCTCCGGTCGCGACACGCCAACACTTATCTGGAATGGGGATGTATCCCCCGAGCTGTATTATCGCCTGGACAGTGGGCAGACAGACGTGAAGGTAGGCTTTGAGCCAGGGGATTTCCTGCAGGTGCACGCCGGGGTCAATCAGCAATTGATCGATACCATCCTCGAATGGGTGATGCCGGACCTTGCCGAAGGACATGTCCTGGATCTGTTTGCCGGTATCGGTAACGTCAGCCTGGCACTGGCCGTTCACGCCGCTGAAGTGACCGCGGTGGAAGGACAGCAGGCGATGGTGGATCGACTGATGAAGAATGCACGCGCCAATGGCCTGGATAACATTGACGCCCGTCAGGCGGATTTGATGGATGACTCGGTAGTGTCAGCGTTATTGACCGCGTCATCCCGTGATCTGGTCATTCTCGATCCGCCACGGGAGGGGGCGGAAGCGGTTTGCCGGCATTTGGCCCAGAAGGGGCCGGCGCGAGTGCTCTACGTATCCTGCGACCCTGCCACCCTGGCCCGGGATGCGGCACACCTTGTGCATGGGGGATACCGTATTGTCGCCAGTGCCGTCGCCGACATGTTTGCCCAGACATCGCATCTGGAGTCGGTATTGTTGTTTGAGTCGGTTCAGGCACGGCCATAAGGAAGGAGGGAACGAGCGCAATGGTGAAAGTGCGCGAAGACCAGCCCTTGACCGAATCCGGGGCAGTGGACATCGAACAATGGCTGACCCGTCTGCAAGAGGATGTCTGCCTGCGAGATGCCACGACGATGCGCCAGGCCTGCGAGCTGGCTGATCGGCTCGCGCGTGAGGCTGAACGTCCTCATAAGGCATGGTTGGCTGAAGGCTCCAGCTTTCGCATGGGCCTGGAAATGGCCGATATCCTGGGTGAGCTGAAGCTCGATCAGGAAACGCTCGAGGCTGCGGTGTTGTACCGTGCGGTCCGGGAAGGGCTGATCGGTATCGATAGCATCACCAAACAGTTTGGCAAGGAGGTCGCCAACCTGATCGATGGTGTGCTGCACATGGCAGCGATCAGCCCGCAGCAGGCGCCTCGCCAAGGCCTGTCCCAGCACAATCAGCAGGAAAATCTGCGCAAGATGCTGGTGACCATGATCGACGATGTCCGCGTGGCGTTGATCAAGATTGCCGAGCGAACGTGCGCGCTGCGTCAGGTCAGGGATGCGACGCGCGACAAACGGATGCGTGTGGCACGTGAGGTTTTCGACATTTATGCACCGCTGGCGCACCGGCTGGGCATTGGTCATCTGAAGTGGGAACTGGAGGATCTATCGTTCCGCTATCTGCATGAGACCGAATACAAGTCGATCGCGACTCAGTTAGCCGAAAAGCGCCTGGATCGTGATCGTTATATCCACGATGTCGTCGAAACAATCAAGGGGTTGTTACGTACCCAAGGGATCGAGGGCTGCGATGTCACGGGGCGTGCCAAGCACATCTACTCGATCTGGCGGAAGATGAAACGCAAGCGTATCGATTTCTCCCAGGTCTATGATGTTCGCGCCGTGCGAATTCTGGTGCCCGAGGTTGCGGATTGCTATACCGCCTTGGGTATCGTCCATTCGCACTGGCACCACGTGCCCCACGAATTCGATGACTACATCGCCAATCCCAAGAAGAACGGTTACCAGTCGTTGCATACCGCCGTTCTGGGCCCGGAAAACAAGGTGCTGGAAATCCAGATCCGGACCTTTGCCATGCATGAAGAAGCGGAGCTCGGGGTCTGCGCTCACTGGCGCTACAAGGGGCACGATACCGATACCAAGAGCCGCAGCTACGAGGAAAAGATCGCCTGGTTGCGTCAGGTGCTCGAGTGGCAGGAGGAAGTGGGCGATTTCGGCAATCTCAGCGAAGAGCTCACCAGCGATGTGGCACCGGATCGCATTTATGTCTTCACGCCGGAAGGTCACGTCATCGATCTGCCCAAGGTGGCGACACCCATCGACTTTGCCTACAGGGTGCATACCGAGATCGGTCATCGCTGCCGTGGAGCCAAGGTGGATGGCCGCATCGTTCCTCTGACGTACCGGCTCGAGACGGGGCAACAGGTCGAGATCCTTACGGCGACCCAGGGAGGGCCGAGCCGCGATTGGTTGAATCCGTCGCTGGGTTTCGTCCAGACGTCACGCGCCCGAGCCAAGATCCAGTCCTGGTTCAAGCAACAGGCGCGCGAACAGAATCTGGAGGAAGGCAAGACGCTGTTCGAGAAGGAAATGAAGCGTCTCGACATCGAGGATATGGACCTCGATGCCTTGGCGCAAAAGGTCAATTACAGCACTCCCGATGACATGTATGCGGCACTGGGAGCCGGCGATTTGCGTATCGGACAGGTGTTGCACCAGGCGCAGCAGTTGTTCGGTGAGTCCGATGACGAGGAACAGCTCGATCGCCTGCTTGCCAAGCCGAAGCGCGCACCAACCAGAGAGCCCAGTGACGATATTACCGTTCTGGGAGTGGGAAATCTCAAGACCAACATGGCCAACTGCTGCCATCCGGTGCCGGGTGAACCCATCGTCGGCTTCATTACTCAGGGACGGGGCGTGACCATTCATCGTCAGGACTGCCCCAACCTGCTCCAGCTGCGTGTTGACGAACCGAAACGCGTGATCGAGGTCGAGTGGGGCGAACGGGCGCATACCCAATACCCCGTCGATATCCAGGTCGAAGCCTGGGATCGGTCCGGATTGTTGCGAGATGTCACCAACGTGCTGAGTCATGACAAGGTCAATGTACTGTCGGTCAATACCATGACCGATCAGGACGACGGCATCGCTCGCATGAGTATTACTGTCGAGGTCGACGGGCTGGAGACATTGGGGCGATTATTCTCTCGTATCCAACAACTGCCCAATGTCATCGACGTCAAACGGCTGCGTAGCGGCGGAAGGAAAAAGCCGCGCAAGGCCAATAACAACAAGGGCAAGGGGCAGGCGTCATGACGGGAGAACGCTATCAACTCGAGGATCTGCTGACCCTGATGGCAGTGCTGCGTGATGAGCAGCAGGGCTGTCCCTGGGATGTGAAACAGAACTGGGACAGCATCGTTCCGCATACGCTGGAGGAGGCCTACGAAGTCGCCGATGCCATTGAACGACGCGCGTATGATGAACTGCCGGGAGAGCTCGGCGATCTGTTGTTTCAGGTGGTCTATTACAGTCAGTTCGCCAGCGAGGAAGGGCGATTCGACTTCCATGACGTCGTGCATTGCCTGACGGCAAAGATGGTACGGCGCCACCCACACGTCTTCCCGGACGGCACGTTGACATCGCGCCGCACGGATATCCCCGCGATGGAGGTGGAAACCACCCAGGTCAAGAGTCGCTGGGAGTCTCTCAAGGCCGATGAACGGGCCGGACGGGAAGCGACTTCCGTGCTGGATGACGTGCCGCGGATCTTGCCGGCGTTGTCGCGGGCGGCGAAATTGTCCAAACGGGCCGCCCGGGTGGGATTCGATTGGCCTGATTCCCGGGGCGTCCTGGCCAAGATCCGCGAAGAGTTGACCGAAGTCGAGGCGGCACTTGCCGAGGGCCAGCATGAAGAAGCCTGTGAGGAAGTGGGTGATCTTCTGTTCGCGGTCGTCAATCTGTCGCGTACCTTGAAAGCCGATCCTGAGCGCTATCTACGAGCGACCAATGCCAAGTTCGAGCAACGTTTCCGTTATGTCGAATCGGCTCTGCGGACGGACGGCCATCTGCCTGATGATGTCGACCTGGCAACGATGGAACACTACTGGCAGGAAGCCAAGCGCCAGTCTGGGGAGCCGCCCATTTCCCGGTCGTCGGATAATGTCAGTCAAGAGGAGGAGGCGAAGTGAGTCACGACCTTCATGAATCGTTGCGCGACAATGTCCGTATCCTGGGCGATAGTCTGGGGCGCACCATTGCCGATGATCAGGGAGACGCGTTCGTCGACAAGATCGAAACCATCCGATCCTATGCCAAACAGGGACGCCAGGGCGATCCCCAGGGGCGACGGGAACTGATCGAATACTTGCGGCGGTTGGACGATCGGGATTTATTACCGGTGACACGGGCTTTCAACCAGTTTCTCAATCTCGCCAATATCGCCGAACAGCATTATCGGGCTCGCTTCCGCCGGGTCGAGGACTACAAGCCCGGGTCTCAGCCGGTACTCGGCGAACTGTTTGAGCGTGCCAAATCCAAGGGGTACTCGTCACGCAAGCTGGTCGAGACACTGGCCGGCATGCGTGTCGATCTGGTACTGACAGCACATCCGACTGAAGTCATACGACGAACCCTGATCCAGAAGTACGACGCTATCGACGAATGCCTGACAGCGATCGAGAGTACTGATGAACACTCCGAGAAAGCCAGCCGCGCATCCGGGCGTCTGGAGGAACTGATCAGTCAGGCATGGCATACCGATGAAATTCGTCACGAGCGCCCCACGCCGGTGGATGAAGCCAAGTGGGGATTTGCCGTGATCGAAAACTCCCTATGGGAGGCGGTTCCCGACTTCCATCGCGATCTCGACAACCTGTTGCTCGAAACAACCGGTGAACGTCTGCCGCTGGATGCCGCTCCCCTGCGTTTTGCCTCCTGGATGGGCGGTGACCGCGATGGTAATCCCAACGTGACCGCTGCCGTGACCAGCGAGGTTCTGTTGCTGGGGCGTTGGATGGCTGCGGATCTGTACCTTCGTGACCTCGAGCAGCTCAAGGCGGAGTTGTCGATGTGGCGTGCCAACAGTGCCCTGCGTGCCGAAGTCGGGGACGAGGCGGAGCCTTATCGGGCACTGCTCAAGCGGGTGGCCGCCCGTGTGGAGGCAACTCGTGACTGGGCCAAGGCGTGTCTCGACGGCCGTCCCTATGAGGGGGGCCCGATTATCGAGCACCGTGACCAACTTTATGCACCACTGCTGACTTGTTACCGCTCCCTGTGCGATGTGGGGCTCGATACCATCGCCAATGGCGTCCTGCTGGATACCTTGCGTCGCGTTGCCGTGTTCGGGGTGACGCTCACGCGTCTCGATATCCGTCAGGATGCCGCACGGCACAGCCAGGTATTCGAAGAACTCACGGACTTCCTCGATATGGGCCGCTACCGTGACTGGAGCGAGTCGCAGCGTCAGGAATTCCTGTTAGCCGAGTTGGTGTCGGCGCGCCCCTTGATTCCGCGACGCTGGGAGTGTTCCACAGAAACACGGGAAGTGCTCGACACCTTTCGCGTCATTGCCCGCGAACAGAGTGAAGCGCTTGGCACCTATGTCATTTCGATGGCGGCGCAACCGTCGGATGTGCTTGCCGTGGCATTGCTGATGAAGGAAGTCGGCGGTGATGTGCGTCTGCCGATTGCCCCGCTGTTCGAGACACTTGATGATCTCAACCGTGCCGGGGACGTCATCGACCGATTGCTCTCACTGCCCGGTTATCGGCGACTGTCCGGCGATAGCCAGGAAGTGATGATCGGCTATTCCGACTCCGCCAAGGATGCCGGCCAGCTTGCAGCTGCCTGGGCACAATACCGTGCTCAGGAAACCCTGGTCGAAGTCTGCCGGTCGCATGATGTCGATCTGACGCTGTTTCATGGTCGTGGAGGGACGGTCGGCCGGGGAGGTGGTCCGGCCCATGCGGCGATCCTTTCTCAGCCGCCCGGGTCGGTGAACGGAAGTCTACGAGTGACCGAGCAGGGCGAGATGATCCGCTTCAAGTTCGGCCAACCCGACATCGCCTTGCGCTCCATGGAGATCTATGCGTGTGCCGTACTGGAAGCGACGCTGTTGCCACCGCCTGCCCCCAAGCCGGAATGGCGTGAGGAGATGGATCACCTAGCTGACGTGGCTTACCGTGGCTATGTCGGGGTGGTACGTGAAAACCCGGATTTCGTGCCTTATTTCCGCTCGGTGACGCCGGAGAGCGCCTTGGGGCGTTTACCGTTGGGATCGCGACCGACCAAGCGCCGTCAGGATGGGGGGGTCGAAACACTCAGGGCGATCCCCTGGATTTTCGCCTGGACGCAGACGCGACTGATGTTGCCGGCCTGGTTGGGCAGTGGTGAAGCATTCAGCAAGCGTCTGGAAGAGGAAGGTGGCCTCGAACGTTTGCAGGAAATGCGTGCCGAATGGCCATTTTTCGGTACCTATCTCGATATGCTCGAGATGCTTTCTGCGAAAGCGGATGTCGAGATTGCCGCGTATTACGAGCGTCGTCTGGTCGATGAGCCACCGCTGCTCGAGCTCGGACAGGAATTGCGCAATCGTTTCGACCGGCTTCAATCGGTGATGCTGGACATTCTCGATCAGCAGGAGCTACTGGAAAATACTCCGTTGATTCGCCAGGCGATCGAGGTTCGCAATCCCTATATCGATCCTCTACACGGATTGCAGGCGGAACTGTTGCAGCGCAACCGGGATGCCGATGGCGCCATCAGTCCCGAACTGTCACGGGCACTGATGGTGACCATGGCCGGTATCGCTGCCGGGTTGCGCAACACAGGCTGAGCAACCTGTCACAGTTCGTGGCCGAGTATGACCTGGCAGATTTCAGCAAATGTCTGGGCTTCCGGCGGCTGGCTGAGCTCGATATCGAGAGCGCGGCCGATATCGGCGGCCGAGACCAGGCCCCGCAAGTATTGCTCGTTGGTCGAATCGCGCTCGATGATCAACAGATGCTGGTCGCCATGGGTCTGTAGCGTCTCGATCAGGTCGCCGATGGTCATGGCATCGAGCTGGGGAAGAGACAGGCCGTGCAGCTTGTCACTCGGAGTCTGTATCATGCTGATCGTCACCTCGTCGCGGGGGATATCGAAGCGATGCATGGCCTGTGTGACTCGTCGTCCTCCTATTAGATCCCGGGACGTGACGACACCACAGCAGTCGCCGGCACTGTCGACCACCAGCAGCAGGCGCACACCGCCTGACTTCATGATCTCCTGGGCATAACGCGTCGGGGTGTTGGCCGGGATGGTGAGAGCGGGGGATATGGTGAAATCGGTCAGGATGTCACGGGCGGGACTGTCGGTCGTCAGGTGGAGGGTCGTGGTGGGGCGACGAATGGGCAGTGCGCCATGAAGCGTTTCCAGTGTCGGTAGTGGACGTGTCATGACATTCATGAGCCATCTCCTTTAGCAGTTGTTTAGCCATGGGGCGTGTCGTGTCTCGACGGTATGCCCAGTGCGACCAGCTTTTCATGACTCTCTTAACAGAGGCTTAAGTGTTGACAGACAATGGTCAGTGGTGAGGGAAAGAGAGAGGGAACATGCGGGTATTATTGGTCGAGGATGACCCATTGCTTGGTGACGGCATCAAGGCGGCTCTGGTCCGGGAAGGCTATGCCGTCGACTGGATGACCCTGGGCAAGGACGCCATGACGGCACTGCAGACCGAAGAGTTTTCCCTGATGGTGCTCGATCTGGGATTGCCCGATATCGATGGATTAGATGTGCTGGCCGAATCACGACGTCAAAGCGTTATGCCCGTGCTGATCCTGACGGCAAGGGATTCCGTGGATGCTCGTATCCATGGCCTCGATTCGGGGGCCGATGATTATGTCCTGAAACCCTTCGATCTGCAGGAACTGCTGGCGCGCCTGCGTGTGATCACCCGCCGCGCCGAAGGTCGGGCTTCGCAACAGTTGAACTTAGGGGCACTGGCGATCGACGAGGCCCGCCATCAGGTGACCTGGCACGGCCAGCCGGTGACGTTGGGTCGACGTGAATTCGCGCTGCTGCTGGAATTGGCCCGTCACCACGACAAAGTGCTGTCCCGCCCACGTCTGGAGAGCCTGTTGTATGGCTGGGGCGAAGAGCTTGAATCCAATGCGCTGGAGGTTCATGTCCACCATCTGCGGAAAAAGCTCGATAAATCGTTGATCGTGACCGTGCGAGGTATCGGTTACCGGTTGGATAGTCAGGCGACATGACCTCGATTCGGCGCTACCTTTCCCGCTCCCTGGCACTGACATTCGTGATCGTGACGCTGACCACCGTCACCGCCGCCTACCTGATTACCGATCATGAGCTGGAGGAGATGCTCGATGCCGAGCTGGGCTTGAGCGGGCGTATCGTTTCGAGCCTGCTGAAACCCGGTATGACGTCGGATGATCTCCAGCGCATCGCCGAGCGACTGCATCAACCGGATCAGCCCGCCAGGTTCTATCGCGATGGAGAGGAACAGGCGATATCTCGAGAACGCGCGAGACGTTATCATCCCGAAGAGCGCAAACTGGCAATCGGGATCTGGGAGAGGGAGGGCGAGCTGCGACTGATCGGTGGCGGTTGGCACGACGCCGCTCCACCGTTTCCAGAACGTCAAGGTTATGAGTGGCTGGAACATGAAGGACACCGATGGCGGGTATTGAGCGTGTTCGATGACGACAGCGACTATTGGCTCCGGATCGGAGTTCGCAAGGATTTCCATCAGGCGCTGGTAGAACAGGTGACATTGAACCATCTGGTACCGATGGTCCTGCTGCTGCCATTGTTGCTATGGGTGATGATGCGCATCATCCGGCGGGGATTGCGTCCGATAACGACGCTATCCGCTCAAGTGGAGGCACGCCATGAGCGCGACATGAGCCCCATCGATACCCCGGTTCCCCAGGAGTTGTCAGCGCTTCGCGAATCGGTGAACGGTTTCATTGTTCGCCTCGGTGATGCACTGGAACGGGAGCGACGCTTCACTGCCGACGCCGCTCATGAGCTTCGCACGCCGCTGGCCGCATTGAAGATCCAGCTGGATAACGCCATGGCCGGCGAGCATGAGGCGTTGTACAAGGCGTATGGGGGTATCGAGCGTTTGCAGCGTGTGGTCGAGCAGCTGCTGATCCTGGCGCAACTCGACCGGCAGTCGGAAATGACGGACACCCATGTCGACCTCTATGCGTTAGTCATGGAATTGGCGGCAGAACTCTGGCCCCTGGCGGAGGTCAACGATCAGACCCTGCAGGTAAGCGACGCTGCTCGGCTTCATGTGACGGGCGATGCGACGGAGCTGGGCATCCTGATACGCAACCTGCTCGACAATGCCCTGCGATACACACCTGAAGGCGGTCGTGTCGATGTGACACTCGGCAGCACCGATGACAGGCAGTGGATGACGATTCGTGACACGGGTCCGGGGGTACCGGAGGAGTTGCTCGGCGTCATTACCGACCGGTTTCGTCGCGCTTCCGATCAACGCATCAGCGGCAGCGGGCTCGGCCTGGCCATCGTTGTCGAACTGGCACGGCGGCAACGCGTATATCTGACCTTGACCAACCGATCGCAAGGCGGCCTCGAGGCGCGCCTGGACTGGGGAGATTCCGGGGATCAGTGAATATCCTGGGCACCACCGTGCGGCTCGTCATGCAAACATAACCGGTGATCGCTCAACACCTCGATGACTCGACACTCATTGACCGATCCCCCCTGGCATTGCGTCAGCATGCGCTTCAGCTCATCACGCAATGCCGACAACCTCGCCAGACGGGCTTCGACTTCACGAAGGTGGTGACGTGCCAGCGCATCGGCTTCCTCACAGGGCAGGTCGGGGTGATCGGCCATCTCCAGCAACTCTCTGACGGATTCCACGGCAAACCCGAAATCCCGCGCATGGCGGATGAAGGTCAGACGTTTGACGGCATCCTCGCCATAACGACGCTGATTCCCTTCATTGCGCCGCGGCGGGGGCAGCAGACCGATCTGCTCGTAATATCGAATCGTCTGCACTTTGCACTGGGTACGTTCGGCCAGTGCGCCAATGCTCATTCCGGCCTCCATTGTCTGTGTCATTTCGATGCCTCCAACATTTGCCTTTCCGGCTTGAACCTCTAGTGACTATAGGAATTATCCTGCGCTTGACAGCGTATCGAAGGCAAGGGGGTCAGGAGGCTGATCATGGTGGAGTCGTCATACCAGGTTCCGGAAGCGGATGACCCGGAAACTGAGATGTCGCCAGAGAGCGTGCTACGGTTTCGTGTCGAAGGGATGGATTGCCCGGGCTGCGCGAGGAAAATCGAGACGGCCGTCTCGAAACTGTCGGGAGTCGGCGATGTGTCAGCCAATGTCACTGCAGGTTCTGTTGTCGTCACTCCCGACGAGAGCCTTCCGAGTGAGCGGGCGGTGAGCGAAGCGATTCATCGGCTCGGCTATGTCGTGGTATCAGAGCAGGATATCAGTAATCGTCGTGCAGGTGCCGGGACACCGCGCTGGTGGCAAACCGCCAAAGGACGACTGGTGCTTGCCAGTGGGGTTCTGCTGACCGTCGCCGTCGGACTTGAGCTTCTCTTTCCAGTACTGGGTCGTTGGCCGTTCGTGGCTGCAACGGTCGTGGGACTGGTGCCGATCGTCAGAGCGGCCTGGCAGTCGCTACGTGGCGGCGATGTCTTCACTATCGAAGCCTTGATGACGATTGCTGCCGTTGGGGCATTGGTGATTGATGCGGCGGCGGAAGCGGCTGTCGTGGTGTTTCTGTTTGCTGTCGGCGAGCTGCTGGAGGGCGTGGCCTCTTCCCGGGCCCGTCGCAGCATCGCCGCCTTGTCCGATCTGACGCCTGCGATGGCCCGATTGCTGGAGGACGGCGAGGTCCGCGACGTATCTGCCGACACGCTGGAGCCCGGTGACCGGGTCATGGTGCGTCCAGGGGATCGGTTGCCTTGCGACGGTCGAATTCTCGAGGGAGCATCGAGTCTGGATGAATCGCCGATCAGCGGTGAATCGGTCCCTTGCGAGAAGCAGATAGGTGATGATGTTTTTGCCGGCACCGTCAATCTGGGGGCCGTCCTTCAGGTCGAAGTCACTCGCCGCGCATCCGACAACACCATTGCCCGCATCATCCGGCTGGTGGAAGAGGCGCAGGAAGCCAAGGCGCCGGTGGCACGGTTCATCGACCGGTTTGCTCATTATTACATGCCCGCCGTGGTGGGTATTGCGGTGCTGGTCGCCGTCGTCCCACCGTTGGTGGCCGGTCTCGCCTGGTCGGAGTCGGTCTATCGGGCGCTGGCTCTGTTGCTGATTGCTTGCCCTTGTGCCCTCGTGATATCGACGCCTGCTGCCATCGCTGCGGGACTCTCGACAGGCGCGCGCCGAGGTTTGTTGATCAAGGGCGGTGCCGTGCTGGAAAAGCTTGGATCGTTGAAGGTCGTGGCGCTGGACAAGACGGGGACCCTGACCGTCGGCGCACCACGAGTCACCGATATCATCGGGGTGTCGGCCAGTGATGATGACGTACTGCGCCTCGCGGCCGCGCTGGAGCGTGACAGCAGTCACCCCATTGCCATGGCGATCGTCGAGCGAGCCCGGCAAGCCTCGATCGAGCTGCCCGGTGTCCATGATGCACATGCCTTATCCGGTCATGGCGTTGGGGGGAGCGTGGGCAGCAGTTACCTGCGATTGGTCAGTCCACGGACGGTGTCTGAGCTGGTTCAGAAGAATCGGACCCTCGGTCAACGTATCACCGCGCTGGAGACATCGGGAAAATCCGTGACGGTACTCCTCGACGGCGAGCGACCGCTTGGATTGATAGCCGTGCGCGACGAACCGCGAGAGGATGCCGGTGCGGGACTCGCGTCATTGTCACGAATGGGCCTGACGGGCGTCATGCTGACCGGGGATAACCCACGGACAGCATCGGCTATCGCCGAGTCTCTGGGCATCGAGGCGCATGCCGGACTGTTGCCGGAAGACAAGGCACGATTGATCGGCGAGTGGCAGGCATCCGGTCGGGGGCCGATCGGAAAGGTCGGCGATGGCATCAACGACGCGCCTGCACTGGCGGCCGCAGATGTCGGAATCGCAATGGGCGGGGGCACCGACGTGGCTCTCGAAACGGCCGATGCCGCCTTGCTCAGGAATCGGGTCGGCGGGATTGCCGAGTTGATCGGTCTGTCGCGTGCGACATTGCGTAACGTCAAGACCAATGTGGCACTGGCGCTGGGGTTCAAGGCGATATTCCTGATTACCACCATGTTCGGCATCACCGGCATGTGGATTGCCGTGCTGGCCGATACCGGCGCCACCGTTCTGGTGACGCTCAACGCCATGCGTTTGCTGAGATATCGTTTCGATCCTACAGCGTCATGAATGCAGAAGCTTCCCGGTCCTTGAAACGTTTGACCTCATAGGGCTCTTCCTGCGGACCAGGCATACCAGGGGTGCCTATTGGCATGCCTGCCAGACTAATGCCGTCGACATCCGGTGTCTCGTCGAACAGCTTTTCGATCGCAACAAAAGGCACATGCCCCTCGATGACGTAATCTCCCATCACCGTGGTGTGGCAGGCGCCTTCACCATAGGGAAGACCGGCATCTTTCTTGATCCGGTTCATGTCTTCCGTGTCGATTACCTCGACATCGATCCCCTTGGAGCGTAGATGGTCGGCATAGTCGTCGCAGCAGCCGCAACTGGGGGATTTATACAGCTTGGCGTCATCCGGTAATGCCTCCGCGGATACCCCTAAACTATTCAGGGCCAATACACTACCTGCCAGGATCGTGACGAAACGAGCATTCATCTGGAACCCCTCTCACGCTGAGAAAACACGTATTTGGCTAATGCGGTGATACCCAGTCCTGCCAACAGGAATAAGGCAATCTCCATTGCAGGCATTATCCAACCCATTTGACCCTCCATCATAGGACAGTCGTTGAACATCGGGCACCCCTGTTTTCATGGAAAACGAACACGACAATGTGTGGAATGTACTTCCTGGGGGCAACACATAGGTCAAGTGTCGGGGGGTACGGATCAAAAAAAATCCGCACCCATTAGCGGTGCGGATAGGCTGTAGCTTGCGAGGGCATTCCCTGACGTTCTCCCCAGTTATGACGGTTGTTTGACCGTGCGCAGATAGGGCTTGAGCGTCTTGTAACCCTCGGGGTATTTCTTCTGGGCTTCTTCATCGCTGACGGCAGGCGGGATGATGACATCCTGACCCGGCTGCCAGTTGACCGGTGTGGCGACAGTGTGCTGCGCCGTCAATTGGACTGAATCCAGCAGACGCAGGACTTCATTGAAGTCACGGCCGGAGGTCATCGGATAGACCAGCATGGCCTTGATCTTCTTGTCCGGCCCGATGACGAAGACCGAGCGTACGGTGGCGTTATCTGCCGGCGTGCGTCCCTCCGAGCTACCTTCCAGATCGGCCGGTAGCATGTCGTAGAGCTTGGCGACTTCCAGCTGGGTATCGCCGATCATCGGGTAGTTGGGAGCCGTGCCCTGAGTCTCCTCGATGTCTTTCGACCAGGCGGCATGGTTGTCGACAGGATCCACCGACAAACCGATGATCTTGGTGTTGCGCTTGTCGAACTCGGGCTTCAACTTGGCCATGTAGCCCAACTCAGTCGTGCAAACCGGCGTAAAGTCCTTGGGATGCGAGAAAAGAATGCACCAGCTTTCACCGATCCAATCGTGGAAGTTGAGTGTCCCTTCCGTGGTTTCCGCTGTGAAGTCCGGCGCGGTATCACCGATTCTCAGGCTCATCGTTAAACCCCCTATACGTGAGTGGGTGGCTCGAACGGCATGCCGAGTCTGGCATGTCGCGTTGTGTTCCCAACGAATTTCCTACAACCATTCACTATTGGGTCACTTCAGTGTATTAGCAACCCCCTCGAGGTGTGAATTTCCGGTAACGATCTTCAGGACGCGGACCGTCGCCGCCGGGAGCGGGTCGATCGAGCGTTGCGACCACGCCGACGGTTCGAGGATGGGCGGTCCCGAGGCGCTGGCGCAATCCCTTCCGAGCGATTCAGGCCGTCTCGCATCCGGGAGGCATCGACGCTGCCCAGGAGTCGGTGCAGATCGTCGATCAGCCCGTCCAGAAAGGGTGACGATGCATGATCCTGCTCGACGATCGCCGTCAGTCGTTGTTCCCAAAGCGCTGTCCGTTCCGGTCGGCTGGCCGCTGCCGGCAAGGCATGTATCAACGCGTGGCCTATGCGCGTGGCTCGCAAGGCCTGGCCTTGACGTACCAGGTAGCCGCGCTGAAGCAGCGTTTCGATGATACCCGCCCGGGTCGCTTCAGTGCCCAGTCCATCGGTTTCACGCAGGGTTCGTCGGACCTCGGGATCGTCCACATAACGGGCGATATTCATCATGGCCTTGATGAGACTGGCATCGCTGAAGGGTTCCGGTGGCCGCGTTTCGCGATCTTCCACGCCCTGATCGAGTACCCGGGCGGTTTCTCCCTCACTCAGGTCGGGCAGGGGCGGGGCCTCGTCACGGGTGGTAAATAACGGTTTCCAGCCGGGTTCCAACAGGTGGCGGCCCTGGGCGACAAAGGTTTCATCGAGAATCGTGAAACGGGCTTTCACCTCATCGACGACCAGGGCGGGGTAGAACTGAGCCAGCACATTGCGCACGATCAAACGAAAGACATTGGCTTCGGTCGTGGTCAAACGGCTCATATCCGCTCGCTTACCGGTGGGGGCCAGAGCGTGGTGCGCACCGACCTTGCCGTCATCCCAGGCCTTGGATCGACGGCGGAAGTCCGCGTTGGACAACCACTCCGACAAGGTGGCATCCCCCCGACAGGCGCCGGTCAGCGTGTGCGAAGCTTCGCCAAAATGCGACTCGGGAAGGTAGCGGCAGTCGCTGCGGGGGTAGGTGATCAATTTGTGTTGTTCGTAGAGCCGTTGACAAGTATCCAGTACAGCTTTTGCCGAGAGCTTGTGACGGCGTGCGGCGTCGACCTGGAGCGACGACAGCGAATAGGGAAGCGGGGCATTCTGCCGTCGACGCTTGGTATCGAGTTCCGCCAGACGACCTTCGGTTCCCGGCAAGCGAGATGCCAGGGCATCGGCGGGGGCGCGGTCCAGTAGCCGTCCCTGATCGTCGAGTCGGTGATGGTCGCCGGGATGCCACCAGGCACGCAACTGACCGTGCTGAACGCCTAGATCGACCCACAACACATGGAATGGGCGAGGTTCGAAGGCAGCGATATCCAGGTCACGGCGTACGACCAGGCCGAGTACTGGCGTCTGCACGCGACCGACCGAGAGCACACCGTCATGCCCCGCCTGGCGGCCGGTCAATGTCCATGCCCGGGTCAGGTTGATGCCATACAGCCAATCGGCACGCGCACGCGTCTCGGCGGCGCGGTACAAGGCCTGAAAATCCAGATTGTCTTGCAGGTTGTCGAGGGCTTTCACCACGGCCGGCCGATTCAGGTCGCTGATCAACAATCGGTCGACCGGGCCTCGCCAGCCCAGGTGATCGATGACCTCCTGTACCAGGAGCTGCCCCTCGCGATCGGGATCGCCGGCATGCACGACACGGGTGGCCTGCTTGAGCCAATGGCGGACGACCTTGAGTTGGCCGCGGGCCTTTGGACGCGGCGTCAAGCGCCACTGGGTGGGAACGATCGGTAGATGGTCGAGGCGCCACTGCTTGTAGGCCGTGTCGTAGGCTTCCGGTGGGGACTGTTCCAGAAGGTGTCCCAGACACCAGGTCACTGTGGTATCACCGACCACGATAGCGCCTTCCTGGCGTGCGGCCTTCCCGGGCAGTGCATCGGCAATGGCCCTGCCCAGACTGGGTTTTTCGGCAATGATCAAGCGCATGAACGTCACCTCGACATGATCTGGATATTCTTACAGTATTCAAGGTGTTCTACCAGATGTACTCTGATCGTACGTTGTACAGGTAATGTACTGTTTTGCCGCACGACAGAGGAACCACCATCATGCGTGAACGCGGCAGGACGCGCCGCCTGCTCGGTCTGGGCGCGCGCACCGGAAGTGCCATGTTGCGAAGTCGCCTGGGTGGCGAGACGAACTGGCGGGCCCTGGGGGAAGCGCTGTTCGACGGACTGTCAGAGCTCAAGGGACCGGCCATGAAACTGGCACAGATCATGGCACAGTGGGATGACGTGCTGCCGCCGGATCTGGCGAATGAGCTTGCGCGCCTGCAGCGCCAGGCCGAACCGATGCCCTGGTCGGACATCCGGGAAACGCTCGTTGCCGAGTACGGCAACCTGGAAGATATCTTTAGCCATATCGAGACCGTGCCGTTTGCCAGCGCTTCCATGGGGCAGGTACACAAGGCCGTCACTCATGACGGTGAAACGCTCGTCCTCAAGGTTCAGTATCCGGGGCTGAGAGAGGTACTGGAAAGCGATTTGGCCCAGGTCAAGCGAATGATGCGCCTGGGGCGTTGGCTGCGCGTGCCGCAGGTTCGGCTGGATGCCCTGTTCGAGGAACTGGCCGAGAGCCTGCGCGGTGAGCTCGACTATCGAGCGGAAGCGGATGCTCTCGAACGGTATCGCCAACGTTATGCCCATTGCGAATGGCTGGTGATTCCCGAGCCGCGTCAGGCGCTCTGTACATCGCGTGTATTGGCGATGACGTTCGTCGATGGCGTGCCCCTGCGTGATCTGGAAGCGGCCCCGGATGCCCAGCGGCAAGCCATTGCGTCACACCTCGCCGATTGGCTGACCGAGGAATTGTTCACTCATGGCGAACTCCATGCCGACCCCCATGCCGGGAATTTTGCCAGCGATGAGCAGGGGCGCCTGATCCTTTATGATCTCGGGGCCGTGATTCCGGTGCCTCCGGCGCGCCTGGCCACCATGCTCGACCTCCTGGAAGCCACCCTGGCACAGGATCCTATGGCGATGGACACCGCGCTTCTGGCACTGGGCGGGCGCCAGGGCGAAGGTGCGCCACTGGCGCTGTATCGGGAGTCGGCGGCAGCGGTCGCGCCGTTGTTTGAGCCGGGAATCCAGGACTTCGGCGACGTACGCGTTCATCGTCGGTTACGTGAACTCAGTCCCCGGGTCTGGGCGGCGATGGACCGGATTCAGCCTCCCGCCGACACGTTGTTGTTGTCACGCACCTTGAATGGCCACTATTGGAATCTGGTGAGACTGGGTGCCCGTCTTGACATGCATGCGCGTACCCAGCCGCTGCTGGCGTGGGCAAAACGACAACATTGATCGGTCATGTTGGATGAGGCCGGTATCGGCGGCGTGCTAGGATAGGGCCGTATTTCGGCGGAGATTGCGATGCTGGCGGCATGGGTGGAACAACTATTGGACTTCGCTTCGGGCGCACTCGAAGCGATTCGCGAGGATGAACACTATCCGACGCTGATCGCCTGGGCCCGGACAGAGGGGGTCAGGCATCTCGGTGGGGATCTGGCCATGGCCCAGGCCCTGGCTCCCGAATTGTGGTCGCAGACCCCGTTGGTGCGTCTCGGATTCGCCTGTGAGCCCCTGGCACGTCCTGACAATCACGAACCCTGCTGGTGTGATTCCGGTTTCCAGACCCGCGACTGTTGCGGCACCGTCAGTTTTCCGGGGGCGATTCCCGATCACTTGATGTGGATGCTGTCGCTGCGTGACTGGAAAGGGGAGACACTCCGGTTGGCATTACAGAGTGGCCGGGCGCCCGCTCAGGCACTACTCGAGGCCGGTTTGATCGCAGCCGAGAGTGACCAGCGTGGACGTGCCCAGCAATGTCTCGAAGCCTTGTTCGATCAACAGGACTGGTCAACGTTACCGGAACAGACGGAGCCGGCGTTTGAATTGCTGGTGGATCTCTACCAGGAGCGAGGTTTTCATCGTAAGCGTACGGCGCTGCTCGATGCCGTTCTCGAGCGAGGCCCGTTGTTCCTGCGTGGCGCTGCGTTGGAGCGGCTGTGTCTGATGCATCTCGACAACGATGATCTGGCCAGTGCCCGCCAGGCGTTCGTTCGCGCACAACAGGCGTTGCCGGATTCGCCGACCCTGGCCTACATCGAGGCGATGCTGTTATTGCACGAAGGCAATGTCGACGAAGCCAAGGAGCGATCGCGTTTCTGGTTCAGGCGTCTGGCCCGTCAGGGAGATCTGGAACCGGAACAACTGGAGTTCCTGGGCGATCTGGCCGAGAATCCGGAAGCGACCCTGGCCGAGCAGATGGTCAATGCCGAGGAAAGTCTGGCCGAACCCCTGGCGGCTCTTCAGGCGCTGCTGGCCGCATTACCCACCGCGCCGCTGCTGTCGTTCCATCATGTTGGAAACGGCGAATACGAATACCATACCAGTGAGCGTGAGAAGGCACTCCACATGGCCTGGCGCGAGGTGTTTCCCGCAGAGGTCGATGAAACCACGGCACTGGGATTCGAATCGGATCCATGGCCCCAGGCTGATGTCTGGCTAGTGGAACTCTGTTCGCATCCCGAGTGGCTGGATTCACCAGCAGTACTGCAGGATCTTTCCCTGGCAATGACCAGCCGATTCGGGAGCTTGCCCTGGATGGCGGCGAGCCTGTTCGAGCCTCTGGCATCCCGACTCGAACGCTGGCTATTGCAACTGGCGAATGAAGGAGCCACCGATGTGGCCTGGGAGCCGGGCGACAATGCCGTGTTGCTGCGTGCCGGCCTGGCGCTGGTCGTCGGCATGGAACGCGGGGCCCGGGAACACTCCCGGCGTCTGGCGGAACGTCTGTTGGCGTTGGATAGCCACGACAACCTGGGACTGCGTGAGTTGGTGCTGGACCAACTGTTACGCGCCGACCGGAACCATCAAGCCCTGGAGGTCAGTGAGCCGAATGGCGAGACACCGTTGTTGGGCGTGATCATGGGGCGTGTACTGGCATTGTTCCGCCTCGGGCGGCGTGAAGAGGCGCAGGAAACGTTGCATGAGGCGTTGGGGATCAACCCTTATATCGCCGATATCCTGTGCGATGACAACGTGAAATCGGTCCCTCGGTTGCCCAATCAGGCGCCGGCGGCGGGCAGTCGTGCCGAGGCGTGGCAGTATCGTACGTTGATGCGCGATCAATGGGCCAATAGTCGTGGCGCGCTGGAGTGGCTGGCTGCCCAGCGTGCGGCAGCCAAACATTGACCCGCCGGGCGTCACGCGCTGGCACTTGGCGTGGGGGCAGGCAGCAATTCTCTGTCGCGGTTAACTCGCCAAGCCAGCAGAATGGCGGGAATTCCCAGCAGCGATGCCATGATGAAGAATACGACGTAACCTTGGGCATCCACCACCATACCCGAGAAGCCACCGATGAACTTGCCGGGCAGCGTCATCAGCGATGAGAACAGGGCGTACTGCGTAGCGGTATAGGCGCGTGACGTCAGACTGGAAAGAAAAGCGATGAAGACGGTGCTGGCCAGGCCGTTGGACAGATTGTCGCCGACAATGGTCATCACCAGCATCGGGGTGCTGGGACCACTGACAGCCAGCAGAGCGAACAACAGGTTGGTGGCTGCCACGATGGCGGCCCCGAGAATCAGTATCGGGCCAATGCCGTAGCGTGCCACCAGCAGTCCGCCGAGAATACCGCCGCCGATACTCATGACGATCCCGAAGACATTGGTCACGTTGGCAATCATCGACAGCGAGAACCCCAGGTCGATATAAAGCGGGTTGGCCATGGCCGCCATCGAGAGGTCACTGATACGGAAAATGGCCACGAACACCAGTAGCCACAACGCCTTGCGCCGGTGGCGGGTAAAAAAGTCCGTGAATGGACAGATGATTGCACCGATGGCCCAGGCCTGCAGGCGACGCAGTGGTTTCGGCCGACCGCGGCTCTTGCGGATGAACGTGCGGACCTGGGGCTCGTGGATGAACTGGACTGACAGTGACGAGCGCTTCGGTTCGGGGCGAATCAGTGCCGTGATCACGCCGACACCTACCAGGGCAGCCATGCATAGATAGGCCGCCTCCCAGGAGACCAGATCGGCGACATATAATGCGCCCGCTCCGGCCGCCAGCAGGCCGCCCCGATAACCGATGATGTAGGTCGACGCCATGGCGGCCTGGATATCGTCCTGAGCCGATTCGATACGAAAGGCATCGATGGTGATGTCCTGGGTGGCCGAGCCGAAGGCTACCAGCAAGGCGAAGAAGGCCACCAGCCTAAGGTTCAAGTGGGCATCGAGGCTTGATAGGCCGATCAAGCCGATGATGATCATGCCCTGAGCACAAAGCATCCAGCCCCGGCGCTGGCCGAAGATGCGGGTGATGCCTGGCAGGGCCAGGCGGTCGACGACCGGAGCCCAGAAGAACTTGATCGAATAGAGAATGCCGATCCAGGAAAAGAAACCGATCGCTGCGACCTCGACATCGCTGCTTCGTAGCCACGCTGACAGCGTGGAAAACACCAGCAGGAAAGGGAGGCCGGCTGAAAACCCCAGAAATAGCATCGTGATGACCTGGGGACGAAGGTAAACGGCAAGCGCGTCACGCCAACTGCGTTGGGCGGGGGGCGGCATCATGAAAAACTCCCGTGACTGAATACAGCGGTAAGCGCACAAGAATCGCGAAGCAATGGTAAACTAGCATTCCAACGCTTGATACCTCGTCAGCAAAACCCAACTGTTGCCCGGCACTGTCACTGGACATTGCCGGAGGGTGGAGACACGGCACCATGCAGGATCCTGAAGCGAGTTCGTTTGAAACCGACGCACAACCACGCTGGTATGTCATCCAATGCAAGGGAGGCGAATCGTTTCGTGCCACCGAGCATCTCGGCAATCAGGGTTTCGAGGTGTTTCACCCGGTATTGGAAGTCCAGAAGAAACGCCGACAGAAGTTGACCTGGATAGCGGAACCATTATTTCCATATTACCTGTTCATCCGGCTGGACAAGGTCGCCAGCAATTGGCGACCGATACGCTCCACTCGGGGAGTGTTGAAGCTGCTGACCTTCGGTGATGAACCCATTGCAGTCGATGATGCCCTGATAGCGGTGTTGCGCGATCATCCAGCAGGCATGGCCGATGAGGGAGCCAACGTCTATTTCCGCGCCGGCGATGACGTGGAGATCACCGATGGGCCTTTTCGGGATCTGCAGGCGGTGTTCCAGTCACAGAAGGGAGAAGAGCGCGCCATCGTCCTGCTCAATATGCTGCATAAGCAGCAGCGGTTGGAGATACCCGTTGCCCAGTTGCGTCGACGCTCGTGAGAGAATGTCTTGATCTTGATTCAGGTCAACGCCTCATCCCTGATGAGACGATAGGCTCCTCCTGTAACGCATCCAGCGTTGTCAGGGGAGGGGGGGCAACCCCCGTGACCGGTCCTGCGGGGCCGGTTTTTTTATGGGTGCCAGCGTGTCTCGCGCCGAGCCTCCCGTCAGTGTCTGCAGGGAGGGTTGCGGATTCATAGGCGATCGAGAAAGGACGGTACGGGCTCAGGGCGGGCGAGATAGTAACCTTGGAGGATATCGACGCCGTGTTTCTGGAGAAATTGCCGTTGTGGGGCGCTTTCTACACCTTCGGCGACGAGCCGCAGCCCGAGAGCCTTGCCCAATGCAATGATCGAGCGGGCCAATGGCACATCGTCCTGATGCTGCAACGGATCGATGAAGACCTTGTCGAGCTTGATTTCATCGACCTGGAATTCCTGAAGATAGCGTAATGACGAGTAACCGGTACCGAAGTCATCGAGCGAGAGGTTGATGCCCAAGCGCCGCAGCGCCTGGAGCCTGCTGGTGACGCCGGGCGTGACCAGCAACGATTCGACGATTTCCAGAACCAGTCGCTCGGGTGCCAGCTGGCGCTCACGAATCAGGGAGGTGACGTGACCCAGGAAATCGTCATCGCGCAATTGATGAACGGACACATTGACGGACAGCATCAGACATGTGTCTTGTAGTGGTCCATGCAGCAAGTCGGCCGCCTGCTCCAGAACCCAGTAGCCAATGGGACGAATCAGGCCGGAACGCTCGGCCACGCCGATGAAGTCTCCCGGGGTCAGCAAGCCGCGCTGCGGGTGCTGCCAGCGTATCAGGGCCTCTGCTCCTCGTAGTTGGCCTCGTCCGTCGAACTGGGGCTGCAGATAAAGCCGGAAATGCCCGTCGGCCAACGCCTCCCGCAATTCGCGCTCCAACTGATTCTGTTCCCGCTGCCATTCACTCAATTCACTGTTATAGAACGCCAGGAAATGGCGCGTGTCGGAACGCGCCTTCTTGAGAGCCAGTTCGGCACGCTGCAGCAACTGATCGGTATTGCGGGAGTCATCGGGATAACTGGCGATGCCCATGGCGAACTGCAGACTGACGGGATGTTGCTCGCTGAGCCAGTCGCGTGCATTGAGCGCTGCCAGCATGTCCATGCCGCATGATTGAATGGTGTTGCGGGATTTGGCGGGGATCAGGACGACGATCCGGTTGGAGGGAAGTCGGGCCAGTTCCGGCGTGAGTCCACTCTTGTGCAGCAGGCGTTGTAATTCGGTGACGACCTGCATCAGCGCTTCGTCACCCGCCGCCTGTCCCAGTGTTTCGTTGATGTGGCTGAGTCCGGCAATACGCAAGACCCCGAGATGGAAACTGCCATGTTCGATGTATCGCTCGAGGCTGGTATCAAGCCCCCGCAAGGTGGGCAGGTGGGTGACGTCGTCATAATGAATCTGTCGGTAAAGGTCCCGTTCCGCCGCCTGGCGACGCAAGGATTCGGCGAACTGCGAAAGCAGCCCGGACACCGCCATCAGGCAACTTACGTCTTCCGTTCGCCATTGGCGGGGATGTCGTGCTTCGCAGCAGAGAATGCCGCGCAGTTCGCCACCGACGAAAATCCCCACATCCAGCATGGAGATGATGTCGAATCTCTCCAGATAATCCTGCAGTTCGGTGAGCCGCGGATCATTGCGTGCATCGTCTGCGGTCAAGCTGGGGGCATTCTGCAATGCGTGCAGATAGTTGGGAACCTCGCGTGTATCGAGGGTCGTTCCGACCCTCCCTGGGTACAAGCTGGCCCGGCAACGCATCGTTGCGCTGCCTTCGTCCAGCAGCCAGATACTGAGCTGGTCGGTCTCGATCAGTCGTGAGGTCGATTCCAGCAGGACATCGAAGAAGTGTGACTCACTGACATTCTGCTGATGCAGATCACGCAATTCTCGCCAGGCCTGCTGCTGATCGGCGAGTCGCTGCTGGGTTTCCAGCATTTCATTGATGATGGCCAGTCCGGCGTTCGATTGACGCGAGAAGCGCCGCCATGACCAGGCGCTCAAGCCGGTGATCAAGAAGAGTGGCAGCAGCAGTAGCCATGGCCAGCGTATCCATAGGGAAGTGACAATCAGGAGTACGGAGATGGATGAGGTGCCGTACCACCAAAGGCCGTGGCGCCGATAGCGATGGCTGACCGAACGCCACTTCTCCATGACCGTTTGATTCATTGTCGGCTGGTTGTCCCTGAATGATATACCGCATTATGCAATATCAGTCATTCTAGTACGGGAGCCGATAAAGAGTCATTGGCTATTGTTAACGTGCCTCAACGATGAAGGGCCTTGTGCAGGAAATCGACGATGTCGTCGGCAGGCACCATGGTCGCATCGTCATCGCGTCGCCCTTTGTACTCGAGTTCACCGTTGTCGAGACTGCGTTCCCCGATGACCAGTCGGTGGGGAATCCCGATCAATTCCTGATCGGCAAACTTCACACCGGGACGGGTATCGCGATCATCGAGCAATACCTCGATCCCTTGGGCCTGAAGTTCCTCGTAGAGACGTTCCGCGGTCTCGCGGACTCGCTCGGACTTGTGGGCATTCATCGGAACCAGCATCACCTCGAAAGGGGCGATGGCATCGGGCCAGATAATCCCTTTGTCGTCATGGTTCTGTTCGATGGCCGCGGCAACCACGCGGGTGACTCCGATGCCGTAGCATCCCATCAACAAGGGCACGGCCTTGCCGTTGTCGTCGAGCACGGTCGCGTTCATGGCCGTGGAGTACTTGGTGCCCAACTGGAATACATGGCCGACTTCGATGCCGCGGGCGATGGCCAATGTGCCCTTGCCGTCGGGGGAAGGATCGCCTTCGACGACGTTACGCAGGTCGGCAACCTTGGGCAGATCGACATCACGCTCCCAGTTGATGCCGAAATAGTGCTTGCCATCCGTATTGGCCCCAGCGCCGAAGTCGCTCATCAACGCCACGCTGCGGTCGATGACGATCGGCAGGTTCAGCCCGACCGGACCCAATGACCCCGGACCGGCGCCCACGGCGGCGCGAATCTCTTCCTCGCTGGCCATGCTCAGTGGCGCCGCGACCTCGGGAAGGTTCTCGGCCTTGACCTCATTGAGTTCATGATCGCCACGCACCAGCAAGGCGATAAGATTGCCGTCACTGCCATGGGCGATCAGGGTCTTGATGGTCTTTTCGATGGGCAGGCCGTGCTGTTCGACCAGCGTGGCGATCGTTTTGGCATGGGGCGTGTCCACCAGTCGCAGTTCCTCCTGCGGTGCCGGACGTTCAGGTGTCTCACCCAAGGGGGCCGGCAATGCTTCAGCCTTTTCGATATTGGCGGCGTAATCGGACTCGGTGGAAAAGATCACCGCGTCCTCACCGGAATCGGCGAGTACCTGGAACTCGTGGGAACCGGTGCCACCAATATCTCCGTTATCGGCTTCGACGGCCCGAAAGTCCAACCCCAGGCGCGTGAAGATACGGATATAGGCATCGTACATCGCCTCGTAGGAGCGCTGGAGCCCCGCCTGGTCGACATCGAAGGAGTAGGCGTCCTTCATGATGAACTCACGGGCACGCATGACACCGAAACGCGGCCGGGTCTCGTCGCGAAACTTGGTCTGAATCTGATAGAAGTTGGTCGGCAACTGCCGGTAGGAGCGAATCTCGTTGCGCACCAGGTCCGTGATGACCTCTTCGTGGGTCGGACCATAGCAGAAGTCGCGATCATGTCGGTCGCGGATACGCAGCAAGAGGTTGCCGTACTGATCCCATCGGCCGGATTCCTGCCACAGCTCGGCAGGCTGAATCGCCGGCATCAGGACTTCCTGGGCTCCGGCACGATTCATCTCTTCACGCACGATGGTCTCGACCTTGCGCAGTGTACGCAGACCGAGCGGCAGCCAGGTGTACAGCCCCGCGCTCAGGCGACGAATCATGCCCGAACGCAACATGAGCTGGTGACTGACGATATCAGCGTCTGCGGGAGTTTCCTTCAGCGTGGGTATCAGAAGTTGACTGGCGCGCATGGATCCGGTGTTTCCTTCGTGAAATGGGTCAACGGTGGCGCCAGCGTACATGTCGACACCGGCGCATGATATTTGCCCACGATTGTACGGCAACCCCTTGCTGCGGGAAACGCTCGGACCGCCAGCGCCTTATTGGTGGTTCAAGGATTTCAGCCAGAACACCATGGGTTTGTCGGTTTCGTGATCGTTACCGATGTCCTTCCAGTGAAAGGTCGTATGCAGTTCGGGAACCTTCCGATATCCCTGGGACTCCCAGAATCCGTCCAGAGGCTGATAGCCGGCCGGTCGTAGCGGATGATCGGCAGGTCGCTCCACGGCACAGAAGGCGACGGTATCGAAACCGTGTGCTCGTGCATGTGTCTCGCGCTCGCGCATGAAGGCCTTGCCGATGCCCTGGCCACGATATCGGGAGCGCAGTACCGACTCACCGTAGTAGAAAATGCGAGAAATATCGTAGCCCGCCTGTTCGAAAGGTGAGCGGAATTCCTCGATATCCTCGCGTAACGGCATACCGGTGGCGGCCCCCACTACGTGGTCCTCATCCAGCGCCAGGACGAACAGGCTGTCGGGGCAGGCCGCATAGCGATTCAGATAGTCCGCCTCGTAATCGAAATCGCCATCGTAGAGATAGGGGAAATCGCGAAAGACATCGATGCGCAGCCGCGCCAGGTCATCAAGGTATGGCGTGATGGCTTGCCCCTGGCAAGTCGAGATACGAATGGACATGATCATGACTCCCACAGCGCCGGTGACGGTTATCGGCACCCTAGCAATGTTGCCGGAACGCGCCAAGCACAGGCGCGACACCCGCATCAGTGGTGGCGACTTACAGCGGAATCTGGTGCGTCGATACCACCTGACGCAGACCGATGAACGAGCGAATCTGGCGCACGCCGGGCAGGTAGAGCAGTTGCTCCGCGTGCAGCTTGTTGAAGCTCTGATTGTCACGCGTTCTGACCAGCATGAAATAGTCGAATTCGCCGGTGACCACATGGCACTCCATGCAGCCGGAGACTCGCTGTGCCGCCGTTTCGAAATCCGAGAACGAGGTCGGGGTCGAGCGATCGAGTACCACGCCGATCAGTACGACCATCCCGGCATTCAGCCTGTCGGGGTTGAGATGGGCTACGATGCCATTGACCAAGCCGTGTTGCTTTAACCGTTCAACGCGTCTCGAGCAGGCCGGTGGGCTCAAATTGACCGTTTCCGCCAAAGCCACATTCGAGATCGAGGCATCCCGCTGCAGTTCGCGGAGAATGGCCTTGTCGATACGGTCGAGATCCTGGGTGGTCAGGGATGTCATGTCAAAACTGTAAGATGTTTCATTTCTCGAAGCGGCTGTTCTGCGTAAAAAAAGATCGTGATTTTCCCACTTATTGCGTCATTAGATAATGATTCATAGGAAAAACGCAATCCTGTTAATTCGACCTTTGGATAAGATAGAGGAAGTCCCATCCAAGGAGAGTAGTGATATGAACCTGGCGCAGTTTCCCCGCTATCCCCTGACGTTCGGCCCCTCGCCGATCACACACTTGAATCGGCTGACGGATCACCTGGGCGGAAACGTCGAGATCTATGCCAAGCGTGAGGATTGCAACAGTGGACTCGCCTTCGGCGGCAACAAGACGCGCAAGCTCGAGTATCTGATACCTCAGGCCATCGAAGAAGGGTGCGATACGCTGGTGTCGATCGGTGGCATCCAATCCAACCAGACACGCCAGGTTGCCGCCGTTGCAGCCCACCTGGGTATGCGCTGCGTGCTTGTTCAGGAGAACTGGGTGAGTTACGACGACAGCATCTATGATCGGGTCGGTAATATCGAGCTCTCACGTATCATGGGGGCTGAGCTGCGCCTTGATGACGCCGGTTTCGATATTGGTATCCGGCCCAGTTGGCAGAATGCGCTGGAGGAAGTGGAGCGTCAGGGCGGCAAGCCATTCCCGATCCCGGCCGGTTGCTCTGAACACCCTCGGGGCGGACTAGGGTTCGTCGGCTTTGCCGAAGAAGTGCGCCAGCAGGAGCGCGAACTGGGCTTCGAGTTCGATTATGTCGTGGTGTGTTCCGTGACCGGTAGTACCCAGGCCGGCATGGTCGTCGGGTTTGCGGCCGATGGCCGGGCCGACCGGGTGATCGGTATCGATGCCTCCGCCAAACCGGACCAGACCCGTGAGCAGATCACGCGGATCGCTCGTGACACGGCGTCGCTCGTCGAGCTGGATCGCTCCATCGCCGACGATGACGTGGTGTTGGATACCCGTTATGGTGGCCCCGAATACGGTGTGCCGAACGAGGGGACCCTGGAAGCGATACGTCTGTGTGGCAGGCTGGAAGGCGTACTGACCGATCCCGTCTACGAAGGGAAGTCGATGCATGGTTTGATCGACAAGATCCGTCATGGAGAATTTCCTGACGGCGCGCGCGTGCTGTATGCGCATCTGGGTGGCGCTCCGGCGCTCAGTGCCTATGCGGCATTGTTCAAGAACGGATGAACGACCTACAGGGCCAGTGTCACCATCAGGCCCAGGCCGATGGTGGCGGAGAAACTGAGCAGCGTACCGAGCAGGACGTATTCGGTCAGTTTTCGATCCTGCGTGTTGCGCAGCTCACCGAAGCGCAGCACGGATTTGGCCGCCAGTAGAAAACCGATGGCGGTCATCTGATCGGCGAGCACCAGTGTCAGGATCAGGAAGCGTTCCAGTATGCCGATTCGGGCACCGGCCGCCACCAGTGTGCCCGGCTCGCTGAGCTGCGCACTCCAGCGCTGCATCGCCAGGTTGATGGCGATGGACATGGGGCGAGTGATCAGCAGGTAGGCGAGGATGATCATCAGAATGTCCGGCGATGCCAGCCAGCGCCAGGTGAAAACCAGTGGTTGCCAGCTGTTCAGCCAGGCGCACCAGACACCTACCAGCACCAATCCATGCAGTGCCTGGTCCAGCAGAAACCAGCGGAGTCGGTCGGGAGCCAGCCGGGCTTTGCCGAGATCGATCAAGGTATGGCTGACACCGATAACGATCACTAGTCCTGCGACGATGCCAGGCGATGGCCCGTTGGCGGCCGACAGGGTGGCTAGCGTGAGAACGGCGGTGGACAGGGCGGCATGCACCAGTGCATGCAGATAGAGTTCCGGCGCCTGAATGCCACGCTCCTGTCTGGCATCGACCCAGTGTCCGGGCTGCAAGAGAAAATCGCCGATGAGGTGCGCCAGTGCCAGGCCCAACAGTAAAGAGAGGTCCATGGGGGTCATGGTTCACCGTCCTTCGTGACAGGGGCGAGAGTGAGCCGCTGCTCCATGAAGGCCAGGTAATCGGACAAGAGAGGCCAGCGTGCTCGCCGTAACCGCTTGTGGACACCAGGCTGGCTGATACCGATGCGCTTGGCCATGGCCTGTTGCGACTCGTTATGTTGCAGGGTCAGCAGGACCGTTTCTGCCGAATGGGGAGACCAGTCGTCGATCATCTCATCGGCGAAACGGGTCAGCAGTACGAGACAATCATTGTCCTGGCCCGCTGGGAGACTCAGCCCAAGGTGAGCATTCATCTCATCGAGAGTCTGGCCGGAGCGAATGAAGGGATCGTCATTGGCCTCCGAGACCGGCTGTTGGTCACTCCATTGGCTTCGACCGATCGCTATCGCGACCCTGGCGTCCCAGCGCTGTGCATCGTCCGAATGCTGGATAAGGGCGGCACGCAGCATGATGGCTGCGGTCAATCCCCGTTCCGGCTGGGTGATCGCCAGTTGGAAACCGTCGCCGCGATAGCGCTCGCCCTTGCCGTCATAACGCTCGGCAAGTTGGGCGAGAATCGTATCGAGCACATCGAACAAGCGCCTCGAGTCGGGTATCTTGCGCGATTGAATGACATCACCGGTCAGTACGGCAATCGGTCTGGGCATGGCATGCTGGCACCGCGATCTGTGGATGCCTTTATCATAGCCCAAATTGGTTATTACTCAAGGATATTCATTGAATGGGTTATATTACCAATTTATAACTTATTAGGGTTATAAATGTGCACTGACCTTACGTTACGCTGAATGAGAGCCTTCCTGCCAATCCGCAGGGGGGATGTCATTGGTCACGCAGTTTCTACCTTGCGCCTTGCACTGATAGAGAGCGGCATCGGCACTGGCAATCATGCGATCGAGTTCGATGGGGTGCCCGGGTGACGTAGTCGTCACGCCAATACTGACTGTCACCACATTCGATACATGGGAGCCCTCGTGGGGGACACCTACGGCCTCCAGCATGTCGCGCATGGCTTCGGCCAGTTGCATGGCTTCCTCCATCTCGGCATCGAGCAGTACAACGAGAAATTCCTCGCCTCCCAGCCTGACCACGATATCGGTCTCCCGCCGGAAGATATCACGCAGTACATCGGCAATTTCCAACAGGCAATCGTCGCCGGCCTGGTGACCATATAGGTCGTTGTACTCCTTGAAATGATCGACATCGATCATCAATAACGAGACCGGCCGCATCCAGCGACGGCTCAAGGGCAATACGATCTCCAGGCGCTGTTCCAGCATTCTTCGGTTGCCGAGACCGGTCAAGGGATCCTTGATCGACTGATGATGAAGCTGAAGATTGGCATCATACAGTTGCTGGATACGGTGACCCATCCGAGCGATCAGCGGAGCACTTATCCGAAAGCTCGGTGGCTGGATGACACTGTCATCGTGAAACGAACAGATGTCCTCATCCATCCAATGCAACAGCTGTTTCAAAGGGCGCCGGTAATATGAGTGAACTGCCAGTAATGCGACTCCCGCCGTGGTGAGTGAAGCGAGAACGGCTGCGACAGCGGCGATATGGATTGATGGCATTGGCTTGAGTCAGGCTCCTATCGCCTCGGTCAATACAGGGATTGTCGGGTCTTATTGGGTTATCGACGGCCATACTGCAAACTTTAGTTAAGTATGTAGACAGGGCCTGTCATCGGCATGCCTCGAAGTCGTCATCGGGATACCAAGGGATTGTCATCTGATCGACGGCATACTGTCGGGACGAATGATTCATAAAGGAGAAACAGAATGCAGCTGTCACGACGTCAACTGTTGAGGTTGGGGGTACAGGGAAGTGTCGTTGCCGGGAGTGTCACGGTCGCGCCGTCGATCGTGTTGGCTGAGTCACGCCGGCCTGCCGTGGTCGGTGGCGTCATGAGCGGTGATCCGATGGCGGACCGGGTCATGCTGTGGAGCCGGGCGGATCGTCCTGCGCGGATGTGGATCGAGTGGGCCGATAACCCCGAGTTCCGTAATGCCGTGCAATTGCGCGGACCGGACGCATTGCCCGCGACGGGGATGGCGACCAAGCTCGATGTGACAGGGTTGCAGGGCATGGATGAACTCCACTATCGAGTGCGTTTCGCCGCCCTGGACGAGCGTGGTGCCCAGAGCGAGCCCGTGATAGGCCGCTGTCGTTTACCCCCCGCTTCGCGTCGGGATGTCTGCTTCGTCTGGTCCGGCGATACCGCGGGTCAGGGCTGGGGTATCGACGAATCTCGGGGTGGCATGACGATCTACGAGACCATGCGAGGCCAGCAACCGGATTTCTTTATCCACTCCGGTGATACCGTCTATGCCGACGGGCCATTGGAAGAGACGGTGAATCTCGATGACGGCAGCACGTGGCGCAATCGGCTGACGCCGGAAAAAGTGAAAGTTGCAGAGTCACTCGACGAATTTCGCGGGCAATTCGCCTATAACCTGCTGGATGACAATTTGCGCCGTTTCAATGCCGAGATTCCCATGCTGGCACAGTGGGATGACCACGAGACGACCAACAACTGGTATCCGGGAGAAGTCCTCGAAGACGATCGTTACAATGAAACGCAAGTGTCTCTGTTGGCGGCACGTGCGAAACGAGCGTTTCTGGAGTTCATGCCGCTGCGTCAGATGCCGTCCTCGCCCAACCGTATCTACCGTCGTTTCCCGTATGGGCCGGGGCTAGAAGTCTTCATGCTCGACATGCGCAGCTACCGGGGGCGTAACACCACCAACCGTCAGACCTCGGCCTCCGACGATACCGATTTCCTCGGTCAGAATCAGTTCGACTGGCTACTCGACTCACTGCGTGACTCTCAAGCGACCTGGAAGATCATCGCGGCCGACATGCCGATCGGCCTGGTCGTGTCCGACGGCGATAATTTCGAAGCGATCGCCAATGCTGAAGGCGGCGAACCGGCCGGCCGCGAATTGGAGATCGCGCGTCTGCTCAAGGCGATTCGCGATGAGGGCATTCACAATGTGGTCTGGCTGACGGCGGACGTTCACTATACCGCGGCGCATCATTACTCGCCCGAGCGCGCGAGCTTCAAGGAGTTCGAGCCGTTCTGGGAATTCGTCAGCGGCCCACTGCATGCCGGTACGTTCGGGCCGGGAGAACTGGATGGAACTTTCGGACCGGAAGTGCACTACCAGAAGGCACCGCCGGAAGGGCAGTCCAACCTGCCACCCTCAAGGGGCTACCAGTTCTTTGGCCAGGTGGATCTCGATGGTGACAGCGACGAGTTGACCGTCACGCTGATGGATACTGCGGGTAATGCCCTATACAGCAAGACGCTTTCTCCCCGAGCTGCCGCTTGACGTTCTTCCGGGATCTTGCCCCGGCGTCCGCAAACGGTCGCCGGGATACGTGCTGCAATGTGGTGGGCACCTCCGTGTCATTCTGGCGCGCGACAGCTAGCCAGGACCTCCGCAGCAGCCTGTTTGAGCAGCAGGATATCGATGCCCGCGGCAATGAAATCACAGCCCATGCCATGATAGCGACGAGCGTCATCGGGATCGGTGGCCAGCACGCCGACGCGTTTGCCGATCATCTGAATGGTCCGTATGGCATCGTCGATGGCAGCCTGAACTTCAGGATGGCCGGGATTGCCGGGATGACCGAGTCCGGCGGAGAGGTCATAAGGGCCGATGAATAGCGCATCGACACCATCGACAGCCGCGATCGCCGATAGGTTGTCGAGCGCCTGGCGGGATTCCACCTGGACGATCAGACAAAGTTCCTCGTGCGCCCGCGACAGGTAGTCGTCGACGTTTCCCCAGCGTGTGGCGCGAGTCAGGCCGCCGCCAATCCCACGGCTGCCACGTGGCGGATACTGCATGGCGCGGACCAGCGATTCGGCGTCGGCGGCAGTGTTGACCATCGGTATCATCAGCGACTGGGCACCGATATCCAGGACCTGCTTGATCAGCGCCGGATCATGGTCCACCAGTCGCACGACCGGCGCAGGTGTGTAAGGTGCCACAGCCTGTAGCTGCGCCAGCACGGAAGGCACGGTATTGGGCGCGTGCTCGCCATCGATCAGCAACCAGTCGAAATCGGTCGTTGCCAGCACCTCGGTGGCATAGGCATTGCCGAACCCGGCCCAGCAGCCGAATTGCGCCGCATCGCCGGTGAGTCGTTGTTTGAATCGGTTACGGGGAAGGTCCATCGGGCTACCTCATATATGTCGGGAGTTCGTGTGTGTCGAGGGTTAGAGGGGATGGTCTCCGAACAGGAGCGGTTTGACCATCATGCCATGGTGGATTTCTCACCTCTGCATCGAAACGGGGCTGCTACATTGGAAGGATGCCTCTGGCCAGGGGGCGATGATGGCCGGCAGGGGGCAGAATAACGACAGCGAGGAGAGACCGGATGGTAACCCTGACAATCAATGGAAAAGAGCACGACCTCGATGTGCCGGAGCAGATGCCATTGTTGTGGGCAATACGCGACGTTGTACAGCTCACCGGCACCAAGTTCGGTTGTGGCATGTCACTGTGCGGCGCCTGTACGGTGCATCTGGACGGCGAGGCGATTCGTTCGTGCGTGACCCCCGTCTCGCAAGCCGATGGTAAGGACGTCACGACCATTGAAGCCATGAGCGATGACGAGGTTGGGCGCCGAGTCCAGCAAGCCTGGCTGGACCTTGGGGTCGCGCAATGCGGCTACTGCCAGGGCGGTCAGATCATGAGCGCCACGGCGCTGCTCAAGGAGAATGCCGACCCGGATGACGACCAGATCATGGAAGCCATGGGCGGGAATCTCTGCCGTTGCGGTACCTATAACCGCATTCGCCAGGCGATTCATCGTGCCGCTGGCCAAGAGGAGGATCAGGCATGAACCGCTTGCGAGATGACCTGATGCTGGCCAACGTCAGCCGTCGCCATGTCCTCAAGGGAATGGCTGCCAGTGGGGCCCTGGTCATTGCCGCCCGTTGGGGCTGGGCGGTGGCCGACGAGGAACAGGCCTATGGAGCAGACGCCATGCCGCATGGCTGGGTCGATGATCCGAACGTTTTCATCCGTATCGACGAAGACGGCACGGTCACGGTGGTCAACCATCGGGCGGAAATGGGGCAGGGCATTCGCACCAGTCTGGTGATGGTGGCCGCCGATGAGTTGGGTGCCGAGTGGGACCGGGTTCGGGTCGACCAGGCGCCCGGCGATGAAGAGAAATTCGGTAATCAGAATACCGATGGCTCGCGCAGCATGCGTCACTGGTTCGCCCCCATGCGGCGTGCCGCGGCGGCGGCCCGAACCATGCTCGAGCAGGCGGCCGCCGAACAGTGGGATGTGCCGGCCTCGGAGTGCCGTGTCGGCGTGCATGTCGTGGTGCATGAACCGAGCGGCCGTGAGTCGGGCTTCGGTGAGCTCGCGGCAGCCGCCAGTGAACTGCCGGTACCCGAGCGCGACAGCCTGACCCTCAAACCGCGCGACGAGTGGCGTTACATCGGTCAGCAAACCGGTCCGTCCCAACGGATGAGCGGCGATGAGATCGAGCGGCCACTGGCTATCGATGGCGAGAACATCGTGACGGGCACAGCCGTCTATGGGGCGGACGTCCACTTCGATGACATGCTCTATGCGGTGGTGGCCAGGCCGCCCGTCTACGGCGCGACGGTGGCCAGTGTCGATGACAGTGAGGCCATGGAGGTGCCGGGCGTCGTCAAGGTGGTTCGCATCGAAGGGACCGGCCAGCCGGCTGCGTTCGAGCCGTTGGGCGGTGTCGCCGTGGTGGCCGAGAACACCTGGGCCGCGATCCAGGGACGCGATGCCTTGTCGATCGAGTGGGACAATGAACCGGCCGGTGACAACGCTGACTACGACTCCGAGAGTTACCGCGAGTCCCTGGAAAAAGCCGCCGAATCGGCCGGCAAGGTGATTCGCGACGAAGGGGATATCGAGACGGCTCTGGCCGATGCCGAGACCCGGGTCGAGGCGACCTACTATTCGCCGCACATGGCTCAGGCCCCGATGGAACCGCCGGTCGCCATCGCTAGGCTGGTGGACGGCAAGGCGGACGTGTGGGCACCGGTCCAGAATCCTCAGGCCACCCGTGAAGGCGTGGCGGAACGTCTGGGACTCGACTTCGCGGATGTCACCGTCAATGTCACCTTGCTGGGGGGTGGTTTCGGCCGCAAGTCCAAGCCGGATTTCGTGCTCGAGGCGGCCAGCCTGACCCGCGAGTTCGATGGCCGTCCGGTGCGGGTGCAGTGGACGCGTGACGATGACCTGCATCACTCTTACTTTCATGCCGTGTCGGTCGATCGTCTGGAAGCGGCACTGGATAGCGAGGGAAGGGCGCAGGGCTGGCGGCATCGCACCCTGTCGCCGAGCATCGGCTCCCTGTTTGCTCCCGACCCTGAACACAAGAGCGATTTCGAGTTGGGCATGGGATTCAACACCATGCCGTTCGATATCCCCGCCATTCGCCTCGAGAATCCCGAAGCCTCGGCGCACGTGCGCATCGGTTGGTTTCGCGCCGTGTACAATGTGCCGCACGCCTTCGCTATACAGAGCTTTGCGGCGGAAATGGCGGAAGCGGCCGGTCGCGATCATCGTGATTACCTGCTGGAGCTGCTGGGACCGGCGCGCCGGATCGATCCGCGCGAGATCGACGAATCCTGGAACTATGGCGAGGATCCCGAACGTTACCCCATCGATATCGGCCGAATGCGAGCGGTGATCGAAAAGGCGACCGATGAAGCCGGCTGGGGCAAGGAACTGCCCTCCGGACGTGGCCAGGGACTGGCGTTCCACCACAGCTTCGCGTCCTATACCGCTGTCGTGCTGGAGGTCGAGGTGGAGGATGACGGTAACGTCATCGTGCACAATGCCGATATCGCCTTCGATTGCGGCCCACAGGTCAATCCCGAACGCATCCGTGCTCAGATGGAAGGTGCTTGTGTCATGGGGATCGGCATTGCCCTGCATAGCGAGATCACCGCCAGTGAAGGTCGCATCCAACAGGACAATTTCCACCAGTTCGAAATTCCCCGCATGCCCCATGCCCCGCGGACACTGCGCGTGCACCTGATCAACGATAATCCCGACGTGGCATTGGGCGGGGTCGGCGAGCCGGGCCTGCCGCCGGTGGCACCGGCGTTGTGCAATGCCGTCTTTGCCGCGACCGGCAAGCGACTCCGGCGTCTTCCGATCGCTGATCAACTGGCGGGTTGACCATGCAGCACCTGGACTTGCAGGTCATCGAACAGGCGCTGGCCTGGGCACGTGATGACGAAACGGTGTGGCTGTGCACGGTCCTTTCGACATTCGGATCGTCGCCGCGGGAACCGGGCTCGCTGTTGGTCGCACGACGTGATGGCCGACATGTCGGTTCGCTGTCCGGTGGCTGTGTCGAGGAGGACTTCCTGGAACGGCTCCGTGAGGGTGACTTCGACGAGCCGGTGAGCACGCTGCGCTATGGCGACGGCGGAGCCGATGGGTCGGGAATTGCGCTGCCTTGTGGCGGCATGCTCGATGTATTGATCGAGCGGTTGACACCGGCGTCGTCCAATCTCGTCCATCTGGAAGTGCTGCATGCCACCATGCTTGGGCGGCGAGCGCTGGTACGCTGCATCGATCTGACGAGTGGCCGGAAACATTTCGTTCAGGACGCGGGTACCGGGCCGCGGGTGAGTCACGATACCGAGCGTGATTCCGTGCAGGTTCGCGTGGGGCCGGCCGCCCGGTTGATACTCGCCGGGCTGTCGCCGGTAGCGGAGGCTTGCGCGGAATTCGCCCGCACGCTTGGCTTCGAAGTCATCGCCTGCGACCCGCGCGACGAGGTACGTGCCAGTTTCGACCTGCCGGGTATCGAAGTGCAGTCGGTGCTGCCCTCGACCTTCATTGCGTCCGGCGCCTGTCATGCCGCCACAGCGGTCGTTGCCCTGACGCATGATCCGCGTATCGATGATCTGGCGATGATCGAGGCGGTGCGCACGCCGGCCTTCTATATCGGCGTGATGGGCTCGCAGCGAACCTCGGATGCCCGCGCCGAACGCCTGCAGCGTTCCGGTGACTTGAGCGACGACGATATCGCACGCATTCGCATGCCGATCGGCCTGGCGCTGGGCAGCAAGACCCCCGCCGAGATCGCCCTGGCGGTCATGGCCGATGTCGTGCGCGTGCAGCGCGGCAGATCGCGCGATGCGCTCTGATCCCATGGTGGCGGTCATCATGGCGGCCGGTCGTTCGCAACGCTTCGGTCGCGGGGACAAACGTCTGGCCAACTTGCCCGACGGCCGTACAGTGCTGGCCGCGACGCTGGCGCGTACCGCGGAGGCCGTTTCGCGAGTGCGTGTCGTATTGCGGGAAGACGATGACCCGGCTGCGCTGGGGTTGGCGTGTGATACGCCCATTATGCGTGCCAGGCGTGCCGACAACGGGTTGGGCGCCAGTCTCGCCGATGCCTTTGCAGTGCTGATGCACGATCCCGAACTGCTGGATTGCCGAGTGGCAGCGGTGGTGCTGGCGGATATGCCCTTCGTGCGGCCTGAAACCGTACAAGCCTTGCAGCGTGAGACCAGTGCATCGCGCATCGTCCGGCCGCGTCATGGCGAGCGTCTCGGACATCCGGTGTGCTTCGGTCGCGACGTCTGGTCCGAACTCTCGACACTGGATGGCGACCGGGGCGGACGCAGCATCATCCATCGCCATTCGTCTCGATATCGGGAGGTCGATGTCGACGATCCCGGGATTCACGCCGATATCGATACCCCGGCCGACATCGTGAGGTCGTGACGGGCGAGTGGCTCAGGCCCAGTGGGGGTCGGCCGTGAAGGCGACCGTGAACCAGCGCCGCTCCGGCGGGATACTCAATCCGCCCGCGATCTCGGCGCGAATCGTGTCGAGCAGCGCCATGCCTTCGCCGGCCGCGAAATCGGGCGCGGTGACGATATGGATTTCGATGAAATGACCGCGCCCGGTCTTGGCGACATGGCTATGATAATCGAGCAGCCCGTCGCGCTGCATGACGGAGCCCATGGCCTCGTGGACTTCCCGGTCGATGTGATCGGGAGCGATCAGGAACACTTCCCGCATGGCGCGTCGAACGATACCGAGAGGAACGGGCAGGAAACATAGCGTCAGCAGCGCCAGCAGCAGCGAATCCACATAGGGCGTCCAGTGCGCGAAGGCCGTACCATCCAGCAGCGAAGCGATCACGAAGGCAAGCAACAGGGCCGAAGTAATCAGCGCCGCCATCAGCCACCCCTGCATGTCGATGCGCACGAACTCGGAACCGGCACGTTGGTTGAGACGTTTCTGGTAGGCGGCCATGGCGAAGCAGGTCACGGCCACGACCACGGCATAGACGATCGCCACATCGAAGGCCAGTTCCCGGCCGCCCTCCATCAATCCCTGCACGGCATTGAGAAAGGCGTAGAAACACAGCAAGGTCAGTATCGACCCGTTGAGCGCCGCGACCATCGGCTCGAAATGCCAGTAGCCATGCTGGAAACGTTGGCTGGTCTCGCGTACGACCAGGCGCGACACCAGCAGGGCCAAGCCCGACATGGCGGCATCGATCGAGGAAAATACGCCGTCGAACAGGATCGACTGCGACCCTGATATCAGACCGAAGACGACACCCAGGCTGGCAACGGCCAGCGTCATGAAGATCGACAGGGTCAAGGCGTGCTGTTCGAGCCGTGCTTGCATGAGAAAACCGCAGATTTGCCGAAACCGCTAATATTATGGCAGTCCAGGCAGGTAAACCAGTGGCAAGGGACAGGCCAGTGGTGCCAAGATCGGCACATTAAAGTGATATTGGAGAGCGATCTCATGAATCAGGTCATGATCATTACTGGCGGCAGTCGGGGCATCGGCGCCGCGACGGCAAGGCTGGCGGCCTCGCGGGGGTACGCGGTGTGCGTCAACTATCGGGTTCACAGCCGTGCAGCCGATGCTGTCGTCGAGGATATCGTGTCGGCCGGAGGCATAGCGATGGCGGTAGCCGGTGATGTCAGTGTCGAAGCGGATGTCATGCACCTGTTCGATACCGCCGAACGGCAGCTGGGGCCGATCACTGCGCTGGTCAACAATGCCGGCATTCTCGAACGACAGGGCCGGGTCGAGTCGTTCGATGCCGAACGACTAGCCCGCGTCCTGGGGGTCAATGTGACCGGCAGCTTCCTCTGTGCCCGCGAAGCGGTGCGCCGAATGTCGACACAACGAGGCGGTGCGGGTGGGGCCATCGTCAATGTCTCCTCGATGGCCGCGCGTCTCGGCGCACCGAACGAATACGTCGATTATGCCGCCGCCAAGGGCGCCATCGATGCCTTCACGGTCGGTTTCGCCAAGGAGGTCGCCGGCGAGGGCATTCGGGTCAATGCCGTGCGCCCGGGCATCATCGACACCGATATTCACGCCAGCGGCGGCGAACCAGGGCGAATCGAACGCCTGAAGGACTCCGTACCGATGAAGCGTGGCGGCCAGCCGGAAGAAGTTGCCAAGGCGATCCTGTGGTTGCTCTCGGACGACGCCTCATACTCGACGGGAACGTTCATCGATATTTCGGGAGGTCGGTAACATGTCGCCACAATCCTGCCTGGGTATCCTGTTGCCCGAGGATGGCCCGACGGACTACGAATGGTACACCTTGAACGCTAGCGCCGAGGCCGATGAGTTACCCACCATCGAGGTCGGTCAGATTCCCAGTGATGGTCTTCATGCGCCAGGGGCCCTGCTGGCACTCGGCGCCACTGAACGATTGACGCCGGTGGGCGAAAGGCTGGTCAATCGGCATGGCGTGGATGCCGTCGTCTGGGCCTGTACCAGCGCCAGTTTCATTGGCGGACTCGACTGGGCGCGGGCTCAGTCCGTACAACTCGAAAGCGTACTCGGTGTGCCCGTGATCAGCACCGCCTTGGCCTTCCACGAAGCGTTGGCCGCACTGGGGTGCCGAGAAGTGGATCTGCTCAGCCCTTATCCGGATGAGGTAACCCGACAGTTGATGCGTTTCCTCGAAGAAGGCGGTGTGACGGTTGAGCATGTGGAAGCGCTCGACTGCACCTATGCCGCCGATTCTCACCAGGCCGATATCGTCGGTGCGGTCAGTGATTTCGCCCGCCAGTATCCCGAGACGACACGGCCACTGCTGGTACCGGACACGGCGGTCAACACCCTGCTGCGATTGGATACCTTGAACGAGTGCGCCGGCCGACAGGTTCTTACCGCCAACCAGGTCACGCTCTGGGCCGGACTGAAACGCATGAACTGGCCGACGATCCCGGAACGCTTCTGTCGCGCCCTGCGATAGGGAGTGCCATGCCATGCATCTCACCGTTCTGACTCTGACGATTTCCATGCCAGGCTGTCGCTCGCTCAAGGAGAAACGGCAGCGCATGGGCGGGTTGCACGAACGTTTCGGACGCAACCCGGCCGTGGCCGTGTGCGAAAGTGGCGATCATGACCGGCTGGATCTTAGCGAGTGGACCTTCGTGGTGACGGGCAACGAGCGTCGCAACGTCGAGGCGATCGTCAGCGAGATCGAAGACAAGATTCAGCGTACCGTGGATGGGCGCCTTATCGATGCGACACGCGAGACATTGTGAACCTGGCGACCGACCTGATCGGCAATGCCGGCATTCCGCAGTCTTCATAAGACATTATCGACACGTCGTGTAAGACATTCACTACACTTGACCCTTCCCTGGTGGTCACGCATGTCGATCGGTAGTCTCTGCAGCCAAGGACAGTCGATAGGAACCAGGGATGGATCAAGCAAAGCTCGCCCAATTCACGCGACAGGCGCTAATCGATGACTTCCGGATAGCGCTGTTTAGCCCGGTAGAGACGATAAATGGTAATGGCATTGGTGAAGAGCACGAGGGCTTCGGCGAGCGTTCCGCCCACGGATCCAACCAGGAGATGACTGAGTGTCCATGCCAGTGCTGCCAGCCCCAGAAAGACACGCATGGGGATACCTCGCAGCATGAACATGCCCACCGTACCCAGTATCATCGCCACGATGGCGGGCAGGTCTGCCCAACCCTGCCAGGTAAGCACAGAAGCCACACCACTTGCAGTCAACATAATGGCCATTGCCGCTTTGCTGCCCGGATAGCGTCGTGCGAGTGCAATGCGAACAATCACCAGCAGCGTCAACGCGGCGGCAGTCCAGCTCTCAAAAATCATGAACTGTAGAGCGAAGGCCACGTTCGCGGAGAGCAGCAGCATCAAAAGCCGGTCGTCCTGCTTGCAGGAAAAGGCCCAGACACAGAGTACCAGCGACACCAGGCCAAAAAACTGACCGGCCAGAGTGCTATAGCTTTCGAACATAGAACTGCATACTCCTCATCAGGTCAGCGATAACTCATCCAATACCCTGGCAAGGTTCTGTCGACCTTTCTTATCCAATCCTTGGAGTGGCAGCGGCAAGCAGGGCGACGCAGCCAAACCCTGAAGCTCAGCCGCTGTGGCGATCACACGTAGGCTGCCGCCATGTTGACTGAACAGTGCCCATAGCGGGTTCAATCTTTCGGAAAGGCGCAGGGCTTGCTGGGTATCGCCGGCCTGAGAAGCACGGGTGATGGCCAGTGCTGTTTGTGGAAACAGGCCGCCAATCACTGAATACCAGGCCTCACATCCGGCATTCATGCCTATGGCTGCCAAGGGATCACCGCTGATCCCGATCGTGATATGAGACGGGATAAGCGTTCGCAGGCGCTCGATACGCACACTGGCGGCATCAGGCGCTGCCGGAACGCCAGGAATCTTGATGGAGCCGACGTTGGGCAGTTGAGCAATATGTCCGTGCAATTCGTCACTAAATTCGAAATGGGTGGTGCGAGGGTTGTCGTAGACGCATAGCGGCACTGACAGGTTGTGTGCCACGGTTTCATACAGGCCGAAGACTTCTTCCTCGGATAGTGGCTGATACGACATGGGGGCCAGCAGCACAGCGCTCGCTCCCGCCTTCTGTGCATCTTCGGCCAGGGCCAATACGTCTCGAGTACTCAAAGCACTGATGCCAATGATCACTGGGATATCGCCGGCATGTTTCTCCGCAAGCTGCGCGATGCGTGCCCGCTCCTCTCGAGTGAGATAGGCGTAATTCCCTGTCGACCCCAGTGCACCGATGGAGTCGACGCCAGCATCGGCCAAGCGCTCGATCAGTCGTATAAAGGCCACCTCGTCGACTACGCCATGCTGCATGGGGGTCAAGGGAAAGGCACTCAGACCGGAAAACATGTTCGGCTCTCCTCAGTGAATGGATCATGAGACGATGACCCTGAATGAAAGGTTTGTATGCATCCCGGTCAGGCCTTGCGGTTTGCAACCGCCATCAGTAGTCCCAAGGTCATCAGGGTGGCTCCTGACAACCGGGACAGCAGGCGCTCTCTGGCAGCCTTGGCGACCCCCGACCCGACGATTCGGCTCGCGGCGAAGACGGCAATCAGATCCACCGTACTGTTCAACAGGACGCAGATGCTCCCGAGCAAGATAAATTGAGGCGCCATGGCCTGCTGTGCCGATACGAACTGGGGAATAAAAGCCAGAAAGAACATGGCCGTCTTCACATTCAGCGTCTCGACAATGATCCCATCTCTAAGGGCCTTTGCGGGACCGGAGCGCTTGACGGCAGGTGACTCTGAGGCCGCCGGCCTGGAAAAGATCAACTTGATACCGAGGAAAACCAGATAAGCCGCCCCCAGGTACCTCACGACAGCGAACGCCATCGCTGACTGGGCAATCAGCAATGACAGGCCGAGGGCCGCGGCCAGGACATGTACCAGACCGCCCAAAGTCAAGCCTAATGTCGACGTGAGGCCTTCCGCTCTGCCTCCGGCGATGGTGCGTGCTACCACATAAGCGACACCGGGGCCGGGAATGACGGCCAGCAGCGTGGCTGCCAGCAGAAAGCTGATCGTGGGAAGCATGACATCCTCCTAGGGTGTATTGCCGGGGGCTACACTGAACAGCCGGGTGTCGATGACTGCCTCCGGCATCATACGGTGCAGTCCTTGAACGAGTCGGCCACCGGACTCAAGCAGCACTTCCAGCGGCATGACGGGCAGACTCTCCAGAATGAATCACGTACGGGACGCATCGGAACTCAGTCGAATCTTCCCTGCCCAGCGACCGGTAGGCGCGATACAGGCTATCCCCGGATCGATTGACGGCGAGACGGATGCACCGGAGAATCTTCTGGTGACCACTTCATTCCATGCTAGTGACCAATGACCAAAAAAGTCAATATATCGACCGACCCTGGTGCCGATGCACAGTCCGTCAGCCAGGCCGTCGCCATCAAGCTCAAAGCGCATAGAAAGGAACAGAAGTTTTCCCTCGACGAGCTGTCCCGGCGTGCGGGTATCAGCAAGGGGATGCTGGTCGAGATGGAGAAGGGGCTCGCCAATCCCAGTATCGCCATCCTGTGCAAGGTGGCGGCAGCGCTCGGTATATCAGTAGCGGATATCGTGAATGTCGCCAGCCCTCCGGCAGTGCACTTGATCGAGCAAAAGGACATCCCGACGTTATGGAACGGCCCCAAGGGAGGCACCGCCCGACTGCTTGCGGGTACGAGCGGCCCCGACATGATCGAGATGTGGCGCTGGGAGATGCAGCCAGGAGAGATATTCAAGGCACTGAGCCATCCGAATGGCACGCATGAGCTGTTTCATGTAGAGCAAGGAGAGTTGAGGATAGCCGTCGGTGAAACCGAGTTGGTCGTTCCTGCAGGCTCTTCAGCCGTAGCAAGGACGGACGTACCTCATCTGTACGCCAATGATGGCGAATCCAAGCTTGTATTTACGATGACCGTTGTCGAGCTTCACCAATAGTTGATGATTCACTTGGCGCGCATTTCAACACCTTGAGACAGATCTCCCCGTTTATAGCTTGATGAATAGACAGTCAAGGCTGGCGTGTCTGCGTAGTTGATACTGATCCTTGCTGCTGTGATGTCACTTCAGGCAGCGCCTAGGGCAGCGGGATGTCATTGACCCTTTTCGGGCTGTGATAACCGCGCTGTACGGCTGGGCGTTCGGCGATCGTCTGGTACCAGCGCTTCACGTTCGGATAGTCGTTGAGGTCGATGCGCTGCCACTCGAAGCGTGATGCCCAGGGCCAGATGGCCATGTCGGCGATGCTGTAATCCTCGACAACGAAGTCCCGGTCGGCGAGGCGGGTATCGAGTACCCGGTAGAGGCGCTGGGCTTCCTGGTGAAAGCGTTCCTCGGCGTAGGGCGCCTTGCCGGCGTTAAAGCGCAGGAAATGGTGTGCCTGGCCCAGCATCGGTCCGAAGCCACCCATCTGCCACATCAGCCATTCGAACACGCGATGACGCCCCACGCTGTCTTCAGGCAGGAAACGGCCGGTCTTCTCGGCGAGGTAGATCATGATCGCGCCGGACTCCATCAGCGTCATTCCGGTCTCGTTATCGCGGATCGCCGGAATCTTGTTGTTGGGGCTCACGGCCAGGAACGAGGGGGCGTGCTGCTCACCCTGAGTGATATTCACGGCCTGGGTGCGGTAGGGCAGTTCCAGCTCTTCCAGCAGAATCGACACCTTGCGGCCGTTGGGCGTGCTCCAGGTCCAGAAATCGATCATCGGTATCTCCAGTGAGTGGTCAGGATCCATGCATATTCGGGCCAGATGCCAAGATACCGCATATGATTCGTTCATGCTGTAGAGTAAGGACCGGCCGTTCATGCGTGGCATGCCGCTCCTTTCCATGTCGACGTCAGACACCGTGATGAATACCAGCTACCTCACCGTCGTCCCTCAGCCTCCGTTGGCTGATTACATTGCCGGGATTTGGATTCAACAGGCCGGGGTTGTCGCGTCTCATGCAGACAACAGCCCCACGCGTGTCGTGCCTACGGGTGTCGCCGAGATGACGTTCCAGTTTGGGGATCCAATGTGGGAGCTGGGCATGGGAGCGATGCCGCGCAGTACGTTCAATGGCCAGAAAACCCGATTCAAGGAATATCGGGCAACCGGCACGACGGGGTTGCTCATCGTTCGCTTCAAGCCCTGGGCGGCCGCTGCCTTTCTCCCGCAACCGCTGCACGAGCTGGAGGATCTGAACGTTGATCTGGCGACCCTGGTGGATGGAGAGCTTGTCGACCGTCTGAGTGATGCGCTGCTACATGCCGGCTTCGATAGTGCGCGAATCGCACTCGTCGAGGGCTTCCTCCTGACCTTGCTTCGGACCTATAACGCACGTCTGGACCCGGTGGCCAGACGTGCGGTCCACCACATTGTGGACGCCAAGGGCACGCTTCGTATTGGCCATTTGTCCGAGCACCTGGGACTGGGACTCCGCCAATTCCAGCAACGGTTCCGCGCGGGTGTCGGGCTGACGCCGAAAGGCTTCTCGTCGATCGTCCGTTTTCAGTCTGCGTTAGCGGATAGCGCCAGCTATCAGGACACGTACTACGATCAATCCCATTTCATCCATGCGTCTCGGCGACTCGTGGGCGTGACACCCACCGCTCTCCAGGCATTACGCAGGGCGAGTGCACTCGGTTGCCACTTCAATCGGCCTGCGCATTTTTACAATACGGTCTACTTGCGTCCTGATTACGATGACTCCGTCAGACAGAGCGCATTGGAACGGAGAGAGTCATGATCCTGAGACTGTGGCGCGGCTGGACTCACCAGCAGGATGCCGATACCTATGAACAACTCCTGAAAAATACCGTGTTCCCGCGCATCGAAGCGAAAAATGTTGAAGGCTTTCGCCGCATTCGTTTGCTGAGGATGGACAGTGAGGCGCGAGAGACAGAATTCGTCACATTGATGGAATTCGATTCCCTGGAGGCCGTTAAACGGTTTGCCGGGGAGGACTACTGGATAGCCTACGTACCGGAGGAGGCTCAACGCGTCTTGGCTCATCACGATACGCAGTCCAGACATTATGAGGTCGTCGAGGATCGTGGATAGCCGGAACCGTGTTCACGCGTCATGAATCGAAACCGATGCCGAGCCGATCCAGCGTTTTCAGGAAAAGCGAACGATGCCCGGTGCGATCCTCCAGCGCCAGATGACGTTGCGCGAGGCGCACGGCGCCGCTACGTATCGGCTCGGGGGGAAAGGGCACCGGAAAACGGCGCAGCATGCCGAGGCGCGTGCGTTCGGTTGGCCGGCCATCGAGCATGTCGAGCATGGCGAGTGCAGCGAATCGGCTGGCCGACACCCCCTGGCCGGTGAATCCCATCGCGTAGGCCAGCCGTCCCTTGAGCGCGGTGCCTGCGAAGAAGGTCGTGCGCGCCGAAGTGTCGATGATCCCGCCCCACGCATGGCTGAAGTCGACATCCGCCAAGCTGGGGAAGGCGTCGCTAAAGTTGGCCTCCAGGCGGGCGTAGCTTTCCGGGCGGTGCAATAGCGCCTCGTCCTGGCGGCTGCCGTAGTGGTAGATGGCGTCGAAACCTCCCCACAGGATGCGGTTGTCGGCGGTTTTGCGGAAATAGTGGAATTGATTGCCGGTATCGGCGATGCCGTGTCGGTCTCGCCAGCCGATGGCGGAGAGTTGGGCGTCGCTCAGGGGCTCGGTGACCAGCGTGTAATCGAAAATCGGGATCACCGCCATCTTCAGGCGCTTCAAAAGTGGGGCGGCGGCATTGGTGGCCATGGCTACGCGTGATGCGCCAAGTTCCGCTTGTGGGGTGGTAAGACGCACCCCTTGGGGAGTGCGGTTCAGCGCGGTAACGGGCGTATGCTCGTGAATGTCGATGCCTTGCGTCAGGCATGCCTGACGCAATCCCGCCACCAGCTTGCCGGGATTGACCAGCGCGTAATTCGGTTCGAAAAGTCCCGTGGCATATTTCGGGCTGTCGAAGCGTTCACGCAGCGCATCGCCTTCCAGCAGGGTCGTCGCGATCCCGAACCTCGCATAAGCGAGTTGCATCGATTCGAGCCCTTCGGCCTGCCACGGTGTGGCAGCGACATTGAGTTTCCCCTGGCGTTCGAATTCCGCATCGATGCCATAACGCTCAAGGTCTTCCTGCAGACCGTCGAGATTGTCCAGCCCCAGGCGAACCAGTGTTGTCGCTTCCCGGGGCCAGCGAGCCAGCGCGTTGGACACCCCGTGCGAAATGCTCGGTGCACAGAATCCCCCGTTGCGACCGCTGGCGGCGTTGCCGCACAGGGAGGCTTCCAGTACGACGATGCGTGCATCGGGGTGGCGTTCACGCGCCTTGAGCGCACACCATAGCCCAGTGAACCCGCCGCCGATCACCGCGAGGTCACAGGAGGTCTCGGCGCCGAGTGCTGGGCAGGCCGACTGTGGTGGTACCGTTTCCGCCCAGAAAGGCGTTCGAGTGGCAGTATCGAAGCGGGTGCTCGTGGACATGTCGGGCCTCTTCATGTTCGGACAGGCTGCAGGATCAGCGCTTCCAACTCGGCTAACTCCTGCGTTGAGTTCACCCCCATGACTTCCAGGGCGTCGGCCTCGACGGTGGCAACGCGGTGGCCCGCCTGCCGCGCAAGGCCGACGATATCCGTCAGGTAGTACTCGCCCTTGGCATTGTCGCAACCCACCTGGGCCAGTAGCGGGAAAAGCCGCTCGGCGCGGGCAGCGACAATACCGGAGTTGCATAGGCCAATGGCACGTTCGGCCGGCGTCGCGTCGGCATGCTCCACGATCCGTTCCAGCTCGCCATCGGTGTTCGTGACGAGACGACCGTAGGCACGTGTGTCCTCGGGACGAAAGCCCAGCACGGCGAGCGGCGTGTCGCTGGCCACCGCCATGCACAGCCGTGCCATTGTGGTGGCGGAAACCAACGGGACGTCGCCATACAGCACCAGCACGACCCCGGCGAAATCCTGCAATGCCGGGGCGGCCATCTGCACCGCATGGGCCGTGCCGAGCTGTTCTTCCTGTATGGCGATCGCAAGGTCGGGGAAAGCGCTGGTGATCTGCTCGCGTCCGGCGCCCACCACGACGATGTGGCGTTCCGCGCCGAGTGCCTCCAGGTTATCGAGAACGTGGGCCAGTAGAGGCTTGCCGGCCAGAGGGTGAAGTACCTTGTGCACGTCCGACCCCATCCGCGAGCCTTGGCCCGCTGCCAGAACCACGGCTGCGACCGTTGGCGATAGATGGCTCATTGCGCCTCCTCTGAGTCGAGATACCACCCCCAGGTCTCATGGTGGTCGAATCGCGTGATCTGTTTGAGTTCGCGATAGGCTTCGAAGCCGGCTTCGCCCAGCTCACGGCCGATGCCGGAGCTCTTGTAGCCGCCCCAGGGCGCCTGAACGAAAGTGGGTTGTGAACAGTTGACCCAGATGATGCCGGCACGCAACCTGGCCGCGACCCGGTCGCAGCGCTCGAGATCATCGGACATGACGGCGCCTGCCAGGCCATAGGGGCCGTCGTTGGCCATAGCGATGGCCTCGGTTTCCGTATCGAATGGATTGATGCAGACCACTGGACCGAAGACTTCTTCACGCCAGATCTCGGCATCCAATGGCACGTCCGTATAGATGGTGGGGTCGATGTAATAGCCTGTCTGCATGCCGGCAGGCCGGCCGCCACCGGTCAGTCGCCGTGCACCGCTGTCGCGAGCACGCTCGAGAAAGCCCATGACCTTGTCGTATTGGCTTTGGGACACGATCGGACCGAGTTTGACTCCGGTTTTCGTCCCGGGGCCGATGACGATGTTCTCGGCCGCTTCCTTCAGTCGCTCCAGCAGGCGCGGGTAGAGCCGACGTTCGATCAGCACTCGCGACGTGGCCGAGCAGACCTCCCCCTTGTTCCAGAAGATGCCGAAAAGGATCCACTCGACAGCCTTGTTGATGTCGCAATCGGCAAAGACGACAAAGGGGGACTTGCCTCCCAGTTCCAGCGACACGGTGCGGATTCCCGCCGAGGCGGCCTGCATCACCTTGCGGCCAGTGGGAACCGATCCGGTAAAAGCGACCTTGTCCACCAGCACGTGTTCGGTCAGGGGCGCCCCCGCTTCAGGTCCGGTGCCGGTGATCAGATTGAACACACCGGCGGGAAGGCCGGCGGCATCGATGATCTTCGCCAGCTCCACGCAGGACATGGAGCACAGCTCAGAGGGTTTTAGGACCACCGTGCAGCCTGCCGCCAGTGCCGGCGCCACTTTCCAGACCGCCATCAGCAACGGGAAGTTCCAGGGTGTGATCGCGGTCACGACCCCCACGGGTTCGCGGCGGATACGGCTGTCGAAACGCGCGTCCCCCACATCGACCGCCGTGTCACCTCGCTCCTCGGCTGCGTCTGCCAGGTCGGCGTAATAATCGAAGCAGAAGGCCGCATCCTCGATATCCCATACCGCTTCGGGCAGCGGCTTGCCGTTGTCGCGGGTTTCGAGCGCCGCGATGTCTTCCAGGCGCGCGCGAATGCCTGTCGCGATGCGTCGTAGTGCTGCCGTTCGCTCGGCGACCGGCAACTCGGACCAACGGCCGTCATCAAAGGCACGGCGAGCGGCACGTACCGCGAGATCTGCATCCACGGCGTCACCGGCGGCGACGGTGGCGAAGGCTGTCTCGGTCGCCGGATCCACCGCCGGGAAACTCCCGCCGGACACGGGCGCCACAAAGGCCCCATCGATGTAGAGTGGTGTCGTCATCGCGCATGGTCTCCTGTCAGGATCGGTTCAGACGTGCTTGCGTCCGCCTTCGTGGTAGAACCAGTCATCGGGGTAGGGGTACCACCAGTCGTGTCGGACCGGCTGGTGATCGAGCACGACCATCTTGGTGCGACGGAAGGCATCCAGGCCCTGACGGCCGAGTTCCCGGCCCAGGCCGGACGCTTTCCAGCCACCGAAGGGCAGGGCGTCATTGTCGATCATCGGATTGTTGATCCAGACCATGCCGGCCTCGAGCCGTTCCGATGCCTCGTGTGCCTCCGCCAGGTCGGTGGTGAAGATGGAGGCACCCAGGCCGAAGCGGCTGTCATTGGCGGCCTGCATGGCGGCATCGAAATCGGCCACGCGCACGACGGCCACGACCGGGCCGAAGAGCTCTTCATTGAGGATATCCATTGCCGGCGTGCAGTCGGTAAGAATGGTCGGTTCATAGAACCACCCCGTGTCGAGCCCGGGAGGGACGCGGCCGCCACAAGCGACCTTGGCACCTTTGGCGATGGCGTCGTTCACGAGGCGCTGGACTTTCTCCCGTGCGGCCTGGTTGGCCAGCGGGCCGATCTCGGACTTCTCCAGCCCGTTGCCGATGCGTAGACGCTGTGTCTCGGCGACGAAGGCATCGATGAAATCGTCATGGATACTGTCGACGACGTAGAGACGCTCGGTGGACGTGCAGACCTGTCCCGACATATGAAAGGCACCGGTGACCGCTCCGGCGGCGGCGACCTCCAAGGGGGCGTGGGCGGTGATGATCATCGGGTCGGAGCCGCCCGCCTCGATCACCGCCGGCTTCATGCGTCGGGCGGCGCCGGCAGCGACGTTCTGTGCGGCGGCGACCGAACCGGTAAAGGCGATGGCGTGCGTCCGTTCGCTCTCGACCAGGGCCTGGCCCGTCTCGGCATCGCCGGGCACGCAGGCCACGAGCCCCTCGGGCAATTCATCGAATACCTGCATGAATTCCAGCGTCGAGAGCGTGGTGGCGGCGGCGGGCTTGATGACGCAACCGTTGCCGGCAGCCAGCGAGGCAGCGACCGTCCAGCACATCAACAGGATGGGGAAATTGAAGGGCATGATATGGGCGGAGACGCCATAGGGCTCGTAGCGGGCATACTGGAGCGAGCCGGTCTGCGTCGTGCCTGCGACCTTGCCCGCCTCGTCACGCGCCATTTCCGCATAGTAGCGAAAGATCGGGGCGCAGTTGGCGACCTCGCCGATGGCCTCAGGGTAGGGCTTGCCCATTTCGCGGCTCATCAGAACGGCGCACCGGCTGACATCGGTGGCTTCGATCCGGTTGGCGAGTCGGTGCAGGTGCTGGGCACGGGTCTTGGCATCCAGACGTTTCCAGGCTGCCTGAGCGGTGTTGACGCGCGTGAGGACTCTGTCGATTTCTGCGGCGTTCATTTCGACTCGCACCCCGACCTCTTCGAGGGTGGCAGGATCGATCACCGGCCGAGTCGGACTCTCGCTGAGTTGGTAGTTCGGCACGAGGTAGTACCGAGGGGTTGCCGTGTCAGTCATGGGGCGCTCCTTGAGTGTCGTGAGATCCGTCGCCCAGGGCGGTGCCTTTGGCCTGCCAGCCGGGCAAGTGGGTGTTCAGAAAATCCGTGATATCGGTGAGGCCGGCCCCCGCCAGGCTGCTTTCCAACTGCCCGAGAACGCGAGGCAGGTAAGTGAGATAGCGCGACTTGCCATGGAGGCGATTCAGGCGCAGGAAGACACCGGCAATGCGGGCGTGACGCTGTGCCCCCAGCAGCGCATAGCGGTGACGTATCGCCGCCGCATCGCCCAACCGTTCGGGAGCGCCGTTGATGTAGCGCGCCAGCATGCGTTCCTCCAGCCCGGGAGCCAGATCCCGCCGGGCATCCTGGAGCAAGGAGACCAGATCGTATTCGCAGGGGCCCAGAACGGCATCCTGGAAATCCAGTAGCCCACAGCGGGCCACCCCCTTGCGCTGCGACAACAGCATCAGGTTGTCGACGTGAAAATCGCGCAACACGAGCGTGTCGACCTGGCCTGCTACCGGCGCCAGCGCTTGCTCCCATAGCGTGTGGAACTGCCGGGCGAATGCCGGGTGATCCATGTCCGGGGCGATCGCAGGGGCATACCAATCAGAAAAGATGCCGAGCTCGTCGAGCAGTGTCGTCATGTCATAGACGGGCTGAGATACCCGTGCCGCGCCGGTATGATGGTGCAGGTGCAAGAGTGCATCGACGGCGAGGGCGTACAGCGTGCTTTCATCTTCGCCCGTGTTCAGGCAGGTCGCGTACGTGCGATGGCCGAAGTCCTCCACCAGCGCGAGGCCATGGTCGGGATCGGCGCCGTGGACGACCGGAGCGGCTAGCCCCAGCGTGTTGAGATGATGCGACAGTCTCAGATAAGCCGCGAAACCGATGGGGTCATCGCGATCCTCCATCAGCAAGAGCTCTGCCTCCGGCAAGCGAAAATAGCGCCGCGATGAGGCATCCCCGGTCAGGGGCTCGAGGCGTGCGCCCGCATGACCGTGCCGCGCCAGAAACCCGGCAGCGGTCGGCGTCAGCGTGGGGATGCCATGACTCGTCGCATTCATCGGATCATGTAGACCTTTTTGACCGTCTCGTGAATCGTGCATGTCCCTTTCCAGTCCTGAGGAAAAAACGCGACGGTATCCGGCGTGACCTCGATCACTTCACCGCTCTCGTGGACATAAGTGCAACGTCCCTGGATGAAATGACAGAATTCGTCGCGCGTGACATGGCACTCCCATTGGCCGGGAGTGCAGACCCACAGCCCGCATTCGGATTGGCCGTCCGGGCCTTTGTGCAGCAGCACTCCGGACGTGCGGGACTCTCCCTCGATCATCGTTGGAATCGTGCCCCAATCCACCGTATCGGTGATCGCGAGTGGTTCGTGCATGACGGGTGTCGGCATGGAAGTCTCCGTTTCAGTTGAGCATATAGTCGGTTCGAGCGTCGTGAGTGCCCCATGGCGATGGGGCGCCGTGACGCTCGGGTCAGTCACTGATGTGACTCCGCCAGGTCGATCAGCAGGCGTGCCGCTTTTGCCTGGCCGTTCTGTGATTGCATGTGCTCCGAGGTTGCCTTGAGCCGTGCCGTCATGGTGGTGTCGTTGAGGCAGGCCTCGATCTTTTCGATCATTGCCTCGTCGGTCCAGTCATAGCGCTCCGAACGGAAACCGTGTCCGGTCTCCTGGACACGCATGGCGTTATCGTGGCCATCCCAGACATACGACATGATGATCGCCGGCTTGCCGAAATAGAGGCACTCCGTGAACGAGTTGTTGCCGCCGTGATGAATCACCGCATCGACTTGCGGTATGACGGACGGCTGGGGAAACCAGCTATCGATGATCACGTTGTCGGGGATGTCGGAATACTCATCCTTATAGTCGCCGACATTCACCAGCGCGCGATAACGAGTCTTGCCGATCAAGGTGATCAAGCGCTTGAGCAGATCGGTGTCCCCTGAGCCGAGCGAGCCGAAGGAGACGTAGAGCAGGGGGCCGTCGTCGTTCTTCCTGAATGTGGGAATCGTGTAAGGCTCATCCTGGCGCACGCAGCCCTCGAGATACTGGAAACGCCTCGAATCGAGCGGTTGGGAACGCTTGTAGGTGACCGGTGCGGGGTAGAGCAGCAGATTGAGATGGGGAGACGCCTCGAAGAACTGGCCGAGCGGGTAGGGCGCTTCACCGGTCGATTCCAGAAACGTGTTGAAGTCATCGTGAATCGGCTTGATGACTTCGTTGAACCTGGCGCGAAAGGCCTGGTGCCCAGCCGTGTCATGCTCGCTCATGCCGGACAGGTGCGGCGGGATCGCCTCGTCCTCGATCTCGTTTTCCGAACAGGAAATGATGCGGACCCAGGGAACGCCGTACTGTTTGATGGCCGGGAAGAGAATGACGTTGTCGACGGAAATCACATCCGGTTTGATCCGGGCGAGGATCGCGGGGAGATCCTCTTCCGCCCATTTGGCACTGTCGACGATGGCTTCCCAGCACTCCTTGACATAGTTGTCGAGCTGGTCGATGGGCGATTTACGGAAATTCGGGATATGTCCGTTGATGAAGTCATCCCAGAATTTGGCCATCTGCTCAGGTGGCATTGGCTCCGAGAGGTTGACGGGGTGCGATTCGAAGCCGTAGCTCTCGTACACTTCGATGAAGCCGGGGTCGGAGAGAAAAACGGCTTTGTGTCCCATCCGTTCGACGGCCTGGGCGATGCCGACCGAATTGAGTGCCGGGCCGTAAGCGGCTTCGGGGAAGAAAGCGAAGGTTTTCGTTGTCATGTCGTTTCCTCTTTCGTTGGGGCTTGCACAGGTCATGCAGCATTGCTCGTTGTTGTTGTGCTCGGCATATGGTGGCGTTGCCGCTCCCTAGGCAGTGAAGACACGGGTGTCGCGGGCCGACCAGCCGACGGAGACCTCCTCGCCAACGGAAAACGGATGCCCCTCAGCCGCGTCGGCGGTCAGTCGCACCATTACTGGGTGCGGCGAAACGGGGGTCTCGAGATGCAGATGCAGGTCGAGACCGTGATAGGCCATGGCGCTGATTCGCCCATTCAGGCAATTGTCGGCATCCGCCACCCCCAGGCGCAGGCGCTCGGGACGCACGGCCGCCAGGGCGTTATCACCGGGCTTGAGGTCGGCCGGCAGCGGGGCGGCTATCCGGCTGCCATTGACGGCGCGAAGGGCGCCTGAGTCGACCCGCGCGGGCAGGAAGTTCATGACCCCGATGAAATCGGCGGCAAAGCGATTGACGGGATACTCGTAGATCTCATGTGGAGAACCGCATTGCAGTAGTTCCCCGTCTTTCAGGATCGCGATGCGGTCGGCCATCACCAGCGCCTCTTCCTGGTCATGCGTGACGACGATAAAGGTAATGCCGAACGTGTTCTGGATATGCTTGAGCTCCAGTTGCATTTCCCCACGCAACTTCTTGTCCAGCGCCCCGAGCGGCTCATCCAGTAACAGCAGGCGAGGCCGTTTGACGAGCGCCCGGCCCAACGCAACGCGCTGCCGCTGTCCGCCGGACAGTTGCTCGGGTTTACGCTCGGCGAGGTGGGTCAGTTGGATGGTGCTGAGCATCTCGTCGACGCGCTCGTTGATCTCGGTGCGGGGCAGCTTCTCCATCTCCAGGCCATAGGCGATGTTCTGCGCCACGGTCATATGCGGGAACAGCGCATAGGATTGGAACATCAGGTTGACCGGGCGGTGATTGGGCGGCACCTGAGAGATATCGTGCCCGTCGAGCAGAATGTGGCCCGACGACGGCATGTCGAAACCGGCGAGCATGCGCAGCAGGGTCGTCTTGCCGCTGCCGGACGCGCCGAGCAGGGCGAAAAACTCGTTCTCGCGGATATCGAGGGAGACCCCATTGACGGCGCGCAGCTCGCCAAAGCGTTTCTCTATGTTCGCAAGCGACAGGAGAGTGCTAGTCATTGTCCCGGAAGCCTTCCACGGTTAAGGCGCTGCGATATGGCCAGGGCGACGACGGAAAGTGTCATCACCAGCACTGCCAGCGCGTTGATTTCTGGCGTCACGCCAAAACGGATCATCGAGAAGATCTGCATGGGCAGCGTGATGGAGTCGCGCCCGGAGCCCGCCGTGAAATAGGCGATGATGAACTCGTCGATGGACAGGGTGAAAGCAAGCAGCGCGCCGGCGACCACCGCGGGTGTCAGCACGGGGAGGATGACGCGGCGCAAGGTGATGGGGGGCGTCGCACCAAGATCGGTAGAGGCTTCGACGATCGACCAGTCGAAACTCTTCAGCCTGGCTCGCACCACTGCACAGACAAAGGCGAGATTGAAGACGGTGTGGCTGATGATGATCGTATGCAGACCCATGCGGAAATCGAGCATGGAAAAGAAACTGAGCAAGGCAATGGCAAGCACGATGTCGGGAATGATCATCGGGGCAAAGATCACTGTCTCGAGAACACGCCCCTTGCGTCGGCGTATTTCCACGCCAATCGCCAGGAGGGTACCCAGTAGCGTGGCGGCCAGGGTCGAAACGATAGCGACGATCAACGTATTCAATGCCGCACCGATAATGTCGCTGTTGGCAATCAACTCGCCATACCAGTGCGTCGAAAACCCGGTCCAGGCAGTGGGCAGGCCGCTTGCATTGAAAGACAGGGCAAACAGCACCGATATGGGAATGTAGAGAAAGGCGAACGTCGCCGAGAGGATCAGCAACATGAACCGTAAACTGCTGCGGTTAGTCATCGGACACCTCCGCTCGTTGCTGACCCGAGGCCTTTTCACTGGCAAAGGTTTGCAGCGTCAACAACCCCATCATGATGGCGATCAGGAACATCGACAGCGCAGCACCGAAGGGCCAGTCGTTGGCGGTCAGGAACTGGTCATAGATCAGGTTGCCGATCATCTGGAATTGACCGCCACCCAAAAGGGCCGGCGTGACGAAGTTGCCGATCGAGAGCACGAACACGAAGACGAAACCGGTGGCGATGCCGGGTACGGTCATGGGGAGCGTGACCCGACGGAAGGTCGTCCATTCGGAGGCGCCAAGATCGCGCGATGCTTCATGGATTTCCGGATTGAGCCGGGAGAGCGGTGCGTAGCAGGCAAGGATGACGAAGGGCAGATAATTGTAGACCAGGCCGATGACCACGGCGGTTTCCGTATACAGCATCTGTGGCAGGTCGCCGTCGAACCCGACGGCTCTGGCCAGTGAGACAATCAGTCCCTCACGATTGAGCAGCACGATCCAGGCATAGGTACGCACGAGATAGTTCGACCAGAAGGGCAATACCGCAAAGAAGAGCAGAATCGGCTGGCGCTTTCTGGGCATGGAGGCGATGGCGTAGGCGGCGGCATAGCCGATGACGACGGCGATGGTTGCAGCGAGTCCGGCGATGCCGGCCGACTTGAGGAAGATTCGGGCATAGAGGGGGTCGAAGACCAGCGCGATATTGCTCAGGGTGAATTCATACACGATGCCCCCATAGATGCCTCGCCGAAAGAAGGCCAGCGCCAGGATCAGCAGGCAGGGGACCACCATGAACGCTGTCAGCCAGGCCAGCGCGGGTGTCATCAGGTAAACGGGCTTGCGATCAGTCATGGGCACTCGATTGCTATCCTCCCGGGCGTGCAGGAGCTCATGGCGTATTGCTGACGGCCGTCATGACGCCCGGAGCATGGCGCCCCGGGCTTGCAGAGAATCAGTTGGCCGCTTTGATCTCGGAGACCACGCGCGAGTAGGCACGCTGAGCATCACCGACGTTGCGTAGCTGCTCGAACGCCATCATCTCGTCCGGTGTCATGCCCAGGTTGGGGAATTGCTCGATCAGTGCAGGATCGAGTGCCTCCATCGCCGCCTGGTTGGGAACCTTGTAGAGGATGTTCTCGCTGGCCCAGCGGTGATTGTCGGCGTCGAGCACGTAATTGACGAACTCGTAGGCGGCTTCCTTGTTCTCCGATCCCTTGAGAATCACCATCGTATCCACCCACAGGTCGGAGCCTTCCCGGGGGATCACGTATTCGATGTCAGCGTTCTCGGCAATGCCATAGTTGCACCAGCCATCCCAGGCATGGACCAGCTCGGCTTCACCGGACACCAGCTTGGCGTAAAACGTCGTGTCGTCGTAGGCCAGCAGACTTTCCTTCGCCTCTATCAGGAGATTGCGAACGTCGGCGAGTTTATCGGGATCGGTTTCGTTGACGGAGTACCCCTTGGCGAGAAAACCCGCCCCCAGCAGCCAGCGATCGGTAGCCAGCATCGTGGTTTTACCCTGCAGTTCGTCACTGGGGTTCAGCAGGTCTTGCCAGGAGTCGGGCTGCCCGTCGACCAGATCGGAGCGATAGCACAATCCGGTCGTTCCCCAGGTGTAGGGAACCGAGTATTGGTTTCCGGGATCATGTGCCAGCTCGGTGGCTTCAGGGTACAGGTTGGCGAGATTCGGAAGCCGTTCGTGATCCAGCTGTTCCGCCAACCCCATGTTTTGCAGGACTTCCGCGAAAGGTGACGACACGAAGACGACATCATAGCCTCTGCCATTGGAGGCGATGAGCTTGCCCATGATCTCTTCATTGGTGCCGTGGAGGACGAGTTCGGCGTCGTTGCCGGTGGCTTCCGTGAAACTGTCGAGGGCCTCAGGTGCCATATAGCCATCCCAGTTGGAGATGACGAGGTCATCGGCGGCGGCCATGCCGCTACCGAAAGCCAGGCAGGTACCCAGTAGTAGCCCGATGCTGGATCGAAAATGCTGCATGTCGAGTCCTCAGTGTTGTTCTTGTGTCGCGCTCCGGCGGATTCTCTGTACCGGAGGTGAGTCGGTGGTCAATACGCGTTGTCCACTCTGTATGCTAGTATTAATCAAAACAAAGATACGTCAATGTGTATTCGCTGTTCTTTTTTACTAGCGGCTGTCGTTCAATCTTCAGCCTTTTCAGGGGAGTGCTTGCATGGCGGACAGTCGCCGGAACAGTCGGCAGAATCATATCGCCCTGGCGCAGCAGGTGATCGGTGTTGTGCTGGAGCGGGGCATGAGTCCGGGAGATCATCTGCCCGAGCAAGCCTTCTCCGAGGCTTGCGGCGTGTCTCGGACACCCATTCGCGCCGCCTTCAAGATATTGGAAGAAAAGGAAATTCTCACCTGGAAAGAGGAAGAAGGGTATTTTCTCGAGATAGGCCAGGCCGACGGGCTCACGGAGGAGGCGCATCGGCTCGAGGATATGGAGGATTCGCTGGCTCAGAGAATCCTGTCTGACCGAGCCGATCGTCGTATCGGTGATATTCAATCCATCAGCGCCTTGGTACGCCGATATAATGTGACACGCAATTCAGTACTAAATGCGTTAAAAATACTGTCTCGTGATGGCGTGGTGACACAGCTACCGGGTCGCTCCTGGGCATTCCAGCCGATGTTCGACACGCCGAAAGCCGTCGATGAAAGTCTGGCTTTCCGGCTCACGATCGAGCCCCAGGCCATTCTCGCACCGGGATTCATCATGGACATCAAGAAAGCGGGGCTACTCAAGATGCGGATGCAGGAGCTCCTCGACACGCAGGAGGGGCACATTACCAGCACCGGCTTCCTGCGGCTCGATACCGAATTTCACAGCTTCATTGCCGAGTGTTCGGGCAATCGTTTCGCACGCGGTGCGCTCCTGGCTCACCATCGGTTGCGTCGTGCGACCCAGAAGGATATTTCGATTCCCGACTTCCGGTTGCGGCAATCGCTGGATGAACACCTTGAAATTCTCGACAGCCTCGAGCGACACCAATTCGAGCTTGCAGCAGACCAAATGGTGCTTCATCTTCGCCGCTCTCGAATCCGGCGCCCGGAAGCGGCCAACCGCGGCATACCGCCACTGATGCGAGGAGCGCGTCAATGAGTCAACCACGAGTGATCGCGCTGTTTCCCGAGGCCAGTTTTGGTGCTGCGTTGAATTGTGTCGGTATCGCCCAGAAGTTGCGCGACATGGGCGCCATACCGGTATTTCTGTGTCACCCGGGATTTACCGGGGTGTTTGCCGAATATGGGTTCAAGGAATACCACCTGCCCGCGCCATCCCAGCCTCAGGCGCAGAAGAACGAAGACTACTGGCAGGCGTTCATCAATACGCATCTGCCGCATTTCAATCTCAGCGCGGAAGCGCAGTTACCGACCTATGTCGCGCCCACCTGGGAAGCGATCGTGGATACGGCGATTGATGCCGAAGCCGGGGTCGAAAGCCTGCTGGACCAGATTCGTCCGGATGCCATACTGCTCGACAATGTCATCATGTTTCCGGCCATCGTCCGTTCCGGCTATCCCTGGATACGCATCGTGTCATGTGCCGAGACCGAGATCCCGGACCCCAATGTACCTCCTTATCTATCCGGGTTGGCGCCGGAAGATGACGCGGCGGTGACGCGTTTCGAACAAACCTATTTGAACGCGACGGCATCGGCGCATCAGCGCTATAACGCGTTTCGTAAATCCCGAGGGTTGCGTCCGCTGCCTGCCGGCACCTTCCTGGAGAATTCGGACCGACTGAACTTGCTGCTGGCCCCAAGTGCCGTGCGTTATTCACGAGCGCGCCCTCTGCCGCGAGAGCGTTTCGTCTTTCTGGAAGGTTGTGTCAGGGAGGAGTCACGGTTCGATCCGCCACAACTGCCGGCCGACGACGGGCCGCTGATCTACATGAGTTTCGGTAGTCTGGGAGCGATCGACACCGACCTGATCGGCAAGATGATCGACACCTTTGCAACGTTGCCGGCACGCTTCATGGTCAACGTCGGCGGGTTCCTCGAGGCGTATCAGCATGTGCCGGACAATGTGTATCTCGGCAGTTGGTTTCCGCAACCTTCCGTGGTGGAACAAAGCGCGCTCTTCATCCATCACGGGGGGAACAACAGCTTCTGCGAGGCCCTGTTCCACGGCGTACCCTCGCTGGTCATACCCTACTGCTGGGATGGACACGATAATGCGCAACGAGCCCAGGCGACAGGCACGGGGCGCCGCCTCGACCGGACGACCTGGTCGCCTGACACCCTCCGCGAGGCCATCCTGGCGCTGTTGAACGATACGCCGATGGCCGCCAGGCTCCAACGAATCTCGCGCGAGATGCAGGCGGAACCGGGGGCAAGGCGCGCTGCCGAAGCGGTCATGGCGGCCATCGACGTATCGCACTGAACGCTTACGGCCGACAGACGTAATAGTCGTTCATGATGTCATGCTCCAGCTGGTGCACCTGAATATCGCGGAAACCGGCGTCTTGTAGGTAAGCGAGGGCTCGCTCGCGGCCCCACATGGTGCCCAGGCCGTCACCGCCCTGGGCCAGCGAGACCGTCATGCAGTGGCTTACCGATACGGCGTAGAGTACCGCGCCCAGCGGATGTTCACGGTCCAGGTGATGGTGGCTGGAGCCGTGGATATCCTGCACCAGGTAGGTTCCCTCCGCGGTCAGCGTGCGATGAATGCCCTTGAGCAGGTTGCTTGGCCGGGCCTGATCGTGAATGCCGTCGAAGGTGGTGACCAGGTCGAAGGCGTCGGGCTCGGCGGTGACATCGAAGTCGCTGAGATCGCGGACCTCGAAGGTCAGGTTGGTCAGCCTGGCATCGGCAGTCTGCCGGCGTGCCCAGTCGATGGCCTCCGCGGAGAGGTCGTAACCGACGAAACGGCTGGCCGGAAACCGTTCGGCCATCGCCATCAGCGCTCTTCCCCGGCCGCAGGCACAGTCGAGTACCCGGATACCCTTGTCGAGTCGCTCGGTCAGGCCTGGGGCCAGCGGCAGGATCTGGTCGAACAGGGCCGGCAGTACGGTCTGGCCGCTGTCGCTGGCCATCACCTCATGGAAGCGTGGATAGCGGGAGTAGGGCACACCGCCGCCTTCACGGAAACAGCGCACCACATCATCCTCTACACTTCCCAGTAAGGCGATGAATTGTGCATAGACGGCCAGGTTGACCGGCCCCGTATCGGTCAACAGCTCGGCGCGTTCGTCCGGCAACCAGTAGGTGGCCGTTTCCGGATCGGTTTCGACCACATTGCCGGCGACCATGCCGCCCAGCCATTCGCGCACATAGCGTTCATTCAGGCCGCTACGTTCCGCCAACGCCTGGCTGGTGAGGGGAGGAGTTCCCGCCAGGGCGGATAGCAGGCCGGTACGGTGGCCGATCGAGATCAACAGCATCATCCCGCTCTGGTTGAGTGCCTGGATCAATCGGTTCTCGAAGGTATCGTCCTGAGACGATGTTTGAACAGCGATATCACACATGACATACGCCTCTTGTTGTTGCGTTGTAAGGATAGGGCCAGGACAAGAGTACGCCCGCGGCACCGGCATCACGCAGGCGCATTGCGACGCAATCGGGAGTTTTCTGCCATGAATCAACTTGCCGAACCCGCCAGCACGGCTACCACCATTGCGCTCCTGGCCGGACCGGATGCCACGGCCTCCACGCTCTATGGCATGTACGACCTGCTGGGCTCGGCCGGTCGCGACTGGGAGTTCCTGACCAACGGCCGGATGGGCGAGCCGTTGCTGAAGCCGTTGATCGTTGCCCGCGATGGCCGCGGCTTTCGTGCCCCGAACGGGGCCTGGATCGAGCCGGATGCCGCCCTGGATGATTGCCGCTCGCCAGCTGTCGCCTGCATTCCCGATCTGTTCATCGCGCCTGACGCGAGCCTCGAAGGCTATGCGGCGGAAATCGCCTGGCTGCATGCCTGCCAGTCCCAGGGAGTGCTGCTGGCTGCGGCATGCACCGGCGCAATGCTGCTGGCCGAGGCGGGCCTGCTCGATGGCCAGGACGCCACGACCCACTGGGCCTACTGCGAGGCCATGGCAAGACGCTTTCCCAGTGTGCGGGTGCACGCGCAACGCACTTTGGTGGTCACCGGCGAAGGGCAGCGACTGATCATGGCCGGCGGCGGCACCTCCTGGGTCGATCTGGCACTGTTCCTCGTTGCCCGGCTGGTCGGGATCGATGAGGCCATGCGCCTGGCGCGCATCAACCTGATCGACTGGCACCAGGACGGCCAGCGCCCCTATGCGGCACTGACTACCGCCCGCCAGGTCACCGATGCCTGCATCACGCGCTGTCAGGTGTGGGTGGCCCAGCACTACGACACCCACTCGCCGGTGGCCGGCATGATGGCGCTCAGCGGCCTGACCGAACGCTCCTTCAAGCGACGCTTCAAGGCCGCCACCGGCATGACGCCGATGGATTACGTGCACACCCTGCGACTCGAAGAGGCCAAGCAGTATCTGGAAAGCGGCGACGATCCCATCGATGCCATTGCCGAACTGGTCGGCTATGCCGATCCGAGCTTCTTTCGTCGGCTGTTCGGCCGCCGGGTGGGCCTGACTCCGAGCCAGTATCGGCGACGTTTCCGCAGCATGCGGTTGCAATTGCAATAAGCGGTGACTCCGTTGTCGATTCGGCCGCTTCCGAAACGACTACGATTACCCGCTGCCAATGACGGACGACGCGGGCCACTCGACACACAGGAGCACGATGATGACATACGTGGATGGATTCGTTGCCGCCGTACCCACGGCCAACCGTGAGCAATACATCAAGCATGCCCGCGATGCCTGGCCGGTATTCAAGGACTATGGCGCACTGAAAATGGTGGAGTGCTGGGGCGATGACGTACCGGACGGCGAGGTTACCTCCTTTCCCATGGCGGTGAAGTGCCGGGCGGATGAAACGGTGGTCTTCTCCTGGCTGGTCTGGCCGTCCCGCGAGGTCAGAAACGACGCCATGCCAAGAATCATGGAAGACCCTCGCCTGGAACCCGACAAGAACCCCATGCCCTTCGACGGCAAACGGCTGATCTATGGCGGGTTCGACGTCGTTCTGGATGAATGAATCGCCGGTACGGGAGAATGCCCATGTTTCAGCAAGTCACGCCCTGCCTGTGGTTCGACGGGCAGGCGGAAGACGCCGCCCGGTTCTACGTCTCGCTTTTCCCTGATTCGCGCATCGAGCATGTGATGCGTTCGCCGGCCGAGACCCCGAGCGGTCCGGCCGGCTCGGTGCTGACCGTCGAGTTCACGTTGTCCGGCACACGCTTCGTCGGCCTGAACGGCGGCCCCGAGTTCCCGTTCACCGAAGCGGTATCGTTCCAGATCGCGTGCGCGGATCAGGCCGAAGTCGACCGGTACTGGGACGCACTGTCGGAAGGCGGCACGGAAGGGCCGTGCGGCTGGCTCAAGGACCGCTGGGGGCTCTCCTGGCAGGTCGTGCCCACCCGGCTCCAGGAATTGCTGACCGATGCCGACCCGGAACACGCTCGCCGAGCCATGGAAGCGATGCTGACGATGCGCCGGCTCGATATCGCCGAACTGGAACGCGCCGCGGATGCCGAGACGCCTCAGTGATGAAGAATGTCGCCGCAGGGCACTAGACTGGAAGTCGCAACGATCATCAACAGGTGAAACCATGCGACTCGAAGGCTCTTGCCACTGCGGCGCCATTCGCTTCACTGTCGAATCGCCGCATCCGTATCCCTATCAACGCTGCTACTGCTCCATCTGCCGCAAGACGGCGGGGGGCGGTGGCTACGCCATCAACCTGAGCGGTCGCGCCGACTCGCTCCAGGTCGAAGGTGGCGAGCACAAGCACGTCTACCGGGCCGTGATCGACGGCGAAACGAGCCCCGGCGAACGCCACTTCTGTCGACACTGCGCCAGTGCGCTATGGGTCTACGATCCCCGCTGGCCGGAACTCATCCACCCGTTCGCCTCGGCCATCGACACCGATCTGCCGATACCGCCCGAGCGCGTTCACCTGCTGCTCGACAGCAAGGCCAACTGGGTGGATGTCGACGCGCGGGAACACGACAAATGCTTCGCCGGCTACCCCGCAGAAAGCATCGCCGAATGGCACCACCGCCTGGGGCTGGATGAATAGGGAACGGCTTCAATGGCGATGCAGTGCCGGACCTGCATTGGTGATACGGCTAATCGCGACTGAAGTCGCTTATATGAACCCACGCCACGAGATGCCGTGGTTGATGGGGGGTGGGAACGATTTCAACCGCGATTGCGCCGCGCAGCGGCAACGGAAAGCAGGCCGATCATCATCACAGGATCACTCAGTCATCCGTTCGCCCGAACCGCCGATCTCCAGTGGAACATCGCGGAATTTCTCCAGACCATCGGTCATGTGCATCCTCGCCTCCTGATAATGGACATGGATCTCGGGGGCGAAACGTAACTCGGGGATGACGGCGACATACACATCGACAAGCCCCAATGCCGGATGCTCGGTGAAAATGTGACCACCGCATCGATCGCACCATTGACGCACGCTATCCGGGGTTTTGCTATAGGTGCGAATATGGTCCGCGCCTTGGGTAATCCGAAGGCATTCCGGTTTCCATAGGCTAAAGGCATTGACCGGCCCTGCGGACCAGTGGCGGCAGGACTCACAGTGGCAGTAGCCCATGGCTTCCGGAGCACCGGAAACCGTGAAGCGGACGGCACCGCAGAAACAGCTCCCGCAATACGTGGATGGCGTAGTCATCATTACCTCCCCAAGACTCGTGATTGCCATGACTTGAAGCGTGGCGTCTGAACGTCATTTCAGGTAGTGGGAGATCGGCCGGATAGTAGGGGTGTTTGCGACAACACGGGTTTACGCCTTGCCAAACCCGAAGAAGCGGCACACATTCAAGGTCAGCGTTGCCTTGGGTATGTGATCATGTATGACGTAACGGTAGTGCTCGTGGCCGGCGGAGCCCCTTCCACGGCGGTGGCACCGATAGAAGTCTTCAACAGTGCCGGCATCCTGTGGAACGAGTTGTACGGCCAACCGGCGCATCCGTTGTTCCGATTGCAAACCGTGTCCCTGGATGGTCGCGCTGTTCAAACCGGATTCGGATTGCATCTGGACCCCGACGGTTGCATCGATGATGTCGGCAACACGGATCTGATCGTGCTCGCTGCAGTGGGAGTCGATATTGCCTCTGCGGCCCCTGCCCATGCCTGTCTGTATCCCTGGTTGCGTCACTGGCATCGACAAGGAACATGGATCGCCGGTGCCTGTGCCGGAACGGCGTTGATTGCCGAGAGCGGTCTTCTCGATGACCAGGTGGCAACAACCCACTGGGGCGTGGTTGAAACTTGCCGCCGACGCTACCCTCGGGTCCGCTGGCAACCGGAACGAATACTGACCGAAGCGAACCACGTCGTTTGTGGTGGCGGGGTCTACGCCGCGGTGGATCTCAGCCTCTACCTGGTCGAGAAGTGCTATGGGCATCGTATCGCGTTGCAAACGGCCAAGGCATTGGTGCTGGAAACCCCTCGAACATGGCAGATCGGTTATGCGGCAGAGCCACCCAATGCAAGCCATGGCGATGAACGCATCGCTCAGGCTCAGGAATGGCTTTTCCGCCATTTCGACCAGCCACTTTCGATAAACCGTCTTGCCGCCCAAGCATGCATGAGTCCGCGTAATTTTGGTCGGCGTTTCAAGACAGCAACCGGCCAGACACCGATGGCCTACGTTCATCAACTACGCATCAACGTCGCCAGGCAACTGTTGGAAAGTGAACGACGAACCGTTCAGGAGGTGAGTGGTGCCGTTGGCTACGGTGACGTAACCTACTTCCGTGAGCTATTCAGGCAGCAGACGGGAATGAGCCCACAGGCCTATCGTCGGCGATATGCCATCGGGCCCACGCAAAAGACTGTTCTCGAAGGACTCGATTCGGAATGCTGATGCCGATTGCTCATGTCACATGGCCGCTCTTGCCTGCATCGTAAGTCAAATCATCGGAACCTCACATGACGACAACTGACCGTCTCTTGCAACACCCCACCGTTGAAGCCGGACTCTCCGCGGAAGAGGCATTATTGGAATCGGTCTGCGCAGGCGAGCGCTCGCTGGAGTGCCTGGCATGGTCACCGAGAGACTACGCGCTGGTGATGCCGCGTCGGCATCAGCGCCTCGACGGGTTTGCCCAGGCCAGGGAACGATTGGCGGAACTGGGCTGGCCGGTACTGTTCCGCGCCACCGGCGGCACGCCGGTACCGCTGGGGCCGATGGTCGTCAACGTGGCGCTCGCCGTTCGTTGCCAGGTGCGCAGTTCGGCGGCCCATCTCGAATGGGGCTATCATCGCCTGGGCGACCCCTGGTGCGACTGGCTCCGGTCACTGGGCGTGACCTCGGCGGATCTCGGCAACGTATCGGGGGCTTACTGTGATGGCCGCTTCAACGTACGCATCGCCGAACGCAAACTGGTCGGCACGGCCCAGCGCTGGCGGCGAGTACGAGGGAGCCGCGACATGGCACTGCTGGTACACGGCTCCATGCAGGTCGCAGGCCAACCGAAAGCACTGGTGGATGTCGTCAATACCTTTCAGGCCGTCGTGGAAGATGCCCAACGCTTCCTGCCGGAAAGCCATATCGCCCTGAAAGACGCCTTGCCCGAGTTGGACATCGACACGGCGTTGCCCGGTTTGGTAGAGCGGTTGTTATCTGGCGGTGGTATGTCGACTCGATCAACGTAATGATCTGCTTGCATCGCGGCGGTCCCGGGTCTTGCAGGTCAAGGGACAAGGACGACCCGGCCCAGAATGGAATTTTCCTCGGCATAGGCATGTGCCGCCGCGACCTCGCAAAGCGAAAACCGTCGATCGATGGGAACCTCCAGCTCACCGGTGGCGGCCAGGCGCAACATGTCGTCGACCGTCCTGTGGACTTCGGGTTTTTCGAGCTGGCTGCCCATGAACACACCCAGAAGCGTCTGGTTGGCTTGCAAGGCGGGCCAGAGGTCCAGGTCCAGCGACGCGCGCCCTGCATTGCCGACGAAGACCAGACGGCCCTCGGGCCGGAGTGCGGCAAGCGATCCCGCGAGCGTGGACCCGACGGGATCGACGACCAGATCCACGCCGCGGCCGTCGGTCAGACGCATGACGGCCGCGGTCACATCCTCTGAGCGGTGGTCGATCGCGGCGTCCAGCCCATAAGCCCGCAGTCGCGCAGCGCGATCCGCGCCCGAGACGGTTGCCAATACCCTCACCCTCGAACCGGCGCGATGTGCCAGTTGGATCGCCGCGACCCCGACGCTGCCCGCTCCGCCCTGCACGAGCAGGGTCTCGTCGTCGACCAGGTTGCCGCGCGCGAACAGGCTGTGATGGGCGGTTCCGAACGAGATGGGCAGGGCGGCCGCAGCCGCCATCTGCAACCCGTCCGGCACGATCCATGTTCGCGTCGCCTTCACGGCGCGCAATTCGGCATGGGACCCGCCCATGTCGAATGACGTCACCTTTTGCCCGATGAAGCGGCCGCGAACCTTCGCGCCAACCTCGACGATCTCGCCCGAGGCCGCATAGCCAGGAACGTGGCCTGCTACCTGAGGCGCCGCCGTCGCCCGATTGATGAGATCGCCCCCCTCGATCGAGATTGCCTCCACCCGGAGGAGGACGCCATCCTCAGGACAAACCGGAGCCTCGACTTCCGTGTAACTCAGGACCTCCGGTCCGCCTGGAACATCATAATATGCAGCCTTCATATTCTTTCCTTCCATTGGCCTTCTTCCTCCGAGATCGCAAGCCGCGCAGCGCGCATCGCGCTTACACGCTCGTGGAGCCGGCAGCACATTCAGCCACCGGCGCGGGAGCATGAGTGCGCACGCCGAACAATACCAATATGGCGCCTGCCAGCAGCAACGCACCCGCCGCGGCGCAGACGGCCGGCACCCCGCCCACACCGATGGCGGCACCACCGATGACAGCCCCCATCGCGATTGCCAACTGCACCGAAGAGGCTACCAGCCCACCGGCACTCTCGGCTTCATCGGGCACGGCCTGAGTGACCCAGGTCGACCAGGCAACGGGGATCGCACCGAAGGCGAAGCCCCACAGCGCCACCATCAGCCCGGCTGACCAGATCGAAACACCACCCAGCGTGGCCATCAGCCAGCCCAATGTGCCCATGATCAAGGGCATGCTCGCCAGCGTGAAGCGTAAACTGCGCTCGAGCAGGTAGCCTGCCGCCAGCGTACCGAGAAAGTTCGCGATCCCGAACGCCAGCAGCATCGATGAGATGCCGGCAATACCCGAGCTCGATACGGCCTCGAGATACGGCCGCACATGGGTGAAGAATGAAAAATGACCGCAGAACACCAGAATGAGCGCGCCAATACCCATGCCGATTCCCGGACGTTTAAGCACCACGACCAGCGTACGCAGCGGTGTGGGTCGTTCCGGCTCCATCCGTGGCAATGTGCAGAACTGGAAGATCAGTGTCAGTACGGCGAGCGCGGCCGAGAGCAGGAAGACGTTGCGCCAGCCGACCAGGTCGCCGAGCAGGCTCCCCAGTGCAGCAGCGCTGACGGTGGCCAAGGGCACGCCGGCAAAGATCAACGACAGCGCTTTCGGCACGCTCTGTTCGGGCACGAGACGCATCACCGTAGCGGCGGACAGTGCCCAGAAGCCGCCCAGCGCAATGCCCAACAACGTGCGCCCGACCAGCAACCAGGCCAGACTCGGCGCAACCGCCGCCGACAGACTGGATACAATCATCAGCACGGAGAAGCCCAGCAACACGTGGCGACGATCCAGGCGTCGCGTAGCCGATGTCACCAGCAGTCCGGAGAGCAGCGCTAGAACCGCGGTCACGGTCACTGCCTGGCCCGCCTGACTTTCGCTGATCGCCAGCGAATCAGCCATCGGCGTCAACAGGCTGGCCGGCAGAAACTCCGCCATGACCAGGCTGAAGACGACCAGTGTCAAAGAAAAGACGGCGCTCCATGCCGCGCGAGAGGGTACCGAAGAGGAAACGGTGAGGGAGTCGTTCGTCGTCATCTCGAAAGCATCCTTCAGCAGTGACAATGACGCCTAGACTATGGTTACGCCGCCGGCTAATCTATCACCCATACTCTTCATTTTTTGATCGATCGTCCGAAATGAGAAAATCTCCTGCCCCCGACCGCGTCTCAAGCGAGTGGATCAACGAGCTGCTGCTCGGCATGCGTCTGTCTGGACTGAACTATCGCTGCATTCAGGTAGCGCCACCCTTTGGCATCCACTTCAATAACGGCAACCGCTGTGCCCAATTTCACTTCGTCGTGCATGGGCCGGTAACGCTCAAGGCCGGCGATGACTGTCTGCGCCTCGATACCGGCGATGCCGTACTGCTACCGCGAGGCGGCGATCACCACCTCCTCTCATCACCGACGGTAGAGAGTCTGGATATCGAGCGAATCGACGCCATTCCGCTCTGCGATGGCTTCAGCCGAGTCGACGAATGTGCGGGAGCGACCAAGGATCGCCAGGCGGTCCACCTGTTCAGCGGCTGCATGCAGTTCGATCTCGGCGGTATGCATCCGCTCGTTTCGATGATGCCAACGATCATGCATGTTGGCACGCTTCTCTCGCGCTACCCGGAAATACTGCCCATGCTGGAGGCGATGGCGCGAGAATCGAGACTGGAGCGTGCCGGTGCCGCCAGCATTCTCTCGCGCCTGGCCGACGTGGTCGCCGCCAGCATCGTGCGCGGCTGGGTAGAGTGCGGCTGCAGCGACATCGGCGGCTGGGTCGAGGCACTGCGCGACCCACGTCTCGGCAAGGTGATCGCCGCCATTCACCGCGCTCCCGACCACCCCTGGACGGTGGCCGAGATGGCCGCGACGATGGGCAGCTCACGCTCGGTTTTCGCCGAACGATTCCGAGCCACGCTCGGCCTATCCCCGCTCGGCTACGTCACTCAGTTGCGCATGCGCCTGGCCTCGCAGTGGATCGCCGAAAAGGATATCTCACTGGAGCAGGTCGCCGAACGCCTTGGCTACGGCTCCCAGGCCGCTTTCGCACGCGCCTTCAAACGCGAAACCGGGCGGACCCCGGGTGCAGTGAGAGGCTCTGCATCTGGAGGTGGCGCGCGATAACTATCAAGCCCAGAGATTGTACCGTAGTGTCGGTTTTGAGAGCCGCGAAAAATATTACTTGATGTCAGCACTGTTGGCCTACCCGGACGCACAATAACACGCTCACGAGGGATCACCTCCTCGCTGGCGTTACCGCGTACCATCGCTGCCGAGAGCGTCCGTTTTTCGCCCAATGTGATATATCATCAGTTACCCCTGTCAGGGCCATGTGAAAGGATCAATGGAGGATCACTTATGCGCAGTTCAATCCTTGGCGCCATGCTGTTGCTACTGCTGCCGAACCTGGCATTGGCGCAGCAACTATGGGGGCCAACGACCCCCGGGATGACACCGGATGAAGTCGTGCAGGCCGTTGATGGGGCCTACCTCCACGAAAGTGGCGACCGTTTGGCCACGGGGGCGATCGAAGCCGCACGGCGAGATGGGTACGAACTGGCGGGAGAGGCGTTCACTCAGCGATTTTTCTTTCTCAACGATGGGCTCACCCAGGTCACCATGAGCCTGGACAATACGCGCGATTTCGACGCCATGCAGGGCCTGATCGATTCGCTGTCGGAGGAAATGCGGGAGCGGTATGGAGAAGCCACCGATTCAGAAATTACGACGACAGGCCTCATGAGGCAAGCGAAAGTGGGCTGGGTGGATGGTCGCAGAAAGATCCGGATCTTCTCCATGACCATGGGGGAAGACGATGCCTTGCTGAATGTGAACTACCAGGCCTATTTTGCCGATTAGGGGGAACCGTGCGGAGTGGGGCGACGCCGGCCGGATTTTTTGCCGGCCCCCAAGACGAGCGGCGGGAAAAACTGGATAATGGCGGGTTTTCCACCTTCGCTCCGGCGAAGCTCAAACGTCCGGTGCTCTGTTCATGGAAATCAAGGTCAATTATCTCGACAACCTCCGCCTGGAGGCCAAGTTCGACGACTTCACCGTCATCTCCGATCAGCCCATCCGCTACAAGGGGGACGGCTCGGCGCCCGGCCCGTTCGACTACTTCCTGGCCTCGTCGGCCATGTGCGCGGCCTATTTCGTGAAGGTGTATTGCAACGCGCGCGACATTCCCACCGAGAACATCCGTCTGTCGCAGAACAACATCGTCGATCCGGAGAATCGCTACAACCAGATCTTCAAGATCCAGGTTGAGCTGCCGGAGGATCTTTCCGACAAGGACCGCCAGGGCATTCTGCGCTCGATCGAGCGCTGCTCGGTCAAGCGGGTGGTGCAGAACGTGCCCGAGTTCCAGATCGAGACGGTCGAGAACCTGGACGAAGATGCCCAGGCGCTGTTGATGGCCGAGCCGGCGGAAGGGGCCAGCACCTGGATCGAGGGCAAGGACCTGCCGCTGGAACAGACCATCGCCAACATGACGGGCATTCTCGAGTCGCTCGGCATGCAGATCGAGATCGCCTCCTGGCGCAATATCGTGCCGCACGTGTGGTCGCTGCACATTCGCGACGCCCACTCCAACATGTGCTTCACCAACGGCAAGGGCTCGACCAAGGAAAGCGCGCTGTGCTCGGCGCTGGGCGAGTTCATCGAGCGGCTGAGCTGCAACTTCTTCTACAACGATCAGTTCTTCGGCGAGGAGATTGCTAACGCCGCCTTCGTTCACTACCCGAACGAGGAGTGGTTCCAGCCGGGGCCGAACGACGAGCTGCCGGCGGGTATCCTGGATGACCACTGCCGGGCGATCTACGACCCGGACGGTGAACTCGGCGGCTCCCACCTGATCGACACCAACTCCGGCAAGGTGGCGCGCGGCATCGTCTCGCTGCCGTTCGTGCGCCGGTCGGATGGCGAGACGGTCTATTTCCCGTCCAACCTGATCGAGAATCTCTACCTCAGCAACGGCATGAGCGCCGGCAATACCCTGCACGAGGCGCAGGTGCAGTGCCTCTCGGAAATCTTCGAACGGGCGGTGAAGAAGCAGATCATCGAGGAGGAGATCGCACTGCCGGACGTGCCGTATGAGGTGCTGGCGAAGTACCCCGAGATTCTCGCAGGCGTCGAGGCGCTGGAGAAGCAGGGCTTCCCGGTGCTGGTCAAGGATGCCTCGCTGGGCGGGCAGTATCCGGTCATGTGCGTCACCCTGATGAATCCGCGCACCGGCGGCGTCTTCGCCTCCTTCGGTGCGCACCCCAGCTTCGAGGTGGCGCTGGAGCGTAGTCTCACCGAGCTGTTGCAGGGCCGCAGCTTCGAAGGCATGAACGACTTCATGCCACCGACCTTCAATTCGCTCGCCATCACCGAGCCCAACAACTTCGTCGAACACTTCATCGACTCCTCGGGGCTGGTCTCCTGGCGTTTCTTCAGCAGCAAGGCGGATGTCGAATTCGTCGAGTGGGATTTCTCCGGCACCAACGAGGAGGAGGCGGCGACCTTGTTCGGCATTCTCGAGGAACTGGGCAAGGAAGTGTATGTGGCCGTGCATGAAGACCTGGGCGCGCCGGTATGCCGTATCCTGGTGCCGGGGTATTCCGAGGTCTACCCGGTGGAGGACCTGATCTGGGACAACACCAACAAGGCGCTGCTGTTCCGCGAGGACATCCTGCACATCCACGAGCTGAGTGACGAGCAGTTGAGCGATCTGCTGGACCGCCTGGAAGAGAGCCAGATCGATGACCACGAGGACATCATCACCCTGATCGGCGTCGAGTTCGACGAGAATACCGTGTGGGGCCAGCTCACCATTCTCGAGCTGAAACTACTGATCAATCTGGCGCTGGGTCAGCTCGAAGAGGCGCTGGAGCGGGTCGGGATGTTCCTGCAGTTCAACGACAACACCGTCGAGCGCGGTCTTTTCTACCAGGCGGTGAATGCGGTGCTGGAGATCGCGCTGGACGACGAGCTGGAGCTGGACGACTATCTCTATAACTTCAAGCGCATGTTCGGCGCAGAGACCATGGACGCGGTGGTCGGCACGGTGAACGGCGAGGTACGGTTCCACGGCCTGGAGCCGACCAACATGCAGCTTGAAGGGCTCGACAGACACCAGCGCCTGATCGAGAGCTACAGGAAACTGCACGCCGCACGGGCCGCCAGGGCAGGGGTGATGGTATAAGTCACGCAGCAGATACCACGCTGGACGAAACGCCCCGGGCCTGCTCTGGCCCACGGAATTGGGTGGTCGACATCCCGTACAGACAATCGGCAGGTTTCAAGGAATCGATAAGATGGCAAATTGATTCATCGTTATGCATCACAACGAGTTCATGACATGGAAAAAGTGGCGATTTTTGTTGATGTCCAGAACGTCTATTACACCGTACGGGATGCGTACAAGCGACACTTCGATTACAACACGTTCTGGGCAAAGGTAACCGCCGGCCGAGAGGTCGTGAAAGCGTTTGCTTATGCAATCGATAGAGGCGATCAGAAACAGCGAGAGTTTCAGAACATACTTAGAGCGATTGGCTTTGAGGTAAAACTGAAACCGTTCATTCAACGATCGGACGGCTCCGCAAAAGGCGATTGGGATGTTGGCATCACGCTTGATGCCATCGAATACGCTGGGCAGGTGGATGTCATCGTGCTCGTGTCAGGCGATGGGGACTTCGACCTGCTGGTGAACAAGATTCGTGATGTGTATGGGAAGAAAGTCGAAGTCTATGGTGTTCCGCATCTAACAGCCCATTCACTGATGAGCGCGGCCAGTGAATTCATGCCTATCGATAAAGAACTTCTGCTGGTTTAACGCTTTGCCAGGCGCTTTTCAGACCCTGTTCGACTCCATGACTGCCATCGAGACAACCATGACACTCGACTACCGCTGGCTTTACGATACCGCACGCAAGCGTTTCGAATCAGACGAAGCCTTGGAGGCCTTCCTGCCCAAAGCGCTCACTCCCGACGAACTGAAGCAGAAGGGGGATGATCGCTACCTTTCCGCCATGAGCCGGCGGGTGTTTCAGGCCGGTATGCAACATTCGGTGGTCGATGCCAAGTGGCCCGCCTTTGAAGACGCCTTCTGGGGCTTTGAACCCGAGAAAATGGTGTTGCTCAGCCCGGAGCAGATCGAAGGCTACATGAAAAACGATCGGATCATCCGGCATCGCACCAAGCTGCAGACCATTCCTGAAAACGCCCAATTCATTCTGGATATTCGCCAGGAGCATGGCACCAGCTTTGGCGAGTTCATTGCCAACTGGCCGAGTTCCGACATCATCGGCTTGTGGCGTTTGCTTGCCAAGCGCGGCGCTCGCTTGGGCGGACGCTCGGGCGCCGGGTTCTTACGCCTGGTCGGAAAGGATACGTTTTTATTGACCAGCGATGTGGTTGCGCGCCTGACGGCCGCCGGCATCATTGACCAGGCCCCCACGAGTCAGCGAGACATGCAAGTCGTGCAGGATGCCTTCAATGAGTTGCAGCAGAATTCGGGAAGGCCGTTATGCCATCTGTCGGCCATGCTGTCGTTGAGTATCAATCCAAGATTTTGACGCATGCCGGTGGGGCGATACGCCATTGAAACGAATACGGTGTCGTATCCGGTCGCAGTCAGTCTCCTGCCAGTTGCATTCGAGAGTGAGGAAAGCGCATGAAGGTACATTACCTGGAAATCGTATCGCGTGATGTCGATGCGGTGTGCAACGCGTATGAGGCCGCCCATGGCGTTGAGTTCAGTGCTCCGGATGAGCTTCTCGGTGGCGCCAGAACCTGTCGATTGCCCGACGGTACGACCGTCGGCGTCAGAGGCCCACTGAGAGAGACTGAAGACCCGGTGGTTCGGCCCTATTGGCTCGTGAACGATATAGACTCGGCCGTTTCCCGGGTCGAGGCTCAGGGTGCGAAGATTGCTATGCATCCGATGGAAATTCCCGGGAAGGGAAAGTTCGCGATTTACATCATTGGCTCCAACGATCACGGCCTCTGGCAGCTTTGAGCCATCATTCGGAGGATGTTTGAGATGGACCTTTATTGGCTGTTCCTGTAAACCACCCGACTCGACGAACGATCGCTCGTCTCAGTCCATGCGCGCACTCGGCGACCGCTGAACGGGCGACCCATGTCGTCATCGAGAGGAGTCACCGATATGACCGAGCTGATACTCACCACCTTCGACTGGGTTCCCGAGATGCCGCGGGCTAGTTAGACCTTGCTGACGATCAGGGCGGCATTCACTCCACCGAAGCCGAAACCGTTGCACAGCACGTGTTGGCTGCGATGCTCGCGTGCCGAGCTCGCGACGAATTCCAGGTCATGCAGATCGTCGTCGACGTGTTCCAGGTTCAGGGTCGGGGGCAGGCGATCGTGCATCGCCGAAAGGGCGGAGAAAATGCTCTCTACGCCGCCGGCGGCACCGAGCAGGTGGCCGGTGGCCGATTTCGTCGCGGAGATCGGAATACCGGGCAGGGCATCGCCGAAGGCGTTGCGCAGGGATGCGATCTCGGCACGGTCACCGACCGGCGTCGAGGTGGCGTGGGCATTGATGTGATCGATCGCCTCGGGGGATAGCCCCGCCATCTTCAGTGCTGATCGAATGGCCGCCGCGGCTCCCGCGCCGTCTTCCGGGCCGGCGGTGATGTGGTGCGCATCCGAGCTGGTGCCGTAGCCGCTGAGGATGGCCAGGGGCGTGGCCCCACGTGCCTCGGCGTGGGCCAGGCTTTCGATCACCATCAGCCCCGCGCCTTCCCCCATGACGAAGCCATTGCGTGCCTGGTCGAAGGGGCGCGACGCCTTGGTCGGGTCGTCCTGTTCGGGGGAGAGCGCCTTCATGGCATGAAAACTCGCCAGCGAGAGCGGGTCGATACAGGCCTCGGCGCCGCCTACCAGGGCCACGTCGGCTTCGCCGCTACGGATCAGGCGCATACCGTCGCCGATGGCCTGCACACCGGCCGCGCAGGCGGTGACCGGGCAGCCCAACGGCCCACGAAAACCATAGCGAATCGACACATTGCCCGCCGCCAGGTTGGCCAGGAAGGCCGGCACGGTGAACGGAGAGAGCCGACGGTGGCCGCGCGAAGTCAGGGTGGTCTGGGCCTGAGTGATGGTGGGGAAACCACCGATGCCGGAACCCACGATGGTGGCGGTGGCCTCACGCTCCGCATCGCTGGTGGGAAACCAATCGGCCTGGCTCAGCGCCTCTTCGGCCGCGGCCATGGCGTAGAGACTGAACAGCTCCAGCTTGCGACGCTCCTTGGCATCGAGCACCCGATCCGGGTCGAAGCCGGCACCGGGGTCGCTCTCGATGTCGGGCACCGAGCCCGCGACCTTGATCGGCAGGTCAGCGGTGTCGAAGCGAGTGATCGGCGAGATGCCGGAGCGACCGGCCAGCAAGCGTTCCCAGCTAGCCTTGACGCCGCAACCGAGGGGACTGATCATTCCCATGCCGGTAATGACGAGCGGTGATTGCATGGTGCCTCCTGAAACCCTTGGATGTAGCCAAGCTAGCACCGAGCTATATATGATCAAGGTAATATTCAGTGTAGGAGTGTGAGGTCGCCATGCCCTACTCGACGAATCACAAGGCGGAATCCAGAGAGCGTATTCTCAAATCCGCCATCGAGCTGTTCAGTCGCCAGGGCTTCGAGAAGGTCTCGATCGGCCAGATCATGAAATTGGCCAAGATGACCCACGGGGCCTTCTATGCCCACTTCGCCTCGAAGGAAGCGCTCTATCGCGAATCGGTGCGCAAGACCCTGGAGCGTAGCCATGCGGCACGGCTGGTCAAGGGGCCGTTGTCGGTGAAGCACCTGACGGATCTGGTCGCCAATTACTGGAACCTTCAGGAGCTGGAACGCAAGCGCAAGCCGGGCCCGGAGACGGTGCTGTTCAACGAGATCGGCAACGACAACGCCGAGGTGCGCACCCTGTTCGAAGCCTCCTACCTGCGCATGAAGAAGATGCTGGAAACCCGGCTCATTGCCCTGAGCCGCCTGAAGAAACTGCCCTTCGACCCCGACCGCGAAGTCATCGCCGAAAAATCCCGCGCCATTCTCGCCTCGTTGGTGGGCGCCGTGGCCATCGCCAAGAGCCTGCCCGATGAGCAGGAGCGCCAACGCATTCTCGATGCCGCCCAGCGCAACATCCTGCAGATGCTCGGGGTCGACGAAAGCGAGCTGGAAGGCATGCTGGGGGACTCAGGGTATGAGCATGGCCTTGCCTAGGCACTTTTCAGACAGCGCCTAGGATGGGCCAGAACCCAGAGCTGAAGGGCACCACATCAATCAAGCCGGAGGTGACATGGCACAATGGATAGTGCATTACGCGAATGCCTGCGGGCAACTGGATGGTTGGATCGAGCGTATCAGTGAGGGCATAGAGCAGGCGCGTTATCGCGCCGAGCAAGTGTCGACGGCGATCAGCCTGGATGTGGTGGTGCAGGTCTGGCCCGGATGCGTCATCGAGTGTCGAGGGTTCGTCGGTTATGCGCCGACGGGCACCATGATGCAGCTAACACTCGACCCAGATAATGCCCACTTCGCCGACAACATGGGGGAACCATTCGAACGCATGGTGGCACACGAGCTTCACCATGTGATGCGTTGGCGAGGGCCAGGATACGGCAGAACCCTGGGAGAGGCCCTGGTCTCCGAAGGCCTGGCGGGCCATTTCTGTCGCCAGCTTTATGGCTCAGCCCCCGAGCCTTGGGAAGCTGCGTTAAGCGAGAAGGAAATCGTTGCTTGCGCCATGAAGGCAGAGCAAGAGTGGTTCGCACCATCTTACCGGCATGAGGCATGGTTCTTTGGCCAGGGAGACCTTCCTCCGTGGGCCGGTTACAGCCTCGGTTATGCCCTGGTCGACAGATACCTGCAGCACAATGGTGGGCAGAGTGCCGCGTCATTGGTCCATGAGCCTGCCGCCAATTTCCATCCCTATCTACACAGTTAACCCCTTCGTAGGGTAGCCAAACCGCAAGAAAGCGCCCTTATCGTCGAGCGCCTACCCATGCTCGGGTAGAGGCGAGCGAGCTGGCAGGTACCAAGCCCTCTCATGCTTTCGTGGGCATTGCTCTCGGCGTAACGGCTGGTTACGGTACGCTAAAGACCACTGAAGATGGTTAGTATAACCAATACGTAGCAGGGACTACCGCATGGATGGCAACCGTTCATCGCAACATGCCCAGGTAGGGGCGGTAGCGTGCCAACCGGATCGCCATCAGCAATGCCCGCATCCTTGCCGTGGACGACCGCCAGGTCACCCTGCGCGTCAAGGATTATCGCGACCGTGATCGACCCAAACGGCTCGTGCTCGCTGGCGAAGAGTTCGTGCGCCGCTTCCTGCTCCACGTCCTGCCCAAGGGGCTGATGCGGGTCCGTCACTACGGCTTTCTGGCCAATCGTTGCCGGCGACGACGTCTGGCCCAGATCCGCCAAGCGCTGGCCGTTATCGACGCGACGGCGGATGCCGATACCGCTGCCGACGACTCGGCACCGACCTACATCTGCCCGCATTGCCGGCAACCGACACTGCGGGTGATCGGGACACTCAGCCCCGGGCGATCCCTGCACGGCCGACTAGACAACCACAGGAC
>NZ_FNNI01000015.1 GCF_900106955.1 Aidingimonas halophila | reverse complement strand
CAGCGGCTGGCTGACGTCCATATAACGGCTCAGCATGTCCCACATGGCGTAGCGCTCGGCGATGCTGCCGGTATCGGTGGGGAAGGTGAACTCCAACGGCAAGCCACTGCGCTTGTCCTTGCTGAACTGCGGATAGCGGTGGCGCACCTTGAGGGTATGGTACTGGTTACCCTTCATGTCCGCGCTCATTTCGATAAAGGCATCGAACTCGTAGAAAGGAAAGTTGCCCTGGAAGCTCTTGACCAGGCCGGAGCGTCGACAGAAGGCGACATCATTCGACCAGTTCTTGTTGCTCTTGTAGAAAAGGATGCTGTATTTCTCAAATAGACCTTTAAATATGGTTGCCACACCACAGAGTAAAAAAAAAGACAACGGAACCAAAAGCCCATCATATGGAAATGGCTCATCTGGGTTTACAAAAAAGGCAGAAACCAACAACAAGAGCAAAACAAATACACCTATTGCTGAAATAAACCACCCCCCCCCCTTTCCTCCTCCAGGGCCAATAAAACTAAGAAGGTGCGTCCAGAAAACGAACCAGAAGCGAAAGAAGCGATAGATCAAGCTGATGTCTTCGTCGACAAACTGAGACCAGCGCATTTCATTGATCATGCTGTGATCATGATAATCTTCCTCTCCCATGTATTTATATTCACGATACCAAGACCCTGAATACTCATACTCAAACTCAGAGGGGTTGACGCCGATATAGTGTCCCCAGGGCAGGCGCGCCATATCGAAGGCATCACCCAGCTTGCCCAGTTTTCCCTTGGGTGGCGGCGGCGCCTGGCGCGGGATGCGGTCGGCCGTGAAGGCCGTCTCCTCGTATCCTTCCTGTTCTTCCGGCTGCGCAGCGTTGGTCATGTCCTGCCTCCTTGCTTGTTCCAGCGCCAGGTCAGGCTTGCCGGCTGCGCCAGCAGACTGACCCGGTCGTTCAATGCCCGATGTTTTCGCTCGGCGGGGTCCCAATAATCGATGGTCCCCTCGCCCTCGACGTCTTCCAGGCGCAGCCGTACCAGCGACTCCCCTCGATGGTAGGCATTCTGAAACTCGGGCTCATGGCGGAAGCTCGCTTGATTGGCCGCGAGCCAGTCGGCGGGCACGTCGCCGAACCCCGGCACTCTGGGCACGCCCATTCGCCGCCACTTCTCCGGCAAACTCAGGCCAAGATATCTCACCGTGGGATCGTCGGGGTCTCGCCGATCAGCCTCTACCAGGAGCCGACGTCGGTCCATGGGCGCATACTGATAGGTGAACCGCCTATCCGGCACCGGGGCCGAGTACCCGGCCATCAGATGGGGGATAGACAAGGAGAACTCGCCATAGCGCAATGCAGGGCAGGTCAGGCGGATGGCGATATCGCAGTCGCGGAAGCGGGGATCGATATCGATCAGACCCCGAGGCAGCACCAACTCGAAGTGGGCCTGGAAAAGCCCCTGCAATAGCTGGACATATGCCTCGTTGGGCGATGCCGAGCGGAGAGAGGCAAGGTAATCGCGCTTGTCTGCCTGGCGCGCATCGCCCTCGGCGTCCTCAGCCAAATCCCGGAGCCGGCCGGCCAGCTCATCCCGCTCATGTCCGAAGGGGCCATAGCGCACCCAGAGGGAAAAGCGGTCGTCACGACTGTTGGTCGCCATGTATTGGCAGACCAGCGCCACTCCGAGGCTGACCAGCATCGCCGGCACCGGCCGCGGCGTGCCCACCAGTCCCAGCAGGCCGTTCAGGAAACGATTACGCACCAGTTGCATCCTGGCGGCGTTCGCCAATCCCTGGCCATAGCCGGAGCCAACGTAACTACCTACGGCAATCGCACCACTGGCGCCCGCCGTCCACTTTGCCGAGTCTTTCAGCCCTCGTTGAGAGAGCTGGTAGGCATCGATAGCCACCAGTGTTGCCGTAAAGAGCCCAGCACCAAAGGCCATCCCCCCTCGGACCTGGCCGGCCTGGCCCATAGCTCTACGCCAGTCCACATCTGTGATAAAGCGTATATCAAGAAACTGATTGGCCTGGATGGCCCAACCCCAGCGAACATTGGCCAGCTTAAGGCCCTGCAAGGTCAGCAAGGAAGCATCAATGGTGGCACTAGCTGCTTTAAGAAGGTTTTCAGCAGTCCCCTTTTGCAGAGCGTCACCAATGCTTGAAACCAGATTGTACGTCTCCAGCACCGCCAACCCCGACCAGAGCCCGATATAGCCACTCTGGGTCCAACGATAGGCTTGCTCGCTGGTCACCTGCCCCGACACCCGATGCGGCCGAGCGGCGGCGGCGGAACTGGCGACCGCTTCGCCCCCCAGCGCATTACTCGCCGAAGCCGCCTGAAGGGCGACGCCTCCCTGAGCCATCTCCTCGATCAGCGGGCGAATCTCATCGGGCAGCATCATGACGATACGCCCATTCCGGTCGGTCACCCGAATGGGCAGCCCTCCCATCATTGCCCCCTTGAGATCGGCGAGATCCGAGGCCAAGGTCAGGGAGATCCGCTGCTCGCCCAGCTTGTTGCGCGACCAGGCAGTGAGCAAACCGGGTAGCACGGCAGTCGCCACGGCTTCCGTGCCATTCAGGGCAGTGCGCACCTGACTCATGGCCAGCCCGAGATCGCCGGCCTCCTCGTCGAGGCGCTGCTGGTGGGCGATCAATGCGTCGCCCGTCGGCGTGGCCACGTCGCCGGCCTGGTCAGCCACCCGGGTACCGCCCTGGGTGATTTTGGTCAGGTCGCGGGCATAGGTCGCCCCCCAGCCGTCGTCTTTCCGATTTTCGGGCGCGAACAACAGATAGGCCAGGGGGTGCGACGCCTCGAGGAATAGCGCATCCAGCGCCTGGCGGCACCTGGGCGGCGCCTGAAGCGTATCGGCTTCTTCAGGGTTGGCCTTGGGGTCGAGGCAATCCATGCCCGCCATCAGCGGATCGAGGCATTGCGACAGGCAGGCATAGGGTTCGAGGTGATTGATATCGTCGAAGGGCATGGCATCGCGTAGTGCAGCACCGAAGGCACCTGGCGAGGCATCCTCAAGCATCTCGACCAGCGACGTCAGTCGCTCGTCGATGCGCAGGCGAGTCAGACGACGTTCCTCTTCCTTGGTCAAGCGGGCAAACAGGCTCTCCCGGGAACGATCGAGACGTCTATCGAACCACTCGTCGAGGTAGACCGGATTCTCCTGGCCATCGGGGCCGTTTGGCATGAAGCAGTTGGCCAGCACCAGTTCCGCCGACTTGCCATGAGGGTGGTATTTCATGCCCTCGGAGAGCACCCAGAGCAGTTCCTGGCTAGCCTGGATGTCGCCGATCAACTGGTCGACGGCCAGTTTCGGGTCGCGCAGGAAGATTGCGCACAGTTGCTGGTCCCTGAGCGGCGCCAACACATCCTCACCACTTTCCGGTGCCGGGATCAGGGTGAGCGAGGCATCGCCGGCACGGTCCTCGTCGCTGCGGCGAGCGTTGTTCCACTGCTGTACCAGGGTCGATCTCAGGGCCGGGGCGAAGTCCCGCTGGCGGCGGCGCATATCGATTTCCGGCACCGATGCCTCTTGCTCATCGGACTCGAAGAAGGCCCGCTCATCCTCCAGTTGCTGGACAAGCCCCGCCCAACGCTCTCCCGAGACATCTTCCAGATAGTCGCGAGCGCTGCCCCTGGCCTGCTCGTAGAGCGGGTCGCGCTCGCGCATGGGCGGCAGCCATTCCAGGGCTGCCTTGCCCTGCGTCTCATCGCGGCCCATCTCCAGACCATACTCATACTGGTTGCGCAGGTTACCGTCGAGCATGGCTGCCACGGCGGTGGTGTTCAGTGGCAACGGCTGAGCACGCTGCCCGATGCGCGTCGGCTCGGCTTCGAGCTCGATGACATGCGCCCAAGGCCAGGGGTGGTCCGAATAGGCCAGGCGCACGTCCGCCGTCTCACCATCCAGGCGCAACGGCAGGTGCAGGTTTGAAAGCTCAGGCCCGGTATACTCGCGCACCACCGGCACCTCACCCTGTCGGCGATAGCCCGCCACATCGCTATCGATGAAGACCGGCGCCTTGCCCGGCTCGACGCGGATGGCCAGCTCACGGATCAGGCGTCCGTCGAGGAACACGTACAGAAAGCCACCACGGCAAGGGCCGGCGGCGATCTCCTCGTGATCCAGGTACTGCATCGGCACGCAGGAGACCATCAGGTGGTGCTGAAAGTCTCGCCGCTTGGGGACGAGGCCGGTCCGGGTGACCTCGCCCTCTGGCAACAGCTCGATCTCGATGTCGCCGACGCACTGCACGAGGCGAACATCGGCCAGCTCGTCTTCCAGATACTCGTCGGCGGTCTCGACGATGGGCCCATAGCGCCCCTCGGAGGCACGATCTTCGGCCAGCGCTTCGACGCGTTGATCGTCCCGATAGAGCGCATAGGTATTCTGCTCGTTATCGGCGTGGCGACCGGTGATCTCGAGATAGAGCTTGCGGGGGCGGCAGGCGTGATTCGATGACATTCCCTGTTTCCTCATTCCCTGATGGCCTGGCTATTCCGTGGATGCCAGCCGTTGCATGCGAGCGCGGAATTCGTGCAGCGAGGCGGCGTCTCGTTCGGCCTCGGCCAGCGCCTGAACCGCCTTGCGCACCGGAAGGCGTTGTGCGATCACGCCATGCCAGTAGTGTTCCAGCTCCCGCCACAGCGTGGAGATGCTGTCGTCGTCCCCGTGCAACGCATGGCGGTCCAGCGCCTCGGCCAGCACCGGCATGAGCCGCGTCAGCTGCTGGAGTCCGGACAGACGCCCTACCGTTTCCGCCGTGAGCGTCACCGGCAAGGGCGCGCTGCCCACCTCGGCCTGGCCCGACGCGGCGGACTCGAATAGCCAGCCGTCATGGCATCGACAGATCGGCCAATGCCAGCGCGAACCGCTGCCGAGCATGGCAGACCGGTAGGCCCGGCTCAGCAGCCCTTCCCCCAGCAACAGGTGCAGTACCATCGGCTCATGAAAGCGCAGCAACCCCTCGCCCTCCGGCTCGAGTCGTGCCGTGACGAAGCCGGCCAGGTGCGCCTGCATCTCACCGATCGGCAGCGGTGCATCGATGACGACCGACGCCAGATCGCCCCAGGCGTCCAGCCACTCGGCCAGAAACGCCGGCGCCTCGGTCACGTCCAGCAGGATCGGACCGGCATCCTTCAGAGCATCGTGGGTCGTTCCTTCGTAGAGCCAGCGAAACGCGGGAGACTCTACCGCCTCGTAAAATCGACGCAACACCTCGTGCTCCGGCAGGCTGGCGGTCTCCACCAGCCAGTAACGCCGCCCTGCTGCCTCCGGCAGCCCCAACGAATAGCGCATCAATCCGACCTGTTACGACACGGGCAGTCCGCCAGGGGACAACTGCCATCGCTCTGCTTCTGGCAGAGCTGCACGACGCTGGCCTCCTCGGCCGACGCTGACAGCAGAGCCTCGTGAGTAATGGGCTCGATCGCCTCATGCGTTTCTTCGCCCGCTTCACCCGGCCGCAGCGGTGCCTGGGCGCTCTGCCCGGTGCCCGAGCCGGGGCTGCCGCCGGCATTGACCTTGACGCTGGGGCCTCCGATGGTGATGCCGCCGCCGTCGACCTTGAGGAAGCTGCCCCCGGCGTTGAGGGTGAGTTCGTCGCCGGCTTCCAGCACCACCTGCTGGCCGGCCTGGA
>NZ_FNNI01000002.1 GCF_900106955.1 Aidingimonas halophila | reverse complement strand
GCGCCGATGGTAGTGTGGGGCTTCCCCATGCGAGAGTAGGTCATCGTCAGGCCCTCACATGACAATCCCCCGGGAACCCCCCGGGGGATTTTTTTTGGGTCGTCGATGGGCCCGGCCGGGGCAAGGCGATGTGAGCTGGTCGCGTTGGAATGTCGGGCATAAGAGACAAGTCTTCAAATTCCTTGCATATATCAATCTGCTACTTTTGAATACAATGGCTCATGTAGCTGGAGCCAGGACAGCAGATACGATTAGAAGGTTGTAACTGTTGGACAGTCAGGGACTATCTCAGGAGGAGATTGCAATGAAGACGACCATGATCCGCAAGTTGGGTATAGCACTGTTGATGGCCTTGATGCTGGGAGGCCTTGTCGCCTGCGATAATGATGACGACGAAGGGCCCGCAGAAGAGGCTGGCGAAGAAATTGATGAAGGTGCCGAGGAAACCGGTGATGCCATGGAGGAAGGCGCTGAGGAGCTTGAGGAAGAGGCCGATGACGCTGGTGACGAGATGTCAGAAGCCGCTGATGAAGCTGGCGATGAAGTAGCAGAAGAAGCGGACGAAATGGAAGAGTCTGCTGAAGATGCTGGTGAGAATGCAGAAGAAGAGATGGATGAAGCTTCTGAGGAGACAGAAGAGGCTGGTGACGAGATGGCCGAAGAAGCGGACGAAACAGAGGATGAAGCGTCCGACGAGGCTGAAGAAGCCGCAGATGAGGTTGAAGAAGAGGCCGATGAAATGGAAGAGGAAGAAAACTGATTTCCTCTTGCAAGGTCGGAGTTGAAAAAGCCGGGCTTATTGCCCGGCTTTTGTCGGATGGTGGTATGTCCAACGCTGCACCCCTTGGGGGTAGCCTTTCAATCATTTGATGTAGCTTCGTCACGGGTAAAAACGAGCGTATTGCCCTCTGACATCGCGGCATTGAAGCGATACCCCTCGATAGTGAAATCCTTCAAATCATCGGGGTTGTTCAACCGGTTGCGAACCATCCAGGAGCACATCAACCCTCTGGCTTTCTTGGCATAGAAGCTGATGATTTTGTATTGACCATTCTTCGCATCTTTGAAAACGGGTGTAATGACATCAGCATTAAGCCGTTTGGTATCGATAGCCTTGAAATATTCGTTGGAGGCCAGGTTAACCAGCACAGGAGAGCCACTGCTCTCAAGTGCCTTGTCAAGTTCAGTGGTCAGGGTGTCTCTCCAGAATGCATACAGGTCCTTTCCTGCAGGGTTGGGCAATCGGGTCCCCATTTCCAGGCGATAAGGCTGTATCAAGTCGAGCGGTCGAAGCATCCCGTATAAGCCGGAGAGAATTCGAAGATGGTCTTGGGCAAATTCGTTGTCGGCTTCATTGAAACTATTGGCCTGTAAACCGATATACACATCACCCTGGAAAGCTTGTATTGCTTGCTTCGCATTGTCCAAGTCGAATGAGGGGTGCCATTCGGCAAAACGCGCGGCATTGAGACCAGCGAGCTTGTCACTGATTCCCATTAACTCTGACAGATCCTGGGGAGAATACTCTTGCAGGATGTCAATCAGTTGCTGGCTTTGCGGGAGAAAGTCAGGCTGCGTATATGTGGCTGTTGTGGGCGAGGATTCGAAATCCAATGTCTTGGCCGGTGAAATAACACTCAGCATACGGGCTCCTGCCATCCAAATGATTTGACTGTGAGTATATCAAGCTGCAATGGACGACGGGGCTATCGTTCTGATAGCCCATGATGCTTCTCTAGGGGCAAGGATTAGGCAAGCGCTTGTGCACATTCTCGATCGCATCGATGACTTCCTGGTCAAGGCGCAGTCCTTCACTGGCCAAATTGGTCTCGAGTTGTTCCATGGTCGTGGCGCCGATGATGTTGCTGGTAAGGAAGGGACGGGAGTTGACATAGGCCAGTGCCATTTGAGCGGGATCCAGGCCATGCTGGCGAGCGATTTTGACATAGGCACGGGTTGCTTGTTCAGCAGCTTCTGATGTATAGCGCTTGAAGCGTTCAAAAAGCGTCAAACGTCCTTTGGGTGGACGAGCGCCGTCAAGGTATTTCCCGGACAATACGCCGAATGCCAGGGGGGAGTAGGCCAACAGCCCCACGCATTCTCGGTGTGCGATTTCGGCCAGTCCAACTTCAAAGCTTCGATTCAGCAAGTTATAGGGGTTCTGTATGCTGGCGACACGGGGCACGTCCATGGTTTCAGCGAGACGTAAACATTGCATGACTCCCCAAGGTGTATCGTTGGAAAGGCCTATGGCTCTTACTTTCCCAGCATCAACCAGTTCCTTGAGTGCTGATAACGTCTCTTCCAGCGCCGTCGCATCTTCATCGTCATCGGGGGTATACCCTAACTGACCGAAGAAGTTGGTGTGACGATCCGGCCAGTGCAACTGATAGAGGTCGATGTAATCCGTTTGGAGCCGCGACAGACTACCATCGATGGCCTGATGAAGGTGATCGCGCGTCAGCCGTGGACCGCCACGTATGTGCTCAAGTCCTGGGCCTGTCGCTTTAGTCGCTATGATGACATCGTCACGACACTGACGGCGTCGCAACCAGCTACCTATATAGGACTCGGTTCTGCCCTGGGTATCGGCCTTGGGAGGGACAGGATACATTTCAGCCGTATCGATGAAATTGATGCCGAAAGCCACCGCTCGATCCAACTGTTCATGCGCCTCAGCTTCCGTATTTTGTTCTCCGAATGTCATTGTACCCAAGCACAAACGACTGACGTGAATGCCGGTATCGCCAAGAGGTCGGGTCTGCATCCATCTCTCCTGTTTGAAGGGATCGCTATATGAAATCGCATGTTAGCCGCGGGGCGGTTGCTCGGCAAATATCGGAGGGTTGAGTCGCTGACGTGGTGAGCGTATCCTTGCCCTCCCATCGCCCGGCGGTGCCGGCCGATGAATGATGAAAGCTGGATGATGGCAGGAGGTTTCTGCCACAAGCGGTTGTATTCGCTCACAGAATTCAGAGTCGTTTATCATGTCGCAGGCATCGTCACTGTTCACCCACCTTGAATTTCGCCTTGCAAAGCAACTGTGCCATGCACGTTGGCTGCCTCGCTCACCTCGTACGCAACGCTTCGCGATGCACCTGTTTCAACGTTGTGCCGAAGCGGGACATACATCCGCCTTATCGCGTTATGGGCACATGTTATTTCAGCGTGCCGTGAATCCTCAGGACAAGGCTCGAGGAGCGCAGTATGTGCTCCAGGCTGCCCACAGTGGAGAGAGGTGCGCACAGTATCAAGCCGGTCGCATCTATGAACATGGATGTACCCAGTACCCCAGCCGGAATGATCATGCTGTCACCTGGTATGCGCGTGCCGGTGAAGCCGGCCACCCATTGGCGGCTCGACGCCTGGCCCAAGCGTATCGAGAAGGCGTCTTGGGATTGCCGGTCGACTTGAACAAAGCAGCCTATTGGCAGCATCTTGCGGATCAGAATGCCATGCTGGAACCAGGAGACGGAATGACACGATGATCGACTTGGATCTCATGGGATCTTAAGCTGGGAGTGTCATGGGTTATAACCCTCATCGGGTCGTTGTCGTGTTCGCATTCGGGATGTGGAGGAAGGAGCCTTGTGACCTTGCCAGTTCTGCTCGATATCGAGGCCTCCGGCTTTGGACGCGGTAGTTATCCCATAGAGGTCGGACTGGCGCGTGCCGATGGTAGCTATTGTTCATTCCTCGTGCAGCCGTTGTCAGAGTGGACTCATTGGGATCCAAAGGCTGAGTTGCTTCACGGTATTTCCAGAGATCGCTTGGTTCGTGAGGGGCACGCGATCATTGAAGTCGCGCGTTGGCTTAATGATGAACTGACCGAGATCGGAGTGGCGTATAGCGATAGTTGGGGATATGACAACACTTGGTTGTCGTTGCTGTTTCACCACGCGGGAATGCTGCCTCGCTTTCGCCTCGAGGCATTACGCCGTCTGCTTGATGAGTATCAGCTGAGTGTCTGGACGGTCACCAAGGAAGCCTTGATTCGGGACAATGCCATTCAACGTCATCGGGCCGGTGACGATGCACATCTGTTGCAATTGACCTATCAGCACACGCTTGATGCTTCTAGACACCGGCCTAGCTCTGAGTGACTCTGTGTCGGAAACACGTATGAACGCTTCACCGATTACGAGAGGGCGAATAGCAGAACAACATCCATACACAGATGTTAGAGGCGTGATTCCAGTTCCGTGAGCAGCGCTTTAGGTGTGGCGCCCGAGCATAGCGTGGCTCGAGTTTGTGGAGCAAGAAACCCGGACTCGACAGTCGTATCGAGAAATTGCAATAAGGGGGTATAGAAACCTTCGACATCGAGAACGCCGATGGGTTTGTCATGCAGGCCCAGGTATTGCCAGGTCCAGCTTTCGAAAAGCTCCTCCAATGTGCCGATCCCACCAGGCAGCGCGATAAAAGCATCGGCATGCAATGCCATCGTCGCCTTGCGTTGATGCATGTCGTCTACATGGATCAACTTCGTCAGACCATAATGCGCCTGTTCACGTTCAATTAAATGCGTCGGCATGACTCCCAGGGCATTGCCGCCAGCAGCTAGTGTGGCATCCGCGATAGCTCCCATGAGACCGATGCGGCCGCCGCCGTAAACCAGGCGGTGTCCACGCTGTGCTATTTCATGACCCAAGGCTGCGGCTGCCTCCCGAAAATGGGGCTCTCGCCCTTCGCGGGAGCCTAGATAGACACAAATCGAAGCCACTGACTGAAAGTCCTTGTCAAGAATGGAAATGGAACGGTTAGGTCGACAGACTGTCTGCGATGCTGAATTCGGCGTCAAGCCACTCCCCGATCACGTTACTGCCGCACAAGTGGTGAGCATATTGCATATGCAGACAGCGAACTTGATTCCAGTTGCTGATGCCGCCGATGCCGCGTGATTCGAGTATATTGCGATACCCTCGACTCTCTATCTGCTGCCGTTGGGCCTGTGTCATGTAATGCCAGCGACGCGAGACATAGTCTTCATGGCTTTGGTGGTAAGCGGCGAGGAGTGCGGTATCTTCACTCAGCCGGGATTCCAGTTGCTTGATGAGCCCTTTGGCTTCGAGTTTCGATAGCGCGAGGTTGAGCCGGGTATCGCATAGCCAATAGAGGGTGGGAAATGGCCTGCCATCGATGATAGGCGACATGCGAAGTACCAAGGGAACACCTTGTTCATCGCTGGCCGCGATGGCGTCGAGACCTAGGGGAGCCTTCCCCAACTGCTTGGCTATGATGTCGAGTTGATACTGATCAGGTGCCTGATCGACTTGGGTCACCATGGGGTATCTCTAATGAACTTGGTCGAATGTCCTACTGCCAGGAAGAACGCCTTGTTGAGTTGAATCGGTGTGGGTACATACTGCCACTGTCGTTCACAATACTCGGCGGCCCGCGCAATCAGAACATCGTACAGGCGATTGAACGGCGCATCATAATCGTAGGGGTCCTCGCCGAACAAGCGTATATGAGGATAATCGGCAAAACGTTCCAGAAAGTAGTGTTCCAGGTCGGCTTCCACGATGCTATGAAGGGCATGATTGTCCGGGTCGAGCCACAGTGTGTAGCGAATGGCCATTTTGGGTTCCTGCTTGACCGTGTATGGCTATGACCATCAAGGAGCGCAAACATCTCACTTTTGGGTCAGTGAAGCCAGCGTCGCTTTCGTCAAGTGCTTGAGGTCATTGGGAGCCAGGGCGATCTCCAGACCGCGACGACCGCCACTGACGTGAACAAGATCCAGTTGCTCAACTGTGTTATCGATGAAGGTCGGTAAGGCCTTTTTCTGTCCCAGTGGACTGATGCCTCCGACAAGGTAGCCGGTAACTCGTTCCGCTTCTGCCGGCTCGGCCATGGTGGCTTTTTTGGCAGAGGCGGCTTTGGCCAATGCCTTGAGGTTCAATTGACGTGATACTGGCAGTATGGCAACGACAAGTCGACCATCCTCAAGACGAGCGAGCAATGTCTTGAATACGGCATCGGCAGAAAGGCCTAACGCCTTGACGGCCTCCTCTCCATAGGCAGGCGTTTTGGGATCGTGAGAGTACTCCTTCAATTCAAAGGGGACCTTGGCTTGTGTCAGCTGCCGTACCGCCGGCGTCATGACATGGTTCCTGCTGTCGTCTCCACCAGATGGACTTGTAAGGCCCGTCGCAACGCGCCGCTTATGGGTACGGCCTGCTTGAGCTCATGGTCGTAGTGCACCAGAACGACGTTCCCCCGAGCCCCAAGATTTCCCTCCTGCCAGGCTTCCTGGGTGACAGTCAACGAGCTATTGCCAAGCCGGCTCAGGTAAGTGCGAATTTCTACCTCCTTACCAAAATGAAGCTCGGCATGGAACTCGACATCCAGACGGGCCATGATCAGGGTCCATCTAGTGGGGTTGAGATCCGGTGTGAAAAGTTTGAACAGGTCATTGCGAGCCCACTCGAACCAGGCTGGAAGCCGAGTGTTGTTGATGTGGCCAAGGGCATCGGTATCGTAGAAAGCAGGTTCAATGGTTCGAACAAACATGATGCTGTCCTTGCTAGTATGCTATCCAGCATTACTCGGCGAGCAGAGTCGGTCAAGTGTTGCATCGGCTCGTTGTGCGGTACCGAGCCGCAGTAAACATAACTTCCTGATTTGTTGATTCAGAGGGGACTGTCATGCCGTCGGGACATGAGTATTCACCTCCTCCTCGTCCTTCCGGATGTGAACTTTGCGGTCGGGCAGCACCACTGACCAAGCATCATCTGATTCCTCGATCCCTGCATGGTAAGGCCAAGTATCGCAAAAGATTCAGCCGTGTTGAGCGGCAGACCTCGATTCTCTGGTTGTGTCACGCTTGCCATCGCCACATACATCATGTGCTCAGCGAGCGGGAAATGGCGGATGGTTATTGCAGCCGTGATGCCTTGATGTCCCATGAAAGTATCCGAACGTTTGTCGAATGGCTCTCGACCAAACCGGATGGGTTTCGCCCTAAGCGTCGGCATGGCTAGATCGAAATCAGATCAGTCGTAGTTCCTTTTGGTCATTCCAGGCCATCTCCAGGGCAGGCCAAAGTCGGCTCTGCAAGTGCTCAGGTAGTGCCTGCCAGGCCTCGTCTAGTCGTTCAAAGTGACGATTTCGCAACCAGCAATAGGCCCAGGCGCAAGCTTCACAATCATCGTGTGGTACAGGACGCGTGGGCATTTGCACCAAAAGGAAAACGACGGCGCGTGCAGCCCACAGTGGCGGCATGGAGTCCCTGCTCCAGGCTTCCAGGGTGGCACCGTCTGGCGTCTCATCCGGTTCGCCCAGTTTGGCCAAACGGGCCGTATCGGCGAGAATCATGGCCAAACGGTCCGGCGATGCGTCTCCCAACTGAAGCCAGTGGCCTACCAGACGTGTTTTCCCTCGCATCGCCTTGGCATAGAAAGGGCTATTGGGCATGTGTAATACGTATCCTCAAGGTTATGGAGCTATCAAACGTGACTGATGGACGTTCTGTTTTCGATTTTGCCATGCCAATCGAGCGTCGACAGCCTTGGCCTTCGCAGAAATGGCAACGGTATGACAGCGATGTATTGCCTCTCTGGGTGGCGGATATGGATTTTGCGTCACCCCCGGCCGTCATTGAGGCGCTGCATCGACGTGTCGAACATGGTGTGTTCGGCTATGGGCGTATTCCTGACAGTCTACGTGACTCGCTGTGTGGATGGAGTGATACCCATTATGGCTGGGGTATCGAGCCGCGGTCTCAAGTATGGCTGCCTGGTGTCGTTCCGGCGCTTCACTTGGCCTGTCAGGCGTTGACCGAGCCGGGTGATGGAATCATGACCGTTACGCCGATCTATCCCCCCTTTCTGAAAGTGGCATGTCAGCACGGACGACAGTCGCAAACGGTACCACTTTCGGCACCATCGACATCAGGTGACGAGTGGAGCCTCGATGCGGAGGCCATCGAAGCGACGATACGGCCTGAAACTCGCATGCTGCTGTGGTGTCATCCTCACAACCCGACGGGCCACATATGGCGTGACTGGGAGCTATCGGTTGTAGCGGAACTGGCTGAACGCCATGATCTGATCATCGTCTCGGATGAGTTGCACTGTGATTTGCTGCTTGATGAAGGCGCATGTCATCAGCCATTAGCATATCGGTTTCCCGAGTTAGCCGAGCGTATCGTCACCCTTTGGGCCCCCTCGAAGACCTTTAACCTTGCGGGACTGACCTGTGCTTGTGCCGTCATTCCTGATCGTGCACTACGACAGCGGTTCATGGCTGGAACACGTGGCTTGCGACCTGAACCCAATATTATGGGCCTGGTTGCCGCCGAAGCTGCCTACTTGCATGGAGAGCCTTGGCGACAAGCACTGCTGGAAACATTGCGTTCGAACCGTTCACAGTTGAGTAGCGCCGTGACGAACTGGTCGGGTGCTGAATTGCATTGGCCGGAAGCCACGTATCTGGCATGGTTGGACTTGCGCAATACTGGACTCGGCGAGTCGCCAACCATTCCGTTGTTGAACTCGGGGCGCGTTGCGTTATCCGATGGCGCCGACTTCGGTTGGCCAGGCTTCGCCCGCCTCAATTTCGGCACCACTCCGGACCGGCTCGCCGAGGCATTGTGGCGATTGGGGCAAATGATGTCTGCAAGCAGTCAATAGAGCATGGCAAACAGTTTGCGTCTATACGTGACTGTCAGTGGATGATCGGCTCCTAATGCATCGAAGACCCGGAGCAGTGTCTTGCGAGCCGCATCGTCTCCATAAGCGCGATCGGTCTGCATCAGCGACAGTAAGGCATCCAGTCCAGTTTCGTAGTCGCCATCGGCGACGTGCCGCAGTGCCCGCTTGTAGATGGCTTCGCTGTCATTTCGACCTTCCAGCTCATCGAGCTCCTCTCGATCCGGCGCTTCTTCACCGAACTCGATTCTGGCGCGAACCCCTTTTGCCTGAGGGCTGTCGCGATGCTCCGGTGGAAGGCTGTCGAGCAGGTTGCGCGCTTTGTCGGCCTCTCCATCTGCCAGTGTGGCGCTGGCCAGGGCCACCTGGTAGTCATAGTGCGTCGGGTTTTCTTGAACCAGTTGCTGGTAGATGGATCTTGCCGTCGTCGCGTCACCGGCATCGAGAGCCGCCTGCGCCTGTTCTTCTGGAGAGGCCGGAGCGTCTCCGGGGGCTTGAATGTATTGTGACAACCATTCGCGAATCTGGCTTTCGGGTAAAGCTCCCTGAAACTGGTCGTAAAGTTGCCCCTGCATGATCAATTTGACATCGGGGACAGAGCGAATCCCAAGCTGTGCTGCGATCTGTTGGTGCTCTTCTATATTGAGCTTGGCCAGAACGAAAGCCCCTTGATACTCCTTGGCTAGTTTTTCCAGTACAGGCATCAGGTTCTTGCAAGGCTCACACCATGGTGCCCAGCAGTCCAGGAGAACCGGGGTCTGCATTGAGCCTTCCAGTACGACCTGCTGGAAGTTGCTCATATCGATATCCACGATATAGTCCGCCGGGTCAACGGATTGACCGGAAGGAGAGGAGACATCGTCGGGATTGGTCAGCGGTGCGCCGCTATTCGGATCTATGATCGCCATGGGGTACCCTTATACCTTATATATAAATGCTGCAGTTTATCGTAGTAATGCGGGCCATATCGGCCATATTCAAGGGCGGCACATTTGGCCATTAGCCATTGGGACCCTGCTTCCGAGGATGTGCAATGAAACGACTCGCCAAAGTGGCAGTGGCCGCCCTGTTGAGCCTTATCCTGTTACTGTCTGGACCGCTGTTGATGCTTGCGAGTTCGCAGGTGACGCTGGACCACCACTGGTCCAGCGCAGACCGGTCGTCTGCCGGGTTGGCTCCCGCTGCCGATCAGGTTCAGGAAGCTGTAGTGCAGGTGTATTCTGCACGGGCTTACCACTGGCGTGGAGCCTTTGGGGTTCATACCTGGATTGCCACCAAGGAAGAAGGGGCAAATCATTATCGCATCTATCAGGTGCTCAGCTGGCGGCGACCTACTGTTGTCATCAATACCGGTGTGCCGGATCGGGCCTGGTACGGCAGCATTCCGGAACTATTAGCCGATTATCGTGGGCAATCTGCACAAGCCTTGATTCCACAGATCGATGCGGCAGTCGATTATTACCCTGCATCTCAACAATATCGTGCCTGGCCGGGACCGAACAGCAATTCCTTCGTGGCCTGGGTCATACGAAATGTATCTGGACTCGAGGTGGCATTGCCGAATACCGCGATAGGGAAGGATTTCCTGTTCGACGAACGCATTGCTCCTACTACCGGAGGGCATGGTGTTCAACTCAGTCTGTCGGGGGTGCTGGGTATCGCAGTGGGGCTGGATGCAGGAGTCGAGTTCAATCTGCTGGGGTTATCCGTCGGGATTGATGTGAGATATCCCGCCTTCAAGTTGCCCGGTATTGGACGGCTTGGTATGGAGCGTCCCGTAGCGGGGGATATCTACTGAACTCGCTGACAGTCTTTTTCGGATCAGAGTGGCAGACGAAAAAATGGTAGCGGGGACCGGATTCGAACCGATGACCTTCGGGTTATGAGCCCGACGAGCTACCAGACTGCTCCACCCCGCATCGACAAGACAAGATTCTACCTATTTTTTGCGCTGCGTCAATAGTTTATTCAACGCTTCTGTGAGCGTAGCCAGTGTATCCATACTATAGTTCAGGTGACGGCTATGCCATGAAGGGCGTGGCATGGCTGCAGCAAAAATCGCGCTATTTATTACAGGGAGGCCATCTATGACCAACACAGCACCTGTGGCTTGGGTCACCGGCGGTACCGGCGGTATCGGGACTGCGATCTGTCAGGCGTTGGCCAAAGCGGGGTACCACGTTGTGGCAGGCTACCACAATCCTGAAAAGGCCAAGGAGTGGTTGGAGCGACAACATGCTGATGGCTACAGCAATATTTCTCTCTCGGGTGTCGATTTGACGAATTACGATGATTGTATGGCCGGTGCTCGTGAGATGCACCAGACTTATGGGCCAGTGAGCGTTCTGGTCAATTGCGCCGGGATTACTCGTGATGGCACGTTGAAGAAGATGACGTCGGTACAGTGGAACGAAGTGATCGATACCAACCTGAATAGTGTGTTCAACACATGTCGGAGTGTCATCGAGGGGATGCTGGAAACGGGATATGGTCGTATCGTGAATATCTCTTCCATTAATGGCCGTAAGGGGCAGTTCGGTCAAGCCAATTATGCCGCTGCCAAGGCAGGAATGCATGGTTTGACCATGTCGCTGGCCCAGGAGACGGCTACGAAAGGCATCACGGTCAATACGCTATCGCCGGGTTATATCGCTACCGACATGATCATGAAAATCCCGGAGAATGTCAGAGAGTCGATCCGCGAGAGCATTCCGGTCAAACGTTTCGGCACGCCCGAGGAGATCGCGCGTGCCGTCGTCTTTTTGGCCGACAAGGAGTCCGGTTTCATCACCGGCGCCAACCTGGATGTCAATGGAGGGCAGTTCATGGGATGAGGGTGATGCATCCTCACATGTGCGCCTCGTAACGTAGATCAGGGAGGCGGCATACGGAGTAAATGCGTGAGATGTGCGTCAAGCTCCGGCGCCTCCCGAGCCCACAAGTCAGCCGGTACGGGCCCTGTTGCCAGAAGTTCTCTCAATACGTCATGTAATTCGTCGGCCTTGGATGGGTCGCGGCCCAGGTTGTCATTGATCCTCTCGACCTGAATGGCCAAACGCAAAGGTTCATCCTGCTGGCCAATACGACTTCCAGCCAGTAAAGCGAGGTGAACGCGCAGCCGTATGAGGGCGTTTTCCACGTCGTCCGAGGTCGGCGGCTGGAGGCGAGCTGCGTTACGACGCTGGTGAGCCACCAGCATGTCGCCTTCCAGATCATCCGGTGGAGTTACCTGGATGGCTTCCTCGCCATCATCCAGCAGGGCCTTGTCAGCACTCAGGTGTCGCTCGAGAAGAGGGTACAGGTTCTGCCAGCGTTCGACTTCTTCGCTGACCGCGAGTCTTGCCAGGCGTTCACGACGAGCTCTCACGATGCCCGACCAGCGACGACGCATACCTTCAGCGCGCCGTCCGGTCGGCAACGGTCCGATCTCTTCAGCTTCCGCGATGGCCTGTTCCAGTATATGGGTTTCCCGGCTGTTCGATGGTTGCCAGGTGTCCAGGCGGTCGATCAGCGCCTGCATGGTTTCCAGACGTTCCCTTACCCGCTGGGAGCGGTTCTCTCTTTCCGCATCGCGACTGGCAAAGATACGGTCGCATACGCTACGGAACTCTTTCCATAACTGCTGCTCTTCGCCTTTGGCGGCGCGACCCAAAGTGCGCCAGCGTTGCTGTAACTCCTTGACCCGTTCAGCCTGCTTTGTGGCTGGCATGTCGGCATTGAGCAGTGAGGTCGCCTCATCGATCAACGCTTGTTTGGCGGATGCGATCTCTTGAGCACGGCGATCGATCAACGCCTGGAGCTCATGACGTAAGCGGCCGAATCGGCGGCCAATGGCCTCGGCATGATCGCGCGGAACCGGTGAATGATGCCGCCATTGTTCTCTGGCACGGTCGCGAATCTCGCGCAAGGCATCAGGATCGGCATGCGGGTCAGGCTGTTGCAGCAATTGTTCGAGTTGCTCGCATAGTTGACGGCGGGCTTCCAGGTGTTGCTCGCGCTTTTTTGCTAGCGCGTCTTTCCATGGACGTAATCGCTCATGAAGGCGATCTGAAGCAGCGCGAAACTCACGTGACAGTTCCCGGTCGGCAGCCGCATCGCCAAGGGCCTTCCACTCCTTGACGAGTTGGCGGTGCCGACGGTCGAGTTCCTGCTCGCTCAGTCGTTGATCATCAGCCAGTTCAGTAATGGCTTGATGCAGTTGTACCCGTTTGGGGCCCGCCACAAAACTACGCCAATCACGTAATTCCGCGAGTTGAGCGCCTAATCGTTTCAGAGTGACTTCATGAGCATGCCGCTCTCCCGTGGGCAACTGTTCGAGCTGGTGTCGCAACGTATGGTATAGCCGGCTGGCGCTTTTGAAGGCCCCCTTGTCGAGTAATTGTCCCAGTTCATGCAGGTCTTCAGAGAATTTCTGAACAGAGGTTTCTGGCTTTTCTGCCGACGAGTCGGGCTGGAGCCGATGTCGTGCGGTATCCAATAATTTTGTCGGAGGGAGGTCGGAGGGCCATTGGCAGGCATCGAACTGCTGTTGCAGTGCATCCCGGTCATCGTCGTTCAATGCTTGTTGTAACTGATGTTGCCGCTGTTTGTACCGTTCCCATGCCTGGGTAATGTGATCGTAATCGGCTAAAGCATGGTCATATCTTTCACGCAGGCTGTCATCGGGGGCATGGTGGTCGGAAAGTTTTTGCCAGCGTGTGGCCAAGAGTTGCTTCTGAGAGCGGAGGCTGGCAATGTCCTGGGCACTCAGATGAGTCTCCCTGCGCAATCCGGCGAGTGTTTCCTCCAGTGCGTCGATCAGTTCTTCACGGGTGTGATCGGCATCCTCCCGTCTCTGGTCTGCCGCTTCATGGGCATGTTGCTGGGCCTCGTGATCAGTAATCGTCTTGCGGCACTTCAGGCAAGCTTCTTGATAACGGTGTTCCTGATCGGCACTGGGTAGATCGCCCAGTTTTTCCCACTCGCGTTGCAGATGTCGGTAGCGTCCGGCATATAAGGGCTCCCACGGGGTCCTGGCATGTTCTTCAAGTGCGTGGAGCAGCTGTTCCCGCTTGGCTTTGGCCGCCTCCAGCTGTGCGCTATCGACTTTTTTCCTGTTGAGTCTCTCTCTCGCGAGGCGGACCACTTGTTTGTCGCGCTTGGCACGTCGGACTAACTGTCGCAGTCCCTCCTCGCTGGTAACCCGTGTCGCGGCGGCATGGCGAACAGCGGCAATGCCGTTTGTGCAAGCCTGCTCGATCAGGGCGTCTTCGTCAGTGATGCGGGCCAGCGCTGCCAATCTCAATTGCTGGTTATCACCGTGAAATGCGATATCACCCAGCAACGTCGCATCGTTGATCTGAGCTACCAACTCAAGTCGTTCTTCCAGCGAGCCACCGGCTTCACTGCCGGTCAGTAATACCGCGAGCCGGTGTCTGAGCTCCGGGCTGCCATGCTCGGTATCATGCAGTGCAAGCAATTGTGACGCATCGTTCAATTTGGACAGGGCGGCCTGTCTCACGCCCCCGTCCGGATCCTGGGCCAACTGCAGGAGTCGGTGCACATCTGCATGGTGTGTATGGTCGAGTTTTTCGGCAGCGCGTCGGCGTACACGCGGGTCCGTGTGTTGCCAGCGTGGAGTGAACCAATGGCGTATCCAGCCTGACATCATATAAAGTGCTTCCCTGTGAGCCTGGCAAGGCGAAGAGTGTCGCTAATAGTATCTAATCATGTGCTGCGACAACGGAAAAGTCTTGCCACAGAGGTGAGAAACGAAAGTGTTGCTTTATGGAGACGCTGACAGTGATCGGTCTTGGTCGTATGATCGGTTGCAGTAGTGTCTTCTCTCGCTTAGTTTTACTCTCATCACCCGACTTGGAGTTCGGCAATGAGTCTCAATGTGGACAGGGCGGGTCTCGCCTTTACTTTCAAGGGTGGCATGTTGCCCATGACGGTCATGGAATTGACGAGTGCTGACCCGGAGAGAATACGTGATCAGTTGGCCGGTAAACTGAGTCAGTCACCAGCCTTTTTCCAGCACACGCCGGTGGTGCTGAGCGTCGAAAAACTGGATGAGCCGCATCTGGCACTGGAGCGCATCTGTGCCGTGTGCCGTGCGCATAAATTGCTTCCTGTCGCTGTGCGGGGAGGGCCGGATCCGGTAAAACAATCCGCCTGGGCATTGGGATTGGGGTGGTTCCCTCCTCAGGAGATCAAGTCGCGCAACCTGGAGAGTGTCGGGAGCGATACCCCGGCTTCCGATGAGGAAGACACACCAACCTCCCGGCAGGAAGAGGCCCCCGCTTCCAGCGGAGGACGTATATACCGTGGAACGGTACGGTCAGGTCAACAATTGACAGCCCCTGACGGTGACTTGGTCGTAGTGGGTGCTGTCAATGCCGGAGCCGAAGTGTTGGCAGCCGGTAGCGTTCATGTCTATGGAGCATTGCGTGGGCGGGCTCTCGCGGGTATCCACGGCGACCATGACGCAGGTATATTCTGCCGAGAATTGCATGCCGAGCTGCTATCCGTTGCGGGCAACTACAAGCGTCTGGAGGATGTCGACCCCCGTTTGCTGGGGCGCTCGGTTCAGGTACGGTTGAGCGATGATCAACTGACCATGGCATCGCTGGATTAGCGTCGATCTCCGACGTTGGCAATTTGTCGATCTCCTATCAACAACAGGACGTTTATCTTGGCCAAGATCATTGTAGTCACCTCGGGCAAAGGCGGGGTTGGTAAGACAACGAGTGCCGCGGCAATTGCTACCGGCTTGGCGTTGAGGGGCAACAAGACCATCGTTATCGATTTCGATGTCGGGCTGCGCAACCTGGACCTGGTCATGGGGTGTGAGCGGCGTGTGGTTTATGACCTTGTCAATGTCATTCAGGGCGAGGCCGGTCTCAATCAAGCCATGATTCGGGATAAACGGGTCGATAACCTGTTCATACTACCGGCCTCACAGACCCGGGATAAGGATGCCTTGACCAGTGAAGGCATCGAACGGGTTTTGGAAGAACTCAACAAGGATTTTGATTACATACTCTGCGACTCTCCGGCCGGTATCGAACAGGGGGCGCAGCTGGCCATGTATTATGCGGATGCGGCCGTGGTCGTCACGAATCCCGAGGTGTCCTCAGTACGCGATTCTGACAGGATATTGGGACTGCTGGCATCAAAGACTCGCCGTGCTGAGCGTGGTGAAGACCCCGTGAAAGAGCATCTGTTGATCACGCGATACAATCCGGCCCGCGTGGATGATGGTGATATGCTGAATCTCGAGGATATTCGTGAAATACTCGCTATCGATTTGATTGGTCTGATTCCCGAGTCGGAAGCCGTTTTGCGCGCTTCAAACCAGGGCATTCCTGTGGCTCACGATCAAGGGAGTGACGCAGGTCAGGCTTATGTCGATACGGTATCGCGTTTGTTGGGTGAAGATGTGCCGCTACGCTTTCATGAATATCAGAAGAAGGGCCTGCTAAGCCGTATGTTCGGGGGAGGTCGTCGTTGAAACTTCTCGATTTTCTCAAGGGTGAGCGCAAGAAATCGGCATCGGTCGCCAAGGAGCGGCTGCAAATCATCGTTGCCCACCAGCGAAGTCAGCGTGACCAGCCGGATTATATGCCGATGCTGGAGCGTGAGCTGCTGGAAGTGATCCGGCGCTATGTTCAAGTGGATCAGGATGCCATCAACATCAATCTCGATCGTGATGAGGATTGCTCGGTGCTCGAGCTAAATGTGACGTTGCCGCGCACCTGACACTATTGGCGCCATAGCGTGGATCCGACGGGTGACGGAGTCACTGGCTAAAGCGGCTGAGCCAGGCCCCATGTCTGTGCTAGGCTTTCGCACTCTGGCAATGATAGTGGGAGAGTCGCCCTATGGCGCAGCCTCAAGCCGCTCCAAAGACATTTCTCTGGCACGATTATGAAACCTTCGGGGCGGATCCGCGCCGTGATCGTCCGGTTCAGTTTGCCGCCATCCGTACAGATGCCGACTTCAATGAAATCGGTGAGCCAATAGAGCTGTACGCCAGACCGGCCGATGACGATATTCCCAATCCCCAGGCCTGTCTTGTCACAGGCATCACCCCTCAGCATGCGACTCGAAATGGTGTGCCGGAGACAGAGTTCGCCGGTGCGATCAACGCGGCCATGAGCGAGCCGGGAACATGTGCACTGGGTTATAATAGCCTGCGTTTCGATGATGAAGTCAGTCGTCATCTCTTTTATCGCAATTTTTTGGATCCCTATGCACGTGAATGGCAAAACGGCAATTCACGTTGGGATCTGATCGATGTCGTACGAGCTTTCCATGCGCTTCGTCCGGAGGGGATCGAATGGCCGCATCGCGATGATGGCGCTCCCAGCTTCAAGCTCGAGGACCTGACTGTCGCCAATGGTATCGAGCATGTCGGAGCCCACGATGCTCTGGCGGATGTCCGTGCAACCATCGCGCTCGCGGGTCTGTTGAAGTCCTGTAACGAGCGCCTGTTTACCTATCTGTTGAACCTGCGTAGCAAGCGTGAAGTGGCTAAGCTGCTGGATATTCCCTCGGGCAAGCCGATGCTGCATGTTTCCCGACGCTATCCGGCGAGCCGGGCATGTAGCGCGTTGATCATGCCTCTTGCTGAGCATCCGACTAATCCCAATGGCGTCATTGTCTATGACTTGGCTGAAGACCCGACGCCGTTACTCGACTTGTCCGAAGAGCAGATTCACGAACGAGTCTTCGTAAGTGCCAGTGAGTTACCGGAAGGCGATAGCCGTATTCCCTTGAAGGTGATACACATCAACCGGAGTCCGGTACTCATGCCCCTGACGGCTGTCGATGATGCCGTGGCCAAACGCACCGGGATCGACCGGGACCTATGTGAGCGCCATTGGCAACTGTTGCGTGAACATCCGGAGGTGGCGCGGAAAGTGGCTTCGGTATTCGCCGACTCGCCGACCGGTGAGAGCAGTGATCCGGACCTGATGTTGTACTCTGGCGGTTTCTTTTCTCCAGCCGACCGTCAGGAGATGCAACGTGTGCGTGAGACTGACCCTTACCAGCTGGCCGAGACGGCATTCGCTTTTCAGGATCCTCGTCTGGAAGACATGCTGTTCCGTTATCGGGCACGCAATTATCCCGATACGCTTACCAGTGATGAACAGATGCAATGGGACGCCTACCGTTGGACACGTATGAACGATGCGTCAGTCGTGTCATTGACGCTACAGCAATTTGCACGCCACATCGAGGAACTCAATCAGCAGTCGCTGAGTGAACGGCAACGACAAATTCTCGAAGAACTCGTCATGCACGTAGAAGCCATCATGCCCCCCCAAGCGTTTGAGTATTGAACGATTTCGCTTATGTCATAATGGGCCCTCCGGCGTCCGGAGGGCCCATTATGATTGGACGGTGGTCGGCGATTGCCATCACTCCTCGCCTTCTGGCAGGGGGGATAGTTCCGATACGACCTCCAGTACGTCGCTGGGGGTGTCGCCAGGATCGTAGGTAACGCTGACGACAGCATCACCACGTAATGATTCCCATGTTTCTCGCAACGCCTCATGATCCACTTCCATGACCTGCTCCGCGAGTCGTTCACGTCGATCGAAGTCGGTGTCCCCGTAAGCCAGAGCATACCAAAGCCGATTGGTCAGTTCTCCCAGTGAATTGTCCCGTTGCATCAGCCTGTCTCGAACTGCTTGGCGATATGCCTGGATATCCTCGTCATTCAGTGAGTCGAGCCGGTCACTGAACGTGTCGAGAAAGTCATCGATGTGTGATTGGATCGTTTCGCTCTCGGTGTCCGGTGACTGGACCAGTAGAGACAGGCCGGGGGCATCGAGCATGGGGGAGTAGCCAGCGTTGACGACGTAGCCGAGTTGTTGCTCGGTACGCAGGCGATCATAGAATGGGGACTCGATCAGTTGGCCCAGAACGGCCAGCTTGGCTTGGCTGGCCAGGCTGCGGTCTTGCCCCTGCAAATAGCGCAATACGACGTGCTCCTTCCGGGTGGTTTCCGGATGCAGGGTCGGTAATTCGCTGGTTATGGCTAGGGGCTCGAGCCGAGGAGTATCGTCTGCCTCCAGGCGAGGCTCGAGTGCATCGGCCACCAAGCGTCCGGCACGGGCCGCTTGCTCTTCATCGATATTACCGATAACCATCGATTCGATACGCAGGTTGTCGAGAAAGTGGCGACGGTACTCGCGGACATCTTCTGCACTCAATTCGGCACTCGCGGCGAGCAAGTCGCCCGTCGGCCATTGCGGACGAATCAGCGCCTGGCTCAAGGTGCGGTTCGCTTGACGATGGAGGGCATCCTGAGGTTCGTTGCGCCACTCGCGTTCGAGACGGTGGCGGACCCGTTCGATGCTGCCCTCATCGATGTCCCCCTCCACCAATTGGGAAAGCGCTTCATGCATGACCAGTTCCTGGCGATCACGCCAGCCTGAGAACGATAGCGTCATGCCGCGTGAGTGGGCGTAAGGGTCGAAATTTTGCCCTGCCAAGCGAGCGGGATAGAAGGTTTCATTCAGGCTATCTCCCAGCCATCCGGCCAGCAACCGGGCAAGCACGGCCTCCCTGGCGCTGGTGGCAGCATCCGGATGCTGCAGGCTGAATCGCCATTCCACCTTGGGCGTGTCGAACCCGCTATGTGCCTGGTGCCAGAGCGTGAAACTCTCTTCATCGATCAACAGTGACGGTGCATCATCCTGTTCATCGAGCAGTGACATGTCCTTGGCGATAAACGGGTTTGGCTCCGGAAGAGAAAGGCCGGAAAGGGGCTCTGCCGAGCTGTCGGCCTTTTCATGGATACGATAGTTCGCCTGGAACCAGGGAGACTGTTGATCTCCATCGACATCGGGGCCGCTGTATAGACGTATCAGGTTGTCCGGATTCAGAGCCTGCAGGTACGTTTCTATCTGTTCGGCGTCATAGCCGTCCATGCGGTAGGGAGCATAGTTGACGTCTTCCAGAGGATAATAGGCAAGGTTCATGGACAGCCGCATGGCACTTTGCAATGGGGACCCATGCTGCTGAAACCGAAACTCCTGTTCCGCAAGCTGGGCCTGCTCATCGTAGCGCCACTCTTCGAGGCCGTCTTTCCTGATCAGTTCGATGGCCTCGAACAGGGTGGCCTGGATGCGTGACAGGTGTTCAGCGCCGGCCGGTGTCAGGCTGATATCGATACTGAAGAGGGCTTCATTGCCGTCAGATCGGCTGACGCCTGCCGATAGACCATCGGCGAACCCTGCATCACGTAATGCAGCCAACAGGCTGCCCTCTCCTTCATGGCCCAGGAGGTTGGCCAGATACGCGGCCGGCTTGGTCCGGTAGTCTTCATGTGGGTCGGGGATCGGGAACAGGAACCGTACGCTACGGCTGTCTCGCAGCGATTGCATTGAGACGATACGAGGTAGCTCGTCCTTATTGGCCAATGGTTCCTCAATGGTCTCACGCTCACGATCGTTGTCGGCGATATTGGTGAACCGTTTCCGCACCATGTCTTCGAGTTCATCGAGCGACTGTGGCGCGACGATGGCCAATTGCATGACATTGGCATCGTAGTAACGATGATAGAAATCGATGACGCGCTCGCGCAGGCTCGGCTCGCCCTCCGGCTGATCCGCGAGCGTTTCGCGGCTGCCTACTGAAAAGCCGGTGGTGGGATTATCCGGGTTGAGAAGCTGGTTGAGAACGTCGTTCTCGCGGCGACCATCATCGCGAATCCGCGATTGATATTCGGAATGAACAATACTCCGCTCACTACTCAGTTGGTCGGCGTTGAAAAGTGGCGCGATGAAAAAGCGACTGAAACGGTCCAGGGCGCCTGCGAGGGCATCAGGTTCGATGTCGAAAAAGTAGTTGGTGTCGCGTGTCGACGTGAAGGCATTGTGATTACCGCCGTGACGACTGAGATAGCTCTGGTAGGCATCGGGGTCTGTGTAGTCGTCCGTGCCAAGAAAGAGCATATGCTCCAGCAGATGTGCCAGGCCATCCAGGTCCTCGGGATCATTGGCGCTTCCTACCCCGACATTCATGGAGGTCGCTGCCTTATCTGCCTCAGGGTCGCTGACCAGGAGGACTTCGAGGCCGTTTTCGAGTTCGAGCGTGCGATACTCCCGGGAATCGTGCTCACTGATCTTGGGTGTATCGATGTCGGCGATACCTTCGGCAGGGGCGTCGTCCGCTTTGACATGCCCCGTCGTCACGAAAGCCAGGATGACCAGGATGGACAGAATGGGAATCGGCATACGACGCATGTCACCTGTTGTCGAGATAGTCCATGGGAGCCGGTACGTCGTTAAGCGGGACATGCAAGCAGCTAGGGTAGGCATCATCTCTCCTGTACGTGATGCTGACAGAACATGGGGCCTGTCGGGTAGGCGCAGGACCACTCCTGGCAGGTTGGATCATTCACTTGTCTTGATACCGGAAATGCGCCCAACAGTTCCGCAGGGGACGAAGAAAGTAGCGTCTCTGCATGCTCTCCGGACGCTTCGGAATCCAGCCATTCGGTCGCCCTGTCCGGGGCAATGATGGTCGGGAGACGGTCAGTGAGTGAGGCGAGAAAGGGCGGTGCAGGCACCGTGATCAAGGCCATCGAGTCATGATACTGGGATTCGGAGGTCGGATAGCGGGTCCATATTCCGGCAAGCAGCAAAGGCCCCCTATCATGACGCGTGATCAGAAACGGCTGTTTCATGCGTGGGGCGGGTTTCCACACATAGAAGCCCCCCACTGGCACCAGGCAGCGCTGTGATGCCAGGGCCTCGGCAAACATCGGGCGGCTTCTCAGCGTCTCGGCACGTGCACAATGCTGGGCATGATCCAGTACTTTCAACCATGGTGGAGTGAAGCCCCAGAAAGCACTGGACAGCCGATGTCCCGGGGAAGCCTGCCTGATGATCGAGACAGCCTGTCGAGGTGCCATGTTGGGGCTGGTATGCATGGATGTGTCGCCATGTAAATGATTCAACAGCGTTTCCGGTTCAAATGCAGGTATATAGAGTCGACCGGCCATGGGAGCTCCATTCATGCGAGGGTGATCACGAAGGACAGCGGCGTTCGTGGATCGTCTGCAGCAGGTGGCGGATTGGCATCAGATTCGACATTCTGGTCGAAAACAGTGTTCGATTGCGCTATTCTGGGGCTTGTCCGTCAGCCTATCAACATGCGAGGTGATCATGGCACGTCCCAGACAGCATGCGCCCGAGGCGTTGCATGCCCAGGTCATGTCGGCATGTGATGCCTGGCTCAAGGACAATCCGGTACACTCCCTGTCGCTTCGGGCGCTGGCGAGAGAAGTCGGCTGTGCGCCCAGTACGCTACTCAAACTCTACGGTAGCTTCGGTAATCTGCTTCAGCACGTCAATATCGAGACTCTCTCGCATTTGCGCAATGCGATGGAAGGGTTGAGCGACGCCGGGCCGGAATCTCGCTTGAGGGGGCTGGCGATGGCGTATTGGAGCTTCGCCGAACAGGAGCCCTATCGCTGGCAACTACTGTTTGATCATCCATTGGCCCAGGAAGGTGAACTCGATCAGCGTCAGAATCACCTCATTGAGGCGCTATTCGTCAGGGTCGAGGGGACGTTGAAAGAGTATCAGCCAGCGTTGGATGATCAGGAAGCACAGCGATTGGCGCGGACGTTGTGGGGAAGCGTTCATGGGCTGGTTCAGCTCGGGCTGAATGAACGTCTGGGATATTGGCGGGGGCAACAGCTGGAAGTCAGCGACTTGATAGAGCAGCTGCTGATAACCATCCTGGCAGGCCTTAGGCAGGCACCGAGGGGAACGTGAGTTTGAGGGTGCTGCTCCAGCGCCGCTTTGCTGCTCTCTTCTGGACCCAGGCGTTGGGAGCCGTCAATGATAACCTGTTTCGCCATGTGTTATTGCTGACACTGGCCTATGCGGCGATCCCGCGGCTGGAGTGGGATTCGGGGTTGGTCCTCAATCTGGCGGTTGTCCTCTTTCTGCTGCCTTATCTGTTGTTGTCGGGGTGGGCCGGCAAGTTGGCCGATCGGCTGGATCGGTCGCGACTTATCCGACGGCTCAAACTGCTGGAGCTGATGATTGTCCTCATGGCTGTCGCGGCTATCGCGATGGATGCCGAGATTTTGCTGCTCGTATTATTGCTCATGATGGGCATACAGTCGGCCCTGTTTGCCCCCGTCAAGTATGCCATCCTGCCGCAGTTGGTATCCTCGACCGAGTTGTTGCATGGCAATGCCTGGATGGGGATCGGGACCTTTGCTGCGATGCCGGCAGGGGTCCTGCTGGCCGGTTCCATTGTTGTCCTTCCCGACCCCTGGTGGCATATCGTTGCGATGGCTAGCTTGTCCGTCCTTGCCTTGGCAGGACTTGTTGCCAGCCTGAAGATCCCGCTCATTCGGACGCAGGGCCGAGCGTCCATCGAGACGGTGGGAATTACGCCTTGCACATTGGTGCGCCAGGCGAGTCGTGAACGGCATGTGTTCCCGGCAATACTCGGTATCAGCCTGTTCTGGTTCCTCGTTGCCTGTTATCTGGTGCCGCTGCCGAGCTGGGAAGCGGTGGCTAACAGAGGCGCCCAGGCGGAAACAGCTATCTTGTTGATGGCCTTTTCAACGGGGGGTGCCGTTGGCGCCCTGTTATGTGCTCGCTTGTCGGCCGGTCGCCTGGAAATGGGGTTGGTATCCATCGGAGCGGCAATCATGGGGGGGGCCGGCTTATATCTCGCCGGGCTGGCAGTCAATGGGCAGCCCTTGCAGGTCTCTAACGCCGTCTCCTTCTGGCAACTGGCGTTGGGGTTTTCTCTGGTGGGCGTCGGTGGCGGCCTGTTCGTCGTGCCTCTCTACACCCTGCTTCAGCTGATCAGCCGAAATGAACATCGTGGTCGGATCATCGCGGCAAATAACATCGTCAATGCGGCTGCGATGGTGTTGGCCATGGTATACGCCACGGCGCTACTGTCCTGGCTTGATATCGGACAGCGGCGTTTCGTGGCCAGTTTAGGACTGGTCGCCTTGCTGGTCGGTGTCGTCTTGATGGTGCGGCGCCCCCGGCCGGTCCTGCGACTGATGGTGTTCACTCTGGTGCATTTGATCTACCGCTTGCGCTTTCGGGGTCGACACCATATTCCGACGCGGGGGCCGGCGCTGGTCGTGTGTAATCATGTCAGTTTCATGGATGCGTTGGTCGTGGGAGGGGGATGCCCTCGGCCATTGCGGTTTCTCATGGATCGTCCGATTTATGAGTCGCCGTGGTTGAACTGGTGGTTCCGCATCGTGGGTGCCATTCCCGTCGACGCCGATCGGCGTGACCCGGGGAGTGTGCGGCGTGCGCTTGATGAGGTAAGCCATGCGTTGCGTAACGGGGAGGTCGTCATGTTGTTCCCCGAGGGACGCTTGACCCCCGATGGTGAAATTCGTCCCTTTCGCCGAGGGTTGGATATCATCCTGGCTCGGGATCCCGTGCCGGTAGTTCCTGCCGGGCTGGCTGGATTGTGGGGGTCCTGGACGTCACATTGTGGTGGCAAGGCGCTGACCAAGATGCCAAGGCGAGTTCGGGCAAGAGTGGCGCTTTACTTTGGCCCTCCGTTGACCCCTGAGCAGGCAAGGCGGGGGGAAGTCGAAGCGCATGTCCGCCGCCTCAAAGAGGAAGCCGATCAGTGGGCATCGCCCACTGCATCGTCTCTTTCCAGGGGATAACCGAGAGGCTCAGTCGTTACGCAGGGACCGGCGGGCGTGCTGCCAGCACCGTGCCGAAGTGATCAACTTGTCATGTACGTCGATGATTTCCATCCGCGTTGTCCCCACCTGCAGGCAGGCTGGGCCATCCGGAAAGGATTCCAGATGTTCGAGTATCAGGCCGTTCAACGTCTTGGGACCATCGGTGGGTAGCTGCCAACCGAGTGTCTTGTTCAACTCCCGGATATTGGCGGTGCCTTCGATGACATAGCTGCCATCGTCCTGTGGATGAATCTCCTTTTGCATACCGGCGACGTCTGTGGTGAATTCACCGACGATTTCTTCAAGGATATCCTCGAGCGTGACCAGGCCCTCCACATCCCCGTATTCATCGACCACGATACCGATGCGCCGTTTTTGCTGCTGAAAGTTGAGTAACTGCGTATGCAAAGGGGTGGATTCAGGAATGAAATAGGGCTCTCTGGCCTCTTGAACGATGGCGGCCTTGGTGACCTGGTCTCGTGAAAGAAAACGTGCCGCATTGCGCAGATGAAGCATGCCGATGATGTTGTTGATATCGCCTTTGAAAACGGGAACCCGTGTATGCTGACTGGTGCGAATCTGGGCCAGGATGCTGTCCAGGTCGTCATCCAGATCGATACCGGCGACTTCATGGCGAGGTACCATGATGTCATTGACGGTGACATTTTCCAGGTCGAGTATCGAGAGCAGCATATTACGGTGGCGATGGGGGATCAGCGTCCCGGCCTCATGAACGACGCTACGCAGTTCATCGCGATCGAGACTCGCGGCATTGCCGTCGATCTGTTTGACCCCTGTCAGCCGCAACAGTCCATTGGAGATAATATTGACGAGCCAGACCAATGGGTAAAGCAGTTTCAGCAACGGCTCTAGGGCAAATGAAGCCGGAAAGGCGATCCGTTCAGGCTTGATGGCCGCGTAAGTCTTGGGGGTGACCTCGGCAAAGATCAGAATCACGATGGTGAGAAGCGTGGTGGCAATCGCTGGGCCGGAGACTTCGCCGAAGTAATGGATTGCAATGATGGTGGCGATCGATGCGGCAAGGTTGTTGACGAAGTTGTTGCCGATCAGGATCACGCCGATAAGGCGGTCCGGTCGTGACAGCAAGCGCGTCACGCGCACGGCCGAGGATTCACCGCTACTGGCCTGGTGATTCAGGCGATATCGGTTGATCGACATCATGCCTGTCTCTGAGCTGGAAAAGAAAGCCGACAGGCAAATGAGCAGAAAAAGTAAGCCGAACAGAAGTCCGAGCGGGAAGTCGTCGCTCAAGATCGAAGGGTCCTCGATGACATGTCTGGCTGTTTTTAGGGATAACCGGCACAGGTGTCAAGGTGACGGTCGTCTAAGGTTCGGTACTGCGGGGCTAGGCCCGATGAAACACGATCTCCAGGGCGAACTTGCTCCCGAAATAGGCAAGAAGCAATACAACGAAACCGCCAAGCGTCCAACGAACCGCTTTCAGGCCACGCCACCCAAGCAGGTGGTGTCCTGCCAGCAATAACGAAAAGATGATCCAGGCAGCCAGTGATAACACTGTTTTATGAGCCAGGTGCTGGGCAAATAAGTTGTCGACGAACAGAAAACCGCTGACGATGGAGAGGGTCAATAAGCCGACACCTGCCCAGATGAGTTTGAACAATACCCGTTCCATGGTCGTCAAGGGCGGCAGTGCCTGGACGATACCGAGGGTATGATGGTGACGTAACGCGTGGTTCTGCAAGCCCAGCAGCACGGCTTGTACGGCAGCGATGATCAGTAGCGCGAAGGCCAGAGCCGAACTGATGGCATGGAGTGCGATCCCCGGGCCCAGTTCGCGCCCGGGGACAGGGCTGGCACCAATGATAAGGATCAGGCTGATTGCCGCCAGGGGAAAGACGCCGACAGACGCATTGGTGAGAGGCAATGCCACGCTCACGATTAACAGCAGCAGGACAACCACGCCACTGGCGAGGACGAGGCTCGACAACAGATCCAGGCTCAACCCACCGTGATGGATGATGGCGCCAGCGATGACGACCCCGTGACACGCTAGGGCCACGCAGCCTGCGCCACGAATCAACGTCGGCTGCTGGGAAACACGGCGCCCCAGTGCCAGGGCCTGCCACAGGGCGGCTCCGGAATAGAGTATGATGGCCAGTAAAGCAAAAGGGAACGACTGCATCGATTGCTGTCCATGCGCCGACGATGTCGGCGTTGCGGTCGTGAAACACAGGATGACGAGAATACTTACGCAAGCGAATACTATACCGAAGTCTGGGCCCTACGCACAGCCGGCTGGAATCGATACATCATGATTGCATGGAGACTGGGCCGGGTAAGGCGTATAATCCGTAACCAAAGGCTAGGTTTACCCGCCGGAGAGGCAACATGTTCGAGAGTCTGACAGATCGCCTGTCGAAAACGCTCAAGTCAATTAGTGGTCAGGCCAGACTGACCAACGAAAATATCCAGGATACGCTGCGGGAGGTTCGTCGCGCCCTGCTGGAGGCCGATGTCGCCCTCCCGGTGGTGAAAGCGTTCATCGAACGGGTGCGTGAGCGCGCAGTGGGCCAGGAGGTGTCCAAAAGCCTGTCGCCAGGCCAGCAGTTCGTTAAGATCGTCCAGCAGGAGCTCGAGGCGATCATGGGCGAAGGCAATGTCCCGCTGGAACTCAAGGCACAGCCTTCGGTCATTCTGATGGCCGGTCTGCAAGGGGCAGGCAAGACGACATCCGTGGCCAAACTGGCGCGCTATCTGCGTGAGCGTGAAAAAAAGAAGGTGCTGGTGGTTTCTGCGGATGTGTACCGTCCGGCGGCGATCGATCAACTCGAAACCCTGGCGGGTGAGGTCGAGGTGGATTTCTTCCCCTCGAGCAGTGATCAGCAGCCGGTTGCGATCGCCAATGCGGCGATCAAACACGCCAAGATCCAGTTTCATGACGTGGTGATCGTCGATACGGCCGGACGGTTGCACGTCGACAGCGACATGATGGACGAGATCCGGGCCCTCCATAAGGCGGTGTCCCCGGAAGAGACGCTATTCGTTGTCGATGCCATGACCGGCCAGGATGCTGCCAATACGGCCAAGGCGTTCCACGATGCTCTGCCGCTGACGGGGGTGATTCTGACCAAGGCGGACGGTGATGCGCGTGGCGGCGCGGCATTGTCGGTGCGCCATGTCACCGGGAAGCCGATCAAGTTCATGGGGATGGGGGAAAAGGTCGATGCCCTGGAGTCATTCCATCCCGATCGTGTGGCTTCACGTATTCTCGGCATGGGAGATGTGCTCTCCCTGATCGAAGAGGCCGAGCGAACCGTCGACAAGGGAAAAGCCGATAAGCTCGCCAAGAAAGTCAAAAAAGGCAAGGGGTTCGACCTCGAGGACTTTCGTGATCAGCTTCAGCAGCTCAAGAAAATGGGCGGCATGGGGGGCCTGATGAGCAAGATGCCCGGTATGGGGCAGATGGCTGAGATGGCGCAGGGGCCGGGTCCCGAAAAGGAGTTGGGCAAACTTGAGGCCCTGATCAATTCCATGACTCCCCATGAGCGGCGCAAACCCGAGATCATCAATGGGTCGCGCAAGCGCCGTATTGCGGCTGGTGCCGGCTTGCAGGTTCCTGACCTCAATCGTCTGCTCAAGCAGCATAAACAGATGCAGAAGATGATGAAGAAAGCCGGCAAGAAAGGCGGGATGCAGAATATGATGCGGGGGCTGCCCGGTATGGGAGGTGGCCAGGGAGGTCCTGGCGGCCCCGGAGGTCTCGGTGGGCCGGGGGGCATGCCCTGGCGTTAATGGGCTGTCAAGGAAAAGGTTTCCAATTGGCTGCGATTTACGTAGAATACTGCGTCTTCGCAGCGTGGCTATGTAATGTCGCCTAGCCCGCTAGCCCTGATATTCATTCAGCAAATCCAACTGAAGGACAGATAACGCAATGGTTACCATTCGTCTGGCTCGCGCTGGCGCCAAGAAGCGTCCCTTCTATCATTTGGCGGTCAGCGATTCACGCAATCCCCGTGATGGCCGTTTCATCGAGCATGTGGGCTTCTTCAACCCGGTCGCTCGTGGCCAGGAAGAACGGCTGCGCATTGACCTTGATCGCATTGGCCATTGGCAAAGCCATGGTGCACAGGTCTCTGATCGTGTCGCCGAGTTGATCAAGGAAGCTCGCAAGCAAGCGCAAGCGTAACGTCTGCTGGATAGCATGGTGCGTTGAATCCGGTTCCGGTCTACCGGTGCAGCGGCGTCCAGGAGTCCCTCGACCATGTCGACAGGTCACGAGCACGAAATGATATCCGACACCGGAAAACAGCATGTCGTGCTGGGAAAGCTGACCAGTGCTTATGGCACCAAGGGGTGGCTGAGAGTGTACTCCTATACCAGCCCAATGGACGGCATCCTCGATTATCCGGAATGGCTGTTGCATCAGGGAGAGACGGTGGGCTCCTGGAAAGTCCGGGAGGGGCGTCGTCAGGGCAAGGGTCTGGTTGCTTGCCTTGAGGGGGTCAACCATCGTGACCAGGCAGAGCGGTTGGCTGGCGCCGAGATCTTGCTGCCCACCGAGGCGTTACCGGCGCTCGAAGAGGGCGAGTACTACTGGTATCAGCTGGAAGGTCTCGATGTCGTCACACGTCATGGGGTCGTACTCGGACGGGTTGATTACATGCTGGAGACGGGCGCCAATGATGTGCTGGTTGTCAAGCACCCTGATGAGGGCAGGGAGCGGTTGCTACCGTTCGTTCCCGATGATGTCGTGGTCGATGTTGACCTGGAAGGTCAGCGTATGACGGTCGATTGGGATCCGGACTTTTGACGATGCCGGGTTGCTCATGTGGGTAGGCGTCGTGTCTCTGTTCCCCGAAATGTTCGATGCGGTGACGCGTTATGGTGTGACCGGTCGAGCCGTGTCGAAGGGGCTGCTGGAAGTCGCATGCTACAATCCACGGGATTACGCACAGGACAAGCATCGTACTGTGGATGACCGCCCCTATGGAGGTGGTCCCGGCATGCTGATGAAAGTCGATACGCTCAGGCAGGCGATACATGTCGCTCGTGAAAGCGCAGAACGTCGAACCGGGCAGCGTGCCAAGGTGGTTTATCTATCGCCTCAAGGTCGGTTGCTCGATCAGCGAGGAGTGAAGAACCTGGCAGCCTCGTCGCCGCTGGTATTGGTTGCCGGGCGCTATGAGGGTATTGATGAGCGCGTCGTGGAAGCTGACATCGATGAGGAGTGGTCGATAGGTGATTACGTGCTCAGTGGAGGCGAACTGCCGGCGATGGTACTGATCGATGCAGCGGCCAGATTGGTCCCCGGCGTCTTGGGGCACCAGGATTCGGCGGATGAGGACTCCTTTAGTGATGGCCTTCTCGACTGTCCGCATTATACCCGACCGGAGGCCGTCGATGGGCGTGAAGTTCCCAAGGTCCTGCTCAGCGGCGATCATGGGGCGATAAGACGCTGGCGGATGAAATCCTCCTTGGGTCGAACGTGGCTTCGGCGCCCGGATCTGTTGGAGAATAAGACGTTGGATACGGAGCAGCGCAAGCTGCTGGATGAATTCATTGAAGAATACGCCGACCAGGCGGAGGTGCAGGGTTCTTCGGAATCGACATGACTGGATGTCGTCGGTCTGATGGTCGAAACACCTGTGTCACTCATAGGATTCCCGCGTCATCGCGCCATGAGGCCGAGAGCGTCGGGGTCACGACTTCCGGGGTAACCCGGTTGGCAAGAATTGACGAGGAGCTAGCAATGAGTAGCAAGAACAAGGTGATCCAGGCGGTTGAAGCCGAGCAGATGACCAAGGAAATCCCGGCATTTGCACCCGGCGACACCGTGGTCGTACAGGTCAAGGTCAAAGAAGGCAACCGAGAGCGCCTGCAGGCATTTGAGGGTGTGGTCATCGGCAAGCGCAACCGGGGACTGAACTCCGCTTTCACCGTACGTAAGGTCTCTCACGGTGTGGGCGTAGAGCGCACCTTCCAGACCTACAGCCCGTTGGTGGACTCCATCTCGGTCAAGCGTCGCGGTGACGTTCGGCAGGCGAAGCTCTACTATCTCCGCGAGCGTAGCGGCAAGTCTGCACGTATCAAGGAAAAGCTGGCGTAACGCCCCAGGCCTCCCTGGTACGGCACTAGGCCGTGAACCGTATACCCCGTCACCGCATGCGCGGGGCGGGGTATTGTCGTTTCGGGGGAACCCTGATGAGTCGAGCGGACGAGCAAACAGGGCAGGTGGATGCCTTTCTCGATGTCCTGTGGCTGGAGCAGGGGGTGAGTCCACATACCTTATCCGCTTACCGTAATGACCTGGAGGCATGGAGCAAACGGCTCCGGGAGCAGGGGCGGTCGCTAATGTCACCAGGCCAGGAAGCATTGCCAGCATGGCTCGACGAGCGTCGTGCCCAAGGATATCACTTGCGCACGAATGCCCGTCTATTGTCCACATTGAGACGTTTCTACCGATGGGCATTGGCATCGGGAGCCATCGAGCATGATCCACTGGCCGACGTAGCCCTTCCCCGTGTTCGTCCCAGCCTGCCAAACACCTTGGACGAGCAAGAAGTCGAGCGCTTGCTTGAGGCTCCGGATGTGAGTACGGCCATCGGCCTACGCGACCGTGCCATGCTTGAAGTGCTCTACGCTGGAGGCTTGCGGGTGTCCGAATTGGTCGGTTTGACCATGGATTCGGTGAATGTTCGCCAAGGTGTGGTTCGCGTGGTCGGGAAAGGGGACAAGGAGCGTTTGGTCCCCTTGGGGGAAGAGTCGCTGTATTGGTTGGAGTCCTATCTGCGATCCGGGCGAGGAGTGCTGATGAAGGACGTCGCACGGCCAGCACTGTTTCCTGGACGAGGAGGCGGTTTCATGACACGCCAGACCTTTTGGCATCGTATCAAGCATTACGCTGTCGTGGCCTGCATCGATAAACCGTTGTCCCCTCATACGCTGCGCCATGCGTTTGCAACGCATCTATTGAATCATGGCGCCAACTTGCGTGTCGTACAACTGTTGTTGGGTCACAGTGATCTGTCGACGACGCAAATTTATACGCATGTTGCGCAGGCTCGCCTGGAAGCGCTACATGCCGAACACCACCCCAGAGGTTGATGATGAGAATCCCCCCGTTGCTGGCATTTGGCGCCTTCATGTTGGTTGCACTGACAGGACCTTCCGTACAGGCAGACCCTCCGGATGCGTTGCTTGAAGATATTGAAGTCAACGGTGAACCCATGCCGGTCGAGAGCGTTCGTGATACCCCGTTGCCGGACATTTATCACGTCCGACTGGAAAATGGCGAAACCTTCTACAGCGATAGTGAGGGCAAGCACTTTCTGGTTGGCGATCTTTACAGGAATGGTGAAGATGGGTTGGTCAACTTGAGCGAGCAGGGGCGTAATGAAGAGCGTGCTGCCCGTATCGCCACGGTGCCTGAAAGTGAAAGGGTCATCTTTCGTGGTGTGCATGACACCAAGGCAAGAGTCACGGTATTTACCGATGCCACCTGTCCGTATTGCCGTAAATTTCATGAAGAGGTTCCGCGGCTGAACGAGATGGGCATTGCAGTACATTATCTGGCATTCCCGCGCGGCGGGTTGTCGTCCGAGGGCGGTCGGGAGTTGCGTCAGATCTGGTGTGCCGACAACCGAACCGAGGCGATGAACGCCGCCAAGCGGGATGAAGCGCTACCCGATACCGAAGACTGCGACAACCCGGTCGAGGATCAGTATCATCTTGGTATGGATATCGGGGTCGAAGGCACGCCGGCGATCGTGCTTCCCGACGGTCGCCTGGTGCCTGGATACGTACCGGCCGAACGGCTCGCTGACATGCTGGGCGTGTCGGGTTAAGCATAGCCGTTGACAGGCCCGATGGGGCTTTTTAGTTTGAACGATTCTATCGGCGGTTTGGCGAAAGTGCTGAGCCCGAAAGCAGGATACAATCAAGGGGATGGCAACATTGAAACCGGTGAGAGTAGGAATCTGTGGTCTTGGAACCGTCGGTGGCGGGACGTTTAATGTGCTCATGCGCAATGCCGACGAAATTGCCCGGCGTGCCGGACGGCCGATCGTGATCGAGCAAGTGGCGATGCGCCGCGACAACCCGGACTGCGATACCACCGGCGTCAAGACCACTTCCGATGTGTTCGAAGTGGCCGGCAATCCCGATATCGATGTCCTGGTCGAGCTGATCGGTGGCTACGACACGGCCAGGGAATTGGTTCTGACAGCCATTGGCAACGGCAAGCATGTCGTCACCGCCAACAAGGCACTGATCGCCGTTCACGGCAACGAGATTTTCCAGGCGGCCCACGAGAACGGTGTCATTGTGGCGTTCGAGGCGGCTGTGGCCGGTGGTATCCCGGTGATCAAGTCGCTTCGCGAGGGTTTGGGCGCCAACCGGATCGAATGGTTGGCTGGCATCATCAACGGTACAGGCAACTACATCCTGACCCACATGCGCGATGAAGGCCGCGCATTCGAAGATGTACTCGCCGAGGCGCAAGCCCTGGGGTATGCCGAAGCGGATCCGACATTCGATGTCGAGGGGATCGATGCCGCCCACAAGTTGACCATTCTGGCCTCGATCGCTTATGGCGTTCCTTTGCAGTTCGACAAGGCCTATACCGAGGGGATTTCACGGATCACCTATGATGATGTCGAGCAGGCCGATAACCTGGGCTATATCATCAAACACCTCGGTATTTCCAAACGCACCGAATCCGGATTCGAGTTGCGTGTCCATCCGACACTGATTCCCAAGGAACGTTTGCTGGCCAACGTTCACGGCGTCAAGAACGCTATCGCCGTGATGGGGGATGCCGTGGGGCCGACACTGTATTACGGCGCCGGGGCCGGGGCCGAACCAACGGCCTCCGCCGTTGTCGCCGATTTACTCGATGTGGCGCGCGACATCACGACGGATCACCACTATCGTGTCCCGTATCTTGCCTTCAGCGGCATCCATGAAAACGATAATAACCTGCCGATGCTGCCAATGGAGGATATCGTCACAGCCTATTATCTACGGCTATTGGCGGTGGATCGCCCGGGGGTGCTGGCCAGGGTCGCAACGATTCTTTCCGAGCGGGGCATTTCGATCGAGGCAATTATCCAGAAAGAAGCCACCGAGGGCGAACTGGTACCGATCATCTTGCTGACGCACCGCACGCGCGAAAAGCATATGAACGAAGCGATTCGCCAACTCGAATCGCTGGCTGACATTGCCGGTCCGGTAACGCGGATTCGGGTCGAATCGCTCGACGAGCAGGAATAACGACGCCACGCTTGGTACCAGCGGAGCCAGGCACAGGCATGCGCGAAGCGTCTTTCTCAGGGGTGAAAAAGCCGAGCCCCCAAGGATGTTCACCGCGTCTTCGCGTAGCCTGTGGCTGGCCAAGCCGCGAGCTGGACGACAGGATAAACGCATGCGCTATATCAGTACCCGCGGGCAGGCGCCCGCACTGAGTTTCGAAGAGGTCGTGCTGACCGGCATGGCCAGCGATGGCGGACTCTATGTGCCAGAGGAGATTCCGCCACTATCGCACGAGGCGTTGGCCTCCATGGCGGGGCTTTCGTACGCCGAGATCGCCTTTCGGGTCATGAAGCCCTATGTGGGTGGGGAAATCGACGACGATACCTTCCGTACCATTGTGCGTGACGCTTATGCCGCCTTCAGTCATGATGCGGTCGTCCCTCTGAACCAGCTCGATGCCAACCATTTCCTTCTCGAGCTTTTCCATGGACCGACACTGGCATTCAAGGATGTCGCTCTACAACTGCTCGGCCGTATTCTCGATCATTTTCTGGCCAAGCGCGGTGAGCGTGCGGTGATCATGGGGGCCACTTCCGGCGATACCGGGTCGGCGGCGATAGAAGGCTGCCGTCATTGCGATAACCTCGATATCTTTATCCTGCATCCGCATAATCGGGTGTCAGAGGTGCAGCGCCGCCAGATGACCACGGTGTTGGCCGACAACGTATTCAACATTGCCATCGAGGGCAACTTCGACGATGCCCAGGCCATGGTCAAGGCCAGTTTCGCCGATCAGGATTTTCTCGATGGCACGCGCCTGGTCGCGGTCAACTCGATCAACTGGGCGCGCATCATGGCCCAGATCGTCTATTACGTGGCCGCTGCGGTTGCCTTGGGAGCCCCCCGTCGTGATGTCAGTTTCTGTGTGCCCTCGGCCAATTTCGGCAATCTCTTCGCGGGTTACATGGCTTATCGAATGGGGTTGCCGGTCCAGCAGTTCATCATCGCGACCAACGCCAACGACATCCTGCACCGGACCCTGGCCGACAACGATTTCTCCAAGCGCGATCTGATCGCGACTCTGGCCCCATCGATGGACATCGTCGTCTCATCGAATTTCGAGCGTTTGTTGTTCGAGGCTTACGATCGTGATGCCGAGGCGGTAGGCACGTTGCTGGAACGCTTTCAGGTCGAGCCAGCCGCATTGGCTGATGCTCCGCTGGCCGATTTAAGGCGTCTTTTCGCCAGCCACAGCGTCGATGACGACACGATTCTCGACGTCATTCGTGAAGCACATCAGCGAACCCAGGAAACGCTGGATCCTCATACCGCCACTGGCTATCGAGCCGCAGAACGGGTCCGCAGTGACAGCACGGTACCGATGATCACCCTGGCCACAGCGCATCCGGCCAAATTTGCCGAGGCCGTGGTCAAGGCCGGCTTTCCAGGCGTGCCGTTGCCTCCCCACATGGATGATCTGCTGGAGCGCGAAGAGCGGTATACGGTGTTACCGGCAACGCTGGAGTCGGTCCAACGCTTTGTGGCCGAGCAGCGTCGCTGATGTCACTGGTGCCGCGTATCGAGCAACGTCTCCGCGATGAGGCGCTCTATGCCCGCGCGCGGTCCGAGGGGATGACCGAACTGCAGGCACGGGTCCTGGCCGGGCGACTGTCGGGATACCAGGGGGATGTCAAGCGACTGGTTTCTCCCAGCCTGCGATACCTGGACCATCCCGAACATCTGCAGGATGCTCGGCGTGCCGCGGAGCGTATCGCTCAGGCGGTCAGCGAGGGAGAGCACATCGGCATCCTCACGGACTACGATGTCGACGGCATCACTTCGCATGTCATCATTCTTCGAACATTGAATGAGCTGTTCGGTGTCGCCTCCAGTAAACTCCATAGCCTGATTGGTCACCGTATCCACGATGGTTACGGGATCAGCTTGCCATTGGTGGAACGTGCGCTGTCGCTGTCTCCGCCCCCGAGCGTCGTGATCACGGCTGACTGTGGCTCGTCGGATGAGCCCCGTATTGCGCGACTCCGGGAGGCGGGGATCGATGTGATCGTGAGTGACCATCATGCACTGCCTCACGAGGGGCCTCCTCCATCGGCTTATGCCACCATCAACCCGACACGCGATGATTGCCCTTATCCGGACCCGACGATTGCCGGGTGCATGGTGGCGTGGTTGGTCATGTCGTTGACCCGTAGCGTATTGATCGAGTGGGGAGTGTTGTCTGAATCGACGCCCAAACTGTCGCCCTGGCTCTCTTATGTTGCACTGGGTACCGTGGCCGATTGTGTCTCGCTCGGTGGCAGTGCCACTAACCGAGCCGTCGTCACCCATGGGCTGACGCTGATCAATCGTATGGAAGCTCCCTGTTGGCGGGCCATGGCCGAACGACTCGGCCCCGATAGTCTTCCCTTTGATGCCGAGACGCTGGCTTTCCAGATGGGACCTCGAATCAACGCTCGGTCTCGCTTGGATGACCCCTATGCCGCCTTGCACTTCATGCTGGCGAGCGAGGATGCTGCGGCAACCCGTCATCTTGATGTGCTGGAGCAGGATAACCAGTCACGCAAGGCGATTGAAGCCGATATGACAGAAGCTGCACGACAGCTGGCGATGCCCCAGTTGGCAGATGAGATGCCTGCCTTGGTAGTGTTTCTCGATGATGGGCATGCAGGGGTACAAGGGATCGTTGCCTCGCGATTGGTGCAGGCCTTCGGAAGGCCGACCATCGTGCTGACGCGGGCCTCGACCCCGGGCATGCTCACCGGCTCGGGACGTTCCGTAGAGGGAATTCATCTACGCGATGCGTTGCAGCGGGCTCATGACTTGGCCCCAGAGGCGTTACCCCGGTTCGGTGGACATGGCGGTGCAGCAGGCGTCGGATTGCCGGAAAGTGAAATGCTTACCTTCCAGACAGCCTTTCTCGATGCGATACGTGAACAGTTGGGTGACCGGGAACTCTACCCACGTATTCTCACCGATGGCGAATTGGCTCCGGAGCAGTTGTCATTGGCAACGCTCGAGGAGTTGGACAGCCTGGCACCCTATGGCCGAGAGTTCGAATCGCCCTTGTTCGAAGGCGAGTTTCTGCTGGAGAATCTCCGGGTTGTGGGAGCGGAGGGCAATCATTTGATGCTGGAGGTGTCGTCTGGCCACATCGCATTACGAGCGATCTGGTTCCGGGCGCTGACTCCGGGAGAGGTGCCGGGATTCACGCTGGGGCAACGGTTGCATTGCGCGTTCAAACTCAACCGCAATCGCTGGAAAGGGCGGGAGTCTCTCCAGCTCATGATTGAACATGCAGAGCCTGTTCAGTAATTCGGCCAGACACCAGGCGTCGCCAGTTCCAGCAGATGACCGTCAGGATCACGGAAGTAGACACTCTCCCCGCCGCGCGGCCAGTGAGTGCGACCTTCGATGGTGATGCCGTGATCCTCGAGCTGAGCTTCCCAGGACTCGAGCTCGCGAGTCGCGATGGCAAAGGCCATATGGATACGGCCCTGGCCGTCATGGGGAGGAATCGTCCCCATCTCATCGGGAAGCATGACCGTTTCCAGAGTTTCACCACGCAGGAAAAGTAGCAGCACGGTACCGGCCCCGGCGTCATAGGCAGTGAACCGGTGGTCGGCAGTGAAGGGAATGAGCCCCAGCGCTCCCTCGAAGAAGGCGCGCGCCCTGGCCATATCCTCTACGTAGAGTGCCGTTTCTAACACACCATTGAGCTTGGGCATCATCACTCCTCATTACCGATATCACTTGCAGCTTAGCAAGTCTCACGACCTTAGTGTCTAGGCCACCAGAACCACCAGGCGATCGCTGCGATCAACATGATTCCTGTCAGATTGACCACCCATGTCATGCGTTGACCTCCTCTGCCCGAGACATTTGATTATCCTGGCGTGGTGTTGCCTGATGCGACGTGCGGAACATTCTCAGTCGGTTGGCATTGCTGACCACCGTGACGGACGACAGTGACATGGCGGCACCGGCAATCATGGGGGAGAGCAGCATGTCGGTGAATGGATAAAAGATACCGGCAGCAATGGGGATGCAGAGACTATTGTAACCAAAGGCTCCCCACAGGTTCTGCTTGATATTGATCAGTGTAGCGCGGCTGATCTCGATGGCATCGGCGACGCCATGCAAGGAATTACGAATGAGGGTCATACCGGCGCTTTCGATAGCGACGTCCGTTCCCTGCCCGATGGCGAAGCCGACATCGGCCTGTGCCAGTGCAGGGGCATCGTTGATGCCGTCACCGACCATTCCCACGACCTCGCCCCGTTGTTGCCGACGCTCGATATCAGCGTGTTTGTCCTCCGGCATCAGACCGGCCTGGAACTCGTCAATGCCGACACTGGCGGCGATGGCAGCCGCCGTATGCTGATTGTCACCAGTGAGCATCACGATGCGCAGGCCATCATCTTGCAGGCGTTTGACGGCGGCGATGGCATCGTTTCGCAAGGGATCGCTAATGCCGAATACGGCTTCGAGCCGTTGGTTGCGTGCAAAGTAGATGATGGTTCGTGCGTCTTGTTCCAGTTGACTGGCCCAGTCAGAACCATCGGCAAGTGATATGCCGGCGTCCTCCAGCAACGCTGCATTGCCAAGACGCAGCGTATCGCCATTAGTCTTGGTGGCCATGACGCCACGACCGGTAAGGCTGCCGAAATCACGAACCTCTCCCGCTGCGGCTCCCCGGCTTTGTGCATAACTCAGCAGAGCACTGGCCAAGGGGTGTTCCGACCCACGTTCCAGGGCGGCGACATCGGCCAGTATCTCGCTCTCCCCTCGTCCAAAGCACCGAGCTTCGGTGACCCGCGGCTTGCCTTCGGTCAGGGTGCCTGTCTTGTCGACGATCAATGTGGTCAGTCGGCTGGCGGTTTGCAGAGCGTCACCGCTGCGAATCAGGACACCTTGCTCGGCGGCCTTGCCGACGCCGATCATGGTCGAGATCGGGGTGGCCAGGCCTAGCGCACAAGGGCAGGCGATGATCAGCACGGTAGTGGCAGTGACCAGCATGTGGATAACCCGTGGTTCGGCACCGATGTTGAACCAGACCATTGCCGTGAGTACGGCGACGATCATGACGGCGGGAACGAAGACGCTCGAGACGCGATCTGCCAACTCACCAATGGGGGGGCGCGAGTTCTGAGCACGAGCGACCTGCTCGGTGATCTGGCCAAGCCGGGTATCGGCCCCGACACGGGTAGCCTGGTAAACCAGACTGCCCTTGCCGTTGACGGTGCCGGCATTGACCTCGTCACGGGGCTGCTTGGCGATGGGGACAGGCTCGCCGGTCAGCATGGACTCATCGACATGGCTCCGGCCTTCGATCACCTCTCCATCCACGGGTAAACGTTCACCGGGCCTGACCCGGATGTGATCGCCTTTGCGTACAGCGTCGACGGCGATGTCGATCTCATCGCCATTGCGGATGACCCGAGCCGTCTTGCTTTGCAGGTCAAGCAGTCGTTTCAGGGCCTCACTGGTGCGGCCGCGTGCTTTGAGTTCCATCGCCTGGCCCAACAGAATCAGGCCGATGATCATGGCTGATGCCTCGAAGTAAATACCCCGTGCCGCTTCGGGCAGAAACTCGGCGAACAGCACCACGACCATGGAGTAGAGCCAGGCAGTGCCGGTCCCCAGTGCGACGAGCGTGTCCATGTTGGCCTGGTGATGGGTGAAGGCTTGCCAGGCGCTGATAAAGAAGTGGCGCCCAGGCCCGGCGAGGATCCCCAGTGACAACAGGCCAATGACAATCCAGAACAGTTGACCGGAGCCGCTGGGATCGGGATGGACAATGAACATGCCGGCCATGAGAGGCACTCCGAGCCCCAGTGCCATGGCGCTTCCGCGCAGGTGGCGGCGATAGTCTCGCGTCTGATTGTCCTCGCGTGCCGCTTCCGCCTCCTGGAGATCGGCCATGGGTTCGGCACCGTAGCCGACGGCCGTTACCGAGGCGACCAATTGCTCCGACGACGCCGTGCCATGGACCTGCGCCGTGTGTGTCCCGAAATTCACGTCCGCATCAGTTACGCCGGATGTCGAGGATAACGCTTGTTCGACGGTACGAACGCAACTGGCACATGTCATCCCGGAGATGGCAAGGCGTTGGGTTGTGCCATGTTTGGCCGGGCGCTGCTCAGATATCAGGGATCGAGGCGATTCAACTTCTCCGTCCTGTTCGCGCGACAGAGGCGTCTGTCTGCCGTTGTCCGTTCCTGTGCCTTCCCCCTCTGGCGGATAGCCGGCGTCAGCGAGCAAGCGGTCGAGTGTTTCCGGTTCCAGCGAGGTTGTGACATGGAGTTGCTTATCATCGGATGAACCGACGATGTCCGCGTTATTGTCGTGCGCTTGTATCGCTCGCCGTATGTTGTCGATGCACCCCTGGCAACGGATGTTCGGGACATGACGATGTTGGAGGTTCGGCTGATTCATGAGCCTTCCTCCTTGTCTTCCGACGACGGGTCGAGCGGTTCGGGAAAACTCTCGATCAGCCGGCACAAACTATGGCCATCAGGCGTACCGTCAGGCATGTCGGCCCAGTTCTCCAGCGCCTTCTCCATGCGTGTTGCCAGTGCCTGGAGCTCGGCGATTTGTGCGCGAATCTGAGGCAGGCGGGTGGCTAGCAGGTCACGGACCATCGGGCAGGGAGAATCGCCATGGTCCGCGTGGGCCAGGATGTCAGCGACTTCTTTCACACTGAACCCCAGTGTTCGGGCTCTCTGAATGAAACGTAACCGTTGCAGGTCCTCCCCGTCATAAAGCTGATAGCCGTTATTCGGGTTGCGATCCGGTGTCAGCAGCCCCTCTCGGGTGTAATGACGTACGGTTTCTGGCGTAACGCCTGTGGCACTGGCCAGGTCACTGACTTTCATCAGGGTCTCCATCACGGGAACACGTTATCGTGAGTGTAAAACCTTTGTGTTACACAAAGGTCAACTCAGAAAAAGGGTCGGCTGGAGGACGAGTGCGGCATGACACATTAACTGATTGAAAGTTCGGGATATGACAAGGATCTAAGCCTAAAGTATGAGCAAAAATTCGATTAAAACGAACGTTTGCTCTTGAACGATGCGGGAAATTGCGCCAAAAAAGAAGTGTACGCCAGTGCCCGGTCAGGGCATGCCTGTCAACACTTCCAGTTTCCTGGAAAAGGACGTCACAAGATGCATAACAAGTTCAATAAACTGTCAATCGCCGTGGCGATTGCTTCGTCTGCCCTGGTCACTACGTCGGCTTTCGCCTCGGGTTTCCAGGTGCGAGAGCAGAGTGCCAAAGCCCTGGGGAATGCGTTTTCCAATGCGGCGGCAGGGGCCGAGGACGTCAGTTTCATGGCCTACAACCCAGCCGCCATCGGCAATATCGAGGGGACCCAGATCGCCGGTGGTCTCTCTTATATCGATGCCAATTTCGAACTGACGGATGCCGAGGCTTCCAATGTCGCCGGGGTACCTTATTCATCCAGTGCATCAGGCCAGGGAGGCGAATCCGCCTGGGTTCCCAGCTTTGCGGCCAAGACCCGGCTCCACGAGGAACTGGACCTGGGGCTGGCAATCTACGCACCTTATGGGCTGTCGACCAAGTACGATCAGGAATGGATCGGCCGTTACCATGCCATAGAGACGGAACTGGAAACGATCGACATTCAGCCTACCCTGAATTATCGCGCGACCGATCGTCTCGATCTTGCCGTGGGACTGCGCGCTCAGTATGCCGATGCCACGTTGTCCAATGCCATCGATCTGGGAGGACGTTCCGGCAATCCGGCATTGGTGGGTAACGCTGATGGCATGGCCGAGGTGACCGGCGATGACTGGGGATACGGCTACACCCTGGGCGCACTGTTTCAGGCCACCGAAAAAACTCGTTTCGGGGTCAGCTATCGTTCGGAGGTCGATCTAACATTGGATGGTGAGGTCGATTATAGTGCCGACAATGCTGCAGGCCAGCAAGTGTTGGCGGAGTCGCAGGCCACTGGCCAGTTACAGGATGGGGGCGGAAAGGCGGATATCACTACTCCGGCCAATGCCAATCTAGGTGTCTATCATCAACTGACCGATCGCTTGGCGTTAATGGCCAATGTCGAGTGGACCGAGTGGAGCAGCTTCGATGAACTGGTCGTCGAGTTCGCAGATGGCTCAAACAGTACGACCACTGAAAACTGGGACGATACCTGGGCCTTCTCGGTGGGGGCGAACTATACGCTGAATCCTCAGTGGATCTTGCGTGCCGGGTTGGGCATCGACGAGAGTCCGGTGCCGAGTGCCGAGTATCGCACCCCGCGGGTACCGGATGCAGACCGTCGCTGGGCCTCCCTGGGGGCGACCTGGATGCCGAACGAGAATCTGGGGATTTCCGCCGGCTACATGCGTGTCTTTGCCGATGATGGCGACATTGATCAAGACGCGACTCCCTCCAATGAAAATAGGATACGAGGCAATCTGTCCGGAACCTATGAAGTCGATGCGGATGTGTTTGCCCTGTCAGTCGATTATCGTTTCTGAATCGCCACGAGCCCTGCACGAAAACACCCGGTTACACCGGGTGTTTTCGCGAGTGAGTCCCGGTGGCGGGATAGCCGCTTCGCCTTGCTTTCGCTACAATGATGGGCTTTCCGCCGTCGCGCGTGACGGCGCCATTTTCGCGAACGCTTTGGCGAGATAGTCATGCAAGAGATCAACCCGATCAATCAACGTATCAAGGACCTGTCGGATCGGACAGACGTCCTGAGGGGGTACCTTTGACTACCCTGGCAAAAAGGAACGGCTAGAGGAAGTCACCCGCGAGCTCGAGAATCCCGACGTCTGGAACGACCCAGAGCATGCTCAGAAGCTGGGTAAGGAGCGTGCCAGTCTGGTTTCTGTCGTCGAGACTCTGGATCAATTGTCACAGGGCGTGACCGACAATGCGGATTTGCTCGAGTTGGCAGCCATGGAGGACGATGGCGAGACTGTCGAGGAAGTCGAACGCGAACTGGATGGTCTGCAGCAAAGCCTGGAAAAGCTCGAGTTCCGGCGCATGTTTGCCGGTGAATTGGATGAGAATAACGCCTATCTGGATATCCAGGCCGGTTCTGGTGGCACAGAGGCTCAGGATTGGGCGAACATGCTGTTGCGCATGTACCTGCGGTGGTGTGAGCACCACGGCTTCAAGGCGGAAATCGTCGAGCTGTCCGAGGGAGACGTGGCCGGCATCAAGTCGGCGACGATCCATGTCGAAGGGGATTACGCATTCGGATGGTTGCGTACCGAAACCGGTGTGCATCGATTGGTGCGCAAGAGCCCCTTCGATTCCGGCGGTCGTCGCCACACCTCCTTTGCATCCGTCTTTCTGTCTCCCGAGATCGATGACAGTTTCGAGGTGGAAATCAATCCGTCGGATCTGCGCGTCGATACCTATCGCTCCAGTGGTGCAGGCGGTCAGCATGTCAATACGACCGACTCTGCGGTGCGCATCACGCACGAACCGACCGGCATCGTCGTGTCGTGCCAGAACCAGCGCAGTCAGCACGCCAACCGCGACCGGGCCATGCAGATGCTCAGAGCCAAGCTTTATGAGCGCGAGATGCAGGAGCGCAATGCGGCCAAACAGCAGGCCGAAGATGCCAAGGCCGATATCGGCTGGGGGAGCCAGATTCGTTCCTACGTTCTGGATGACCAGCGCATCAAGGATCTGCGGACCGGTGTGCAATCCAGCAATTGCGAAAAGGTACTCGACGGCGACCTGGACCAATATATCGAGGCCAGTTTGAAGCAGGGACTCTAGGCGCTTCAGCGAGCGACGCGTTCGGGTGACGAACGGGGGCCGTGATGACGCTGTACCCTGATGAAGCCTGAAGCCCAACTTTTGATAGGTAATGACATGTCGAACCAGAGCTCTTCCCAGGATGGCTCCCAGCAAGACGAAAACCACTTGATCGCCGAGCGCCGTGCCAAACTGGCAGCCCGGCGTGAGAAAGCGGGGGAGCAAGGCGGTAGTGCCTTTCCCAATGATTTTCGCCGCGACAGCATGGCGGCCGAATTACAGGCCGAGTTGGGCGACAAGGAAAAAGCCGAGCTTGAAGAGTTGGACAGGCAGGCTGCCGTTGCCGGTCGAATCATGCGTAAACGTGGTCCCTTCATCGTCATCCAGGACGCCTCGGGTCAGATACAGCTCTATATCGACAAGAAAGGGTTGTCGGCCGAGCTTCTTGAGGACATCAAGGGATGGGATATCGGTGATATCGTCGCGGGGCAGGGGCCTGTGCATAAGTCCGGCAAAGGGGACTTGTATGTGATGATGCGTGAGGCGGTACTCCTGACCAAGAGCCTGCGTCCGCTGCCCGACAAGTTCCATGGCCTGACCGACATGGAAGCGCGTTATCGTCAGCGCTATGTCGACCTGATCATGAATCCGGAATCACGCCGAGCCTTCGAGATTCGTGCCGGTGTGGTGTCGGCGATTCGCCGCTTCTTCGAGGCGCGGGGATTCATGGAAGTGGAAACGCCGATGCTGCAGCCGATTCCCGGCGGTGCGGCGGCACGTCCGTTCATTACCCACCATAATGCGCTCGATATGGATATGTATCTGCGTATTGCGCCGGAACTCTATTTGAAACGTCTGGTGGTGGGGGGCTTCGAGAAAGTCTTCGAAATCAATCGCAATTTCCGTAACGAGGGGTTGTCGACGCGGCATAACCCCGAGTTCACGATGCTTGAGTTTTATTGGGCGTATGCTGATTATCGCGATCTGCTCGATCTGACGGAGGCGTTGGTTCGGCAAGTCACTCGGGAGGTGCTGGGAAGCGCAGCGCTGGATTACCAGGGGCGGCGCTATGACTTGGAAGCTTCCTTCCAGCGATTGACGCTGCGTCAGGCAATTCTCGAGTATGGCGAAGGGATCGGTGAGTCCGATATCGATACCCATGACGGGGCAGCTGCCTTATGCGAGCGCCTGGGAATCGAGCCCAAGCAAAGCTGGGGGTTGGGCAAACTGCAGACGGAAATATTCGAGGCCGTGGCAGAACCCAAACTCGATCAACCGACCTTTATCATCGAGTACCCGGCCGAAGTGAGCCCCTTGGCACGACGTAACGATGATAATCCGTTCGTCACCGATCGCTTCGAGTTCTTCATCAATGGTCGTGAAATCGCCAACGGTTTCTCGGAACTCAACGATGCCGAGGATCAGGCGGAGCGCTTCCGTGAGCAAGCCGCCGAAAAGGATGCTGGTGATCTGGAAGCCATGTATTACGATGCGGATTACGTCCGTGCGCTGGAATACGGTCTGCCGCCCACGGCAGGAGAAGGTATCGGCATCGATCGTTTGGTGATGCTGCTGACTGATAGTGCGTCGATACGTGATGTACTGCTGTTCCCGGCGATGCGCCCGAGTGGAGACTGAGCGTTCACGTGTGCCAGGCGGGCTCCCCGTGGGGTGGATCTGGACCACATGGCGATTCCTTCACGGAATTCGTTGGTAAGCGGCGAGACAAGAGCCCATAATGATCAGCGTTTCGATGTCGAGGAGAGTCCAATGAAACTGCTCAATCGCTCTGCGCTGAGCGTCAAGCCCACCCAGGCGTTTCTGGATTGGGTCAACTCGCTGGAGCCAACTGTCGGTGAGGAGGACCTCACGCTGGATGATGTCGATCGGGAGAGCACTGTCTACCTGATTCCGGAGATGGATACTCCGGAAGCGCTGGAAGCCTTTATCCAGGAGCGTTTCATGGACATCCTCGAGTGCGAGTTGCGCGCTTGGGAGGAGGATGAGCGCCAATGGCCCGAGGCTCTGAACTGGGCGCTGTTCCAGCGTTTCCTTCGCATCGAACACAGCTACTTGGCGGTAGATCTCGACGACGAGACACCCTTGGAGATCGCTGAACTCGATGACTCGCTGCTGCTGGAGACCGACCTGGACTGAGCCGCGCGGTTATGGCTTCCCGCGGGCTCTCCATGTCCGCTTATGACCGGCGTTTGCCGGTTTTTTCGGTACTAATGAAAGAGTGTTAATGAGCAGATTGTTCGAGACACGTCCCGGCGATGATGGCTTGCCCGGTCCGGAGCGTCGTCTTGCGGTACTGGTGTTGGTGCTCGGCACCTTGCTTGCCGTGATCGACACAACCATGATCAATATCGCTCTGCCATCGATAGCCCACGATCTAGGAGTCCCCGGGTCGCGAGCGGTATGGGTCGTCAGCCTGTTCCAGGTGGTGTGCGCGGCCATGCTGCTGTTGTGTGCCTCCTTGAGCGAACTCGTCACTCGGCGCCGACTGTATATCGCCGGGTTGGGTGTGTTCTCGCTCTCTGCCTTGGGCAGTGCCCTGTCGACGAGCCTGGAAATGCTGCTGGTCTTTCGCGCTCTGCAAGGCCTGGGAGCGGCTGCGACACTGTCGATCGGGCCATCGTTGTATCGACGGATCTTTCCCTCTCGCCTGCTGGGATCGGCAATGGGATTGAGTGCCCTGGTCGTGGCTGGCGGGTACGCAAGTGGACCAACGCTGGGTGGGGCAGTGCTGGCCATTACCGACTGGCCCTGGCTGTTTGCCTTGAATGTTCCCTTGGGGCTGGCAGCCTTGGTACTGGCTTGGCGGGCACTCCCGTCGGAACCTCGGCGGAAGGGGGGCTTTGATCTGCAGGGTGCTCTATGGTCGGTTGCTATGCTGGCGTGCTTCTTTCTGGCCATGGATGCCGTGGGACATGGAGACACGGGATGGTCGGTCGTGGCGCTGGTGATCGGCAGTCTTGCCAGCGGTTGGCTGTTTTTCCGCCGCCAGCGTCGCGCCAGCCATCCGTTGTTACCGCTGTCCCTGTTCCGGGAACGGCGTTTTTCACTGGCCGTGATCGTCTCGGGACTGGCATTTGTGGCCCAGGGGCTGACTTTCGTGGCGCTGTCCTTTCTCTATCAGCAGGAAATGGGGCATTCGCCGCTGATGACTGCCTGGTTATTCACCCCCTGGCCCCTGACGATCATGCTCGCCGGTCCCCTGTCGGGGCGATTGGCCGACCGAATCAACCCCGCGCTGCTGTCAACATCGGGGCTGGTACTGCTCCTGTGTGGCTTGATATCGCTATCACTCCTGGAGAGTGGTGCCAGCGTCGTTGATAGCCTATGGCGCACGGCGTTGTGCGGTCTGGGCTTCGGTCTGTTTCAGGCACCCAATAATCGGGAAATGATGAGCCAGGTTCCCAAGGCGCGCAGTGCCAATGCCTCGGGCGTCATGAGTACGGTCCGCACCGTGGGTCAGTCATTCGGCGTGGCGTCGGTCGGTGTATGGCTGGCGGCGGAACTCGGTTCGGTGCAGTGGTCGATCTGGGTGGCCTGTTCGGCTTGTGGGCTGGCTATCATGGCCAGTTTGTGCCGCACCGCCCCGACACTATCGCCTGCGATCGCCCCGTCGTCTCCATCCGATTGAGCGCGTATAATGAATAGCTGCAGCCGCGACCGGCGGTTCGCTGATTCGTCACGAGGCATTATTATCATGAGCATTCAGGCGCGTATCGAAGACAAGCTGCAATCGCTCGATCCCGACTACCTGTCGGTCGAGAACGAAAGTCACATGCATAACGTGCCGGCCGATTCCGAAACCCATTTCAAGGTCACACTGGTTTCCGAGCGTTTTTCCGGTTTGATGCCAGTCAAGCGTCATCAGCAGATCTATGCGGCGTTAGCCGATGAACTGGCTGGGCCGGTGCATGCGTTAGCCCTCCATCTCTACACCCCCGAAGAGTGGCAGGCGCGTGGGGCTAACCGTCCCGATTCACCTCACTGCCGTGGCGGTGGTGCGGCGTCGTGATGACGGAGCCGCAACGCTTGCAGTACCTGCAGGCCATGGGAGTGACCGCTTGGGTAGGGCGCTATCGCTTGCCCAATGCGGCCGAAAGCATGGCTTGTGAATGGCCTGAGCCATCCGAGGACGTCAAACCCTCTGTCTCGCAACTGCAGGCGGCACTGGTGGAAACATCACCGCCGGCCCCTTCATATGGCGCGGATGAGGCATCGACTACACGGCCAGGCAGGGCGCGGGCGTTACTGGAAGGCGTTGCGGACAGCGCCTCGCAGGATGAGGTACCCCTTGCCAATGACAGGGAAACGATCCAGGAGCGTAGCTCCGATGACGAACAAGCCCGGCCGGACATCGATTCCGACGACGCGCCCCAGGCGCTGCGCTTTTCCCTGCAAGTCGCATCGCTAGATGGGCGGTGGCTGGTCATACTGCCGGACGGTACGCCACCATCGTCATTGTCACAGCGACTGCTTGCCAATATCTTCCGTGCTGCTGGTATCGAATGCGAGACCGGGCTGGTATTCCAATCCTTTCACTGGCCGATGATCGAGGAGTTGCCGGTGCACGAACCCCTCGAGGAAGCCCGAGAGGGACTCCGGGCGTTCGTCGATGGTCGGCGCCGTGGCGGTTGGCGGTTGGAGCGGGTATTGCTCTTTGGCCATGCTCCAGTACTTGAAGATGTGCTCGCCATTACCGAGGGGCACAGCACCTTGCTGGGTCTCCCGGCCTGGCAGGGGCCGGCGCTGGAAACGCTCGCTCAGGATGCTGGTGCCAAGCGATCGCTTCTACCGATGTTGTCGACATGGCAGGTGCAGTGGTTCCAGGCTGCGGATGACGGTGATTGAGGGACCGGGTGGCCGACATCGACTTCTATCGTCTCGACGCTTCATGGCAAGCCGCTCTGCTGGACGCGGATCGTCGAACGAGTGACTCTCCCTGGTCGATCGGGCAATGGGCGGCAGTAATGGCGGACCCTCAGACGGTCATCTGGGGTGCCGCCGATGACCAGGGGAACTCTCTGGTTGCCTTTGCCGTGCTGGCGCGATTACCTTTCGAAGCGGAGCTGCAGCGTATCGGCGTGATTCCTCAATGCCGGCGACAGGGGATCGCCTACCGGTTGCTCGATGTGCTGATGCGTGAGGCCAAGGGGTGGCAGAGTGAACGCGTGCTGTTGGAAGTACGTGCGGGAAATAGACCTGCGCGGAGGCTGTATCAGCAATTCGGGTTCGTGGAAGAGGGGTGTCGTCCGGGATACTACCCGCCGGAGCGAAGGGAGACCGGCGGGAGAGGGCAGCGGGAAGACGCTATCCTGATGTCGCGACGTCCTTGATGTCGCTATCACGACGAATCAGGCGTTGCTCTCGTCTTTACCTTCCAGTTCCTGGAACTTGCCCAGCAAGCTGCTCAGTCGTTGCTCCCACTCTTCATGCTGCTGTTTGAGGCGGGCATTCTCCTCACGGAGCTCTTCGGCTTCCATTTTTAGCATCTCGATCGCCTCGACGGCATGGGTCACTTTCTGTTCGAGCTGGTTGAAGAGTTCACTACTCATCCTGTCTCTCCTGCTATCTTCTTGCGGATACGGCGGTCATGCCTGATTGGGGCGCGTCAGGGCGCAGCGTACGCCGCGTGTCGTCGCTCAGCAAGCGTCGCCGCTCGGCGACGCCTCACGACGATAGAGTCGTCCGATAGTATCACCGGCACGGGTTTCACGGTGCAGTTGCCATGAGATTGGCACGCGGGGAGGGTGTTCCGCTTCGGTTTCCAGATAAATCCATGCGTGACTCTCTAGCCAGCCATGGGTTTCGAGAAGCGTGCAGGTGCGCTCGGCCAGGTTTTGACGAAACGGGGGATCGAGAAATACCAGGTCATGGGGCGCCCCCTCATGCTGCAGGAAGTGGTCGACATTTGCCTTGACGACCCGACCCCGGGCACCCAGGCGGGTCAGGTTGGTTTCCAGTTGCGTTGCCGCTGCGTCGTGGTTTTCGATGAAGAGGGATTCGAGGGCCCCTCGGGAAAGAGCTTCGAGCCCCAGGGCGCCGGTGCCTGCGTATAAGTCGAGAACGCGCGCGCCGGGCGTGGCGGATGCTAGCCAGTTGAACAGCGTTTCGCGAACTCGGTCCGGTGTAGGACGCAACCCCGGTGCATTCGGAACGGGGAGCTGGCGGCGGCGATAGATGCCGCCGATAATACGCAGATTTCCGGTCCCCTTGCGCTTGGGACCGGAATTATTGGGTCGTCGGGTAGGCGTTTTACGGCGTGTCATGGAAGTGAATTGTACCCGGCGCTTATCCCCTGTCATAGCGCAGTGGTAGGATAGGGGGATTCATTCCGTTTCCCGGTGCAGATTTCGACCATGTTCGGTGTATTCAAACGTAAGAAGCAGCAGGATGGTAATCAGTCAACCTCTGACACGACGGCAGAAGAGCGTCAGGGAGAGGCGGCCGTTGAGCCTTCTGAGGCGACGTCGCCCGAATCGGTAGCAGCGGAAACGCCGGTGCCGGAGGAAACGGCCTCGTCGATATCCCAGCCGACAAAGCAGGGCTGGTTCGCGCGAATCAAGGCCGGTTTGGGCAAGACACGCTCCCAGCTCAGTGAGGGGCTGGCAGATCTGTTTCTGGGAAAGAAGCAGATTGATGACGAATTGATGGAGGAGTTGGAAACCCGGCTCTTGATGGCGGATGTCGGGATCGAGGCGACGACCGAGATCATGGACCGTCTGACCGAGCGGGTATCACGCAAGGAGCTGGCCGACCCTCAGGCGCTATATCGTGCTCTGCAGGACGAGTTGACGACGATGCTCGATACCGTCGCCACGCCTCTGTCGCTTCCCCCCAAGGGTGAGGGGCCATTCGTGATCCTGATGGTAGGTGTCAACGGTGTCGGCAAGACCACGACCATCGGCAAGCTGGCCAAGCGCTTCCAGTCTGAAGGGCGCAGTGTCATGCTGGCTGCTGGTGATACGTTCCGTGCTGCGGCGGTGGAGCAGCTCACGGTCTGGGGTGAGCGCAATAGCGTACCAGTCGTCTCGCAGCATACCGGTGCCGATAGTGCCTCGGTGATCTTCGATGCTCTCTCGGCGGCCAAAGCCCGCGGGGTCGATGTGCTGATTGCGGATACTGCCGGACGCCTGCACAACAAGGGGCATCTGATGGAAGAGCTCAAGAAGGTGCGTCGGGTCATGGGCAAGATCGACGAGACGGCGCCTCACGAGGTGATGCTGGTGCTCGATGCCGGTACTGGCCAGAATGCGCTTTCCCAGGCCAGCACCTTCAACGAGGCCGTACCGGTCTCCGGTATCACGCTGACCAAGCTGGATGGTACTGCCAAAGGAGGCATCATCTTTGCTCTGGCCAAGCAGCTCGGTACCCCGATCCGCTACATCGGTGTCGGTGAGACGCTGGATGATCTGCGTCCCTTCGAGGCCCGCGATTTCGTCGATGCACTGTTCGCCAGTGATAATAACGATGCTCAGAGCCCGTGACGCATGATCGAATTCGAGCATGTGGGAAAACGCTATGGAGGGCGTTTCGAAGCCTTATCCAATATCGACTTCCGAGTCCGCCGTGGGGAGATGGTCTTCCTTACCGGCCATTCCGGTGCCGGCAAGAGTTCGCTGCTGCGTTTGTTGATGCGACTTGAGCGTCCCAGTCGCGGTCGTGTGCTGGTCGCCGGTCATGACATCGACCGGCTGCATGTCAGTCAGGTCCCGTATTATCGCCGTCAGATAGGTGTCGTTTTCCAGGATCATCAACTGCTCTTCGACCGGTCAGTCTTCGATAATGTGGCATTACCTCTGACGATCCAGGGGATGGAGCCGCATGAGGCAGCACGACGGGTGAGAGCGGCACTCGACAAGGTCGGTTTGCTGTATCGGGAGAAGGCATTGCCTATCGAGCTTTCGACCGGTGAGCAGCAACGGGTGGGTATCGCCCGGGCCGTGGTCAACAAGCCGGCGTTGCTGTTGGCCGATGAGCCGACAGGTAACCTCGATCCGCAGTTGTCGACCGATATCATGACGTTGTTCGAGGATTTCAATCGTATCGGTACGACTGTGATGGTCGCCAGTCATGACCTGGCGCTGATCACCCGGTTGCGCCATCGGATATTGCGTCTACGGGAAGGCCGTTTGGTGGCCGATGAGGAGGCGGCATGAGAGAGGCCCAGCCTCGCCACACGTCGATGCGTGGTGCGCGCGGTCAACGCCCTCGAAAAGGTAGTCAGTTACGTGCCTGGGCACGCCATCATCGGGCCATGTGCCGGGACAGTGCCACGCGACTGATACGTCATCCGCTGGCCAGTCTTTTGACCATGCTGGCGATTGCGATTGCGCTGATATTGCCGGCTGGCTTATGGCTGACGCTGGATAGTGCCCGGTTACTCGATGCCGAATTGGATGAAAGTGCCACACTCACGGCGTATCTGGAGCAAGCCGTCGGGGATGCGGAGGCCGGACGGGTCACAGAGGCACTGCGTGCGCATGAGGGGGTTGCCGAAGCGCGTCTGATTACAGCTGAAGCTGGCATGCGCGAATTTCAGGAGTCCTTGGGGCTCGAGGATGCTCTGGCACGCTTGGAAAATAATCCGTTGCCGGCCAGCGTCGTCATTTCCCCACGAGATACCGCTCCCGAAGAGGTTGAGCAGTTGGCAGGCGCTCTTGAAGAGGTATCTGGGGTGGATGAGGTACGCCTTGACCTGGCCTGGCTGGAGCGTTTGCGTCGCCTGGCCGAGCTGGGACAGAGACTGGTGCTGGCATTGGGCGGATTGTTCGGTTTGGGGGTGCTGCTGATCGTTGGTAATACCATTCGACTATCGGTGGAAAGCCGTCGTCAGGAGATCGAGGTTGTGACGCTGATTGGAGCGACGCATGCATTTGTAAGACGCCCCTTTCTCTATAGCGGCGCATGGTATGGCTTGGGTGGAGGTCTGCTGGCCTGGATGCTGTTGTCATTGGGTGGACACTGGTTGGCGTCGCCCGTGACAGCACTGGCCGAGAGCTATGGCGCCGATTATCGGATGCCCTCACTTGACTGGCTGGGGTCGGCAGTGCTGCTATTCTCTAGTACACTGCTAGGCTGGTCGGGGGCCTGGGTGGCGGTAAACCGTCATCTGGCTGACATTCGCCCACGCTAGGATGTCATCGTCACGGGGAACCTTTGCGGACGTCCCGAGTCGAAAATATAGATTTCGATTATCGTGTCGGTTGGTAAATCCCTTTTCACGGATGAGGGGGTAATTAGTAGAATGGAAATCAGTGGTTAGCTCTGAGTCATCAGTTACGATCAATTGTTGACGGTCATTTTTTGGGCTTTTGCGGAGACATCTTGCATATGAGCACCAGTCTTCAGCCTGTTGGTCACTTATCCCCGGGTCATGACCTGAATGGCTACATTCAGGCAGTCAATGGTATTGCGGTACTGTCGGCTGATGAGGAACATGAACTGGCGTGCCGACTCCATGAGCACAATGATCTGGAAGCGGCTCGTCGGCTCGTCATGTCACATCTTCGTTTCGTGGTACATATTGCCCGTAGCTATTCAGGCTATGGGTTGCCTCAGGCCGACCTCATTCAGGAAGGTAATGTCGGCTTGATGAAGGCGGTCAAGCGTTTCGACCCGTATCAGGGAGTTCGCTTGGTTTCGTTTGCCGTTCACTGGATCAAGGCGGAAATTCACGAATACGTCCTGCGCAACTGGCGGATCGTCAAGATTGCGACAACCAAGGCGCAGCGCAAGTTGTTCTTCAACCTGCGCAGCGCCAAGAAGCGTTTGGCTTGGCTTAATAGCGATGAGGTCGATGCCATTGCCAAGGATCTTGACGTCAAACCCGAAGTGGTGCGGGAGATGGAAGGTCGTCTGTCTTCCTATGACGCGGGATTCGATGCCTCGTCATCCGAAGAGGAGGAGCAGGGGTATCAGGCGCCGGTTCACTATCTGGACGATGCGCGCTACGATCCGGCCACTCAATGGGAAGACAGCGACTGGGAAGAGGATTCGACCCGTCGCTTGCAAGTGGCTCTGGAAGGGTTGGATGAGCGTTCGCGCGACATTCTGCAGCGTCGCTGGCTGGCTGAACCCAAGGCGACACTCCATGAGTTGGCTGATATCTACGGTGTTTCTGCCGAGCGTATCCGCCAGCTCGAGAAGAATGCCATGAAGAAGATCAAGCAGCAGTTGGGGGATGCACTGACTGCTTGAGTACCCTCGAATGACGATCTCAACGCCCCTGGACTTTTACGGTACAGGGGCGTTTTCCGTTGGGAGGTCATGGTGCCGGCAGGGGTCAGGCTCCGGCAGCGCGAGGGACATCTCTCAATAATCCCGTCGCCAGCAACGGCCACTGGTCTTCCCAGTATTCAGTGGGACGCCGTCGGAAGTCACTGCGCACGAACTGAGTGATACGCCCCTCGACATGAGCCAGCAGCAGGTTGGCTATCTGGCTGGCCGGCAATGTCGGGCGCCGGCCTTCACGAACTTCAGCCTCGCGCAATACTTGCTTCAACTGGGTTTCCAGTCGCTCAAACAGTTGATGGATGCGCAGTCGTAGCCGTGCCGTCTCTCCCGTCAAGGCATCGCCACCCAGGAGTCGCGACAGGCCGGGGTTTTTCTCTGTAAAGGCTAGTAGCAGCGTAAGGATCTGTTGGCAGCGAGGCAGCGCCTCCGGGGTGTTGTCGAGTATTCGTCGAATACGTTCGAACAAGGTGTCTTCGATGAACTCGATCAATCCCTCGAACATACGCGCCTTGCTTGGAAAATGGCGGTACAGGGCCGCCTCAGATACACCGACCTGACGTGCCAGCGAGGCGATGGTGATACGCTTGCCACTGTCCTCCTCGAGCATTAATGCCAATGCCTGGAGTATTTCCTCCCGGCGGTTGGACTTGGAGAGTTCCTGCGTCATGACATTCTTCTAATGGATTCGATCATCAGGTCATCCTACTGAGAGGAGAGGGATCGGGCAAATGAATGTCGTCCCTCTTATCTCTCAGTTGGACTTCAATATCTGCGTGCCGACACCTGCATTGGTGAAGATCTCCAGAAGGGTCGCGTGCGGTACGCGTCCATCGATGATATGAGCGCTTCTCACGCCACCCTTGACGGCATCCAGGGCGCAGCGAATCTTGGGTAGCATGCCTCCATGGATCGTGCCGTCGGCAATCAACTCGTCGACTTTCGTCGTCGTCAGCCCGGTCAGAACATCCCCGTCGGCATTCATGAGCCCGGCGACATTGGTCAACAGCATCAGCTTTTCCGCCGAGAGGGCTTCGGCCACCTTGCCGGCAACCAGGTCGGCATTGATATTGTAGCTACGCCCCTCACCATCGACGCCGATCGGGGCGATCACGGGGATAAAGTCGCGTTGAGCAAGCATTTCGATCAGGTCCGTGGCGATGTACTCAACTTCACCGACATGCCCGATATCGATGATTTCCGGCGCCGTCATCTCGGGTGTCTGGTGCTCGACCTTCAGTTGACGAGCGCGGATCTGGCCGCCGTCCTTGCCGGTCAGGCCAATAGCCTTGCCGCCACATTGGTTTATCAGGTTGACGATGCTCTTGTTGACCAATCCGCCCAGTACCATCTCGACCACGTCCATGGTCTCGGCGTCGGTGACACGCATGCCATTGACGAAGCGTGACTCGATCTTGAGTTTGTCCAGCAAGTCGCCGATCTGTGGACCGCCGCCATGAATGACGACCGGATTGATGCCGACCTCCTTGAGCAACACCATGTCGCGCGCGAACGAGTCGATCAAGGTGTCTTCCGTCATGGCGTTACCGCCATACTTGACCACCACCGTCGCTCCCGAGAAGCGCTGAATATAAGGAAGTGCCTCTGAGAGAACTTCCACCGTCTGGCGGGGATCACGTGTCTGTTGGTCCGTCATGCTATCCACTCGTCCTCTGCGTGGCCCGGGGATGATTTAAAATGGGAGTGTGATGTCGGGAGCGATCTGCCTGAGAGCTTCCCCGAAGCGTGCTTGAATACGTTCCAGAGCAGCGTCGTTCTCGCCTTCGAAGCGCAACACCAGGACCGGCGTCGTGTTGGAGGCACGGCACAGCCCCCAGCCATCGGGGTAGTCCACGCGGATACCGTCCAGCGTCGTCTTGATGCCGTCGCTGCCGAAGTCGCCGTCACGTGCCAGTCGTTCGACCAGGCTGAATTTGGCGTCGTCGGTGACGGGGATATTGATTTCCGGCGTGCCCAGGTCCTGTGGATAACGCGCAAAGAAGGTATCAGCGTCTTCGGAGCGACGCGACAGGATTTCCAGCAGCCGCGCGGCGGCATAGAGGCCATCGTCAAAGCCGTACCAGCGCTCCTTGATGAAGATGTGGCCGCTCATTTCCCCAGCGAGCTGGGCGCCGGTCTCCTTCATGCGTGCCTTGATCAGCGAATGTCCGGTACGCCACATTTCCGGTGTTCCACCAGCGTTCTCGATGACCTGAGCGAGATTGCCGGTGCACTTGACGTCGAAGATGACCCTGGCGCCCGGAGTGCGGGATAGCATATCCTCAGCGAACGCCATCAACAGATGGTCGGGATAGATCAGCTTGCCTGCCGGTGTGACGACACCCAGACGATCGCCATCGCCATCGAAGGCCAGCCCGATGTCGGCCCCGCACTGCTGAACAGTGCGAATCAGGTCTGCGAGGTTTTCCGGCTTGCCGGGATCGGGGTGATGATTGGGAAAGGTACCGTCGATGTCGGCGAACAGCGGGATCGTCTCGGCGCCCAGTCGTTCGATCAGTTGGGGGCCGAGTTCGCCGGCAACGCCATTGCCGCAGTCGACCACCGCCTTGACGGGGCGCTCCAGCTTGATGTCGTCGACGATACGTTCGAGATACGCCTTACGGACATCGGTTTCCTCGATCTGCCCTTGACCTTGGATCAGGTCGTCCTCCTGGAGGCGACGGTGGAGGTCGGTGATGGCATCGCCATAGAGGGTTTCGCCAGCCAGCACGATCTTGAAACCGTTGTAGTCCGGTGGGTTGTGACTACCGGTCACCATGACGCCGGAAGTGCTCTCTGCCTGGACATGCGTAGCGAAATAGAGCACTGGCGTAGGGACCATGCCGATATCGAGCACTTTACGTCCGGCCTGGGTCAGGCCCCGCATCATTGCAGCTTGCAGGCGGGGGCCCGACAGACGCCCATCGCGCCCGACAATGACAGTGGACTCGCCACGCGCTGCGGCTTCACTACCGATGGCACGGCCGATGCATTCGACATTGTCCTCGGTCAGGGTGTCGTCGACGATTCCACGGATGTCATAAGCGCGAAAAATGGAAGCGGGAACCGAAGTCATGATACTCGTCCTTTATTGAGTGGTCCGTCGTGATAGGTGCGTCAGTGGCGGCCCGAACTGCCAAAGCCGTTGTCGCCTCGGAGGCTGTCATCGAAGCTGTCCACGAGGTTGAGCTCGGCCTGTACGACAGGCACAAGCACGTACTGCGCCACTCGCTCGAATGGTTCGAGTACTATGTGCTCCTGGCCACGGTTCCAGATCGAGATCATCAACTCGCCCTGATAATCGGAGTCGATCAGCCCGACCAGGTTGCCGAGTACGATGCCCTGTTTATGCCCCAGCCCGGAGCGCGGCAGGATCATGCCGGCAAGATTGGGATCACCGATATGTACGGCCAGGCCAGTGCGTACCAGTTCACAGTCACCGGGAGCGAGTGCGAGCGGTTCATCGAGCAGGGCGCGAAGGTCCATGCCGGCACTGCCGTTGGTGGAATAGTGAGGAAGCGGATAGTCGCGGACGCGATCGTCGAGGATCTTGATGTCCAGGCGTGGTCGTTGGGCAATCTGGGTCATGGAGTCTGCTTTGAATCGTTGGATGTCATGAGTCGTTCGATGATGAGGCCGATGATGGTTTCGGCCAGGGCTGCCTTGTCCCGTGCAGGGAGCTCGCGTCGTTGAAGTGGAGTCGTCGCGTCGGGGCGCCACAGTATCAACGCGGCATTTTGGTCGGCGCCGAATCCCAGTCCTTCCAGTGATACGTCGTTGGCGACGATCATGTCGAGCCCCTTGCGCTCCAGTTTATCCCGGGCATGGTGTTCGAGATTCCGGGTTTCTGCGGCGAATCCGACGACAAAGGGACGATGTTCGGTCATGCCGCCGACATCGGCAATGATATCCGGATTCTTGACCAGCGACAGGGTCATGCCGTCCCGATTGGCCTGCTTCTTGATCTTGTGCGTGGCGACATTGGCAGCACGGTAGTCGGCCACGGCCGCACAGCCGATGAAGACATCGCTCTCCTTGGCCAACTGCCGTGCCGTATCGGACATTTCCTGGGCGGTCGTGATGTCGTGTCGAGTCACGCCGACAGGCGTCGGCAACGTGACCGGGCCACTGATCAGGTGGACCTCGGCGCCATGGCGGGCGGCCGCAGCGGCAAGAGCAAAACCCATTTTACCCGAGCTGTGATTGGAGAGATATCGTACCGGATCGAGGGGCTCGCGCGTGGGGCCGGCAGTGATGGTGACGACACGTCCTGACAGTGAGGCAGAGGTGGCCGTTGACTCGTTTCTCGTGGTCATCAGTGCCACGATGGTGTCTGGCTCGAGCATTCGCCCTGGCCCGATGTCGCCACATGCCTGGTCTCCGGCATCCGGCCCCAGTAGTTGCCAGCCATCGGCTTCGAGCCGGTTCGCGTTGCGTTGTGTGGCGGGATGTCGCCACATGGCCTGGTTCATGGCTGGTGCCAGCAGACATTCGGCGCTGGTGGCCAGACACAGCGTCGTCAGAAGGTCGTCGGCGATTCCATGGGCCAGTCGGGCCATCAGATTGGCAGACGCAGGCGCAATCACTATCCTGTCGGCCCAGCGGGCCAGCTCGATATGGCCCATGCCCGCTTCGGCTTCGGTATCGAGTAGCGAGGTACGAACGGCATGACCTGTCAATGCCTGTAGAGTCAGCGGCGTGATGAAGGCCTGGGCGCCTTCCGTCATGACCACACGAACTTCGGCACCAGCCTGAGTCAGAAGTCTTGCCAGTTGCGCACTCTTGTAGGCGGCAATCCCGCCGCTGATACCGAGCAGGATGCGCTTGCCGACCAACGTTGACATGAATGATCCCCCTTCGGCGTCCATGGGTTACTTTATCATCCGCTCCATGATTTGCGTAGCATGAGGCTCAGGCCGAGGGTACACTCTCGCGCTGGCTAACGAAGAGACGCAGGGAGGCGTCGATGTCTATCCGACACTGGCCGGAAGGAGAGCGGCCGCGTGAAAAATTATTGAGCCTCGGAGCGGCCGGGCTGTCCGATGCGGAGTTGCTGGCGATATTTCTGCGAGTTGGTGTCAGGGGGCGCTCTGCAGTCGACCTGGCCCGCGACCTGCTGGGTCGTTTTGGCGGGCTACGACAGTTACTGGAAGCCGATTACCAGCACTTTTGTGCCGAATACGGCCTGGGTGAGGCGAAATATGTCCAACTGCAGGCCGTCATGGAGTTGTCGCGGCGTCATCTGGCCAGCCAGATCGAGCGCGGAGGGGCGCTGACGTCACCGTCGCTGGTGCGTGCCTATCTTGCCGCACAGTTGCGACACCTGGCTCATGAAGAGTTCGCTGCGCTGTTTCTTGATACACAGCACCGGGTGATTCGTTTCGAGTCATTGTTTCGCGGCACCCTCGACAGTGCGTCGGTATATCCGCGCGAAGTCGCACGACGGGCGCTGGACCTGGGCGCTGGTGCCATTATCTTCGCACACAATCACCCATCCGGGGTGGCCGAACCGAGTGACGCCGATCGGCGTATTACGACACGTCTGAAGGACGCTCTGGAGTTATTCGATATTCGTGTTCTGGATCACTTCGTGGTTGGCGATGGCGAAGTGGTGTCGTTTGCCGAGCGTGGTTGGCTATAATGCCGGTTTACGGAGAGAACTGAGGGACAGGCCTTGCCGAGGCAGGCGCTTTTTGGTATAAAGTGCAGCCTTTGAATTCCCTTGGGTTCGATGACGGGGCATAAGGCAACGAGCTGCCGTTCGCCCTACCCGTTGCCCGATAGGTTTTTGACAACTCGCCAGCGGTTGGAGGCCCCATGTCCAAAGTATGTCAAGTTACCGGCAAGCGCCCGGTGACTGGTAATAACGTCTCTCACTCCCATCGCAAGACGCGTCGTCGCTTCTTGCCGAATCTGCATACCCATCGTTTTTGGGTGGAGTCCGAGAAGCGCTTCGTCAAGCTGCGTGTCTCTTCCAAGGGGATGCGTATCATTGACAAGAAAGGCATCGAAGAGGTGCTGAGCGATATTCGTAAGCGTGGTGAGGCGGTATAACGCACCGCTCCGACGCTGATATGCCTGATAGTGGCGAATCGGCTTCTGCAGGCGGATACAGGTTTTGGGAGAAATGAGCCATGCGTGACAAGATCAGGATGGTATCCAGTGCCGGAACAGGTCACTTCTATACCACCGACAAGAACAAGCGGAACACTCCGGATAAGCTCGAAATGAAGAAGTTCGATCCGGTCATCCGTAAACATGTGATGTACAAGGAAGCCAAGATCAAGTAACACGGCGTACTTGATTGCTTCCACCGCAGGCGGCAGTCTGCATTCAGGAACCCGGCATATGCCGGGTTCCTGCGTCTCTGCCCATCATGACTGGTGACGCCATGCCCGAATTGCCCGAGGTCGAAACGACGCGTCGAGGAATTGCTCCTCATCTGGAGGGGCGTGAGATCGTCGAGGTCATCGTGCGTGAGCCCCGTTTGCGTATACCTGTGCCTGGGACGCTGGCGGATGACCTGGTGGGCGCGCACATTGGTAACTTGAGGCGGCGAGCCAAGTATTTGCTGATTCCCTTGATATCGTCGGGTGGCGTCTCCCGTTCCCTGCTCTGGCATCTGGGAATGTCGGGTAGCCTGCGCATTGCGCGCGTGGGTGACATCCCGCGCAAGCATGACCACATCGATATCGTGATCGAGGATCGGCATGTGTTGCGATATCACGACCCCCGTCGCTTCGGTTTTGTCGACTGGCTGTCGAGCTCGGAAGACACGGACAAGCGTCTGGTGAAACTGGGACCGGAACCGCTGTCATCGGCTTTCGATGGCGAGCATTTGTATCGCTTGTCACGAGGACGTCGTCTGGCCGTGAAATCCTTCCTGATGGATAATGCTGTCGTGGTGGGTGTCGGGAATATCTATGCGGCCGAGGCGCTATTCCTCGCGGGCATCGACCCGCGCCGGGCGGCTGGACGCATCAGCAGGACACGTTATGACCGCCTGGCGGCTGCCGTCCGTGATGTTCTCGCGGCTGCGATAGACCAGGGCGGTACGACGTTACGGGATTTCGTCAGTGGTGTCGGTGAACCGGGCTACTTCGCCCAACGGCTGAATGTCTACGGTCGCGATGGCCAGCCGTGTCGCCGGTGTGGCGCCGAATTGCGACTGACAACCGTGGGGCAGCGCGCCAGTGTCTTTTGTACGCGTTGCCAGACATGAGCTCCGACCGGAAACGCGCGGTCGGTACCTGAATTGGTTTTGTTGACAAGGCTGGAGTGTGTCGTGACTCAACGTCTGCGCCTGAAGAAAAATGCCGATCGCCGTCTCAAATCGGGCCACCTGTGGCTGTACTCCAACGAAGTGGATACCCAGGTCACACCTCTCAAGGAGTTCGAGCCGGGTGCCCAGGCTGTGATAGAGGCCGCTAATGGCAAGGCCATGGGCGTCGCTTATGTCAATCCGCACTCCCTGATCTGCGCCCGTATCGTGTCCCGTGACCCCAATGTTCGTCTCGATCGGTCACTGCTGGTGCATCGTTTCAAGCAGGCGCTCGGATTGCGGGAGCGGCTCTTCGCGCGACCTTTCTATCGATTGGTGCACGGTGAAGGCGATCTGCTGCCCGGATTGGTCATCGATCGTTTCGACGACATTCTGGTCGTGCAGCTGAATACGCTGGGCATGGAACGGCTTGGTGAAGAAGTGATCGCGGCACTCGACAAGGTATTGTCGCCTCGGGCCATTGTTTTCAAGAACGACACCTCTGGACGTCGCCAGGAGCAACTCGGCCATCAGGTATCCGTGGCCAAGGGGGAGCTACCCGACCAAGTGCTTCTCGAGGAAAATGGGGTGCGTTTCGTGGCACCCGTGCTGGAGGGGCAGAAAACTGGTTGGTTTTTTGACCATCGTGCCAACCGCGCCTGGCTCAATGAGTTGGTGGTCGGCAAGCGAGTGTTGGATGTCTTCAGCTATACCGGAGGTTGGGGGGTCCAGGCTGCGGCACATGGCGCCAGTGAGGTCGTCTGTATCGACAGTTCCACCGGCGCCCTCGACATGGTGGCGGAAAACGCGGCGCTGAACGGCCAGCAGGAGCGGGTAACCATTGCCGAGGGGGATGCCTTCGAGGCATTGGCGGCCCTCAAGGCCGAGGGCGAACAGTTTGATGTCGTCGTGCTCGATCCGCCGGCATTCATCAAGAAGCGCAAGGACATTCCCAATGGAGAGCGGGCATACTCGCGCCTCAACCGGGAAGCCATGCGCTTGCTGGGTCGCGATGGATTGCTGGTGTCCGCATCGTGCTCCATGCATCTGTCCCCCGAACGATTGATCGAATGCGTGCGCGGTGCGGTACGGCATCAGGATCGGCATGGTCAATTGATCTTTCAAGGGCACCAGGGGCCGGATCATCCGGTTCACCCGGCCATTCCCGAAACGGCTTACTTGAAAGCCCTTGGCGTCCGTGTATTCCGGGATTAGGGATGTGGTCATGGCGGATCGAATACGCGTTTTCGCCCATTCGAATACACTGCTGGTCAGCCATGTTTGCAACTTGCTGAACGCTACCGGTATTCCTGCCGAACTCGGTAACATGACGCTTGGTGGAGGTGCCGGTGAGCTACCGCTCGGTGAGTGCGAACCGGAAGTCCGGGTTGCTTCCCATAATGCCGAACGTGCTGCTGAGTTGATACAAGAGACGCTCAACGAACGTCATGTCACCGCCACGACCTGGACCTGTGAACATTGTGGTGAATCGCTGGAGGGCGTGTTCACCAGATGTTGGCGTTGCGGAACGCTCCGGAGCGATTGATATCTCCGTTACGCTGGCGTGTGTGGTCAGCAAAATATCACGTTTGCTGCCTTCCTGGTGAAACATTTTCTCGTCAAGCCCGCGGTTTTTGATATATCAAATTGATTTTTCTGACAAATTTATCCTTTTTGCTCTCCTGTGCTGTAATGGAATAGTCATTCCCTCATCGCCGTCATACCGTGTTGTCAGGAGGAGCTATGAAGATTGCCGTTCCGAAGGAAATCAAGAATCATGAATATCGGGTGGCACTCACCCCCACTGGCGTGCGCGAGTTGGTAGGGCGGGGCCATCAGGTCACTATCCAAACCGGGGCGGGTGAAGGCGCCGGGTTCCCTGACACCCAGTATCAAACGGCCGGTGCTCTCATCGAATCCGATGTCGCCAGTCTGTGGGATGGTGCCGAGTTGATCGTCAAGGTCAAGGAGCCTCAGCCCGAGGAAGTGGAGCGGTTGCGGGCCGATCAGACACTGTTCACCTATCTGCACCTGGCCGCAGAAGAGGAGTTGACGCGAGGCCTGATGGCGACCGGGGCGACCTGCATTGCTTATGAAACGATCACGGCGCCGGAAGGGGGATTGCCTCTATTGTCTCCCATGAGTGCGGTTGCTGGACGCATGGCGGTACAGGCCGGCGCGCATAGCCTGGAAAAGGCCCAGGGCGGTAGCGGTGTATTGCTGCCCGGTGTCCCGGGGGTGGCGCCTGCCAGGGTGACAGTGATCGGCGGAGGCGTCGTCGGCGAGAACGCGGCCCGGATGGCGCTGGGACTGGGAGCCGACGTGACTGTACTCGATAAGTCGCTGCCACGCCTGGACACCCTGGACGATCGCTATCAGGGGCGCATGAAAACGGTCTTTTCCACTGCCGACACTCTGGATGAAGCGGTCCGCGAGTCCGACCTCATCATTGGTGCCGTATTGGTACCCGGTGCGGCGGCGCCCAAACTGATCACGCGAGCCATGCTGGCCGACATGACGCCGGGAAGCGTACTGGTCGATGTCGCCATCGATCAGGGCGGTTGTTTCGAGACCAGCAAACCGACGACTCACGCCGAGCCGGCCTATGTCGTCGATGGGGTGGTTCACTACTGTGTGGCGAACATGCCTGGTGCGGTGGCGAGAACCTCGACGCAGGCATTGACCAATGCCACCATGCCTTTCGTGATGGCTCTGGCGGATAAAGGGTGGAAAAGTGCGCTTGCGGAGGATCCGCATTTCCTGTCGGGGCTGAACGTGCAAGGCGGCAGGATCACCTACCGTGCTGTTGCCGAGGCATTCGGACTGGAGAGTGTCGATCCGGCCAGGGTGGTGGCTTGAACAGACAATAGCCGATACCGATGTCGTGGCTGTCCCGTTCGCCTTGAGCGGGACAGCACGGTAAACTGGCGGGATCGCAACATCAGATCGGGCTAGTGCATCTCCATGACAAAGACACGTGTTCTCACCGGTATCACCACCACCGGAACGCCGCATCTCGGAAACTATGTCGGGGCCATCAAGCCCGCGATCGAGGCCAGCCAGGATGAGAGCGTTCAGTCCTTCTATTTCCTTGCCGACCTGCACGCCTTGATCAAGTGCCAGGATCCTCGTCGCGTGCAACAGTCGCGTCTGGAGATCGCCGCGACCTGGCTGGCGCTAGGCCTGGATACTGACAACGCCATCTTCTATCGCCAGTCGGACATTCCGGAAATCCCTGAATTGACCTGGCTACTCTCCTGTGTGTGTGCCAAGGGGTTGATGAATCGTGCGCATGCCTACAAGGCCGCCGTGGCGGAAAACGAGGAGGCCGGCAATCAGGACCCTGACCGGGGCATTACGATGGGGCTTTTCAGCTATCCGGTGCTGATGGCCGCCGATATCCTAATGTTCAACGCCAATCGGGTTCCCGTAGGGCGAGACCAGATCCAGCATATCGAAATGGCGCGTGATATCGCCGGACGATTCAACCACCTCTATCACGGTGAGCACTTCACGTTGCCGGAAGCAGTGGTGGATGAGAAGGTCGAGGTATTGAACGGGCTCGATGGTCGCAAGATGTCCAAGAGCTACAACAATACGATCCCGCTGTTCGTATCCGAGAAAAAACTGCTCAAGCTGGTGCGCAAGATCAAGACCAATTCGCTGGAGCCCGGCGAGCCGAAAGATCCCGATAGTTGCACGCTGTTCCAGATCTACGCCGCCTTCGCCTCAGCAGAAGAGACCGAGGTCATGCGCCAAGAGTACGAAGACGGTATCGGCTGGGGGGAAGCCAAGAACCGGGTCTTCGAGTATCTCAATGCTCATCTTCGCGAACCGCGTGAACGTTATCAGGCGCTCATGGAAGACCCCGGGCATATCGAGTCCGTCCTGAAGAAGGGGGCGGATCGTGCCCGTGCCGAAGCGGCTCCGGTGATGGACCGATTGCGTGAGGCAGCGGGGTTGGGACGCTTCGTATAGGTACAACGTTTATTGAGGAGCCGACCGCAAGGCGGGTTCTTGATATCTGATATGCAAATAAGGAATTAGTGCCATCGTTTTTATGAATTTCACTTTTCCTGAGTGAAACACTAAGCTATTGCATTATTAACAGGCAAACGGTTTGGGTGTGCCTCAGGAGGTGAAATGAGTGAATTGGCATTGACCCCACGGCGTCCGGCCCCGACGACCTGGGTGGCAGGTGCACTTCTGCTGGTCGGCGTTATCGTGATCGGTAGCGCGTTTGGGGTCCGGCTCGGTGCCTTGATGTTGGTCGGCGGGGCTCTGGGGATGGCGCTCTATCATGCGGCTTTCGGATTTACCGCTGCCTGGCGCGTGTTCATCACTGAGCGTCGGGGGCGTGGTCTGCGTGCCCAGATGGTCATGCTGGCGATCAGTGTCCTGCTGTTTTTCCCGGCGCTGGGCGCGGGCACGCTATTTGGTCAGGAGGTGAGCGGGTTCGTGGCTCCGATCGGTATATCGGTCGTCGTTGGTGCCTTTCTTTTTGGGCTGGGCATGCAACTGGGCGGTGGCTGTGCCTCGGGTACCCTGTTCACTGTCGGAGGTGGCAATGCGCGTATGCTGATTACACTGGTGTTCTTTATCATCGGTTCCTTGATCGGTACGGCGCATTTTTCTTGGTGGACGAGTTTACCGGCCTTCCAGCCCACGTCTCTGGTCAGCGAGTTTGGGGCCGGAGGCGGCATCGCCGTCAGCCTGGCCTTGTTCGCCGCTATTGCGGCATTGACCGTTATCCTGGAAAAGCGGCGTCATGGACGAATGGAAGCGGCTCCGCAGGTCGAGTCGCCTCAGCGGCGCTGGTTGACTGGGCCTTGGCCGATACTGGTCGGCGCGGTGGCATTGGCATTGCTCAACTTTGCGACACTGGCCCTGGCTGGCCGTCCATGGGGGATTACGTCGGCCTTTGCCCTCTGGGGGGCCAAAGGTTTTGAGTGGCTGGGCGGTGATGTCAGCCAATGGGGTTATTGGCAATCGGCCGGTAATGCAGCGGCTCTGGATGCCAGTGTGTGGAGTGATATCACCACGGTCATGAACGTTGGCATCATTCTAGGGGCGTTGGTGGCGGCATCTCTGGCAGGCAAGTTCGCCCCCAATTTCCGTATCCCACTGCGTTCGGTGACGGCGGCTATCATTGGTGGTCTCTTGTTGGGGTACGGTGCACGCTTGGCTTTCGGCTGCAATATCGGTGCCTATTTCAGCGGTATCGCTTCCGGCAGTCTGCATGGTTGGGTTTGGCTGGTTGCAGCCTTTGCCGGCAATATGCTGGGAGTCAAACTGCGGCCGTTGTTCTTTTCAGGTGATGCCAGGCCGGCAGCCAGGAGCTGCTGACGTTCTGCCGTGACAGCGTCAGTATTCGTGAAGATCGCCCCGGCGCCGAATGGTCGGCCCGGGGAGATCGTCGTTCATGCCGACAACAAAGACGAGAAAAAGGCATGCGCGTTAGTTTCCAACGAGGCGATGTCGTATCCCCCTTCTTGCACGACCAGGGTTGGCAAATGGGTTGCTGCGATACGATGGCCGAGACGTTCGAAACCTTCTGTTGTCACCCCCACCCTGGACTGCGGATCGGCATGGTAGATGTCGAAGCCGAGTGTCAGGATCAGGATATCGGGGGCAAAGAGTTGGATGGCTCGCTCTGCCGTATCCAGCCGCTCGAAGAAGTGGGTTTCGGAAGCGCCATGAGGCATGGGTAGATTGATGTTGTAACCATGGCCACTGCCTTCCCCCCGTTCGTCCTCGAAACCGCACACAGCGGGATAGAAGTCGGTGGTATCTCCATGGATGGAGACATAGAGGACATCATCACGCGAGTAGAAGATGTCTTGAATGCCTTGGCCATGGTGCATATCGGTATCGAGAATAGCGACACGCGCCCCCGAGGCGGTAAGTCGCTGAGCGGCAATGGCGGCATTGTTCAGATAGCAGAAGCCGCCGGCCGCATCGGCACGGGCATGATGACCGGGAGGGCGGCAGAGCGCGTAAGCAAGTCGCTCCTGCTGGGACAGGGCATCAGCGCCGGCAATGGCGCTCTGCGCCGAAGCGTAGGCAGCATGCCAGGTGGCTTCCCCGATAGGTGCGCTGCCATCGGCGATATAGCGGCCGGCCTCGGCCAATATGCCCCGCAATGCATTGGGTTCGCGCACGAAGACATTGGAGATGACCTCGTCACCCCAATCCTCCGGCCAACGTCGATGTGCGCTCTCCAGGAATTGCAGATAGGGTAGTGTGTGGACTCGAGCGAGCGGCCCCGGCCCTTGATCCGCAGGCGTTTCCGGCGTCAGGCCCAGCGTTTCCAGCGCCGCCAGCAACGGGGCGAGCCGGGCAGGAACCTCCTGGGGGGCGCGTAGCTGACCGCGAGAGAAGTAGAGTTGTGGGTGATGTCGTGCCTGATCCCCGTGATAGAAGACGCGCATGGTATCCCCCGGACGATATTGGCGTGATGGATAAGGTCGCCTGCAGCAGAGGCGCTTGATATCCGCGATGGGAGCCGAGGCAGTCTCCTCCATGATAAACTGAGCCATCATGGATATGCCATCGAGCGCTTCAGGCGTTCGGAACCACCCACAGCATGAGATGTGTCATGAAAGAGTCTGCCAAGCGACCGCTGTATATTCCCTATGCCGGCCCATCATTACTGGAAATGCCGCTGCTCAACAAGGGAAGTGCCTTTACTCTACAGGAACGCATGGCATTCAACCTGATCGGGTTGCTGCCGCAAAATGTCGAAACCATCGAAGAACAGGCCGAGCGCGCCTATAGGCAATATCGTCAATGTCAGAGCGACCTCGATCGTCATATCTATCTGCGTGCGATCCAGGATGACAACGAGACACTGTTCTTCCGGCTACTGGAGTCGCATCTCGAGGAGATGCTGCCGATCATCTACACCCCGACGGTCGGGGAGGCGTGTGAGGAATTCTCCAATATCTACCGTAATCATCGGGGGCTTTTCATTTCCTACCCCGATCGTGACCACATGGATGAGATCCTGCGCAGCGCGACCAAGGATAACGTCAAGGTCATCGTAGTCACCGACGGTGAGCGCATCCTGGGGTTGGGCGACCAAGGTATCGGCGGGATGGGCATTCCCATTGGCAAACTGTCGCTCTACACCGCCTGTGGAGGAATCAGCCCAGCCTATACTCTGCCGATCATGCTCGATGTCGGCACCAACAACCAAGCGTTGCTGGATGATCCGATGTACATGGGGTGGCGGCATGAGCGTGTCTCCCAGGAAGAGTACGACGCCTTCATGGCGGAGTTCATCGCGGCAGTGAAGCGCCGCTGGCCGAATGTGTTGCTGCAATTCGAGGATTTCGCCCAGACCAATGCCATGCCGCTTCTGGAGCGCTACCGCGATGATCTTTGCTGCTTCAACGATGACATTCAGGGGACCGCGGCTGTGTGTGTAGGGACCCTCTTGGCGGCATGCAAGGCCAAGCGAGAAAAGGTCAGCGACCAGCGCATCGTCTTCGTCGGAGCCGGCTCCGCCGGTTGCGGGATCGCCGAACAGATCGTCGTGGCAATGCAGGAAGAGGGACTGAGTGAAGCACAAGCCCGGGCGCGTATTTTCATGGTTGATCGGCATGGCCTGCTGACCACCGACATGGATGGGCTCTATGACTTTCAGGCCAGGTTGGCACATGATTCCAACGTCCTGGATGGAAACGGCGACCGTGGTCTGCTCGATGTCGTGACGCAGGTGCAACCGACCGTATTGGTGGGGGTATCCGGACAGCGCGGTCTGTTCACACAGGATGTGATAGAAACCATGCACACCGCTTGCCAGCATCCGGTAGTCATGCCGCTCTCAAACCCGACCTCACGCGTCGAAGCAACGCCGGATGAGATACTGGCATGGACCGAAGGCCAGGCACTGGTGGCAACGGGCAGCCCCTTCAAACCCGTGGAACTGAGGGGCGAAACCTATCCGATCGCTCAGTGCAACAACGCGTATATTTTCCCGGGGATCGGTCTGGGGGTCGTAGCGACACGTGCCTCGCGTGTGACTGATAGGATGTTGATGGCGGCGTCCAATGCCTTGGCCAAGTCAGCTCCCATGGTTCAGCACGGTGAAGGGGCTCTCCTGCCGGCATTGTCCGATATTCGTGACATCAGCAAATCCATTGCCTTTGATGTCGCCAAACAGGCGCAGGAAGACGGGGTGGCGTTGCGAAGTGAGGATCAGACGCTTCGGGAATCCATCGAACGCAACTTCTGGTTCCCGCGCTATCGTGAGTATCGTCGTCGCGCTTTCTAGCATGAGAGGAAACATGCATTACAGATGATCCGCGCCTCTTCTCGGGAGGGCAATGCGGTGCTTTGCCGAACAACGCCCCATCGGGTCAACCCGATGGGGCGTTGTGTTGGTTTGGCTTTTGAAACAGCGGATTAGGCTGAGCCGATCATCTTGCGCAGGACATAATGGAGGATGCCGCCATGACGGTAGTACTCCAACTCATTGGCAGTGTCGATGCGGCACAAGGCCTCGATTTTCTTCTCGCCCTTGTCGCTGGCGATAGTGACGTTGACCCGGCCGCCAGGTGTCAACGCGGTCAGTCCGTCGATAGATATCGTCTCGTCACCGGTGATGCCCAGCGTTTCACGGTTCTCTCCATTGGGAAACTGCAGCGGTACCACACCCATCCCGATCAGGTTGGAACGATGAATGCGCTCGTAGGATTCGGCCAGTACCGCTCGCACACCAAGCAGTCGGGTCCCCTTGGCGGCCCAGTCACGTGAGGAGCCGGTACCGTACTCCTTCCCGGCAATGATGACCAACGGTGTATTTTCCTCCTGGTACTTCATGGCGGCATCGTAGATGGCCATCTGTTCGCCGCTCGGTACATGACGCGTAAAGCCACCCTCGACGCCATCCAGCATCTCGTTCTTGATACGGACGTTGGCGAAGGTGCCGCGCATCATGACTTCATGGTTGCCGCGCCGTGAGCCGTAGGAATTGAAATCCACCGGTTTGACGCCGCGTTCCTGCAAGTAGCGTCCTGCCGGGCTGTCGGGTTTGATGGCGCCAGCCGGAGAGATGTGGTCGGTTGTCACTGAATCCCCGAACATGGCCAATATGCGGGCACCATGTACATCCTCCACCGGTGCGGGAGTCCTACCCATACCCTCGAAGAAAGGGGGGTGCTGAATGTAGGTGGACTGATCAGACCATTGGTAGACTTCACTTTGTGGTACGTCGATGGATTGCCAGACGTCATCGCCGTCGAAGACTTCGGCGTATTCCTTGCGGAACATGTTGGTATTGACCTTTTCGACGGCCTCAGCGATTTCCGCCTGTGATGGCCAGATATCCTGAAGGTAGACCGGCTTGCCGTCGGAGCCGATGCCCAAAGGCTCCTGGGTGAGGTCGAGACGGACGTTGCCGGCCAGGGCGTAGGCAACCACCAGGGGCGGTGAAGCCAGCCAGTTGGTCTTGGTCAAGGGGTGGACGCGGCCTTCGAAGTTACGGTTGCCGGATAACACCGAGGCCACCGTCAGGTCACCTTGCTCGATGGCTTTCTCGATGGGTTCCAGTAATGGGCCTGAATTGCCGATACAGGTCGTGCAACCGTAGCCCACCAGATTGAAGCCCAGGGCATCCAGATCATCCTGCACGCCACCAGCGGCCAGGTAGTCCGTGACCACTTTGGAGCCGGGAGCCAGCGAGGTCTTGACCCAAGGCTTGGTCCCGAGCCCTTTGTTGCGTGCATTCCGGGCGAGCAGACCGGCCGCCATCATGACACTGGGGTTGGAGGTGTTGGTGCATGACGTGATGGCGGCAATGACGACAGCGCCATGGTTGAGTTTGAACGCCTCCCCATTCAGGTCGACGTCCTGGCTGTCGGTTCCTGTAAAGTCGAGGCCCTCATAACTCTTTTCGACACCGACGGCGGTTTGTCCTCCTTCCGATAACCATTTGCCTTTCTCGGTCGACGAGAGGTCCTTGTTGTCGCCGTTCAACAAGGTTTCGAAGGTGCGCTTCATGTCGGACAGGGCAACGCGGTCCTGTGGCCGCTTGGGACCGGCGAGGCTGGCTTCGACATCTCCCATGTCCAATTGAAGTGTGTCGCTGAAAATCGGCTCGGCGCCCGGCTCACGCCATAGTCCCTGATCCTTGCAATAGGCCTCGACCAGTGCCACCTGATCGTCATCGCGCCCTGTCAGGCGCAAGTACTTCAGTGTCTCGTCATCGACCGGGAAGAAACCGCAGGTGGCACCGTATTCCGGCGACATGTTGGCGATCGTGGCGCGGTCGGCAACCGGCAGGTCCTGAAGGCCATCGCCATAGAACTCGACGAACTTGCCGACGACACCGCGTTCACGCAGCATTTGCGTTACGGTCAGCACCAGGTCGGTGGCGGTAATGCCTTCACGCAGTTTTCCGGTCAGCTTGAAGCCGACCACTTCGGGAATCAGCATCGAGACCGGTTGGCCCAGCATGGCTGCTTCGGCTTCGATGCCACCGACGCCCCAACCGAGTACGCCCAATCCATTGATCATGGTGGTGTGGGAGTCGGTTCCGACCAGGGTGTCAGGGAAGGCGAAGGTCTTGCCGTCGACCTCCTTGGTCCACACTGTCTTGCCCAGATACTCGAGGTTGACCTGGTGACAGATCCCGGTACCGGGAGGGACAACCCGGAAATTGTCGAATGCATCCTGCCCCCAGCGCAGGAACTCGTAACGCTCACGGTTACGTTCCATCTCGATGGCAACGTTGTCGCGAAACGCCGAGGGATTGCCGAACTTGTCGACCATCACCGAATGGTCAATGACCAGATCGACTGGTGACAATGGATTGATACGCGACGGGTCTTCCCCGAGCTTGGCGACAGCCGCACGCATGGATGCCAGGTCCACCACGCCGGGCACACCAGTGAAGTCCTGCATCAATACCCTGGCTGGGCGATAACCGATCTCGCGCGTGGACTTCGCCTCCTTTTGCCAGTCGACCAACGCCTGCAGGTCGTCATTGGAGACACTGGCATCGTCGGCAAAGCGAAGCTGGTTCTCGAGTAGCACCTTGAGAGTGACAGGGAGTCTGGAGATATCTCCGAATGCCTGCGCTGCCTTTGGCAGGCTGTAGTAGTGATAGGTGTGCCGACCGACATCGAGTGTCGATAGCATATCGGGCGTGGTAGGGGTGTTCATGGTCTCCTCCTCATCGAAGAGCGAAATGTCATGCGACATCCACTTATCGTGACATGGTTATGTTATCGTCTGTTTTCAAGCCTAGCATGCTGGGCAAGTATTCCTCTCAATGTCAGTGAATGAACTTTCCGTGGTGGGTATCCGGACAACTTGAAATTATCGGCGGTGGCCCCCACGTGGGGGGGTAGCGGAAGTCGAGGCGTCAATGGGATATCGTCGTGCACGAAGAGATGCTCAATACGTGGGCGGTAACCTGCCCCTACTGCAACACGGACTTCCAATTGCTGGTCGATGCCAGCCAGGGAAGTCACGCGACGTGGGAAGACTGTCCGCGCTGCTGTTCGCCGATACAGGTCCATGTCGTCGTCACGCAATATGGAGATTTGGAGAATGTGGTTCTCGGGCGCGACGACGATGTCTTCTGAATATCGGATATCATGGATGATGTCAGGTATGTCAGAAAATCGGGTCGGGCATTGATGATATAGGTAATGCCTATACGGGTCATTGCCTGGACCAATTGTTATTTCTGGTGTTTAGACTTTAGTCTATTCAGAGTTTTGAATCGATGATTTCCATAATTAAAGGAGACGTTGCATGAGTGTACTGGTTGGACGCCAAGCCCCTGATTTTGAAGCACCGGCTGTTCTGGGCAATGGTGAGATCGTGGAGAATTTCAAACTGTCAGACAGCCACGGAAAACTGCGTGTCCTGTTCTTCTGGCCGTTGGACTTCACGTTCGTCTGCCCGTCCGAGATCATTGCCCATGACAATCGCCTGGAGCAATTCAAGGAGCTCGGTGTCGAGGTGATCGGTGCCTCCATCGACTCGCAGTTCACTCACCATGCATGGCGCAAGACCTCCCCCGAGAAGGGTGGTATCGGTGAAGTCGGCTTCCCTATCGTGGCGGACGTCAAGCATGAAGTGACTCAGGCCTATGGCATCGAGCATCCGGAAGCCGGTGTCGCCATGCGCGCCTCTTTCTTGATTGACGAGAATGGCGTGATCCAGCATCAGACGGTCAACAATCTGCCGCTGGGCCGCAATGTCGATGAGATGCTGCGCATGGTCAAGGCCCTCAAGCACCACCAGAAGCATGGCGAAGTCTGCCCGGCTGGTTGGGATGAAGGCAAAGAAGGCATGAAGGATACCGCCGAAGGGGTTGCCAAGTACCTCGGGGCCCACTCCGAGGCGCTGTAAACCAGCATGATCGGTTATGAGGCGGCCCTGAGGGCCGCCTCTTTCGTTTCGCCTCCCGTTCGCCGCGAGTGGTGATACAATGCGGGAGTCGTCTATTATCGGTCGAGTCACCCGCTTGTTTTTGTTATGAGGTTTCCCCATGAGTGATGCACGCCACGAACGTTTGATCATCCTCGGCTCCGGTCCGGCAGGTTATACCGCCGCTGTCTATGCGGCTCGTGCCAACCTCAAGCCGTTGTTGATCACCGGTATGCAAGCCGGTGGTCAACTGACCACCACGACCGATGTCGACAACTGGCCGGGTGACGATGTGGGTGTTCAGGGCCCCGAGTTGATGGAGCGCATGCGCAAGCATGCTGAGCGGTTCGAGACCGAAGTGCTCTTTGATCACATCAACGAAGTCGAGTTGCGACAGCGGCCATTCACATTGAAAGGGGACAGTGGCACCTATACCTGCGATGCACTGATCATTGCGACCGGAGCCAGTGCTCGCTACCTTGGCCTACCTTCCGAGCAAGCATTCATGGGGCAAGGTGTATCGGCCTGTGCGACCTGTGATGGCTTCTTCTATCGCAACCAGGAAGTGGTCGTCGTCGGTGGCGGCAACACGGCTGTTGAAGAAGCACTATACCTGTCGAATATCGCGTCAAAAGTGACACTCGTGCACCGCCGTGACTCGCTGCGTGCCGAGAAGATCCTTCAGGATAAGCTGTTCGATAAAGTTGCGAACGGTAATATGGCCATTGAATGGAATCATGTGCTTGATGAAGTGCTGGGCGACAATAGCGGTGTAACCGGCGTTCGCATCAAGTCAACGGTCGACGGCACTACTCAGGAACTGAAGGTACCCGGGGTCTTCATCGCCATTGGGCACTCGCCAAACACCAGCATCTTCGAGGGCCAGCTGGACATGAATGGAGGGTATATCAAGGTCAAGTCGGGGCTGGAAGGTAATGCCACCGCGACCAGCGTGCCGGGAGTCTTCGCCTCTGGTGATGTCATGGACCATGTTTACCGCCAAGCCGTCACTTCGGCTGGCAGTGGTTGCATGGCAGCTCTGGATGCAGAGCGGTATCTCGACGAAACGTAACGCCATCGGCGCGCTATCGAATGTCAAGCGGCCAGACCTGCCGTCGACCTGAACGTGGATCGATGACAGGGTGCTGGTGTGTATGGCCCTCCCACATTCAATAATGTGGGGGTCTTTCATCCTCAGGGCGGGGCTCGGTAGCGGACGTATCGCCGTTCTGAAGTGCGTGATGATGCTGGCGTAAGCGTTCCTGCATGGCCCCACTGAGAGTTTCCAATGCTGCCAGACGCTTTTCCTGACCAGCCAGCGCTCGGTCGAGTTCGTCCAACCAATGTTCCTGGTAAGCGAGCCGGCTTTCCACGGCTTCGAGTCTTGTTTCTAGCGAGGCGAGCGAGTCCGCTATTGGCGTGTTAGAATCGTTTCGTCGCGTATCATCGTTCATCGCGGCACCTTCATTGTCTGGATCAGTGGCCGCCAGAAGCTTGGCGGTCGCCGTTGAGATCGTTTCATTCATCGCCACAACAAGAGAAGTCGAGGTCCATGAATCGCAAGGTGTTACTTCGTTGTAGTCTTATCAGTGTTCTCCTCGCCGCACCGGCTCCACTGCTGATCGCGCTGTTCATCTCCCTGACGGGTGGAGAGTTGTCGCAGGAATTGTTCCGTAGTCTGGAGGTCGGCGGTGTCGCCGTCGTTTATCTCGCGGTCGTCGTGGCGGTATTTCTACTGCTGATGATCGCTACCCTGGCCGTCAACATCCTGACGCCAAAACTCGCCACGCTGGCCGAGGTCGAGGATGATGATCGGGAGATCGGTGAAGTCAAATGGTTCAATGTCAACAAAGGGTACGGTTTCATCACACGTGATTCCGGGGATGATGTGTTCGTTCACTTTCGCGCCATTCGCGGTCGTGGTCACCGGACCCTCGCCGAGGGACAGAAGGTGCGTTATCACGTCGTGCAGAATGAGCGCGGCCTGCAAGCCGATGACGTCACGGTGATTACCTGACGTCGGTTCCCACCCTGTTTGCTCTCGATCAACACCCTGCCGGCAAGACTGGTGGGGTGTTTTACGACATGTGACGTTATTGCCCTGAATCAGGCCAATCGATTTCCCGCTCTTCGCCGCTGGGGAGAAGTTGGAGGAAACGATCCGGATCATCGCCGGGCTGCCAACTGCCCAGGGAGCAGCGAACTTCACAGCCGAACCGTTCAACGATTTCTCGTGCACAATCGATATCCCGGGGCCATGGCGTCGAGTGGCTATCGAACCAGAGGCTGGTAAAACCGTCGGCGGCTTGTTCGATCAGCAGTATCGGAACGGTTTGACCGTCATAGTAGCCGACAGTACGCCATTTACGCTTGCCGACACGGGATAAGGATGGCGCTTCCAGGCGTTCGGTGAGCCATTGATCAAGGACGTCGAGCGATGCCTCGGCCAGATAGATTTCAATGTCCGGGTAGCGTTCCATGGGGGTCTCCGGTGCGCGGACGAATTATACGAGCAGGCGTGACAGTATCGCTTCGTAGATGTCACTCAACCGCTCCAGGTCATCCGCACGGACACGCTCATCGACCTGATGGATGGTGGCATTGAGTGGGCCGAGTTCAACGACCTGACTGCCCAGGGAGGCAATGAAGCGGCCATCGGATGTTCCACCGGCGGTAGAAAGTTGCGGGCGCCGACCCACGACATCTTCTGTACAGGCGATGGTGGCATCGATCAATTCGCCGTGATCCGTCAGGAAGGGTTCGCCGTTGAGCGTCCACTCCAGGCGGTAGTCGAGCCCATAAGACGTTAGTATCGCCTCAGTGCGCTCCTGCAATTGTTCATGGGTGACTTCCGTGGAGTAGCGGAAGTTGAATATGATATCCAGCTCTCCTGGAATGACGTTGGTGGCTCCGCCCCCTGCACGAATATTGGAGATCTGAAAACTGGTGGCGGGGAAGTGGTCATTGCCGCTATCCCAACACTCACTGACCAGGGCATCAAGGGCTGGCATGGCTTCATGGATCGGGTTGCGTGCCATATGTGGGTAGGCGACATGGCCTTGTGTGCCCTTGACGTGCAGTACCCCTCCCAGTGATCCACGACGCCCGTTCTTGATGGTGTCACCGATGCGGGTTGTCGAGGAAGGTTCGCCGACGATGCAGTAATCGAGGCGATCGTGTTGTTCACGAAGATGCTCGACCACGGCCCGGGTACCATCGATGGCCGGGCCTTCCTCATCGGAGGTGATCAGGAAGGCTATCTTGCCTGGATGTTCCGGGTGCGTGGCAACGAAGCGTTCAACGGCCGTCACCATCGCCGCCAGGCTTCCTTTCATGTCGGCTGCGCCGCGCCCCCACAACATGCCTTCCGCGTCGATATGCGGTGAAAACGGTGGATGCTGCCAGCGCACTTCCGGCCCGCTTGGCACGACATCGGTGTGTCCGGCAAAAGCGAGTACCGGGCCGTGATGCCCACGAACCGCCCATAGATTCTCTACATCGCCGAAGGGCAAACGCTCGAGGTGAAAGCCCAGTCGTTCGAGACGCATGGCGATGACGTCCTGACAGCCGGCGTCGTCGGGTGTAACCGACGGGCGACGCATGAGTTCGCAGGCCAGTGCCAGCGTCGGTGACAGGCTGGCGCTGTCGGGTGTAGTGGTGTCGGGCATGATGGGTTCCGGCAGGTCGGTGTCAAAGAGTCGGCGCCCGCCATGGCGGGCGCTCTGGTATCAATTGTGAGCGTGCAGCGCTTCGTTCAGGGCAATGGCGCTCTTGTTGGTCAGGCACTCGATACGACCATTGGTCGAGTTGCGGCGCAGGAGCATGTCGCTCTGACCGGCCAGTTCCCGGGCGGCGACGACCTTGACTTCCTGTCCTTGTTCATCGAGAACCGCGACTTTGGCGCCAGCGGTGATGTAGAGGCCCGCCTCCACGGTGCAGCGGTCCCCCAGCGGTATGCCAATACCGGCATTGGCGCCGATCAGGCAGCCTTCACCAACGCGAATGACGATATTGCCTCCACCGGACAGCGTTCCCATTGTCGAGCAACCGCCACCCAGATCGGACCCCTTGCCGATCATGACACCAGCGGAGATGCGACCCTCGACCATGCCGGGGCCCTCGGTGCCGGCATTGAAGTTGACGAAGCCTTCATGCATGACTGTTGTCCCTTCACCAAGGTAGGCGCCGAGGCGTACACGCGCCGTATCACCGATACGGACGCCTTGTGGCACGACGTAATCGGCCATCTTGGGAAACTTGTCGATGCAGTCCACCGACAAGTTGCGTCCTTCCAGCTTTGCCTGAAGCCGGCGCGCCGCCAGTTCCTCGACATCGATCGGTCCCTCATTGGTCCAGGCGACATTGCGGAGCAAACCGAACATGCCTGTCAGATCCAGGTCATGGGGTTTGACCAGGCGATGCGAAAGCAGATGCAGTTTGAGATAGACTTCGGGAGCCGATTCCGGGGGCTCGTCGCTGTCCAGAAACATGGCGACGAGAGGGCGCGTGCTGTTTGCCAGGGATTCGGCCAGTTCGGCCTGCTCTGCATGACCGGCGTCTTTCAGCGCTGCAGCCAAATCGCTGCAATGTTCGGGTAGAAAACTGATCGCCGCCTTGCCATCCGGAGCATCGAGGGCCTTGCGTGCGGCGTTGACCAAGCTGTCATCGGGCTGGAAGAGGGGGGCCGGATAATAAATGTCCAACCAGTCACCTTGTGTATTCTGGTTTCCGATTCCGAGTGCAAAACTCAACATGGGCCTGTCTCCATAAGGTAATAGGGCTGTGTCTCAACATACCGGGGTCGTATAAGCTAGCCGGACAACTCGTCATAATCACCATCGCGATAACCGATCATGATGGTGTCACCGGTATCCAGCAGTGGGCGCTTGATCAGCGTTGGGTGCTCTAACATGAGCTGTCTGGCACTATCCGTGTCAATCGAGGCTTTGCTGTGCTCATCGAGAGATCGCCATGTCGTACTGCGCTTGTTGAGCATGTCCAGTGCGGGAACATGGCTAAGCCAGGTATCCAGCATCGATGCTGTCAGCCCATCGCCTCTCAGGTCATGGAGGTGGTACTCGAGACCGAGGCTGTCAAGCGCCTTGCGGGCTCTGCGACAAGTATCGCAGGACTTGATGACATACAGAGTCAGCATGCGAGTCCTCTTTCGATGAAGTGGCGTATTCGCTGTGCGGCTTCGACCGTCGTGTCAAGGTCGGCGACCAGGGCGAGTCGCAACCGGCCGTTCCCGGGGTTGTAGCCATCAGCACGATGGCGGCCCATGTAACGTCCCGGAAGCACGCTGACATGCATGTCAGCGTAGAGCCGTTGGGCAAATGTCTCATCCTGGCCATCCGGTACGGCGGGCCAGAGATAAAAACTGGCCCTGGGGGTGGGAAATGCCATGACCGGCGAGAGTATCTCGGTGACCGCGGCAAACTTCTCCCGATACGCCGCACGGTTGGCACGGACATGAGATTCGTCCTGCCAAGCCGAGATCGATGCCCGTTGCAATGGCAGTGACATGGCACAGCCATGATAGGTCCGATAGCGCTTGAACGGCGTAATCAAGCGTTCATCCCCGGCCACGAAGCCGGAACGCAGGCCGGGGAGGTTGGAGCGCTTGGATAGCGAGTGGAATACCAGGCAGCGCCGGTAGTCATGCCGTCCCATCGCGTTGCAGGCTTCCAGAAGGCCGGCGGGCGGCGCATTCTCATCAAGATAGAGCTCGGAATAGCACTCGTCGGATGCAATGACGAAGTCGTATTCGTCGGCGAGTTCGACCAGTTGCCGGAATTCGTTCAGGGGCGTGACGGCACCGGTCGGATTGCCTGGAGAGCAGAGGAACACGATCTGCGTATTGCGCCAAGTGTCTGCCGAAATGGCTTGGAAGTCGGGGCGAAAATCATTCTCGGCGTGGCAATCGAGGTACAGTGGTATACCTCCCGCAAGTCGGGTCGCCCCCTCGTAAATCTGATAAAACGGATTCGGTACGGCGACATGGGCCGGGCGAGAGCGGTCCAGAGTCGCCTGGACGAAAGCAAAGATCGCTTCACGAGTACCGTTGACCGGCAGTATCTGGGTCTCAGGATCGATACCTGTCAGGCCAAAGCGTTTCGTCACCCAGTCGGCGATCGTCTGGCGTAATTCCGGCAACCCGGCTGTCGCAGGGTAACTTCCCAATTCATGCAAATGGCTCGCGAGGGTTGCCAGTGCCTTGTCGTATGGAGGATGCCGTGGCTCACCGATGGTCAATGGGATATGCGCCAGTTCCCGGCAAGGCGTCACAGCGGCTTTCAGTGCGGCAAGCTTCTCGAAGGGGTATGGCTGCAGGGCGTCGAGATCAGGGTTCATGGGTGGCCAGGAATCCTCGTGGGAACGCGTATGGTCGTTGATGATGCGTCATGAATCGAGACGAACCAGACGATTATAGGGAAGCCGGCAAGACGCCTCAAACGCTCAGTACCTCGATCAATCGTTTGCGTAACTGCTCCTGGCGTTCAAGGTCGAGGAGGGGATGCCCCGCTTTATCGGTGATGAAGAAGACGTCTTCGACGCGCTCACCAAGCGTGGCAATCTTGGCTGTGGACAAGGCGATGTCCTGTTCCATGAAAATGCGTCCGATACGTGCCAGCAACCCTGGACGGTCCGGAGCCACGAGTTCCAGCATGGTGCGTTCATTGGCTGGATCCTGTTCGATAGCGACCTGTGTCGGGACCTGGAAGTGCCTGAGTTGTCGTGGTGTATGCCGGGTGACTATCTGAGGATAGTCGTCGGGGTCGTCCAGTTCTTCCACCAGGTAATGACGGATGGCTTCCAGGCGCGCCGGGTCGCGGATTGGCTCGTCATGCTCATCGAGCACGATGAAGGTGTTGAGTGTCCAATTGTTGCTGGACGTCGCGATGCGGGCATCATGGATCGATAGCCCCAGCTGTTCCATGGCGGCTGCTGTCGCTGCGAACAGGTCATCCGCCGAACGGGTGTGAATGAATACCTTGGTTCCCCCTTCCGCAGTATCTTCAGCCGGTGCGCTGGTCAGGATCAAGGGAAGTACAGAGCCGCCATGGTCGAGGATTCCCTGGGTCTGCCAGACGATTTCGCTGGGTGCGTATTGCAGGAAGTAATCCTCGCCCAACGATTCCCACAGCCTATCCACTCGATTCAGCTCAGCTCCGACCGTGGATAGCAGGCTACGCGCTTCCGCGCGGGTTTCGCGAACCCAGTCATCGCGATCCGGCGGGTTTTCCAGGCCGCGTCGCAGCGCCCGTTTGGTTTCGGCATGCAACTGACGCAGAAGTATCGCTCGCCAGCCGTTCCACAAGGATGGATTGGTCGCATTGATATCGGCAACGGTCAGAACGTACAGGTAATCCAGGTGTACTTCATCACGCATCTGGGCTGCGAAGTCGCGTATGACGTCGGGATCGCTGATGTCGCGTTTCTGAGCGGTCTTGGACATCAACAGATGATGCTCGATCAACCAGCTCACCAGACGGGTGTCTCGTGGTGACAGGCCATGACGTTCACAGAACGCCTCAGCGTCCCGGGCGCCGATCAATGAATGATCACCACCTCGCCCCTTGCCGATGTCATGATAAAGGCCTGCGATCCACAACAATTCGAGCTTCGGCAACTGATGTACCAGTACCGCGGCAACCGGGAAGGCATCACGCCCTTCGGGTTCGCGAAAGCGCTGCACGACCTTCAGCAGACGCAATGTGTGCGCATCCACGGTGTAGACATGAAAGAGGTCGTGTTGCATCAGGCCGACTGCCTGGCCGAATTCCGGCAAGTACTTGCCCAGCACACCATAACGATTCATGCGGCGTAGTTGCCGGGCCACGTTGCCGCCGGAGCGAAGCAGCTCCATGAACAGGCTCTGGTGGCGTACATCGTCCCGGAACTGATCATCAATCCGGTGGCGATTGTCGCGGATCAAGCGAATGGTCGAAGCCCGCACTCCCTCGATTTCGGGATGCTGTGACATCAACAGGAAGAGTTCCAGCAGTGCTGCCGGACGGTAGTGAAAGACATTCTGATGGCGAGCCTGGATGTAACCGCCCTTGATTTCGAAGCGGCTGTTGAGCGGCTTGGTCTCGAGGACTTCATCGGCACGCAGGATCACTTCGTCGAAATGTTGCAGCAGCATGTCATTGAGTCCCGCCAGCGCAGTGACATGGCGGTAATAACGCTTCATGAACTGTTCGACGGCGAGGCGTTCAGGTGTATCACGATAGCCGAAGAGCTCTGCAACGGCTTGCTGGTGGTCGAACAGCAGTCGGTCTTCAGCACGCCCGGTCAACATGTGGAGGGCGTAGCGCACTTGCCAGAGAAAGGCTTGCCCCTGACTGAGGATGCGCAACTCGGCATCATTCATGAAACCGTTGTTGACGGCATCCTCGTAGCTCAGCGTACCGAAATGCCGCTTGGCAACCCAGCCGATCATCTGAATATCCCGTAATCCGCCCGGTGAACTCTTGATGTTGGGCTCGAGGTGGTATTCGGAGTTGTTATAGCGGTAATGGCGAGCGATCTGTTCCTGCCATTTGGCTTCGAAAAAGCGGTCTGCCGGCCAGACCCGATGCGTGGCAAGTCGCTCCCGCATCTTCTCTCGCAGTCGTTCAGGGCCGGCCAGGGTGCGCGTCTCCAGCAGATTCGTGATTACCGTGACATCGTCGCGCGCCTCGCGCTCGCAATCATCGAGCGAGCGTACACTGTGACCGATTTCCAGGCCGATATCCCAGAGAAAGGTGACGAACCCTGTCAGGGCTTCACGGTAAGGCGCGTCGTCATCGTTCTCGAGCAGCAGTAGCAGGTCGATATCGGAGTGGGGGTGCAGTTCTCCCCGTCCGTAACCACCGACAGCCAGCAGTGCGATCCCGTCATCGGGCCAGTCATATTGTGACCAGGCAACACTCAGTAACTGATCGAGACACCAGGCGCGACCGTAAATCAGATCGCGAATATCGGCGCCTGCTCGGAAGCGGGCATCCAGGCGCGATTGGATCTCGCGCAGTGCTTCCTTGAAAGGTGCGATGGGTGACCGGCTGCCGGCGAGTTCAGTACGAAAGCCGTCGATATCGAGCAGGCCGTCGTCGGGAACGTGGCGGTAATGGTGCAGTAACATGGTCAGCCGTCGAGGAACGACAAGTCTTCGTCGGCGCGGGCGGTGAGCACCTCTACTCCTGTCGCGGTGACCAGCAAGGTGTGCTCCCATTGAGCGGATAGGCTCTTGTCCTTGGTGACGGCCGTCCACCCATCGCGCAAGACTTTGGTGCGATAATCGCCGACATTGATCATCGGCTCGATGGTGAAGCACATGCCTTCGGCGAGCTCCACGTCCGATCCGGGCGCATAGCCATCGTAGTGCAGGATCTGCGGGTCCTCATGGAAGCCGGCGCCGATACCGTGACCGCAGAAGTCGCGCACCACCGAGTAGCCATTGGCGTCGGCGTGCTGCTCGATGACTCGCGCCAGATCCGAGAGCCGCGCGCCGGGCCTGACTTCGGCGATACTCTTGTACAGGCACTCCTGGGTGACACGGCATAAGCGTTCGCCCTGAATGGTCTCGCCAACGATGAACATCATGCTGGAATCACCATGGTAGCCGTCGGCGGTCTTGACGGTGATGTCGATATTCATGATGTCGCCCTTCTTCAGTTTCTTGGCGTCATCGGGAATGCCATGACAGACCACGTGATTGATCGACGTGCAGATCGATTTGGGAAAGCCATGGTAGTTGAGCGGGGCGGGTGAAGAGCCCAGCTCATTGACGATGAAATCGTAGCTCAACCGATCGAGTTCTCCGGTACTGGTACCCGCCTTTACGTGTGGGGTCAGCATTTCCAGTACACGAGCGGCCTGGCGGCCGGCTTCGCGCATTTTTTCGATTTCGTCAGGTGTCTTGATGGGAATGTTCATGCAATCTCGAATCTGGAAGGTGAGATTAGTCCTGGCCATCGTGAGGATGGCGTCATGGGCGGACTATTGGCTTCAAATTGATGCTGAACTATGGTATAAATCTGCGCGCTTTCCTGCAATCGCTACCTGCCCGTTATATGGGGCCGGGGCGATACTGGCGAGCTTGCAAGCAAAATGCCTGAAATCACACACATACACCGGCACATGGTCCCGGGTGCCGTCCAGGCGGATGCCTGTCGGTCGGATCCATGGGGTGTATGGAGGCCTAACCCGATTCATTAGGAGTCATCCATGGCACAAGTCAATATGCGTGACCTGCTCAAGGCGGGCGCCCACTTCGGTCACCAGACCAAATACTGGAACCCGAAGATGAGCAAGTATATCTTCGGTGCGCGGAACAAGATTCATATCATCAATCTCGAGCATACGCTGCCGGCACTCAATGAAGCCGCCGGTGTGGTCGAAAGGATGGCGGCGTCCAACAACAAGATTCTGTTCGTTGGTACCAAGCGCAGCGCAAGCAAGATCATCAAGGAAGAAGCCGTTCGTGTCGGTCAGCCATTCGTCAACCATCGCTGGCTCGGCGGTATGCTGACGAACTTCAAGACCATTCGCGTGTCCATCAAGCGGCTTCGTGAACTGGAAGCCATGCACAGCGATGGTACTTTCGAGAAGCTCACCAAGAAAGAAGTGTTGATGGCAACCCGCGAGCAGGAAAAGCTTGAACGCTCCGTGGGCGGTATCAAGGATATGGGCGGTCTGCCCGACGCATTGTTCGTCGTCGATGTCGATCATGAGCGTATCGCCATCAATGAAGCCAACAAGCTGGGTATTCCGGTGATTGGGGTGGTCGACAGCAACTCCGATCCTGATGGCGTCGACTATGTCATTCCGGGGAACGACGACTCCATTCGTGCCATCCAGATCTATGTGCAGGCTATTGCCGACTCCTGTGCCAAAGCGAAAGAAGGGCGCCCGGACGAGTTCGTCGAAGTCTCCGAAACCGACGAAGTCTCCGAGTGATGCCGAACTGCCGCCATCAAGGCGGCAGTTCGCCGCTCGAACGGCTGACTGAACGATCGACGTCAATTTTCAGAGGTTAATTATCATGGCAGCTATTAGTGCCTCTCTGGTCAAGGATCTGCGCGAGCGCACCGGCTTGGGCATGATGGAGTGCAAGAAAGCGCTCACCGAAGCCGATGGCGATATCGAGCAGGCTATCGAAAACCTGCGTAAGAACTCTGGTCTCAAGGCCGCCAAGAAGGCGGGGCGTACTGCGGCCGAGGGGGCGGTATTCACCCGTGTGGCGGATGACCATAGCTACGGTGTGATGCTCGAAGTCAATTCCGAAACCGACTTCGTTGCTCGCGACGATAATTTCACGGCGTTCGGCAATAAGGTTGCCGATGCGGTATTCGCTTCCCGCAGCGATGATGTGGCCGCCTTGATGGATGCGGACATGGAAGAAGCCCGCCAGCAACTGGTGCAGAAGATCGGTGAGAACATTTCCGTGCGCCGCGCGTGTGTCGTCGAAGCCCCCGAAGGGGGTGTCGTGGGTGCTTATGTCCACGGCGGCCGCATCGGCGTTCTGACTGTGCTCACGGGCGGCACGCCTGAGGCCGCCAAGGATGTCGCCATGCATGCTGCGGCCATCAACCCCATGGCAGCAACGCCTGACGATATGCCCCAGGATCTGCTCGATAAAGAGAAGGCCGTTATCCTGGCCCAGCCGGATATGGCCGGCAAGCCGGATCACATCGCGGAAAAGATGGTGCAGGGCCGACTGAAAAAGTACCTTGCGGAGAATAGCTTGACCGAGCAGGCCTTCGTCAAGGATCCGGATCAGACCGTCGCCGAGTTCGTCAAAGCGGCTGGCGGGGAAGTGGTCAGTTTCACTCGCTTTGAAGTCGGTGAGGGGATTGAGAAGGAAGAAGTCGACTTTGCTAAGGAAGTGATGGAACAGGCTGGCCGCAGCTGAGGTCCGAACTTCCAGGTTCGTGTTGGCGTGCGCGAAAGCGCACGCCTTCGTGTATCCGGATGGTGAAATTTCGCATTCGGAGAATACTTCCGATTTCGTGCTGACGTCACAAGGAGACGCCCCATGCCTGCGATTCCCGACCACTCCGCTATTCCCGAGCATAGCCAGAAGTCCGAGCGGGGGACCAAGACGAAGTACAAGCGCATCTTGCTCAAATTGTCCGGTGAGGCCCTGACCGGGGATGCCGATTTTGGTATCGACCCGAAGGTGCTTGATCGCATGGCGCTTGAAATCGGCCAACTGGTGGGAATCGGTGTGCAGGTGGGTATCGTTGTCGGTGGGGGTAACCTTTTCCGGGGCGCGGCCTTGCATGAAGCCGGTATGGAACGTGTGACCGGCGACCATATGGGAATGCTGGCCACCGTAATGAATGCCCTCGCGATGCGGGATGCCCTGGAGCGCTCGAATATTCGTTCACGGGTCATGTCGGCGATTCCCATGAGCGGTGTCGTCGAACACTATGATCGTCGCACCGCCATCCGCTATCTGACCTCGGGTGATGTGGTACTGTTTTCAGCCGGTACCGGGAACCCGTTCTTTACAACGGATTCGGCAGCGTGTCTGCGTGGCATCGAAATCGATGCGGATGTAGTGGTCAAAGCCACTAAAGTCGACGGGGTTTATGACAAGGATCCTTTCATGCACTCGGACGCCAGTAAATACGAGCGCCTCACCTATGACGAGGTACTCGATCAGAAGCTGGGGGTCATGGATTTGACCGCTATCTGCCTGGTGCGTGACCATGCCATGCCGGTGAGAGTGTTCGATATGAACAAACCAGGTGCCTTGCTCAATCTGGTGGTGGGTGGCATGGAAGGTACGCTGATAGAAAGAGGGTGACATCGTGATCAATGACATCAAGCAAGACGCTGAAAAGCGCATGAAGAAGAGCCTCGACGCCCTCCATGCCAATTTCAACAAGATTCGTACGGGGCGGGCACATACCAGCTTGCTGGATTCGGTAATGGTGGAATATTACGGCACCGAGATGCCGATCAATCAGGTGGCATCGGTCAATGTCGAAGATGCCAGGACGCTGTCGGTCGTGCCATGGGAAAAATCCATGGTGCCGAAAGTGGAGAAGGCAATCATGACGTCGGATCTGGGGTTGAACCCTGCAACGGCCGGTGATGTCATCCGTGTCCCGATGCCGATGCTGACTGAGGAGACGCGCAAAGGCTATATTAAACAGGCGCGTAGCGAGGCCGAACAGACACGGGTCGCCATACGCAACGTGCGTCGTGATGCCAATAATGACCTTAAGGCGCTGATGAAGGACAAGTCGATCTCCGAGGATGAAGAGCATGGCGCAATGGACGCCATACAGAAGCTGACCGACAAGTATATTGCAGAGGTCGATAAGCTTCTCGAAACCAAGGAACACGACTTGATGCAGGTATAGTATCGGACCACACGATAACGCTTTTTCTGATGCCCGTTGCCCTGAACGAGATTCCATGACGTCAACGAAGCTCCCGCACGACCGTCGAAAGGATGTCCCCCGACACGTGGCGATCATCATGGATGGCAACAATCGCTGGGCCAGAGCCCGGGGGTGGTCCGGTGTGCGAGGTCATCGGGCCGGCGTGGATGCTGTGCGGGCAGTGATTCGACGAGCCGCTGAACACCGCGTGGATACACTGACGCTGTTTGCGTTTTCGAGCGAGAACTGGAAACGCCCCGCGGCTGAGGTCAGTGCATTGATGGAACTGTTCCTGATGGCGCTAAAGCGCGAAGTCAAGAAGCTCAACGAGCATGACATCCGCTTGTCGATCATCGGGGAGCGTCGGGGATTTTCCACGGCGATTCAGCAGCATATCCAACGTGCCGAGGCATTGACCCAGGATAATCAGGGAATGCATCTGGTCATCGCGGCTAACTATGGAGGGCGCTGGGACATCGCCCAGGCGGCACAGCGGTTGGCAGAGCGAGTCGAAAACGACGAAATGCGTGCTTCTGATATCAACGAGCAGGCGCTGGAGTCGGAGATCAGCCTGCACGATGACCCGCCGGTGGATCTCTGCATTCGTACCAGTGGTGAGCAGCGCATTTCCAATTTTCTTCTGTGGCAGCTGGCGTATGCGGAGTTCCACTTTTCTCCGTTATTGTGGCCGGATTTCGATGCCGATGCGTTTGATGCCGCCATTGAAGATTTCCGTCAACGTCAACGCCGTTTCGGGATGACTGACGAGCAAGTTGAGGTTCAAGGTGCTTAGGCAAAGGGTCTTGACTGCCTTGTTGCTTGCTCCCCTCGTACTGGCAGGCCTGTTTGGCTTGGAGTCAGGCCCATTTGCCATTTTTACCGCTGGCATCGTCTTGGTGGCAAGCTGGGAATGGACCAATCTGGCGGGCGTGACGACGCGCCGTTCGCGATTGGTGGGCATCCTGGCGGCTATGCTGTTCATGTTGATGTTATGGCATACCAATGCGATACATCAGACTTGGCCTTTATGGGTCGCGCTTCTAGGCTGGGCGCTCAACTTGTATTGGGTTGTCAGTTACCCGGCAACCGAGTCTCAATGGAAGACGACTACCGGACGCCTGGCCATGGGGGGCTGGGTGCTGTTGCCGTGCTGGGTCGGTTTCTACCATGTTCGGGCGGAAGGTGCCGTGTGGCTGTTGTTCGTACTGCTGCTCGTCTGGTTCGCCGATACGGGCGCTTATTTTGCAGGGCGACGTTTCGGTCGCCGCAAATTGGCCCCTGCCGTCAGTCCAGGAAAAACCTGGGAAGGCGTGATGGGCGGTGTGGTCGCGACAACCGTGCTCGCCTTGAGCTTTGTGCTGTGGCTGCGTCTGAGCATTGAAGAGAGCATGGTGCTAGTGATGATTACAATGGTGATCACGCTGGTTTCGGTGCTCGGTGACCTGTTGGAGAGCATGCTCAAACGCTCGCGCGGCATCAAGGATTCCAGCGCCTTGCTGCCTGGCCACGGTGGCATACTGGACCGTATTGATAGCTTGACAGCGGCCGTGCCGATTTTTGCCCTGCTGCATTCATGGATCTGATTCCGTTCGAGAACAGGTATTGCCAATGGCATCCAGCATCGCGTCGATGACAAAGCAAGCCTCACCCTGCACGGTTACCGTCATGGGGGCAACCGGATCGATTGGGGGAAGCACGCTGGATGTGCTGGCTCGGCACCCCGAGCGTTATCGAATCCATGCGTTGACCGCACGCAAGTCCCGGGAACAGCTTGAGGTGTTGTGCCGCCTTCATCGCCCCAGTCTCGCGGTCATCGAGAGTGAGGTCGACGCCCGTTGGCTGCGAGAGCAGCTGTCCAGCGCCAACGTTGACACCGAGGTGCGTAGTGGTGAGGCAGCACTGATCGAAGTGGCCGAGGCCTCTGAAGTGGATGTGGTCATGGCGGCCATCGTGGGCGCTGCCGGCCTGTTGCCGACGTTGGCTGCCGTGCGTGCTGGAAAGCGTGTGTTGCTGGCCAACAAGGAAGCCCTCGTCATGTCCGGCGGCCTCTTCATGGAGGCCGTCGACACTCATCGGGCATTGTTGCTGCCTATCGACTCCGAACATAATGCCATCTACCAGTGTCTACCTACCGAGCACCGACAAGGTCTGTCTCATCATGGGGTCACACAGCTGTTGCTTACCGCTTCCGGGGGGCCCTTTCTGGGGTGGAAGGCGGAGCAGTTGGCTTCCGTGACTCCAGACCAGGCCTGCGCTCACCCCAATTGGTCAATGGGGCGGAAGATCAGTGTCGATAGTGCCACGTTAATGAACAAGGGGTTGGAATTGATCGAAGCCTGCTGGCTGTTCAATGCCAATCCCGACCAGGTTCAAGTCGTGGTCCACCCACAAAGTGTGATTCATTCCATGGCGGCATACAGTGATGGGTCGGTCATCGCTCAAATGGGCAATCCTGACATGCGTACACCGATTGCCTATGGCTTGGCATGGCCGGAGCGGATTGACGCGGGGGTGGAAGCGTTGGATCTGTTCCAGGTTGCCAGACTTGATTTCCAGGCACCGGATGAAGAGGCCTTTCCCTGTTTGCGCTTGGCGCGAGACGCCATGAAGAGTGGGGGAACCGCCCCAGTGGTCCTCAATGCTGCCAATGAGGTGGCTGTCGAGGCATTCCTCGCCGGTCGGATGCCATTCGGTGGTATTGCCAACCTGGTTCAGGATGTCCTGGAGGGAGCGTCCGTGGTGAGTGCTGGCAATCTCGACATCATTCTCGAGGAAGATGCCAGAGCGCGGCGTTTGGCCCATCAATATCTGGCAAGACACGACCAGGGGGCCGGTTTATGGGGGTGATCCAAAATCTGCTGGCTGTCATCGTCGTCCTGGGTGTGCTGATCACGTTCCATGAGTTCGGTCATTTCTGGGTCGCCAGACGTTGCGGTGTCAAAGTGCTGCGCTTTTCGGTTGGGTTCGGCAAGCCGTTGTGGTCACGGTTCGATCGCCATGGAACCGAATTTGCCGTTGCCGCCATTCCTCTGGGCGGCTACGTCAAGATGCTTGACGAACGCGAGGGGCCGGTCGCTCCCGAGGAACGTGACCAGGCCTTCAATCGCAAGTCGGTCTGGCGACGGATCGCTATCGTTTCCGCTGGTCCTCTGGCGAACTTCCTGCTTGCGATCGTCGCCTACTGGTTGCTGTTCGTTGTCGGTACGACGACCGTGGCACCGGTGATAGGTGACGTCGAACCGGGTTCCCCGGCAGATCGGGGAGGATTGGAGGCTCAGCAGGAAATCGTCGCCGTAGAGGGGGATGTCGTCAGCTCCTGGGACGACATCAATCTCAAGCTGGTGGCGGCGATCGGTCATGATGGCGACTTGGCGATCGAGGCCCGGGACGAAGGCGAAACGCAGGCATCGACATATCGAGTTCCCGTCGAGGACTGGTTGGTACGTCAGGATCCTCCCCAGCCCCTGGTCAGCCTGGGGGTCACTCCATGGCGACCACCGATGCCGGCTGTGATCGGGCAGGTGATCGACGATGAAGCCGCCGCTCGCGCTGGACTCAAGCCGGGTGATGAGATCAAGGCGGTGAATGGTGAACCTGTTGAAGACTGGATGGCGTTCGTCGATGTCGTTCGTGGCAGCCCCGGTGAAACCTTGGCCCTGGAAGTGGAACGAGGGGGGGACCGCCGGGAGCTGGAACTGACACCCGGTCGACAGTCGCTGGAAGATGATGTCTCGATAGGATACATCGGTGCCGGTGTCGAGCCCGTTGACTGGCCTGATGAGTATCGACGCGAAATCCGCTATGGTCCCGTAGCGGCGATAGGCCAGTCAGTGTCGCGAACGGGAGAGATGTCGCTCTTGACCCTGGATGCCATTCGCAAGATGGTAGTGGGCTTGATTTCGCCCACGAACCTGTCGGGTCCCATTACGATTGCCAGGGTCGCAGGAGAGTCGGCGCGAACAGGGCTGGAAAGTTTTGTCAGCTTCATGGCCTATCTGTCGATCAGCCTCGGTGTGCTCAACCTGTTGCCGATACCGGTGCTTGATGGAGGCCACCTGGTGTATTACATCATCGAGGTGATTCGTGGACGACCGGTGTCTGAACGTGTCCAGGCGGTCGGTTTGCGAATCGGACTGGCATTGGTCGGCAGTCTGATGCTGATGGCACTTTATTTTGATCTAATGCGGCTATGATCCGCGGTGTGGAAGGAAAATGGTATCCGAAAAAGGGCATTGTCTCCGGGTATCGGCGTGTAAGCGGCTAGGGCTGGCCTTGTCAGTCACCCGTACAAATGTATATGGTGCTTGTTCTACAAGCGGCTAGACCAACTCGAGCGAAGCGACTGCATGAAACTCAAGACCATCGGATTGGCGGCGTTGCTGCTGGCCGGCTCACAGACGGTGCTGGCGAATTCCTTCAATGTTTCGGATATTCGCGTGGAGGGCCTGCAACGCGTTTCGGCCGCTTCCGTGTTCAATGCATTTCCCGTCAGTGCCAATGATCGTGTCGATGAGCGCGAGCTGGCGGAGGCGGCACGGGAGTTGTTTTCCACCGGATTGTTCGACGACGTCAGGCTGGCTCGTGAGGGCGATGTCCTGGTGATTCAGGTGGAAGAACGGCCTGTCATCTATGAACTCGATATCAGCGGCAATTCGCAGATCAATGAAGACGATCTGCGTGAAGGCCTGGCTGATTCCGATGTGTCCGAAGGCGAAGTGCTGCAACTTTCGACACTCGAAGAGATTCAGCGTGAACTCGAGCAGGTCTATCTCAGCCAGGGACGCTACAGTGCCTCCATCGACGCCGAAGTCGAGGAACTCGAAGATAACCGTGTTCGTGTGAACATCGATATCGATGAAGGGGATGTCGCCAAGATTCGTCAGATCAATATCGTCGGCAACGAAGATTTTGACGACGAAACGCTGCGGGAATCCTTCGAGCTTGAAGATCGTCCTGGCTGGTTCTTCGGATGGTTCTCCGATGACGAGTACTCTCGGGAGCGCCTGTCCGGGGATCTCGAGCGTTTGCGTTCCTTCTATCTGGATCGTGGCTACGTCAATTTCAATATTGCCTCGACGCAGGTATCGATCAGTCCCGACAAATCCGACATCTACATCACCGTCAATGTGGAAGAAGGTGAACGTTTCCGTCTTGGCGATATTCACTTCGCCGGGGATCTCAAGATCAGCGAAGATGAGGCGCTATCCCTGGTTGAGGCGGAACGAGGCGAGATATTCTCGCGCAGCGATGTCACGGCGTCATCTGAAGCGATCCGTTCGCGTTTGGGGGCCGAGGGGTATGCGTTTGCTGAAGTCGAGGGGGTGCCCGAGGTCAATCCCGATGGCGAGACCGTCGATCTGACGTTCAATGTCGAACCGGGGCGTCGGGCCTCCGTACGTCGTATCAATTTCGTCGGCAATACCACCACCGAAGATGAGGTGCTGCGCCGCGAGATGGTACAGATGGAAGGTGCGCCTGCCTCGACCGAGCAGATCACCCAGTCCCGGGAGCGGCTGGAACGTCTTGGTTTCTTCCGTCAGGTGGAAGTCGAAACCGAGCCGGTGCCAGGAGAACCGGATCAACTCGATGTCACTTACAATGTCGAGGAGCAACCTTCCGGATCGATTTCAGCCAGCGTGGGCTATTCTCAAAGTGCTGGTGTCATTTACGGGGCCTCTCTGTCGCAGAACAATTTCCTGGGGACCGGGAACCGTGTCAATGTCGGGGCTCAGCGAAGCGATACCTTTACCAATCTCAATTTCGGCTTCACCGACCCGTACTGGACACTGGATGGCATTTCCCGCGGATATAACCTGTTCTATCGCGAGACGGACTATGAGGACTCCGATATTTCGACATACTCCACGGATGCCTACGGTGGTGGGATCAATTTCGGTTATCCGGTCAATGAGCTGTCTCGCCTGAATTTCGGTGCCAATGTCGAGGATCTGTCGATTCAGACCTACGATGATACGGCGTCAGAGATCATGCAGTATGTCGACGACCAGGGTAATGATGCCCAGAGCTTGAATGTGACGGCCAGCTGGACGCGTAACAACCTCAACCGCGGGGTTTTACCGACGGATGGCAGTTATCAGCGTGCATCACTGGAAACGTCGGTACCCGGCAGTGATGCCGAGTATTACAAGGCTCGCTATGAGGCTCAACGACTGTTCTCTCTCGACAATGAGTGGGCATTGAAATTCCGGTCCGAGCTCGGTTATGCCGATACGCTGGGCGGCGACGACCCTTATCCATTCTATGAGAACTTTTTCTCTGGTGGTTTGGGATCGGTGCGTGGCTTTACATCGAATACGCTGGGACCGCAGACGACCCCTCAGCCGGGTGATGACGAGGATCGTACGCTCGGGGGCAATGTCCTGGTCGAAGGGTCTGCCGAACTGCTGTTCCCGCTGCCCTTCATCGAGGATCGGCGCTCGATGCAGACCAGCCTCTTCGTTGATGCTGGCAATACCTTCCTGACGGACTGCTATGATGTTGAGCCGGGCCAGACGTCGCAGTGCGAGTCGGGTGTCGATATGGGCGACTTGCGCTACAGTGCCGGTATCGGTTTGTCCTGGCTGACCCCGGTTGGTCCCTTGACCTTCAGCGTGGCGCAACCTCTCAATGACGAGGACGAGGATGACACACAATTCTTCCAGTTCTCGTTGGGACAGACCTTCTGAAGCGATGACTGCACAATGAGCTCGCAAAGGAGTATGAGCGTATGCGTACAGTGATAGAGGGAGTATGCCTGGGTGCCATGTTGTTGCTTCTGGCACTGCCGGCGCAAGCGACTGAAGTGGGCGTGGTGGATTGGCGTGAAGCGCTGATGAATACCAATGCCGCTCAGCAGTCACGTGACCGTCTGGAAAGCCAGATCGGCAACGAACAGCAGCAGTTGCAATCCTTGGGACAGGAATTACAGCAACTCCAGCAGCGCATGCAGCAGAATGCCGAGACCATGTCCGACTCGGAACGACAGCAAGTACAGCAAGAGTTGCAGCAGAAAGGGCAGCGATTCCAGCAGTTGCGGGCACAGGTGCAGGAAGCTCAGCAGCAGGCCGAGCAGCAGTTGCTGGAAGAGTTTCGTCCCAAACTGGAGCAAGCGATCGATCAGGTGGTTCAGCGCTACAATCTTGAGGTCGTCGTCGATGGAGAAGCGGCTATCCATGTCGACGATAGTCTCGATTTGACCAATGAGGTCACACAGATACTCGATTCGCTCAACTGAGGTGGAAGGGCGCCAGACTGTTTGGCGCCCATCTGCCGTGTACCCTGCAGGCACTCATGGACAACCCTTCATCTTCAGGACTGACACTGGCCGAGCTCGCCAAACGGTTGGGCGCCCATCTGGATGGTAACGGCGAACGCGTCGTTACCGGTTTGGCAACTCTTGAGGATGCCGGGCCCGATGATGTCACCTTCCTTGCCAACAAAGCCTATCTGAAGTATCTGGCGGATACGCGGGCTGCTGCCGTGTTGCTGCACCCTCGGCATGTTGAGGAGTGTCCGACCGCGAGTCTGTCTTTGGATAACCCTTATCTGGGGTATGCCGAACTGTCTCGCTTATTCGACCCTTTGGCTGCTCGCGATAAGCCGGGCATCCATCCGACGGCAGTCGTCGATGGCAGTGCCCGTTTGGCTGAGGGAGTCCAGGTTGGTCCCAATGCCGTTATTGAGGAAGGGGTGCGTCTGGATGCCGGAGTTATCGTCGGACCTGGCTCTGTCATCGGTGCTGACAGTGTGATCGGTGAGTCGTCGCGGTTGCATGCCAATGTGACTGTCTACCACGGAGTCACGGTAGGCAAGCGGGCCATTCTCCATAGTGGCTGTGTCATTGGTGGTGATGGCTTCGGTTTCGCTCATGATGGGGGAAGTTGGCACAAGATTGCGCAGCTCGGAGGTGTTATCATTGGCGACGACGTCGAGGTCGGTAGCTGTTCGAGTATTGATCGTGGCGCGCTGGGCGATACCGTCATCGATGATGACGTCAAGATCGACAGTCAGGTACAGATTGCTCATAACGTCCATATAGGCGAGCATAGCGCTCTGGCGGGATGTGTTGGAATTGCCGGCTCCACGAAAGTGGGCAGGCACTGCATGTTGGGAGGCGGTGTCGGTCTGTCGGGTCATCTGACTATTTGCGATGGCGTGCAGGTCACGGGCATGAGCATAGTGACCAATTCAATTCACGAGCCTGGTGTCTATTCGTCAGGAACCGGGGCCATGGATAATGCCCTCTGGCGCAAGAATGCCGTTCGTTTCAAGCAACTCGATGAAATCGCCAAGCGATTGACGCAGCTGGAAAAAGCCTATCGGCAAAGCTGATGCCTGGTTGGCAGTTATCGTTGTTGCGCCGACTCATGGTCCGTCTATCAAAAGATATTGTTGTCATCGCCTGTCCCTCGGGAGGGGCTTTTTTTCATTTCAGAGGTCGTATCGATGGTCATGGACATCAACGAGATTCGTGAATATCTCCCGCACCGTTATCCTTTTTTGCTCATAGATCGAGTGCTCGATTTGAAGGTGGGAGAGTCCATCGTCGGCTACAAGAATGTCAGCATCAACGAACCTTTTTTCAACGGCCACTTTCCACACCATCCGATCATGCCCGGTGTCTTGGTGATAGAAGCTCTGGCGCAAGCCTGTGGCATACTAGGGTTCAAAACCGTCAACAAAATGCCGGCTGACGGTTATGTTTATTACTTGGTAGGAAGCGACAATGTGCGCTTCAAGCATCCCGTCATGCCCGGTGATCAACTTCGCCTGGAAGCGAGTGTCATTCGTGCACGACGAGGTATCTGGAAGTTCGCCTGTCAGGCGACGGTGAACGATGAACTGGTTTGCGAAGCTGATATCATTTGTGCCGAGAGGAAGGTGGCTTGATTCATCGCACTGCTATCGTTGATCCCAGCGCCAGTTTGGCTGAAGACGTCGAGGTCGGACCCTTCAGTGTGATTGGCGCGAATGTGGAAATTGGTGCCGGCAGCGTGATCGGCCCCCATGTCGTCGTCAATGGACCGACTCGGCTGGGCAAGCGGACCCGTATATTTCAGTTTGCTTCCGTCGGCGAGGCTTGTCAGGACAAGAAATATAACGGCGAACCCACCAGGTTGGTGATGGGGGACGATAACGTCATCCGCGAGGGGGCTACGCTGCATCGTGGCACAGTGCAGGATCGTGGAGAAACCACTATCGGCCATCGCAATCTGTTCATGGCCTATGTCCATGTGGGACACGATTGTGTCATCGGTGATGACTGTGTACTTGCCAACCAGGTGACACTGGCGGGTCACGTCACAATCGGGGATTTCGCCATTCTGGGAGGATTATCTGCCATCCACCAGTTCTGCCACTTCGGCACTCATGCCATGGCAGGTGGCGGTTCGATCATCACCAAGGATACGCCCGCCTATGTGATGATCAATGGCAATCCGGCCGCCCCTCATGGGCTCAATTCGATAGGACTCAAACGGCGTGGTTTTACCCGCGATGCGATTCAGGCCCTGAACGAGTGCTATAAGTTGGTGTATCGCCAAGGTTTGACGGTTGATCAGGCGCTGGAGACGATCGAGTCACGTTTCCAGTTGCCGGAAACGTCGACCTTCGTCGAGTCGATTCGTGTCTCGACACGCGGAATCATCCGATAATCCATGACGAACCAGCCGCTGAAAGTCTACCTGGTGGCCGGTGAGTTATCCGGCGATCTACTGGGAACGGGGTTGATGCAGTCACTCAAGGCACGTCATCCCGATATCCTCTTTCGAGGAATTGGTGGGCCCGGCATGGTCTCCGAAGGCCTCGATAGTCGCTATCCCCTGGAGACACTTTCCGTGATGGGATTGGTCGAGGTGCTCAGGCACTTGCCGAGACTGATTGGTGTTCGTCGAGCCTTGCGGCGGGATGCGCTGGCGTGGAACCCGGATGTGATGATTGGTATCGATGCCCCCGATTTCAACTTGGGGCTGGAACGCGCCTTGCGCCGTGCCGGTATGACGACGGCGCATTATGTCAGCCCTTCCGTATGGGCATGGCGGCAAGGCCGCATCAAGGGTATCGCTCGTGCTGTCGATGCCATGCTGACGTTCCTGCCATTCGAAGCGGCGTTCTACCGTCGGCATCGAGTGCCGGTCGCCTATGTTGGTCACCCCTTGGCAGACGAGTTGCCGCTCGACAATGATCGTCGACAGGCACGCGAGACCCTGGGCCTGGCGGACGATGCGCCCATCCTCGCTGTACTGCCGGGTTCACGGGCTAACGAGATTCGCTATCATGGGCCGACGTTTCTCGATGCCGTGGAGCGTCTGGTGGCCAACCGCCCAACGCTCCACGTCGTGATTCCCGCCGCTACCCCACAGCGGCACCAGGAGCTTGCGGAGTTGCTGGCGCAGCGGCCCGCACTGGCACGTTGTGTCACGCTGTGTGAAGGCGATGCACGTCGCGCCATGGTGGCCGCTGATGCCGTATTGTTGGCATCCGGAACGGCGGCTCTTGAAGCAATGTTATGTCACCGTTCCATGGTGGTGGCTTACAAAATGGCGCCAATGACTCATCGCCTGGCCCGATGGCTGGTCAAGACCGATTGGATCTCCCTACCGAACTTGATCGCACGAGAAGACCTGGTGCCGGAATTGATCCAGGAGGATGCCAACGCCGAGTCCATCGCCGATCATCTGTCTTCGTTGCTTGATGATGAGCAGGCACGTCATGTCCGGGAGCGCCGCTTTGCGTCCATGCATGCCGAGCTGCAACGTGGAGCCAGTGAGCGAGCCGCCGACGCTGTGACGGCGCTGATCGAGGGGCGATCGTTGCCCGATAGCCTGGCCGACGATGGGGAGAGACCATGAGTGATCCGACCCATGTGCCGTTGGCGATCGATTATGATGGCGATTATCTGGCCGGCGTGGATGAAGTGGGGCGTGGGCCCCTGATAGGTTCCGTCGTTGCGGCTGCCGTGATTCTGAACCCGAGTGCCCCGGTGTCCGGTTTGGTCGATTCCAAGGCATTGACTGCCAAACGCCGGGAGAGCCTGGACCGTGAGATCCGAGAGCGGGCCCTGGCGTATGCCGTGGCCGAAGCCTCCCCGGCCGAAATTGACGAGATGAATATCTATCATGCCACTCATCTGGCCATGCGTCGGGCCGTTGATGCCTTGCCGGTGGCGGCTGAATACCTGCTGGTCGATGGCAATCGGCTACCGGGGCACCACCTGCCTGGACAGGCCGTGGTCAAGGGGGATGCTCGTCATCCCGCTATCGCTGCGGCGTCTATCCTCGCCAAGGTGTACCGCGATGCGCAGATGCTGTTTCTGGATAACCGCCATCCCGACTATGGGTTTGCCCGCCACAAGGGCTACCCCACCGCCGACCACCTGGCAGCATTGGAACGACTGGGGCCGTTGCCAGAGCATCGGCGCTCCTTTGCGCCTGTCAAAAAACAGCTGGCGCTATTCTAGACAAGCGATGGCGGGCACAATATCTGTTACCTTTCGATAATCGATGGATCATGAGCTCGATATGACCACTCCTTTCGTCCACCTTCGCGTTCATACGGAGTTTTCGCTCATCGATGGCTTGGTCAAGCTCAAGCCATTGGTGACAGCCACCGCTGAGCATGGCATGCCTGCCCTGTCGGTAACCGATGAAACCAACCTGTTTGGACTGGTCAAGGCCTACAAGGGAGCCGAAGGCGCCGGTTTGAAACCGATCATCGGGGCGGACCTATGGCTCGAAAACGCTCATGACGAGGCGCATCCCTACCGTCTGACGCTGCTGGCGATGAACAATGACGGCTACCGTCATCTGACGGAGCTGATTTCACGTGGCTGGATGGAGGGACAGCAGCGTGGCATGCCGTTGCTCAAGAAAGCCTGGGTTTTCGAGCAAAGTGACGGGTTGATCGCGCTTTCCGGTGCTCGGGAGGGCGAGATAGGTCGGCATTTGCTTTCCGATCACCCGAATGAGGCCCGCGGTCTGCTTGACGAATGGAACCGACATTTTCCCGGTCGGTTTTACCTTGAACTGGTGCGCACCGGACGAGCTCATGAAGAGGAGTGCCTGCACCAGTCCGTGGCGTTGGCAACTGACACCGGCACACCGGTCGTGGCGACTAATGATGTGCGTTTCCTGTCCCGGGACGAATTCTGGGCGCACGAAACCCGTGTCGCTATTGGTGAAGGCAAGGCCCTGGATGATCCACGACGCGAGCGTCGCTATAGCGAAGAGCAGTACCTGAAGAGCCCGGTGGAAATGGCGGAACTGTTTGCAGACATCCCCGAGGCCCTGGAAAACAGTGTCATGATCGCGGCTCGCTGCAACGTCGATGTCAGACTGGGTGAGATTTTCCTGCCGGAATTCCCGATTCCTGAAGGCATGACGCAGGAAGCGTTCTTTCGCAAGATTTCCCATGACGGACTTAGTGAACGCCTGACTCAACTCTTCGATGGTCCCAATGCGATCTACCAGGGCCGTGATCGTGCCGAGTACGAGGCGATGTACCGTCAACGGCTCGATTTCGAGCTCGATATCATTCTGCAAATGGGATTCCCCGGTTACTTCCTGATCGTGATGGACTTCATCCAGTGGGCCAAGGACAACGACGTTCCCGTGGGGCCGGGGCGGGGGTCCGGCGCCGGTTCACTGGTGGCCTATGCGTTGAAGATCACCGATCTTGATCCGCTGGAGTACGACCTGCTGTTCGAGCGTTTTCTCAATCCGGAACGCGTCTCGATGCCCGACTTCGACGTCGACTTCTGCATGGAGAAACGCGATCGGGTGATCGACTACGTTGCCGAGCATTACGGGCGCGATGCCGTCTCGCAGATCGTTACCTTCGGAACCATGGCGGCCAAGGCGGTAGTACGTGATGTGGCGAGAGCCCAGGGCAAGCCATACTCGCTGGGTGACAAACTCTCCAAGTTGATCCCCTTCGAGGTCGGGATGACGCTGGAGAAGGCCTACGAGCAGGAGGAACCGCTGCGGGAGTTCCTGAGCAATGATGATGATGGCCGAGAAATATGGGACATGGCCCTGAAGCTCGAGGGCATCACTCGAGGAAGCGGGAAGCATGCCGGTGGGGTCGTGATCGCGCCGACGAAGTTGACCGATTTCGCCCCACTGCTTTGCGAGGAGGATGGCAGCGGTCTGGTTGTCCAGTTCGACAAGAACGACATCGAGGAGGCCGGCCTGGTCAAGTTCGACTTCCTCGGGCTACGCACGCTGACGATCATCGACTGGGCGTTGGAAATGGTCGATCAGGTACGTGCCGCCCAAGGCCAGGGACCGCTGGATATCAACACCATCCCACTCAGCGATGGCCCGACCTTCGACCGTCTCAAGCGTGCTGAAACCACGGCTGTCTTTCAGCTGGAATCGCGCGGTATGAAAGAGTTGATCAAGCGGCTTCAACCCGACTCGCTGGAAGATCTCATCGCGTTGGTCGCATTGTTCCGTCCTGGCCCCCTGCAGTCCGGCATGGTCGACGATTTCATCAATCGCAAGCATGGTCGGGCCGATGTCTCTTACCCGCACCCGGACTATCAGCATGAATGGCTCAAGCCGGTACTCGAGTCGACCTACGGCATCATCCTGTATCAGGAGCAGGTGATGCAGATAGCTCAGGTGATGGCAGGGTATAGCCTGGGCCAAGCCGACTTGCTGCGTCGCGCCATGGGCAAGAAGAAGCCTGAGGAAATGGCCAAGCAGCGTGTCGGTTTCATGGAAGGATGTGAGGCGAATGGCATCGACCGTGACTTGGCCGGCAACCTTTTTGATCTGGTCGAGAAGTTCGCCGGTTACGGTTTCAACAAGTCTCACTCGGCAGCGTATGCGCTGGTGTCGTATCAGACGGCCTGGCTCAAGGCGCATTACCCGGGGCCATTCATGGCGGCAGTGTTGTCCACGGAAATGGACAATCTCGATAAAGTCGTTCCCCTGATCGAGGAGTGTCGCCATCTGTCACTGACTGTGACACCGCCGGATGTCAATGTCGGTGGCTATAAGTTCACCGTCGACGATGAAGGGCGAGTCGTATACGGCCTCGGTGCGATCCGTGGTGTCGGGGAGGGGCCGATTGGCGCCATCGTGGAGGCTCGCAACGATGGTGGCCCCTTTACGGACCTTTTCGATTTCTGTCGTCGTGTCGATACCAAGCGCCTCAACAAACGCACCATGGAAGCATTGATCCGGGCGGGAGCATTGGATCGCCTGGGGCCATCCCGTGCCGTTCTCTTTGACGCACTCGATGCCGCAATCAAGGCGGCGGCACAGAATCACGCCAATCAGTCCCGGGGCATGATCGACATGTTCGGCGATGTCTTTGCCGATCCCGGCGATCAGGATGTCTATGCCGATTTCCGCGACGCACGGGACTGGACCGACAAGGTGCGTCTGGCCGGAGAAAAAGAGACGCTGGGGCTGTATCTTACCGGCCATCCCATCGATGAGTACGAAGGGGAACTGACACGTTTCGTATCGACACGTATCGCTGATCTCAAGCCAAGCCGTGAGCCTCAACGGGTAGCCGGTCTGGTGGTGGCCATGCGCACCATGAAATCCAAGCGGGGCGATACGATGGCCTTCATCACGCTTGATGACCGTACCGGTCGGATCGAGGCATCGCTGTTCGGTGAGTTGTTCGAGCAGGTGCGCAGTCGTCTTGAAGCCGATCAGGTGTTGATCGTGGAAGGCGAGGTGTCGAATGACGACTATTCGGGCGGGTTGCGTCTTCGCGGCAAAGAGGTAACGCCGATGGTCGATGCGCGGACCCGTTATGGCGAAGCGGTCGAATTATCGCTTGATGGTCGACGTGCTAATGGTCGGCTGGTAGACAGTCTACGTGATAGCCTGACGCCTTGGTGCGATGCGCACGGACTGCCAGTTCGGGTATGCTACCGCAATGATCAGGCCAGCGGCTGGCTGGAGCTGGCCGACGAGTGGCGCGTGTCGCCCAGTGATGAGTTGCTTGTCGCGTTGCGTGATGTCGAAGGCCAGGACGGGGTGCGCCTCCGCTACCGATGAATACGGGATGGCTTGCGCCATGGTCCCAAGCTGCGATAATGCTCCAACTGTCTTCATTTCTTCCACGTGTTGACGTGGCTGCCAGATTCCGACGAAGCTGAAACGCTATGAATCCCAATTATCTTGATTTCGAACAGCCCATTGCCGAGTTGCAGGCGAAGATCGAAGAGCTACGGCTGGTCGGCAACGACAGCAAGATCAATATCAATGAAGAGGTCAACAAGCTTCAGGAGAAGAGCAAGAAGCTCACTGAACAGATTTTCCGCGACCTCAGCGCCTGGCAGATCTCGCAATTATCACGCCATCCCAAACGGCCCTATATGCTCGATTATATCGAGCATGTGTTTACCGATTTCGACGAATTGCACGGGGATCGCCATTTTGCTGATGATGCGGCTCTGGTCGGTGGTATCGCCCGTCTTGACGACAAACCGGTGATGATCATCGGCCACCAGAAAGGGCGTGACGTCAAGGAGAAGGTACGGCGTAATTTCGGTATGCCGCGCCCTGAGGGCTATCGCAAGGCCTGTCGTTTGATGGAAATGGCTGAACGGTTCAATCTGCCGGTACTGACCTTTATTGATACCCCCGGCGCCTATCCGGGTATCGATGCCGAGGAGCGTGGCCAGAGTGAGGCCATCGCATATAACCTGGCGGTGATGTCAAGGTTGAAGACGCCGATCGTCACGACCGTCGTCGGTGAAGGGGGCTCTGGAGGCGCGCTGGCCATTGGTGTCTGCGACGAGTTGCAGATGCTCCAGTACTCGACGTATTCGGTGATTTCACCTGAGGGCTGTGCGTCGATTCTCTGGAAAAGCGCCGAGAAGGCCTCTGAGGCGGCTCAGGCGATGGGCATCACGGCTGAACGGTTGAATGAACTGGGGTTTGTGGACACCCTGATCGATGAACCTCTGGGTGGTGCACACCGCCAGCCTGGCGAAACCGCCGAACGCATCAAGCATGCCTTGCTCGCGAGCCTGGATCGTCTGCAGTCCATGGAGGTCTCGGCACTGTTGGCACGGCGTTACGACCGGTTGATGAGTTACGGCGCTCCGGCCTGAGCGTCATGACGGCACGTGAGGTGGCCCCTCCGGCTTCATGTCTCTCCAGTCATTAGTCGATCATGCCCTGGCGGAGACACCGCCAGGCAGTGCTGTGTGGGTTGCGCTTTCCGGTGGGCTCGACTCATCACTGCTGTTGTGGTTGGCAACCGAGGCGAACCGCCACTACGACCGTGATCTTCACGCCTTGCATATCAATCACGCCTTGCAGGGCGCTGCTGCCGATTTCGAAGCACACTGCCATCGCCTATGTTCCTGGCTCGGGATCCCGTTGCGCGTCGAACATGTCGATGTGCCCGATGACAGCGATCTCGGTCCGGAGGGAGCAGCGCGCCAGGCGCGCTATGCCGCATTCATGCGATGCGTCGCCGAAGGCGAGACTCTGTGGCTGGCCCAGCACCGGAATGACCAGGCAGAAACCTTTTTGCTGGCGGCGCTGCGCGGTAGTGGTACGCGTGGATTGGCCGGCATGAGCCGAGTGCGCGACTGGCATAACCGCCACCTTATGCGTCCGTTCTGGGCTGTGCCTCGCGCCAGGCTGGAAGCCGCCGCTCATGAATTGAAGGTACCCTGGATCGAGGATCCGACCAATGCAGATACTGCGTTCGACCGTAATTTCCTGAGACATCAAGTCCTGCCACTATTGCGATCACGCTGGCCGGCAGTCGACAAGTCGCTGGCGGCGTCGGCGCGGCTCGCTGGCGAAGCGGATGCGTTGCTTGACGACCTGGCGTCCTTGGATCTGGGAACGGTAGGTGGGGAGCCCGGCTGTCTTTCCATTTCCCGGCTATTGCAACTCAGTGAGCCGCGGATGCGGCTTCTGCTGCGCTATTGTTGCCAGCAACTCGGCCTGCCCACCCCGCCAGCGGCGCGCCTGACGACCCTCATCGAGCAGTTGGGGAGTCGTCGGGATGCCTCGGTTCATGTGGCGTGGAACGGCGCTGAGGCGCGTTGCTGGCGTGATGGCCTCTATCTGCAGTCCCCCGGTGTCAGTATGCCTTCCGATTGGCAAGCGGTCTGGGATGGCCTCTCGACACTGGAAACGCCGCTGGGACCACTGCGTTGGCAACTTCTCGCCCCTTGGACCGGAACCATCGAACTGCACGTTCGGCCGCGGACCGGGGGGGAGCGGTTGAAGTTGCCGCAGCGTGGTCATCGGGATCTCAAACGCCTGCTCCAGGAACAGCATGTGCCTCCTTGGCAGCGTCGGGCGTTGCTCGTGATCTGGCATGATGATCAGGTCGTAGCCGTAGTGAACCCTGTCGGAACCTTTGGCCTGTGTGCCGAATGCTGGCAACTCATGTCGTTCTGACATCGAGAGTGAAGCCGGCGGCACGCTGGTATTCGACCTCTTGTTCGAGGTCATTGATGATCAGGGCGAGTTCGGGGAGGTGCCGATCCAACGTGATGTCGAGCCTGTCACCTTCGGCCTTGATGGAGAGTTGTGTCATGGCACGTTCCGGCCGTGAATGGTTGAGAATGACCGCCAGGCGAAGCAAGCGTGCCAGCTTGGCCAGTACCGGGCGGAAACCGGCCGGCACTGTCTCGAGTTCCTTGGTCGGAAACTTGCGACGGTGGGCGCGAACCAGGAATGCCAGCGCCTGTTGTTCAGGGCGGGAAAATCCCGGCAGATCGGAGTTGGCAATCAAGTAGGCGCCGTGGCGGTGAAATTGGCTGTGCGAGATGGCCAACCCGATTTCATGTAATTGGGCAGCCCAGTCGAGATATTCGATCTGCTCGTCGCTGAACGGCCAGTCTGACGCCAGTTGTGTCAGGCAGGTTCTGGCCGTTTCGCCGACATTGTCAGCCTGACGGGGATCGGTGCGGTAACGTTGGCGTAATGCCTCCAGCGTCTGTAGACGCGAGTCTTCAGCAGTATGGCGGCCGGCGAGATCATAGAGCACGCCTTCGCGCAATGCGCCGTCGGAGTAACGCATATGGTCGAGTTCGAAGGTATCGAAAATAGCGCACAGGATGGCCATCCCGGCGGGAAATACCGTGGCGCGGTCCGCTTTCAACCCTGACATGGAGAGTTTGTTGAGCTGCTTTTGCTTCAGGATGCGCCCGCGCAGTGCCCATAAGCCTTGTCGGGTGATGATCCCTTCCGGTCCATCGCCATGAGCGGCGATAACGGCGGCGGCTGCTTTGATCGTGCCGCTGGATCCTACCGGGTCGCTCCAGCCGAGCTCACGATAATGACGGCGTATGTGGGCCAGTTCGGAGGTTGCGGCGAGTTGCGCCTTGCGAAAGCGTTTCTCGCTGATTTCACCGTTGGCAAAGAAGCGCTGGGTATAAGCGACGCACCCCATGTGCAGGCTTTCCAGAGCCAAGGGTTCGAACTGCTCCCCGATGATGAATTCCGTCGAGCCGCCACCGATGTCGACGATGAGTCGTCGGCCATGAACGTCCGCCAGCGCGTGGGCAGCCCCCAAATAGATCAGGCGGGCTTCTTCGCGTCCGGAGATGATTTCGATCGGATGGCCGAGCACCGTTTCCGCCCGTTCTATGAATGTCTGACTGTTCTTGGCGTCGCGCAGGGCATTGGTGCCCACGACACGAAACCCGGTGGAAGGAATGTCGGCGATGAAAGGGTAGAAGCGTGTCAGACAGTCCAGGGCCCGACTCATGGCAGCGTCATTGAGATAGCCATCCTCCTCGAGGCCCGCTGCCAACTGGACTTTCTCGCCTTGTTTGGCTACTACCTGCAGTTGTCCGCCAATGTGATTGGCGACCAACAGATGAAAACTGTTGGAACCGAGATCGATGGCCGCCAGACGGCGAGGTTGAGAGGGCGTTGAGTCGGGCATCCTGCGAATGGCCGTGGGCGTGGTCATGACGTATCCCTTCGCTCAATATGGGGTAAGGTTGCGGGGCGTTGAAGGGCTTGTCAATCGGTGACCGCAGGCTGGTGATCGATCAAAATGCATCTAAGGGTTGCGTTTCATGTCGTGCTTTACTAACATCGAGTCGTTCGCCTGTTCCGAATGCTTCCCGACCGCGTCGCGGTCATATTCCAAGTCGTCAGATAGCCCGCTGATTCATTCGATGGTGCATAAGCATCATTATTGTTAATCAGGCGACACAATGAATGATCATAACGCCTCTTTCGTGTCCTCTCTGGTCGCTGTCTCCCCTGTGGAGAGATTAATGGCAACCAGCAAGCGTCTACCGTCAGCCTGAATGAAGACGGGTAGGAACGTGCGGCAACACTAAAGTGGCTGAACCCAGGGCTCTGAACGCATCACGCGGCGTATCGTCACCGCCTCCTGTCGTTTCCCGGCGCATAGCCGCCCACGCTGACACGAGCAATTTCTGAACGAACCGATGAATCTTACCGAACTCAAGCAAAAGACCGTTCCGGAGCTTTTGGATATCGCCCGAGAAATGGGCATCGATAACCTGGCCCGGTCACGCAAGCAGGACATCATCTTCTCCATCCTGAAGCGGCATGCAAAAAGCGGCGAGGATATCTATGGAGACGGTGTGCTGGAAATTCTGCAGGATGGCTTCGGCTTCCTCCGCAGTTCCGACAGCTCTTATCTTGCCGGCCCGGACGATATCTACGTCTCGCCTTCGCAAATCCGTCGCTTCAACCTGCGCAAGGGCGATAGCATTGCTGGCAAGATTCGTCCGCCTAAAGAGGGCGAGCGTTACTTCGCGCTACTCAAGGTCAGCCAGATCAACTTTGACAAGCCGGAGAACGCCAAGCACAAGATCCTGTTTGAGAACCTGACGCCGCTGTTCCCTCAAGAGCGACTCGTGATGGAGATCGGCAACGGTTCGACCGAGGATCTCACAGCCCGGGTCATCGACTTGACCGCGCCGATCGGAAAAGGCCAGCGTGGCTTGCTCGTCTCGCCTCCCAAGGCTGGCAAGACGCTGATGTTGCAGAATATCGCGACCTCGATAACCCGCAACAATCCCGAGTGCCACTTGATCGTGTTGTTGATCGACGAGCGTCCGGAAGAGGTGACCGAGATGTCACGAACCGTGCGTGGTGAAGTGGTCGCTTCGACCTTCGACGAACCGCCGGCCCGACACGTTCAAGTGGCCGAAATGGTTATCGAAAAGGCCAAGCGCCTGGTCGAGCATAAACGGGATGTGGTCATTCTTCTCGATTCCATCACCCGTCTGGCACGCGCCTACAATACCGTGGTCCCGTCATCGGGCAAGGTGCTGACCGGCGGGGTCGATGCGCATGCTCTGGAGAAGCCCAAGCGTTTCTTCGGTGCCGCCCGCAATATCGAAGAAGGGGGCAGCCTGACCATCATTGCCACCGCTCTCGTGGAGACCGGCTCGAAGATGGACGAAGTGATCTTCGAGGAGTTCAAGGGCACCGGTAACATGGAGGCGCACCTGGATCGCAAGCTGGCCGAGAAACGTGTCTATCCGGCTCTGAACATTCGCCGTTCCGGTACCCGTCGCGAGGACCTGATTGCCTCGGAAGACGAGATGCAGCGGATGTGGATTCTGCGTAAGCTCCTCAACCCCATGGAAGATGTGGCAGCGACTGAATTCCTCATCGATCGCTTGAAGGATACGAAGACCAATATCGAATTCTTCGAAGCCATGAAACGCCGCTGATGGGAAAGCAGGGCCCTCGATACTCCTCGTGACGGTCTGCTCATGTCATGCGGAGGTCTTGCCGGAATTCGCGCCTTGCTGACCACTGTTCATTATTCTCCGTCAGTTGTGGGCGGAGTGGGAGCAGAAAACCGGAGGGGTAGCATGTTATGCTGCCCTTTCGTTTTTCCGGTCACGGGATAGTCGATGAAATATAAGGACTTGCGGGACTTCATCGCGACGCTGGAGGCACGGGGGGAGCTACAGCGGGTCACTGCTGAGGTCGATCCCTACCTGGAAGTTACCGAAATTTGCGACCGAACGCTGCAGGCTGGTGGACCAGCGCTGCTGTTCGAGAATGTCAAGGGCCATGACATGCCGTTGCTCGGTAACCTCTTCGGCACGCCCGAGCGAGTGGCTGCCGGCATGGGACAGGAGAGCGTCGAAGCGCTTCGGGAAGTCGGCAAGCTGCTGGCCTTTCTCAAGGAGCCGGATCCCCCCAAGGGATTTCGCGATGCCTGGGACAAACTGCCGATCGTCAAGCAGGTCATGAGCATGGGGCCCAAGACCCTGAGCAAGGCACCGGTCCAGGAAGTGGTTCTGGAAGGTGACGAGGTCGATCTGGACCGGTTGCCGATCCAGCACTGCTGGCCCGGCGATGTGGCACCGCTAATCACCTGGGCTCTGGTGGTCACGCGAGGGCCGGAGAAAACGCGTCAGAACCTGGGAATCTACCGTCAACAGAAGCTCGGCAAGAATCGCCTGATCATGCGATGGCTGGCGCATCGTGGCGGTGCCTTGGACTTCCTGTCGTTTCAGCAGCAGTATCCAGGGGAACCATTTCCAGTGGCCGTGGCACTGGGGGCCGATCCGGCCACCATCCTGGGCGCCGTGACGCCTGTGCCGGACAACCTTTCCGAATATGCCTTCGCCGGTTTGCTGCGCGGATCGCGGACCGAACTGGTCAAGTGTGGTCATGCCGATCTGGAGGTTCCGGCCTCGAGTGAAATCGTTCTGGAAGGGTTCATTTATCCGGAAGACGTCGCCGAGGAAGGGCCGTACGGGGATCATACCGGTTATTATAATGAGGTAGAAACGTTCCCGGTGTTCACCGTCGAGCGTATCACGCATCGTCGCGACCCGATCTACCACTCCACCTACACCGGCCGTCCACCGGATGAGCCGGCAATTCTCGGACTGGCCTTGAATGAAGTCTTCGTGCCGATCCTTCAGAAGCAGTTCCCTGAGATCGTCGACTTCTACCTGCCGCCCGAAGGATGCTCATACCGCATGGCCGTGGTCACCATGAAGAAGCAGTATCCCGGCCACGCCAAGCGTGTGATGATGGGAACCTGGAGCTTCCTGCGCCAGTTCATGTACACCAAATTCGTGGTGGTGCTCGACGATGATGTCGATGCGCGTGACTGGAAAGACGTGATCTGGGCCATTACCACCCGCATGGATCCTGCACGCGACACGGTGATGGTAGAGAACACTCCCATCGATTATCTGGATTTTGCCTCACCGGTCGCAGGACTGGGCTCGAAAATGGGGCTGGATGCGACTCGCAAGTGGTCCGGCGAGACTGACCGGGAATGGGGGGTTCCCATCGTCATGGATGAAGCGGTCAAGTCTCGTGTCGAGGCACGCTGGAGCGATCTGGGCATCGATCTGCCTTCCGCTTTCCCCAATGACAAGAGGACATCATGACGGCTAGGACGTTGACCTGCCAAGTTACGACGGTTGAGGACCTGACACCCGATGTGTTTCGTGTGCATCTGGCAGGCCGTGCCGAAGCCATGGTCCATGCACCGGGCCAGTATCTTGAACTCCAGCTCGACGAGATGACCTGGGTGCCGTTTTCCATTGCCAATGCCCATGTCGGCGATGGCTTCCTGGAATTGCATATCCAGCATTGGCCGGAGCGTGAAAACTCCGCACGCCTGCGGGAACTGATGCAGCATGCCGCTCAACTATCCCTGCGCCTGCCGGGCGGCGACTGTATTCTGGATACGTCCAGCCGGCGTCCTTTGACCTTGATTGCGGCGGGCACCGGATTCGCACAGATGAAAGCGATCGTCGAGGCGTCGCTTACTGCTGATGCCTCGCGCGAAATCGATTTGTGGTGGGCCGTGCGTGAACGACGGGATCTCTATCTGGAGAGCTTGCCGCGCGAGTGGGCGGATGCCTATCCTGGTTTTCATTTCCATGGCGTCATCGAGGCGGAAGCACCCGAGGGATTCGATGACGTGCGCGTGAGTGCGCATCAAGGGCGCATCGATGAGGCCCTTGACCACTCGGTCGATTCGCTGGCCGGTCGTGACGTCTATCTTTCCGGATCACCGGGGATGGTTTATAGCTGTATCGATACCCTGACTGCCCGTGATCTGGAGCCATTGCGAACCTTTTCCGATGTCTTTTCCTACGCCCCGCGGGAGCCGCTGTTTCCTCATCATGATCTTCCCCGGAAAGAGGAGAAGCTGACATGAGTGCGGCTCCCATTCTGATCACAGGCGGCGCCCAACGCCTGGGACGCTACTGTGCCGAGCGACTGCTGGATGATGGTCATCCGGTGATCATTAGCTATCGTCGGGAACGTGATGAACTGGCGTCACTCAATGAATTGGGTATCGTGACACTGCCGGCGGACTTCTCCACCGAGGCCGGTATCCACGATTTCATCCGGCGCCTCAAGAGCGAGACGAGGTCATTGAGGGCAATCGTTCACAATGCCAGCGATTGGGCGCCAGATACCTTGGGTGAGGATGCTGGGCACACGTTCGAGCAGTTGTTCCGCGTGCATATGCAAGCCCCTTATCTGGTCAACCTCCATACCCGGGAACTGCTGGAAGCCGGTGATGAACCACAGCGTGATATCATCCACATGACCGACTACGTCGCTCAACGCGGTTCACGCAAGCATGCGGCCTATGCAGCGACAAAAGCCGGCCTGGAGAATCTCACTCTGTCCTTCGCCGCGATGTATGCACCTGCCATCCAGGTCAATGCCATCGCGCCAGCCTTGATCATGCTCAATGAGGATGATGATGCTGTCTACGCCGAAAAGGCCAAGGCCAAGTCGGCCATGCAAATGATTCCCGGCCCTGATGTGATCTACCAGAGTCTACGTTATCTGCTCGACAATCGTTTCGTGACTGGAGTGACGTTACCAGTCGATGGCGGGCGTCATCTGCGTTAGACTAGCCTGAGTCAGCCAATCACATGGCTTGTCAGAGACGCTCAGCCATGTAATATTAGCACCAATATATTTATTGATTGGAGTCTTCATGGTGTTCACTGTTGACACAACCCCCTTGTCGTCCGCACAGACTGTGGTCGATAAGGTCGTGTGCAAGATGAACGCTGCATCCGGCTTCTGGCGCTATTGGTTTAGCGTCGGCGCGCTGTTGGTCGGAAGATAATATCCAGACCAAGAGGCGCGCCCGATGAGCCGGGTTGCCTCCACTGTTTCATGACCCCCGGTCGGCAACCCGATCGGGGGTTGTTCGTTTCTGGACGGCTGTATGATCAGGAAAACGAGGAGAAATTGACATGTTCGACCGACACACTGTTAGCACTATGCCCAGCCTTGCTCTCTATGCCTATGGGTATGGTAGCTGGCGATTTAGTGGCTGTCGGTCGGTTCAGTGTGCCACCTCCGGCCGGCATCGCATCGGTGGCGAAACGACCCGATGTTCGATAATGTGCCGGAGTGTTGACCATGAATGCCGAGCTTGATCTTTGCGATAACGATACCTCTCATCAAACCCTGCCGACCCCGAATGCGTTGCGTCAGCGCCTGCCGGTGACCGACTCCCTGCAGCAGGCCATCGATGCTCAGCGCGATGCGGTCAAAGCCATTCTCGATGACCGTGATGACCGGATGCTGGTGATCGTCGGCCCCTGTTCCATCCACGACCCCCGTGCCGCGCTGGAGTATGCAGAGCGCCTTGCTGAACTGTCATCGCGAGTTGATGACCAACTGTTGCTGGTCATGCGTGCCTATGTCGAGAAGCCACGCACTACGGTTGGCTGGAAAGGCCTGGCCTATGACCCTTACCTGGATGGCAGTAATGACATGGCGTATGGCCTTCAGGTCTCGCGATCATTGCTGCGCGATATCACTGCGCTGGGCTTACCGGTGGCGACGGAACTGCTACAGCCGATGGTGGCGGCTTACCTCGATGATCTTCTGGCCTGGACAGCGATCGGTGCCAGAACCACGGAGTCACAGATTCACCGTGAACTTGCCAGCGGTCTTGAAGCCGCCGTGGGATTCAAGAATGCAACCGACGGGGGGCTCGATGTCGCTATCGATGCCATGTGTGCTGCAGCGCATCCACAACGTTATTTCGCCATGGATCGAGATGGGCGTCCGGCAATGCGTGACACTAGGGGCAATTCGGCAACACACGCGGTCTTGCGCGGTGGTCATTCGGGACCCAACTATCATGCCGAGGCCATCGCACGGTGTCGTGAGGCATTGAGGACAGCCGGCGTGGCGCCGCGTCTGATGGTCGATTGTAGTCACGCCAATTCCTGCAAGGATCATCGCCGCCAGGGAGGGGTATTACGCGAGGTGCTGAATCAACGCCTGGCGGGGGAGGACAGCCTGATAGGCGTGATGCTGGAAAGCTCCTTGCAAGAAGGTAAGCAATCGCTGTCATCATCAGAACTCGCTTATGGCGTATCGATCACTGATGCTTGCCTAGGGTGGGATGAGACACAGGTCTTGCTGCAAGAAGCGGCCGAACGGTTACGATACGACTGAATGGACGCAACGACGTGGTGCCCGGATAATGTCCGGGCCATGTTCATGACCCAAGGAAAACGATGGCAACGATCTTTCGATTCGAGTCGCATGACCCTGATCGCTATCGCCGGAAGGCACGTATCATCAGCCTATCGATGTCCGCTCAGGTCATCGTGCTGGCGGTGGTCTTCTCTCAATTGTTGAGTCTGGGGCTCGACGGCGGATTATGGCGCTATCTGACAGGCATACTGCTGGCATTACTGGCAACCAGTCTGATATTTGCCATATTGCTGGAGCGCCCCTGGATGGCTGAGATGCGCTACGCATGGGAGCTCAGGCAGCGACTCTCTCAAGTACGCGGGTATCTGCCAACGCTGCGACAGGCGATCGAGGAGAACAATCCGACGGCGCTTGAGGTGCTTGCTTTCTATCATCAAGGGCTCGAGCAACTTGCTGCCCTCAATGGACGTACTCTCGACGATGATACCGAGCGCCAGGCCGAAAAGGCGGTTGTACGGCAACGCCGTGAAGCGCACGGTATGCCACCGACGGTCGATGGGTTCGATCCGGAAGATTTACGCGCCTTCAAGAAGAGCTGATGCGTTGTCGCCTACGCCTTGCTGGCATAGGCGTAGAGCAAGGTTTCCTGGGCACTGATAGGCGCATGCTCGCCGGGCTCTTGTTTGATATAGCTACCGTCACTCTGCAGTAGCCAACTCTGGCAATTGTCGACCAGATAGGTCTCCAGATCCTTGCGCACCCGAGCGGCCAGCTTCTTGTTGTTCAATGGAAAGCCTGTCTCGACACGATGAAACATGTTGCGCTCCATGAAATCGGCACTCGAAGCCCATACCTCGGATTTACCGTCATTGTAAAAGTAGAAGACCCGTGTGTGCTCCAGAAACCGGCCGATGATCGAACGGACACGGATATTGTCCGAAATACCTGGCACCCCGGGACGCAGGCAGCACATTCCTCGAATGATCAGGTCGCACTCCACGCCTGCCTGAGATGCCCGGTAGAGAGCGCGAATCAGTTTGGGCTCGGTCAAGGAGTTGCACTTGATGATCAGATGAGCCCGCTGCCCTCTTTCGGCATGGCGTGCCTCGCGGTCGATCATTGCGACCAACTGCTCGTGAAGGGTGAAAGGGGCATGCAGCAGGCGTTCGATATGGCGCGCTTTGCCCATGCCGGATAGCTGCTGGAATACCTTGTGAACGTCTTCACAAAGTGTCTCATCGGCAGTCAGGAGGCTGTAATCAGTGTACAGCTTGGCTGTTTTCGAGTGGTAGTTTCCGGTTCCCAAATGGGCATAATAACGCAGTTCCCCATGCTCCCGCCTGACGATATGGAGCAGCTTGGCGTGTGTCTTGTACGCCATGACGCCATAGATGACGATGGCACCCGCTTCCTGAAGCCGTGACGCGAGTTGGAGGTTATCGGCTTCATCGAAACGAGCCCTCAACTCGATGACGACAGTCACTTCCTTGCCGTTACGTGCCGCATCGACCAGTGCGCTGACGATCGGGGAGTCGGCACCGGTTCGATACAACGTCTGCTTGATGGCCAGGACCGATGGGTCACGAGCGGCTTCGGCCAATAGGTCCTCGATGGGCGCGAACGACTGGAAGGGGTGATGGAGCAGGATGTCTCCGGCCGCAATGGTATCGAATAGGCTGTTCCCTTTGGTCAGTACCTTGGGGAGTCCTGGTGTGAAGGGGCGATATCGCAATTCCGGTCGGTTGACATCCGCCAGCACCGCCATCATCCGGGTCAGGTTGACCGGGCCGTTGACGCGATACAGGTCCTGCTCATCGAGTTCGAACTGTTTGAGCAGGAAGGCCGTCAGATTGTCGGGACAGTTGTCCGCCACTTCCAGTCGCACGCCGCTACCGTAACGTCGTGCCAGCAATTCGCCCCGCAAGGCCGATGCCAGATCGGACACGTCCTCGGGATCCACCGACAGGTCGGCGTTACGCGTCAGTCGAAACTGATAACAGCCGCGCACTTCCATGCCGGGAAACACGGACTCGGCGTGGGCATGGATCATCGATGACAGGAAGACGTATTCGCTGTAGCCATCATCACATAACGATTCGGGCAGAGCGATCAGTCGTGGTAGCGAACGCGGTGCGGGAAGAATGGCCAGGCCACCCTCGCGTCCAAAGGCGTCCTTGCCATCCAGTTCGACGATGAAATTGAGGCTTTTATTGACCAGCCTGGGGAAGGGATGAGATGGATCCAGCCCGATAGGGCTTATCACGGGCATGATCTCTTCATCAAAATAGTCACGTACCCATGCTGCCTGAGCCGGACTCCAGTCACTGCGACGACGAAAACGCAGGCCTTCCTCGTTAAGAGCCGGGATCAGAATGTCGTTGAGCACTCGGTACTGGCGTTCAACTTGTTCATGGACAATGCGTGATATCTCTGCCAGGACGCTGCGAGGCGCCATGCCATCGGCGCCACTGTCCTCGTGGCCCAAGGCGATTTGATGCTTCAACCCGGCGACTCGGATCTCGAAGAACTCATCGAGATTCGAGGAGAAGATCAGCAGGAACATTAACCGGTCGAGCAGTGGATGCGACGTGTCCAGAGCCTGCTCCAGTACCCGGATATTGAACTGCAGGTTGGTCAGTTCTCGATTGAAGTAGAGTGTCGGATCGTCGAGTTCGGTTTCCGGCGATGGTGACGATTTGGCATGGATGCCGGTACGCGTGCGGTTGATCCGCAGGGGGGGCGGCTCGCTTGAAACACTGCCATCACTAACCGAAGTGGAATGGGACGGCGTATTACGGTCAGTCTCATCGTTATGGCGGTGCGAATCTTCCATCATGGCTCCATGAGGTCGGGAAGGACGCACCTTCCCGTATCATTGCGTTAACAATCGTGCCGCACGTTTGGCAAAGTAGGTCAGAATGCCGTCGGCACCGGCGCGTTTGAAGCACAGCAGTGATTCGAGCATGACCGTATCGGCATCCAGCCACCCCTGCTCGAATGCTGCCATGTGCATGGCATATTCCCCACTGACCTGATAGGCGAAGGTGGGGACCTGCAATTCATTCTTGACGCGACTGACCACATCCAGATAAGGCATGCCTGGCTTGACCATGACCATGTCGGCCCCTTCTGCCAGGTCCAGGGCAACCTCATGCAGCGCTTCATCACTGTTGGCCGGATCCATCTGATAGGTACGCTTGTCGGCCTTGCCCAGGTTGGCAGCGGAACCGACAGCATCACGGAAAGGACCGTAGTAGTGCGAGGCATACTTGGCGCTATAGGCCATGATACGCGTGTTGTGCAGTCCTTCTTGCTCGAGCACACTGCGGACGGCGCCGATCCGCCCGTCCATCATGTCGGAGGGGGCCACGATATCGGCCCCGGCCTCGGCATGAGACAGCGCTTGTTTGATCAGTGTGTCCACAGTGCGATCATTGAGCACATAACCCTGTTCATCGAGAATCCCGTCCTGGCCATGGCTGGTGTAAGGGTCCAGGGCCACGTCGGTGACGATACCGAGTTCCGGCAAGGCCGCCTTGAGTTCCCTGACGCATCGTTGAATCAGTCCCTCGGCATGGTAGGCCTCTTCGGCCGACTCGGTCTTCACCCCGGGGTCCACTACCGGGAATAGCGCCAGGGCAGGAATACCCAGCGCCATGGCTTCACGGGCTTCATCAAGCAGAAGATCGACCGACAGCCTCTCGACACCAGGCATCGAGGGTACCGGTTCGCGTTGTCCGGAACCTTCCATCACGAAAACGGGCCAGATCAGATCATCCGGTGTCAGCGTGGTCTCGCGCATCATGCGGCGAGAGAAGTCCTGGGTTCGCATTCGGCGTAGCCGCGTCGCTGGATAGCGACGTGAGTTACTGAAGCTCAAAGTGTCTCTCCGGTCGAATCACGCCTTGACCGCCGCTTGCCACATCATGCTCGCTGGAGATGACGATTGTGTGACAGGCAGGTGTCGCGAGGCATTGATGAAAACGTCTTGATGTATTCCCGCAGTATACCAGTGCCCTACCAAGCCGACAGTGCCGACTTGTCGCACCGCGATCGAGGTTGATCGAACCCTGGAAGCGCGTCAGTCGTCCTGGCTGTCATCGTCGGCATCGGGGGAGGGCCGTCGGTGGACCAGACGTCCGAACAGGATGCCTACTTCGTAGAGCAGATACATGGGAATAGCGAGCAGGCTCTGGGAGATGATGTCCGGGGGAGTGAGCAGCATCCCGATGACGAAGCAGGCCAGCACGATATAGGGGCGCTTTTTCGATAGGCTTTCCACGCTCGTCACCCCGGAGAAGATCATCAGGAAGGTCGCGATGGGGATTTCGAAGGCGACGCCGAAAGCGAAGAAGAGCTTGAGGACGAAATTGAGATACTGGTTGATATCGGTCATGACCGCCACATTCTCCGGTCCCGTCTGGGTGAAGAATTCGAACAGCAGCGGAAAAACCACGTAGTAAGCGAACGCTGCCCCGCCATAGAAAAGCAGGACGCTCGATGCCAACAAGGGGATCGCGATGGATTTTTCGGTATCGTAAAGTCCCGGCGCAATGAATGACCACGCCTGGTGCAATACGTAAGGCACCGCGACGAAGACGGCCACCACCAGCGTCAGCTTGAAGGGTGCCAGAAAAGGAGAGGCGACTTCGGTGGCGATCATCTGGGAGCCTTCCGGAAGTAATGCCATCAACGGCTGAGCCACGAAGCTGTAGATGTCGTTGGAGAACGCATAGAGCGCCAGAAAGATGACGCCAATGGCGATCACCGAACGCATGAGTCGCGAACGCAACTCGATCAGATGCTCGATCAGCGGTGCCTGGGAACTGTCCGGATCCTTGGGGTCACGCGAGTCGGTCATGTTGACGAGTCGTCCTTGTCAGCAGGCGCAGGGGGCTCGGGTGAGTCCTCCTTTTCGGGCGAAGGCGAGGCGGCACGGCGTGACAGTGCCTGATCGAGACGTTCTCTGACCTTGCCTGGATTGTCCTGGTCGGCCTTTTCACGGGAGCCAGCGTCAGGGGGCGTGTCACTGTGCGTTCCCTTGTCGGCAGGCGTATCGGGCTCGGCGTAGCTCTCGACATCCCGCTTGACCTTTTTCAGGCTGTCATCGAGTTTTTTCTGCTGCTGGTCCAGTTTCTGGCGTAGTTCTTCGGCTTCCAGCTGTGCTGAAATCTCACGCTGCATGCCGGATACGGTCCGCTTGATCTTGCCGATCCACAACCCGAGCGTACGCGCTGCTTTGGGCAGCCGCTCCGGACCCAGTACCAGTAGACCCACCACACCCAGAAGCAGTAGCTCCAGGAAGCCTATATCGAACATGGCCGTTTATTTTCGCTCGTCCTGGTCCTCGACCTTATGCTCGGCCTTGACGTCGTAGGTCGTGCCCTGATCATCTTCGTGACTGACACGCTGTTGGGTATCGTTTTTTTCGTCGTCTTTTTCTTCTTCATGCATGGCCTTCTTGAAGCCCTTGACGGCTCCCCCCAGGTCACCTCCGACGTTACGCAACTTCTTGGTGCCAAAAATCAGGATGATGATTCCCAGCACGATCAGGAGTTGCCAGATACTGATACCACCTAACATAGTGTTTCTCCCAATGTCTGGCTTGAAGCCAGGTTAATCGGCCGAACGGGCGGCTTTTTCGTCTAAACCGGAGACACCAAAACGTCGCGCCAGTTCGTTCAGGACATCGTCGTGAGCAATGCCCAGATGTGAAAGCATCACTAAGCTATGAAACCACAGGTCGGCCGTTTCGGCGATCACGGCCTGACGATGCGTTTCAACGCCGGTTTGTGCATCCTTGGCTGCCAGGATGGTCTCGGTCGCCTCTTCGCCGATCTTTTCCAGTATCTTGTTCAACCCCTTGTGATGCAACGAGGCGACATAAGAGTGTGCAGGGTCGGCTGAGCGGCGTTGTTCGAGTATCTCTGTCAATTGTTCGAGTGTGTCACTCATCGAAATGCTTTCCTCATGCTCATGTCTGCATCGTATGGCAAGACAGGTTTCAGTGCCAGGCCAATAGTATGACGCCCAAGGCAGCAACAGCGAGTATCGGCCATGGTTGATTCAGGGCCCACTCCAGCAGAGGCTCCCAGGCCAGGGCGAGCGCGAGTAACAGAAGGCCGATACGCAGCCGACGCGCGCTGCGTGTGGTTCGTCGCATGTGTCGACTTACACTGTCCACGGCATTCGCCTGGCGGCGGCGCTGCTTATGATCGATATCGGCACGCATCAAGGCCTGATGTGCCAGCACAGGTAGCTCGGGGAGTTGGCGTGTAAGCTCCGGTGCCTGTCGTTTGAGAGAGCTCCAGAGTCCCTGCGGCCCGGCACGTTCACGCATCCAGCGTTCCAGGAAGGGTTTAGCGGTGCTCCACAGGTCGAGGTCGGGATAGAGCTGGCGCCCGAGCCCTTCGATATTGAGCAGAGTCTTCTGCAATAGCACCAGTTGCGGCTGGACTTCCATGTTAAAGCGCCTGGCCGTTTGAAAGAGTCCCAGCAGTACCTGCCCGAACGATATGTCCTTCAGCGGCTTTTCCAGTATTGGCTCACACACGGCGCGTATCGCTGCGGCAAATTCGTTGGCACGCGTATCTTCACCCACCCAGCCTGATTCGATATGCAATGCAGCGACCTCATAGTAGTCCTGATGGAAGAAGGCGAGCAGGTTGCGTGCCAGATAGTCCTGGTCCTCGCGGGTCAGGCTTCCGACGATACCGCAGTCGATAGCGATGTATTGCGGGTCATGATGCGCTCCCTGGGTGACAAATATATTGCCGGGATGCATGTCGGCGTGAAAGAAATTGTCGCGGAACACCTGGGTGAAAAAGATCTCCACCCCGCGTTCGGCAAGTTTGCGAAGATCGGTTCCCTGGGTCCTGAGTGCCTCCATGTCGGCGACCGGCACGCCGTATATCCGCTCCTGTACCATGACGCGACGACGAGACAGTTGCCAATGGATGGCAGGCACATACAGTAGCGGGGAGTTCTTGAAGTTACGTTTGAGTTGGGAGGTGTTGGCGGCTTCCTTGTGGAGGTCAAGTTCGTCGAAGAGGGTCGCCTCGTAGTCGGACACGACTTCTATTGGCCTTAGTCGTCGCGCTTCCGGTATCCATTTGAGTAAATGCGCCACGCGATACATCAGGGCGATATCCTGCCGCATCACTCGCTCGATACCTGGCCGGATGATCTTGACGACGACCTCCTCTCCATCGTGTAGACGAGCCGCATGAACCTGGGCGACCGAGGCTGAGGCAAGCGGATGACGATCAAAGGCAACAAATGCTTCGGCCAACGGTATTTCCAGCTCTTGCTCGACGAGCCTCACCGCTTCGTCCCCGGAGAAGGGAGGAACCTGGTCCTGCAGCCGTCTGAGTTCATCGGCGATATCCGGTGGCAACAAATCACGACGTGTGGAGAGCATCTGTCCAAACTTGATGAACACGGGGCCCAGAGCTTCCAGCGCCAGACGCAGTCGCTCACCATGTGGACGCTGGCCGACGGGTATCAGGCGCAGGGGGGAGAGACGGAAAGCCAGTCTTGGCAGCCATGGAAGGCGGTCCAGGGGAATCAGTGTGTCCAGGCGAAAGCGCGTGATGACCCAAAGTATGCGCAGCAATCGAAAGGTCATGCTACCCTCCGCCGCTGGTCCATGCGTCGCTGGAGACGGGCAATACGGGCATCGAGTCGATCCAGGGTCGTGTCGAGTTCAGTGAGATGATCGCGTACCACCTCCGCCTGAGCACGGCCGGGCAGTAAACGCGCTTCTTCGAAGACATAGTCACGCAAGTCCGCGCTCAACTCGCGACGAATGCGATGCTCGAACCGCATGACATAGCGAAGGCTTTCGGCAAGGCCATGAGCGGGAGTATCGCCGAGCCAGGTTGCCAATGCGCCTTCCCAGTCGAGATCCATATCCAGGAATAAATCCCGGATCGCCTCGAGCCGCATGACACTTCCACGAACCCTCATGTGTCCATTGAACATTAGCTGTTCGATAGAGTGCCCAGTCAATAGCTCGCGCATTGTCCGTTCGTCGAGCTCGACGTCGATATCGCCCGAGCGATCATTCGCCGGCAGGCCGTGCATCAAGGCCACGCCGTCAGCAGAAAATGACAGGGTCAAGTCGTAGCGGGGCCGGGTGACGCGAAGTCGCAGCCGCGTTCCCGCCAGCCGCGACAGCCTTGTGGAGGCTGCCGGATCTCTGGCCAGCACGACGTTGAGACACCGTTCCAGAGCGGAGATCCACATTACAGTTTGATGCCACGATGCAGGGCGACGATGCCGCCGGTCAGGTTGGTATAGTCGACGCGCTCCAAGCCCGCGGATTCCATCATCGACTTGAGGGTCTCCTGGTCGGGATGCATGCGGATCGACTCGGCCAGATAACGATAGCTGTCGGCATCGCCCGCCACCCACTCCCCTATACGAGGCAGAACCTTGAAAGAGTACTCGTCATAGACGCGTGACAGTATCTGATGGAGCGGTTTGGAGAACTCCAGAATCAATAGCCGGCCCCCCGGCCTTAAAACACGGGCCATGGAGCGAAGGGCGGCGTCCTTGTCCGTCACGTTGCGCAAGCCAAAGGCGATGGTAATGCAATGGAAATGATTATCGGGGAAAGGCAGGCATTCGGCGTTGGCCTGAACGTATTCCACGTTGCCCCCCACTCCCTGATCAAGGAGCTTTTCACGACCGACACGCAGCATGGACTCGTTGATGTCCGCCAAGACCACGCGTCCTTCGGTACCGACTCGCTGTGCAAACGGAAGTGCAAGATCGCCTGTGCCTCCGGCAATATCCAGGACCTGGTGTCCTTTGCGCACGGCAGCACGTTCTATGGTCAGGCGCTTCCAGTACCGGTGGATGCCCAGCGACATCAAGTCATTCATGACGTCATAACGGGCGGCAACCGAGTGAAAGACGTCAGCAACCCGTGAGGCCTTCTCCTCGAACGGCACTTCCTGGTAGCCGAAGTGTGTCGTGCGTTTTTCCATCAGGGATCCCTGGTCAGACTGCGAGTGGAGATATTGTAGCGTCCCGATGCCGCACTTGTCTTTGTGAGGGGGTGTGGAGCTTACAACTCCTTGAACTGAATCGTCTTGGGTTGCCGAGACTCACCGGCCTCTTCCAGTCGTCGCAGGTAATCGGCCCAGTTGGCCTCCTGGTTGACCGCCAATGAATAAAGGTAGTCCCAGCTGTACAGGCCGCTGTCGTGGCCATCGTCGAAGTGAAGCTTGAGCGCATAGCGGCCGGCTTGGGTAATGTTCTGCAACCCCACATCCTTTTTGCCGACCTGGAGTACGGCGGTATCGCCACCATGTCCACGAACCTCGGCTGACGGTGAATACACCCGCAGGTATTCGACGGACAAGCGATAGCTTTCACCATTCTGGTAAGCCAGTTCCAGTTCGCGGGATTTCTGATGGTAGTGCACGCGAGTGGGAATGGGAGCTGACATAAGACACCTTCGGTAAACGGTGAGTCTGGAGCGATCAGTCATCCATGAGCCAGGAACTGGGGGCTAGTGAACCGTCGCAATTGTTCGTCTGCCCACCCTGTGTCCGGGTCTGGGGCCAGGGCAGTGGGGGTAAGGGGTCGTTCACTGACACCTTACCCTCCACTCTTGCTTACAGCTGCTGGTTCACGGCTGTAGTTAAAGAATGTACCGCGACAGATCTTCGTCGACGGCCAGTTCCCCCAGTTGCTGATTGACGTACGTGGCATCGATGGTCAATGGGCTGCCCAGGTCTCCCCCCTTGAAGGACGCTTCATCCAGTAAGCGTTCCATGACGGTATGCAGCCGGCGGGCACCGATGTTTTCGGTCCCTTCGTTGACCTGCCAGGAGATTTCTGCGATTCGCTGGATCCCGTCCTCGGTGAACACGACGTCCAGCCCATCGGTTGCCAGGAGTGCCTGGTACTGCTTGGTCAAGGCTGCAGACGGCTCTGTGAGGATGCGCTGAAAATCATCCGGCGTTAATGCCTCGAGCTCGACCCGGATCGGCAAACGGCCCTGCAACTCGGGAATCAGATCCGAAGGCTTGGAGAGGTGAAAGGCACCCGAGGCAATGAACAAGATGTGATCGGTACGCACCATGCCGTGCTTTGTCGATACCGTGGAGCCTTCGATCAGGGGCAGAAGGTCGCGTTGCACACCTTCACGGGAGACATCGCCGCCACTCGACTGGCCGCTGCCTTTGGCGACCTTGTCGAGCTCGTCGAGGAAGACGATGCCGTGTTGCTCCACCGCATCGATGGCACGACGTTTGATCTCCTCTTCGTTGACCAGCTTGGCAGCCTCTTCATCACGCAACAGTTGCCAGGCATCCTTGACGGTCACCCGTTTGGTTTCGGTCTTTTGCTTGCCCATGTTGGCAAACAGACTCTGGAGTTGATTGGTCATGTCCTCCATGCCCGGCGGTGTCATGATATCGATGCCGCCGGATTGGGGGGTGACCTCGATGTCGATTTCCTTGTCGTCGAGTTGTCCTTCACGCAACTTCTTGCGGAATGTCTGGCGAGTCGCGTTCTCGGTACGAGGTTGATCCTCCTGCCCGCGTGGCGGTGGGAGCAACGCATCGAGGATCCGGTCCTCGGCGGCGTCATCGGCTTTGTGACGGACCTCCTCCTTGGCCTGCTCACGTACCATCTTGATCGCGGCTTCGGTCAAATCGCGCACGATCGATTCGACGTCCCGACCGACATAGCCGACTTCGGTGAATTTGGTGGCTTCCACCTTGATGAAGGGGGCACGTGCCAGCTTGGCAAGACGACGAGCGATTTCGGTTTTGCCCACTCCTGTGGGACCGATCATCAAGATGTTCTTGGGCGTCACTTCCGGGCGCAGGTCGTCGTCCAGTTGCATTCGACGCCAGCGATTTCGCAGTGCGATGGCGACGGCGCGCTTGGCCTCTTGTTGACCGATGATGAATTGGTCGAGCGCGTGGACGATCTCGCGGGGGGTCATCTGGGTCATGATTCAAAGCTCTTCCAAGGTAATCTGGTGATTGGTATAGACGCAGATATCGCCGGCGATCTCCAGAGATTTTTCGGTGATGTCGCGGGCCGACAGATCGGTGTTTTCAAGCAATGCCCTGGCGGCGGACAGAGCAAAGTTGCCACCCGATCCGATAGCGATGATGCCCCGCTCGGGTTCGACCACGTCGCCGTTACCGGTGATGATCAGTGAGGCATGCTTGTCGGCAACCGCCAGCATGGCCTCGAGTCTGCGCAGTGCACGATCGGTGCGCCAATCCTTGGCCAGCTCCACGGCGGATTTGACCAGGTGGCCCTGATGTTTCTCCAACTGGGCTTCGAAGCGTTCGAACAGTGTGAAAGCATCGGCTGTTCCGCCGGCAAAGCCGGCCAGCACCTGGCTTCGATAAAGGCGTCGTACCTTACTGGCATTGCCCTTGAGTACGGTATCGCCCAGTGATACCTGGCCGTCGCCGGCCAAAGCAACCCGTTCACCGCGGCGTACGGAAACGATGGTGGTCATTGAGAGGCTCCGTCGCGAGGGGAGGTATGAGCCAGCCCCGATATGGTTGGGCACCCGGTGCCGTCGTCAGGCAGGGCGCCATTGGAAACGTTATCCGTGACGTGTGGGCAGGGTCGGGTAAAATCAAGCGTCTCTGGTTAGATTATCCCACATGAGACCGCTACCGCGGCCAACTCAATTGCGTACTTGAATCATCAAGGGTTCAATGCCCTGTGCCATCATGAGGTCCTGGGCGCGATTGAGTTCCTTGTCGTTCTGATAGGGACCGACCTGGACACGGTAGACGGTATTACCATCATTGGTCTGCACTTCATTGACACTCGTTGTCAGCCCGACATCCCGCAAACGCCCGGCCATCCCGTCGGCATCGCTTGACTGGCGAAATGAAGCGGCCTGGAGCATGTAGCGCTGATTCGTATCGCCATCGTCGCCGCTACCGTCATCAGCATCGGCGATACGGGCGAGCTCTGCGGCTATCGGATCCGATGCATCTTCATCACCACTGTCCTCGGTGCTTCCGGTATCCGTTGTCGCGTCGGCCGTTGCCGTTGCGGTATCGACCACGTTTTCCATTCCGGGCGCAACGACCTCGGATTCCGGGAGCAGCGTGTAGAACTCGAAAGTCGGCATTTCGCCCGACTCGCCCCCGTTGGTCTCTGTGTCGGAGCCACCCGACTCACCGGGTGTGGCGGTGCGCTCCGGCGAGGGCGTCTTGGGCAGTACGGTGGCCAACGGCTCGGGAGCCGAGTCCTGCATGTACTGGGCCAGGAAAAAGCCGGCCACCAGCCCACCGACCCCCCAGAGCCAGCCAGGCAGGCCGGAATGTGTGGGCTTTTTCGCTGACCGCTTGCGCGTGGTAGCACCACGCCTGGAACCCCCTTTGCGAGCCGCCATCGATCACATCTCCTCTGGAGCACTGACACCCAGCAAGTCGAGCCCGTTTCGGATTACCTGGCGTGTGGCCAGCCCCAGTGCCAGGCGAGCATTACGGAGAGAGGGATCCTCGACCATGACCTTGACGGCGTTGTAGCAGGTGTGGAAATCGCTTGCCAGTTCCTGGAGGTATTGAGCGACATGCTGTGGTTCATGGCTTCGTGCAGCGTGGGCGACGACCTCGGGGTAACGGGACAGGCGATTCATCAGTGCCTTCTCCTGGTCGGTCGTCAACTGTGACAGATGATCCATGGCAAGGTCATGATCGAACCTCTGCCCCTCGTTTTCCGCTTTACGCAGAACGCTGCAGACGCGGGCATGCGCATACTGGATGTAGTAGACCGGATTGTCGTTCGATTGCGAGCGAGCCAGGTCGATATCGAATGTCAATTGCGAATCGGCACGTCGCGCCGCCAGGAAATAGCGTGTGGCATCACGGCCGACTTCATCGATCAGGTCACGTAACGTGACATAACTGCCCGCTCGTTTGGACAGCTTGACCTCGACGCCTGATCGGGTCACCAATACCATCTGGTGGAGCACGTAGTCCGGCCAGCCGTCAGGAATCCCGGTTTCCAGCGCTTGTAAGCCGGCGCGAACACGGGTCACGGTGGAGTGGTGGTCGGCACCTTGCTCATTGATGACTTGTTTGAAACCGCGCTGCCACTTGTCGAGGTGATAGGCAACATCGGGGAGAAAGTAGGTGTATTCGCCATCCGACTTGCGCATCACCCGATCCTTGTCATCCCCGAAGTCGGTGGTGCGCAGCCACAGGGCACCGTCCGCTTCGTAGGTGTGACCGCCGTCGATCAGGCGTTTGGCAGTCGCCTCCACGTTGCCATCCTCGTAGAGAGAGGATTCGAGGAAGTACACATCGAATTCGACACCAAAGGCTTTCAGATCAAGGTCTTGTTCACGACGTAGGTAGGCGACCGCAAAGTCGCGAATGGCATCGATATCGTCGGGGTCCGTCTTTCCGGTCACGTGGCGGTCATCGGCATGGACCGTCTCGCCTGCCAGATAGCTCTTCGCGACATCGATGATGTAGTCACCCCGATAGCCGTCTTCCGGCCAGTCGTCGTCCTCGGGGTCCAGCCCTTTGGCCCGAGCCTGAACTGACCTTGCCAGGTTGGTTATCTGGGCACCGGCATCGTTGTAGTAGAACTCTCGGGTTACATCATGACCGGTTGCTTCCAGTAGTCGGCAGATGCTGTCGCCAATGGCGGCGCCACGACCGTGGCCGACATGCAAAGGGCCGGTAGGGTTGGCGGACACGAATTCCACCTGCACTTTCTCGCCGGCGCCGGTCAGGTTGCGCCCGAAGCTGTCGCCGGCATCGAGTATCCGGGCAACGATCTGTGCCATGGCATCGGTCGCTGCAAAGAAATTGATGAATCCCGGGCCGGCAATCTCCGTCTGTCGGATGGCCGCACTCTCGGGCAGGGCTGCGACCAATGCATTGGCCAGATCCCGCGGGTTCTTGCCTGCCGGCTTGGCCAGCATCATGGCCAGGTTGGTGGCATAGTCGCCGTGAGCCTTGTCCCTGGTGGCCTCGACTTTGATGGTCGGGTCGATGTCATCGGGGACTTCGCCCTGCTGTTTGAGCGTGTTGAGCGCATCCCCGAGCAGCGCAGTAATCGTCTCTTTCATGGAATCCGAGTGTCCTGTGGCTCTGGCGTAACGTCGTCGTCGACAGTGATGATCTCGTACAGAAGACGTGAAACCGTCGGTATCGTCAGTGGGTGACCGCCTATTATCGACAAATGGGCTGTGGCTTTAAACCCTGGCCGGCTTCGTCGGGGGCTCATGAACAGTATGCGTGAGATGGCGACTCTTCGAACTCACCGCTTGTGTTTCTTTTTTAGCTCAACGTTTGTGGGTCGATATCCAGTGACCACCGGACACGCCGGGCCTGGGATGACCTGTCCAGCCAGTCAATGAGCCAGGCGCTGGCTTCGTGGAGCTTGCTCCGATGGGTGCTGGAAAGCATCAACTGTACATGATAACGCCCTTGTCGGCGCTCCATGGGCGCGGGCACCGGACCCAGGCATTGGGTGTGGGCCTGATCGGTCAGTCTGGCTTTCACCGCCTGGGCAGCGGTGTCCGCCAATGCCATGACATCCCCTTCGCGGGGGCTTTCGAAGCGCGCCAGGGCAAGGTATCGATAGGGCGGGAGCGCCGCAACGCGACGCTCCTCCAGGAGCGAATCGGCCAGCGCTTCATAGCCCTTTTCGGCCAGTAGTGAGAGATGTGGGTCATCGCTGTGCAACGTTTGGACGAGTACCCGACCGGGGTGGTGGGCCCGGCCCGCGCGCCCGGCGACCTGTTCGAGCAGTTGGGCGCTGTGTTCCAGCGCGCGAAAGTCGCTGGCATAAAGTCCGGCATCGGCGTTGACCACAACGACCAGGGTAACGTGCGGTAGGTGGTGGCCCTTTGCCAGCATCTGCGTCCCGACCAAGAGACAGGGAGTGCCGCGCCGGACCTCGTTGAGCGTGTGCTCCAGTGCATCCTTACGCCGCGTACTGTCACGGTCGATTCGGTGGACCGGCGTGTCGGGAAACAAGTCGGCCAGTGTTTCCTCGGCCCGTTCGGTGCCCGCCCCCAAGGGACGCAGGTCGGCGCTGCCACAGTCAGGGCAGGCATCGGGGAGCGAGTGACGGGCTTCACAGTGATGACAGGCAAGCAGAGGCGGCTGACGGTGCAGTGTAAGCCGCGCATCACAGTGACTGCATTCGGCCATCCAGCCACAAGACTGGCAGGCCAGCGTGGGAGCGAATCCACGCCTGTTGATGAACACCAGGACCTGATGGCCGGCACGCAGTGTCGCTTCGATGGTATCGATCACACCGGGAATCAGTCCTCCTCGATTCGTACGTCCGCGCATGTCGACCAACTCAAGGCGCGCCGGCGCGTGGCGGCTGGCACGTTGTGTCAGTCGAAGGTGTCGGTAATGTCCGCTACGCGCATTGGCAAGGCTTTCCAGGGAGGGGGTGGCACTTCCCAGAACGATCGGGATGCCATGATGTCGTGCTCTGACCAAGGCCAGGTCGCGAGCATGATAGCGAAGGCCGTCTTGCTGTTTGAGAGAGGTGTCGTGTTCTTCGTCGACGATGATGGCTCCCGGCCGGGCCAGGGGAGTGAAAACCGCCGAGCGCGTACCGATGACGACTGGAGCACGACCGCTCATGGCGGCGAACCAGGCATCGAGACGTTCGGTGTCCGTCAGTCCGGAGTGCATCGCAACCACAGGCACCTGGAAACGTCGTCGAAAACGGGTCAGCGTCTGAGGTGTCAAGCCGATTTCGGGGACCAGAATCAGCGCCTGCCGATCGCGTTTGATCACGGCCTCGATCAGTTGCAAGTAGATTTCCGTCTTGCCGCTACCGGTCACTCCATGCAGCAAGCAGGGATGAAAGCTGTCCAGACCCTCGTGCAGGATAGCGCGTGCCGCAGCTTGTTCCTGGTTGAGTGTCAAGGCCGGCTCCGCCAGGATATGTTGAGGGCGCGGGGCCTCGATGACCGGCTCGGCGTGCGCATAAGCCAAGCACTTGTCGCGCAATCCCTCCAGCTGCTCCCGGGTGAATCCTTGTGCGGTAATAGCCGAATGGACCAGGCCTCGGGGGTGCTGATGCAGCAATTCGAGCAGCGCACCCTGGCGTTTGGCACGCCCCAGATCGGCGGCACGCACGCCTTTGCCTTTGTCGGTAAGATGCCAGCGTTCCTGCGTGCGGGCAGCCAGTGGCCGTCCCTGCCGAAGCCGTGCCGGAAGACTCTGGTGGAGGGTGTCTCCCAGCGCATGCTGATAGTAGCGCGACGCAAAGCGCCCCAACCATAACCAGTCGGCCGGTAGTGGCGCATCATCGATCCAGGCCAGTATGGGTTTGAGGTCACTAGCGGGCAGTTCGCTGTACTGCCGACATTCGATGATGATACCGACCAACTCACGACGACCAAAGGACACCCATACCCGCTGTCCGGGACGCCATCCGGTCGGTGGCCCATCCTGGTTAGGCCGGTAGTCGAACAAGCGACGTACCGGAGTAGGTAGTGCAACACCTAGCACGGTGGGGACGTGGATATCCGTGTTTGTCAATTGGCCTCCGGGAATGGCTCTGCTAGAATATGCGCCCTCTATGGCGTTTCCCGCCTGAGATAACCGGTCCGCGGCGCTGCATATGGCAACCGCGGTTGATAACCTGTATGCGGTGCCTGGCTCGTGATCAGGTGGCGGCATACCGCTCAAGAGGCATGACGATGAAACAAGCTATCCATCCCGAATACAAGCGTGTGACCGCAACATGTTCTTGCGGCGCAACCTTCGATGTCGGCTCCACCGCGGATCAGGATCTCTACCTGGACGTGTGCTCCCAGTGCCATCCGTTTTATACCGGCAAGCAGAAACAGGCAACGACCGGCGGTCGTGTCGAGCGTTTCAACAAGCGCTTTGGAGCCGCGATTCGTCGCAACTGAGCCAAAACTTGGCTAACGCACCGCGCCTTCTACCGAAGGCGTTGCGCCACGAGGCCCGCTTCTCGAGAGGAGCGGGCCTCGTGTTTCTGAGCGTGACAACCATACGGGCCAACGGCGCATATCGAATAAGCTCTATCTTATGGTTTTCGAAGCGCCTATAAGGTTTGATATATAATTGGAAATGTTTTTCATGATTTTCAGCAAACTCCAATAAAGACAATGACTTGAGGCAAGTTGTCGCCGGAACGGTTTTTCTATATTCTGGCGCGACATCCTCACGACATGATCGGACGACACGCATGACTGACGCCAAGAAGCAAGCGGCTCTGGATTACCACTCTCAGCCGATTCCCGGAAAGCTCTCCGTTGAACTGACCAAGCCGACCGATTCTGCAAAACACTTGGCCCTGGCTTATAGCCCCGGTGTGGCCGAACCGTGCCGCGAAATCGCCAAGGACCCGGAAAATGCCTACCTTTATACCGGTAAGGGGAATCTCGTTGCAGTGGTTTCCGATGGTAGTGCGATTCTCGGCCTGGGAAACCTGGGGCCGCTGGCCAGCAAGCCGGTCATGGAAGGCAAGGGCGTATTGTTCAAGAAATTTGCCGGCATCAACTCCGTTGATATCGAGGTCGATGCCGAGAGCCCGCAAGCCTTCGTCGATACCGTGGCGCGCATTGCCGATACCTGGGGTGGGATCAACCTGGAAGACATCAAGGCGCCTGAGTGTTTCGAGATCGAGCGATCCTTGATCGAGCGCTGTAACATTCCGGTCTTTCATGACGATCAACATGGTACGGCCATCGTGACGGCAGCCGGTCTTCTGAACGCATTGGACATTGCCGGCAAGGCGCTCCAGGATGCCAGAATCGTGTGTCTGGGGGCCGGTGCAGCTGCCGTGGCATGCATGAAGCTGCTGGTTTCCTGCGGTGCCAAGGCGGAACATATCGACATGCTCGATCGCAAGGGAGTCATCCATGGCGGTCGCGAGGACCTCAACCAGTACAAAGCCATGTTTGCTACCGATACCGATCGTCGTACCCTTGATGACGCGATCGACGGTGCGGATGTCTTTGTCGGTTTGTCGGGCCCCAACCTCCTGTCACCTGAACAGCTTCAGAGCATGGCGTCCAATCCCATCGTGTTCGCGTGCTCCAACCCGGATCCCGAGATACATCCGGACGTGGCCAATGCCACCCGCGATGATGTGATCATGGCAACGGGTCGTTCCGATTATCCCAACCAGGTTAACAATGTATTGGGCTTTCCTTTCATCTTTCGGGGAGCGCTCGATGTTCGCGCTACTCGCATCAATGAAGAAATGAAAGTGGCCGCTGTACATGCATTGAAGGACCTGGCGCGTGAAGAAGTGCCGCAAGTGGTGCTTGATGGCTATGAGATTGAGTCTCTCTCCTATGGCCGCGGATACATTATCCCGACGCCATTGGACCCCCGCCTGTTGGGGTGGGTTGCCTCTGCAGTCGCACAGGCGGCAGTGGATTCCGGTGTGGCGCGCAAGCCGTATCCGTCGAACTATCCGTTGCAGAGTGTTGACGACATCTACGGTTGATGGCCCTGCATGCCATGACGAGCACAGGAAAACGCCGGCCTTGGCCGGCGTTTTCTCATCTGCATCATTCCCAGCTATACAGAATCGACGCGCTGGTTGTCATGTCTCGTCGCGAATCGGTCTCTTCAGGAGGCTGTGAATTACGCTTGATCTCATGGGATAGGCGTAACGCCAGCCGCGAATTGAGTTTCGCTGTCAGTGCTGATAGCGAGCGCGTGGTGACGTTGTCCTGAGTGCCCTCCATGGAGAACTCCTGTGACAATGACGCCGTTGATGAGAAGTCCCATTCATAATCCAGGGCACCGTAGGCGACCGCCTGGTTTTCGACGCTATGGTTATCCGCGAGGGTGTCGCGCCGATATCCTGGCCCCATTTCCAGGGACAGTTTGTGAGCCTCGTTATCCAGCACTTGACGGCCATACCCGCCGATGGCTGCCAGTTGCTGATCATAGCCACTGAAGCGATCCTTTTCCCACCGAGTGAAGCCGAACAAATAATGGGGGCCGTTGAAATCGTACCGCTCGCGCCAGGCGGCCAGATACTGTTCGGCACTGGTTTCATCATCCCTCGAGACATTGCGGATCTCGCCGCGAAGGCTGTGTGTCCAACGTTCTTTCAGCCAGGTGAGGGTGCCTTTCGAGATCAGCGATTGGCTATTGGTGTTACCTGACAATCGCGTGTATCCCAGCTCGATATCCCCGCTGAAGTGGGGATCCTCTTCATCTGGTGCCGGAGGGGAATAGAACGGATCCGCATGGCTGACGGAAGCGCTGAGCGACAAGAACAGCGTAACAGCCAGACTCACCATCAATAGTGGCATCGAAAAGCTCCATGGGTTGCCAATCGAATGGATGGGCTCCACGCAGGCTATGTGTCATCAGCGATCGCCGGGCGGCAATCCTGCCACCCGACGCGGTCAGTCATCAAAAGATGGCTTCGTACGTTCCGGTACCCTGGGAACCGCTATCGTCTTCGAGTTCACGGTCCATGGTACGTGGTTGGTAGTCAGGTACGTGGTCGGCACGGAACAGTTCCTCGATACCCCCTTGCTGGCCGTCATGCAGCCGCCGTCCCGTTTCCGGATCGATGCGTTCCGTGACGATCGATTCCGGACGTTCCGGAGCGGCTTCGGGCCGGTCTTCCAGGGCGCTGGCCATGAAGTCCATCCAGATGGGAAGAGCGGCCTGGCCGCCATATTCCCCCGTCGTCTCATAGTTGTCCTTGCCGACCCAGACGGTGGCGACGAGGTCGTCGTTGAAACCGGCGAACCACGCATCCCGATAGTCATTGGTAGTGCCGGTCTTTCCGACAATGTCCTCACGGCCCAATTCCATGGCTTTCCGACCGGTGCCGCGCTCGATGACATCGCGTAGCATGTCGCGCAGGATGAATACCGAGGCGGGATCCGCGACTCGTGGTGCTACGGCGTAGGTTTCGCCGTCGATTTCCACTTCGGTATCATCCTCGCTGCAGTCGCGGCAGGCGACCCGGGGAGAAGCTTCGTCTACGACTTCACCATCCTCGCCACCGCGGATGACCCGCTCAATGAACCAGGGAGAGACCTGGAAGCCGCCATTGGCCAGCACGGCATAGGCATTGGTCATTTCCAGGGGAGTCAAGTCGGCGCTTCCCAGAGCGAGTGACAAACCGTTCGGGAGTCGGTCCCCGGCGAAGCCGAACCCTTCCAGGAACTCTCGGGTCTGATCCAGTCCAAGTTGCCGCAACAGACGCACCGTCACCAGGTTACGGGATTGGGCCAGAGCCTCGCGCAGGCGTGTCGGTCCGCGGAATTCACCGCCGGAGTTGACCGGACGCCAGGTGTCGCCGGCATCGGCCATGACGATGGGGGCATCGTTGATGACCGTGGCAGCGGTCATCTCATCACTTTGCAATGCCGCCAGGTAGATGAATGGCTTGAATATCGACCCCGATTGCCGTTTGGCTTGCGTCGCTCGGTTGAATTTGCTGGCCGAGAAGCTGAAGCCGCCTTGCAGGGCGCGAATGGCGCCCGTATCGGGCTCGATGGCGACGATCGAGCCTTCCGCATCGGGGCGTTGTGAAAGCCGCCATTCGTCATCATCATTTTCGAGAATACGTACGAGATCGCCGCGGCTGGCGATATCCGCGGCCGAAGAGGGGACGGCTCCTCGGCTGTTGGCGCTTTGATAGGGGCGTGCCCATTCCAGGCCATCCCAGTTAAGTGTGATCAGCTCGCCATCCCGGTTGAGAACCCGCATTTCCTGCCCTTCGCTTTCCACGACGATAGCGGGTTGAAGCGGTCCGTAACCCGGTGTTCGTTCCAGCACACGCAGCCAGTTGCTGACATCGCCATCGATGCCTTCGATTTCCGTCTCACTGCTCTCAGCGGCCTGCCGGGCGGTTTCCATGACTTCAGGCGATTCCGACAGCTCTTCTTCCAACCCGCTACGTTCGGTCTGTTCCTGGGCCTCGACGAGGCTGGCGGGCAGGTCGGTCTCCTCAGGGCCACGCCAACCGTGACGGGTGTCATAATCGATCAGCCCTTTCGTCAGCGCAGCCTGGGCCTTTGGCTGGAGCTCGCTGTCGAGCGTCGTGTGAATATGATACCCGCTGGTGTAAGCCTCCTCGCCATAGCGTTCGACAGCGAACTGGCGTGCCATCTCCGACATGTAGGGGGCATCGACCTCGACCTGTGCCGAGAACCGGCGTGCCGTCACGGGGGCGGCGACCGCCTCTTGGTAAGTGTCCTGGTCGATATAATCCAGCTCGCGCATCCGGTACAGAATCCAGTTGCGTCGAATCAAGGAGCGCTCCGGATTGGCGAGAGGATTGAATTGAGAGGGGGCTTTCGGTAAACCGGCGATCATCGCCTGTTGGGCTAGCGTCAACTCATCGAGAGGCTTGTCGTAATAGGTCTCGGCCGCCGCGGCAATCCCATAGGCCCGATTGCCGAGGAAGATCTTGTTGACGTAGAGCTCGAATATCTCGCCTTTGTCGAGCACCTGTTCCATCTGCAGGGCGAGCAGGATTTCCCGAATCTTGCGGGTATAGGTGCGATCGAGGTTCAACAAGTAGTTGCGGGCCACCTGCATGGTGATGGTGCTGCCCCCGGACTGTATGTCGCCACCGCTGGCGGCCAGTTCATAGGCCGCCCGGGCCAAACCCTTGGGGTCAACACCGGGGTGATCGAAGTAGCTGCTGTCCTCAGCGGCCAGCAAGGCATTGATCATATCGTCGGGTATGTCGTCGAACTCGACAGGGATACGCCGCTCGTCGCCGTATTCGCCGATAAGCTTGCCATCTCGCGTAAAAATGCGCAGCGGTGTTTGCAGTTCGAAATTCTGCAGCTGACGGACGTCTGGTAGACCGGGAGCGAAATAGAGTGCAGCGCCGACCACGACTAGCAGGCTGGCAGCGCCGAGAGAGAGGGCAAGCCAGACCAGCGGTACGATTAACTTTTTGAACAGCTTCATGAAATAGTATTACCCGTGATGATCGGAAGCATTCGGACGGCGATGAGATGGATGTTCCTTTGAAGCGGCCATTATAGGAATTTGGTTGCGGTCGCACCAGCATTGAAACCAAGACAATGTGTTCGGCGATGAGTTTCTGCGATATCATGTATTTTGTGTTGCTAATATGGTCCGCATCTGGACAGGATGTTCAGCGCTAGGCGAGCGGACGACCGACAAGGATTCGTTGGGAGACAAACCAGGTGTGGTCGAGAAGGTCCGGTCAGGGAACGATCGGGATCGATATCACTTCAACGGCGGTCAGGGCCATTGAACTCAAGCGGACGGCCTCAGGATATCGCGTTCTGGGTCAGGCGGAGCAGCCGTTGCCGGCACAGGCAGTGGTGGAGCGCCGTGTTCAGAATGCGACAGCCGTTGTCGCGTCGATCCGTGCAGCGTTGGGACAGGGCAGTTTCACTTCGCGCCATGCCTGCGTGGCAGTACCCTCGAATGCCGCCATCACCCGGGTCCTTCCGATGCCGGCCTCCTTGCATGAGGATGAAGTCGAAGCACGGATTCCTCTTGAGGTCGGAGACGATTTCCCCTTCCCGTTCCATGATGTCGCCTTCGATTTTCAGCGTTTGCCTACGACAACGGCTGACGATGAGCAGCAGTCCATCCTGCTGGTTGCCTGTCGGCGCCAATACGTAGAACTGTTGTCCGATATCGTCACTCGGGCAGATTTGCACCCTTGCAGAGTCGACCTGGAGACACTTGCCATGGGGCGAGTGTTGTCAGCCTTTCATGCCGGTGACGGCGACCAGGCAGCCGGTGTCGCACTGCTTGATGTCGGTGCTGAGTCCAGTGCCCTGCACGTATTTCAGAATGAGCGCAGTCTTTATAGTCGAGATCTTCCGGTCGGTGGGCAACGACTGATCGATGATGTCTGTAGTCGATATCGGGTGACCCGGGATGAAGCTGTGAGCGCCATGCGTTGCGGGAATCTGCCGTCAGCGTACGAGAGGGAAGTGCTGGTCCCCTTCGTCGAGACATTGGGCCAACAGGTCGGGCATTCCCTGCAGCTCTTCGGTACGACGGGACAGCAGGAAGACGTCGGTGAATTGATCCTGGCCGGTAGCGGAAGTTTGATTCCTGGACTTCAGGAGCGACTGACGGCACATGGCCGTCTGAAGGTGGCGGCAGCCGACCCATTTGGCGCCCTGGCGGTCGCCGGTGCGGATGTCAATCAGGGGGTGATGGCCACAGCGCCTGCCTGGGTTACCGCTTGCGGGCTGGCGATGAGGTCGGAGCGGTGAGTATTGAAATCAACTTGTTGCCCTGGCGTGAGCAGCTGCGGCGTCGACGTGCCCGACGTTTTTACCGTACGTTGGTGATGTCCGTATGCCTGACTGCCACCGTGTGTGGAGGAATGGCGATTCATTACCGCCAGGCAGTCTCGGCCCAGGAAAGGCGCAACCTGCTCATTGAGGCTCGTATTCAACGGCTTGGCCGCGACATGCCCTCGATCGACGCATTGAAAACCGACCGCCAGCGGATACAGGCGGAGGTGGATGCCCTCACCCATTTACAGTTTCGCCGTCCGCGCAGTGTGCGTGTGATGAACCAGCTGGTCATGACGCTTCAGGAAGGGGTCCATTACCGTCATGTCTCGCGCCGGGGTCAGACGCTGCATATCGTCGGTCTGGCCCGGGACAATGCGCGCGTGTCAGAACAGTTGAGTGCGCTGGGAATGTCACCGGCGTTCGATTCGCCTGTCCTGACTGAAGTCGAGTCAGACATCGATGGACAGCGACGTTTCGAACTCAAAATGAATCAGGCCATGAGAACGTTCCATGAACCTGAGTCGTGAGTGGCGAGCTTTTCGCGATGTGGACTGGCGTGATCTGGACCTCAAGGAGGCAGGACGCTGGCCCGGCATGCTTCACTTGTTGTGCTGTTTCGTGTCGGTGGTGCTGGTCATGGTGGTGATGGGGTGGTATCTGGTGCTGCCGACCAGACAGGCCTGGCTGGATGCCCAGCAGCGCGAGGAGTCGTTGCTGCTCGACTATCGGCAGGAAATTGCCAAGGCCGCCATGGTGCCCGGTCTGCGGAACCGAATTGCTGAGCTCGAGGCGCGCAGTGAGACGTTGAAGGCCATGCTGCCTGATGAGGAGGAAATTCCGGCGGTCGTGGATGCTATCAACGATATTGCGCGGGATAACCAGCTTGCCGTCGATTTCATTCGCCTCCGAGCCCCGGTTCGGGAGCCATTTTATACGGAATCCGGGTTCGATATTCAGGTGAGGGGTGACTATCACCGCATAGCTGCCTTCCTGTCGGGGGTGGCGAACATGTCCTTTCTGGTGACACAGCACGATTTTACATTGGCGCCAGTCGACAGCGGTTCGAACGAGTTGCGTCTATCGATGTTGGTACGCACTTATAGCGATCGATGGGATACGGATGTGAAGGCTTCTCGGGGAGAGCGATGATGCGTTGGCCTGAGGTCGCGATTTGGGGAGTGCTGGCATCGCTTGCCGGGTGTGTCGACCCCGATCTGAGTGGCCTTGAACGACGATTGGCTGCCCAGGCCTCCTCTACCGGTTCGTCGCAGAGTGTCCCGAGCTATGTGCCGGTCTATCCCCGTTTCGCTTATCACCATGGTGATAAGCGGAGTCCTTTTCTTGCCAAGGCTCGCGATCCGCAGGCTGACATCATGGATAGCCAGTCTGAAAGGGCCGAGCAGCAAAGATCCAGGGTGTCGCTAGCAGCCTTCAAGCTGGAGGATTTGGCCCTGGTTGGCACCCTTGCCGTTGGAGAGCGGTACTCGGCCTTGATCCGTGACCCCCGAGGGCGTGTTCACTTGGTGCAGCCGGGCGCCTATCTGGGAGACAGTGCTAGTGAGGTCGTAGCGATAGACGCTACCCGCATGACGATTGCCGAAAAGAGACCTGACGGGCAGGGAGGCTGGGCTCGACATATCAGTCGTCTGTCACTCGATGATGACACGGGGAATGGAACAAGCGAATGATGCAAGGGAGGAAGGGGGTGCGTATTGTGGCCGTCCTGTTGGCAGTGGGGCTGTCGCCGACAGGGTTCTGGATATCGCCAGGCATCGCCGCTGAGGCGGCGGGATTCCGTCCGGATGGGCATGATGGGTCGGGTGTCGAACCTGCATATGGTAGCGAGCCGTTATCCCTGAACTTTCGGTCAATCGATGTTCGGGAAGCACTGGCGGTCCTTGCCGAATATACCGGTTTGAATCTTGTGGTCAGTGACAGTGTGCAAGGAGAGGTCACTCTGAGTCTGGTGGATGTCCCCTGGAATCAGGCACTGGGTCTGATACTTCAGAGCCAGGGACTGGACAGCCGGCAGGAGGGTAATGTCCTGCTTGTTGCACCGGCCGGGGAATTCGCTGATCAGCGACGCGACGTACTTGATGCGCAAAATGAAGAGGAAGCGCTGCTCCCGTTGGAAACCGCCTATCTGGCCGTGCGCTATGCTAAAGCGGAAACGTTGGCCGAGATGCTACGCGGCAGTGACGGGCCTGGGTGGCTATCTGAGCGTGGACATGTCAGTGCCGATGGGCGTACCAATACCCTGCTTCTCCAGGATATCCCCGAACGGATCGAGCGAGTTCTCGAGGCCGTGAAAAGGCTCGATATCGCCGTTCGCCAGGTGCAGATCGAGGCACGTATCGTCATTGCCCGTGATAGTGTCACCAAGGAGTTGGGCGTCAACTGGTCGGCGTCGAGTACGGGGGGATTTCAGCAAGCTGACGACAGGACGGGCTTCGGTGCTCGTGAAAGCAATCCGCAGGGGCTCGATCGTGCCATGGGGGGATTACAGGTGGATCTTGGCAATCCGGCCCAGGCCATGACCGGATTGAGTTTCGGTTACCTCTCGGGTGATGTATTGCTCGATCTGGAACTTCGGGCGCTCGAAAGTGAAGGCAAGAGCCAGACCATTTCGCAGCCGCGTGTCATCACGGCGAACCAGCGTCAAGCAGTGATCAAGCAAGGCACCGAGATCCCTTATCAGGAGGCCACATCCAGTGGTGCAACCAGCACGGACTTCAAGGAAGCGGTGCTGTCACTGGAAGTCACACCGCAAATCACTCCCGACGACCGTATCATCATGGACTTGGCGATCAATAACGATACGGTGTCCGACCGCAGTGTCGATGGGGCTCTGGCCATTGATACCAGCCAGATCGAAACGCAGGTTCTGGTCGGTGACGGAGAGACGGTGGTATTGGGAGGTATCCTCTCCAGCGAACAGATGAGCAGCCTGCTCAAGACCCCCTTGCTGGGTGACCTGCCGCTGCTGGGTCAACTATTTCGCTATACCCAAGACGCCAGTGAACAGGTAGAGTTATTGGTATTCATTACCCCTCGAATCATCGATGACAATATGGCCGTTCGCTAATGCAGGATCTTCCCAATCTGTTTCTGGTGGGCCCTATGGGGGCCGGAAAGAGCACGATCGGCCGTCTTTTGGCGGCCGAGCTGTCTCGTGAGTTCTACGACAGTGATCACGAGATTCAGCGTCGTTGTGGCGCAGATATTCCCTGGATTTTCGATGTCGAAGGTGAGGCCGGGTTTCGCGAACGTGAGCAGCAGATGATCGAAGAACTGACGGGCAAGGAGGCTGTCGTGTTGGCGACGGGTGGCGGTGCTGTCCTGCGTGAGGCCAATCGACGGATGCTGCGGGAACGGGGAACGGTCATCTACCTTTACACGACCGTCGAACAACAGTTGCGCCGGACTGCCAAGGATCGCAATCGTCCCCTGCTCCAGAATGGCAACCCTGAAGAGATCTTGCGCACCATGTTCACCAAACGTGATCCGCTGTATCGCGCCACGTCCGACCTCGTGGTGCGTACCGACCGGCGAGGTCCACGGTCTGTGGCCAACGAGATCGTCCGCCGCATCAAACGCTTGGTCGATCCATTGAAGTGCAATGCCTGATATCCGTCTACGTCGGCCCTAACCATGCAAGAGAGTGTCATGCCCCCCAGCCAAGCACCCCGTACCTTGACCGTCGAGCTCGGTGAGCGCAGTTATCCCATTCATGTCGGCCCCGGCCTTCTCGGTGATTCCCGGTGGATCCAGCCCTATCTCGCCGGGCGTCAGGTCATGGTGGTCACCAATGAGACCATTGCCCCGCTGTATCTCGATCGCTTCAAGCAAGGCCTGCCGTCTGACCTCGACGTTCGAGAAGTCGTCTTGCCTGATGGCGAGCACACCAAGACGCTGGAATCGGTTGCCTGCATCTGGGATGCGTTGTTGGCGGCGGGCTTCAATCGCAGGTGTACGCTGGTCGCGCTGGGCGGCGGTGTCATCGGTGATATGGTCGGCTATGCTGCCGCTTCCTATCAGCGTGGCGTGGCATTCATCCAGGTGCCAACGACGCTGTTGTCGCAGGTCGACTCATCCGTGGGCGGCAAGACCGGCGTCAATCATCCTCGCGGCAAGAACATGATTGGCGCGTTCTGGCAACCAAGGGCCGTTCTCGTCGATACCGATACGTTGTCCTCTCTTCCATCACGTGAGCTATCGGCAGGCCTGGCCGAAGTGATCAAGTACGGGCTGATTCGCGATGTCGGCTTTCTGGAGTGGCTGGAAGCACGGATGACCTCGCTTCGGGAGTTACAGACTGACGCCCTGCGTGAGGCCATTCTGCGCAGCTGCGCGATCAAGGCAGAAGTGGTCGCGGCAGATGAGACCGAACAGGGTGTACGCGCCTTGCTCAATCTCGGTCATACCTTTGGCCATGCCATCGAGGCTCATCAGGGCTACGGCGCCTGGTTGCACGGCGAAGCGGTCGGTGTCGGCATGGCGATGGCGGCCGAGATGTCGCGCCGGCTCGACTGGCTGGCGCCATCGGACGTGTCGCGTATCCGTGCCGTCATCGATGCGGCCGGGCTGCCTCTTTCGGCACCGGCATCCATGACGTCAGACGATTTCCTCGCGGTGATGCGCCTCGACAAGAAGAATATCGATTCACGTATCCGTCTGGTGCTCCTTCAGACGGTCGGCTGTGCCTATGTCGAGGAAGCTGTACCGAATGCGTCACTCGAAGGCTTGCTGGTCGATTATCCCCGAATCTGATCCTGTAGCCCGCATGGGAAGGGTCTTGTGAACCGTAATCCGCATGTCTCATGCATGATTGGCATGAGGGCGCGGTGCGGTTGCCGGTTCACGATTATATCGTTATTCCCAAACTGTATCGTTAACTCAAGCTGCTGATATATATCGCAAATTTGTCGTGTTTTACGAAAAAACGGTGTTTTTTCACTAACTTGGGTGGGGTTTTGCGAGCCGAGGAATTGCGTGTAGGGATAGGCGTCGCTATGCTGTACGGCCTTTTCTCGCGCCAGAAAGACGCATTTTTTTGAATAAAAATATGAAAAATAACCTTTCAATATAGCATTTGTTTTCCTCGGAAACAATATACAGATTCCTGGTTGAGGCACGCCCATGAAACGAGGTTTACACCAGCCCGGCGAGTACCGTGACAACTGCGGCTTTGGCCTGATTGCCCATATGGAAGGCCAGGCAAGCCACGAACTGCTCAAGACGGCCATCGAGTCACTGACCTGTATGACACATCGCGGCGGTATCGCCGCCGATGGTAAAACAGGTGATGGGTGTGGCTTGTTGCTGAAGATGCCTACGGGCTTCATGCGTGCCGTCGCACAGGAAAGCCTGGGCGTGGAATTGGGCGATGGCTTCGCTGTTGGCTCCATCTTCCTGCCCGACGATGATGCCCGTGAACGTCGGGCACGCGACGTGCTGGAGTCGGAGTTGCAAGCGCGAGGATTGTCGGTGCGTGGATGGCGCAATGTGCCGACGAACGCTAGCGTGTGCGGGCCCATGGCCAAGGAGTGTCTACCACGCATCCGCCAACTCTTCGTCGAAGCGGACGATGACCGTCTTGACGCCAAGCTCACCGTCGACCTGTTCATGGCGCGCCGGCGTGCTGAAGAGCAACTACGCGATGAGGAAGACTTCTACGTTTGTTCGCTGTCGACACGTGTGGTGTCTTACAAGGGCTTGATGATGCCCGTCGACCTCCCGACCTTTTACCCGGATCTGGGTGATGAGCGTCTGGAAACATCGATCTGTGTCTTCCATCAGCGTTTCTCGACCAATACGGCTCCACGTTGGCCGCTTGCCCAGCCGTTTCGCTTCCTGGCCCACAATGGCGAGATCAATACGATCGAGGCCAATCGTGGCTGGGCCAATTCGCGTAAGGAAAATTTCGTCAACGAGCTGCTGCCCGACATCACCGAGCTCGACGAGATCGTCAATACGACGGGATCCGACTCTTCGAGCATGGATAACATGCTTGAAGTGTTGATGGCCGGTGGCATGGATATCTATAACGCCATCCGCATGATGGTTCCGCCGGCGTGGCAGAACGTCGAAACCATGGATGGCGAACTGCGTGCCTTCTATGAATACAACTCCATGCACATGGAGCCCTGGGACGGTCCGGCGGGCATGGTCATGACCGATGGCCGCAATGCCGTCTGCATGCTCGACCGTAATGGCTTGCGGCCGGCACGTTGGGTGGTGACTCGTAACGGTTTCATTACCCTGGCTTCGGAGATCGGCACCTATGATTATCAGCCGGAAGATGTCGTCGCCAAGGGGCGCGTTGGTCCGGGGCAGGTTCTGGGGATCGATACGGAAACCGGTGAGTTGCTGCATACCCAGGACATCGACAACCGGCTCAAATCGGCCTATCCCTACAAGCGCTGGTTGAAAGACCAGGCGCAATACCTGGAATCGGCTCTGACCGAGCTGGCGCGTTTCCAGCCGCTCGACGCTCGCGAGTTGAACGTCTATCAGAAGATGTTTCAGGTCAGTTTCGAGGAGCGCGATCAGTTGCTGCGGCCGCTGGCCGAGAGCGGGCAGGAAGCCGTGGGGTCGATGGGGGATGATACCCCGATGGCCGTGTTGTCGCGCCATGACCGTTTGTTGACGGACTATTTTCGACAGAAATTCGCTCAGGTGACCAATCCCGCTATCGATCCGTTGCGCGAATCGATAGTGATGTCACTCGAGACTTGCTGTGGCGCCGAACTCAACGTCTTCGAGGCGACCCCGGAGCATGCCCACCGCCTGATTCTGACGACGCCGATCCTGTCGCCGCGTAAATTCACCGCACTGGTCACCCAGGATGATCCCGCTTTCGCCAGCCACAGGTTGTCGCTGGCTTATGACCCGCAGGAAATGGGACTGAAACAGGCGATCCTGGCGTTGTGCCAGCAAGCCGAACAGGCTGCCAGGAACGGCAAGGTGATTCTGGTGCTGTCCGATGCGCAACTGGAGAAAGGGCAGCTGCCGATTCATGCTGTCCTGGCGGTTGGTGCAATTCACCATCACCTGGGGCGCCTGGCGCTGCGGCCTCGGGTCAACCTGGTGGTCGAGACCGGCTATGCCCGTGACGCTCATCAGATGGCGGTTCTGTTCGGGGTTGGTGCCACGGCGGTCTATCCGTGGCTGGCCTACCAGGTCATGGCTGACCTGCATCGCACCGGTGAGTTGGCAGGTAGCCCGGCCGATACCCGCGAAAACTATCGCAAGGGCCTCCAGAAGGGATTGTTCAAGATCCTCTCCAAGATGGGGATATCGACGCTGGCTTCCTACCGTGGCTCACAATTGTTCGAGGCGGTGGGTCTCTCATCCGACGTGATGGATCTGTGTTTCGCCGGCATGGCGTCGCGCATCGAAGGAGCCGGTTTCAGTGAACTGCAGATGCAGCAGGAATTGCTGGCCCGCGATGCCTGGATACCGCGTAAGGGCATCGCCCAGGGCGGGTTGACCAAGTTCGTGCATAACCATGAATACCATGCTTACAACCCGGATGTGGTAATGGCCTTGCAGGAAGCTGTCCAGCAGGGCAGTTATCCCAAGTGGAAGAGGTTTGCCGAATTGGTCAACGAACGGCCAGTGGCAACCATTCGTGACCTGCTCGAGCTCAAGGCTGCATCCGAGCCATTGCCTCTTGAGGAAATCGAGCCGGTCGAAGAATTATTACTGCGTTTCGACAGTGCCGGCATGAGTCTCGGTGCGTTATCGCCGGAAGCCCATGAGGCATTGGCCCAGGCGATGAATGAAACCGGCGGACGCTCCAACTCTGGCGAGGGCGGGGAGGACCCGGCACGTTACGGCACCATTCGAAGCTCCAAGATCAAGCAGATCGCTTCGGGACGCTTCGGCGTCACACCCGCTTACCTGGTCAATGCCGAGGTATTGCAGATCAAGGTCGCCCAGGGGGCCAAGCCAGGCGAAGGCGGCCAGTTGCCGGGTGGCAAGGTCAATGAGCTGATTGCCCGGCTGCGCTACTCGGTGCCGGGCGTGACATTGATCTCTCCGCCTCCGCACCACGATATCTATTCGATCGAAGATCTGGCGCAGTTGATCTTCGACCTCAAGCAGGTCAATCCCGACGCTCAGGTATCAGTGAAACTGGTCTCCGAGCCGGGTATCGGCACCATCGCTACCGGTGTGGCCAAGGCCTATGCGGACCTGATTACCGTCTCCGGCTACGATGGCGGCACCGCGGCGAGCCCCATTACCTCCATCAAGCATGCCGGTAGTCCCTGGGAACTGGGCTTGCCCGAGGTGCACCAGGCGTTGCGTATCAACGGGCTTCGCGACAAGATCCGCCTGCAGACCGATGGCGGCCTGAAGACCGGGCTGGATGTGGTCAAAGCCGCCATTCTGGGGGCCGAGAGCTTCGGTTTCGGTACTGCACCGATGGTGGCGCTGGGCTGCAAGTACCTGCGCATCTGCCATCTCAATAACTGTGCAACCGGTGTGGCCACTCAGCACCAATACCTTCGTGATGAACACTTCCGTGGCACCGTGGATATGGTCAAGAACTATTTCCGTTTCATCGCCGAGGAAGTGCGTGAGTTGATGGCGATGCTGGGTGTCAGGAAACTCACTGACCTCATCGGGCGTACCGATCTGCTCGAAATGATCGAGGGGCAAACGCCTTCACAGCGTAATCTGGACATGACGGCGCTGCTGGAGAACGATTTCGTGCCGGCCGACGCACCTCAGTTCTGCCAGGTCGATCGCAATGTGCCGCATGACCCGGGGAGCAAGAACAAGGAAGTCCTGGATACCCTGTTACCGGCAATCGAAGCCAAGTCGGGGGGGGAGTTCTCGTTTGAGATCACCAACTGCGACCGTTCGGTCGCTGCGCTCAGCTCCGGGGCCATCGCCAAGCGCTACGGAGAAGAAGGGCTCGAGGCTGCGCCGATCACCGTGCGTTTCAAGGGAGTGGCCGGACAGAGCTTTGGGGTCTGGAACGCACGTGGGCTGAATCTCTATCTGGAAGGCGATGCCAACGATTACGTCGGCAAAGGCATGAACGGCGGGCGTATCGTGATCGTACCGCCGCCTGAAAGCACCTTTGAAAGCCACAAGACCGCGATTATCGGTAATACCTGTCTTTATGGGGCCACTGGCGGCAAGCTGTTTGCCGCCGGCCAGGCCGGGGAACGTTTCGGCGTGCGCAATTCAGGCGTCCACGCCGTGATCGAAGGGGCCGGTGATCATTGTTGTGAGTACATGACCGGGGGGCTGGTCTGTGTGCTCGGTGAAACCGGTGTCAACTTCGGGGCCGGTATGACGGGCGGTTTCGCCTATGTCATCGATGAGGATCGAACCTTCGTCGACAAGTACAACCACGAATTGGTGGAGATCCAGCGTATCAACACCGAGACCATGGAGGCTTATCGTCGCCATCTGCGGGAGGTCATCGAGGAGTATGTCGCTGAGACAGGATCCAAGCGTGGGCAGGCCATTCTCGATGACTTCAGTGCTTACATTCGCCACTTCTGGCTGGTGAAGCCCAAGGCAGCGAGTTTGAATAGCTTGTTGGCCGAATCCCGTCGGCGGCCCGAGTAAGCGGAGGAGACGCAACCATGGCAAGTCAGCTGAACAACGATTTTCAGTTCATCGATGTGGGACGTCAGGACCCGCAGAAGAAAGCCGCGCGCACCCGGTCCAAGGAGTTTGCCGAGATTTATGAGCCTTACAAGCCGCAGGAAGCGGCCGGTCAGGCGCATCGCTGTCTGCACTGTGGTAACCCGTACTGCGAATGGAAGTGCCCGGTGCATAACTACATCCCCAATTGGCTGAAGTTGGTCAGTGAGGGCAACATACTGGAGGCGGCCGAGCTGTCGCATCGTACCAATTCCTTGCCTGAGGTATGTGGCCGGGTCTGCCCTCAGGATCGGCTCTGTGAAGGTGACTGTACTCTCAACGATGGTTTCGGTGCGGTCACGATCGGCTCGGTGGAGAAGTACATCACCGATACCGCGTTCGCCCTGGGTTGGCGCCCTGATATGTCCGGTGTGGAGTGGACCGACAAGCGGGTTGCCGTGATCGGCGCCGGACCCGCTGGACTTGGCTGTGCCGATATCCTGGTCCGCAATGGCGTCACGCCGGTGGTCTTTGATCGCTACCCGGAAATCGGCGGTTTGCTGACCTTCGGGATCCCCGAATTCAAGCTCGAGAAACATGTCATGGAACGTCGCCGTGCGGTGTTCGAGGAGATGGGCGTAGAGTTTCGACTCGATACCGAAATTGGCAAGGACGTCGGTATTGAAGCGCTGCTCGAGGAATACGATGCCGTCTTCATGGGCATGGGAACGTACAAATACATGCAGGGAGGATTCCCTGGTGAAGACCTTCCTGGTGTGCACAAGGCGCTTGATTACCTGGTGGCCAACGTCAATCATTGCCTGGGATTCGAGAAGGATCCTGCCGATTATGTCTCGTTGGAGGGCCAGCGCGTTGTGGTACTGGGTGGTGGTGATACCGCCATGGATTGCAACCGCACGGCGATTCGTCAGTCTGCTGTCAGCGTCACCTGTGCCTATCGTCGTGATGAAGAGAACATGCCGGGCTCCAAGCGCGAGGTGGCCAACGCCCGTGAAGAAGGTGTCGAGTTCCTGTTCAATCGTCAGCCGGTCGCCGTGATTGGTGACGACAAGGTTGAAGGGGTCAAGCTGGTCAGAACTCGTCTGGGTGAACCGGACGAAAATGGCCGCCAGCGACCGGAAGTCGTGCCAGGTTCCGAGGAGATCCTGGCGGCTGACGCGGTGATCATCGCGTTCGGTTTCCAGCCTACCGATATCGAATGGCTGGAGCCCAATCGCATCATGACGGACGACCGGGGGCGTATCCAGGCATCCGAGTATGGCACTTTTGCCTTTCAGACCAGCAATGAAAAGATCTTTGCGGGTGGGGATATGGTGCGTGGTTCCGACTTGGTGGTCACGGCGGTTTATGAAGGCCGACAAGCCGGCGAAGGTATCCTCGACTACCTTGGGGTATAAGGGCATAAGCTGGTGGTTACAGGCTACGAGTCAGGTGTGGCGTATTGTTGCAGCAATGCGTCCTCCTTTTCGTGGTCGTTAGCCCGAAATTGAGCCGTTAGGCCGAATCTGCTACTCTGTCGTCCCATCCTGGTGCGGTTTCCTGCTGCGCCCATAGCTCACGTTTCGACAGGTTTTCCATGACGCGATATATCTTCGTGACCGGCGGTGTTGTGTCCTCCCTCGGCAAGGGCATTGCGTCGGCATCACTGGCGGCAATTCTCGAGGCACGCGGCCTGAAGGTCACCATGCTCAAGCTGGATCCCTACATCAATGTGGATCCCGGCACCATGAGCCCCTTCCAGCACGGTGAGGTGTTCGTGACCGAGGATGGGGCCGAAACCGATCTCGACCTGGGGCACTACGAGCGCTTCATCCGCACCAAGATGACCCAGGGCAATAACTTCACCACCGGCCGTGTCTACGAAAATGTCCTGCGCAAGGAGCGTCGTGGCGATTACCTGGGGGGGACGGTACAGGTGATTCCCCATGTCACCGATGAAATCAAGCAGCGAATCTATGAAGGCGGCAAAGGGTTCGATGTTGCCCTGGTGGAGATCGGTGGCACTGTCGGCGATATCGAGTCATTGCCGTTTCTCGAATCGATACGCCAGATTCGCAGTGAGGTCGGTGCCAGCCAGGCGATCTTCATGCATCTGACCCTGGTGCCCTATATCAAGACGGCCGGAGAGACCAAGACCAAGCCGACGCAGCATAGCGTCAAGGAACTACGCTCGATCGGTATCCAGCCGGATATTCTCATCTGTCGTAGCGAAGTTGAATTGGAAGAAAGTGAACGGCGCAAGATCGCGCTGTTCACCAATGTGGAAGAGCGTGCCGTAGTACCGCTTCAGGATGCTGACAGCATCTATCGGATTCCTCTGATGCTCAGTGAGCATGGACTGGATGAATTCGTGTGCGACAAGCTGCGTCTGGATGCTGCCGAGGCGGACTTGTCCGAATGGATTCGGGTACTGGATGCCAAGCTCAATCCTCTCAAGTCGGTCAACATTGCCATGGTCGGCAAGTACATGGAATTGCTCGACGCCTACAAGTCGCTGAATGAAGCGTTGGTCCATGCCGGGATTCAGGGGCGTGTCAAGGTCAACGTCGATTACATCGATTCCGAAGATATCGAGCGCCACGGCATCGAGCGGTTGGCGGGAAAGGATGCCATCCTGGTGCCCGGAGGGTTCGGCGAGCGTGGTGTCGAGGGCAAGATCGCGACGGCGCAATTCGCGCGCGAGAATCACATCCCTTATCTAGGGATCTGCCTGGGGATGCAAGTGGCGGTGATCGAGTTTGCCCGCCATGTAGCCGGCTGGGCCGACGCCAACTCCACGGAGTTCACGCATGACACGCAGCATCCGGTGGTCGGCCTGATTACCGAGTGGCTCAGTCCCGAGGGCAAGATCGAGCTCCGTGACGAAGCATCCGATCTGGGGGGAACCATGCGACTGGGAGGGCAGGTCTGCCACCTTCTCAAGGACAGCAGAGCGTTCGAGGCTTATGGTACCGATGAGGTCGTCGAGCGCCATCGTCACCGCTATGAAGTCAACAATCAGTTCATCGAGGGGCTCGAAGAGGCTGGTCTGGTCGTATCGGGACGCAGTCTCGATCAGTCCTTGGTGGAAATGATCGAGTTGCCTGATCATCCATGGTTCGTGGCATGCCAGTTCCACCCGGAATTCACATCGACGCCCAGGGACGGCCATCCGCTGTTCACCGGCTTTGTGAATGCTGCCCTGACCAAGAAGCAGGAGCGAGCTCGACAGCAAGGTCAACATCAAGGCTGAAAGGCGCCGGTAAGGCGAGGAGACTGGATGACGACACAGCACACGATCGAATTTGCCGGCCTGAAAGCCGGCAATTCGCTACCTTTCATGCTGCTTGGCGGTATGAATGTACTGGAATCCCGCGAGCTGGCTTTTGAAGTGGCTGATGCCTACAGTGATGTCACGACACGGCTCGGTATTCCCTATGTCTTCAAAGCCAGCTATGACAAGGCCAATCGCAGCTCGGTGCATTCCTTCCGTGGCCCCGGGATGGAGGAGGGGCTCAGGATTCTGTCCGACATCAAGTCGCGTTTCGGTGTCCCGGTAATTACCGATGTCCATGAACCATGGCAGGCGGCACCGGCGGCTGAAGTCGCCGATATCATCCAACTGCCAGCCTTTCTGGCGCGTCAGACCGACCTGGTCGTTGCGATGGCCGAGACCGGAGCGGTGATCAATATCAAGAAACCGCAATTTCTGGCTCCGCACGAAATGCACCATATCATCGGCAAATGCGAAGAAGTCGGCAACCGTCGGCTCATCCTTTGCGAGCGCGGCACGAGCTTTGGTTACAATAACCTGATCGTGGATATGCTGGGCTTTGGTGAAATGAAACAGACCGGTTACCCGCTGTTTTTTGATGTCACGCACTCACTGCAGCGCCCTGGCGGCCGCTCCGACAGTGCCGATGGGCGGCGTGCGCAAGTCGCGGAATTGGCACGTGCGGGGATGGCCGTAGGATTGGCCGGCCTGTTCCTGGAATCACATCCGGATCCGGATAATGCCAAATGCGATGGCCCTTGTGCCTTGCCTTTGGACCAACTCGAGCCATTTCTGGCTCAACTCAAGGCCCTGGACGATCTGACCAAGGGCTTTCCAGCGCTTGAGATTTCCTGAGCGGAGCCGTGAACGACCGACTCGTATTCGATCAACGCTGACCGACGAAAGGATCAAACCATCATGACCAAGATTGTTGATGTTAGCGCCCTCGAGGTGCTCGATTCCCGCGGCAATCCGACCGTCCAGGCAGAAGTGACGCTCGAGAGCGGCGCCAAGGGGGTTGCCTGTGCGCCCAGTGGTGCATCCACGGGCTCCCGTGAGGCCCTGGAACTACGTGACGGGGACAAAAACCGGTATTTGGGCAAGGGAGTTCTCAAAGCGGTAAACGCGGTGAATGATGCGATCCGTGACCGTCTGCTGGGCATGGATGCACGCGATCAGCGCCAGCTCGACAATGCCATGCTTGAACTCGATGGGAGCGACAACAAGGCCAATCTGGGCGCCAACGCTATCCTCGCTGTCTCACTTGCGGCAGCCAAAGCGGCCGCGAATGCACAGGGACATGACCTATATACCCATATCGCCGGGCTATTCGGACGTCAGGGACAGTACATCATGCCGGTGCCCATGATGAATATCCTCAATGGCGGAGAACATGCCGACAACAATGTCGATATCCAGGAATTCATGATCCAGCCCGTCGGCGCGCCGAATTTCCGTGAAGCCTTGCGCATGGGGGCCGAGACATTTCATGCGCTCAAGAAAGTGCTCGCCGCACGTGGTCTGTCCACGGCTGTAGGGGATGAAGGGGGATTCGCTCCCAATCTGGGGTCCAATGCCGAAGCGCTCGATGTCATCAAGCAGGCGGTCGAGAATGCCGGTTATCAGTTGGGCAAGGACATTACCCTCGCATTGGACTGCGCCTCCTCCGAGTTCTATAAGAACGGGCAATACGACCTGGCCGGTGAGGGAAAGACGTATGACGCGAATGGATTCGTCGACTATCTGGCCGAGCTGTGCGATCAGTACCCGATTGTCTCGATTGAGGATGGCATGGACGAATCCGATTGGGTCGGTTGGAAAGCACTGACCGACAAGCTGGGCGACCGTGTCCAGCTGGTCGGGGATGATCTGTTCGTGACCAATACCCGGATTCTCAAACGGGGCATCGACGAGCGTATCGGTAACTCGATCCTGATCAAGTTCAATCAGATCGGTTCGCTGTCGGAAACGCTGGATGCTGTGAAAATGGCGCAGGATGCCGGATTCACGGCGGTGATCTCCCACCGCAGTGGTGAAACGGAGGATACGACGATCGCCGATCTTGCTGTTGCGACGAATGCGGGACAGATCAAGACCGGTTCGCTGTGTCGTAGTGATCGTGTCGCCAAGTACAATCGGTTGCTGGTGATCGAGCAGGCGCTGGGTACTCAGGCCAGTTATCCGGGGCTCAAGGCGGTCAAGGGACAATGAGCCATTGAGGTGATATCGGTTATCGCCTTGTGATCGGCCTGCCGGTGTAAGCGATTTCCTAAGGTTTTGTAGGAAATCGCTTACATATCGCCGAAGAATTTGACGATAGTGGTTAAAAAATGATCAATTCGTCCATGTATTAAATAATGCAACTCCTTGAAATTAAAGAACTCATGCTTAGAGTTCAAGCCTCTGATTCCTTGCGGCTTCAATTTCTGACCACCTTGAGAACTTCTCTTCAGCTGCCAAAATGAACCCGGGATGTGGAAAAGCGAGGAGCGCTTTTCCGGCAGGATGCCAACGGGATGCTAGTCGTGGTGCGCCGAGTGTGACAGGAGGTCGCCTCTCGGCAGGGAAGTCACCAAAGGAATCGAGCCAAGGGAGTGGCTCAAAGGAGTAGCTGGGAGCGGGCGACCTTCGGGTCGCCTTTTTTTGCTGATGGCCCACGATCATGGGCCATCAGCATGTTCATTCTCGTTCGAGATACTCCAGCTTGCCCGGTTTGCCATCCCACTCTTCCGCATCTTCCGGAGGGTCCTTCTTCTCGGCGATGTTCGGCCATGTCTCAGCCAGTTCGGCATTCAGTTCCAGAAACTGTTTCTGATCGTCGGGCAGCTCATCTTCTGAGTAGATGGCCTCGGCGGGACATTCCGGTTCACAAAGGGCACAGTCGATGCACTCGTCGGGATGAATGACCAGGAAATTGGGCCCTTCATAGAAGCAGTCCACCGGGCAAACTTCGACGCAGTCGGTGTACTTGCATTTGATGCAGTTCTCGGTGACGACGAATGTCATGGAATCTCCTAGGTCATGGCCGCTGAAGGTCGTAGCCACGGGTCGGTACATGTTATAAGCGGCTCATCTATTATAAGACGCCATTCTAATGGCGGTTTATTTTAGTCGCCTCCCTCATACCCGACAAGACACGCCCGTCTGCACAGGCAGAACGTTTGGGCATGAGCTCATGTCGTCGGGCAAATATCGGTAATAACATCGATACGGTGCGTTGTCATAGACTGTCTCGCCACTCGTATAGCATGTTCAGTGCCTGACGGGGCGTCAGATCGTCCAACTCAAGGGAGGCGAGCGCTTCGATCAACGGGTGGGGTGCCGTCGCGAACAGGTCAGCCTGTTGTGGATGCGGCGTCTTGTCGTTGGATATCGTCGAGTTGTGACGATGCCCCTGGTCGATCTCCTGCTGTTCCAGATTGGCAAGCTTCTCGCGTGCCCGACTGATCACCTCCTGTGGCACCCCCGCCAGTTGGGCAACCTGCAGCCCGTAGCTCTGGCTTGCCGGCCCTTCTTCGACACGGTGCATGAACACGATACCGTCCTTGTGTTCGGCAGCAGTCAGATGCACGTTGGCAACGCCGTCGATCTGATCCGCCAGGGCGGTCATTTCGAAATAGTGGGTCGCGAACAAAGTGAAGGCACGTGTTCGGGTCAGGTGTTCGGCGCTGGCCCAGGCCAGCGACAATCCGTCGAATGTGCTGGTACCTCGACCGATCTCATCCATCAACACCAGGCTGTGGTCGGTGGCGTTATGCAGGATACTGGCGGTTTCGGTCATTTCGACCATGAAGGTCGATCGACCACCGGCCAGGTCGTCGCTGGAACCGATGCGGGTGAAGATGCGATCCACCGGGCCGATATCGGCACTGTCGGCCGGAACGAAGGCGCCGGTATGGGCCAGTAGGGTGATCAGGGCCACCTGACGCATGTAGGTCGATTTCCCTCCCATGTTGGGGCCGGTAATCATCAACATGCGTCGTGAGTCACCGAGGTCGAGGTCATTGGGTACGAACGGCGTATCGCTGACCTGTTCAACGACCGGATGACGACCGTTATGAATGTGGATGCCTGGTGCTTCACTCAAGCGAGGACGGGTAAAATCCAGTGCCTGTGCCCGCTCGGCGAATGTCGTCAGGACATCCAGGGCCGACAACGCCCGGCTACTGGCCTGTAGTGCATCGAGATCGGCATTGAGCGTTTCGAGCAGCGATTCGTAGAGTTGCTTTTCACGTGCCAATGCCCGTGATTTGGCCGACAGCGCCTTGTCCTCGAACTCCTTGAGCTCGGGAATGATGAAGCGCTCCGCATTCTTTAGCGTCTGGCGACGAATATAGTCGGCCGGCGCCTCGCGGGCCTGGGCCCGGGGGATCTCGATGTAATAGCCGTGAACTCGGTTGTAGCCGACCTTGAGGCCGGACAGGCCGGTGCGCTCGCGCTCGCGAATCTCCAGGTTGACCAGGTAGTCGCCGGCATGCTCGGCGAGGCCGCGATATTCATCGAGCTCTGCATCGAACCCCTCGGCGATGACGCCGCCGTCGCGGATCACGACAGGTGGCTCGTCGACCAGGGCTCGGTCGAGGGTGTCGGCCAACTCCGGATAGGGACGGATGTGGTGTTTCAGGTCATCCAGTGCCGATCCCTCCTCGAAATGTGCCAGTGACGACCGGAGTTCAGGCAGTGTATTGAGGGCCTCGCGAAGGCGGGCCAAGTCGCGTGGACGAGCGCTGCGCAAGGCGACGCGTGCAAGAATGCGCTCGATGTCGCCGACCTGTTTGAGCGAATCGCGCAGGCTGTCGTACCCGTCGTCATCGAGCAGTTGCTGGATGGCCGCCTGGCGAGCACTGACCTGGGTGTGGTCTCGTAAGGGACGATTCAGCCAGCGTTTGAGCAGGCGCGATCCCATCGCCGTCGACGTGGTATCGAGTACGCTGGCCAGCGTGTTGTCGGTGCTGCCGCTGAGGTTGGTGTCGATTTCCAGGTTGCGTCGGCTGGCCGCATCGATGATGACAGCGTCGTCGCGACTTTCGACACCGATCGCCGTGACGTGGGGCAAGCGTGAGCGTTGGGTGTCGCGGGCATAATCGATCAGTACCCCGGCGGCCGTCAGGGCGGTCTCCAGGTGTGTACAGCCAAAGCCACGCAGGTCGGCAACCTCTAGTTGATCGCATAGAATGCGTGTCGCCGATGCCGGATCGAATAGCCAGTCGCTCTGTCGGCGTAAGCCGCGACGCTCGGACAGGGCGCCGGGCAGGGAGGCGCTGTCGGCTGCCAACAGTTCCGCCGGATCCAGCCGCTGCACTTCAGCCAACATTTCCGTATCCCCCTCGACCTCCAGCACATTGAAACGGCCGCTGGACAGCTCCAGCCAGGCCAGCCCCCAGCGTTGGCCAGCATGATAGAGTGCTAACAGAAGATTGTCGCGACGGGCGTCCAGCAGGGCTTCATCATGCAGGGTGCCGGGCGTGACGATGCGAACGACCTGGCGCTCCACCGGGCCCTTGGCGGTGTTGGGGTCGCCCATCTGCTCGCAGATGGCCACCGATTCACCGGACTTCACCAATCTTGCCAGGTAGCTCTCTGCGCTATGATAGGGCACGCCGGCCATGGGAATTGGCTGGCCGGCCGACTGACCTCGCTGGGTCAGCGTGATGTCGAGCAATTCCGCGGCACGCTTGGCATCATCATAGAACAGCTCATAGAAGTCACCCATGCGATAGAAGAGCAGCACGTCCGGGTGTTCGCGCTTGATCTTCAGGTATTGCGTCATCATGGGGGTATGCTGAGGGCTTGCCTGTGACATGGACATCCTTGACAGTAGGTCGCTGAGGCGCTGTTGGCCGCACGATGCGGGAGTCTGCATTTCGTCGACAACGCCGTTATTCTACGCCGATGAGATGCATCCGTCAGGATGTCGGTGGACCAACCAGGGGGCAACGCATGTCCGATGTTGTCGATCAGGCGGTGGACACGACGCCGCTCGCCGAGCGCTTGAGAGATCTTTGTCGCCAGCAACGGGTCAGGATCACGACAGCTGAATCCTGCACTGGAGGTGGCGTGGCCAGTGCCATCACGGAAGTGGCCGGTAGTTCCGACTACTTCGAAACCGGGTATGTGACTTATGCCAACGTCGCCAAGTCTCGATTGCTGGGTGTGCCGACCGAAGTGATCGACTCGCAGGGTGCCGTCAGTCGAGCCGTCGTCGAGGCGATGGTGGTCGGTGCCTGCCGGGAAAGTGGAGCCGATCTCGGCGTGGCCGTCAGCGGTGTGGCCGGCCCCGGTGGTGGTAGCGAGACCAAACCGGTGGGAACGGTATGGTTGGCCTGGGGTGATATCCGGCAGCAGCAAGCCGAGCAATGGCATTTCTCCGGTGATCGCCGTGCCGTGCGGTTACAGTCGGTGCAAGTGGCTCTGCAAGGGCTGATTCGATGGCTGGAAAGTCCGGAAAAAATGTAGAATGAGAGCTAGGCGGCGGACGATTTTTTCGCCATACTACTGTGCAGCCATACAGTACTTTCCCTTTTGACGAGACCAGGAGGCCATGCATGGCAAAGGACGAGAACCGTTCCAAGGCGCTGGACGCCGCCCTCTCCCAAATCGATCGCCAGTTCGGCAAGGGGACAGTGATGCGCCTGGGCGATGCGCCGCGCGTCACGATGCCTTCGGTGTCCACCGGGTCCCTGGGTCTGGATATCGCCTTGGGTATCGGCGGGCTACCGTTCGGTCGGGTCGTGGAGGTCTTTGGTCCCGAGTCGTCGGGTAAGACGACACTGACACTGTCGGTAATTGCCGAGGCACAGAAGCAGGACAAGACCTGTGCCTTCATCGATGCCGAGCACGCGCTCGATCCGAGCTATGCGGAAAAATTGGGCGTCAATCTCGATGATTTGCTGGTGTCTCAACCGGATACCGGTGAACAGGCCCTGGAGATCTGTGACATGCTGGTCCGCTCCGGCGGGGTCGATGTGATCATCATCGACTCGGTGGCCGCCCTGACCCCGCGCGCCGAGATCGAAGGCGAAATGGGGGACTCCCATGTCGGACTGCAGGCACGCTTGATGTCGCAGGCACTGCGCAAGATCACCGGTAACATGAAGAATGCCAATTGCATGGTGGTCTTCATCAACCAGATTCGCATGAAGATCGGTGTCATGTTCGGTAGTCCCGAAACCACCACCGGTGGCAATGCGCTCAAGTTTTATTCCAGCGTGCGTCTCGACATTCGCCGTACCGGCTCGGTGAAGCAGGGGGACGAGGTGATCGGTAACGAGACTCGCGTCAAGGTGGTCAAAAACAAGGTGGCGCCACCGTTCCGTCAGGCCGAGTTCCAGATCCTTTACGGCAAGGGGATTTACCACGCTGGCGAGGTCATCGACCTTGGTGTGCAATGCAAACTGATTGACAAGGCAGGCGCCTGGTACAGCTATCAGGGCAGCAAGATCGGGCAGGGCAAGGCCAATGCCGCACAGTATCTCGAGGACAATCCGGCCATTCTGGCAGAGATCGAGTCCCAGATTCGGGCGCAGTTGCTGGCGCTACCGGAGTCCTCCAAGGAGGAGGCTGGTGAAACCGGTGATACAGTGACTGCCGACGATGAACGCAATGAATTGTTGTGATGTCGTCATCATGAATGCCTGATGGTGTCGCAGGAAGTGAGATATGGTGTCTTCCTCTCAAGATGCGCAGGCGTCATCACCCCGGGATGACGCCATTCGGCTCCTGGCCCGACGTGAATATTCACGGGCGGAGTTGGCCTCGCGACTGGCGGCTAAAGGGCATGCCTCTCAGGCCATTGGGGAATGCCTGGATACCCTGGTCGCTGAAGGCCTGCAATCGGATCGACGTTTCGCTGAACACTTCATTCGTTCACGTATCGCCCGCGGTCAGGGGCCAGTCAAGATTCATGCCGAATTTGGTCAGCGAGGTGTCGAACGTGAATGGATCGACGCGGCTCTGGCCGAAGCTGATGTCGACTGGCGCGAACTGGCGTGTGAAACATTGGCCAAGCGCTTCTCCGGTCCTGGCGAGGGGCCGCGTGACCGGGCCCGGCGCGAACGCTTCCTGGCGGGTCGTGGTTTCGACTTCGAGCAGGTTCGCTACGCACTGGCCCACGCCTGGGATGATGAGCCGTGATACAGGCATGAATGTGGATTGGCGCTGAAAGTTACCCCAAGTCTGCGTTATAATGATGGCTTTGCATGGCCTCGAGCCGCTTCGCATATCGCCACGGATTCATTATGAAAAGCGCAGATATCAGACAGGCCTTTCTGACGTACTTCAAGGAGCAGGGCCACACCATCGTACCGTCGAGTTCGCTGGTTCCCGACAACGATCCCACCCTGTTGTTCACCAATGCCGGCATGGTGCCGTTCAAGGATGTATTCCTTGGCCGCGATCCACGCCCCTATGTGCGGGCCACCTCGGCACAACGCTGTGTACGCGCCGGCGGCAAGCACAACGATCTCGACAACGTCGGCTATACGGCCCGCCATCACACCTTTTTCGAGATGCTGGGCAATTTCAGCTTCGGTGACTATTTCAAGCGTGACGCCATCCGCTTTGCCTGGGAATTTCTCACTGAGCGGCTGGGGCTTCCCGCCGAAAAGTTGTGGGTGACAGTGCATGTCAGCGATGACGAAGCCGAAGAGATCTGGAAACAGGATATTGGCGTCGACCCCGAGCGCTTCTCCAGGCTCGAGGACGACAACTTCTGGCAGATGGGAGATACCGGCCCCTGTGGCCCCTCCTCGGAAATCTTCTTCGATCACGGCCCCGATGTCTGGGGTGGGCCTCCCGGCAGTCCCGAGGAAGATGGCGATCGCTATATCGAGATATGGAACCTGGTCTTCATGCAGTATGATCGCGATGCCAGCGGTACGCTGACTCCACTGCCCAAGCCGTCGATCGATACCGGCATGGGGCTGGAGCGTGTGGCGGCCGTACTGCAGGGAGTGCATTCCAACTATGAGATCGATCTCTTCCAGAACCTGCTGAAGGCGGCATCCGAGCTGACGGGGCATGATGATCTTCTTTCGCCCTCATTGTGCGTGATCGCCGACCATATCCGCTCCTGCGCATTTCTGATCGTCGATGATGTATTGCCTTCGAATGAAGGCCGGGGCTATGTCTTGCGTCGAATCATTCGCCGCGCCATTCGGCATGGCCACAAACTGGGAGCGAAAGAGCCGTTCTTTCACAAGCTCGTGGCTGCACTCGATGCCGAGATGGGCGATGCCTATCCCGAATTGCGCAAGGTGCGTGACCGGATCGAGAGTATCCTTGCCAAGGAAGAAGAACAGTTCGCGCGGACCCTCGATCATGGCATGGGACTGCTCGAAGAGGCGCTGGAGTCACTCGATGGCGATGTTCTGTCCGGCGAGACGGTATTCAAGCTCTACGATACGTATGGCTTCCCCTTCGATTTGACGGCCGATGTCTGCCGTGAACGAGGCGTGACCCTCGATGAGGTCGGTTTCCAGCGAGAGCTCGAAGCTCAGCGCGAACGGGCACGTGCCGCCAGTCAGTTCGGCACCGATTATTCCGCAACGCTGGAGCTTGACGGCGAAACCGCCTTTACCGGTTATGATCGGCTCCAGGATACTGCCGATGTCGTGGCTCTGGTCGATGAACAGGGCAATCCGCTGAATGCGCTCGAGGCCGACCAACGAGGCGTGGTGGTGCTGGATCGCACGCCGTTTTATGGCGAGTCCGGTGGGCAAGTCGGAGATACCGGCTATCTGTATTTCGATTCGGGGCGTTTTCAGGTAACCGACACGCAGAAACAGGGCGGTCACCACTTGCATCATGGTGTACTGATCGAGGGGAGACTCGATGTCGGTGCTTCGGTAACACCCCAGGTCGATGAAGCGCTACGTGCTGCCACGGTTCGCAATCATTCAGCAACACACCTGATGCACAAAGCCTTGCGTCTGGTATTGGGCGATCACGTGCAACAGAAAGGATCGTTGGTCACGGCGGAACGACTGCGTTTCGATTTCAGCCATTTCGAGGCCATGACACCGGATCAATTGGCCGAGGTCGAGTCAATCGTCAATTCACAGATACTGGCGAATGCCCCGACCCGGATCGAGCACATGAGCCTCGATGATGCCAAAGCCAAAGGTGCCGCGGCTCTGTTCGAAGCCAAATACGCCGATAATGTACGTGTGCTGACCATCGGGGCCGATGACTTTTCCATCGAACTCTGCGGGGGCACCCATGTCGCTCGTAGTGGGGATATCGGCTGTTGCCATATTTTGTCCGAAACGGGCATTGCCGCCGGCGTGCGACGCATCGAGGCAATCACCGGTGAAGCGGCACTGGCCTATCTTCGTGAACAGGAAGCGCGGTTGGCGCGTGTTGGCGAACGGCTCAAGGCCAGACCCGAACAGGTCGAGAGTCGGGTCGAATCGCTTGTCGAGAGCCACCGTCATCTGGAGAAGGAACTCGAGCGACTCAAGGCCAAACTGGCCAGTGCCGCTGGTAGTGACATGATCAGCGAAGCGCGTGAGGTGGCCGGCGTCAAATTGCTGGCCAAGCAACTCGACGGTGTGTCAGGCAAGGAACTGCGTGGTGTGCTGGACCAGCTCAAACAGAAGTTGGGGTCTGGCGTGATCGTGCTGGGTGTGGCCGATACCGAGGCCAACAAGGTTAATCTGATTGCCGGAGTGACCGAGGACCTCACCAGCCAGATCAAGGCAGGCGAACTGGTCAATCACGTGGCTGCCCAGGTCGGCGGTAAAGGAGGCGGTCGTCCGGATATGGCTCAAGCCGGTGGCAGTAACCCTGGTGCGCTTCCGCAAGCGCTTGCCAGTGTCACGGACTGGGTCGAGTCACAGCTCGTTTGAGTCGGCCGGGTCGGGGTGTCCGGCCCGGCGAAAGCCCATTCACCCGTTCGGCGACAAGCCGAATGTCAATGCAACCAGGGTAAACTGTCTATGGCGCTATACGTACAGAAATTCGGCGGGACGTCGGTAGGTTCCGTCGAGCGCATCAAGGCCGTAGCGAACAAGGTCAAACGCTTCCGCGACGAGGGCCATCAGGTCGTTGTGGTCGTCTCGGCCATGAGTGGTGAAACCAATCGTTTGATCGAACTTGCCGAACAGATCAACGATGAGCCGACCCCACGCGAGATGGACATGCTGGTTTCCACCGGCGAACAGGTCACCATCTCGCTGCTTGCCATGGCACTTCATCGACTGGGGGTGCCGGCCACGTCGTATACCGGTGCACAAGTGGGTATTCAAACCGACAGTGCTTACACCAAAGCCCGCATTCAACGCATTGATACCGAGGATCTCCGTGCCGACCTCGATGATGGCCAGGTCGTAGTCGCCGCCGGGTTTCAGGGCGCCGATGATGAGGGCAATATCACCACGCTCGGTCGCGGAGGCTCGGATACGACAGGTGTAGCCCTCGCTGCGGCATTAGGGGCCGACGAGTGTCAGATCTATACTGATGTCGATGGTGTTTATACGACCGATCCTCGTGTCTGTTCCCGGGCGCAGCGTCTGGAAACCATCACTGTCGAGGAGATGCTCGAGCTGGCGAGTCTGGGGTCTAAGGTATTGCAGATCCGGGCGGTGGAATTCGCCGGTAAGTACAATGTTCCGCTGCGTGTGCTGTCCAGTTTCGAGGATGGCCCCGGTACCCTGATTGTTGCTGAATCAGATCAAGAAGAGGATTCCATGGAAGAACCGCTGATTTCCGGTATCGCGTTTACCGACAAAGAAGCCAAGCTCACCCTGCTCAACACCCCCGACGTGCCGGGAGTCGCTTCTCGTATCCTGGGCCCGATTGCCGATGCCAACATCGAAGTCGACATGATCGTCCAGAACGTGGCTCCGGTGGGTGACTATACTGACTTCACCTTTACCGTAGCCAAGAGCGATTACAAGCAGACCATGCAGATCCTCAAGGATCAGGTCTTGCCGGACCTGGGCAGCGGTGAGCTACGTGGCGACGATAATATCGCCAAGGTATCACTGGTTGGTGTGGGGATGCGCTCCCACGCCGGGGTGGCGTCGCGCATGTTCCGAGTCCTGGCAGATGAGAATGTCAATATCCGTATGGTATCGACATCGGAAATCAAGATCTCCGTGGTGATCGATGAAAAGCATATGGAGCTGGCGGTCCGTGCCTTGCATACCGCGTTTGGTCTGGATAAACAGGACATCGAGCCCGAGTGATCCGGACAAACGGCATCGCCGACGGGGGGCTACGCTAGAGAAAGAGAGCATAAAGGGCGATGCCTGGGCTTTCTTTCAACGTCATTATCGTCTGTTATTGTACTGAGCATTTGGCCGTAAGCGATGCATGACGCATAATCGTCCGCCACACATCGCAGTAAGCTAGGCATCCCGTTGGAACAGTCTGAGAAGGAGATCAGCTATGCTCATCCTGACCCGCCGAGTCGGCGAAACCTTGATGATCGGTGACGACATTACCGTGACGGTATTGGGAGTCAAAGGCAATCAAGTACGTATTGGAGTCAACGCACCCAAGGACGTCGCCGTCCATCGTGAAGAGATCTATCAGCGCATCCAGCGTGAACAAACCGACGATGATGACGTACCGTCCTGAAATCGCCCGGCAAAAAGTTCCGGTGAGTGTTGGACAACGAGCGGTATAAACGGTAAGATGCGCGCCGTGTTGATGAGGGAGAGATGGCCGAGTGGCTGAAGGCGCTCCCCTGCTAAGGGAGTATGGGGTTGATAGCCCCATCGAGGGTTCGAATCCCTCTCTCTCCGCCATTTCCGCGCTCACTCAGAGAGTGAGCCATCAATACAGTGCAGGAATGATCCGCGCCCGTAGCTCAGCTGGATAGAGTACCTGACTACGAATCAGGTGGTCGGAGGTTCGAATCCTCCCGGGCGTGCCATCATCCTCTCGGGATCTTGCTTCCCTTTACCTGTGTTTGCGAGCCATTACTGAATGGTTGTCAGCTCAGGTCGTGTATTAGGCGCCCGTAGCTCAGCTGGATAGAGTACCTGACTACGAATCAGGCGGTCGGAGGTTCGAATCCTCCCGGGCGCGCCAGATTGCGACCCGTCCTCACTATGAGGGCGGGTTTTTTGTTATTGGTCAGTCGAATCCGCCGGACCTTTCCCTCAGATGCCCGTGGCGCCCCGCCTTGATTCCCTATGCTCTACTCGCCAACGCGGTATCCAGTCCGGGGCAGTGGCTCGTGCTGAAACCTTGCGGTTCCACCATCGTTTTACTTGCAAGGCCTTCACTTGTTTAGGAAGTATGCTACGCTGCAATGCGGTATAACTGCTGACGATTCTTGATGGATCGTGACGATCAACGACCGGTAGTAAGCGAGGTGTGCGCCTGCAATCCCGATCATATCGCGAATGGTGGCTTATCAGGTGTCGTTCTGTTGCCTCCGGGAGTGTTAGCCTTATACTCTGTAAATGTAGTAATTTAACAACGTAATGGTTGGCTTCAGCTTCAATCGATGCATTGTCGGCATCATGATATTTGCCGTCGCGGAGGGGTACGCCACCAAGGTGCCATTGCATGACGCGGGAAATCAGGCAAGTTATTGTATGAGTCGGTGATGGCCTGTCGTGTCGTCACGGTTGGCCACAACTATCAGTCAGGGGAACCATAATCATGCAGGATCCGCAGCTGCTACAGGAAGGTCTGAGCCTCATGGCCTTCGGTATGGGCTTCGTGTTCGTTTTCCTTACCGTCTTGGTCGTGGCGACGACCTTGATGTCGTCCTTGGTGAGCCGTTTGACACCGGCGCCGGCACCCACCGAGTCCGGCTCTCGAGAGGCCGGGGCTGCCGATGACCATGACGGCGAGTTGATGGCGGTGATCAGTGCCGCCCTGCATCGCTATCGCCGCCGCCGCTAGTTCAGTAGAGAGCGCCGAACTGTCGTCCTCCACCGAACGGTCTCGCGGTCTCCAACGCCATTTCATGAGAGAGATATACATAAGGACAAGGTCATGAGTGAGACCCAACGCCCGCTAGGCATCACTGACTTGGTGCTGCGTGATGCGCATCAGTCGCTGTTCGCCACTCGCATGCGCCTCGATGACATGCTCCCGATCGCCGCTAAGCTCGATCAAGTCGGTTTCTGGTCGGTGGAGTCCTGGGGTGGCGCGACCTTTGATGCCTGTATCCGTTATCTGGGGGAGGACCCGTGGGCACGGATACGTGCGCTGAAGGAAGCGATGCCCAATACGCGGCAACAGATGCTGCTACGTGCACAGAATCTACTGGGCTATCGCCACTATGCCGACGATGTAGTCGATAAGTTTGTCGAGCGTGCGCGGGTCAATGGCGTCGATGTCTTTCGTGTGTTCGATGCCATGAACGATCCCCGCAACCTGGAGCGGCCGATCAAAGCGGTGGTCGATCAGGGGGGGCACGCACAGGGGGCGATTTCCTACACCGTGAGTCCGGTGCACACGATCGAGGGCTGGATCGATCTGGCCCAGCGACTCGAGGGGATGGGTGCCCATTCCATAGCGATCAAGGATATGGCCGGGCTGCTGACGCCATATACCGCTTTCGAGTTGGTCTCCCGGCTCAAGAAGGTGTTGTCGGTTCCGGTCCATCTACATAGCCATGCAACTACCGGCATGTCCACGGCGGCGGCCGTCAAGGCCGTCGAGGCGGGCGTCGACAATGTCGATACCGCGATCTCTTCGATGTCCATGACCTATGGCCACAGTCCCACCGAGTCGATAGTGGCCATCCTCAAGGAAACCGAACGCGATACCGGTCTCGACCTCGAGCTCCTGGAAGATATTGCCGCCTATTTCCGTGAAGTCCGTAAGAAGTATGCCGCGTTCGAGGGGGCGCTCAAGGGTATCGATTCCCGCATTCTGGTCGCCCAGGTTCCCGGCGGCATGCTCACCAATATGGAGAACCAGCTCAAGGAGCAGGGGGCTGGTGACAAGCTCGACGACGTGCTCACCGAGATTCCCAAGGTACGAGAGGACCTGGGGTTCATTCCTCTGGTGACACCGACGTCGCAGATCGTCGGGACCCAGGCGGTGATGAATGTGATGATGGGCGAGCGTTACAAGTCGATCTCCAAGGAGGTTCAAGCACTCTTTCGTGGTGAATATGGCGCGGCCCCTGCACCTTACAACAGTGAGCTTCAGCAACGCGTGCTGGACGGTGAAGCACCGATAACCTGTCGTCCGGCCGATCGCCTGGAGCCGGAAATGGAACGCTTGCGCGAAGAACTCAAGGGCAAGGCGCAGGATGAAGGAATCCGCCTGGAAACGGGGGAGCGCGAAATCGATGATGTGCTGACCTATGCCCTGTTCCCGCAGATTGGCCTGAAATTCCTGCAGAACCGGGATGATCCCGATGCCTTCGAGCCTGCGCCTCAGGCACCGGGGACGGAGGATAAGGCCGGTACACTTCCTGCTACGACAACGACGGCCTCGGTTCCCTCGGCCTCGTCAGGACCCGAAACCTATACCATTACCGTCAACGGCAAGCAGTACGTAGTCGAGGTGGCCGAAGGGGGCCAGATCGAGCAAGTCCAGGCAGCGGGTGAGCCAAGTGGCCAGCCAGCCCAGTCGGCCGGGCAGACAGCGCCTGCACCAAGTGGAGAGGCCATCACTGCACCGCTGGCCGGCAATATCTTCAAGGTCAACGTCAAGCCCGGGGACAGCGTGGCCGAAGGGGATGTCGTGATCATCCTCGAAGCCATGAAGATGGAAACCGAGGTGCGCGCGGCCGGTGCCGGTACCGTGTCCGATGTCAAGGTCAAGGAAGGCGACAGCGTTGCCGTTGGCGATACGCTGATCGTGCTTTAAGGACAGCCGCATGGAAAAACTGCTGACACTCTGGTACGGATCGGGGCTCTACAACCTGGATTGGGGACAGGCGGTGATGATCGTCATCGGCCTTCTCCTGTTGTATCTGGCTATCAACAAGAAATTCGAGCCGTTGTTGCTTGTACCGATAGGTTTCGGTGGCATCCTGGCCAATATTCCGGAAGCCGGGTTGGCGCTGTCTGCTGCGGAGCAGGCGGCCCACCTGGCCCGCCCCGAGATGATCGAGCGACTAGCCGATATCCTGGATGTGCGCCTGGAGGCCGGTGCCGGAATCGATGCCTGGCGACATGGGGTATCAGAAGCCCTGCATGGCGAGCTATCGCCGGTACAGTTGCGTGAAGCCAATGACATTGCCAAGGAAGCCGGATTCACCCATGGCATGCTGTATCAGTTCTACAGCGTTGCCATTGCCTCGGGTGTCGCCCCGCTGGTGATCTTCATGGGCGTGGGCGCCATGACCGATTTCGGTCCTCTGTTGGCCAATCCTCGTACGCTGTTTCTCGGTGCGGCGGCCCAGTTTGGTATTTTTGCCACGTTGTTGGGTGCCGTCGGTCTGTCAGCTACGGGCTGGATGGACTTCTCGCTCAAGCAGGCGGCGGCGATCGGTATCATCGGTGGTGCGGATGGGCCGACCTCGATTTATGTCTCGAGTATTCTGGCGCCCGAATTGCTGGGGGCGATTGCTGTGGCATCCTATTCCTACATGGCCCTGGTCCCGTTGATTCAGCCGCCGATCATGAATGCGCTGACCTCCCGGCGCGAGCGACAGATCGTCATGACGCAACTGCGCCCGGTCTCCAAACTGGAGAAGATCTGTTTCCCCTTGGTGCTATTGATTCTGGTCGTGTTGTTCCTGCCCGATGCGGCACCACTGCTGGGGATGTTCTGTTTCGGCAACCTCATGCGCGAGTGTGGTGTGGTCGAGCGTCTTTCCGATACGGCTCAGAATGCACTGATCAATATCGTGACCATTTTTCTGGGGCTGTCAGTAGGGTCCAAGCTGGTTGCCGAGCGTTTCCTGGCATTGGAAACACTGGGTATTCTCGGATTGGGAATCGTGGCATTCGGTATCGGAACGGCGTGTGGGGTTCTCATGGCCAAGCTGATGAACAGCGTCAGCCGCATGCCGATCAATCCGCTCATCGGCTCAGCAGGGGTTTCTGCCGTGCCGATGGCGGCACGTGTCTCCAATAAGGTCGGGTTGGACAACAATCCGCACAACTTCCTGCTGATGCATGCCATGGGACCCAATGTCGCTGGTGTCATCGGCTCTGCGGTGGCCGCCGGCGTGATGATCAAGTATCTCGGCTAGGCCAGCACCGGTTGTTGTCCCCATATGGCGCCCATTGGGCGCCATTGTTACCTCATTGCCTCACCAGGGTACGGCCGCACCGTCGGTCCGTGGCTCGGTGCCGGCGCTCAACACGCCGGTGACAGGATCCCGGCAAATGATCTGGCCACGGCCGAAACTCAACCCGTCGACTCGTTTGACGATGTGATGCCCGCGTCGTTGAAGCGCTTGGGCAAGGTGGTCGGGAAAATCGGGCTCCACTTCCACCGTGGTGCCTTCCGTCCATTTCCAGCGCGGCAGATCCAGGGCGGCCTGGGGGTTCAGGGCGTCGTCGAGCATGGCACTGACAACCTGGACATGTCCTTGCGGTTGCATGAAGCCTCCCATGACGCCGAACGGACCGACCGCCTCGTTGTTGCGGGTGATGAAGCCTGGAATGATCGTGTGGTAAGTGCGCTTGCCGGGAGCCAGGCAGTTGACATGATCAGGAGCCAGCGAAAACGAACAGCCCCGGTTCTGTAGACTGATGCCAGTGCCAGGTACCACGATGCCGGAACCGAACCCTTTGAAGTTGCTCTGAATGAACGACACCATATTGCCATCATTGTCGGCTGTGGCCAGATAGACGGTGCCGCCGGTGATCGGATTGCCGGGTTCCGGATTCAGGGCGCGCTCGCCGATCAATCTGGCGCGTTGCTCCAGGTAACCGGGCGAGAGCATCTGCTCGACGCTGGCCGTCATGTTATCGCGCTCGGTGATATAACGCAGACCGTCCACGTAGGCGAGTTTGGTGGCTTCGATGCGCTGGTGCAGTGTCTCGACGAGACCACGGCCAGGTTGTCCCAGGCTCTCCAGCATGCCGAGTGCCTGCAAAGCAATCATGCCGCAACCATTTGGTGGGATCTCCCAAACATCGCAGCCCCGGAAACGGGTGGCAATCGGCTCCACCCACTCCGGTCTGAATGCCGCTAGGTCCTCCTTACGCAGAAAACCGCCATGTTCGCGGAAGAAGGTATCGATTCGCTCGGCCAGCTCGCCCTCGTAGAAGTCACGCGCGTTGCTATCGGCAATGGCCTGGAGTGTACGGGCATGATCCGGTGCGCGCCACATGTCTCCGGGGGCCGGTGCGTGACCCGCAGGGGCGAAGGTATCGAACCAGGGTGCAAAGACGGCATCCTCATAGGCACGGTACTCACCGAATGCCTCAGACCATAGCTGATGAACGACGGGCGAGACCGGAAAGCCCTGCTCGGCGATATCGATGGCAGGGGCCAGCAACTCGGCGAAAGGCAGTTTGCCAAACCGCTGGGAGAGTGCCGACCAGGCAGCTGGGGCGCCGGGAACGGTGACCGGGGTCATGCCGTGGACCGGCATGCACTCGTGTCCCTGTGCGCGTACGGCGTCAGGGCTGATTGCCTGGGGGGACGGGCCACTGGCGTTCAGGCCATGCAACTTGCCATCCATCCAGACAATGGCGAAGGCGTCGCTACCAAGGCCGTTGGAGGTAGGCTCAACGACGGTCAGAGTCGCAGCGGTGGCAATCGCGGCATCCACGGCATTGCCCCCGCGAGTGAGGATGTCACGTCCGGCCTGTGCCGCCAGCGTTTGCGACGTGGCCACCATGCCCCGCCGACCGTAGGTCAGCATGCGTCGCGAGGTGCCTGGATAATAGAGTGGATCGTACTGCATGAGATGTCTCTCCTTGAACGAAGTGGTCAGCCGTTTTCGGTAGCGCTGAGTTTGTTGGCGATCTTTCGGTTCTGGATCAGGGCGACGACGACCGATACGGCGGCGAGGATGAAAAATGACGCAGACAAGGGCCGGGTCAGGAAAGTCAGCCAGCTATCATCGAGCTCCATGGCTCGGAATACTTGACTTTCCAGGTTGTTGCCCAGCACCACGCCGAGGATCAACGGTGTCAGTGGTACCCCGGCTTTCCACAACAGATAGCCAATGATGCCGAATCCGAACAGGACCCAGATGTCGAACAGGTTGTTGTTCAGGGCATAGGAGCCGACGGCACACAGCATCAGCACGACCGGCACCAGAACCTGTTGCGGGATCTGCGATATCCTGGCGAACCAGCGCACCAGAAGCAGCTGAAATATCACCATGATGACAGCGCCCAGCAACAGGCTGGCATAGATGGCTCCAACAAGAATGGGGTTCTGTTCGAACATCAGTGGACCGGGCTGGATGCCGTGAAGTATCAAGACACCCATCATGATGGCCATGGGCAGATCGCCGGGAATGCCTAGCGCTAAGGTTGGTACGAAGGCTCCTCCGACGACGGCATTATTGGAGGCTTCCGAGGCGACGATCCCATCCGGAATCCCTTTGCCGAAGCGTTCAGGATGACGGGAAAACTTACGTGCCTGGTCGTAGCTGATGAAATTGGCCACTGTACCGCCAGTACCCGGTAACGCACCGACCAGACTGCCTATCAGTGATGAGCGTAGCGTGTTGAGTTTCTGCTGGCCGATATCACGGACGATATGGCGATAGGGAATGTTGACGCTGGCATCGGGTGCTTGGGTGTCTTGGTGAGTCTCCTCCTTCAGTTTCTCGATGTTTCCCATCAGCTGGGTAAAGGCGAAGACACCGATCATCACTGGCAGGATTTCGAAGCCGGAGGAGAGGAAGGCAAGGTCGAAATCGAAACGAAGGTTACTGTTGCGATCGAGACCGACCGTGGTGATGAACAGTCCGATCAATGCTGCCAGCAACCCCTTGAGCATGGCGCCATTGGAAAGACCGGCAACCAGTGTCAACGCGAACACGATCAGCCCTGTGATTTCCCATGGCCGAAAATGCATGCTCATTTGGGCGATGAGGGGACCGAAGAAGACCAGAACGGCAATGCTGATCAAAGTGCCGAAGAACGATGCCAGCATGCCGATGCCCAGGGCGCGCCCCGGCTCGCCATTCTGTGCCATGGGGTAGCCGTCGTAGACGGTCGTGATCGACGATGGCGTTCCGGGAATACCCAGCATGACGCCGGACACGATACCTCCGGAGTATCCCCCGACAAATACGCCTATCATCAGGGCGACACCACTGATCGGGTCCATGGCAAAGGTGAAAGGAAACACCACGAGAATGGCCATGGTGACCGTGAAGCCGGGAATGCTTCCCCCGATGATACCAAACAGTACACCGATGATGATCAGTATCAGGACGCCTGGGGTACTGACTGCCAGCAGCGCTTGAAGGAATGAGTCTGCCATCGTGTTTCTCCATGGATCAGGGGAGCCAGACGTTCAGTCCGTACTGGAAAATGGCATAGACCAATGGTACCAGCGTGAACGTAATGCCCAGATTGATCAGCCATTTTCGACGTGTGTCGCACCCGAGTAGTAGTCCTTGGGAGCTGACCATGAACAGTGTGGTGCTAATCAGGTAGCCAAGCATGGGCAACAGTAGCGCATAAAGGCCGAATAGCCCGAACAGTGCGATGATGATGCGGTAGTGACGGAACCAGCCGGCCAGCGAATGGAAGGTTGCTGTGCTTTGAGGCGTCGCTGGCTTTGCCGTCAGGAAAGAACGGACCAGGAGGACCAGCGACAACAGGGCAATCAATGCCAGCAGGAATCGGGGATACATAGCCGAGCCATAAGGTTGCCAACTCGACTTGCCCGGAATGTCGCCCGACTCGATCAATAGGATACCGACGATCACCAGGGTGGCGATGGCCAGATAGCGATCCTTGTTCATGATGTTCACCATATGGGGCACGCAATGACACGCCGCCCGTCAGGGCGACGCATCAGACAGGCCGCAGACTGTATATCAGTTGTCGAATTCGATATCTTCCGCTGCCTTGGCCAGGTTGGCCTCGTTTTCATCGAGGAATTCCTGATAGTCCTCGTCGGTCAGGAAATTCGTGATCGAACCGAACTCTTCCTCGATACGGCTTTGGATTTCCTCGTTTTCCAGGGCCTTGCCGAAGGCGTCCTTGATCACATCCAGGCGCTCTTCGGGGGTACCCTTGGGAGCAAACAGGCCTCGGCTGGTAGCATGTTCGAGTTCGATGCCTTGTTCTTCGAGCGTGGCGACGTCACTGATCGCCTCAAGCCGTTCATTGTGGGCCACACCCAAGGGGTGAAGGGCGCCCTCTTCGTAGGCAGACCCACCTGAGGGCAGGTTCAGCATGGAAAAATCGATCTCTTCGGCGCGGAGTGCGGCGACCTGCTCACCGGTATCCGGATACCCGATCAACCGGACATCCGACATGTCGATGCCCGCTTCCTGGAAGAACTGTGCCCAGAAGAAGTGATCGGTGGAGCCGGGGATCATGCTGAAGCGGACATCCCCAGGGTTGTCCTCGACATATGCGGCGATCTCGTCGGCGCTTTGCACCTCGTGATCTGCGTAAGTGGAAGGGATGTTGATCGTTTGCGTCAGTAGGGCAATCGGTTCGAAGGCGTCGTAGGAGTAATCGACAGTACCGGCAAGCTTGGAGAGCGCGATGGTATCGTGACTGCCAAGCAGGGTGTAGCCGTCAGGTTCTGCGTCCTTGACCTCTCGAGATCCTCGGGTGGCACCTGCCCCCTCCATATTGACGGGGACAATGGATTCATCGAGGTATTGTTCGGCTTCTTCGGCGATCAGGCGAAAGATGATATCGGTGGCGCCGCCCGGGCCGTAGGGAATGACGAGACGGACTTCCTTTTCCGGATAATCGCCATCCTGTGCTGAGGCAGTCGTGGTGAAGGCCATACCTGAGGCAAGGCCCAGCCCGACCAGGATGCTGGTGAATCTGCTATTTGTCAGTGTCATATCGGGATACCTTTGTTGTCGATAGTCAGTATCATCATTGGCTGAAGGTGAACCGAGGGATGTCTCCGGTTCGTGGGAGGCAGAGCGTCTTGTGGTCTGCCCGTCGAGAGCGCGTGTCCCGAAAACGGTTTGTTTATTGTTGTGTCGACTCATGTTCTGGTATGAGTCAGCCCAGAAACAGGCCGCCGTATATCACGGCCCCGGCCACGACGAATGCCGGGTGGACCCTGAAACACAAGAGAGCGATGGCCGCACTGGTACCGATCACCCCGGTATGCAGGATGCCGGCACTGTCGACGCCTTCACTGAAAAAACTCCAGGCCAGCCATACCATCATCACGGCGATGACGGGTCGTACCCATTGGCTCATGCGCTTTACTCGTGGCGAGTTGCGATACCGATAAAGCACACCCAGGGCACCGAGCATCAACAGCAGTGAGGGAACGACCGTCGCGAGCACGGCAGCGACGGCGCCGCCGATCCCGGCAACCTCGAAACCGACTTGCCCCGCCATCTTGGTGGCGATCGGACTGGGCAGGGAGTTGCCCAGTGCCAGGGTTTCAGCGAACTCCTGGCCGCTCATCCAGCCATAGCGACCAACGACCTCCGCTTCGATCAGTGGAATGATTGCCGGACCACCGCCATAGCCGATGATGTTAGGGATGAAGAAAGCCAGGAACAGGTGCCAGTAGATCATCATGACACTCCCTTGCCCGAGGCGGTGGGGCGGAGCAGGGCTGCAGCGAGGAGAGCGCCGACGACGAGTCCGGGATGGATGCCGAGCCAGTAGATAAAACTGCCGGAGACGATCATCATGACCATCGTGGTCATTGCGCCGAGAGAGAGGCGGGACTTATGCCAGAAATCCCAGGCCAACTGGGCCATCATGATCATGACGACAGGGATGACGCCTTGACCCATGCCATGTATCCAGTCGACGTCTCGATAGTGGTCGAGAAGACCCAGGAGCAGAATCATGGCGAGGATCATCGGCAAGATGATCGCCAGGACGGCATTTGCACAACCGGTGATGCCACCGACGCGATAGCCGATATAGCCGGGAATCTTGGTAGCGATGGGGCCGGGCAGGGTATTGCCGATCGCCAGGATATCCGCGAACTCCTCATCGTCGACCCAGCCGTGTCGAGTCACGACTTCAGCGCGAATCAGGGGGATCATGGCCGGGCCGCCGCCGAAACCGAGCAGCCCGATGCGCAGGAAAGACCAGAACAGGGCAGGTTGCGTTGCCGACATCATCTCCAACGTTCCTTGTTGCGGATGGTCCCCGTCTGAGGGGATTCTTGATCGATTGAACTTGGTTTCACTGATTTTTCTGGTTTCATCGTTTAGATAGGAAAAAATCGATTATTTGAGGAAGCAATATAGATGCAGCCCCAATGACAGGTCAAGGGCGCATTGGGCAGGAAACCGTGCACTGATGGATCAGTCGTGTAGGGAGAGACGTCCTTTCAGGCGGGAGTGCAGTGTATCGAGCGCAGGGGCATCCCCCTCTGGCCAACCGATAGCCAGGGTGACACCGGCACTGTCGTAATCGGCCTGCTCGATGGGAATGCCCTGATCGGCCAGCCAGGCACGCGCTTCGGCTTCGCCAGCAAAATCGACCTGTAGATAACGGCGCTGGCGGGCGGTGAAATCGCGTCGAGGGACTGTCGTCAGGGCATGATTGACTGCCTGGGCATAGGCCCGGGCCAAGCCGCCGGTGCCCAGCTTGGTGCCGCCGAAATAGCGTATGACCACGCAACCGATCTGGCCCAATCCAGCGCCCTCCAGTACGCGGAACATTGGGCGACCGGCAGTCCCGCCTGGCTCGCCATCATCGGAAAAACCGGTAGCGTGCTGTTCTCCGGGGGCGCCGGCAATGAAAGCGAGACAGTGGTGGCTGGCATCCGGGTGACGTTGCCTGGCTTGTTGCAACAGCGCGTCGACGTGTGCCTTGTCGGGGGTATGGGCGATCCAGGCGATGAACTGGCTCTTCTCCACCTCCAGTTTGCTCTCGTGCCACTGCCCGGTGGCGAGGTCGGGAATGGGGTAACGCATCAGGCGGCTATGGCGGGTTGTCGCATGACGCCCATCACCAGCCCCAGGACCTGGATGTCGTCATTTTTCAGATAGATGGGCGCCATGTCCCGGTTGGCGGGCTGAAGTCTGACCCCGGACTTCTCGATGTAGAACTTCTTGAGCGTGACTTCCTGATCATTGATCATGACGACAGCCGTCTCGCCATTTTCGGCGCTTTCCCGACGTTCGATAATAATGACGTCGCCATCATGAATATTGCTGTCGATCATCGAGTCGCCACACACCCGCAGGGCATAGGTGTTCCGTTTCACCATTTGCGAGGGCACCGCGACATGGGTTTCATCGGGGCAGGCTTCGATGGGTAGACCGGCAGCGACGCGACCCAACAGGGGAATGTCGACCAGATCATCAGCTTCGACCTCTTCCCAGGCGTCTCTGATGGGCAGGTTGGGCTGTCGGTACAGGTAATGCGGTGCCGTATGTGACATGATCATTACTCCCTGAACGCAATGCAGGCCTGTCATGAAGAATGCATGGTGACCTGTTTATATTTACAGTTCTTTGCCAGCTTAGCAATTTTTTGCCATCTGGCAAGGCCAGTACGTTTCTCCCGACGCGGGACGCTCGTCGGTGAACGTTGACCTTACACTAAAGTCACCGCCTGAGGCAGGCTCGGGCACTGGTCCGGAAAACGGTTTCCATGTAGAGTGCCGGGCGGGTTATCAATGCTGGGAGAGACTCTTGAACTTTTGCCTGAGAGCCCGGGGGCTGGCCTGTGAGCGCGACGATCGCTGCCTGTTCCGTGATCTCGATATTGACGTGGGTAGCGGTGATCTTGTTCGCATCGAGGGGCCCAACGGGAGTGGCAAAACAACGTTGCTGAAAATCCTTTCCGGACAGTTGGACGATTATCAGGGAACGCTCTCCTGGTGCGATCGGGATATGACAGCGGTGCGCGGGGACTTTCATGCCAATCTGCTTTACCTGGGACATGCACCAGGAATTCATGCCGGTCTGACGGCACTGGAGAACCTGGCCTGGTATCAGGCGTTGGGCGGCGAGTCGGGCCGAGAGTCCGACCGGATGGCGGCATTGGCGTCGGTAGGGTTATCCGGGTTTGAGGATGTTCTGGTCGGACAGTTATCGGCAGGACAACAACGCCGTGTGGCACTGGCACGTCTGGAATTGACGCCTCGCCTTTTGTGGATCCTCGATGAACCGTTCACCGCGATCGACAAGGCAGGTGTCGCGGCCCTCGAAAGGCGTTTGCTGACGCATGTCCAGTGTGGCGGTGGAGTGCTGATGACGACGCACCATGAGATGCCTTCGCTGGGGGATATCCGCTCCATCCATCTGGGTGGGGGAGCTGTCGATGCGTGAGGTCGATCTTGCGGTGCTTCGGGAACCTGGCGGCGGACTGGTAGTCGCATGGATGGCAACCCTGCGCCGAGACCTGATGTTGAGACTGCGTCGGCGCAGCGAAGTGATGAATCCATTGGTGTTCTTCGCCCTCGTCATCACGCTGTTTCCCTTGGGGATTGCTCCGAAAGCGGACTTGTTGGCGACCATCGCTCCGGGGCTGCTTTGGGTGGCGGCACTGTTGGCGACACTACTTTCGATGGATTCCCTGTTTCGTGCCGATTTCGATGATGGCAGTCTTGAGCAATTGATGCTTTGTCCCCAACCGCTGGCGTTGATGGCGCTGGCCAAGGTGGCAGGGCACTGGCTGTTGACCGGGTTACCACTGGCGTTGATGGCACCGCTGCTGGGAATTCTGCTGTCATTGCCGACAGGAAGTTATGGCGTGCTGAGCCTGTCCCTTGCCGTGGGCAGTGCCAGCCTTAGTTTGGTGGGGGCGATTGGCGCGGCACTCACTGTCGGTCTGGTTCGGGGTGGGGTGTTATTGTCACTGCTGGTGTTGCCGCTCTACATCCCAGTATTGATTTTTGGCACCGGCGCGGTACAGGCAGCGGTGGCGGGAAGTGACGTTGCTCCGCATCTGGCGATTCTCGGTGCAATGCTGGCGGCGGCGCTGATGCTGGCGCCCTGGGCCATTGCGGCGTCGCTGCGCATCAGTATCAATGGGTGACTGTGTGGTCGGATTCGCCGGGACATCGAGGGCTAGCTAGGCTATGTGGCGCATCATTCATCAATTCGGCTCCCCAAAGGGGTTCTATGATTTCAGTGCCAGGCTGCAACCCTGGTTCTGGGCAGCTGCCGTGCTGTTGCTTCTGACCGGCAGTCTTTGGGGGTTGTTGTATGCGCCCGCCGATTATCAGCAGGGAGACAGCTTCCGTATTATTTATGTACATGTCCCGGCGGCTCTTCTGGCGCAATCGGCTTTTGTCGGTCTGGCGGTTGCGGCAGTGATATTTCTGGTCTGGAAGATCAAGGTCGCGGATATGGCAGCGTCGGTCATGGCCCCGTTCGGTGCTGCCATGACCTTCGTGGCGCTGTTTTCCGGTGCCGTCTGGGGCGTGCCGACCTGGGGGACCTGGTGGGTATGGGATGCCCGCCTGACCTCGATGCTGATTCTGCTATTCCTGTTCTTCGGTATCATCGCCTTGCGGGGGGCGTTTACTCATCGGGATAGCGGTTCACGGGCGGCATCGGTACTGGCCATCGTCGGCGTGATCAACATTCCGATCATCAAGTATTCGGTCGAGTGGTGGAATACGTTGCATCAACCCGCCACCTTCAGTGTCACCGAGCGTCCCTCGATGCCTGCGGAAATGTGGATGCCGCTGTTACTGATGGTGCTGGGATTTTATTGTTTTTTCATTGCCCTGACGTTGATGCGTACACGTAACGAGATACTGCGGCGGGAGTCGAATAAACGCTGGGTTCGTGAATTGGTGAGGGGGCAATGATGGCTTTCGATTCCGTGTCGTCGTTTCTCGCCATGGGGGGGTATGCCCCCTACGTATGGGCGGCCTGGGGCGTGACACTAGCATTGATGGTGGGCGCCGTGCTCCATGCTCGCGCCGAGCGGCGTTGGTTGCTGCGCGACTTGCATCGCCGGGAACGCCGTCAGGCCAACGCGGCGGTAGGGAACAACAGCAATGCATCCTAAACGCAAGCAGAAGCTATTCATTATCCTTGGCTTGCTGTCCCTGGCGGCCATCGCCATCGGGTTGACTCTGTATGCCTTGCGCAGCAACGTCAACTTGTTCTTCAGCCCGGTGCAGATAGCCGATGGCGACGCACCGGTCGGTCGCCAGATTCGAGCTGGCGGGATGGTCAAGGAGGGAAGCGTTGAACGCGACGACGAGAATCTGGACGTCGTGTTTACTGTCACTGATTACGTGGATGATCTGGAAGTACGTTATAGCGGTATCCTGCCCGACCTGTTTCGCGAGGGGCAGGGTGTAGTCGTCGTCGGGGAATTGAGTGAGTCGGGGCACTTCGAGGCTAACGAGGTCATGGCCAAGCACGATGAGAATTACATGCCCAAGGAAGTGGCAGAGGCGCTCGAGGATTCCGGTTACTCCCCCGAAGATTATGGCGTGAAGGTCGAGGGGGCGGATTAATGGAGTTGCCATGCTGACCAGGATGATTCCGGAAATCGGCCATTTTGCCCTCATCATCGCGGCATTGATGGCAGTCACCCAGGCGATCGTGCCACTTGCTGGTGCCGCTACACGGCGTCCATTGTGGATGGCGTATGCCGCCCCCATGGCGTTGGGGCAGTTTGCATTCGTGCTGTTGGCTTATCTATGTCTGACGGCCAGCTACATGCTGGATGACTTCAGCGTGGTGAATGTGGCCGACAACTCCAACTCGATGCTGCCCTGGTATTACAAGTTCAGCGCTGTCTGGGGCAATCACGAAGGTTCGGTGTTGCTCTGGAGCCTGATGCTGGCTACCTGGGGGTTTGCCGTCAGCCGCTTGTCGCGGGGATTGCCGCGTGACATGGTTGCTCGGGTGCTGGGCGTGATGGGGTCGGTATCGGCCGGTTTCCTGCTGTTCGTGCTGATCACGTCGAATCCCTTCGAACGCTCACTCCCCAACATTCCCGAGGATGGTGCCGACCTCAATCCCCTGTTACAGGATTTCGGCCTGGTCATCCATCCGCCGATGCTCTACATGGGCTATGTCGGCTTCTCGGTCGTGTTCGCTTTTGCCATCGCGGCCCTGCTCGGGGGGCGGCTGGATTCCGCCTGGACTCGCTGGGCGCGTCCCTGGACCAATGTGGCCTGGGCCTTCCTGACGGTGGGCATCGCACTGGGCAGCTGGTGGGCCTACTATGAACTGGGCTGGGGAGGCTGGTGGTTCTGGGACCCTGTGGAGAATGCCTCGTTGCTGCCCTGGCTGACGGGAACGGCCTTGATTCATTCCCTGGCGGTGACCGAGAAACGGGGTAGCTTCAAGAGCTGGACGGTACTGTTGGCGATCTTCACCTTTTCGTTGTCGCTGCTGGGCACCTTCCTGGTGCGTTCGGGCGTGCTGACGTCGGTGCATTCATTCGCCAACGATCCTTCACGCGGCCTGTTCATCCTGGTGCTGCTTGGCATCACCGTCGGCCTCTCTCTCCTTGTGTTTGCCCTCCGTGCGCCGCGTGTGAGCCACGCCGTGGGCTTCGGGCTGGTTTCACGGGATTCGTTGCTGCTGGTCAACAACATCCTGCTTGTCATCATGACTGTCACGGTGCTGCTGGGAACGCTGTATCCGCTACTGCTCGATGCGTTCGGTCTCGGCAAGATCAGCGTGGGGCCGCCGTACTTCAATGCCTTGTTCGTACCTCTGACGGTATTGATGTGTGTTTTCATGGGATTGGGGCCCATCGCTCGCTGGAAGCGTATGGCGGGCAGCGAGTTACGTCGTCGGCTCTGGCTGGCGGGGTTGGTCGCCTTGGTCATTGCTGCCCTGATGCCTTTGATCTATGGCGGGGAATGGAATCCATGGGTCTCGCTGGGGCTTGTCGCCGCGCTGTGGATTGTCCTGCCGCTGGTGCGCGACTTGATCGACAAGGCGCGCAAGGGGGCTACCCCCTTGACGGGGTTGCGGCGCCAATCGTTGGCTTACTGGGGAATGGTGGTTGGCCATCTGGGCATGGCGATAACGATTACCGGCGTCACGGTGGTGTCCAATTACAGCGTCGAAGAGAACGTGCGAATGTCACCCGGGGATAGCGTCGAGGTTGCTGGATACACCTTCTCCATGCAGGAATTGAAACAACGCCGCGGAGCCAACTTCCTGTCCGATATCGCGGTTATCGAAGTGGTCGGCAGTGATGGTGAACGCCGCTTCGTCATGGAACCCGAGAAGCGCCTGTACCTGGCTCGAGGCATGCCGATGACTCAGGTCGCGTTGCGTCCAGGTCCGTTACGTGATCTGTATGTGGCGATGGGTGAAGAGTTGGGAGACGGTGCCTGGGCCATGCGGATTCAGTACAAGCCCATGGTACGCTGGCTATGGTTGGGGGCTGTATTGATGGCTTCAGGCGGGTTGTTGGCTGTCGCGGATCGTCGCTATCGCCGTCGAGCGAGTCAGTCGCAACAGCGTGACGTATCGGCGGTGCAGGAGGCCACGGCATGAAGCGGCGTCTGCTGTTGTCGTTGCCGTTGGTCGGCTTCATCGGCCTGGCGATCTTCCTCTATATGGGACTGTCGATGGATCCCTTCGGTCGTGACTCGGCCAGGCTGTCCGATGCCTTTCCGTCGTTCGAATTGTCGACGCTCGACGATCCTGATCGTCGGGTCGATGAATCGCTGTTCGAAGGTGAGGTGACGCTGGTCAACGTGTGGGGTGAATGGTGTCCGACCTGCAAGCAGGAGATGCCGCAACTGCTCGATCTGGCTGATCGGGGCATTCGCCTGGTCGGTATCAATTACAAGGACACGCGTGACAAGGGGCGTGAGTTTCTTGATGAGTTCGGCAACCCCTTTGAGGTCAACATTTTCGATCCCGAGGGGGATCTGGGGTTCGAATTGGGCGTCTATGGGGCACCGGAAACCTTCCTGGTCGATGCGGATGGCATCATCCGCTATCACCATACCGGCTACATCAAGCCCGAAGATGTGCGCGATACCATTCTGCCGGAGGTTGAGAAATGGCAGTGATATCTCGATGTCTGGCGGTGATTTGCCTGTCATTGGTGGCCGGCATGGCGGTTGCCGATGAGGTGCGTGAATTCGGCCACCCGGTGATGGAGCAGCGATACCGTGAATTGACGGCTTCACTGCGCTGTCCCAAGTGCGAGAATCAGGCGATCGACGACTCCAACTCGCCCGTGTCGGCAGATATGCGTGACCGTGTCTATGCCCTGCTCCAGGAGGGGCGATCGGATCGTGAGATCCAGGACTTCATGGTCGATCGGTTCGGTGATTATGTACTGTATAATCCTCGCCTGGAGGGGCGAACGTACCTGCTCTGGGGACTTCCCGCCGTACTGGTTGTCGTCGGTGCCATCGTCGTGCTGCTGATTGTGCGAGCCCGCCGGCGGGCATCCGCGCAAGCGCTGTCAGCCGACGAACGCGCCCGGCTCAACGAGCTGATCGACCGCGAGAGGACTGAATGACGACACTCTGGCTTGCTTTCGCGCTATTGTTGTTGCCGGCGCTGTGGCTGATGGTTCGACCGTTACGGTTGGCAGGCAGGCTGCGCGATACCCAGGCGACCTATGAAGCCGACGATATGACGGCCCGACAGAACGTGGCCATCTATCGTCGCCGACTTGCCTCGCTGGAGGCCGCCCGCGATCGTGGTGACATCGATGCGGCGCGTTTCGAGGAGGATCGCCTCGAACTCGAGCGTAACTTGCTGGACGATACGCAGGATATCGCCCGGCGCCCCTTGAAGATTGCCACCTCGGGTCGAGTCATCGTACCGATCGCCATGCTTGCCATGGTGATCGTGAGTGCCGCGTGGTATCACCAGCAGGGCAGTGAAGGGGACCTGTCGCTGTATGCGACCCAACAACAGGTCCGCGATGCCCCCGATGCCTCGACCGCCACGATGATCTCGGCGCTGGAAGAGGAAGCGGCGTCGCAGCCCGATAATCCCAATGTCTGGTCGTCACTGTTCCCGCTTTACCGTGAAACGGGCCAGGCATCGGAAGCGATTCAGGCCCTGCAACGGTTGATCGAACTGGAAGGTCGGCACCCGTCACTACTGGCCCAACTCGCCCAGATCCAGTATTTCGCGGCTGACCGCACCATGACCGAGGAAACCCGAGCACTGGTGGACGAAGTGCTGGAAGAGGATCCCCGCGAACCCACGGTGCTCGGCATGCTGGGTATCCAGGCCTTCGATGAAGGACGCTACGAGGACGCCATCGAACATTGGCGTCGAGCGATTGCCGGCTATGACAATCCCGAGGCCGCTGCCTCGCTTCGGGAAGGTATTACCGAAGCCCAGCGTCGTCTTGGCGTCTCCGCCAGTGACATCGAGGCGGAAATGGCCGAGGGGGCGGCGGTTCGGGTTCGGGCAACGCTCGATGAGTCATTGGCTGATCAGGTCGACGATGACGATACCGTTTTCGTGATGGCCCGTGACCCTGAAGGTGAGGGGACCCCTCTGGCGGTCATGCGTGCCCGAGCCGATGAGCTGCCGCTGACGGTGACGCTCGATGACGCCAGTGCCATGAGCGAACAGGCCCGACTGTCCGATGCCGAGGAGGTCCGCTTGATGGTGCGTGTTTCTGCAAGCGGTGACGCCACGCCTCAGGCGGGCGACCTGTTCGGCGAACACGATGCCGTTCCGGTTGGCAGTGGCGATGATGAACCCGTTGAGGTGGTCATCGATCGGGTATTCGAGTAATGCGTCTGAAATCCATCAAGCTTGTAGGCTTCAAGTCGTTCGTCGATCCGGTGACGGTCCCTTTCGATGGCAACATGACCGCCATCGTCGGTCCTAACGGTTGCGGCAAATCCAATATCATCGATGCGGTGCGTTGGGTGATGGGCGAGTCCTCGGCGAAGACATTGCGCGGCGAGGCCATGACCGATGTCATCTTCAATGGATCGACGGCGCGCAAGCCGGTCGGCCAAGCCTCTATCGAACTTCACTTCGACAATCGCGATGGCAGCATGGGCGGTCCCTATGCTCAGTATGCCGAGATCGCCGTCAAGCGACAGGTCACTCGTGATAGCCAGTCGACCTACTTTTTCAATGGCCAGAAATGTCGCCGTCGCGATATCGCGGACCTGTTTCTGGGGACCGGCCTTGGGCCCCGCTCCTACTCCATTATCGGCCAGGGGATGATTTCCCGGCTGATCGAGGCGCGCCCCGAAGAGCTGCGCGCGACGCTCGAAGAGGCGGCGGGAATCTCCAGGTACAAGGAGCGTCGTCGCGAAACCGAGAATCGCATGCGACGCACCCAGGAGAACCTGGAACGTCTCGATGACATCCGCGAGGAACTCGACAAGCAACTCGAGCGACTCGAACGCCAAGCCGAGGCTGCCAGGCGCTACCAGACACTGCAACAGCAGCAGCACCGGCTGAAAGGCGAACTCGCCTTGCTGCGCGCACGAGGTCTTCGCACCGAACAGCAGGAGCAGGAACAACGTATCAGAGAGCAGGAAACAGCGATCGAACGAGAACTGCTTGGTCAGCGACAGTGCGAGACACGTCTCGAACAGGCACGAAGCGAGCATGACAAACTCGCGGAGGAACTCGAAGGACACCAAGCCCGCTTCTACGAAACCACGACGGCAATTACCCGGATCGAGCAGGAGCTGGCGCATGCCCGTACACGTGAGTCGCAACTCGCCAGTGACCTGGAATCGGCCCAGCGGGAATTGGCGGAGCTCGATGAGCTGAGCGCGGCGGATGCCGAACGTCTGGCCGAGGTGGATGAACGCCTGGCCGAGTTGGCCCCCGATCAGGAAGCGGCCGCCGAAGCCCTGGCACAACTCGAGAGCGAACTCGAAGCGGCCGAGACACGTCATGTCGACGTGGTCGAGCGCTGGGAAGCCCTCAATGAGTCGCATCGTCAGGCCGGTCACGAGGCCGAACGGGCCCAGGATCGGGTGCGTCACCTGGAGCAGGCACTGGAGGAACTCACTGCCGAAGAACAACGCCGTCGGCAGCAGTATGGTGACTTGCCCGATGTCGAGACGCTACGGGCTCAGCGTGAAGAGCTCGCCGGTCAGTTGAGCGAGGCCGAGGTGGCCTGTGAGAGCGTCGAGCAGCGGCGGCGCGAACTGCAACAGCAGCGCACGACCTTGCAGGAGCGGATCACCGATGCCGAGCAATCTCGCGAATCGCAGCGTCAGGTTCGTAGCCGCCTGCAAGGGGAATTGGCGTCACTGGAAGCGTTGATCGAAGCGGGGCTGGCCGACAATGACTCGGCGCTGGAGACGTTGCTGGCCAACCGGGGGCTCGATACCACACCGCGCCTCGGGGAGTGTCTGGATGTCGACCCCGAGTGGGAGGATGCCGTCTCCTGGGTGCTATCTCCCTGGATCGGCGCGCGTGTGGTTTCCGAGGATCGCTGGCGGGATACATTGGAAGCGCTCGATAGTGGCGAGCTTCCCTTGCTGGCGGAAAATGTCGGAGAGACCTCTTCGCCGGCCGATCACCTGGCTGCTCACGTTCGTGGGAATGATGCCGCGTGCAGCCTGCTGCTCGGCATCCGCTGTGTCGCAACGCATGACGACGCATGGCAGCAGCGTGCTGTGCTGAATCCTGGTGAAAGCGTCATCACGGCCGACGGTCTCTGGCTGGGACGTGACTGGGTCCGCCGGCGCTGTTCGACGGAAACCAAGGACAGTCTATTGGCAAGTCGTCGTCGCCGTGACGAGGTGGCCGAGGAGCTGGCTACGCTCGATGCTCGACTGCAGGAGCAGGATCACCACCTCGAAGCGGCCCGAGAGCAACTCCGGGAGTGTGAAATGGCGTTGGAGCAGTGCCATCAGGCGTCGCTCGAACATGACCAGCAACGCCAGCAACTCCAGCTGCGTGAAGGTAATCTGGCGACGCGGCTCGACCACCTTGCTTCACGCGCCAGGGAGCTCGATGACGAGTTCGAGCGACTGGCCGAACAGCGTGAAAGTCGCCGTGCCGAACTCGAAGAGGCTCGCAACCAATGGCAATCGGTAATGGCCTCTCTTGATGACACCACGCATCAACGCCAGGTTACGGACGAGGAGCGCCGTGGCGCCCAGGAACATCTTGATGCTCTGCGTGACCGTCACCGGACGTTGTCGGAGCGTTCCCAGCAGCTGGCACTCGACCACCAGCGCCTGACCACCGAGCGTTCGGGGCTGGTCCAGCAGATGCAGCGTGCCGAGCAGTCACGTGCCCGGCTGGAAGAGAAGCATGAAGCATTGCAAGCGCAACGCGAGCAGCTCAACGAGCCGGGAGAAGATAACCGAGAGCGGCTCGAAGAACTACTGGAGCAGCGTGAGCAGAATGAACGGGCGTTGAACGACTGTCGTGATCGGATTGCAGCGCTGGCGGAACAATTGCGTGAGGATGAACAGTCGCGTCATCGCCACGAGCAGGAATTGGAACGATTGCGGGAGCGGCTTCAGGAATCCCGGTTGCAGGTTCAGGCGCTGGCACTGAAGGCCGATACTCAGGATGAGCATCTCGCTGAGTTGGGCCATGATGCCGAGGAACTGGCCCGTAAAATGGCGGCTGAGGCCACCGAGTCGGCCTGGCAGAGTCGACTTGACGACGTCAGTGACAGGATTCGTCGGCTCGGCGCCATCAACCTGGCGGCTATCGAAGAATACGATCAGCAGGCTGAACGGCGTGATTATCTGGAAGCACAGCATGCTGAATTGAGTGAAGCGCTGGAGACATTGGAGCGGGCTATCCGCAAGATTGATCAGGAAACCCGGACCCGTTTCAAGCAGACCTTTGACAGAGTCAATACCGGACTGGGCGAACTTTTTCCCAAGGTCTTCGGTGGTGGAACCGCATGGTTGACGCTGACCGACGATGATTTGCTGGAGACGGGTGTCGCAATTATGGCACGCCCTCCCGGCAAGAAGAATACATCCATTCACTTGTTGTCGGGGGGAGAAAAGGCACTGACGGCATTGTCGTTAGTTTTTGCTATCTTTCACCTCAACCCGGCGCCGTTTTGTTTACTCGATGAAGTCGATGCGCCGTTGGATGATGTCAATGTGGGACGCTATGCCAACCTGGTTAAAGAGATGTCCGAGTCGGTTCAGTTCATATATATCACCCACAATAAGATAGCGATGGAATCCGCGGAACGATTGATGGGTGTTACCATGCAGGAACCCGGAGTATCTCGGATGGTCTCGGTCGGTATTGAAGAAGCCGCAGAGTTTGCCGAGGCATGAAAGGCTTGCATTAACCCACCTAACCGGTTTACAAGGAAAGACGACCGATGAAGTTCAGGGACTACCGAAGGGCGATTGCTCTGGGCGCAAAAAGTTCCCCACTAGAAAATCATGGAACTTGACATTCAAAAAAAGTGGCCCTTTTTTTGGAATTCGCGCTATGCTGTTGACGAACAATGTACAGGCATGGCGCCTTAGCAAACAGGCAAGACGACCCATGGAACTACGAGAGTGGCTTATCATCCTGGGGCTGGCGCTGGTGACGATCATCGTTATTGATGGTGTACGTCGCCTTCAGCGCCAGCGTAAAGTACCCCGCTTGGACCGTGTCGACAAAGCGTCGGCCGACCCGGACGGGGAGGAACCGGTGGATCCCGAACAGGCGGCCCGCGAAGCGGAAGTCAATTGGGAGCTGCCTAATGGTGGGGCGAGGGTCGTCAAACCGGCAGAGTATGACGTCAAGCCCAAACCCAAGATAAAACGTCAGGATCACCCGGGTCCCTCCCGGGTGCTATCGGAATGGCGGCAGCAGTATAGTGAATCATCCGAGGCGCCCTTCAGCCAGACACGAAGGCCGTCTGCCGATGCCGTGCGCGACACGCAATCGGCAAGTCAGCCTGAGTCGGCGAACCGAGCGCCGGGTTCGGAGCACGTTGAACGTGCCGACGATAACGTGTCGCAGAGCGATTCCCGAGCCGAGGCTGCCACGAAAGCGACGCATGATGACCCCGTGGCGAAAGATGCCTTGGCTAAAGAGGAAGGCATAGGCGCCGACGGTGAGTCTCGAGTCGAGACACCGCATTATCGGGATCAGGCCCAGCCGGAACATGCCCGGAGTGCTGAGCCCACGGATGATGAGCGTCGTGAACCTACCCTGACGTCTGTCTCGTCCGACGAATCCAAGCCACCGGAGAATGCCGATATGCCACTCGCGGCAGACCCCGGGGATCATGATGAGTACCATGATGCCGAGCGGTATCGGCTTGTCGACGTGGAGGGGATGGCGGATTCCCTGAAATCGAAATCGCTCAAGGTCGGCTCCTCCATGCAGCGTTTCGGCGCCTCCCTCCAGAAGGGATTGTCGGAACGCAAGGAGCAGCGAAAGAAACAGAAACTTGAGAAGGCTCAGGTCAAGGCTGAGGAGCAGGCACGCAAGAACAGCCGACGGCAGCAGGCCCAGGCCGAACAGGAAACGCGCGAGAAGGAAGCACGTCTGGCTGCGGAACGAGAGCGCCATGAACGTGAGTCCATAGAGGCACAGGATTATGACGACCCGCTCTTTGTGCCGCGTCGCCCCCGTGCAGATGAGGAAGCCCGCATGGCGTCCCGCGATGATGGCGGTCGGGACGACGAGCCAGCCATGGCACGCGGTGACGATGAGCATGTTGGTGAAGGATCATCGCGTGTTGCAACGCATCCCTCCTTCGAACGGGTGCTGCGCAATGATGTGAAAGCCGACCATGCCCGTGAAACACTGGTCAATGCCGAGGAAGTCATCGTCATCAGTGTCATGTCCCATGAAGAAGAGGGGTTTTCCGGGGCAGCGCTGCTGGATCTGATGCTGGCATGTGGCTTGCGCTACAGCAGTGATATGGGTGTCTTTCACCGGTTCGAGACCGAGGACCCCAACAGCGAACTGCAGTTCTCGATGGTCAATGTGGTGAAACCGGGCACTTTCCCTCTCCAATCGATGGATGATTTCCGCACGCCTGGGGTGACATTGTTGATGCCACTCCCGTGCGCTAGCGACACGCTATCATCGTTCGAAGCGATGGTGGAGACGGCCATGGTGGTCGTGCGCCATCTGGGCGGGGAGCTCAAGGATGAAAACCACAGCGTCATGACCGCCCAGACCGTTGAGTTCGCCCGCCAACGAGTCCAGGAATTCGAGCGGCGATACCGGCTGCACCGTTACCAGGCGACATAGTGTCGTTGCCTGCACGCATCGATGACGATAACAACCCCGTGAATTGCTCACGGGGTTGTTTTCTTGCAGGCAAATATCAAAAATCGTTGACCGACGTCATACTCCTCTGACCGAGACAGCACAGCATGACCCAGCCCGACACGGAAATGCGCGATGAAGCGGCACGCTTGCGTCGTGAACTGGAAGACGCCAACTATCGTTATTATGTCCTCGATGATCCGGCCATTCCCGATGCCGACTATGACCGCATGCTGCGTCGCCTGCAGGAAATCGAGTCCGCGTACCCCGATCTCGTAACGTCGGATTCGCCGACTCAACGGGTAGGGGCGGCACCGGCCGATGGCTTCCCTGAAGTCGAGCACGCGGTCCCCATGTTGTCGCTGGATAACGCCTTCGATGAGGAGGAACTGTCGGCGTTCGTCAAGCGCTTGGGTGAACGGCTGGAGCGGGATGCCGAACAAATCGCCTTCTGTTGCGAACCCAAACTGGATGGGGCAGCGGTGTCGCTGGTATACGAAGACGGGATGCTGGTCAGTGGTGCAACGCGCGGCGATGGTCGCACCGGCGAGGGCATTACCACTAACCTGCGCACGCTACGCTCCATTCCTTTGCGGTTGCGTGGTGAATCGCTACCGGCACTGATCGAGGTGCGTGGCGAAGTCATCATGAGTCATGAAGGATTCGAGACCCTCAACGCTCGGGCTCGGGAGCATGGTGACAAAGTATTCGCCAATCCACGTAATGCCGCAGCGGGCAGTCTGCGTCAGCTCGATCCACGCATCACGGCAACTCGGCCGCTGGAATTCTGCGCCTATCAGGTGGCGCGTCTCGATGACGACATGAGTTCGGGCAGCCACTCGGCGTTGATGGAGCGCCTGCGAGATCATGGTTTCCGCACCAGTCCTGGCCTGGAAGTCGTCAAGGGCACTCAGGGGTTGATCGATTACTGCCGCTGGCTGGGAGAGCGACGCGACAGTCTCGGTTACGATATCGACGGTGCCGTGATCAAGGTCGACGATCTGCGTCTGCAGCGTGAGCTGGGGTTCGTTGCTCGTGCGCCGCGTTGGGCAATCGCTTACAAATTCCCCGCGCAGGAGCAGAGTACATGGGTTCGGGGCGTTGAGTTTCAGGTCGGGCGTACCGGTGCCATTACGCCTGTGGCCCGGCTGGAGCCGGTCGCGGTGGGAGGTGTCACGGTTTCCAACGCCACCCTGCATAACCAGGACGAGATCGCTCGTCTGGGCGTCATGATCGGCGATAAGGTAACTATTCGACGTGCAGGCGACGTGATTCCCCAGGTCGTTCGAGTCTTGACGGGGGAACGCCCTTCGGACGCCAGGGAAATCGTCTTTCCCGAGCACTGTCCGGTCTGCGACTCGCAGATCGAACGCCCCGAGGGCGAGGCGGCGGCGCGTTGTTCCGGTGGTCTCTATTGCCCGGCGCAACGCAAGGAAGCGTTGAAGCACTTTGCCAGCCGTCGGGCGCTGGATATCGACGGTCTCGGCGAGAAGCTGATCGACCAGTTGATCGAACGCGAATGGGTCCAGACTCCGGCGGACCTGTTTCGCCTGAAAGCGGAGTGGCTGGCTGAGCTGCCGCGAATGGGCAAGAAGTCATCCGAAAACTTGATCGCGGCATTGGAGAAGGCCAAGCAAACGACGTTGCCGCGCTTCATCTATGCGTTGGGCATTCGCGAAGTAGGCGAGGCCACGGCCAATACCCTGGCACAGCACTTTGGCACCCTGGAAACGCTGATGCAGGCTGATAGGGAAGCGCTCGAGGCGGTGGAGGACGTGGGACCGGTGGTCGCTCGTCATATCCATACCTTCTTCCGACAGCAGCATAATCTCGACACCATTGCCGAACTGAGAGCGCTGGGTGTGGAGTGGAAAGAGGAGGAGGTCGACGAACGGCCTCAACCGCTGGCAGGCCAGACCTGGGTTCTCACCGGCACACTGGAATCCATGACCCGCGATGAAGGCAAGGCCCGCCTTCAGGCACTGGGTGCCAAGGTGTCGGGCAGTGTATCGAAGAAAACCGCCTGCGTCGTTGCCGGTCCTGGCGCCGGAAGCAAGCAGTCCAGGGCGGAGGAACTGGGTGTCGAGCTCCTTGATGAGCAAGAGTTTCTGCAACGTCTCAACGAATGGGAGAGCCAGTCATGAATGGGCGTTTCGTCGAGGTGCCCCATACCATGTTGCCATCCGACACCCTGGATGCACTGCTGGAGGCTTTCGTCACCCGTGAGGGCTATGACACCACTGATACCGGCGAGGGGATGCATGGCTGGGTGAGGACGTTGAAGCGCCAGCTCGAACGGGGCGAATTGCTGATTGCTCACGATCTCCAGACCGAGATGACCGAAGTGATGACGCTGGCACAATGGCGTGCGTTCGGGCGCGACATCGGAGATGACGAGGAAGGGTAATGGCTCCGGCCAGGCCAGTGATAGTGCCCCCGAGCGGGCGTGCTGCCCGCTCGGGACATCTCGGTGGTGTGGCCGGTTAGAGAAGTAGTGGAATACCCGTTCCTGCCATTAGAAGGATCAGGGCACCCCCCAGGCGGGAAGAGATCTGTGCGAACGGCATCAGCTGCATGCGGCGCGCTGCGGAGAGCACGGCTACATCACCGGTACCTCCCATGTTGGCCATGCAGAGCCCTGCAGTGATGGCCGATTCGATCGGATAGAAACCGACCACTTTCCCCAGCAGGCCAGCGCCGAGGGTGGCACCGGCCACGACCGCGAAGACGATCATCACATAGGTGGGCGTGAGCGCCTCGAGGACCGTTCCCAGGTCCGTATAGGCGACGCCGATGCCGAACAGCAGGGCAAATGTCCAGTTACGGGCGACGAAGCCATACCACTGGCTGGCGGCATCCGACAAGGTGTCGGGGACCAGACCGCTGATCTTGAACACGGCAACCAGGATGATCATCAGGGCGTATGGGTGCAGCGGCACGAGCTGACCCAGCAGTTGTCCACTGACATAGAAGCTCAATGCCATCATCACGCCGATCCCCATGGCGCCGATATCCAGCCGGGACTGGTTCTCCTCGAGCTCGACCCCGGCCATGATCTGGCCATTCCCGGTCAGATGGGGATAACGTTCGCCGAGCTTGGACAGCAGGCTGGCAACAACGATGGCGAAGACGTTACCCAGCGCCAGGGCGGGCACCAGCAGTGAAATGTAGTAACCGGCCGACTGACCCAGCAACTGTTCATAGACCTGGCTCATTGGGACAGCGCCGGCGCCCATGCCTCCCCCCAGGATCGGCAGCGTGATCACCAGCACCGCATCGCTGATACTGAAACCGACCAGCAGCCCGACCAGGGCAGCCAGCACGACGGCACCGGCAACAGCACCGAGGATCGGCACGAAATAGCGGGTTCCGATCTGTACCAGCGCCTTGGGGTCCATGCCCAGAATACTGCCGGTGATAAGAGCGGCAATATAGAAATTGAGAAAGCCGCCATCCTTCATGAAGTCGGTGATGGTGGTCTCGACACTCCCCGGCATGACCGGGAAATACATCAGCGTCGCCGCGCCGAAAATGGCAAGAATGGCACCACCGCCCAGATAGGTGCGAACGATCGGCAGTCGGTCACCGATGAAGCCCAGCGCTTCACCGAGTATCATCATGACCAGCAGTCCACCAATCATGCCTGCTGGCAGGGTGTCGGTGTAAATGGCCATCAACAGGATAACGACCATCAAGGCAAAGGCCGGTAGCGGCATGCCGGCAATACGAGGCCAGGTCGGGCTGACACCAGTCCGATCGGCAGATGGGTTCAGGGTATGATTCATGACAATTCCTCCAGACTTCCGCTACCGATGGTCAGCGGTGGGTCCGTTGGTCGGTGTGAGAATGAACGCGTGCCGGCGAGCATAAGCGCTGAGCCGCTGTAACCAAGATTGGCAAAGTTTCTAAACCGTTTTGTCATTTTTGAAAGTGTGCAGAGGTTTGACGTCAGAAGGCCGAGGAGTAGCCAATACCACCTTGGTCTGATTACCCTCGCCGGTTCGATGGGTGACACCCCTATGACGAGATGACGCCGTTGCGACTACGACTGAACATTCTGATCTCTCTTCTGGCGGCATTGATGGTGATCCTGTCGCTGGGGATGGCACTGTGGCTGTTCACGGCGCAATTGAACGAGACGGCCGAGCAGGATCAGGCGACGCGCGTGACCGACCTGGCGCGCAGCCTGGCCGATCGCGGCAGTGTCCGCCGGGCACTGCGTGGTAACGGCGAGCCGGCGTCGTTGCAGGCGTCGATCGATGGTCTGCGTCGTGAGCTGGGCGTCGATTTCATGGTGGTGATGGATGATCAGGGCATCCGCTTGACCCATCCCGAGCCGAATCGTATCGGTGAACCCTTTGTCGGCGGTGATGAACAGGCTGCGCTGGCGGGGGAGCACTATGCGTCACGGTCGCGAGGAACCCTGGGAACCAGCATTCGCGGATTTGCGCCGGTACGAGATCAGGATGGTGAAGTCCTCGGTGCCGTCGCCGTCGGAGTGACGCTGGACTCGTTGTCTTCGCTCGTGGCGGACAATCGCCAGCGTGTCGTTCTGGGGGTGTTGATCCTGATGGTGCTGGGTATCCTTGCTGCCACCTTGCTGGCGCGTTTCATCAAGCGCGTGCTGCTTGATCTGGAACCCGATCAGATCGCCCGCCTGGTGCGTGAGCACCGCGCTCTACTGAATTCGGTCCATGAAGGGATTCTCGCTATCGATGGCCAACGTCGATTGACACTCATCAATCCGGCAGCCCAGCACTTGTTGACTCGGGCTGGCGTGTCACCGCCGACGGCGGGGCAAGCGGTCGATGACTGTCTGCCGGGAACGGGGCTGGTCGAGGTGCTGACCAGTGGCCGTCAGATCTTGGACCGGGAAGTGAACGTCAATGGCTATGTGATGATCGCCAATCGTGTCCCGATCATGGAGGGAGCACGGGTGGTTGGAGCACTGGCGACCCTGCGTGAACGGGGTGAGGTGCAACGTCTCGCCGAAGAACTGACCGGCGTGCGACGTTATGCAGAAGCTCTGCGAGCGGCCAGCCACGAATTCAAGAACCGCCTTCATGTGATTCTGGGGCTCGCTCGACGCGGTGATCTCGACGCGCTGCGACAGTACCTGGGGGAAGTGAGTACACTGCGCTCTCCGGGCGAGGAGGGCGTCACTTCGCGGTTGAACGACCCGGTGTTGGCCGGCTTTCTGCTCGGCAAGCATAGCGAAGCGAGAGAGAGGGGGATCACACTGGAGATCGATGTCGACACACCGCTACCTCCACCCGCCGATAGTGCACTGACACATACATTGGTCACTGTCATCGGTAACCTGTTGGAGAATGCTTTCGAGGCCTTCGATGATCACACGCCACGCCGTGTCAGGCTGGTAATGTCGCTGGATGAAGCCATGCTGTCGTTGCAGGTGGAAGATACTGGACAAGGCATCCCCGTCGACCGACAGGCCAGTGTCCTGGAGCGGGATGTCTCCAGCAAGGGAGAAGGCCGGGGCCTGGGGTTGGCATTGGTACGGGAGAAGTTGGAGGCTTGGGAGGGTCGGCTTTCCCTGTACTCGACCCCGGGTCGGGGCACCTTGGTGGAAGTCGAGGTCCCCTATGAGATAGCCACTGGTGTCAACCGGGAGGAGTGAACGATGCGCGTGCTGATCGTCGAGGACGATCCCATGGTCATGCGGTTGAATGCCGACTACCTGCAGCGGATTCCCGGAGTCGTGATCGTCGCCCGTTGCCTGGATGTGCCTCGAGCCCAGGAGGTTCTGGAGCAGGAAGCCGTCGACCTGGTGCTGCTCGACATTTATCTTCGTGATCGCAGTGGATTGGAGATCGTGACCTGGCTGCGCAAGCGGGGGCGCGAGGAGGATGTGATTCTGATTACTGCGGCGGATGAAATGGACACCGTACGCGCGGCCCGACGGCTCGGCGTCAGCGATTACCTTGTCAAACCCTTCACCTTCGAGCGCTTCCGTAACGCCGTGCAGGCGTGTGCTCAGTCGCGAACTGCCTTGGCGTCACTGCCTGAACGCGTCGAACAGCGTGATATCGATTCTCTGTTCAATCCGCCGCGTCGAATGGCATCGCTACGCCGTGACGGCCTGCCCAAGGGGCTGACTCCGCAAACCCTGGCCCAGGTGGCCGAGGCCGTGCTGTCTCAGGGGGAGGCCCACTTCGCCACCGAGGCTCTGAATGATGCGACCGGCATGTCACGGGTGTCATTGCGCAAATACCTCAAATACCTCGTCGAGCAGGGCGTACTCGAAGAGGCTTTCCACTATGGGCAGGTGGGACGCCCCTCGTTCACCTACCGTTGTCGGGATCGTCAGGCGCTCGAAGCGTTAACGGCCTCGTCATGACCCATGGCCGCGAATGATGTCACGGAGCAGGCGTCGACCGGGGTTCAGGTGGTCGACCAGGGCACGTTCCAGCGGCATGGGTTCATCGCACAGGCGGGAGGCGATCACCTCGGCACACAACGGGGCGCTGGTCAGCCCCCGTGAGCCGTGGGCGGCACTCACCCAGAGTCCGTGATGATAACGGCCATGGGTGATAGGGACCCGGGTGGCATCCTTGGCGAGCACCGCATAATCCTCGTGCCAGGCATGGGCATCGGGAACCGGACCGGCATAGGGCGTCTTATCCGGGCTGGCGGCACGGATGGCGCTGCGGCCCTGCAGATGTTCGGCGTCGAGATCGGCACCAACCTGTCGCAGTGCCGCCATATAGTCCGGCAGAGTGCGCTCCAGTTCGACCAGGTTAGTGTCGTGGTCGGCCTGTCGTGATGTGTCGTCGGTATCGTTGGGATTGAAGGTGGCACCAAAGCTGAGGATGCCACCGCAGGGTGGGGGCACATAGCCGCCGGCACACACCACCCGCTGTAATCCAGGTGCTCCCGCGGGCAATGATAACCAGGATACCTGGCCACGTACCGGCTGGCAGGGCAGCCACGACAGCTCGGCAAAGCGGCTCGCCTGCCAGGCGGTGGCGACCACGACATGCTCGGCCGTCAGCGACTTGCCATCGGCCAGAGCGATCTGCCAGCCATCGCGATCCCGGCTCAACGCCATGACCGTCGCTTGTCGCCATGTCACCCCGGGGGCGGTTGCCAGGCGTTCGCACAAGGCATCCGGGCGAACCCACCCCGCCTGGGGATAATCGAGACCGCCATGTGTCAGCGGCGTACCGGCCAACTCGCTCGCCATCACGGCATCAACGCCCTTTACGATCTCCGGCGGCAGGGAGTGATTGGCCAGAAATCGTTGCTGACGTCGCCGCTCCTTCTCATCGAGTGCCAGTTGCAAGACGCCGCAATCGTTCCACAGCGTTCGCTCGGGATCGAGAACCGATAGCCAGCGCCGGCTGAACATGAGCCCGGCCAGGTAACAGCGGCTCTGCAGATTCGTCTCGGCGGCCAGTTTGATGTAGAGCGCGCCCTGACGATTGCCTGAGGCACCGGCCCCTGGGGTTTGCCGATCCAGCAGGGTGACCTCGACACCCCGTCGGGCCAGGGCATGGGCGACGGTTGTACCGGCCAATCCGGCACCAATGACCACGACGTGACGGGGAGTGCGGGAGCGGGGGGGCTCGTACCAGGGCGTGGCATCGTGTGCCGGATCCCGTGGCGGCGTCTCGATGGCGCCGGCCAGCATCTCACGCTTGCGGCCGTATCCGGGACGTTTGTGCCAGTCGAAACCGGCGGCCTTGAGTCCTCGCTTGACGATGCCCGCGCAGGTGAAGGTGGCGAACGTTGCTCCCGGCCGACTCTTGTGTGCCATCTGTTCGAATAACGAGGGGTGCCACATGTCGGCATTCTTCGCCGGCGCGAAACCGTCCAGGAACCAGGCATCGATCCGGCCGTCGAGGTGACTCAGGCAGGTGGTACTGTCACCGAAATGGAGATCGAGAGTGACTCGTTCATCCAGCCACAAGCGATGGACGCCCGCAACCGGAGCAGGCCACTGCTCGATCAGGCACCGGGCTTTCGCCGCGAAGTTCGGCCAGGAGGCAAGCGCGCGTGCCAGGTCTGCCTGTCGTAACGGGTAGCGTTCGGTGGAAATCAGGTGCAGTCGCGCCGTCACCGGGGCATGGCGTTCGAAGCAATCCCAGGCGCAGAGCATGTTGAGGCCGGTCCCGAACCCGGTTTCGCCAATGACGAATGGCCGTGGTGCCGTCCAGTCGGCGAGACGCTGCGGTAGATCGTTGCCTTGCACGAAAACGTGTTCGGTCTCGGCACGGCCATCGTGGCGCGAGAAGTAGACATCACCGAAGGCGGTGGAGTTGGGCACTTCCTGTCCGGTGTCGTCCTGGTGCCAGTCGAGAGTGGCGGTTTCCAGGGCGCTCAGCGGGGGCAGTTCATCGGGGCGGGCATCAGACACCGGGAGTCGGCTCCTCTCGAGGCTGTTCAAAAATTGATCGATAAAAACATGGCGGCGCCGTTTCCGGACAGGAAGAAAACGTCCGCCGTGTTTCAACAGAGTTTTCCACAGTCACTGTGAACAATGCGATTGTGGAAAACTCTGAAGGCATGTCGTCGATACGCCTAGGGAAGGACTTTCTTGAACGGTTTCACCGTCACTTTCGAATACACACCGGCGATCACGAACGGATCGGCGTCGGCCCAGGACTGGGCGGATTCGAGATCGTCGAACTCGGCAACCACCAGGCTACCGCTGAAACCGGCGTCGCCGGGTGTTTCCGCGTCGACGGCGGGATGGGGACCGGCCAGTACCAGACGACCCTCGTCGCGAAGCTTTTCGAGTCGGGCCAGATGATCGGGACGAGCCGACATACGTTTTTCGAGACTGTCTTTGACATCCTCGCTGATGATTGCGTAAAGCATCGTTGGATTCCTCGTATGAGTGGATGACATTGGGGCATGCGCTCCCGTCAGAGCCATTGACCCCTAACGTCGGGACGCGCACCATAGCCAACTTATTTTGACAAAGACGTCTCTCGGCGTCATGCCAATGACTCTTTCGAATAGACTGCCCGATACGCTCACCGACGCCCGGCATATCGACCTGCACATGCATTCCACTGCCTCGGATGGCGCCCTGTCACCAGCAGAACTGGTCGCGCTCTGCCATCAGCGAGGGCTGACGCATATGGCGTTGACCGATCATGACACGGTAGCGGGTGTCGAAGAAGCCAGGTCGGCCGCCGAGCCGTTGGGAATGGTGGTTCTGGCCGCCACTGAGCTGTCCTGCCAGTGGCGAGGCATCAATATCCATGTGGTAGGCCTGTTGCCCGATGGTGTGCAGGGAGCCTTGATCGAGGGGCTGGTCCGGCAGTCCGAGGCGCGTCGTACGAGAGCGGAAGAGATCGCCCGTCGTCTCGAAAGAATCGGCTTGGCCGACGCGCTGACACGGGCACGAGAGCAGGCCGGCACCGAGCGGCCGCTGGGCCGCCCCGATTTCGCTCGCGCCCTGGTGGATGCCGGATTGGTACCGGACATGGCTAGTGCCTTCAAGAAGCACCTCGGCGCCGGTAAACGGGGAGACGTCAAAATGCATTGGCCCTACCTCTCCGAGGTGGTGGAGTGGATCTGCAGCGCCTCGGGCGTGGCGGTCATGGCCCATCCCTTGCAGTATGGCTTGACCCGGCGCAAGCGGGGCCAGTTGCTGAATGACTTCATGGCGGCCGGAGGTGAAGCCTGCGAATTGGTCAATGGTTTCCAGAATCCCGATGTCACACGGGATCTGGCCCGCCAGCTCGATGATCGCGGCCTGTTCGGCTCGTTGGGGAGCGATTTTCACTATCCCGGAGGGCCGATTGCGCCGGGTACCATGAGCCCGTTACCGCGTACCAGCTTGCCTCCGGTCTGGACACATCCGACCTTGCTGGATGCCATGGTGTCCCGATGAATGCCGACACGTGTCGGGGTTGGAAAGCATCAGGCGAGGATCCCGCGTGGCCGAGACCGGCGGTTCTCTCTTATGCTGGTAAGTGCCATGTTCCACTGGACGCAAGGAGAGACCATGAGCCAATTCTTCCAGATGCATCCCGAGACGCCACAGAAGCGGCTGATTGATCAGGCCACGGCCATCATCCGTAACGGTGGTGTGATTGCCTATCCGACGGACTCCGGTTATGCCCTGGGGTGCCACCTGGGCGACAAGAAAGCCATCGAACGAATCAAATGGCTGCGTTCGCTGGACGACAAGCATAATTTCACTCTCATATGCTCGGATCTGTCCCAGATCGGCACCTATGCCAAGGTCGACAATGATGTCTTCCGCCTGCTCAAGACGTATACACCCGGTCCATATACCTTCATTCTCAATGCCACGACCGAGGTGCCGCGCCTGTTGTTGCACCCCAAGCGTCGTTCGATCGGCGTGCGCGTCCCCGATCACCGTATTGCGAAAGCGCTGCTGGAGGCACTGGGTGAGCCGCTGATGAGCGTGACCCTGATCCCGATCAGTGAAGAGCTGCCGATGACCGACCCCGAGGCGATCCGGGAGCGTTATGGGGCGCATCTGGATCTGGTGATCGATGGCGGTGCCTGCCATCTCGAGCCCACCAGTGTCATCGACCTGCGGGATCTGCCGCCGACGATCGTTCGTGAAGGCCGAGGCGACGTGGCACCGTTCCAATTGTAATGGTCTCTTTTTAATTTGAATGACCGATCAACTTAACGTAGGGTCAGTTGGGTAAGTGTCGATAATAATGTCCGGATAATAAGGAGGCATTCTCATGAGAATGCTGCATCACACAGCCTGGCTTGGTGCTTCCGTCCTGACCGCTCTGGCCAGTCTACCCCTGGCGGGTAACGCGCTTGCCGAGGATGACGACGACAGCAAACTGTGCGCTCAAGCCGCCTACGCCATGGGTCTTCGCTATCAGCAGCAGTCTGCCGAAGTGGTGGCCTTGCAGCGACAGGGCTATGCACTGGCCAAATATCGCCTCGAAGACAAGCTCGAGCAGCATGGCGACGACGAGGAGCTCGCGCTCATCACCGATGTGGACGAAACCGTTCTCGACAACAGTGCCCTGCTGGCTCGCGACATGGCGAAGTGCCATGACTACACCACCTGGGATACCTGGAAACACTGGGAACGTGAAGGCGATCCCCGACTGATTCCTGGCGCCAAGGATTTCCTCGAGTTCGCCGACGAGCAGGGCGTCGACATCTTCTACGTCTCCGACCGTTATGAGGAGAACAAGGACGCGACGATAGCTACGCTTGAGGATTTCGAGTTGCCTCAGGTCGGGGAGGACAACGTCCTGCTGCTTGGGCCGCCCAAGGCGGAGCGTCGGGCCGCGGTTACCGAGGATCACACCCTGGTGATGCAACTGGGCGACTCGTTGCATGATTTCGACGGTGAGTTCGCCGATGCCGACCTCGAAGGTCAGCGCGATCTGGTCGAATCGAATGCCGATCGCTTCGGTGATGACTGGATCATGTTCCCCAACGCCTCATACGGTGACTGGGATGAGGCGGAGCTCGACGCCTGGGATGCCGATCTCGAAGTCGAATGATCGACGCATGACATGCCGGCGTGATGCGCCCTATGTCTCCTCGGCATCGGGCGCATCGTCTTGCTGGGTTCGCGGATCCGGTGTGTCCTCGTCCAGCCAGGTACCACAACGCAGGCAGTAGCGTGCCTTGTGCTCGTGCCGGTCGTAGCCACAGCCAGGGCAGGCTTCGTCGGAGTAGCGGTCGGCACGAATCGAGCGAATCACCTCGGCGGAGAACACCCCGGTCGGCACCGCGATGATCGAATAGCCGAGCAGCATCACCGCCATCGAGACGAACTGTCCCAGCGGGGTGACCGGCGTAATGTCGCCATATCCTACGGTCGTCAGGGTCACGATTCCCCAGTAAACGGCGCGGGGTATGCTGGTGAAACCGGCATCGTCGGGTTCGATCAGGTAGACCAGCGACCCGAAAATGGTGACCAGCATGAATACCGTGAACAGGAACAACAGAATCTGATGTGAGCTGCGCTTGAGGGCTTCGACCAGTAGCCGTCCTTCACCGACGAACTGCATCAGCCGCAGGACGCGGAAGATGCGCAGCACACGCAGGATACGCACCATGACCAGCGATTGGGCGCCCGGTATCACCAGCAGTAGCCAGGTCGGCAATATGGCCAGAATATCGACGATGCCGTAAAAGCTCTTCAGATAGAGCCAGGGCCGCTCCAGGCAGTACACACGCACCGCCAGCTCGATGGTGAACACGATGGTGAATCCCCACTCGGCCCAGTAAAAGACCGGGCCATACGCTGCGTGCCAGACGGGAACGCTATCGAGCATGACCACGGCGACACTGGCGAGTATCAATGCCATCAGCACGATGTCGAAGCCCTTCGCCATGGGCGTGTCGGATTCGAAGATGATCTGGAAAAGCCGGGTACGCAGACCTTCGCCACCGGGCTTGAGATGGGGTAGCACGTAACGGCTCCTTATGTCTTTCCTGATACGATCAGCATGGTGTCTCGTACAGGGCGCGCGACAGTGACAGGGCAGTCCGGCCCGTCTCGTGGTTCCACCAGTGAATGTCTTGCATGGCCGCCGCCAGTGACGCTGCCAATTGGCGCGCCATCGGCGTCATGGGTGGCGTCTCGCTTTCCGCAAGCTCAGCGAGTATCGCCCGAGCCTGTGCCTGAAAGCCAGTCTGGCCACTATCTCGGGCAGCATCCAATGCAGCAATCGTGAATGCGAACTTATCGCTGGGTGTGTCGAGGCAGGTGGGCAGTGACCATGCTCCGGCAAGTAGCGACGCGCCCCGGGCGGCCTTGCTGGCAGCTGCCGGGCGAAGCGTGACTGTCCGGGCCAGTCGGTCTGCAACCTCCCATAGAGCGCCGGGATCGCCCGATTTCAGCTCCAGCTCGATTTCGTGAATCGGCAGGTGACGATCACCCGTCTGGATTTCTCCCTTGTCCCAGGCCATTTCGATCCGACTCCCATCGTGCTCGAGTTGCCATGTCGTGCGTTCGAAATCAGTGGTGAAACGAGGAGTCAACGCGTCGAGAACGCTGGCGCCGAGTGTCCGGAAGGGGGGCAATGCCGCCAGTCCAGACCTGTCCAGGTCGTCGCCCTCGATCGGCCATTCCCATTCACCCCGTACCGTGAGCCCGGAATTGGCATCGCCGGCGGTTTTCAGGGTTTGAACATGGCCGGCGTCGGTTCGGCGTATTCTCAGGGCGACTCTGGCCCGCTCTAGTGCGCCGTCCGGGGTGTCGTAATAGGTGTTGCCCAACCGTTGGTGTCGGCTTTCGGTGTTCTCCAGCCAAGCGATATCGGTCGGCGTCTCGTTATTTTGTGGAGGAAGGGCGAGTTTCAGTTCGACTTCCTGGCTCATGACGTGGGTATCCGATGGATGAATTTTTCGTGATGTTTAGGTGAATTTTTCATGACGATGGCGTTCTCAATCACTATACTGACGCCGCCATTCATCACGTGCACGACAGAACGCTATGGTGACTACCAATCCTTTTTCGGCGATGTTCGGCCGTTCGCCATTCCAGCCGCTTCTAGCGCATATCGTCAAGACGAGCGAATGTGCCGATGCGCTGGTGCCATTCTTCAAGGCCACGCTCGATGGCAATTGGGAAGAGGCGTCCCGGCATCGCGAAGCGATTACCCGTCTCGAGCATGAAGCCGACGAACTCAAGACCGATCTGCGCCTGAACCTGCCCAACACCATGTTCCTGCCGGTATCGCGCACGGATCTGCTCGACCTGATCAGTGTACAGGACAAGATCGCCAACAAGGCGCGCGACATCACCGGCATCATGATGGGACGCAGCATGCAGGTGCCTGAACCATTGGCCACGCCGATGAGTGAGTATCTGCAGACCGCCGTGGCATCCGTCTCGCAGGCACGCAAGGCACTGGAAGAGTTGCAGGATCTGCTTGAATCGGGATTCGGACGCAATGTCTCCGATGTCATGCAGAACCTGATCCGCGAACTCCATACCCTCGAACATCAGGCTGACGATCAGCAGGTGGCGATTCGTCGGCAACTCTTCGAACTCGAGAGTGAACTCCCTCCCGTGGATGTGATGTTCCTCTACAAGATCATCGACTGGATTGGCGAACTATCGGACCGCGCCGAGCGTGTCGGCAGCCGCCTGCAGATTCTGACCGCCCGTTGATCCAGACACCCGCCGATTCGGCGGGCGTTTCGTTTTTGGGTACTTCCATCTGACCGACAACCTCATAGGAACCGTCCCTATGTCGATCATTGCGCAACACGGCGATATCTTCCTCATCCTGGCATGTGCCTTCGGCTTCTTCATGGCCTGGGGCGTCGGGGCCAACGACGTAGCCAATGCCATGGGTACCTCGGTGGGGTCCCGGGCCATCACCATCAAACAGGCGATTCTCATCGCCGTGATCTTCGAGTTCCTCGGCGCCTGGCTGGCGGGGGGCGAGGTCACCGACACCGTACGCAAGGGCATCATCGATCCTGAGCTGCTTGAGGATGACCCGCAGCTTCTGGTCTATGGCATGATGGCTTCTCTGCTGGCGGCGGCACTCTGGTTGCTGATTGCTTCCAATCGCGGCTGGCCGGTATCGACCACACACTCTATCGTCGGCGCGATCGTCGGTTTCGGCGCCGTCGGTCTGGGCATGGAGGCTGTCGGCTGGGGCAAGGTCGGTCAGATCGCTGCCAGCTGGGTGGTTTCACCACTGATGGCCGGCTCCATTGCGTTCATGCTGTTCAAGAGCGTTCAGCATTTAATCTTCGAAAATCATGACCCGTTCACGGCCGCCAAGCGTTACGTACCTTGCTACATTTTCCTGGTCGGCTTCGTCGTCGCCATGGTCACGTTCACCAAAGGCCTCAAGCACGTCGGCCTCGATGTCGGTTTCGGGGCCAGTTTCCTGATTTCCGTCCTGATCGGCCTGGTGATCATGGCATTGGGCGTGGTGCTGGAGCGTCGTCTGGAATACAAGCGCGGTAAAGAGGATGTCTTCGGCTTCGGGGGCGTCGAGCGTGTCTTCGGTGTCCTGATGCTTTTCACCGCCTGTGCGATGGCGTTTGCCCACGGCTCCAACGATGTCGCCAATGCGGTCGGTCCGCTGGCAGCAGTCATCAGTGTCGTCGAAAGCGATGGTGCTGTCGACACAGCAGCCCTGGTGCCGTGGTGGGTGCTCGTCCTTGGCGGTGGCGGCATCGTGGTTGGTCTGGTGACATACGGTCACAAGGTCATCGCGACCGTCGGCACCGGTATCACCGAACTCACGCCGAGTCGTGGTTTTGCTGCGACGCTCGCGGCGGCGACAACGGTCGTTCTTGCATCGGGTACCGGCCTGCCGATATCCACGACTCATACCCTGGTCGGTGCAGTACTGGGCGTCGGTCTGGCCCGCGGCATGGCGGCACTCAATATGCGCGTCATCGGCACCATCGTGATGTCGTGGTTGATTACACTACCGGCCGGTGCCGCTCTGGCGATCCTGTTCTTCTTCATGTTCAAGGGAATGTTCGGGTAAGCCCACTGCACCGACATCATGTGGCTTGTTGGATCAGAGATGTCGTGATACTTTTTCAAATGCGAGTGTTTTTCATTGGCATGGAGAGGTAAGCATGGCAAATCACGATAACAAGCCACGACGCGTCGTGGCTGCGCGCCGCGTGTTGGCGGTAGGCACGCTGGCCGCCGCGGCATTGGGCAATATGGCTCACTCCGATAACACGACGTCGATGAACACCAGTGAGGCTTCTGAAAGCCTGTTGCTGGCCGCCGCCGAAGGGGAAGGAGAAGGTTCCGCTGCCGCGGGTGGTGAAGGCGAAAGCGCTGTTGCCGGTGAAGGGGAAGGCGCATCCACTGCCGGCGAAGGAGAAGGAGAAGGAGAAGGAGAAGGAGAAGGCGAAGGAGAAGGCGAAGGAGAAGGCGAAGGAGAAGGCGAAGGAGAAGGAGAAGGAGAAGGAGAAGGAGAAGGAGAAGGAGAAGGCGGCGGTGCCGACCTGGCACCAGAAGTCTCCTTGATGCGGGACCTGGGCTTCATGACCGGTCATCTCCGCGCAGGCATGGCGTTGTATGAAGCCGGCGACCTGGAAGCCGCCAAGACGCACATGGGACACCCTATCGAGGAAAAATACGACGCTGTTGCCGCGCCATTGAAAGAACGTGGCTTCGAGGATCTGAAAGATCGGCTCATGGCGTTGAGTGCTGCTGCAGAAGACGAAGCCGAGGTCGAGGAAGTTCGGCGCCTCTTCGATGATGTCATTGCCGGAGTCGATGACGTCCGTGCGGATTCGCCGGGAACGCCTGCAGATCAGTTGATGGGGCTGGCGGCGCTGACGCGCGTGGCGGCTGACGAATATGATGTGGCCATCGCCGATGACGGTTCGATCGAGAATCTCCATGAGTATCAGGACAGTTGGGGTTTTCTGAGAACGGTCGAACGGGAAGCGACCCAGTGGGCCGAAATCGACGATGCCGAGATCGCGGATGCTGCCAACCGGTTTCTTGAACAAATCGACGCTGTCGAGACGGTTTTCGGGGATCTGCAAGGCAACGACATCGAGACACCCGACTCCAGCCTGATCTATGGCGCGGCGGCACGTATGGAGTTGGCTGTCATTGCGATGGAATGATGCCCATGATGATCATCGGCAATGTCCTGGATCAGCATGAAGTGGTGGCCTTGCGAGAGGCCGCCGAGTCGATTCCTTATGAAGATGGTCGGAAAACCGCAGGCCGTTATGCACGCGAGGTGAAACACAACACTCAAGCCGGTGCGACGACCGAACGCGACGCCATTCTGGCCAAGGTCAAGAAGGCATTGAATCGGCACGAGGTGTTTCAGAGCGCGGCAAGACCGCGCCATTTCGCTCGCATGCTGGTATCGCGATATCGACCTGGCATGGCGTATGGGACGCACGTCGACGACCCCATCATGAAGGGCAGTCGAACCGATCTGTCGTTTACCCTGTTTCTCTCCGAGCTCGACGCATACGAGGGCGGCGGCCTGGTCATCGAAGATGCTATCGAAGAACGGGTGTTACGTCTGCAGCCGGGAGATCTGGTGCTCTATCCCACCAGTGCCTTGCATCGCGTGGAGCCCGTGTCATGGGGAGAACGGCTGGCGGTGGTCGGTTGGGTGACCAGCTGGGTCAGAGACCCGGCTCAGCGTGAGATCCTGTACGACCTTGATGAAACCACGCGGGCCATTTTCGACGCGTATGGCAAAACCGAAGCCTTCGATCGGCTCTTCAAGGCCAAGAGCAATCTTTATCGAATGTGGGCGGAAGGATAGGCACCCGCCAGTAGTGCCGTGACCAGGGGTCCTTTGCTATAGTCGGTGTTTCCGATTCACTCGTAAGCGCCGGAGAGGGCCCTTGAATACCGCGTTGCCGTTCGTTGACTGGTTCCGCCATTCATCCCCATACATCAATGCCCATCGTGGCCGAACCTTCGTCATCCTCATCGAGGGCGAGGGGATGGTCTGCGATCATGGCGAGCAACTGGTCCAGGATCTGGCATTACTGCACACCCTGGGCGTGCGACTTGTCGTGGTCTTCGGGATTCGCCCCCAGGTCCAAACCGCGCTGTCCGAGGCCGGTATCGAACCCCAGCGTCATGAAGGTCGCTGGATTGCTGATGCGTCGATCATGGCGCATGTCGAACGGGTGGCCGCCGAACAGCGCTTGTGGCTGGAAGCCCGGCTGTCGCTCGGTCTCCCCAATACACCGCTTCATGGCATCGAACTGACGGCGGTTTCCGGCAACCTGGTCATGGCTAAGCCGCTGGGCGTGCGCGGTGGCATCGATTTCGATCACAGCGGCGAGGTGCGCCGCGTTCGATCCGTCGCGATCGAAGGTCTACTCGATCAAGGCGCCATGCCGGTCCTGCCACCATTGGGCTATTCCAGTACCGGTGAGGTCTTTGACCTCGAGGCAGCCGAGGTCGCCCAGCAAGTCGCCGTCGCCCTCAAGGCCGATAAGTTGATCCTGCTTGGCGATGCCGAAGGCCTTCACGACGACCAAGGTCGGCTCTTGCGTCAGATGAGTCCTGCAGAGGCCGAGCCGCAGCGCCGTCAAGCTGACGTCGACAGTGAAATATCACGCCATCTATCCGCGGCTTGTGCCGCTGCCCGCCATGGTGTGGCGCGTACGCACCTGGTCTCCTGGCGCGATCGGGACGCCTTGCTCGGTGAACTATTCACTCGCGACGGGGTGGGTACCATGATTACCCAGCACCGCTATGAGCAGTTACGGCCCGCCGAGTTGGGGGATGTCGCCGGCTTGCTTGAATTGCTTGAGCCTCTGGAAGCCAGGGGCATGTTAGTGGCGCGCTCGCGTGAACGCCTCGAACACGAGATCGATGATTATCTGGTTATCGAGCGCGATGGCATGATCATTGGCTGTGCGGCCCTCCACACCTATCCCGACGAAGCGATGGGTGAACTGGCCTGCGTTGCGGTTCATGACGATTACCGGGGAGGCAAGCGGGGCGAAATGCTGCTGACCGAAGTCGAGCGACGGGCACGTCGGCAGGGAATGACCCGGCTGTTTGCCCTGACCACACATACCAGTCACTGGTTCTTCGAGCACGGCTTCCAACTAGCTGATCTCGCCGATCTGCCGACGCTCAAGCGGGATACCTACAATCAGGCTCGCCGGTCGAAAATCCTGCTCAAGTCGCTCGGTTGAACCTTCTGTTATCCAACATGCCGGTATCGCCGTCCGACGATCACTGACGACGTTGGGTGGTTGGTGTCGCGAGGGGTGTTGTCTTGTCGCTACAGTCGCCGCTGACATGTCTCAAATTAGAGACATTATAACTTTATGATTTTAAAGGGTTAAATAAATAGCGCTGATTTTGTGTTGCTTGTTGGCGACAGGTTGCCCCGCCTGGGTCGCAGATTTTTCCTGCTTCTTTCGGCTTCTAGAGTGGTTTGAGGTTTTTTTCATTTTTAAGTTACTGTTTTTAAATAGAATTGCTGTTTTTGGCACGATGGTCGCAATAGGTAAAGTGAGCAACAGGGAAGCGGTTCATTACGGCTCGAATCGTTTCTCGGTCGACAAAGAGAGGGGAGGTCAACACCACCCTGTGCTACCAACCCGATCGAGTCGGCCGCGTCTGCTCCACGCGATGTGTGACTTAGGTTGCGATGAGACAGGTACCGCCTACTGGCAAGGATGTGTACCGGTAGGGCAAGGATGCCCTGGCAAGGATGCCTCTCCCCTTCGGGGGATCGAATTTCGGTGGCGGCGCTACGGCGGTGTCACCTACTGAAGAAGCCGGATGGTCCGCCATCCGAGCACAGTGGAAAGTTCCTGGTCGGCTATGACTCCACTGTGCGGCTTCGGGGCCTCGGGCCCATGAGTGAATGTTGATGAGGTCTTTCGACCAGGCGAAGGCAACACGGCATTCTCTTACCCTTCAGTTCCCTGCGTACCTTGGGCCGGCCCTGCCGGCCCCCTTTTTTTGCGCAATCAGTAGCCATCGGACCTGAACCATGTTGACAGTCGGTAAATGAACAATTGGCACCGCGGTTCGGGGAAAGGTCTGTTATCCTGAGTGAATTACTCCATGACTTCGCATTTCCACCTGCTACACAGAACGATTGTCATGACCACCCAGGTTTCGCGCCGTTGGCGCCCGCGTTCGCTCTGGCAACTGGTGCTGCTGGCCTTCTTTGCGGTCATGCTGCCGCTTGGAGTGCTGATGTTCCAGGCCAGTCAGGCACTATCGGAACTGACCCGCTTGGCGGATGTCAGCGCACGTCAAGCCGTGGAAGAAACACGGCGGGCACGCACGTTGTCGACACTGGCCCTCGAAATGGAGCGCAGTGCCCGTCAGTATGCCGTGGTCGAGCAGGAAGGGTTGCTCGATATCTTTTCGGATCGGTTGCAAGAATTCAGTGACCTGCTCGATCAGCAGCGCCAGTTGTTACCCAATAACCCCGATGTAGCTGCACTCGATCGGCAGATCGACGAGCTGGAACAGCTCCCTGAGCTGCCCATCGAGGAGTTTCGTGACGCACTGCCCCTCTTCACAACCTTGGCCCAGCATACCGATGCCGTGAGAGTGGCAACCAACACCCAGATCGACAGCCGTATCGAGTCGATTCGTGAGCGAGCCAGTGCCGTCCAGACACGGGTCTGGTTGCAGACCGGCGCTTTGGTCTCGGCCAGCCTGCTGTTGATGCTGCTGTTTTCGTGGCTGATCAATCGACCGGTGCGCCAGATCGAACGCCGTATTCTCAGTCTGGGCAATATCGGCACCAAACCGGATCCGGTGCCGATCCAGGGGCCGGCCGAGCTGGTCAGTCTGGGCGATAGACTGGACTGGCTGTCGTCGCGACTCTCGGAACTGGAAGCGCAGAAACAACAGTTCCTTCGGCATATGTCACACGAGCTCAAGACCCCGTTGGCCAGTGTCCGCGAGGGGACGGCGCTGCTTGACGACGATGTGGCGGGCGAATTGACGCCCCGGCAGCGTGAGATCGTCGACTTGATCGATCGCAGCAGCCAGGAGCTCCAGACACTGATCGAGGAATTGCTGGATTACAATCTGCTGCAGCATCAGCGCGCGCTGGGTGGTGAGCGCTTCGATCTGGCGACCGTGGTCAAGGAACTGCTGGCCAAGCACCAGCTGGCGCTGGAGCATAAGGGCATGCAGGTCGTCTGGTTCGATGCCCCGTTGGAATGGCAAGCCAACCGGGCCGCAACCGGACGCATTCTCGATAATTTGTTGTCAAATGCCATTGCCTACGGAGAGGATGGGGGATATCTGGAAATTCGGGCCCACTGCCGGGGAGATACCCTGGTCGTGGAGGTGGCCAACAGTGGCGATGCGATAGCCGAAGCCGACCGTTCACGCCTCTTCGAGGCGTTCTATCAGGGGCGGGTCAAACGCAAGGGACCGCTGAAAGGCTCCGGTATCGGCTTGTCGGTAGCCGCCGACTGTGCCGCTGCACAGCAAGGAAGACTGCAACTGGTCAATGATGACCGACTGCCGGTGTGCTTCCGGCTGACGCTGCCCTGGTTGCCGGTGGAACCGCAATCAGTTGATTCCGATACGAAACCGCCACTGACGGTGGATTCACATTAGCGTCGACGCAAGGAACCAATGACTCATGCAATATCGTGTGCTGTTGCTCACGCTGGCGGCCGTATCGCTGGCGGGATGTGAAGGGTTTCCCCTCAATCTGGAAGAGGAGAAACCAGCTCAGGAAGTTGCCGTTCCGGCCCATTGTGATGGTGAAATTCCGACTCTGGATGACAACGACTGCCTGGTGGATTCCTGGATAGAATTCGGCTTGGCCGCGCAACGTTCCGACAGTGAATGGCGTGATGAACAGTTGGACAAGCTGGATGAGGAATCGCCGCGCGATCGCCTGGCACGAGCCACGGTGCTGGCCTGGGGCAGCGAGCAACAGTGGGATGCGGCTTCCGAGCTTCTCCAGGAAGACCTGCATGCCGCTCCCGGTGATCTGCAGCCCTTGTTGCGCTACTGGCTCAACGAATTGGAAGGGCGGCGTAGCCTCCATGAGCGCTTGCAAAGCAGTGAGGCCAGCCGTAACCAACTGGCCAATGAGAACGAGGAATTGACCGAGAAGCTCGATGCCCTGACGGCGATCGAGCGCAGTATGAACTTGAGGCAACAGATGCCATGACGCGACCGGCCCATATTCTTCTGGTAGACGATGATCCGAGCCTGCTGACTCTGCTGGGCATGCGCCTGGAGAGCAAGGGCTTTCGAGTGACCACGGCGGAAAGCGGACGCCAGGCCCTGGATAGCTTGACGGAAAGCCGCCCGGACGTGGTCCTGTCTGACCTGCGCATGGATGAAATGGATGGTATGGCGCTGTTCCAGGAGCTTCAGCGTCGTGCCCCCGGAATGCCGGTGATCATCCTCACGGCGCATGGGTCGATCCCCGATGCGGTAAGCGCCACGCGCCAAGGGGTGTTCAGCTTCCTGACCAAGCCGGTGGATCGTGATGAGCTTTTCACTGCCATCAACGAGGCGTTATCACAGGCCCCGACGCCCGGCTCGGACACCGACAGCGCCTGGCGCGATTCGATCATTACCCGTAGCCCCCAGATGGAGCGCGTCCTCGAGCAGGCCCAGATGGTAGCGGGCTCCGATGTCAGTGTGCTCATCACCGGCGCCTCGGGGTCCGGCAAGGAATTGCTGGCCAATGCCATCCATCAGGCCAGCAGCCGTTCCGACAAGCCATTCGTGGCCATCAACTGTGGTGCGTTACCTGAACAGTTACTGGAAAGCGAGTTGTTCGGTCACGCCAAGGGCGCGTTTACCGGCGCGATAAGTCAGCACCAGGGGCTGTTCCAGGCAGCCGAAGGCGGCAGTCTGTTCCTCGACGAGATCGGCGATATGCCTCTGACGTTGCAGGTCAAGCTGTTGCGTGCGATCCAGGAACGCCAGGTACGGCCGCTGGGTTCGACCACCTCGGTGCCGATCGATGTACGTATCATCTCGGCAACGCATCGCGACCTGGATCGTGCCATGCGCGAGGGCGACTTCCGCGAGGATCTGTATTACCGCCTCAATGTCGTCAACCTGAAGCTGCCGCCGCTCAAGGAGCGCGCCGAGGATATCCCGCTACTGGCCAAGCACATGGTTGCCCAGGCGGCGGAACGCCACAAACCCTTCGTCAAGGGGTTCTCGCCCGAGGCACTCAATCTGTTGGCCTCCAGTGCCTGGCCGGGCAATGTGCGCCAATTGCTGAATGTGGTGGAGCAGTGTGTGGCGCTGACCAGTACGCCGATGATTCCGGAGGCATTGGTGTCGCAGGCACTGGCGGCCGAAGAGAATGCCCTGCCGTCGTTCAACGAAGCGCGTTCCAGCTTCGAGCGCAGCTACCTGATCAAGGTGTTGAAGATCACCGAGGGCAATGTGACTCAGGCCGCACGCATCGCCGGGCGCAACCGCACCGACTTCTACAAGCTGCTGTCGCGTCACGAACTCGAGCCGGGCAGCTTCAAGCCCGGTGGTGACGCGCCGATGGGCAAGGCCGAGCATATCTAGTCACGATGACGGGAAGCGCTGTTTGACCTCCACGTTCAGGTGGCCTTCACCGAGCCGGGCGGTCAGGTCCTGGCCGGGATGGGCGTCGTCGGCACGGCGAATCACCTGGCCCTGTTCATCCTGCAGGATCGCGTAACCCCGACCCAGAACCGCCAATGGGCTCACCGCCTGCAGCTCCCGCACCAGGGACGACAGCCGTGCCTGGTAGGCTTCCAGTTGTCTGGGCATGGCAGTCTGCAGGCGCATATCCGCCTGGGACAGGCGCTGTCGGGCCAGTTGTAACTGCTGTTGCGGGTCGAACACATGGAGACGCTCACGCACATGACGTTCCCGCTGCCGTTCACTTTCCAGCCGCGACGACATGGCGCGTTTCAGCCGTAACGTGAGCTGTTCCACGTGGCGCTGCTGTTGGGCAAGGCGCTCTCCGGGATGGCGTAACCTGGCGCGCAGATGATCCAGGCGCTGGGCGGTCTGGTTCAGTTGCCCCTGTTGGGCGCGAGTCAAACGACCGAGCATGACATCCAGCCGCTGGCGCAGGTCGCGTCTGTCCGGCACCAGTTGTTCGGCTGCGGCGGAGGGGGTCGGTGCACGTCGGTCGGCGGCGAAATCGGCCAAGGTTACATCCGTCTCGTGGCCCACTGCCGACATGACCGGCAAGCGTGAGTGGAAGATCGCCCGTGCCAGGTGCTCATCATTGAACGCCCACAGAACTTCCAGACTACCGCCTCCGCGGGTGATCAGCAGGCAATCCCGTTGCGGGTCGAACCGAGCCTCCCGATTGAGCATGGCCAGGGCGCGAATCATTGCGGGTGCGGCTTCCAGCCCCTGAACGGGGACAGGCAGGATGCTCACCCGGCTCAACGGCCAACGTGCCGACAGCACCGCCATGACATCGCGAACCGCCGCCCCGGTGGGTGAGGTCATCACGACCAGATGGCGCGGCGGATAGGGCAGTGGCCGAGCATTGGCAAACACGCCTTCGCTCTGGAGTTTCTGCTTCAATTGCTCGAACGCTGCCAACAGGTCGCCTGCGCCAGCCGGCTGCACCGCCTCCACGATCAACTGATAATCGCCACGCGGCTCGAAGAGCGAGACCTTGCCGCGTACCCGCACGCGATCGCCATCGCGCAACGGTGTGGCGGCGAAGCGTGCCCGATTGCGAAACAGTGCACATCGCAACTGGGCCCGTTCATCCTTGAGGGTGAAGTAGACGTGCCCTGACGCCGGTCGTGCAACCCCCGACAACTCACCTTCCACCCATATCTCGCCGAAATCGCGTTCCAGCAACAGGCGCGCACGGCGGTTGAGTTCGCTGACGGTGAGGGTCGTGTCGTTGGTCATGGCTATCGCTGTACCTTAGGCAGTGTCGAATGAGTCTAACATGTCGCTACCACTGCCCTGCCAATGAACAGCGCCCTTCCTGAAGGCGAGGGCGCTAGTCATGAAGGAGTGCTTCGTTTATCTGAACCACAACGCGGTCATCGGCGTGAATGTCACGAACAGCAGGACGGCGAACATGGCAAGGAGGAACCATTTGCAGTATCCCATGACCTGTTCGATCTTGAGGCCTGTGGTTGAACAAACGGTAAGTAACACGCTGGCCACCGGAGGTGTCTGCTGACCGATTCCCAGGTTGAGGCAAACGATCACGCCGAAGTGCACTGGATCGATGCCGAGTTCGAGCGCCATGGGCAGCAGCAGCGGCACTACTACGATGATCGCTGCGCTGGCATGCAGGAACATGCCCAGCAACAGCACGAAGACATTGATGATCAACAGGTTGAGGACGTAACTGTCGGTAATGCCTCCCAGAGCACTGGCAATTTGCTGGGGCAACTGCTCATTGGCCAGGTACTGACCCAGGATGGCCGAGCCGGCCACGATCATCATCACGACAGCGGTCTGGCGGGCTGTTGTCACCATGAGTTTCCAGATGATCCGAGAATCCAGGTCGCGTGTAATGAACAGACCGAACAGCAAGGCGATCATGACCCCGATTCCGGCCGCTTCGGTCGGGGTATAGATACCGGCAATCAAACCTCCGACCACGATGACCGGAATCGCCAAGGGGATCAGGGCACGCTTGAATGCGGTGCCAACTGCCTTGACTTCGAAGTTGCCTTCGCGTGGATGGTTCTCGCGACGAGCGAACAGCCAGGATGTCAACATGAACGCTGCTGCCAGCAGCAGGCCCGGAACGATTCCTGCGATGAAAAGGTCGCGGATGGAGGTGTTCGTCGTCACCCCGTACAGCACCATGGGAATCGAGGGGGGAATGATAATCCCGAGTGTAGCGGATACCGCCGTAACCGAGGCGGCAAACGGTTTCGGATAGCCGCGCCGTTCCATCTGTGGAACGAAAATTTTCGACATCACGGCGGCATCGGCAACGGCGGAACCACTCATCTCGGCCATGAACATCGAGGTGACGACATTGATGTGACTGAGTCCTCCCCGAAGCCAGCCTACCAGCGATGCGGCAAAGTCAATCAACCTCTGAGCGATGCTGGTGGCGCTCATCAATTCTCCCATCAGAATGAACAGGGGAATCGCCAACAGCACCAACGAGTTGGTTCCCGAGTAGATCTGCACTGGAATCATCAATAGATTGATATCCGCGATCCACATGGAAAGTGCAGCGGTGACCATCAGGGCAAAACCGACTGGAACACCCAGCAGGATGATGCCGAATAGCATTGCAACAACACCCCAGGCCATCAGAAATTCCTCCAACGTTGAACAAGACGAACGCTTAATGCTACGACCATCAGCGCACTCGCGAGCGGCAGTACGCTCATGAATACGCCTTGTGGGATGGGTAGTGTTTCGATGGAGCGGCCACCAACACGCTCGATCATCTGCCAGGACATGATGCCGAGAAGTACGAAGAAACCGATGACTGCCATGTCGCCAACCACCTTTACGACCCGCTTTAGAAGCGGGGGGAAGGATTCAAGCAACATGTCGAAAGCAATGTGACCTTGTTCTCTGGCGGCCAGGTAGGCACCCAGGAAAGCGATCCAGACCAGCAGGAATCCCGGTACTTCATCGGCCCATACCAGCCCGGATCCGAGCACATAGCGATAAAAGACATTCAGACAGACGGCAATGGCGGTGAGGGCCACCAGGGCCCCCACTATGATCTCGATCAAACGATCCAGATATCTCAGCATCGTTGCGCTCCAGGTATTACTCGGCGTCGGCGGACTGATGGACGGTCTCCAGCCAGTCACTTCCATGGCGGTTCACATAGTCGTCGTAGACGGACTGTACCTGTTCCCGAAACGCTGCCAGGTCGACGTCGTTGATCTCCAATGAGCTCCGCATCGCATCGAGATTGGACTGCTCGATTTCGGCAGCCTGTGCATAAGCATCATCACGCATGTCATTGGCGACGTCGGCAAAGACCGCCTGCTGTTCATCACTCAACGAATCCCAGAAACCGGGAGAAGCCAACAGGAAAGAAGGCGTGTAGACATGGCGAGTCAGTGATAGAAAGTCCTGCACTTCATACATTTTCTGTCCATAGAACCCGTAGGTTGCGGCTTCGGCTCCATCCACCACGCCGGTCTGCATGGCGGTAAAGGTTTCTCCCCACGCAACCTTGGCCGGTGCCGCGCCCAGTGAGGCAAAGATCTGCTGGCGGAAGTCGCCGCCGGAGATACGTATCTTCATACCCTCCAGGTCGGCAGGCTCCTCGATGGGATGACTGGAATTGATGATATGCCGGAACCCGTTTTCATAGATGCCCAGCACCTTGGCGCTCATGCTTCCTTCGATCGTATCGACCAACGCGTCTTCGAGACCGTCAGCCATTGCCTGTTGTACATGCGCGCGATCCTCGAACAGCCATGGCAGGTCGAAGAACCCCAGCTTGTCGTCAACCTTCATGACGCCTGAAGCGACATTGACCATCTCGACCGTATCGAGCTGAAGGTTATCGATGAGTGCAGACTCCTTGCCCAACTGACCGTTAGGGTAAAGTTCGAAGTCGAATTCACCGGGTAGCCGTTCCTCGATTCTCTCGGCGAACATTTCCGCCTGCTTGGCCAGTGGCGATTGAGCCGACACATGTGTGGCAATGCGGACTTCTTGAGCGGCATTGGCGTGCGCGCAGAGTGCGAGCCAACTGATTCCGGCAAGGCCGGTTAGCAGGAAGGTCTTGTTGTTGCTCATGGCGTTGCTCCTTGAAGGGGTGTCATTGGGCTGCAGTGGCAGGGGACAGAGCCATCCACCTAGCGGATATCGAAGCTGTAATGGAACCAGTCGAGACGACCTCGGCTCAGTCGCCACTCCAGTGGTCGTTCGTCATAACCTCTGGCCAGACGAGCGATTTCGATGACCTGGACTCCGGGGGGGAGGTCCAGGTGATGTGCCGGAGATTCCGGTACCGGGCCGACGGAGAGTGTGTCGGTTGCGCGAAATACCACTTCGCCGCATACCTGTTCATACAGGGGATAAAGCAGGTCTCCCCAGGCATCGGGAGGCAGGTTCAGCAAGGACTGGAAACGCGTCCGGGACAGATAGATGACTTCATGTAGCAGGGGCATCTCATCCACGCGTCGCACACGCTCGATTTGAATGAGCTCGCTGTCATCGGGCAGGTCGAGGTGATGACAGATATCAGTCGTTCCCGGCACGACCCTGATATCCAGCAATTCGCTTTTCGGGTGCAGTTGCACACCTTCGCGATCGGTCAGCCGAAAGAAGCGGGCAAGTGAGTGGCTGAAATCCGCCCGACGCACGAAGGTTCCCTTCCCATGCTGGCGTTCCACCCAGCCGCGGTCGACAAGCATGTCGATCGCCTTGCGAGCCGTTCCCGGTGCGACGCCGTATGACTGGGCGATGTGCATCTCCGATGGCAGCACATCCCCTGGCTTCAGGCTGCCTTGCTGAATGTCGGACAGCATCGCCTGGTAGATTCGGTAATAGCGCGGGCTGCGAGGTTCGTCTTGCTGAAGGTTGGCTTGCATGGTCATATGCTCTAGTGTACTTATAGTCTTATATATGAGTTGATATCTATGACATGTAATTCTCTCGAGGACAAGCCGGATTCGACTAATGTCTAAAATCGTTGATGCCCACGCCCACGTTTTCACCGATCGCTGTCGCTTCGCGGACAATCCCCGCCACCGTCCTCGTTATGAGGCACCTTTGGCCACCTATCTCGATTTACTGGACCACTGGGGGATTGACTGCGGCGTGCTTGTACAACCCAGTTTTCTCGGCACTCACAATGACTACCTCATGGAATGTCTGCGCCGGCATCCGGACCGACTCAGGGGCGTGGCGGTTATCGATCCTCGAGTGAGTGATGTCTCGCTGGATGATATGGAGTCGTCGGGAATCCGAGGGACGCGATTGAACTGGATCGGGAGAACGGTAGACGAATTGCAGACGGCAGGGTGGGCGGATCTATTCACACGCCTCGAGTCGCGATGCTGGCACGTGGAGGTCCAGGCCGAGGGGCGTACCCTGTTAGCCATCCTCGATCTGCTGTCTCGCTGGGAACTGGATCTGGTGATCGACCATTTCGGCCGGCCGCAAACCAATGCCTGGCGTGATCCTGTCATCGAACGGCTGTGCACGGGAACGGCAACCCAGCGCTACTGGGTCAAGTGTTCGGCCCCCTACCGCAGCCAAAGCGATGGCTTTGCCGACGTCTGTAAACGGCTTCTCGAGTCACTGGGGCCGCAACGACTGATGTGGGGCAGCGACTGGCCCTGGACGGAGCATGAGCATCTCTATAGTTATGAGAAAGCACTGCACGACATCGAGCAGTGGATACCCCAGCCGGCGCTGGAACAGGTCATCCGCGAGACACCGCGGCAGTTCTATGGTTTCGATACCTGACGTGACAGCGCAACGTTCGCGATGAATCCGGCCTATGGTAATTCGACTCAAGCTGCCCCGGCCTGCAATGGCCTGGATGTCGAAACAACGAGCCCGCCTTGACATAGGCGGGCTCGCGAGGCGTGTGAAAATGCTATCAGTCGTCTTCGACTTGCGCCATTGGCCTGTTGCTGGGTTGCAGCTTCGTGATCAGTTTGGGCAACAACCAAGGCAGTACCAAGAGTGCGGCTGCGGCGATCCAAAGGCCTATGGAAATGCCGGACCTCCAGAGAATGTCGATGTCGCCGCCGCTGGCCGATAGGGCACGGCGCAGGTTCTGCTCCATCAGTCCACCGAGCACATAACCGAGGATTACAGGTGCCAGGGAGAATCCCAGTTTGCGCAACAGGTAGCCAAACACCCCGATGATCAGCATCAGGAAGATGGCTGTCAGATCAGAGTGCAGCTGATAGACGCCAACGAACGACAGAATGGCAATGCCGGGTACCAGCACCCATCGTGGAATGGTAAGTATCCGCGCAAAGACGCCGGCTAAAGGCAGGTTGAGGGCTAGTAGTACGACGTTGCCGATATACAGTGAGGCAATCAATCCCCCTGCCACTTCAGGTCGCTCACTGAACATCATCGGGCCGGGTGTGATGTTATAAAGCATCAGAGCACCGAGCAGTACGGCGGTGGTTCCTGATCCAGGTATCCCCAAGGTCAACATGGGTACGAATGAGCCGGCTGCCGAAGCATTGTTGGCGGCCTCGGGGGCGGCGAGTCCGCGCATGTCGCCCGTGCCAAAGGTGCCGTCCTTGTCGCTTATCCGCTTCTCCGTGGTGTAGGACACGGCTCCGCCGACTGAGGCGCCGGTACCTGGAAGAATGCCGATAATGAAGCCGATCAGCCCGGAACGCACCATGGCGCCTTTACAGGCAAGCACTTCCTTGAGGCTGATGAACACGCGGCCAAGTGGCGGAATGTCGTCTTCGTCATCCTGGCGATTGGCATGCTCCAACATCAGAAGAATTTCGCTGATGGCGAACAGGCCGATAATCATTACCACGAAATCGATACCATCGTAGAGTTCCGGCATGCCGAAGGTATAGCGCATGACACCGGTGCTTGAATCCACCCCGACCGTACCGATCAATATGCCCAGTACTGCCCCGATAGCGGTCTTGATGGGATCTTTCCCCATCATGACCGACATGGAGGCAAAGGCGAATATCATCAGTGCGAAGAACTCGGCAGGGCCGAACATTACGGCCACTTCGGCCAGCAGAGGGGCGAATAACGTCAGCCCAAGGATGGCGATGGTGGCACCGACAAAGGAACTGACCGCTGAAAGGCCCAATGCCGGCCCCGCGAGCCCTTTCTTGGCCAGGGGATGCCCATCGAGGGTGGTCATTACTGCGCCCGCGTCGCCGGGCACATTGAGCAGAATGCTTGACATGCGTCCACCATACTCGGCCCCGGTGTAGATGGCGGCCAGTAGAATCAATGCCGACTCGGCCGGCAAGCCCAAGGTGTACGCCAGCGGCATCAAAATAGCGATACCATTGATCGGGCCGATGCCGGGCAATGCGCCGAACATCGTTCCCAGCAAGGCGCCTAAAAAGGCAAGCCCCAGATTGAGGGGAGTCAAGGCGACGCCGAAACCATGAATGAGAAAATCGAACATGTTGGCGCTCCTTTAAAACCAGGTTTCCAGCCAATAACCACCAGGCAAGGAAATGCCCAAGGCATCAGTGAACAGGAAGAAACTGCCGACCGACATCACAACGCCGGTTATCAGTGCCCTGTTCCACGAGGCATCAAAGATTCTGGCCAGCATGGCGACAGTCATCAGCGTCGTGATGATAAAACCCAGGCGAGTAAAGAGGAGGGCATAGATCAGCATGACCCCCAGGACCAGAAGGATCTTGAGGGTCAGTGCCCGATGAGGCCATTGCCCATCTTCGCCAGGCTTGAATACGAGCACCAGCGACAACATGGCGAGCAGTATCGCCAAACCCAGAGGAAAGGCCTTGGGGCCCACGGGGTCGTAGCTGATCGGCACATTCAACCTGAGGGCCTGGACGGCGATGAACGCCGCCAGACCGGTTAGCACGATGCCTAGCAATCGGTCGGCGGCAAGTTTCATTGCTTCAAACCTACTTCATCGGCCAGGGATTCAAAGGTTTCGACCTGTTCCAGAACATAGTCATTGAAGTCATCGCCGAAGCGTGACATCGGGAAGAGGCCGCGATCTTCACGTAATTGGCTGAACTCGTCCGATTTCGAGAGCTCGGAGAGGCGTTCTGCCCACGCTTCATAGGCTTCATCGTCGACGTTGGGGCCCATGTAATAGCCACGCCAGATCGGCCATTGAACGTCATAGCCTTGTTCTTCCGCTGTCGGGATGTCGGCATAAGGGCCTTCCATGCGTTCTTCGGAGAGCGATGCCAGGACTCGGATCTTGCCGCTTTCCAGTTGCGACTTGAGTTCGGAAAGGTCGCCGGTGAATACCTGGATATGGTCGCCCAACAACGCCGCCAGGGCTTCACCGCCACCTTCGAACGCCACATAATTGAGGCTCTTGGGGTCAATATCGGCGGATTTGGCTGTTAACGCCGCTTTCATCCAGTCTTGGCTGCCAACGGTACCACCGGCACCAAAGGCAATGTCGTCCGGTGAATCACTGAGATCTTCCATGAGCTCATCGAGGTTTTCCCATGGGGCATCGTCCTTGACGACTATGGCGCCGTAATCGACTCCCAAGGCGCCCAGCCAGCGCACGGCATCAGCCTCGTATTCACCAAACTTTTCCAGCGCCAGGTTGACGGCTGCGCCGGTACTGGCAGCCACGATGAGGTTGGGATCATCATTACGTACGCCATTGACATGGTTGTAAGCAACAGCACCAATGCCGCCAGGCATGTAACTCACGGCCATCGGTTGATCGATCATGCCTGTTTCTTCCAGCCCATTGGCTGCCAGTCGGCAGGTGAGGTCATAACCGCCACCTGGTTTCGCTGGAGCAATACACTCGGTTGCCTCTGACTGAGCATGAACATTACCAGCAGCAAGCGCACCTCCGATTAAGGTCAGCATGCCGGCATATTGATGGAAAGCCTTATTGATCTTCATGGCGAACTCCTGTTCTCTTGTTTTGCAATCAAGAGGGTGATCTCTTGTGTCATCTCTGCGGATGACAACGCTGGATGCTAGGCATGCAACCTTTCATCAACCTGTCATTTTTCTGTCGCCATATGAGACATTGGTCGTATGCGTTTGCTTGTTATCGAGGATGATCCTCTTATCGCCCGATCACTCGATCAGGCACTTACTCCTCTGGGCAATACCATCGACGCCTTTACCCATTGCGCCGAGGCCGGTGCTGCTTTGCAACGGGGACACTTCGACCTGGTGATCCTCGACCTGGGGCTGCCCGATGGCGATGGTCTTTCCTTGCTCGAGGCGTTGCGAGAGCGTGGTGATACCACGCCCGTGCTGATTCTTACTGCCCGAGATGGCGTCGATGATCGCGTCCGTGGCCTGGACCTGGGTGCTGATGACTACCTTGCCAAGCCTTTCTCGCTGGCTGAACTCGAGGCAAGAGTGCGTGCATTGCTGCGACGTAGTCAGCAGCGTGCCGACAACCGGCTGTGTTTAGGGGCCTTATGCTTCGATCAGGAATTAGGGGTGGCTTCACTGCATGGTGAGCGTCTGGACTTGCCGCGTCGCGAATTGTGCCTGCTGGAGGGCTTGCTGTTGCATGCCGGCAGCATCACGCCACGAGAAATGCTCGAAAATCGGTTGTTTGGCTTCGGTGAGGTCGGATCCAATGCACTGGAAGTCTATGTCAGCCGTCTACGTAAACGGCTGCAGGGGAGTGGGCTGACCATTCGTACCTTTCGGGGCTTGGGCTATCGACTCGAGGAAGGCGTTCGGTGATCACGGTCGATGGCTCATTGAAGGCACGACTAGCCATATGGCTACTGGTCACTGTCAGTGCGTTGGGAGCCCTGTTGCTGGTGGAAGCCTATTTAAGTTCGGAGCGTGCCGCTGAACGGGCATATGACAGTCAACTGGAGTCAGCGGCACTCACCATCGCTGAAGCTGTGCAATGGGAGGGCGGCGAACCGGTGGTGGAAGTTCCTGCCGCCGCACTGCAGATACTGGCAACCCGGCATCAGGAACGGGTGTTTTATGCCGTTCTCGATGCTGATGGTGATATCGTCTCCGCCAATCTTGAAATGTCCATTCAACCTGAGTGGCGCAGGCAAGTGACTGAGAGAACGGTGTGGATGCACGTCGACAATCAGGATGTCGACTGGCGGCTGCATGGCCGTGAATTCGATTCGGCCGGTTGGGAATCCCAGGACCCCGTGCAGATTTGGGTCGGCCACACCACAGAAGGGCGGCAGTCGTTGACCGACGAGTTGTTCGAGCAGGCCGTGACGCGCTTCCTTGCCATGGTGCTGTTGGCAGGCCTTCTGATGTTGCTGACGATGCGGGTTGCTCTGAACCCCATGCGTCGTCTGCGGCGGGTGTTACGGCAGCGGGAAGCCGATGATATGCGACCGCTCGATGCTCGGGTACCGGAAGAGTTGCGGGAATTGGCCGAGACGCTCGATTCGCTGTTCGCCCACCAGCGTGAGAGTCGTGATGCGCTATTGCGCTTTACCGCCGATGCGAGCCATCAACTCAAGACCCCGCTGGCTGGTTTGCAGAGTACCAGTGAACTGGCGCTGAAAAGCGACCAGCCCGACGAATGGCGACGCGCCCTGGAAGCCGTTCACAGTGGGGCTGGACGCACCAGCCGCCTGGCCAGTCAACTACTGAGCCTGGCACGGTTGCGTCATGTTGCCGATGGCAGTGCGATGGTTCGGTTGGATCTGGTGATGCTGTTGCGCGATACCGTCATGGACTGGGCCCAGCGTGATGTTGCCAGTGGACATGACCTGGGACTGGCCGAACTGCCTGATACGGCGCAGTACATCCATGGTGAAGCGCTTTCCCTGCGCGAACTCATCGGCAACCTGATCGATAATGCATTGAGCTACACACCGCCTGGCAGCATGATCACCCTCGGCCTCGTTCAGCACGACCGCGATGTGGAACTGTTCATCGAGGATGATGGCCCTGGCGTCTCCCCGGAGGCACTGGAACGTCTTCACCAGCCATTTGAGCGTGGTGGTCGACAAGATACCGAAGGGTCCGGGCTTGGGCTGGCAATCGTCGACTCCATCGCGCGGCGGCACGATGCCAGGCTGAGCCTGGTTCCCAATACACCGCAGGGGCTCAGAGTCTGCATCGTTTTCCCGTTGACCGCACAGGAGGCGTCGCCGTGATCGCTCGACCGCTCATGATACTGGCGCTCGCCGCGCTGGCGCTGATAGCCACACCGGCTGGCGCCAGGACCGAACTGGTCGTCGACGCGGCACTCGATAGAGAGGTCGTCGAACCGCTGTTGAGGGCATTCGAGCAGGCGCATCCCGACATCATGCTGGATTTTCGCGACAGCTCGACCCTGGAAGTCGACGAACGCGTTGCCGAGGCTGATCCTGCACCGGATGTGGTCATCAGTTCGGCCATGCCGTGGCAGATGTCACGCGTCAACGAGGGGTTTGCTCAGCCACTGGTATCATCCGAAGCTCAGGACTGGCCGGCCTGGGCCAAATGGCGCGACGAAGTGTTCGGCTTCACCTTCGAGCCGATCGTCATGGCGTACCGACTGGATCTGACGAGTTTCATGAAGCCGCCGGCGACGCATGCCGACTTGCACACGCTGCTGACGGAGCAACGGGACCTGCTACGTGGCCGGGTCACGACCTATTCACCCTCCCGTAGCGGTGTAGGTTATACGCTGTTCCAGCAGGATGCTCGTTACACCACGCGCTTCTGGGACCTGGTCACCGCCATGGGTAGTGCCGATGTCTCGCTCGAGGAGAGTACCCGCGACATGCTCAAAGGCATCAGTGAGGGACGTTACTGGTTGGGCTATAACTTGCTGGGCTCTTACGCCATGGTATGGGCTCAGGATCATCCCGAAGTCATCGTTCAGGTACCTCAGGATTATTCGCTGGTAATGATGCGCATGGCGTTTATCCACCGTGACGCTCCGAACCCTGCCGCCGCCCGTGTGTTTCTCGATTTTCTGCTCAGCGGTGATGGTCAGCGGGTGATTGCCGGCGAGACGCCCCTGTTCAGCGTGCGTCCCGATGTGGTCGGCCCATATACTGCACAGCGACTGCGTGACCAGGTGGGCGACCGCCTATACCCGATACCCATCGATGCGTCGTTGCTGGCTTTTGTCGACCCACTTCGGCGTAAAGCCTTCATGGAACGATGGCGGCGCGAATTCGGACAGCGTTAGTGGTGATTGCTGCTAGCGGACAGTTGATGGGAACCTGGGATGGACCAAGCCAAGCTTGACGAGCGTGTGAATGGCCCTCGCCAGGTCGGCCCTGCCATACCCCCTGTAACGTGCCAGCCAGCAGCCCACCTCGCATTGCCCGTTCCCTTTCATACCCGTTATAATGGTTGATTAACTTCCTCGCCGTCCTCCATCAGTTCAATGGGTGTTGCCGCTATGTTACGTATGGCCCAAGAAGCGCTTACGTTCGATGACGTATTACTCGTTCCCGGCTACTCCGATGTCCTGCCCAAGGATGTCAGCCTCAAGTCCCGCCTGACCCGCAACCTCGAACTCAACATCCCGCTCGTCTCCTCTGCGATGGACACCGTGACCGAAGCACGTCTGGCGATCGCCATGGCCCAGGAGGGCGGTATCGGCATCGTTCACAAGAGCATGACCATCGCCGGTCAGGCCGCCGAGGTGCGCAAGGTCAAGAAACACGAGAGCGTGATCGTCAAGGACCCCGTCACCGTAGGGCCCAAGGCCAAGCTGCAGGACCTGCTGGCGATGGCCGACGAATATGGCTATTCCGGCTTCCCGGTGGTGGAGGGCGACGCCCTGGTCGGGATCGTCACCGGTCGCGACATGCGCTTCCAGCCCGATCACAGCGATAGTGTCGAAGCGATCATGACGCCTCGCGACCAGTTGGTCACCGTACCGGTGGGGACGTCGCTGGAGGTCATCAAGGGCAAGATGCAGGAAAGCCGCATCGAAAAGATCCTGATCGTCGATGACGACTTCCATCTGCACGGCCTGGTCACGGTGCGCGACATCGAGAAGGCCAAGACCTATCCACACGCCGCCAAGGACAGCGATGGCCGTCTGCTGGTCGGTGCCGCCGTCGGCACTGGGCCGGAAACGCCCGAGCGCATTGCCGCCCTGGTCGAAGCCGGCGTCGATGTGATCGTCGTCGACACCGCCCACGGCCACTCCCGAGGCGTGATCGATCGCGTGGCATGGGTCAAGGAGCATTACCCCGACGTGCAGGTCATCGGCGGCAACATCGCGACTGCCGACGCTGCACGTGATCTTGCCAAGGCCGGCGCCGACGGCGTGAAGGTCGGCATCGGCCCCGGCTCCATCTGTACCACGCGAGTCGTTGCCGGTGTCGGCGTGCCTCAGGTCACGGCCGTAGCCAACGTGGCGGAAGCCCTGAAGGAGTACGACGTTCCACTGATCGCCGATGGCGGTATCCGCTTCTCCGGCGACCTGGCCAAGGCGATCGCCGCCGGTGCCAGTTGCGTGATGGTCGGCGGGCTGCTCGCCGGAACCGAGGAAGCGCCGGGCGAGATCGAGCTCTATCAGGGCCGGACCTACAAGGCCTACCGCGGCATGGGCTCGATGGGCGCCATGGCCCAGACCCAGGGCAGTGCCGACCGCTATTTCCAGGACAAGGACGCCGGCGCCGAGAAGCTGGTACCGGAAGGCATCGAAGGTCGCGTGCCGTACAAGGGCGTGATGAGCGCCATCGTCCACCAGTTGATGGGCGGTCTGCGCGCCTCGATGGGCTACACCGGCTGCCGAGACATCCAGGAAATGCGCACCAAGCCGGAATTCGTGCAGATTACCGGGGCCGGCTTCAACGAGTCGCATGTGCATGATGTGCAGATCACGAAGGAGGCGCCGAACTACCGCGCTGGTTAGCAACGCCGCTGGACTGGCGCCATGCGTTGTTGAAAACGGCCTCAGCATGCTCATTGACACCTACGTCAACTCCGCTGCTTTGGCCGTTTTCGCCTAGCCTGACGCTCAGCCAGCGACGCTGCCGATACACATACCGCCCGCCGCCATAAGAGACGCTCAGATGACCGACATTCACGCCCACAAGATCCTGATCCTCGATTTCGGCTCCCAGTACACCCAGCTCATCGCGCGCCGCGTGCGTGAGATCGGCGTCTATTCCGAAGTGCGCGCCTTCGATATCACCGAGGCCGAGATTCGCGAGTACAACCCCAACGGCATCATCCTTGCCGGTGGCCCTGAATCCGTGACCGAGCTGGATTCGCCGCGTGCACCGCAGTGCGTGTTCGAGATGGGGCTGCCGGTGCTGGGTATCTGCTACGGCATGCAGACCATGGCCGAGCAACTGGGCGGCCAGGTCGAAGGCTCGCAGAAGCGCGAGTTCGGTTATGCGCAGATCCGCATCGACGCCGAGACGGCACTGTTCAAGGGCATCAAGGATCACGTCGATCACGACACCGACAAGGCGCTGCTCGATGTCTGGATGAGCCATGGCGACAAGGTCGCCAAGGTGCCGGCGGAGTTCACGGTGACCGCCTCCACGCCGAGCTGCCCGATTGCCGCCATGGCCTGGGAAGCGAAACGCTTCTACGGCGTGCAGTTCCATCCCGAGGTGACCCACACCCTGCAAGGGCAGCGCATCCTCGAACACTTCGTGCTGGATATCTGCCAGTCCGAACGGCTGTGGACTCCGGCGCAGATCATCGAGGATCAGGTCGCCCGCGTGCGCGAACAGGTCGGCGAGCGTCACGTCTTGCTGGGGCTCTCCGGCGGGGTCGACTCCTCCGTGGTGGCCGCACTGCTGCACAAGGCGATCGGCGATCAACTGACCTGCGTGTTCGTCGACAATGGCCTGTTGCGCAAGAACGAAGGCAAGCAGGTGATGGAAACCTTCGCCCGCCACATGGGTGTGCGGGTGATTCGTGTCGACGCCGAGGAGCAGTTCCTCTCCAAACTGAAAGGCGTGGACGACCCCGAAGCCAAACGCAAGGTCATCGGCAACACCTTCATTGACGTGTTCGACGATGAAGCCGCCAAGATCGAAGGCGTCGACTTCCTGGCCCAGGGCACCATCTACCCTGACGTGATCGAATCCGCCGCCTCCAAGACCGGCAAGGCGCATGTGATCAAATCGCACCACAACGTCGGCGGCCTGCCCGAGACGATGAAACTCTCGCTGGTCGAACCGCTGCGCGAGCTGTTCAAGGACGAAGTCCGCAAGCTCGGCCTCGAACTCGGTCTGCCCTACGACATGGTCTACCGCCACCCCTTCCCGGGGCCGGGCCTCGGCGTGCGCATCCTCGGCGAAGTGAAGAAGGAGTACGCCGACATCCTGCGTGAGGCCGACGCCATCTTCATCGAGGAACTGCACAAGGCCGACTGGTACCACAAGACCAGCCAGGCCTTCGCCGTCTTCCTGCCAGTGAGATCGGTCGGCGTGGTCGGCGACGGCCGCCGCTACGAATGGGTCATCGCCCTGCGCGCCGTCGAGACCATCGACTTCATGACCGCCCGCTGGGCGCACCTGCCGTATGAGCTGCTGGAGAAAGTCTCCAACCGCATCATCAACGAGCTGGAAGGCGTCTCGCGGGTGACCTACGACGTCAGCAGCAAGCCGCCCGCGACGATTGAGTGGGAGTGAAGGCCAGGCTTTGCTAATCTATCAAGCCCGCCAAAAAGGCGGGCTTTTTGGTATCTACCTTGATAGGGCGGGCTCATGGGTAACAGTGAACTGATCCTCTACCGAACCGATGATGGACGTAGCGCCGTACACTTACGTGCCGAGGATGGGAGCGTATGGCTGACCCAGGCCGAGCTTGCCGAACTGTTTGCGACGTCGAAGCAGAATGTCAGTTTGCATGTTCGTAACATCCTGAAAGAAGGTGAGTTATCTCGAGAAGCAGTTGTCAAGGAATCCTTGACAACTGCCGCTGATGGGAAGCGCTATAAAGTCAACTGGTATAGCTTGCCGATGATCTTGGCAGTGGGATACCGGGTGCGCTCGCCGCGCGGAACGCAGTTCCGTCAATGGGCCACAGCCAATCTCAGCGAATACTTGGTCAAGGGCTTCGTCATGGACGATGAGCGTCTCAAAGAGCCCGGCGGCTGGGATTATTTCGATGAGCTGCTGGCGCGTATCCGCGATATCCGTGCCTCGGAAAAGCGCTTCTACCAGAAGGTTCGCGATCTATTTGCCCTGAGCAGTGACTACCGCACCGATGATAGTGATGCTCATCGCTTCTTTGCCGAAGTGCAGAACAAGTTGTTGTACGCCGTTACAGAGCAGACTGCCGCTGAAATCGTGGTCAACCGTGCTAATCCCGACGAGCCCAATATGGCACTGACCTCTTGGCAAGGCGCGCGGGTGCGCAAGCAGGACGTGACCATAGCTAAGAACTATCTGACCGCTGACGAGGTCGATACGCTTAATCGCTTGGTGGTGATCTTTCTGGAACAGGCCGAGCTACGCGCCAAGGAACGTAAGGATCTCACGCTGGATTACTGGCGTCGCAATGTCGACCGCCTATTGGACTTCAGCGAACGCCCTATTCTGGATGGGGCTGGCACTATCAGTGCCCACAGAGCCAAGGCCATCGCCCACGAGCGCTATGGCCAGTTTGATGCGCACCGCCGCCAGGCAGAGGCTTTGGAAGCGGATGCAGAAGACCTGGAAGACCTAGAAGCGCTTGAAGAACAAATCAAACGCAATCGTGACAAATAAAGCTGTTTGTCATGTGTTGGCGAGTCGCTGTTTAGAGATGGCTATTCATTTATTTCAGTGGGTTAGGCGCCATCTCCAGCCCGCCGAAATGAAACAGGATCGCCGTCTTGAAGCGCATTTTTGCTGCGATATCCCTTGGCCCGACGAAGGGCCATCATCAATCCAATGACAGTGTTGCACTCAGAGCCTGCATCCGCCCCTTTATAATTAAACGTGCTGGTCAGGTGGTCTAATAATTCTTCTCTACTCATGCCAACCTGGACAGATAATGATACAGCTTGCTGCGGTCGCCCGCGACGACGGCCAAGCACTACCGCATCAACACTTGGTCCACATAGCTTCCATCTTGGAGGCTCTCGATTGTCATCTCGGCCATCTCAGCTTCCAGTTCACCCTTGTCCTTTTCCTGCTTAAGAAAAGCCTCGATCAGCTCTGGAGCCGCATGGCTATCACCTAGAATGGTCGCGCCTACCCAATTGGCAGAGATCTGGCTGTCTTCCCTATGCTGCTCGACGTAACTTTCCTCTACCGCTGAGTAGCATTCCTTCCCGCTGTTCTCCCCTTCGACTTCCTCTATCAGCATGCATCGAAAAAGCGGTAGCGAGTCATGGTTCGGTGCGATGTTGAAAGCGCTTTCCACATTACGCAGTGCGATTTCGTAATTCTGCCGATAGACGGCAATCTGGGCTCTGGTAAGTAGTGCGGCATGATTGTTCGGATCTGCTGCCAGTGACTGCTCTATTAGATCTATCGCCTTGGACAGCCTGTCACTATCGCTTTCTGCCATGCCGAGGGTAGCTTCCTCATTGGCCTGCCTTTGAAGCTCGACAGACTCATCATGAAGGTCATTGCCCCCGCTTTCTTGGTAGGCAGTTATGAGAAAAGCCATTGGCAGGATAAGGAGTATTTTCTTCAGCATGTTATTTCGCTACCGCCTGAATGGAAATCGTCTTGCTAGTGCTGGGCGGCATTGGTGAGACAGATCCCGAACTGGTCTGATAAATAAATGTGCCTTGGAGACGAAGCGATATCTTCTTGCCAGCCTGTGGCTCCGGTAGGCGGATGGTGGCGTGGCCTCTTGGGGTGTACCTAGGATCGTCTGGCCAGGCATTAACACCGCTGTTCTCCAGAGCAGCAGCTTCAACAAGCAGGTCGCCATCCCTTAGCTCAGCACGCATGTTAAAAACGGCGGAGCTTGATCCAGGGGCTTGGGTTGAGGGGGCCCAACCTTGCGACGATACATGGAGGGTATTCCCTCTGATAGCGATATGATTCCGAAAAGAATAGCCACCATTCATGCCAACGCCTTCCACCAGAAGATAAGCTAGCTGATGCATGGTGACTTCTGATTCTTCGGCTACATATTCGTATACGGTTTCTGGGTTGTTCTCGGCAAGCGTACCCATGGAGGCGTTGCCCGCGCGCCTGCTGTGGTGGGGGAGCCGGTTACCACAGTAGAAGCTGCTTCGATAAACCCGCCACATGAGGTAGTACTGCCGTGGATGGCGGCTGGAGCTCCCTCAATCGAATACCAGTCTGCTCCTGTGGTAATGGCGGCGCCACAAGAACTCTTGTCGCCTACTCTGGCAATCGGTATGCCATCGACCGTAGCTGTGGAGGCACCGGAAATAATGCTATGTGGTCCACCTTTACACTGACAGACAACTCTGTCGCCTACCTTGGCAAGATCCATCGGACATTCCTTATCCATAGTGAATGAGGCAGGCTATCACTCATGTGATCGCTATGCTACTTATATGATGGCATTCTAATAATGGGCGGATGCAGGCTCTGAGTGCAACACTGCCATTGGATTGATGATGGCTCTTCGTGATACTTCGCCATCAGTTCACCCATCATTCCTGAATTCAAACATTAAGCGCAGCACCTGCGGTTTTCAGCGCCCCTGAATGCTCTCCCAGGAACACCTGTGCCGGTGTCCGATACCCCAAGCGTTTTCTGGGTCGATTGTTCAGCTTGGCAACGACTTTCCTGAGTGCTGAGTCGCTCACCTGTCGGCAGTCCGTCCCTTTCGGGAAATATTTGCGAATCAGGCCGTTGATGTTCTCATTGCTGCCCTGTTGCCATGGGCTGTTGGGATCGCAGAAGTAAATGGCCACGCCGGTGTTCTGGGTGACCTCCGCATGCTTGGCCACTTCTCGCCCCTGGTCATAGGTCAGGCTCTTGCGCGCGGCCAGCGGCATGCGATTCAGTGCCGCACTGAAGCCTTCCACCGCGGAGGTCGCCGTAGCATCGGTACTGACAGTGGTGGGGCGACAGGGAGGTATTCAGGTGCTAGCCCTTGAGAACCCAAGGCGCTTCAAGGCCCAAGCCGAGGGTCAGAATCTGGGTGCCGTCCATGCTCTACCTCCTTATCTGTCGATCAAAAACAGGGACGAAAGCAGTTGCGAGATCAATGAAGCAAATGAACAGTACTGTGGCAGTTATTGAAATCTACTCAAAACCTGCTTGTCTGGTGTTTAACTATTCCCCGCCATAATCAATACCATCGCCAAAATTGAAAGCACTATTCCCACCATACTTGCGCCGCTAACCCTTTCCCTGCGCACCAGCGAGCCAAACACGACGGGAATCATTGGGTACATCGACACAATCACGATGCTGATAATGGCAAGCTGGCCTTCCCGTGATATCGCATACAGCGTTAGCCCTAGTGCACTGATGCCGCCCGCTGCTGTTGCCAGCAGTGGAAGGCGTTTTCGTGCTAGGTGTGCGTGTTGATAAAAGGGCAGACAGCATACGGCGCCGCTGAACATACAGAGTGCGATACCGTAAAAAGCAGCATGGTCGGGCACTTGGCCCAGTAAGTGAAGCTGCAAGGCAAACCCCAAGCCTGCGCCTAAACCCAATAGCAGGCCCGCTTGGGTGCTGCTATTCACCCGTGCCTTGTTCGGTTTGCCCCCACCCGCTGTTAACCATATGGCGGGCAGGGCGATCATTACACCTAGCCATACCCAGGCGTTGGGTCGTTCGCCAAGAAACACCAGCGATAGCGCAAGGGCGATGGTCACCATTGAGACCGCGCTAACGGGCACGACGAGAGCAAAGGGAGCCTGGGATAAGCCTTTATAAAGCAGCAAGGCGCCCAGGGCTGAGCCGAGACCGGCGATAGCGCCCCATTTCCAGGCAACTGGCTCCCATGTGGAAAAGAGCAGTGCACCTGCGAGGCTGACAAGCGCTCCACCCAGATGGGTATAAAAACCAATATTAAGCGGCGGGTAAAAACGGGCGAGCAAGCCATTGATGAAGTGGGTACTGCCGAGCAATAACATGGCGGTAAGCGCAAGGGCGATGGACATGCGGTTTCCAGGTTAGGATGATAAATGGAAGGATCAGCCTATAAGGCGCTCACGTGCGGCCGGAAACCCAGGTAGCTCATGGTGACCATGAGGAGATGTGATGATTAGAGGCGCAGATATCTCTATCGCCCAACTGCGTGTATTGCTCACCGTGGCAGATGAGCAGTCCTACACGCGTGCTGCGGCGCGCCTTGGCGTTAGCCAGTCCGGTGTCAGTCACTCGATGCAGGCGTTAGAAAAACTGGCCGGTGGCCCGCTTATTTCAAAAGCCGCGGAAGGTTTGGAGCCAACGGCTTTGGGTGAGTTAGTGCTTGCTAGCGCCAGGAAGGTGGTGGGAGAGCTTCAGGTATTAAGCCAGCAAGTGGCCGAGTTCCATGATGAGGTGGATGAAACGCTGAAAATTGGCGTTATACCCAGTGCGTTAACGGGATGGTTATCGCCGCAACTTTCGAGCTTAACAAGCCGCTACCCGGAGGCTATTAGCCTTGTACTGGAAGGCATGGAGGAAGAGATCAAGGAGTGGGTGGAAAGCGGCGTGGTCAATATGGGCGTAACCACTGATGTGACGCAGCTTAATCTCACCTACTGGCGTGAGCACTTTGATTGGCAGCAGTTAAAAAAAGACGAGATAGTGGCCGTGCTGCCCGAACACCACTCCCTCAGCAAACAAGCCAGCGTGACGGTGACACAGTTAGCAGAGCACCCGCTTGTTATGTCGTCAGGCGGTTGTGAGTCGCTTATCCAGCAGATATTTGCGCACTCATTGGAAGAGGCCGAAACTTTCCAGGTGGATTTTTGGGTACGCGATACGCGGACGTTATTGCAGATGGTTGCTGGCGATGTCGGGGTTAGTTTTGTGCCCACATTGGCGTTAACAAGTAAGCCAATGCCTGGTGTGGTGACGCGCCCTTTATCGCCGAGGCGGGACCGAAATCTGATCGCGTTTTGGCCGAAAAAGCAGCCGCTTAACCAGATAGGTAGGCAATTTCTAAAGAATATACAGGATGAGGGGCTATCAGTTGAGCACAGCCAATAACGGGTTTGCTGCAGTGTAAGATAGATGCCCAAACCAATCTCATCGCAACGAATGGTAAAGTTATTTAGCGCGATCTTTGCAGCATGCACGCACATAGTTTAGAAACTCGGTAACTGTTTGAGAGGTTCTTAAATCGGTATGCATTAACCCCCACATGGCCGTGCTCAATTCAGGGATGATAGGGCTGATTCGTTTGATGCCAGCGCCTTCTTTTTCCAGGTAAGTCGGTAACACCGCTGCATAGTCGTAATTGGCGACCATGAAGTAATCCATAAGAATGGAGTTGCTTTTTAATAGCCTGCCTTTAAGTTGATTGTTTTTTGAAAACCATTCGCTGAGTAGTGGGTAATGCATTTCGCTATTGGGCGCAATCCAAGAGATACCTTTCTCTCGCCAATCGGTGAATCGACTTTTCTGTGAAACATAGACAGCCTGGTTAATAGGCAGAATTTTCTTGCCGATAAGCGTTTCGTTCGGGTTGACCACGGGGCGAAACGCGATATCTGCGTCACGTGCTTCCAGGCTCATGAGTTTATTGCTAACGATGACGCTTATATTCAGTTCTTTGTATTTGCAATTGAAGTCGTGAATGATGTTGCCCAACAGGCCATACATCAATGTGTCTGTGGTAGTGACTGTCAGGTTGCCGGATAATGTTTCTTTGGCAGAGTAAAGCTTTCGCTGGGCGTAAAGCACTTGTTTTTCGATTTCCTTTGCACTTCTCACCAGCTCTAATCCGGCAAGTGTTGGCACATAAGCATTATCTTCACGATGGAAGAGCTTTACGCCACATTTGCTTTCAATGTCAGCCAGTCGCCTGTAGATGGTGGGTTGGCTGACATGGAGCTTGCTCGCGGCCTGTCTAAGTACTTTCTCTTCAGCAATCGCCAGCACAACTTTAAAGTCATCCCACTTTAGATTCTCAATCATGAAAAACTCGTTATCATTAATGATAGTTTACATGCTAGCCATGGGTGGATAGCGTTTCAATAAATGCTTTAACAGAAGTTAATATTGCCATGAGTGAAACGCAACAAGCTTTTCAACTGATTTCTGCACAGCAGAAATTCAATGCCATTCTGGTTGCCGCTCTGTGTGTTGTGACTGCCGGTAGTTATGTAACCTTGTCGGGATTGTTGACGTCACAGCTAATTGAGGAGCTTGGCTGGTCGTCTCTGAATACAACCTTTGGCATCACCGTTAATATGATCCTATATGGTGCGACGGCACCCTTCGCCATTCATTTGATGGAAAAGCATGGGATCAAGAAAATTGTCATCGCAAGCCTTGTGATACTGTTGGCTGGCGCTTTGTTATGTATTCTGAATTCAAAGATAATATTCAATCTTGCATGGGGTGTTTTGGTTGGGCTGGGTTGTGGCGCGTTAACGATGTCATTTGGCGCTCTTTTTGCTCGCTCCTGGTTTGAGAAAACGGGCTTGCCGACAGGCATATTGACGGCTTCCTCGGTGACGGGTCAATTTGTGTTACTCCCCATGTGGGCAAAGCTGGCTAATGACGTTGGCTGGCGAGCGCCGTTAATAGGCTGTGTTGTCTTGACCCTGATCACATTGTTAATCGTGTGTTTTCTTCTGAATGAGAAGTTCTCGGCCGTGAGAACGGTGACGGCTCATCATATTAAGCCGAATAGTACATTTCTCGATGTCTTTATCAACCTGAAAGGATTTGTGAAGAACAAGAAGTTTTGGGTAATCTCATTAGCCTTTGGAATGTGTGGCGCTACCACGAATGGTCTGATGTGGAGCAGTTTTACCCCGGCGGCAACGCTGGAGGGAATATCGGTGGCGGAATCATCTTATCTGCTCCTGATAATCGGCCTTTTGAATATACCGGGCACAATTGGAGCAGGGTGGCTTTCAGATAAAATCAATAAGCAGTCGCTGCTGGCCGTGATCTTCTTTTTGCGGGGCGCGAGTTTGATTTGGCTGCCTTTTATTTTATCGCAACCCGTTGGCTGGGAGCTGATAGCCTTTGCCGTCGTGTTTGGCGTATTTGATGTTGCAACGGTTCCACCGGTGATTACTTTGTGTAACCACATATTTGGTGATCAAGGGCCTTCGGCTTTTAGCTGGATCAACGTGGCTCATCAGGTAGGCGCTGGGTTGGCTGCTTTTTTAGGTGGTTTAATTGCCTTTATTACCGGGTCTTATTTCGCATTGTGGTTTATTGCAGGCGGGATTTGTTTCCTTGCCGCTGTGATTGTACTGAGTCCTCATCATGGCGAGAAGTGAAAGGTCCAGTGCTGACGATCCTCTCGGTAGTGGGCACCATCGCCATGCCTTGGGTAGGTGGGCATATCCTTGATGGTCAATCTGAGTATACACGGTCACCGGATGGTGTCAGTTTTTCGGTATCGAGCTTTCCTCGTGGCCGGCGCTGGCGAGCTATGTGGCGCGGGTCGGAGACAGGCCGGCTGTGCGGGCGGCACGGCAAGCCGAGGGCGCCTAGTCTGCATTGATGCGCGATCTGCTGTTCGGTTGAGGTATCGGGCGGTATGGAACCGAGGCAATCCCTAGGCGTTACGTTGCTGCCCACCATGCTGACTACCTCGAACCCCATTGGTAGCACTGAACGCCGTCCGGTCGGCGGCGTTCAGTATCACGGAGTGTGGTGAGTTCACGAATCGTGGCAGACCTTGCCGCGTAAATGGGCTTGCTTCCACAGCCATGCCTGCACGCCCATGCCCGAGAGTGCCACGAGTCCGGCGACGACGGCTAGCATGTCGATAGATATCTGCAGTGCCAAGGCCAGGCCGCCGAGCGAGGCGCCGAGGGCGCTGCCGAGATAGAGGGCGGATTCGTTCAAGGCCACCGCGAGATTGCCGTCGCCCTGGACTTCGCGGGCCTTCATCAGTTCGTTGTTCTGGGGTACCTGCAGCGCCCAGCCCACGGCGCCCCAGAGCGCGATCGGGATCAGCGCCAGCCAGGGACTGATGCCGAGCAGCAGCGGCAGGGCGATCAGCGCGATACCCAGCAGCAGCATGATGGCGAAGGTGAGCCTGGGGCCTGAGAAGCGGTCGACCAGGGCGCCGATCAAGAAGCTGCCGAGTACGCCGCCCACGCCCCACACCCACAGGTAGGGCGTTACCGAGCGCTCGCCGTGCGCGCCGATCAGCGGCGCGATGAAAGTGTACATACCCAGGCTGGCGATGGCGGCCAGCAGTGAGATGCCGAGCAATCCGACCACCCGGTGGTCGATCAGGATGGAGAGCTTGCGGCGCATCGGCACCACCTGGGCGGCGGGCATGGGCGGCAGACGGTAGATCAGGCCGATCAGCGCCACTAGCCCGATCAGCGCGATCAGCCACAGGGCGGCCTGCCAGCCCCAGTGCTCTGCCAGCAGCAGGCCGAGCGGCACGCCGAGTACGGTGCCGCTCGCCATGCCGCCCATGATGATCGAGATCGTCTTGCCGCGTGCCTCCGCCGGTGCCACGCCAACGGCCGCTGCGATGCCGATGGCGAGATAGGTGCCCGCCGCCATGCCGGCCAGCACGCGCCAGACCATGAGGGCGGCGAGACTGGTCGTCAGCGCGCTGGCTGCGTTGGCGATCACGAACAGCCCCAGCATCAGAAACAGCCCGCCGCGCTGGCGATTCGCGGGCAGCAGGGCGACACACAGCGGCGACCCCAGTCCGTAGGCGAGTGTGAAAGCGGTGACCAACTGGGCGGCCACGGAAACGGAGACCGTGAATTCGGCCTGGATCAGCGGGATCAGCCCGGCGGTAACGTAAGAGGCCATGCCCAGCGCGAACGCGCCGATGGCCACCAGGTAGGTGGTGCTATGTGAGCCGCGTGCCATCTGTACTCTCCTTGATACGTCGAATGGTGTTGCAGGGGAAGTGCGGAGAGTGTGCGGTGGGTTTTAAAGGGTTACAATTTAATCGTTTATGCTATTACTAAAGGCAACAGCATGGCTCAGGAACGCACGCTTGCACGCACACGGCCCGAACTCGCCGAATTTCTGCGCACCCGTCGCGAGCGGATCTCGCCCCAGTCGGTGGGGCTCCCGGCGGGCGCGCGTCGGCGCACGCCGGGGCTGCGGCGCGAGGAGGTCGCGACCCTCGCGGGTGTGGGGGTGACCTGGTACACCTGGCTGGAGCAGGGGCGCGAGATCGGCGTGTCGTCGGCCTTTCTCGACAACCTGGCGCAGGCGCTGCAACTGGATGCGGCGGAGCGGCGCCATCTGTTCCTGCTGACTCACCAGCGCCCACCGGTCGAGCCGGGCAAGACCTGGTGTCAGGTGCCGCCCCTGGTGAAGCGCCTGATGAACGACCTGACGACACGTCCCAGCTACGTGCTGAATCTGCGCTGGGACGTGCTGGCATGGAACGACGCGGCGGCACGGGTGTTCGGCTTCGACCGCCAGCCGGCCGAGTATCGCAATCTATTATGGATGCTGTTCGACGACGCCGAACTGCGCCGGGTGATCGCCGACTGGCCGACTCAGGCGCCGCGCATTCTCTCCAGCTTCCGGCGCGACTACGCGCGGGCGGACGACGACCCCGCCATCGGCAATCTGGTGAAGGAACTCTCCGCGCACTCGCCCGAGTTTCGCCAGTGGTGGCATCGTCACGAGGTGGATGCCCCGTGCCAAGGCGTGCGCGCACTCGATCTCGATGGCCTGGGCGAGGTCGGTTTCGAGCACACCAGTCTAATCGTCGACGAAGGGCGGCATCTGCGCCTGGTGGTCTACGCCGTACAGGAGATGGACCCTCAGGCCGAGGCTTTCGCCCGCTGGATGACTGGCGAAAGCAAGGAATAGCCGAGTAGCCGTCGCTTATAGCTAAACAAGGCCGGAGGTTGCATGAGTGGAAATCGTCTATGTCACTTCACTTTTACGATGCGGCATGGTTAATAAAATCTTGCCCGGTGGGGTTTGCGTTGTCAGAGGTTTACGGAAATTATGATCGGTCATCTTTCACACAAAATCTCCCAGGATGTTGTAAATTTATCAAAAAGATGAGTAATTTTGGATGTTTTCAGGAAAAAATGTAACGGAAGACAGGTTAATAACAGTTGGGGCGACACTGCTCTTCACAAGCTATATTACATCGACATATGGTTTTGGAATATACCTATTCCCTGCCATGATTGAGCAAGTAAAGAGTGACCTTGGTTTTAGCTATGCCGCCTATGGTACAGTCGCAGCGATAGTCCAAGCTGGGGCAATGGTTTCAGCATTATTTAGCGGTTTTTTAGCTGTATGGTTTGGTTCTAGAGTCGTCGTTCTAGCCTCGATAACTACAAGCGCGCTATGTCTTTTTGGAATGGGATTCACCCATAGTCTGGTCATTTGCGCTGTGCTATTGACGATCCTTAGCATATGTTCATCGGCGGTGTGGATACCAATCGTAGACCTCTCAGGTGTTGCGATACCATCTAAGCATCGGGGTAAGTCATTAGGATTAATATCATCTGGAACTAGTTATGGAGTATTTTTGAATAGTTTATTATTGCTGTTGCTACTCCCACTTGCTGGGTGGCGTTCTGTATGGATCCTAGCGAGTATATTTGTGAGCTCGATTGCAATCACAAGTTTTTTTTTGGCTTCCTAAGATAGATCATAGACCTGAGGGCGTCCGTAATCACAATACTCAGAAAGTAAATGCATCCGTGATCCAGCAGCTTAAGTCGCTTCCAAGAAAACAGACAAGCTTACTGCTTATTGCAATGTTTTTGAGTGGCATTGCTTACAGACCCTTTCAGATTTATCTGTCCTCATATGCTAAAACTAACTTGACTTCTGAAGAAACGGTATCAGCTTACTCTTGGATGATAATTGGTGCTGTAGGAATGGTGAGTGGTCTAGCAGTCGGCTATTTGGCTGATAAAATATCAATCCGGCGTGGCATTATGTTTGTATGTACACTAATGTCTCTATCATGCGGATTTCTTATATTAGGAGCCGAACGCGACGCTTCATTATTTTTCTACTTATCCTCTTTTTTGTTTGGTGCTTCATTTTATCCAATTTTTGGTCTTTTCCCAGCCTACATAAGCCGTTGCTATAGTCAGAAAAGTGCAGCTCTGGCTTTTTCTTTTGGAAATTTTGCTTTGGGGGCAGGGGGAGTGATTGGAAACTTTGTAGGCGGGGTGACTGTAGATATGACAGGATCTTTTACGCTGGCGTATTTGATCATGCTGATATCAGTTGTTTTCTCATTAGTAGTCGTTGCTTTCTTCCCGAAAGAAGACGCTCACGATTAAAAATGGAGGCACAGTGAAAACTCAAGAAAAGCAGCTATTGGTGGCTGGATTAAAGATGAAAAGCCTTATTTGCCTAGAGTCTATAGGGGGTTGAGCAGTATCCCTCGGAGCCAGTTAAGTCATGAACGACTGGCTTATTTTGAGGACTATCGAACAAGATATTTTTACGACGAAATAAAACCCAACCAAGGTTGCGAAGAAATCTTGTGCATGCTTCATCAGTTTAGTGGCCAGCCTCAGTGTTGGATAGCCCCCGGCGCTGCTGTGACAACGCTGTTCTGGGGTATTGCTGTCGGGCAGCGATAGCACTCTGGGCGCCTGGTATGCGGGGTATGTGGATCTGCGGGCCTTGCTGGCGCTGGCGGTAGGTTCATGGCTCGGTATCCGCCTGGCCTCGCTATGGATCGGGCGCATTCCCGATCACATTCATGCCGGGATGTACCTGGTACTACTGACGGTAGTGCTGGTGGTGATGGTCGTCATGCACTGATCATTGACTCAGTGCGCCTGGCCGTTGGCCTGGGCTAGCCCTCTTCAGAAAACTCTTCTGTCACGCCTGATGCGGAGACGAGGTGGGCCCCAAACTTCTCCTCGTAGATCTCGCTGATCCAGTCGACGAACACCCGCACACGCGGCGACAGATGCCGCCGATGGGGGTAGAGCGCCGAAACCGGCAATTCGGGGCTCGGCCATTCGCTCAGGACCTCGACGAGTCGCCCTTCCCCTAGGGCTTCTTCGACATGGTAGCGCGGCACCTGGATCAGGCCGCAGCCACGCAGGGCGCACGCGGCGTAGCTTCCCGCATCGTTGACCGATATCCAGCCGCCCGCCGTGAACTCCTGTGCTTCGCCATCGATGATGAGATCGAAACTGTCATCGGTGGCTCCGCCACTGGAGAAGAATTTCACTGCTTGATGGTTGGCCAGCTCGTCGGGGTGACGCGGCGTGCCGGCCTGGGCCAGATAGTCGGGGCTGGCGCAGATGACCTGCGGCATCGCGGCCAGCCGGCGTGCGACGAGGGTCGAGTCGTCCGGGGTGCCGGCGCGGATCGTGCAGTCGACGCCTTCACCCACCAGGTCCACCAGCCGTTCGCCACTGCCGAGGACCAGCTCGATGCCGGGGTAACGACGGCGGAAGTCGTCGATGCGCGGCAGCACGATGTGAGTGGCATGAACGCTGGGCATGTCGACCCGTAAGCGTCCCTGCGGATTGGCGACCGTGGGTTGTAGCGAGGCTTCCGCCGCTTCCAGCTCGCTGAGTACGTCAACGCAACGCTCGTAGAAAGCTTGGCCGTCCAGTGTCGGGCGCACTTGGCGTGTGGTGCGTTCGAGCAGCCGGACACCGAGCCGTGTCTCGAGCTGCTGGATGGCATGGGTGGCGGTGGCACGTGGGATGTTCAGTCCGTTCGCCGCGCGGGTGAAGCTGCGTGTTTCCACGATGCGGGTGAACAAGGCCTGGATTCATAGAATAACCGCAGCACTTTGGATCAGACAGTAGAGGAAGGAGGGCCAGCGCCGGTACCCTCTCGACTTTACCGACCAAAGTGAAGCAGAGCATGGGATACCGACAGCTGACCCAGGCCCAACGATACCAAATTTTCGCTTACCTTGAGACCGGCATTAGCCAGCGACAGATAGCCAAGGCCATTGGGGTCCATAGCAGCACCATTAGCCGAGAGATAAAGCGCAACGGGCTGACCCGTGGGTATGCGCCTGAACAGGCCCAGTCAGCAAGTAATCAGCGCCGACGCACCGCCTGGAAAGTGACGAAGCGACTGCCCAGCCTGATTCGGTGGGTCACTGATCAATTGATGGACGAATGGAGTCCTCAGCAAATCAGTGGCTTCATGGCCAATGCCAACGGAGTTTGCGTCAGCCATCAGTGGATCTATACGTTAATCTGGGACGACAAGAAACACGGCGGCGAATTATGGAAGCGACTTAGGCTACCACGCCAGCGGCGCTATCAGCGCCAGTTGGCCAAGTGTGCGGGATTGGGCAAAATCCCACACCGGGTGGGCATTGAACAGCGCCCCGATGACGTGGAAGAAAGGCGCCATATCGGCCATTGGGAAGGCGATACGGTACTCAAGGGCCACAAAGAATCCGGCTTGGTAACCCTGGTCGAGAGACGCAGCGGTTACCTCTTGGCAGCGCGCCTGCCGAAGATCACGGCTACTGGAACGGCCAAGGCGATGACCCGGTTATTAGAACCACGCCGAGGGGCAGTGCAGACCATCACCCTAGATAACGGTTCGGAATTCGCTGAGCACCGACAGGTTGCCAAGGCCGTCTCGGCCAAGACCTATTTTTGTGACCCGTACCGCTCATGCCAGCGTGGTACCAATGAAAATACCAACGGCCTGATTCGCCAGTATTTCCCGAAAGGGACGGACTTCCGAAAGGTGAGCGACTCAGCACTGAGAAGAGTTGTAGCCAAGCTGAACAATCGCCCCAGAAAACGCTTGGGGTATCGGACACCGGCACAAGTGTTCTTGGGAGAGTATTCAGGGGTACTGAAAACCGCAGGTGCTGCGCTTAATGTTTGAATTCAGGGGTCAGTGCGTCGAGTCGGTCCATGTCAGGATTGTTTATCCAGGTTGAATAGAGAAGTCATTTTAGACGCATTTATCTCTCTAGGTGGAACGACAAGAATGCACTCCTGTAAGCCACTCAACACGGGAGCAGGAGTTACCCATGGACAATGCGACACAGCGCACCGCTATCGTCACCGGTGCATCGCGCGGCATCGGGCGGGCCATCGCCCTGCGGCTGGCAGCGGACGGCCTGGCCGTCACCGTCAATTACGCGGGCAGCGCCGCCAAGGCGGAGGAAACGGTCGCGGCCATCGAAGCCAACGGCGGCCAGGCGATCGCCGTTCAGGGCGATGTCGCCGACCCGCCGGACGTCGAGCGCCTCTTTCAGGCAACGTTGGAGGCGTTCGGGCGCATTGATGTGGTAGTCAACAGTGCCGGCATCATGCACATGGCGACCATCGGCAGTGACAATCTGGAGACCTTCGACAAGACCATCGCGACCAACCTGCGCGGCACCTACCTGGTGCTGGCTCAGGCGGCCCAGCACCTGGGCGAGGGTGGGCGCATCGTGGCGCTTTCCTCGAGCGTGCTCGCCAAGTCATTCCCCGCCTATGGCCCCTATATCGCCAGCAAGGCCGGCGTGGAGGGGCTGGTGCACGTGCTCGCCAACGAGATGCGCGGGCGCCGGATCACTGTCAACGCGGTCGCCCCGGGCCCGGTGGCCACGGAACTCTTCTTCAACGGCAAGACGGAGCAACAGGTCGAGCAGATTGCGGCGCTTTCTCCGCTGGAGCGTCTCGGCCAGCCCGAGGAGATCGCCTCGGCAGTGGCATTTCTGGCGGGGCCAGACGGCGCCTGGGTGAATTCGCAGGTTATTCGCGTCAACGGCGGGTTTGCGTGACGACTCACTGATTCAAGAGGAATACATACATGCCATTTGCCAACTTCAAGTTTCCCGAAGGCATCGTCGATGCTGCGCGCAAGGAAGACATCATCCTTCGCACGACCGATCTGTTCGTCGAGTACTTCGGCGAGGAGGTACGGCCCTACACCATGGTCCTGGTCGAGGAGGTCGCCGATGGCGGCTGGGGACGTGCCGGCGAGACGCTGACGCTCGAGAAGATGGGACTGCCACCCAAGACGACGTCGTAAATCGCAAGGTGTGGCAGCGGCCAATAAGGTGGCTGCTGCCTTCCTCACAAGAACCGATCCCGCCATCCGCGCCGAAGCGGCCTACAGCGTGGAAACCATCGAGGCCATCGCCGTGGCGGCCTTTCGTGAGGCACCGCATACCGGCCATACCGCGCAGCATATCGTGCACCTCCACCGCCACCCGACCGATGGCCGTGTTGCTTTTCCATGTGGCGCCAGTGATCCTTTACGGACATGTTCATTTGCTGATCGTCACGGACATGACCCACTGAACGTCGTACGAGGAACACGTTATGCCCTTGGAACTCTGGCTCTCCTTCTGCCTGGCCTCGCTGTTGATCATCGTTTCTCCCGGTCCCGCCGTGGCCCTGCTCGTCGCCACCGGGGTCAACCGAGGACGACGGGCCGCCCTGGCCATGCTTCCCGGCTTCTTCGTGGGTGACCTGCTGGCCATGACTCTGTCGTTCGCCGGGGTGGGCGCACTCCTGATGACCTCCGCCGAACTGTTCCAGATTTTGAAGTGGACCGGGGCCGCCTATCTGCTGTACCTGGGCATCAAGATGTGGCGTGAGGCCGGCCGGCTGGGCGATCTTCAACCTTCGGGCACGGACATCCGGCTCGGCACGGCCAAGGCGTTTCTCGTCACCGCGCTGAATCCCAAGAGTCTGGCCTTCTTCATGGCCTTCATGCCCCAGTTCGTGGCGCCCAGCCAGCCCCTGTTGCCGCAGTTGGCCATCCTGTTCTCGACCTTCCTGGTCATCGGCGTGCTCAGCGATCTCGCCTACACCTTTTTGGCCACCACCGGCGGCCAACTGCTGAGCGCTCGTTTTCGCCGCATTCTGCACCGTACCGGCGCCGGCAGCCTGATCGGGGCGAGCGCCCTGGTCGCCGCCATGCGTCGACCCTGAGGGGCCCGGCAGGAAGGCCGTTACGCTCTCCTGATCATTGCATTGCTTCTTGTCTGCTGGCAGGTTGTTTTCTCCAAATCACAGGCACCAAGGATCCCATGGAAATCGATCTCTACCAGGTGGATGCCTTCACGCGTCGTCCCTTCGAGGGCAATCCCGCGGCGGTATGCCCGCTGACCGAGTGGCTGGACGATGCCACCCTGCAGGCCATTGCGGCGGAGAATAACCTGTCCGAAACCGCCTTCTTCGTGCGCGAGAGGGCGGGGCATCGGTTCGGCGCTGGTGGAGGCGCGCCTGCAGAAGCGTGGCGCCCGGGGCTGCGTGGTGCTGGGTGAGCCCGGCTACTACTCGCGCTTCGGCTTTCGGGCGGTGCCGGGCCTCATCCTGCCCGGGGTGCCGCCGGAATACTTCATGGCCCTCGCTTGGGGCGACGACGTCCCCCAGGGCGAAGTCGCCTACCATTCGGCCTTTGCGGCCACGGCCTGATGATTGGCGGGCCTGCTTTTGCGGCAACGAAAGTCCTGTACGGATGGAACACAGAAGGTTACGTCTTGTATGACACACTCCGACCGCACCGCTTGCCCCTGCGGCAACGGTAGTTCGCTCGCCGGCTGTTGCGGGCGCTATCACGCCGGCGAGCCGGCACCGACCCCGGAGGCGCTGATGCGCTCGCGCTACAGCGCCTTCGTGCTCGAGCTTGCCGATTACCTGCTGGCGACCTGGCACCCGAGCACCCAGCCTTCGAGCCTGGAACTGGACGACTCTGCGACCGTCTGGAAGCGTCTCGAGGTGCTCGAAAGCGGCGAGAATGACGAGCGGGGATGGGTGCATTTCCGTGCGACTTTCCTGGAGGGGCGGCGCTGGTCGGTGCTGGAGGAGTCGTCGCGCTTCGTGCGCGAGGCGGGGCGCTGGTTCTACCTCGATGGCAACCCCGCCGTCCATCGGCTCAAGCCCGGCCGCAACGCGCCCTGCCCGTGCGGCAGCGGTCGCAAATTCAAGGCCTGCTGCGGGCTGGCTTGATCGGTGCAGCTATGTGCTCGCTTGAGCATGGATGATGGCAGGGAGGCCGGATGCTCGCCTTTGGTATCACTTACTCTCTCATCCTGATTCTGTTGGGCCTATGTGCCGAGCCGCGTTGGCGTCATGGCGGGGCGTTGGGCGTGCTGCTGCTGGCGGGTCTGGTCGGCTATGCGACCTGGCCGTTCGTGCTGCTGGCGCTGGGCTATGTGGCACTCACCGCCTGGATGCAGGGGCAGCGGCTGCCGCCCTTGGCGCAGGCCGCGCGGATCGTCGTCTGGCTGGTGGCCAGCACGGCCCTGATGCTGCACACCTTCCCCGGCCATGAAGGGCTGGTCGTGGCGGAGCAAGCTGTGTTGAAAGAGGGCAGCGTGCCCTTCAGCCTCTATTTCAACCACGACAAGGTGCTGGTGGCCTGGGCGCTGCTCGGCTGGGTGCCGCTGTTCGGGCGCAGCCAGGCGCCGCGCGGAGGGCTGCCGCCCTGGGCGTTGCCTCTGTGCATCGCGGCCGGGGTGAGTCTGCTGATGGCGCTGGCCGCGGCACTGGGGTTGGTCGACTGGCGGCCGGGCTTGTCCACCGGCTTTTGGGTCTTCGCGGTCGCCAACCTGCTCAATACCTGCCTGGCCGAGGAACTGCTGTTCCGCGGCCTGCTGCAGCGCTGGCTCACGGCCCGTTGGGGCGCCATCGTGGCTCTGGCGGTGGCCAGTGTGCTGTTCGGCATCGCCCATTTCCCGGGCGGCGTCGCCTTCGTGCTGGTCGCCACCGGCGCCGGCCTGCTCTACGGGCTGGTCTATCTGTGGACGGGGCGGTTGGTCTGGGCGGTGCTGGTGCACTGGGGCCTTAACCTCACCCACCTGCTGCTGTTCACCTATCCCATGAGTGTCTGAGGAGCAGGGCGTCATCGCCTACGTATGCCTGCTGCGAGAGGGGCAGGGAGGGTGAGGGACTCACCGCTTCAGGGGGTCAGCCACTCAGGGGCATACTCGAAGCGCAGCGGATCAGCCTCGAGGCTGACGCCGACGTTGCCGGCTCAATGGCGCGGCAAGGCGTTGCGAAATCCACCGCCAGGCACCGCCAAATAGCTTGGCAAAGAATCCGGCACGCAACTGGGCATTGCGCTGCTCGATTTCACGCATTTTCGGATCCGGGTTATGGAAGGCCATGACTGTCACCTCGGCGCTGCGGTAAGCACACTGGAGGCATACCACGGGGCCGCAGCGCTGTCGAGAGAACCCGGGTATGGGATGCGATCGATACGGCGGGTCTGAGCGTGCAGGAAGCGACGACAGCCTGGGATGAAGTCACCAAAGCCGTGGGAGCATGGCGTTCCATGGCCAAGGAATTGGGCATGCGAAATCGGGATTTGACCGATTTTTCGCCCGCCATTGATCCTGATTCTTGATGACGTGTGACTGTATCGTAGGCGGAGGCCGTTACCCCCCGTCGAGCTCCACGAGCCGCCCGCCGGCTTGTGCGAAGCGCTCGAAGTAGTCTGCGGGATCGAGTAACTGATACGGAAAGTAGAGCCCGGCCGGGGTGGCAGGATTGCCATCGAGCCCGGTAAGCCGTTCGAGCACCATGGTAACGCCGAGTCCTGTGAGCGGCATTTGCCCTTCGGGATGGGTGACTGCATGGCGGGTGCGAAGTGGATGTCCTGAATGATCTTCTCCCGCGAGCTCAATGATGATCTCGGTCGACATCGGCTCGCCACGACGGCGGCTCGAACTGACGCCTATGGCCAGGTTGAATTCGACGTTGGATGCACCGGTCACGGTGGCTAGGCCGAACACGTCGTGAGGCGATAGCCCGGTAGCTTGCAGCGTAGTCCCATCGGCTGCGCGGAAGCTGGTCTTGAGATAGTCGCCGCTGCGCCAGATCCAGGCTCCATGTCGACGAACCTGCACGGCAGGAATGGCCTGCGTCTGACGCTCCAGATCGTCGAAGGAGGCCGGGCCGCCTTCGTCCTGCTCATCCAGCAAGGCGCCGATGCGAATCGTGTCGATGCAGCGGAATGTCTTGGCCAACTCGAGCGTAGGAATCGTCGTCGCTCCCACCAGCCATTCGGTCCCCAGAACCACCGGGGCAGCGTCCGGTCGGTGCATGTAGGCCGCGACCTCGGGACCGGTTTCATACATAGCAGGCGAGATGCTGATGTAAGGCACGCCACGTTGCTGAGCGAATCGGAGCGCGGCGGTGGTCGTGTCGGTAAAAAAGATTGCGATGGCGCGGATAGGGAGCTCACCGAGTCCGAGGTCGTCGGTGGTAAGGTCGACCGTCACGCCCTCGGCATCGCCGATGTCGGCGGCCGCGCGTTGTGCCTTGGCGAGATCCCGCCCGCCAATCAGCAGGGGGAGTCCCGGGTGAGTCTCACGCAGGAAGCGTGCCGCCTGGCGACCGACGATACCGGCGCCTCCAATGAGCAGGATGGGATCGAGTGTCATGAATGTTCTCCGGGTTGAGGATTAACCTACTGATAGTAGGTTTTTGAATATTAACCTACTCGTGGTAGGTTTTCAATTTGCCAGGGAACGTAGACGAGAGCGGAACATGAAGCGCAATACACGCAAGTCGAGAGCCGGCAATGGAGAAGAGGCGAAGAGGGCTCGACGGCTCTCCGGACCCGAACGGAAACGCCAACTACTGGATACGGCGCTGCGGATCGTGCGGGAAGAGGGCGCGGATCGACTGACGCTAGGCTATCTGGCCTCACGTGCCGGCGTTTCCAAGCCGGTCGCTTATGATCACTTCGGGACGCGCTCGAAGCTGCTGATCGAGCTGTACAGGCTGATCGACCGGCGGCAATCCGATGCGCTGCGCGAGACGCTGACCACCGAAGGGCGAAGTTTCGAGGAAACCGCGTCGCTGCTCGCGGCCGCTCACGTGCATTGTCATGCCGACACCAGCGGCGAGTGGCATGCCATTGGCGCCGCGCTGGCAGGAAGCGAAGAGAAGGAGGCGGTCTATCAGGAGCTGCTCGACGGCTACGTCCAACTGTTCGCGACCGTGTTGCGGCCCTATTTTGCGCTTGAGGATACTGAGCTCGAACGTCGCTGTGTCGGCTTGATCGGTGCGGGTGATGCGCTTTCGGCGGCCATGGTACGCGGCCATTGCAGTGAAGCCGACGCGGCAAAGACGTTCGCCTTGTTGATACGCGGTGGGCTTCGGGAGATGCCTTGATGCCTCATCGAAAACCTCACTTCCCCACCAAAACCTGTCCTGTCTGCCAGCGTCCCTTCACGTGGCGAAAGAAGTGAGCGCGAGAAAAGGCCACGCGACTCATTAACGTCATACCTCCATCTGGCGCAAGCGCAGCGCAGACGATGAAGACACCCGGAGTCGAGACCTGATAGGAGAGCATACGGCAGACCTGTGGTGTTCTTGTCTTGGCGCGCTCGGTGTTTTATTCCCACAGTCACACATAGGGATCAGCGTCCATTGCTTCTAATTTTTCCGTTGAACTCAAGCAATGGAGTCTCCAGGAACTCCGGGACGGCTCAGGGGCCTCGCGAGGTTGCGACTCGGGCCAGCCAATGGCGGGAGGAGAGGGCGCCGCTGATACGGGCGCCCGAGCGGGGGCATAGAATCATTTGAAGCGGGAGCGGGCCTTTTCGAAGGACGCGCTCAGCGAATCCCAGGCGCGCTCCGCGCCGTCCTTGATGTCGTCCCAGGCGTCATCGCTGGAGTTGCGCAGCTCGTCGAGCTTCTGGCGCACTTCCTCGCGCTTCGCCTCAAGACGGTCAGCCTCCTCTTCCCGTTCGATGCGGGCATCGGCCTCGTTGCTCTTGGCACGGGCCCTCAGTTTGTCGATCTCGGCCTGCCATTCGTCCAACTTGGCCTGCAGCTTCTGCTCGTAGGCTTCCCTGTTGCTCATGGGGCTCTCCTTTCCGTCTATGGTGTGGAACCTTCACGATAGCCTGTCGTCGGGCCGACAGGGAACTATCTGCTCAGGGTGGCATATCCAGCCGGGGCTACCGCAAGGGCACAAGGCATGACAGTCCGCAGAGGCTACGCGACATCACCCGTCAACGCGGTCCATACGGCGGGATCGCTGATGAAACGAGGATGGCACGGCATCGTTACAGCGTCTCTTCCAGGAGCTGGGACAGGCGCCTGTGATGCAGGTCATCGGCGGCTGTATCGTAAGAGGGCGCATCCTTGGCCGTGAAGCCATGGGCTGCGCCCTTGTAGAGCTCGGTGGTGAAGTGCACGCCGGCTGCGGCCAGTGCCTCGTCCATGCGGGCGATCTGCTCGGGAGGCAGCAGTTCATCCTTGTCGGCGTGGCCGAAATAGACGCGCCCTTCGATGGTGCCGACCACATGTACGGGGCTGTTCGGATCGTCCGCCTCGGCCAGCCGAGCCGAATGGAAACCGGCCGCAGCAGCAACACGGTCGGCGTGTTCGGCTGCCATGCGCAGCGCGAAGGCTCCGGTCATGCAATAGCCGACCACGCCTATCTTGCCGTTCGCGAATTCGGCCTCGTTATCGATGCTGTCCAGCAGGGCGACGAAGTCGCGGGATTGCGCATCAGGTGTGAGGTGGCCGGCATACTCTACCAGCGTCGGTCGCACGTCCGGATCGCGGAAGGACTTGCCCTCCGGCACGATAGGGCCGCTCGCATCGCGGTAGTAGACGTTGGGCATCAACACGGCATAGCCATTGTCCGCGATTCGTTGGGCTTTCTCGTGATAGCAGGGGCGCAGACCGCCGATATCGGTGAACAGCACCACGGCCGGAAGAGGGGCGTTGGTGCCACCGGGGGTGAAGACATGCGCGTCGATGGTGCCGTCGGCGGCGGGGATTTCGATAACACGAGACATGAATGGACTCCGGGCTGTCGAGAGTGAATGGATGTCGCCAGAGGCGAATGTCACTGGAAACGAATCTAACCGGAGAGAGGCCCCGTTGACGAGGCCAATACTCTCCCGCTCCGATGATTATCCGCAGTGCCCGGAGCTCAGCCGTTTTCAATCCGAGCCGGCACGTGCGCACCGGCCCGTTGTGGTTCAGGCGAGATGATGCACCTCCTGCAGGCCGTATACCGGTGTAGGGATACCTTCCATGCGGGCCTTGAGCTGCAGCGCCAGGTAGTGGGAGTAGTGGCGCGATTGGTGGAGGTTGCCGCCGTGGAACCACAGCGCTTGTTGTTGGGTGGGTTTCCACATGTTGCGTAGTTCACCTTCCCAGGGGCCGGGATCCTTTGGGGTATCGGAGCCCAGTCCCCAGCACTTGCCGACCTTGTCGGCGACGTCCTGCGAGATGAGGCGTGCCGCCCAGCCGTTCATGGAGCCGTAGCCGGTGGCGTAAACGATCAGGTCGGCAGGTAGTTCGGAGCCGTCGGTGAGCGTGATCGAGCGCGGGTTGATGCGTTCGATGCTTACGCCGCTGCGCAGTTTGACCTCGCCGGAGGCGACCAGGTCGCAGGCGCCCACGTCGATGTAGTAGCCGGAGCCGCGTCGCAGGTACTTGAGGAACAGCCCGGAGTCGTCGCTGCCGAAGTCGAGCAGGAAACCGGCATCCTCGAGCTGCTTGTAGAATTCGGCGTCGCGCTCGCGAATCTGGTCGAAGGCGGGACGCTGGAAGTCGGGCAGCACCTTGTAGGGAATCGAAGCGAACAGCAGGTCGGCCTTGTCGTGGCTGATGCCGCTTTGCACCGCTTCCTCGGAGTAGAGCGGGCCGAGCACTTCCTCCATCAGCGAGTCCGACTTCACCACGTGGGTCGAGGAGCGCTGCAGCATGGTCACGTCGGCATCGTTCTCCCACAGTGCGGCGCAGATGTCGTGGGCGGAGTTGTTGGAACCTACTACGATGCACTTCTTGCCACGATAGGCATCCGGCCCGGGGTGCTGGCTGGAATGCTGCTGCTCGCCCTCGAAGGTTTCGGCGCCGGGGAAGTGGGGCACGTTGGGCATGCCCGACATGCCGGTGGCCAGGATCAACTGCCTGGGCCGCAGCGTGACCCGCTCGCCGTCACGATTGACGTTCACCGTCCATGTGCCACTCGCTTCATCGAAGCTGGCGCTCTCGCATTCGGTGGCACTCCAGTAGTTCAGTTCCATCACCTTGGAGTACATTTCCAGCCAATCGCCGATCTTGTCCTTGGGTGCGAACACCGGCCAGTTCTCGGGGAAGGGGATATAGGGTAGGTGGTCGTACCATACCGGGTCGTGCAGGCACAGCGACTTGTAGCGGTTGCGCCAGGAGTCGCCGGGGCGAGGGTTCTTCTCCACCACGATCGTCGGCACGTTCAACTGGCGCAGGCGTGCGGCGAGCCCGATGCCACCCTGGCCGCCACCGACGATCACGCAGTAGGGCTGGCGAGTGTACCCGAGTTCGCGCTCCTCGCGCTGGCGTGATTCGAGCCAGGTCTCGCGCGACTTGTTGGCGCCGTGCTCGGCGCCCTTGGGGCGATGCGGGCCGCGTGGTTCGGGGTAGTCCTTGAGTTCCTGCATGGTGGTCAGCAGGGTCCAGCACCGGTCGCCCTTCAGGCGCAGGAAACCCTTGCCGTGGGCGACCCCGGTCTCGAAGGTGAACCAGGCTTCGGTGATGCCGTCCGCTTCCGTGGCCTCGCCGTCGATCTGCCAGTTGCCGGGGCGCGTCTCGCTCAGGGTGGCGTTGAGCATCGACTGGATGGCGTCCTTGCCCTCCAGCGTCTTGAGGTTCCAGGTGAAGGTGACCAGGTCGCGCCAGTAGCACTCCTCGCCGAAGAGCTGCATGACCCGCTCGATGTCACGTTGCTCAAGAGCGGTTTCGAAGTTGCTCAGCCAGTGTTGGACGTGTTGGGTTGGCGTGCGTGTCGTCATCATTGTTTTCCTCATGGTTCGTGGAGACACGCCACACCCGAGGCAGGAAACGTGCCAGCCGCATCAACCTTGCCGCAATAGATGCCAACTAGCTGAAATTGCGAGGTATTTAGTGCCACGTGAAGGGGGAGAGGGAGCGTCTGAGGGGTGTAGCACGCGTAACAACTGTCACGTGATGCCAAGGGATACAGCGTTACACCTGTAACCCTCCGACCAAGGGCGAAGACGCCAGCGATTGACTCCCGGCCGGGTCGGCATAGGCTGAAGGTAGGCGTGGAGTATCGCCACGACAAGAGCGAACGGGCGAAACGGGCCGTGGAGGCTGCATGGAATTGCGCCAGGAGCAGCGCCAGCATATCGACACCCTGGTCCGGCTTAGCGAAGGCCAGGCGATCGGCTTGGGTGGATGCCGCGAGGTGATCCGGCGTTCCTGGGAACGCTGCGTCGGCGAATATCGCCTCGATCCCGGTCGTCCGCGCCCGGTGCGGGTATTGACCCAGCAGGCGATCAACGAGCATCGCGAGTCGGTGGATGAATTGCTGCACGTGGCTCGCGCCGGGGTCGATCAGCTCTTCGCCCAGGTCGCGCCGCTGGGCTATGTGCTGCTGCTCACCGATCGCCGTGGCATCACCGTGGAGTTTCGTGGCCAGCGCGAACAGGATCGGGCCCTGCGCCGTGCCGGTCTATATCTGGGGGCCGACTGGGACGAACGCTATGCCGGTACGTGTGCGGTCGGTACCTGCATTCATGATGCCCACGCAATCACTTGCCATCAGCGAGAACACTTCGATGCCACGCATATTGACCTGACCTGTACGGCCGCTCCCATCACCGATCCACAAGGGCAGGTCATCGCCGTGCTGGATATCTCGGCGTTGCAATCGCCACGTGCCCTGGAGAGTCAGAATTTTGGCTTGCCCTTGGTCAACCTGTATGCGCGGATGATCGAGGACGCCTACTTTCTGCACCGCTACCGTGACTGCTTGATCCTGCGCTTCGATACCGACCGTGAGTTCGTCCACCTCAACGGTCGAGGGCTGATTGCCATCGAGGAGGATGGCAGTGTGATCGCCGCCAATGGTGAAGGGCGGGCTCTGATCGACGCACACCTGCGTCGCTGGCCACCTTGGTCGGCGGGCAGGATGCCGAGTGCGACGCAACTGTTCGACAGCGAGATAGGCGACCTGCTTGGCCTGCCGGCCGCCAATGACGACCAACTACGGGCTTTCCGCGTGCGCGCCAATGACATGACGTGTTTCATGTCTCTGATCGAGCCCCGTCGACGACATATCGCGTCGCGCAGCATGCCTTCATCCCCCACGCCCATTCCGGTGCTGGATCGGCTGGCTTCCGACGACCCCGCCATGTATCGCGTGCTCAAGCTGGCCCGGCGCTTGCGCAATGAGTCGGTGAGCGTGCTGATTACTGGAGAGACAGGCACTGGCAAGGAAGTATTGGCTCGTGCATTGCACGATAGTGGCTCGCGGGCCAAGGGGCCGTTCGTGGCGGTGAACTGCGCCGCAATTCCTGAATCGTTGATCGAAAGCGAACTGTTCGGCTATCTGCCCGGCGCCTTTACCGGTGGGCGTAGCAAGGGCATGCGTGGGCTGATCCAGCAGGCCGATGGTGGCACGCTGTTCCTGGATGAAATCGGTGACATGCCGCTGTCGCTGCAAACCCGCCTGCTGCGCGTTCTGGCCGAGCGCGAGGTGATGCCGCTCGGCGCCGAGAGAGCCGTGCGTGTCGATATTCGCGTCATTACCGCCACCCACCGCGACATGACCGGTTTGATTGCCAACGGCCGCTTTCGTGAGGATCTCTACTACCGCTTGAATGGCGCCCAGTTGCGATTGCCGGCGCTGCGCGAACGGGCTGACAAACACTATGTGATCCGCAGTGTCTACGACTCGCTGGTGGCGGATCGTGGTGCTGACATCCGGTTGCGCGCCGATGCCATGAGTGCACTGCTGGCTTACGCTTGGCCGGGCAACATTCGTCAGCTCAAGAACGCGCTGAGTTTCGCCCTTGCGACGGTCGATGGCGACGAGATTACCGTACATGATCTGCCGGAGGAGTGTCAGGGAGGGTTTGTCGGTGTGCCGCAGATACTCGAACAGGCGCCACAGGCACCGGCAACCGACGAAGGTCGGTCACTGCATGCGTTGCTGCAGGAGGCAAGCTGGAACGTCAGCCTCGTCGCACGGCGGCTCGGTGTCTCGCGACCCACGGTGTATCGGCGTATGCGACGCTATGGGTTGGTACCGCCGAATCAGCGAGAGACATTGTCTGCGCAGGCAGTCTCATAACGAAACGGGGCCCGCTGATGCGGGCCCCGTTTTAACGAACCGTAGAGGTTCGTGAGCGCTCGTTATCAGGCAAGCGTCTTGATATTCGAAGCCTGGAGGCCTTTCTTGCCCTGAGTCACGTCGAAAGAGACGCTTTGACCTTCCTGCAGGGATTTGAAGCCTTCGGCCTGAATCTCGGAGAAGTGGGCAAACACGTCATCGCCGCCATCGGCAGGAGAAATGAAGCCGAAACCCTTGGAATCGTTGAACCACTTGACGGTACCAGTAGTCATGATAAAAATCCTTTCGCGCTTAGCGCCTTGCTAAAGATCCTGGTGTTACCCAGATGAGTAGCGGGTAAAACAAGAATGATAATTACAGGCCGTCGAAAGAATTCGAGTACTGCTGAAACCATGCTGCTTGCCAACCTACTGACACACACAGTCTCATGCCTGGTGGCCTGGGTCAAAGGTTTTCGTGTTTTATTTTCCCCGCCTGCCGAGTACGCTCCTCCGGCTCTCGGACCTCGAGCGACTACCGCCACTCAGTGCGCCCTCATTTCATGGACGATTTCCTGTCCATCCAGGTCGGATGGGTAGTAGGTCGGCCAGTTCGTGACTTCCTCCAAGAGGGCGTCGCGGTCGTCGCCCCAGTACAGATGGAAGTGATCGGCATCAGTCGGGAAGATGGCATGGTCACTGAATTGAATGTACTGGGGAAGCCCGTCAGCGTCTTCGGCGAGTTCGAAGATATACCTGACGCCGCGATTGCCTGCTTCGTACGTCAGAATTTCGTAGCCGTCATAGGTGTACTCGCCAGATCGTTCTTCATCGCCATCTGGATGGAAAGTGACGGTCTGTCCGTCAATGACGATACGATCCATGTCCGTCTGATACCCGGTCTCGTAGTATGCCTTGTACTCGTCGGCCGTCTTGTCACCCTCGTGTTTCGCCTTATGAGCAAACACCTCATCCAGGGTGCCGTTTTCGAGGTAGGGATAGACGGATTGCCAGTCCCCCTCCCAATCGGACAGCGAGCGGTCTTCTACCTGGCTGTCTTCGAAATAGCCGGCATAGATGTCCTCGTCATGGTCGTGGTTATGATCATGACTGTGCTCATGCTCGTCCTGCGATGCCGCTGCACTCTGGCCACCCGCCAGTGCCAGTAAGCTGACGGCTAACACGCTTGCCCCTTGTGTCAGTACCATTTTCACTATCAACGCTCCTTTTTCTGCAATGAGATAGGATTGCCCTAAGGCATCAACGAAAGATACGTTATAACATAACAATAATCAATGCCAGCAACTCCCTGATGTTGTCGTCCTCGGGTTGCGTGAGTGGCAAGTGATCCCTTGCTTATGCGGCTAGAGAGCGTCAACCTTCGCCGGTCGGCCGATCAGCGAAGGTTGCTTGAGTAAAGATAGGACTACCGCCAGCCAAGGCGCCTCACTTGGGTCGGCGTGCGACTCGCAACGTGCCGCTGCCTCCGCCACCACAGAAGAACCGATCGTGGCCGTTGGACTCGAGCCCCGATATACCCATTCCCGGCGGCATTTCGAGACTCTCCAGGACGTCTCCCGTGCGCGGATCGATGCGTCGTAAATCGCTTTCGTCACTTTCCCAGGTGCCGTGCCATAGCTCGCCGTCGATCCAGGTGACCCCGGTCACGAAGCGGTTGGACTCGATGGTGCGAAGCACCTCGCCGCTGTGCGGATCGACTTGCTGGATCGTCCGGTCCCGATATCGTCCCACCCAGAGCATGCCTTCAGCCCATGCGAGCCCTGAAACACCGCCTTCGGGGGCCGGAATAGTGTCGATGACACGGCCGCTTTGCGGGTCGACCTTCTGGATGCGGTCTTCGGCGATCTGGAACAGATGCTCTCCGTCGAAGGCGGTTCCCGCATTCGCGGTGACAGCGAGGGAGCGCAGCGTCTCCCCGCTCGCTGGATCCAGGGCGGTCAGCGTGTCGCCGGTGGCAAGCCAGACATGCCGGCCGTCATAGGTGACGCCATGCACGCAGTCGATGCCGGGGAAGGGGCCATGTTCGCTGAGGATGTCGGCTGGTGAGCGGTTCATGTGTCTGTCCTGGTTGCTTGGTTGGTGACTATAGCCTAGCTACCTGGATAAGGGCCGGGGAGTAACAAGGTTGTCGTGAATCCGGGCACGGGCGACGTCATCCAGCGACGCGCCCGCCCACGACCGAACGATTGCACCTTGTCTGCGGCTAAGAGCGCGTCGAGGGCTCGCTGTATGGTGCGCTGGCTGGTGCCGAGCGCCAGTGCCAGGGCCGAGCTCGACCATGCTTCACCGTCGTCAAGCAGGGCGAGTAGCGCGGCATGCTTCTCATCGATCGGCCGTGCCAGCACCACGACGTCGCCTGTATTGTGCGGCACCAGCTTGAACCCCCGTTGCGTCGCGCTCACATCTGCCAGTGTGCCGAGCTCTGAGCGTAGTCGCCCGATTTCGACCCGCAAACGCGCGCGATGCGTGTCATCGGCGAACCGGGTGCGGAAGGCGTGCGCGATGAGCGTGCCCCTCGGCACATCGTCAGGCCAGGCTTCGCCCAGCAAGCGTGCGAGTGAGAACAGTACCGGGCGCCTGGCGAGCGAGACCACCGTGTGAGCATTCCGCACGACATGGCGACAGGCGTCCACGACGAGTGCCTTCGATGCCAGTAATGCCTCGACCTCTTCCAGTAACAGCAGCCGCTCTTCGCCCTGATCAATCAGGCGCGCGGCTGGGGTGTTCAAGGCGAGAAAGGCACTTTCCACTTCCGCCGTCAGTGCAGGAATCCCGGCATGGTGCGCGACGCCTTCGGCCCGGGTGAGCGCCGCGCGTGCCGTTGTCGTCTGCAGGCGGCGTATGGCGATCCCTGCCACCACGAGCTCATGGGCTGTCCTCAGTGCCGGTGGGAAGGGGCTGGGATCGAGATCGGCGAGCATATGCTCTGCCTCGTCCAGATGCCCGGTCAGCAGCAGGTGTCGGGCTTCGAGGTACCGTGCATGCGCCGCGTTCACCCGGTCGCCATACTGTTCGAGCGTCGCCCGCGCCGTGCCGAGCGCCTGCGTGGGCCAGTTCAGGTTGCGTGAGACGAGCGCGATCTCGGCCTCGGCGATGACACACCTGGCACAAGCGACGGCTTCTTTGGGGCCGAAGGCGCGCACGGCTCGTCTCAGCAGCGCTTTCGCGCGCTCGAAATCGCCAAGCTGGGCCATCGCGATCCCTCGCAACGCTAGCGCCGGTGCATCGTCGCGCAGTGCGATCCGGTTCAATGCGCCGAAGGAATCACCCGCCGTCAATGCACGGGCTGCGGCCGTGATCAAAGAGTCCATCGCAATCCCGCCACACTTGTTACTCCCATCGTGAGGTCACCCGGATTCACTATATCTCATGACCGCGAAGGTTATATCGAGAACGTAACAAGGACATTTGACGAAAGGGGAGTCAAACCATGACGACACATATCACCGGGACGTACGAGGAGTGGCTGGCCGCGCGGCTTGAGCTGCTCAAGGCCGAGAAGGAACTTACGCGAAGAAGCGATGAGCTGGCCCGCCGGCGGCAGGAACTGCCATGGGTTCGTATCGACAAGGCGTATCGTTTCGAGACCGATAACGGGCGTGCCTCGTTGGTGGATCTCTTCTGCGGGCGTTCGCAGCTCCTCGTTTACCATTTCATGTTCGGACCCGATTACACGGCGGGTTGCCCGTCCTGCTCGGCGATCGCTGACGGCTTCAACGGTATCGTCGATCACCTGGCCAATCATGACGTCATGCTGTGGGCGGTGTCGCGAGCCCCGTTAGCGACATTGCAGGCCTACAAGCAACGACTGGGATGGACCTTTCCCTGGGCGTCCTCGCATGGCAGCGACTTCAACTTCGATTTCAATGTCTGGTTCAGCGAAGCGCAACAGCGTGAGGGGAGTATCGAATACAACTATCAGCGCGAGCCGGCGGATCAGTTACGCGACAGCGAGCAGCCTGCCGCCGACATACCCTCGCGATCGACACCCGACGGGGCGACTATCGGTGCTGCCATGAGCGGAACGGACAAGGCCACATACACGCGTGAAAGGCCCGGCATGAGCGCATTCGTGCTCGAGGAGGGGAGCGTCTACCACACCTATTCCACCTATGCACGCGGACTGGACGGTTTGTGGAGCATGTACCAGTGGCTCGATCGCGCACCGAAAGGACGCAACGAGACAGGCATGTGGTGGCGTCGCCACGATGAGTACAATCAGAGCTGAACGGGGGTGACGACTATCCGCAATGGACGTTACTCCCCGGTTGGGGCACCGCGGCGGCGGATGAGCATCTTGCGCAGTTTCTCGGCGATCAGGCCGGCAATCAACCCCAGCAGTGCACCGCCAAAGAGGGTGACGCCGGCCGTGATGGCGATCACGGGGCGGCAGTCCGGGCGGGCGTCGAATAGGCGCTTGCTAAGCATCAGTTCGACCGCTGCATAGGCGAGCAGGGCACCCACGACCGGCGTAGGAATAGCGGCAAGCCAGGCGATCACCGTGGGACCCTGCAAGGCGGCGAGGGCGCAGACACCGGCCATGACCAGGGGAGCCACCAGGCTACGGGCGCCGAAACGGTGATGGGCGGCAATGCCGCCGGCACCATGACACATCGGCATAGCGCCAAGTGGCGCCAACGCCAGGTTGAGCAGCCCGCTGGAGGCCGCCAGTCGACGTTCGTTCACTCGGTCCGCCCGGCCGGGGTAGAGCGAATGGGCCACCGCGGCGGCTACCACCACGGCATTGAGTAATGTCAGCGGTAATTGTGCCATGACGCCGGTGGCGACGGCCCGAGCCGAGAGGTCGGTATCGGGTGGTGGCACGGCCGGGTCGAGCGGCTCGGTCGGTGTGCCCAGCAGCAACGTTGAGGCCACGACCAGCAGGGCCCAGGGGCCGCGTGGCCAGACCCAGGATAGTCCCAGTGCCGCCAGCGCCGGCAGAGCGATGAGCCAGCCTTCCGCCATCATCGACAGTGCCATGGCGCCAAGCATCAGGCCGAGGCCGGCCTGCAGACCGGTGACGATGGATTGGGGCAAGGCGCGAGCGACCTGGGTCAGGCGTGGCGTGGCGGCCAGCACCAGAAGGATCAGCCCAATGAGCGCGCCCGCCCAGGCGGTTTCGCTGGCAGTGAGTCCGCCGGTGAGGATGACCGCCCCCAGCGCCTTCATGGGCTGAACGGCGACAGGCAACCGATAGAGCAGGGCGACCAGCAGATAACCTGCGGCGAAGCCCAGGAATACCGGCGTGGGGGCAAGCACCCCCAGGCCCAGGGCGGCAATCACGTAGGGCAACAAGGTGCCGAGGTCGCCGAACGCCCCGGAAACATCGCCGGTCACATCCTTCAGCCGCTGCATGGAAACCGTGCTCCACCGCTTGTCATACCGCTACTCTAGACGCCGAGCCCATGGCTGTCCTTAAGCGGTTCGTCGGTCACCGTATCGCGATGGTGGTGGTGTGCCACACTTTATGCATCGATCATGCAGGATGAACGATTGACTGTCATAGTGGGAAATAGTCGGGAAGCGAGGGGCACGCCATGGTCGTAGAGAGCGAGTATTGCTATCTGGAGCGTTGTCTTGAATTGGCGGCCGAGGCCTTGACGGCAGGTGACGAGCCGTTCGGCAGTGTACTGGTCGATGAGGCGGGTAACGTGCTTGCCGAGGACCGCAACCGCATCGCCGGGGGCGATTCCACCCAGCATCCGGAGTTTGCGCTGGCGCGCTGGGCGGCCAATCACATGTCACCCGAGGCCCGTGCCAAGGCCACGGTGTACACCTCCGGCGAGCACTGCCCGATGTGTGCGGCGGCACATGGCTGGGTAGGGTTGGGACGTATCGTGTATGCCAGCTCGTCGTCTCAGTTGCGGCACTGGCTCGATGCCATGGATGTCGGGCCACCGCCGGTGGCGACGCTCCCCATTCAGACGATCGTGCCGGGATTACCTGTCGACGGCCCGGTGGAAGGCTTTTACCAGCGGGTGCATGAGTTGCATCGTCAACGACATGGATGGGCGTAGCAGCGAGGGCGGGATCGGTAGTGGCGATAGCGTGCGATGATCGGGTCGATCAGTGGTGGATGGCAAAACGTTAACACGCTATCGTTTGCCTGACTGTTCATCCGATCATGGAGTTCACATGAGCCAAGAGACTGACTACACCCCACCGCAAGTCTGGACCTGGGAAAACGAGAGTGGCGGCACCTTTGCCAGCATCAACCGGCCCATTGCCGGCCCGACCCATGAGCGAGAGCTCCCGGTCGGCGACCATCCGTTCCAGCTCTACTCGATGGGCACGCCCAATGGCGTGAAAGTGACGGTGATGTTCGAGGAGCTGCTGGCACTGGGCCATCGCGATGCCGAATACGATGCCTGGCTGATCCGTATCGGCGAGGGCGATCAGTTCGGTAGCGGTTTCGTCGAGATCAATCCCAACTCCAAGATTCCGGCGATGGTGGATTACAGCACGCCGGAGCCCACGCGGGTGTTCGAGTCCGGCGCGATCCTGCTCTATCTGGCCGAGAAATTCGGCGCCTTTCTACCCCGCGAGCCTCAGGCTCGCACCGAGACGCTGAACTGGCTGTTCTGGCAGATGGGCAGTGCGCCGTTCGTCGGTGGTGGGTTCGGCCACTTTTACTCGTATGCGCCGGTCAAGATCGAGTATGCGATCGACCGCTTCACCATGGAAACCAAACGTCAACTGGATGTGCTCGATCGCCGGTTGGCGGAGACCCGTTATCTGGCCGGCGATGATTACACCATTGCCGATATGGCGATCTGGCCCTGGTACGGCCAACTGGTGCTGGGACGGCTCTACGATGCCGGTGAATTCCTGCAGGTGCACACCTACGAGCATGTGGTGCGCTGGGCCAGGGAAATCGACGACCGCCGGGCCGTTCAGCGTGGGCGCATGGTCAACCGTACCTTCGGCGAGCCGGAAACCCAGCTTCACGAACGCCACGATGCCAGTGACTTCGAGCGAAAAACGCAAGATAAACTGGAATCGGTCGAGTAAACGTCATTCTGTCGTGGTGCGCCTGCCGAACAACTATCAGGGACGATAGGTTGACGAGCTGGTCGTGTCCAAGCCATACGATAGCTGCGGCCAATAGAGGAAGAGAGCTATGCCTGCACATGACAAAGTCGAGCTCGGCGGCAAGGTGTTTACTCACTCGATGGTGGAAGCAGAAGGCATCCGCTTTCACACAGTTTCCGGGGGACAAGGGTTTCCGGTTCTACTGATGGCGGGTTTCCCGCAAAGCTGGTATGCATGGCGCCGTGTCATGCCTCTACTTTGCGAGCATTTCCATGTGGTTGCGATTGACCTGCCTGGGCAGGGGGATTCCGACAAGCCGATAGATGGTTACGATACGCGAACAACGGGAGATCGCGTTCATGCATTAGCGAAAACGCTTGGCTTCGAACGCTATCATATCGGCTCGCACGATATTGGTTCGTGGGTGGCTTATCCCTTTGTCGTGCGCTTTGCCGAGGAAGTGGGCCGGCTTGTGATGCTGGATGCCAATATACCCGGCGTCACGCTAAAATCGACCATCGAGGTTGGCCCCCATAACTGGAAAGCTTGGCATTTTTTCTTCCACCAGGTAGCAGACCTGCCCGAGATATTGATTACCGGCCGCGAGCGAAGTTACATAGAGTGGTTCTTCCAGAGGAAAACCTACAATCCAGCCGGCACTTTCTCGCAGGCTGATATCGATGAGTATGAGCGCGTTTACAAACAGCCCGGTAACTTACGAGGTGCGCTGGCATATTATCGGGCCGTGCTGGAAGACGTTGAGCAAAACAAGTCGTTAGCGACGACAAAAATAGACACCCCGACACTCGCGCTGGGTGGAGATGTCGGGATGTCCCCGGACATCTTCGAAGCCATGAAACCGTTAACGAGCCATATTGAAGGTGGCATCGTGCGTAATTGCGGCCATTACATGCCTGAAGAGCAACCTGAAGAGATCGGGGAGAAAATGATCGATTTCTTTAAGAAGGATGAAAACGGCTAAATGCCTGAGCCGACTATTCTCATAGGGATGACCAACCAAGTCGTGGCCTTAGCCACTTGCATGATGGCGGCCGTACTTAGCTTTCTGGCTACTTACTAGTGACATAGAGCTCCGGGCATACAGAGACGCTGTCACCATGCTTGTCGGGCTGCTCTATGGCCCGGTCCCTCTATGGATGGGGCATGCTGCCAAGAGTGTACTGGCCAATGGAGACGGGTCGAACAGTGGTGACGTTTCCTGCCGGCGAGACTCGAATTCGGCGACCTGTATGCCGAGAATTTGTTGGTTTCGGCTAAGGTGTCTAAATAAAGTGGATAAAGTCTCCAGTGTTATTCCTCCTGGACAGGCATACTCAGTTGGAACATGACCCGGTTCCAGGACATCGCAATCGAGATGGATATAGCAGGCAACATCCCCCAGCATGGCTAACAAGCGCTCGACGAAATCCGTTCCTGGTGGTACATGCTTTGGTGCGCCGGCATCGATCAATTGTCGTTCGCATGGGTCGAGTGCACGTGCGCCTGCCAAGATGATGTTATCGAGCGACCACCCGGTGCCAAGCCCCGAATTCCACTGTCCGGCTGCAGCGCTGACTACCATGCCGCCAAGGTAGCCTGACTCCGAGTTTCGAGGCGTGTTCAAGTCACCATGGGCATCCAACCACAGTAAAATGGCGTCAGGATGATGACGGGCGATCACTGGTAGAGTTCCCAGGGCCGCGGCACAGCGTGGGAGTACGGTAATAGGAAAGCGATCATGGTCGAGGGTGTCAGAAAGCGTATTACCCAATTGCCGTAATACCGGCCGTGTGTTCATCAGTTGCCGGTGCCAATCGCCATGGAGTAGAGGGCCTGATTCGCCAATATGGATAGGCGCGACCGAGATGCGATCGGATAGAACTTCTGCTAATCGACTGGCTCCCTCCATGCCCAGTGTGTTGCGATCGGCCGTGGGAGAGTGGAACAACAACAGATCCATTGTCATAGAAACACCTTTGAACTGGACCACGATGCGTAGCGCCGTACCTATGGAGACTCGAACATCCTATATTGCCGGCTCGGGATGGTATAGCCACTTCACTCGCTGTCACCGTGAGGATTGGCTGAGATATGACCCGCTATGAGACTGCGTATGGACGGTGACGGTCTGATCATGGGGAAGTGAATTGTGAACGATAATCGTCAAGGAAGCAGAAACCAGAGCGGCAACTGGCTAGTGATGGGACCATGAAGTACGCTTCTCCCTGTCGGAGACAACGCAAGGGAATGACATGGCTTCGATTCGTCAGCAATTGATGGCATTGATCGAGCAGGGTGCGATACCGGGCGAGCAGGTGACGCATGCCGTACGCCACGCTGGCCTCTATCCTTCGGGCCGGGGCTGGCTGATCTTTCTGGATCGTCTGCTGCTGTGGCTGGGCTGCCTGGCGCTGGTCTGTTCGGTGCTGTTCTTTATCGCGTATAACTGGGCCGACATGGGGCGCTGGCTTCGTTTCGGGCTGGTGGAAGCCGCCTTGGTACTGTCCGTTGCCGCCTACTGGATTGTCGATGGACGCGGCGTGGTGGCGCCGGTGGCGTTGACGTCGGCGACGTTGCTGCTGGGGGTGCTGCTGGCGCTGTTCGGGCAGGTCTACCAGACCGGTGCCGATCCCTGGCAGTTATTCGCCATCTGGGCGTTGCTGATATTGCCCTGGACGCTGGTTGCTCGTTTCGCCGTGCTCTGGATACTTTGGTTGGCACTGCTCAATCTTGCCATCCTGCTCTACTTCCAAGTGTGGGGCAGTCCGTTCGGTATTCTGTTCGTGGGCGATGCATCCGCCCTGTGGGGAGCATTCCTGCTCAACTCGCTGGCGCTGGCTGCCTGGGAGCTAGGCGCCATGCGCTGGCATTGGCTGGCGACCGGTTGGGCCAGGCGCTTGCTGGCACTGGGTAGCGGGATGCCTCTCACGCTGCTGATCATGTCGATGATCATCACTGAACGTGGCGGCGCGTCACCGGAAGCGATGGTGTATCCACTCTGGCTGGTGGCGCTCTATGCTGTCTACCGTCACTGGAAACCGGAGCTGTTCATGCTGGCAGGAGGCTGCCTGTCGGCGATCGTGGTGATCACCCTCTTTCTCGCCAGACACCTGATCTGGGATGCCGGTGCGGGTAGCTGGCTGTTCATGGCCATGGCGGTATTGGGGCTGGGCGCCGCCGCCGTAAGCTGGCTCAAGCGGTTGCACACGGAGTGGCACTCATGAGTCGCGCCACGCCATCACTAAGAGAGACACTGGCGCGCGCCGGCATTGCCGTGGCGGGCAAGGAGGCGCTGCCGTCATTGGAGGCTCCCTGGTACGTGCGTGCACTGCAGGCGTTATCGGGCTGGTTGGCGGCGTTATTCCTGCTGGTATTCATTGGCCTGGCGGCGATACCGCTGATCGAGAGCAGTCTCGCTTCCATGGTGATGGGGCTGACGATGCTCGCTACCGCCTATGGACTGTTGAGGAAGACGCCGGGCGATTTCGGTGAACACTTGGCGTTGGCCATCAGTCTGGCAGGACAAGGGCTGGCAGTGTGGGCGGTCGGCACTTTCCTGGGAGCAATGAGCGTCGGCCTATGGTGGGCAGTGCTGGCGCTGCAGGCGGTGCTGGCGACGGCGATGCCGAGCTCCACACACCGGATTCTCTCCGCTTTTGCTGCCAGCCTGGCACTGTACATGGTCATGGCGCAGAGCGGCATTCCCTATATCGCCAGTGGGCTGATACTGCTGGCCTTGACCTGGCTCTGGTTGAACGAGTTTCGCTGGCCGGCCCGAATGCGGCACATGCAGTCACTGGGATACGGCTTGTTGCTGGGGGTGCTCACCCTGCAACTCGTGGCGTATTTCGGCCAGCCACTGATGGGATGGTGGTATGGTTTCGATACTGCGCTGTGGAGCTGGATGGGGCCGTGGATGGCGGATGTTCTGGCCATGCTGGCGTTACTGCTGCTCCGAGGCGTGTTTCAACACCATGAGAGACCCATCGAGCCGGTGATACGCATCGTGGCCTATGGTGCCGTGGCGGTGCTGATGCTGGTGTCGTTCCAGGCTCATGGCGTGCTTCAGGGAGGCGTGGTGGTGGCCTTGGGATTCGCTATCGGCAACCGTGTCGTGGCGGGGCTTGGCGTGATATTGCTGCTGTCGTCGATTGGCAGTTATTACTACCTGCTTGATGTCACCTTGCTGACCAAGGCCATGACTCTGTTCGCCATCGGCGTATCGTTGCTGGCGATGCGCTGGCTGCTGAGGTATCGGTGGCAGCCCGCGGAGGGGGATGTCGATGAATAAGATCATCGCAGCCGCGGCCACGTTGGTGATATTGGCGGTGGTCAACTGGGCGATATGGGACAAGGAGCAACAGCTGGCGGAAGGCGAAGTGGTGTACCTGGCATTGGCGCCGGTGGATCCCCGTTCACTGATGCAGGGCGACTACATGGCTCTGAACTTCGAGATCGGCAACCGGATCCGCGAGGCGCTGCATGAGCGGCAATCCGGCGAGGGTGCGCTGCGTGCGGCGGACGGTCATGTCATCGTGACTCTGGATGAGCAACGCGTTGCGCACTTTCAGCGCCTGGATTCCGACCAGCAAGCGCTGGCGGACGATGAAATGCGGCTTCGCTATCGAGTGCGCAACGGGCGGGTCGAGTTTGCCACCGACGCCTTCTTCTTCCAGGAAGGGCATGCCGAGCGCTATGAGCCGGCGCGCTATGGTCGATTCCGTGTCAACGAGCAAGGCGATCCTTTGCTGGTCGCCCTGTACGACGATGACTTCGAGCGTCTGATTACTGCAATAGCTCGCTGATGGAGTCGAGTATCTCGCGGGGGCGGTAGGGGTAGCGTTCGACATCTGCGCGGGTCGCGATGCCGGTCAGTACGAGGACCGTGTGCAGACCCGCTTCGATGCCGGCGATCACGTCGGTATCCATGCGGTCGCCGATCATTCCGGTACGTTCCGAGTGAGCGCCGAGCTTGTTCATTGCCGAGCGGAACATCATCGGGTTGGGCTTGCCGACATAGTAGGGATCGCGTCGGGTCGCGGCGGTGATCAGGGCGGCGACCGAGCCGGTGGCAGGAAGCGGGCCTTCCGGGCTGGGGCCGGTCACATCGGGGTTGGTGGCGATGAAGCGTGCGCCATCGTTGATCAGTCGAATCGCCTTGGTGATCGCTTCGAAGGAGTAGGTGCGTGTCTCGCCGAGAACGACGAAGTCGGGCGCGACATCGGTCATGACGAAGCCGGCTTCATGGAGGGCGGTGGTCAGCCCTGCTTCGCCGATCACGAATGCCGAGCCGCCGGGCGCCTGATCGCTCAGGAATGCCGCCGTCGCCAGGGCGGATGTCCATAGCTGCGCTTCGGGTACCTCGATGCCGATGCGCGTCAGGCGGGCGCTGAGGTCGCGGGGCGTGTAGATGGAGTTGTTGGTGAGTACGAGGAAGGGGGTCCCTTGCGTGCGCCATCGGTCTATCAATTCGGCTGCACCGGGCAATGCCCGGTCTTCACGAATCAATACGCCATCCATGTCGGTCAACCAGCAGTCGATTGCGCGTTCGGTCATCGTCGTGTCCTGTTCACCCGGTGAATGGAACCAGCATAATGGTAATGCGCTAGCTCCGCAGCCTTCAGACAGGATTCGGCGTTAGCAAGGCGAGCGGGAAGACAGTCACTGCGATACAGAGGGAGACGGCTCGGTGAAATCACTGTTACAGGCTTACATGAATGTCTCGTTGATACTGCGAGTCACGATCGCGTTGGTACTCGGGGTGATCGTGGGGCTGGTCGGCGGACAGACCGTGGCCAACTGGCTGGCACCGTTTGGCGATCTGCTGTTGCGGTTGTTGCAATTCCTGATCGTGCCTATCGTGTTGTTCACCCTCATGGTCGGCATCAATCAGGCTAGCCAGGGCAGTATGGGGCGTATCGGTCGGAAAGTGTTTCTCTATTACGTCGGTACGTCCGCACTGGCGATTACCGTTGGCCTGGTCGTCGCCACATTGTTCAGTCCCGGTAGTGGCATGACGCTGGATGAGAGTGCCGAGGTGTCGGTACCCGACAATCCCGGGTTCGTGCAGGCGTTACTCAATGTCGTACCGGACAATATCGTGTCTGCCTTCGCTGAGCTGAATCTGCTTGGCATCATTTTCACGGCGATCGTGTTCGGGGTGGCACTCCTGAAACTGCGCAACTCGGAATCGCAGGCGGCGCTCGGCGAGCATCTCTATCGAATGGTCGAGGGGCTCAAGGAAGTGACGCTCAAAGTGATGTCTGGCGTGCTTCAATACGTGCCGATCGGTGTCTTTGCCATCGTTGCCGAGACGGTGGGCGAGCAAGGGGTGGCGACGCTACTGTCACTAGGCGATATGGTCATGGTGCTCTATATCGCGCTCGGCGTTCAGTTACTCATTTACTGCGGTCTCATGGGGCTGTTCGGCGTGAAGTTGGGGGCTTTCTTCCGTGAGGCGCGTACCCCCATGGCCACTGCCTTTGCCACCCAAAGCAGCTCCGGGACTCTGCCACTGACGCTTGAGGCCGCACGACGCCTGGGGCTGTCGCAAGGTGTTTACGGGTTCAGTCTGCCCCTGGGGGCGACCATGAATATGGATGGCGCAGCGATCCGCATCGCCATCTCGGCCGTCTTTGCCGCCAATGTGGTCGGGGCACCCCTGGATTTCATGAGCATGTTGCAGATCGTTCTGATCGGTACGCTCGTTTCGATCGGAACGGCCGGCGTTCCCGGTGCGGGCATCATCATGATTGCCACCGTGTTTTCCCAGGTAGGACTACCGATAGAGACAGTAGCCCTGCTGACCGCCATCGATGCCCTGGTGGGCATGGGCTGCACGGCACTCAATGTGACCGGCGATCTGGTGGGGACCTCGATCATTGCGCGCAGCGAGGGGGAAAATCTGACGGATTCCACGGAAACTCCTGCAACCGATAGCGGCGCGGCAGGTTAAAGGAACGGCATGTCGATGACAGAAAAAGAGAAGATGCTTGCCGGTCTGCCTTATCTCTCCACCGACCCGGCGTTGATGGCGGAGAGTCGCCATGCCAAGTCGGTCTGTCACCGTTTCAACATGATGGACCCGCTGGAACCGGAGGCCAGAATGGCGGTGCTGGCGTCGTTGTTGACGATAGAGGGGCAGGCGTATATCGAGCCGAGTTTCTATTGCGATTACGGCTACAATATCTGCCTGGGGGACGGGTTCTTTGCCAATCACCATCTGACCATTCTGGATGCCTGCCCGGTAACGATCGGTCGGCATGTCATGTTCGGCCCGCATGTACTGCTGTCCACGGCAACGCATCCGCTGGAAGCCGGCGCGCGTCGCGAAGCCGAGCATGCGATGCCCATCACCATTGGCGATGATGTCTGGTTGGGGGGCAATGTCTCGGTCATGCCGGGCGTGACGATCGGCGACCGGACCGTGATCGGCGCCGGTAGTGTCGTCACTCGCGATATCCCCGCCGATTGCGTGGCCGTGGGTAACCCCTGCTGCGTGTTGCGGTTTCTGGAAGCGTAAGAACAAATCGGCTCCGTCCCATCTTTGGCTTCGAACAATCGAACGGGGCCGCAAGCGTTATGTCACAGTCATGCTGGGCCGGCAGACATACCAGTAGTTCTGAAAGTCGTGTTCGAGTTCATGGACTTCAATATGGCTGAAACCGGCTTCCCGGAAGTAAGCCAGCGCCTTTTCACGGCCCCACATTGCGCCCAGCCCCTCGCCGCCGTTGGCGAGAGATACCGTCATGCAGTGCATGCAGGACAGTGTATAGAGCAGCGGCCCGATCGGGTGATTCTGGTCCAGGTGATGATGGCCGGAGCCCTTGATGTCCTGGGCCAGATAGACGCCATCCTCGGTAAGTGCACGGCGAATACCCCGCAATAGTGCATGAGGGTTCGACTGGTCATGGACGGCGTCAAAGGTCGTGATGAGTTCGAATGATGCCGGTTTGGCACTATGCTCGAATGTGGTGAGGTCGCGAACCTCGAAGTTCACGTTGGCGTTGTGGGATTCGCGGGCTTCCGCGCGGGCCAGAGTAATGGCCTCTTCGGCGAGGTCGTAGCCGGTGAAGCGACTGTTCGGAAACAGTGACGCCAGTTTGTTGATGGCCTTGCCCCGCCCGCATCCGGCATCCAGCACACGGATGCCTCGTTCAAGCCTCTCCCTGAGACCCGGGATCAGCGGCAGAATATGGTCTTCCAGCGCCGGTACAACGGATTGGCCGCTATCTTCGGCCATGATCTCGTGGAAACGCCCGAACCGCTCGTAGGGCACACCGCCGCCGTGCTGGAAACAGTGTACGATGTCATCCTCCACCGTCCCCAGCAGAGGGATATATTGGGCGAATACGGCGATATTGTCGGTGGGTGACGCCCGGCTGAGGCTCGCCGCGTATTCCTGTGGCAGGTGATAAGTGCCATTGTCCGGATCATGTTCGATGACACTTCCCACCGTCATCGCACCCAACCACTCACGGACATAGCGCTCGTTGAGGCCGGCACGATCCGCGATTCCCTGGCTCGTAGACGGCCCTGAAACGGCTAGTGTATCGAACAACCCGGTGCGATGACCGATCGAGATCATCAGGCTGAGTGCTCCCGCATTGAGAATATCGACCATGCGATCGGTAAACGCATCGGCTCGCTGGTTATTGAAGTCGGGGACGGCGTGAACCGCATTGGCTGGCTCGGACATGAGAGGCTCTCCGTCTGGGTAATGGGGATCATGGAGTGGTGCCGGCACTGTCAATAAGAATGGCCGGCGATACATCGTCCCGCTAGTAAACTCATGGTCCGGTTTTCGATAGGGAGGCAAGCCGCTTCTATAATCAAAAGCATACCCTGGGTTTGCGGATCGTGAGAGCGTCTGTGACGCGAATCGAGATCGTTGAACTTCACTCGCGGTACAGTCTTTTCGGGGCAGGCAATCATGATGATGGGGAGAGGGGCGGCGACGCGTGAGCGAATCCTGGCCATTACGGAGACCGCGGTGCTGGCCAAGGGGTTCGGAGCGACCTCGATCGAGGAGGTCATTGCAGAGGCAGGCATCACCAAGAGTGGCTTCTTCTACCATTTTCGGGATAAGAACGAGCTCGCGCGCGCATTGTTGCAGCGATACATGGAGCGTGACGATGCATTGCTCGACGATGTCTTTGCGCGGGGGCGGGAACTCGCGACCGACCCGTTGCATGGGTTCCTGGTCGGACTGAAACTGCTGGCGGAAACCATGGCAGACCTTCCGGGGGGCCATCCCGGGTGTCTCGTGGCCACCTACTGTTATCAGGAACGCCTGTTCGATCGGGGAGTGCGCGAGCTTTACCAGAACATCGTGTTGCACTGGCGGGCCCGGTTTCGCTTGCTCCTGTCGGAGGTCGTGGCGCAAGCGGATGTTGACGAGCCCGTCGACCTCGATTCTCTGGCTGATATGGTATCGACGGTCATCGAGGGTGGCCTGGTGCTGGGCCGTGCTACGGGAGATCCGGAGATTCTACCCAATCAACTGATGCTGTTGCGCGATTACATCAGACGGTTGTTCGAGCCTGTGGAAGCGGCACCTTGACCTCCCTCGAGTCATACCCTCCAGTCAGGTGGAAAGCCGGGCATACTGCCTGAAAAAGCGGACGACTATCTGGGCTCCTGATCCGTGCTGAAACGGTATCTGGTGCGTGACACGTAGGTGTCACCGGGCCGGAGCCGAGCAGTGGGGAAATGGGAGTTATTCGGCGAGTCGGGGAAGAGCTGGGTTTCCAGTGCCAGTCCACTACGCGGTCGGTAGGTCTGGTTCGACTTGCCGATCAGGCTGCCATCGAGAGAGTTGCCCGAATAGAACTGGATACCCGGCTTGCTGGTCGCCACCTCCAGTTGCCTGCCGCTATCGGGCTCCCAGAGGCGTGCCGCCAGCCTCAACTCGTCAGATGGCGGTGTCTGCCAGGCCAGTACGAAATTGTGATCGTAGCCTCCAGCCAGCTGGAGTTGCTCGTCGGGAGCCTCGATACGATCGCCGATGCGAGTCATCGTGGTGAAATCGAATGGCGTATCCGCGACAGAGCGTATCTCGCCGGTGGGGATCAAGCCACGGTCGATCGGTGTGAAGGCATCCGCATTGAGCTGTAGATAGTGGCCTTCGATGCTGCCACTGCCCTCGCCTGCCAGGTTGAAGTAGCTGTGCTGGGTCAGGTTGACCGGCGTGGTGCGGTCGGTAGTGGCGCGGTAATCGATCGTCAGCGCCTTGTCGTCATCGAGTGTATAGGTGACATCGCATTCCAGGCAGCCGGGATAGCCTTCTTCGCCGTCGGCGCTGATATAGCGCAGGCGTATGCCCACGCCATCATCGTGTTCGAAGGTCTCTGCCTGCCAGAGTCGTTGGCTGAATCCTCTTGCGCCACCATGGAGGTGGTTATCACCGTCATTGACGGTGAGCCGGCAGGTAGTGCCATTCTCGGTAAAGCACCCGTCGGCGATACGGTTGGCATAACGGCCGATCAAAGCGCCGAAGTAAGGATTGGCCTGTTGATACAGAGGTGACAGGTAGCCATCCAGATCAGGAAAGCCGAGTACGATATCGGCCAGCTTGCCGTCGCGGTCCGGCGCATGGAGCGAGACGATGATACCGCCGTAATCGGTCACGCACATGCGTAGGCCCTGGCGATTGGCGAGGCGAAATAGTGAGACAGGTCGGCCATCGGGCAAATGGCCAAAAGCCTCCCGGCTAATGCCGGGGGCGACGGTATCGGATGAAGCGCTCGAGGACATCATGAACTCCGCTCGGGACCGGTAAGGGGATTCGATGGTGGTTCCGGGCTATTCGGCCACCGATAGACGTACCCTGTGATAATTGAGTGGGTCCAGCTTACCCTGGACGGCACCGCTTGCAATATCCACACCCTGGCCGGGGATGTGTGATACGTCTGGCCCCAAAACACCCCATACCGCTCGGGGCGTATGGGGTGAAATGCCGAGGGGCGACGTTTTCAGCGCTTTTGCGCCGCCAACTGTTCTCTCCGATAGGCACCCTGACGCTCGAACATCCAGCCCGGGTATTCGGGGGGCAGATCGCTGACCCGATTGAGTTCGGCGAGTTCGTCGTTGCTGAGTTCGACCTGCGTTGCGGCGATGTTGTCATCCAACTGCTCGGTTCGCTTGGCACCGACGATGATGCTGGTCACGGCATCCTGATGCAGCAGCCAGGCAAGCGCGATCTGGGCGACGGAAACTCCTTTTCCTTCGGCGATGCCACGCATGGTATCGATGCAATCGTAAGCGCGTTCCATCTCGACGGGGGGGAAATCGAAGTGAGTGCGTCGGCTACCTGTTTCCGTCTGGCCTTCACGCGTGTACTTTCCGCTTAGCAGCCCCCCGGCCAGTGGACTCCAGACCATGAGTCCCAGGCCTTCGTTCTGCAACATGGGGATGATTTCACGCTCCAGGTCGCGACCGGCGATGGTGTAGTAGGCTTGCAACGATTGAAAATGGGCCAGGCCCTGGCGGTCGGCGATGCCGAGCGCCTTCATGATCTGCCAGGCCGCCCAGTTGGAAACGCCGATATAGCGTACGTAGCCATGTTGAACCAGGGTGTCGAGTGCATGCAGTGTTTCCTCGATCGGCGTGGCCGGATCGAAACCATGCACCTGGTACAGATCGATGTGATCTACCTGCAGGCGCTTCAGGCTGGCCTTCACGCCTTCCATGATGTGATAGCGTGATAGTCCTCTTGCATTGGCGCCCGGCCCGGTCTCGCCGAATACCTTGGTGGCTAGCACTACGTCCTCGCGTGGCACCTGGAGATTTTTCAGGGCCTGGCCGGTCATCTGCTCCGACAATCCTTCGGAGTAGACATCAGCGGTGTCGATGAAGTTGATGCCGGCGTCGAGCGCCCGACCGATCAGCCGGTCGGCGTCGTTCTGCTGCAGGTCACCGATCTGGCTCCATAGCTCGCCTTGGCCGCCGAAGGTCATGGTGCCCAGGCAAAGCTCGGAGACGAACAGGCCGGTATTGCCGAATTGGCGGTAACGCATGGTGGTACTCCTGTTGCTACTTGGTGGTTACATCGCCCAGCGGGATGCAATCGTGGTGCCGCCGGCGTTGGAATTGCTAGGGTGCGCCTCGAGTGTAGAAAGGCCAGTCGTGGTTTGTGATGAAGACCATATATTGGCTGTGAGTATGGAATAAGGAAGGCTCTATACTGGTATCCGCACTTCCCCCTCAATTGCTCTGTCTGAAAACGACTTGCGCATCGCTCGGCGATTGTTCAGCAAACCAGAAGGAGTCACGCAGTGCTTAGTAACGACCGTCGTAGCGAGATCGCTACCTTCCTGAGAATTCGGCGTGCTCGTCTGCAGCCCGAGCAGATCGGCCTGCCGCGCGGTACGAGGCGGCGGACTCCCGGTCTGCGTCGCGAGGAAGTCGCCGAACTGGCCGGGATCAGCACGGAGTGGTACGCGTGGCTGGAGCAGATGCGTGATGTACATCCGTCGATGGATACGTTGCAGCGTATCGCGCGTGCGCTGAGACTCGAGCCAGCCGAGCAGCAGCACCTGTTGACACTGGGCGGATACGGGCCGGAGAACGGTAGTAATGGTTCAGCGCGCGAAGCGGTAGTGAGCCCGCAGCTTCAGCGGTTGATGAACCAGCTCGAATTCTGCCCGGCGTGGATCACAGGGGCGCGTTCCGACATTCTGGCCTGGAACAGAGCCGCGACTGCCATCCATGGTGACCTCGATGCCATGCGGGGAATCGAGAGGAACGGTGTCCATCAGTTGTTCCTGAACCCACGCATACGCCGCATGCTCGTGAATTGGGAGTTGCATGCACGGGACTGTGTCGCCAAGTTGCGCCTGACCTATGCGAACTACATCGACGATCCTTGGTTCAACGTGCTGATCGGATTACTGCTCGAGCAAAGCCCGGAGTTTGCCGAGTGGTGGGAGGAGCACAACGTGCAGCTTCCCCAGGATGGCGTAAAGGCTTACGAGCATCCCGAAGCGGGGCGGCTGACCTTTGACTATGCAGTACTGCAGGTGGCCGGGGGTAATGGCCTCCCTGTACAACTGATTACCTACATTCCTAAAAGCGATACACCAACCCAGGCAAAGATGGAAGTCCTGATGGGGAATGCCGGCTATCCGGGGGAGGACGTGGTACAGGAATCCGGCGAGGCAAGCGGGTAGATGGTCATCTGTCGTCACTGTATACCGGCAATTTCAGGCTGCAATATCATGAATGTATGTTAGATTAGCTCGCTGTTTCTCTAGGGATTGCCATCAAAAGGAACTTATCAATGAGCCAAGATCCAACCTCTGAACATGAGCCTCAGGAAACGGCTTCTACGCCGTCAGAGGCGACGCCTTCTAACAATACTTCCCAGCCCGAGCCCGATAAATCGTCAGTCTTCATCCTGTGGGCGCTCTATGGCGTTGGGGTCATCAGTGGAGGCTTCGTCACCCTTTGTGGTGTCATCTTTGCTTATATCAAGAAAGGCTCTGCCAGGAATGCGTTCGAAGAAAGCCATTGCCGTTACGCTATCAGGACGTTCTGGTATTCACTGCTCTGGACGGTGATAGGTCTGGCCCTCTCGTTTATCGGCGTAGGGGTGTTCATTCTCGTGATTGCGGCTATCTGGTATATCTACCGCGTTATCAAGGGGTTGATTAGAGCGTCCGAGGGCGCTGAAATCTAAGTCATGCCGTCCTGGGCAGGCTTGTCGTAAGCATGCCTATCGGGACTCCCCTTCGCTTCACTTGACGCATGCTGATAGCCAGCACTGGGGAGTGTCCATGCGGGAGCCGAGGGTGGCGTGTTGCGTCGGCATAGAGAGTCCAGACGCGCAGTCTCGCTGCGAATCCGGCTCACTCCACTGACGTCACCAGGACCGGTGCGACACCGCGGTGAAGCATGCCGAGTTCCCTGGCAGCGCGCTTGGATAGATCGATGATACGACCCTGAGCATAGGGGCCACGGTCATTGATCAGCACTTCAACTTCGCGACCGTTGTCCTGCCGGGTGACCACGACCTTGGTGCCGAGTGGCAGGCTGGGATGGGCGGCTGTGAGTGCCTGCTGGTCAAACGGTTCGCCACTGGCGGTGGTTTGTCCCTGGAAGTTGTCGCTGTAGTAGGAGGCGACGCCTTCTTGGGTTTCCGCTGTCGTTTCGTGGGCTTGCCCTTGGCTGGCACAGCCGGAAGACAACAGCACGAGGAGACTACCGATGAAGATCAAGCGGGAGCGTGTCTGCATGACATTCCCTCATGACAAGCGTTGCGTCGAACACTCTCTTCCTGCGGTAGAGCGTCGGCTGGTTGGTTGAAGGACAGTGTTTCGTTACCGTCGGGCATGGTAACGGTCTTGTCGAGAAACGGCAACTTTTTATGCTGCGGTGCAATGTCCCCGCCGGCGGGTCATCACCAGGCGGGGTACGTAGAGAAGTGAGCGGCGCCGTTATTGCAGAGGCTTGACCCCTTGGCCAGTGAGCTCGGGGAAGTCGTCATGCATGGACAACGGCTCGACGGTTTCCCGTGCTCCCAGATACTCGGGACGTCGCATCGGTGCGGCGTAAGGCTCATCCAGGGTGTTATCTACACTGTTGTAGACAAAGAACAGGTTGGAACGCGGCCAGGGCGACATGTTCTCGTTCGAGGCATGCAACACATTGCACTCGAACAGCAGCAGCGACCCGGCCGGTCCCTTGGGTGCCTCGATGCCGCCATGCTCGGCCAGTCTGGCCAGCGCTTCCTGATCCGGTACGCCGATCTTCTGGGCCTTGAGCGATGCTTTCCAGTTATATTCCGGTGTTTCGCCCACGCAGGGGATGAACTCCCGATGCGAACCGGGGATCAGCATCAACGGACCGTTGAACTCGTTGTTGTCGGTCAGCATCAAGGAGGCACTGACGGCGCGCATGCGGGGCATCCCATCCTCGGCATGCCAGGTTTCGAAATCCGAATGCCAGTCGAAACCGCTGCCTTCGAAGCCGTACTTGTCGTTGATACGCGACTGGTGGATGTAGACTTCGCTGCCGAGGAGCTGACGCACCATACCAAGGATGCGTGGATCGCGAGTCAGTTTGTCGAAACGCTCGGAGAGGTGGTGCATGCCGAATACGGAGCGGATGGCACCGCTGTTGGGGTCGGTGATGACCTGGTCGGAGCGCATCAGTTCATCGTCCTTGGCCATCGCTTTGAGCTCTTCGAAAAACGGTTCGATGATGTCCTTGGAGAAGAACCCTTCGAACCAAAGGTAGCCGTCACGTTCATAGCGTGACAGCGCCACCTCATCGAGTGGCCCCTCCCAGCGTTTCTGGTTGCGCGCATGGACGATAGGGTCTTGGCGCGGAATGGGCTTGCGATACGCCTTCAGGCGTGAGGGATAAAGGTCCAGATGATCACTCATGTGGTATACCTCGCTTTCGTGATTCCAATATACAGAACGAAACGAGAACTCCCCCACGAGGCCGTGCCGTTACACCGCCCGGGGGGAGTGTGTTTCGGCTGGTATTTAAAACCTGAGGACGGTGTGATGCGATTTCAACACCTGGTATGGAAACCAGGAGCCATCGATATCGGTGGGGCATGGGGCGCCATTCAAGAATGGTGTGAATGGCACCCCATCAAGGTGCGATGTCAGTATGGTGCGTCGGATTCGAACAGTTCCGACTTGGCATCGCGCATGACATCCTCACAGGCTGCCTGCTGGGCCAATTGAGTGAGTAGGCTCTGGGTCACGGCAAAGCCCTTGCCCAGGCAGGAGTCGACGTCTTCGCGGCTCACTGCCGGCGTGACGTTGTAGTCGATCTTGATCGTTCTTCCACTGCCATCCAGCTTGTCGGCCAGCTCGCGAATACGCCAGGCAAGGCGCATTTTCCAGTTGGCCGATTCTTCGACACCTTCATTGACATTGAAGGTACATCGCCACTTAGGTTGGTAGACCCTCATGAGAACCTCCTGTGCTGGCTTTGAAAGAATGATCTGTCGTGTTGACTACTCCATTACTGATAATCTTGCACAGACACTATACACCGTTTATGTCGTCGCATCAGCTAAAGAGTGTTGCAGGGCGTAAACAGGCTGGGAAAGGGGAGTGAGGCATGAGCAGGGGAGAGGGGTCATCCAATGGGTATCGGCCGGGCATCAACGTTGGCCGGTGGTTGCTGATCATGCTGTTGATTGGGATGTCCTCCGGGTGTGCCATGCTGGCGCCGTCACCACCGCAGAATCAGAGCAATATCTGTGAGATTTTTCGTGAGCAGCCTTCCTGGTATGACTATGCCCGGGACTCCGAAGAAAAATGGGGGACACCCATTGCCACGCAGATGGCCTTCATCGAACGTGAGTCCTCCTTCCGTAGCCATGTGCGACCGCCGAGAAAGCGCATACTCTGGATTATTCCCGGTCCGAGACCGTCATCAGCCCATGGCTATGCTCAGGCTCAGGATCCGGTATGGGGAGAGTACAAGGACGATGCCGGCAGTCTCTTCGCTCGCCGCACGCACATGAAACACGCGACTGATTTCATCGGCTGGTACAACGCCCGATCGCATCGACAAGCGGGTATTTCCCTCAATAATCCCGAGCATCTCTATCTGGCATACCATGAAGGCCAGGGAGGATATCGTCGCGGCTCTTATCATGCCAAGCCCCAGGTGATGCGCGCGGCCAGAGAAGTCAGGGATCAGGCCAGTCGCTATCGGACTCAACTGGCTTCCTGTGAAGCCGAATTTCGTTGTCGTCACTTTTACCAATTCTGGCCGTTCTGTCGGGCGTAATCGACGAGTCGATATGCGAATCAAATATTAGTACCGGGGATCGATGATGTGGCGTGTGCTTCTTTGGGCCATCCTGATCTATGTCTTGATCGTACTACTTGCCTGGCTGTTCCAGGATCGCTTGCTCTATCTACCCCATACGGGACGGGATTATATCGCCACGCCCGATGAATATGGCTTGTCCTGGGAGTCGGTCAGTCTGGAAAGCGAAGACGACATCACATTGGATGGCTGGTGGTTGCCGGCCGAAAAGGAGCGTGGCAGCTTGCTTTTCTTCCATGGCAATGCCGGCAACATCTCGCACCGACTGGATTCTCTGAGTCAATTCCATCAACTGGGCTTGTCGGTGCTGATCATCGATTACCGCGGCTATGGGCGGAGCGAAGGTAAACCCTCGGAAGCAGGAACGGCAAAGGACGCCCGTGCTGCCTGGCAATGGTTGCGGGAGCGACGAGAGGCGGACCGGATCGTTATTTTCGGCCGCTCTCTGGGTTCGGCGGTTACGGCGGAGTTGGCGCGTGATGTGTCACCGGCAGCCGTGATACTGGAGTCGCCCTTCCGCTCGGTTCCGCTCATGGCCCAGCAGATGTATCCGTTCCTGCCGGCTCGCTGGCTGTCACGATTCGGGTACCACACCATTGATTATGTTACCGAGCTGGATGCGCCGTTGCTGGTGGTTCACAGTCGTGATGACGATGTCATTCCATTCTATGAAGGCCAGGCCGTTTTCGAAGCGGCGCGTGAACCGAAGACCATGCTCGAAATCAGCGGCAGCCACAATGCGGGCTTTCTCGATAGCGAACCCGAATACCTCGACGGTATTGATACCTTCCTGGTCGAAGAGGCAGGGATGTCTCGCGACTAGGAGGTCAGCGGGGATGCAGCCAGCCAGGCAGCATGCTGTAGGGGTCGACCGGTGAGCTGGTGTCATAGGAGCGATTCAGGGCATCGAGTCGTTCAAAGAGTCGCCCGCTCTTGCACTCGTCGAACAGTTCCGTACAGCCACCGACGAACTCGCCGCCAATGAATATCTGCGGCAGGGTCTGGACCCCGGTGCGTGCGTTGAGCACGGCGCGTATCTTGCCGCCCCGGTTGTCCTGCTGATAATCCACCGCATCCAGGTCGATACTGCGATAATCGATATCATGATGTTTCAGGACCTTGCGTACCGACCAGCAGAATTCGCACCACTCCAGGGCGAACATCACGATCGGTTGATCAGGATCGTTGATGATCTGCGTGACTTCCGCTTCGGCAGCTGGGTCGAGAGTGACTGGCCTGGTGTCGGGAGCCGCAGCAGGAGACGACACATCGAAACGGTAACCGGGCGTGGAGCGGGAAATATCCAGTTCTTCCTCGGTCATGTCGACGGCGATACCTTCGAACAAGGGCGTCGTCAGGTAACGTTCGCCGGTATCCGGTAGCATGCAGAGGATGGTGGCACCAGGGTTGGCATTGTCGGCGACTTGCAATGCCCCCGCAAAGGTCGCGCCTGCGGAAATGCCGACAAAGATGCCCTCCTGGCTGGCCAGTGCCTGTGACCAGTACAGCGCATCGCTTCCATTGATGGGCAGGTAGGTGTCGATTCGTTGACCGGACAGCACCTCTTCGGCCAGTTGGGGAATGAAGTCCGGTGTCCAGCCCTGCATCAGGTGCGGTCGAAAGATGGGATGACTCTGGCTGTGGGAGCCGTCGGGATGGCGCTGTTGAGGAATGCCGCTTGCCATGATGGCGGCGTTGTCCGGTTCGCAGACAACGATTCGTGTCGCCGGACTGCGCTCGCGAAGTACGCGCGAGACCCCATTGAGTGTGCCGGCCGTGCCCACTCCGGTGACCCAGTAGTCGAGGGGCGAGTCATCAAAATCCTCGAGGATCTCGACGGCGGTGGTCCGGGCATGAATCTCGGCATTGGCAGGATTCTGGAACTGTCGCGATTGCCACCAGCCGTGTGTCTCGGCCAGTTCCCGGGCTTTGGCGACCATGCCGGAGCCTTTTTCCGATGCCGGTGTCAGCACGACCTTGGCGCCCAGAAAACGCATTAACTTGCGCCGTTCGACACTGAAGTTTTCGGCCATGGTAACGACCAATGGATAGCCTTTCTGCGCGCATACCATGGCTAGCCCGATGCCGGTGTTGCCGCTGGTCGCTTCGACGACGGTCTGGCCCGGCTGCAGTTCGCCGCGCCGCTCGGCATCCTCGACGACGCCCAGCGCCAAGCGGTCCTTGACCGACCCCATCGGGTTGAAGGCTTCGATTTTAACGAATAATTCGACGCCGGGGGGCGCCAGATTATTGATACGTACGACCGGTGTATTGCCGATAGTCTCGAGAATGCTGACGTAGCGCTTACCCATGCTCCACCCCCAACGGCAACCAGGATTGTTGCCGTGTCTCTTATCAATGTAGTGCGAGACACGGGCCGTCGCTATGCCGGGTTACTTTGCTTCGGCGTGAGGCCACAGTCTGGTGACAAGAGCCAGGCAGGCGGCGGTCAGTGGAGACCAGGCGGAGGGAGCGCCCATTGTATCGAGGGTGAGCCAACTGATCAGGCACCACAGCAGAGGAATGACCATCAAGGGCCAGGCCCATCGTGCTGGATGAGCGCTGACGAGCAGCCCCAGCGTTGCGATGGCCAGCGGGTCGGGAGCGACTGCGAAGACTTCCGCCATTTGCCAGGAGCGGCCTGACAAGAGCGGAACCAGTGGATGCAATATGACGGCATGGAGAATCAGGGCGAGCCCGATGTAGCGAGGGAGGCGTCTACGGTCGGTGAACGTCAGCCAGCCGCTGGAAAGCGCTCCCAGCAAGAGCAGGGCTTGCAGTGCAAAGAGCGGGATGACGTACTCGATAGCCCAGTTGATCGGTGCGTAGCGTTGCCAGAGAAAGGCCCAGGCAACGAAGCCCCAACTGGCTGCCAGGACGACACCGAGACAGCGTACGAGCCAAGGGCGGGGCGTTAGCAGTACCACAATGAGCAACAGGCCCGCGAGCAGTGCCACGATTTGTAGCGGCCACCATGCAGCATTATGCAGTTCGAACAGACGCCAATAGACACGCGGGGAGAATAACAGGAAATCTTCCGGCCGATAGGTCCACCACTCGGACATCACAGTTCTCCGATCGTCTCGGCAATACGCTGACGCATGTCGTCATCGGGAAGCGGTGACGAGGCAGCGGCCATGTTCTCGCGCACATGCGCCACCTGCGTCGTGGCGGGAATGGCGCAGGTGACATCGGGATGCGAGATGATGAACTTGAGAATGAGTTGTGCCCAGGTCTCGGCTTCTACATCACTGGCCCAGTCGGGTAGGGCGTGATCCTCGAGTCGGTCTATCAACCGGCCTTGCTGGAAAGGTCGGTTGACGATGACGCCGATCTCCCGCTCCCTGGCCAGGGGCAATAGCCGTTGTTCCGCTGCCCGGTCGATGGGATTGTAGGTGAGCTGGACGAAATCCAGCGGATAATCGCGCATAATGGTTTCGAATTCGTCGTGGCGACGCCCATGTGAGGTTGTGATGCCGACATAGCGCAATTCACCGTCGTCTTTCATGGTCAACAGCGTTTCGAGATTTTCCCGCCAGGCGCGCAAGTTGTGAACCTGAAGAAGGTCGAAACGGGATATGCCCCAATCGGACCGCGACGCGTCGATCTGATCGCGTCCCTCGTCAGGATTCGAGGTCCATAGCTTGTCGGCGGAAAAGACCCGGTCATGGGCGTCGAGCTTGTCCAGCCCATAGCCGATCGTCGCCTGCGATGAGCCGTACATCGGTGACGAATCGATCATGCGTCCGCCCGCATCGAAGAAAGCCGCCATGACATCGACGCATTGCTCCAGCAGCTCGGAATCGTCGCCGACATTGAAGGTGATCCAACTGCCCAGGCCAATCAGGGGTAGGGAGTCACCCGTGGAAGGGACGGCGCGCGTTTTCGGTCCGTTGTCCTGGGCCGATAACGGCCAGGAGGGTATGGCTGTAGCGGCCGCGGTTGTCAGGAGCCCTTTGAGAATCGTTCGGCGAGACGGATTGCAAATTGACATCGCTTTCTCCCGGCGTGCATGGCAGGCATGGCACTCGCTCAGCTGGCCCGTTGTGTCGTGGTGCGGTCGATCGTCGGCCCCGGCGACTGCTGACGATCCTTCATCGGAGAAACCCCGAAATAGCGTTTATAGTCGCGACTGAATTGAGACACGCTGCGATAGCCGATCCTTTCGGCGATCCGGTTGATGTTGAGATCATCGTGGCTGAGAAGCAAGCGAGCCTTGAGTAGACGCAAACGCTTGAGATATTGCAGCGGCGAAGCGTGAGTGATCCGTTTGAAATGGTGATGGAAGGACGAGACGCTCATATTGGCCTCGTGAGCCAGAGTATCCACGCTCAGTTCATGATCGAAGTCGGCATGCATCTGCGAGAGCACCTGGACGATACGTGAGTAATTGCCCTGGTTCTGAATGAGTGCGCGTAAGGCCGGCCCTTGTTCCCCCTTCAGGGCTTCAAAGATGACGTCCCTGACTCGCGCTTGCCCCATGACGCTGGCGTCGACCGGGTCATGGAGGGCCCGGACCAGCCGAATGACGGCCTCGCTGATACCTGGCGTCAAGGCTACCGAGTCCATGGGTAATGGTTCATGTTCATAGGTTTCGAAGGGGGGCGATCCCGCTGCCATGACCAGCTCGCCCAGCATGGCGGGATCGATATGAACCGACATCGCCAGCAGCGGGGCATCCGGCGATGCGAAGGTTTCGCACTCGAACGGCAGTGGTAGGGTCTGTACCAGGTAGTGTCCCGGGTTGTAATGAATCTCCCGCTCGCCCAGATAGCCGACCTTCTGTCCCTGGGCAACGATGATCAGGCTGGGATCGTACATGAGTGGTGTACGCTCGACGGGGCGATGGGTCGCGATCAGTGATACCTGGGGAATGCTCGTCTCGGAAAAACCATCATGGGTAATCAGCGGTCGTAGCAAGTCGACCAGATCGGGAAACGTAGATGTCGAGTCAACCATGGTATCTGCCTGTCATGAAGGGAAAACGGCATACTTTTGGAGAAATGAGCAAAAATGTCACAGAAACATCGATCGTATTCATCGGGTGTCACCACCAGAATACTGGGTCTCAGCCTAGTCGAAGCATGATCCGCATGCAGGAGGACACAGTAGCATGAGTCAAGTCAAAGGGTATGCCGCCCGTTCCGCCGATTCCGACTTGTCGCCAATCACGTTCGAGCGTCGACAGCCACGCGCCGATGACGTCTCCATCCAGATCGACTATTGTGGTGTCTGCCACACCGACCTTCATTTCGCTCACGATGACTGGGGCATCACCCAGTTTCCCGTCGTCCCAGGGCATGAAATCATCGGCCGTGTCACAGCGGTCGGGAGCGCCGTCACGATTTTCAAGGAAGGAGATATCGTCGGCGTCGGCTGCATGGTCGATTCCTGCCGTACCTGCCCAGCCTGCGAAGGGGGCCTGGAACAGTTCTGCCTCAATGGCATGACACCGACTTACAACGGTGAAGATCGCCATGATGGTAGCATCACCTTCGGCGGCTATTCCGACAGCATCGTGGTCAGTGAGCACTTCGTGGTCAAGGTGCCGAGTGCCCTGAATCCGGCCATGGCAGCACCGCTGTTATGTGCCGGCATCACGACCTATTCGCCACTGCGTCACTACGGCGTGAAACCCGGCCATAAGGTAGGCGTCGTCGGCATGGGGGGACTCGGCCACATGGGCGTCAAGTTCGCCAAGGCACTCGGAGCCGAGGTCACGCTGTTCACCCGTTCCAGTCACAAGGTGGACGAAGCGCGAAAACAGGGAGCGGATCACGTCGTGGTCTCCACCGATGACGCGCAAATGGAAGCCACCGCCGAACACCTGGATTTCATTCTCGATACGGTGCCGGTGCAGCACGACCTCAACCCGTATCTGAATACCCTGCGCTACGATGGGATTCACATCATGGTGGGCTTGCTGGAGCCGGTCGATCCACCGCTCCAGGCCGGCGCGTTGCTGATGAAGCGTCGTGTTCTGGCCGGCTCGCTGATCGGCGGCATGCCGGAAACTCAGGAAGTGCTCGATTTCTGCGCCGAGCACGGCATCGAGTGTGATGTAGAGATGCTCGACATCAAAAACATCAATGAAGCCTACGAGCGGATGCAGCGCGGTGACGTGAAATACCGTTTCGTCATCGACATGGATACCTTGAAAGCGGCCTGATATCGCTCCAACGTGTCAGAAAGCAGTGCTGCCATACGAATCGATAAGGAGGGTTCGATGAAGGTCGTTACATTACGCCATCCCGGCGGACTGGACCATCTCGACGTGCAGGATCGCGAGGCCCCGGGAGAGCCGGGGCCGGGTGAAATCCGCGTACGCCTGCATGCCAGTTCGCTCAATTTCCACGACTACGGTGTGGTTTCCGGCGCCATGCCGACGGAAGACGGTCGGATACCCATGTCCGATGGGGCCGGTGTCGTGGAAGCGGTCGGCCAGAGTGTCGACGAATTTCAGGTCGGTGATTCGGTCGTCTCCACCTTCTTCCCGACCTGGCTGAACGGGCCGGCGCCGGTAGGGGATTTCAAGACCGTTCCCGGCGATGGTGTCGAAGGGTACGCACGAGAGCAGATCGTGCGCCCTGCTACCTGGTTCACCCTTGCTCCCAAGGATTACACCCATGCCGAGGCGGCGACGCTGACCACCGCAGGCCTGACGGCTTGGCGCGCCCTGGTGGTCGATGGCGGCCTGAAGGCCGGCGATACGGTGCTGGTGCTGGGCACCGGCGGCGTATCGATCTTTGCGCTGCAATTCGCGCGGATGATGAACGCCCGAGTGATTGCTACCTCCTCCTCCGACGAGAAGCTGGAACGGCTGCGCGAGATGGGGGCCGAACACACCATCAATTACCGCACGGATCCGGAGTGGGGCAAGACGGTCAAGTCGTTGACCGGTGGGCGTGGTGTCGATCATGTGATCGAGGTCGGCGGTCCCGGTACATTGCCGCAGTCGATAGACGCTGTATGTATCGGAGGCCACATTTCCTTGATCGGAGTACTGACCGGTCGTGGCGGTGATATCCCTACCGCCAAGCTGATGGCAAAACAGGCAAAGCTTCAGGGCCTGATCGTCGGCAGCCGCGCCAATCAACAGGACATGATCCGTGCCATCGAGGCGAGTGACATGCATCCGGTCATCGATCGTACCTTCCCGCTGGACGACATCGCTGAGGCGTTCCGGCATCAGGAGGCCGGGCGTCATTTCGGCAAGATCTGCTTGTCGATGTAAGGCAGCAGGCAGCGAAGCCGATGGGGTGGAAAACTGTCCATGCGGGATGCCACCTCACCGGCTGGACGGGGGAGTCGTACCCATTGGCTTCTCAACACTATTGGAGTAGCGGTTGAAGGCGGTTCTGATAAGTTTCGAAAAGTTGGCTGTTGTGACGATTCGCCGCGTCGCGATGTTCAACATTGACTTGGCTAGTAATCGCGACTTGTCTGAGTTGTGAATGAACCCACTGATATTCTGCCCAATTACCCTCCTCGCTGAAAACGGCCTCAATCAAAGCTAATCGTTTTCTGTGAGTGTCGCCGGAATATTTGTTTTCTAGTTCTTCTGCCTTTTCAGTAATTACAATGAATTCTTCGACCTGATTTTGAGATAATTTTCCACTAGGTGGTGGTTCATATTCATGAGATCCGATATTTTTGATAACCGCTATATCATCAATAGCGTTTGAGTCACCAAAAGCCGATGAAGTTCCCAGCATCGTGGTCATGGCCGTTATGATTAGCAAGTATAGAGGCGTTTTTAGCATAAATGTCTTCATCTTATTTTCACAAGTGAGGGTTAGGGAGAATAGTTGGAATATCGCTCGGGTGGCTTTAGCTCTACAGTGAGAAAATGAGATATGCTTTCGGACTGGTTGTCTATTGCATATTTACCTGCCTTTTTCCATATTGATTCCATGGGATCCAGGTAATAATGGTTGTTTGAGTTATCTTTACTGTCCTTATGATTGATGAAGGTTTGGCTAATACCCACTATGACATGGTTGGATATTGTATGTGGTGGTAACTGTGAACATGGTGTCATGACATACTCTGTTACCCGAAAGAAAGTGTTGTCGAAAATCTTTTTTACCAGTTTTGACGCTTTTTCTGAAATATGCCCTTGTTGAGAAAGTTCGTAAAATGATGGGCCAGGTATGTTTGTCATAGAAGGTGTTATTCGGGATTGAAATTCCAAGAAACTCGCTTCGGAAATGCCATTGTTTTGGAGCGAGGATGTGTTCTTGGGGATGCTATATGGTTCGCCACGCCTGTGTCTGGATTGTTTGATTATTTTGTCACCATGTTTGTGTATTATGGAGTAGTCGCTCAAAGGATATATAAGCCATTTACGTGTACTTTCTTCCTCTATCTCTAACGTGTCACCTGGTTCCAGCGTGACTTCTCTAACCACTGCATACTCATTATTGATATGGGCTTGGCTATCAAGCGCCAACAGTGTCGTGGGAACGATAGATAAGAAAAATGCTATAAAAAATAATACCGATAGAGACAGCGGTTTTATTTTTCCATTAACAATCATTTATGATAATCTGTATTGCATACGCAATTGATATAAATGATGAGAGGCTGTTCCGCCATGCGTCCCTGGCATGTACAGTCAGGTCCTCTCATCATTAATAGCGGTTTTATCTGTTATTAGAAACTTCGCTCACTGACCACCTCCTCAAGCACATCACCATCGGCTCCGGAGGGTGTTCTCACCTCCATGTAATTGGTTATCGTGATGGCTAGATCGCTAACGGCCACACTTCTATCCACGACTTGATTGGGAATTTTAGGGCCGGATATCAGTATAGGAACATGCGTATCGTATGCATAAGGGCTGCCATGCATAGCCGAGAACTGATCCGCGTTGGGGTACAGGTACCAAAACTGGTCTTGGATGAAGAGAACATTGCCGGAACGTTCTGGCTGAAACGCACGCACCAACTTGTTCATTATCGGTGTATCCGGTATGTTGCCTGATTCGATATCCGTGCGGGTTATAGCATAACTGACTCCTTCCTGATCCAGCATGGCTTGAGCAAGTGCACGTTCGACTTCCGGATAGTCTAAATCATTTGACTCCATGACATCAGGATTCAGATAGAGACTTGGATTCCAGAAGGCCATGATGAGATCATCGGAAATATCAAAACGTTCCCGTAGGGTTTCATTGGCTGTTTCAATGAATTCCTCAGGATAATGACGATCGGCATCGAGTCCTTCTTGATGCTGGTACTCGGGTATATCATCAGCACCATGGTCTGAGCTGATAATGATCAATGTATTATCCAGACCAACCTCATCGTCGACGAAGCTGAAGAAATCGTCCAGTAATGCATCAACGTGCAGGAACATGTCTTCATATTCTAGGCTATTCGTTCCCCAGGCATGTCCTACATAGTCCGTCCCGGATAAACTGATATTAAGGACATCGGCGGCGTCTCCTTTGCCAATTTCTTCCTGCTCCATGAGAGTTTTGGCAAATTCGAGTGTTAGCTCATCGCCAGCCGGGGAAAAACGTAATCCTCCATAGTAGGCACTATCATCTGAATTATCATAATCCTTGGGGATGGTTGAGCCTAGGTCATAATAACCCTTTTCATGTTCTCGGTCGTCATTGTGCGAAAATGTATAAGTGTCTTCTGGTTTTTTAAGCGTCCATTGTTCATCACGGAATTTGTCTTTCTTTCCAGATTCATTGAACTCCGTTACCCATTCTGGCATCTCATCGTAATAATACGATGTCGTATAGAAGTCGCCAGAACCCGATTCATACCAGAAAGCTTTCCCAAGACGCCCGGCTGGTATGATGGCTCCCCGGTCTTTGACACTGACGGCGAAACTACGTGATTTTCCGCCGGAAGATAGGGAAAGTTCATCGCTAAAAGTCGTGGCTGTCAGATTTCGAGGTGACGTTCCGCGCATATCGGTATCAATGAAGGGATTGCTATCAGGGTCCGAAACGCAGTAGACACGCTCTCCGGTTTTTCGGTCGGCCCAGTCGTTTCCAGCCAAGCCATGTTCAGCAGCCGGGGCACCAGTGTTGAGTACCGCATGGCCAACTGCCGTGAATGTGGTGGAATGCTGATAACGCGCATTTGTATAGGAAACGCCATTGTCTATCACATGGCGAATGCCTCCTTCTGATAACCGATCATAGTTTCTAAAAGGGACTTCCCCTTTTAACATGTCGATTGTCACATTAAGGACTAAATCTACATCGTTGTTGTTAGCCTTTGCTCCCGGCGATTCTCCAATAAATAATAAAGGAATAGTCATGCTGACGATAGCTGATTTTTTGATATATCCTAATTTAATCATGATTAACCCCATGTAATTACTGAGGGCATTTTTATTTTGTTCTGCGAATTTTTAGTTTAGTTTTCTTGGTGTTTTTTTTCAAAAAATATATGAGTATCTATCATTTTTTATTAGAATGTTGGTGCATGATGACCATATTTTTGGTTTTAAAGAAAGGGTGGGTATCAGGCTATGGATGGAGAATGATGTCGTTAATGAGATGGGTTCATGAATAGGTGGTGGATTACCTATAAACCGGGCGATAGCTGGAGAGATAGCCTTAGTCGTTTCTCGGTTATGAGGGCAAGGAGCTAGGCGACCGATCATTGCAAAAAGTAGAATAGAGTGAAGCGCTACACGCCCGATGAACTTCACTGTCAGGCCTGCATTTCAAGGAGGAACAATGCCCATTGCCACCTATACCATCATGGCTGCCACCATTGCAGTGTCGCTGATGGCGTGGCGTTCGAGATCACTTCTCGATGCCTTGATCTACTGGCCGCCCGGCGTTTCTCGCGGGCAGTGGTGGCGTTTGCTCAGTCATGGCTTCATTCATGCCGATGGTGCGCATCTGCTGTTCAACATGGTGACGCTGTACTTTTTCGGTACGGTCATGGAGCAAGTGCTGACACCACGCATCGGGATCGTGGGCGTCGTGCTGTTCTATTTGATCGGCATACTGGTCGCCATTCTGCCGAGCCATGTCCGTCATCGAGGCGATCCACGTTACCGTAGCCTGGGGGCCTCGGGAGCGGTGGCTGCCATGTTGTTCGCTTACATCCTTCTGCAACCCTGGTCGATGCTGTTCGTGTTTTTTCTACCCGTGCCGGCGATTCTGTTTGCCGTAGTCTATGTGGCGTATTCCTTCTGGGCCGATCGGCGCGGGGGAGGCAACATCAACCACAGTGCTCATCTCTGGGGTGGAGCCTGGGGCGTGGCTTTCATGCTATGGCTGGAGCCACGCCTTTGGCAACGATTTCTGAGCGAGGTGCTGACTCCCCTCGGTATGTGAATGACGCACATTACCCATCTTTTTCACAGTTGATCATCCAGGGCACACCATACTGATCAATGAGCATGCCGAAACGTTCTGCCCAGAAGGTTTCCTCGAGCGGCATCTGAACCGTGCCGTTGTCCGACAAGGCCGCGAAAATGCGCTCGGCGTCCTCCGGCGTATCGACATTGAGGGTGATATGCGTGCCATGGATGCCCTCGTAGGGAACCGGACATACCGATGTCATGTCGGAGCCCATCAACCACTGTCCATCTACCGCCAGTCGGGCATGCATGATCCGGTTATGTTGCTCGGCGGGTACCGGTTCACCACAACCCTCCGGCATTTCGCCGTAGGTTGCCATGGCCTCGATGTGACCGCCGAGACAGCGCTCATAGAATTGGAATGCCGATTGGCAGGTACCATCGAACATCAGGTAAGTACTCAGGCGCATGATCTCATTCTCCTCTTGTATACAGACCAGGTGGCATCGACATTCCCTGGTCGAATGGGAGCGTCCGAATTCGACATCGTCCGGCCCGAGGAGCGTATTTTTCATGGCAGCCAATGCAAGCCACTGCCATGCTTCAAGCAGGACATGCCTCCACTGGCGTGAAGGACGGTGGTTGATGTTAATTCGTACAGTCATGCATGCGAGCATTCCCTGGCTCCTGGGGGGGCTGTTGATGGTCTGGGTCGGTGTCGCCGATGGGCGCGAACTGGCCGTGGACCCGGAGACCATGGTCGAGGTCGAGATCGCTTCGGTGGCGATCGCCGTCCCGATAGGGACACCGGTCGTGTTATTGCGGGAACCCGGTGCCGAAGAAGTGATCCCCATTCTGATCGGTTCCGCAGAGGCCGAAGCCATCCAGAGAGGATTGCGCGATCAACAACCGCGCCGTCCCATGACTCACGAGTTGCTCGATAATGTTCTCGACGGTGTCGATGTGTCGCTGGAGCGGGTTTACGTCGACGCCATCGAAGACGATGCCTTCCTCGGTATGCTCGAACTGAGAAAGGCGGGGCAAGACGAAACGATCCGAATCGATAGTCGCCCCAGCGATGCAATCGCTTTGTCCTTGCGTACCGGTGCCACCATTCATGTTGCTCCCCAGGTGCTGGAAGCGGCGCGGCGTATCGATTACCAGGGCATGGATGACCAGGTGGTGTCGGCGTTGGGTATCACGGTGACCCCGGTGACCGATGATCTGCGCGATGCATTCGAACTCCCCGACCGAGAGGGCGTATTGGTCAGCGATGTTGCCGGTCCTGCCGAGGATGCCGGAATGGAGCCAGGTGCGCTGCTGTTTGAAGTCAATGGCCAAACACCTGAGCAACCGATGCGGTATCTCGAACTCGTACGTAAAACACCCTCGGACGCGGAGGTTCGCTTGCGTTATTGGCAGGAAGGCGAAATAGAGGAGTTGGCGCTACCGGCCGATATACCCTCCCCGGGGCCGAGTGAACCGGAGCCGGAGGAGCCGGGGCTGCGTTTATAGTACATGTGAATGTGGCAAGGAAGAGAAGACTATGGCCAACACGCCGATGGATAATCCACTGACATTCCACCTCGGACGAGAAGAGTTGGTTATCCGACGCCGTTATGAGGTGCTCAGCATCATCAATGACTTCTTCATTGCCGTCTGGTTTCTGGTCGGCAGCGTGCTGTTCCTGTATCCCAGTCTGGAGACAGGAGCAATCTGGTGCTTCATCATCGGCAGTTTCCAGTTTCTGGTTCGACCCACCATCCGTTTGATCAGTCACATACATTTACAGCGAGTCCCGTCCAGTCAGTGGGAGCACTGAACCGCGGCAGGACTGAGTGTCGAAGTCGGGCTATGCCAAGCGACTAAAGTGTGAAACGTTCTGACTCGACATGACATTGCCAACCCTTGACCTCAACCATGGTTGAGGTCTTATAAAGACGTTCATTTCGTAAGCAGCGAGTGGCGGATGCCGTGTATCCTGATCACACTCGATGACAGGGAGGTCGCATGAACGACGACAATCAACCACCAAACTGGTTGACCGGAGCACGTGTCCTGTTGTTGGGACGTGCGCCTGAAGTGCTGGATATGGTGAGGCAGGAACTCCTCGAGCTGGGGGTCGATGTCCGGGGCACGACGGATGTCGAAAATGCCGCCGACCGGTTCGATGCCGAGGATTTCGATCTGATCGCCTTCGGTCGGGGCCTGCTGGGCCCCGCCAGCGAACGGTTGAAGCAAGCGTTTACCCGTCAGGATCCGCAGATACGTTTCCTGGATACCTTGGCGCCACTGGCCGTAGGACAAATTCTGTCGGCATTGACCGGCAAGGATCGTGACCCTGAACTCGATCTCGATGCCTACTTCGCCAGAATCGGTTATACCGGTCCGCGTTCGCCGACCCTGGTGACGTTGTGTGCACTCCATGAACGTCATCCCGCGTCCATTGTGTTCGAAAACATCGACATTCTGCTGGGTCGGGGGGTCGATATTTCGCCGACGGCGGTGGATGCCAAGTTGATCGAGGGACATCGCGGTGGTTACTGCTTCGAGCACAACAGCCTGCTCAAGCGTGCATTGGAGGCGATCGGTTTCGAGGTCGAAGGCCTTGCCGCCAGGGTCTATTGGCAGTCACTGGCCGGCGCGGCCCCTCGGCCGCGTACCCACATGGCGTTGCGCATCATGCTGGAAGGCCGTCCCTGGCTGGTGGATGTCGGATTCGGCGGGAATGTGTCAGTCGCACCGCTACGCATGGATACATCCGAGCCACAAGAGACTCCTCATGGCGTATATCGTGTCATTTCCTATGGGGATGAACTGATGGTGCAGGTGTGGCTGGACTCACGCTGGTCATCACTTTATGCGCTCTCGCTTGAGCCGCAACTCGACGTCGATTACGAGCTGCCCAACTGGTTCACCTCGACGCATCCGACATCGCACTTCCGGCATCATCTCACTGTGGCGCGCACGACACCGGACGCTCGTTATACGCTGGCCGATCGACAATTCACCATTCGCCCCGTCGAGGGTGAGAGTGAACGGTATCTCCTGGATGGTGACGGGATCGAACGGGTTCTTCGCGACACCTTTGGCATGCCCGTCGAGGCCGAATGGCGTCCCATCATCGAGCGAGCCGCGACGGCGAATGACTGAACGAGTCGATCGATCCCTGAAGGATCGACCGACGGTGAGTCCGAATGGTAGTGGCGTCAAGGCCTCAGGGCTCTGTCCTCTTCGTAGCGACCATGCTCACGTGGATATTCATCCATGGATTGCTGGTAACAGTGAATCATGGCGCCCCATCCTTCACGTGCCATATGCTGGCTCGTCGCCGGTGTCGTATCGCCCTTGCTGGCTTCGCCCTCGGGCATGCGGATGCCATATCTGTCACGGGTTTGCCGTTCCACGTTGCGGACCAGGTCTTCGCCGAGCGCCAGGCTGTCGAGCAGTGAGCGCTGGGTCATATCGGTGAGGTACCGACGCGCCTCGTCGCCTTCATCTGACTCAAACAGGGCGAGCGCTTCACGTTCGATGCGTGCGCGGGAATCCAGCAGGTTCTGCTCGAATGCTTCGATATCGCCGGTCACCGGTTGCAGGAAATCCTGAGGATTTTCACAGGTGTGGTAGAGCAGGCGCTTGAAGGTTCGAGTGGCATATCGAGTCGCTTCCAATGGACCATAATCCGGATCCAGGAAGTGAGAATCGGCATCCTTGGTCATGTAACGATGCTGCTTGAACTCCGGCGGTACTTCTTCGGTACCGATAGGAATCGGGACGAAGGGTGTCGTGATGGCACTGGTGACGGCGACCCATAGCGTTTGCAGTTCAGGGTGGGTGTCCGGGCGTATCTGCGCGACCTGACCGTAGCCGGAGAAGTCCGTAGACCAGCGGGGGTCGCGTACATAGGCGAGCATGTCTTTCAGCTTGATGGGGGCCATATCCCGAAGCTCCTCCTCGCGTTCGGGAGGGTTACGCCCCTCGGTATAGAAGCTGGGATAGAAGTCGCCGGGATCTTCAGCCGGAAACGGTTGTCCATAGACTTCCTGAAGGTCGAGGGAGTCGCCGTTACCATCCCACCACGCCTGTTCACGAGCGAAGTCGATGAGGTTGTCGGAGGCCATGTAATCGTCATCGTCGTCGGGAGAGGCGGGGAATTCATTGATATATCCCGGGTAGGAAACTCGCACTTCATCGGCTTCCAGCCGTTCTGCAGCCCAAAGCCCCTTGGCGCCGGCATAGTTGATGAAAACCCAGCCTTCGTTTTCGTCGGCAAATAGATGCGAGTTGCCTCCATAGGTCGAGAAACCGTGTTCATCGATGAGACTTCCGATGATCTCTACGGCCTCTCGAGCCGATGTCGCGCGCTCCATGGCGATGCGGGCGAGGTCGCTGTACTGCGGGCCGGTCTGGGGCTCATCTTCAGCAGCCTCTTCCGACATCTCCACGAGTTCCGGTCGTGAGGGCGACCAGATATCGCGTGCCGCGACACCATGCTCATTCAATCCGCCATTCGTGAGCGGTGGTGGAAAGCCCGCAAATTCCGAGTAGTTGGAAGTGATGTACTTGAAGGTTTCCTCTACCTGTGGAATCTCGGTCAGTTCGCCGGGGATGCGCGCGTCCTCGGTCACGCCGACCGTCATGGTCGCTCCCTCGGGATGCTCTTGTGATGGCACGATTTCCAGCCAGTGACTGGAAGGCTCATGACCGAACCCGCCGAGATAGGTGGCACCATCCTCTGTCAGGTCACTGCCGATATAGATACCCAGACTCTTTTCGTTAGGGTGGCCGAACCTCCCCGGGGTGTCCTCGGCGTGTAGCTGGCCGGCAATGCCGAGAGGGGCTATTGCAAGGATCGGTAAGTACCTCATGCAGATGCCCTCCTTGTGTTGTCAGTTGATGTTGTTTTTGTGGCGGTCGGTCACCGTTGGGGCTCTCCTTCGCGCTGCTTGCTGTCCCAGTCCGGAACGACGAAGACGGGGGCTTCGGAGGGAGCCAGTGGCTCGCGTCCCAGAATGTGGTCAGCGCCTTTTTCACCGATCATGATGGTCGGGGCATTGATGTTGCCATTGGTGACGGTGGGCATAATGGAAGAATCGACGACACGCAGATTGTCGACACCGTGCACACGGCATTCGGTGTCGACTACGGCCATGCTATCGGTTCCCATCCGACAACTGCCACAAGGGTGATAAGCGGTTTCCGCAGTGCGAGCGACCCAGTCATCGATCTCGTCGTCGCTTTGTACGGCCCGGCCGGGTGAGAGTTCCTCTCCACGGTAAGGGTCGAGCGCGGGTTGCGCGAAGATCTCTCGGGTCAGGCGCAGGGCACGGCGGTACGCCTGTTTGTCCTCTTCCTCCTGAAGATAGTTGAAAACCAGCTCGGGCGGAGCGGATGGGTCGCTCGATTTGAGCCGCACATGGCCTCGGCTCTTGGGTTTGTTGGCGCCCAGGTGGACCTGAAACCCGTGGCCTCTAGCGGCGCTGGAGCCATCGTAGGCGATGGCGCCGGCCAGGAAATGATACTGGATGTCCGGATATTTCAGGCCGGCCCGACTGCGGATGTAGCCGTTGGACTCGAACTGGTTACTTGCCCCCAGGCCTTTCTTGAAGAAAAACCAGCGCGCACCGATCAGCAACTGCCCCAATGGATTGAGCCAACCGTTCAGCGTGATCTTCTGTGTGCAATGTTGCTGCACCCAGACTTCCAGGTGATCCTGAAGGTTCTCGCCGACACCGGGTAGGTCATGTACGACCTCGATGCCATGCTGCTTGAGATGTTCGGCCGGGCCGATACCGGAGAGCATCAACAACTTGGGGGAGTTGAAGGCACTGGCGGACAGGATGACTTCACGACGCGCCTGTACGCGTACCACCTTGCCATGCTGGCGATATTCGACGCCGACGGCGCGTTTACCCTCCATGAGGATGCGGGTGGTGAGAGCATGCATCTCCAGATGGAGGTTGGCGCGTTTCAACGCCGGCTTGAGATAAGCATTGGCCGTCGAACAGCGGACCCCATCGCGCACCGTCATGTCCATGCGACAGAAGCCTTCCTGTCGATAGCCGTTGTAATCCTCGCTTTCCCCATAGCCGGCCTGTCGGCCTGCCTCGATGAAGGCGCGGTACAGTGGGTTCTTCATGTTGTTGCCATTGCAGACGCCCAATGGCCCACCGGTGGAGCGATATGCGTCGTCGCCATACAGACAGTCTTCGGCCCGCTTGAAATAGGGCAGGACATCGGCATAGTTCCAGCCTTCGGCGCCGAGCTCGACCCATTCTTCGTAATCCCCTGCGCAGCCGCGGACATACGCCATGCCATTGATCGACGAGGAGCCGCCGATGACCTTGCCGCGTGCTTGATGGATACGTCGACCGGCCAGTCCGGACTCGGGTTCGGTATACAGCTCCCAGTCGAAACGTGGCTTGTTGAGTGGAATGGAAAAAGCGGTTGGCATCTGGATATAGATGGAGTTGTCCTTGCCGCCGAACTCCAGTGCCAGCACCTCGTTGTCACCGTCGGCGCTCAATCGATCCGCCAGTACGGCGCCCGCCGACCCGGTACCGACGATGATGTAGTCGAACGACCGATCGAATCTCGCCTCGCTCATTCCGTGTCTCCTCTCATCCGCGTCCTGCCGTAGTGGGGTCGTCCGGCATGGCAGTGTCGCCGCCGGGCAATTCCCGCTGGTGATGCAGGAATAACAGATGGCGCTCATATTGGTCGAGAATGTCGGCGATCAGTTGTTCCTTGGAATAGCCGGCCACATCGTACCCTTGTCCGCCTTCGATGATATGGACCTCGAGGCGGTAATAATGGGAATCCGCGCGCGTGGCACGAATCGAGAAGGCTGGCATGGCACAGCGCCGTGGCCAGATCTGGTAGGTGAAATCCTGTTCGCCGCCCAGATCGACATTCAAGGCCAGGTGCTCATTATTTCCGTCACCTTCAACGATATCTACCGGGAACCCTTTTTCCGTCAGGACCTCTCGAATCTCCTCCATGGCGGGTTTCCCGATTTCCTGGAGGAATCGGCGCGCCTGCTCATGGCTGGGGAAACTGACGGCACGGGCTAGTCGTTGACGCCAGTTGCGGGCCGCCCCTTCGCCCGCATCGGTGCGGCCGGACAGATGGCCTGCCATGCTGCCGTGGAAGCTGTCCTCCTTGAGCCCCTCCACCTTCAACGCCTTGAACAGTCCAATCATCATCAAGAAGAGCACGAAAGCGAAGGGCAGCCCCATGATCACTACGGCACTCTGCAATGCCCCCAGTCCGCCGGCCATCAACAAGGCCAGCGTCAGGATACCGATGATGGCCGCCCAGAGAATGCGCATCCAGGCGGGGGCATCATGATTGGGGTCGGTGAGTATCGAGGTCAGATTGGAAAGCACCAGCGACCCGGAATCGCCCGAGGTCACGAAGAACACGATCGCCAGCACGGTCACCACGCCGGTCGTCAAGGCGACGGCGGGATAGCTCTGCAAGAACAGATAGATCGATGAGCCGGGGTTCTCCATGGCCTGCTGGCCGAATTCGGCGACCCCGGTGTCATTCATGACCAGTTCGATGGCGCTGTTCCCCATGATCGACATCCACGCCATCATGAACGACAGCGGCAGGATCAAGGTGCCGGCAACGAACTGGCGAATGGTGCGCCCTCGCGAGATCCGGGCCAGAAACAGCCCGACGAAAGGCCCCCAGGCGATCCACCAGGCCCAGAAGAACACGGTCCAGGCATTGAGCCAGTCGGAGGGTGGATCGAAGGCATAGGTATTCATCGACAGACTGACGAAATTGCTCAGATAGTCGCCGACGTTCAGCACCAGGGCATTGAGCAGGAACAGGGTCTGCCCGGAAAACAGCACGAACAGCATCAGTAACAGCGCCAGCAGCATATTGAACTCGGAGAGCCGTCGGATGCCCTTGTCGACGCCGGTGACTGCCGAAATGGCGGAAAACACCACGATCATGATCGCCAGCGCCGCCTGGGTCACGGTGCTTTCGGGAATGCCGAACATGTAATCGAGGCCGAAATTGAGCTGGATGATACCGATGCCAAGGCTGGTCGCGATGCCGAAGATGGTCCCGAGGACGGCGGCGATATCGACAGTGTTGCCGATAGGGCCATTGATGCGCTTGCCGAAGATCGGGTAAAGCGCCGAGCGGATGGTCAACGGCAATCCGTGCCGATAACTGAAGAACGCCAGCGACATGCCGACCAGCGTGTAGATCCCCCAGCCGGACAGGCCCCAATGGAGGAAGGTGAGTTCCATGGCATGCCGGGCGGCGGCTACGGTTTCGGCATCACCCTCGGGAGGAGCCAGGAACTGGGTGACCGGTTCAGCGATGCAGAAGAACAGCAGATCGATACCGATTCCGGCGGAAAACAGCATGGCAGCCCAGGTGACGACATTGAAATCCGGCGTGGAGTGCGCTGGACCCAACCTGAGCTTGCCGTAGCGAGAGAGCCCGATGGCAATGACGAACACCAGATACGCCACTACGGCAACGAAATAGAACCAGCCGAAGGTATCGGAAATCCAGCCCAACACGGCATTGATGACGGCGCTGGCAGGGCCAGTGAAGAGCATCGTCCACAACGCGAAGACCACGATGCCGATGGTCGATCCATAGAAGACGATAGGGTTGATGCGGTCTTGGGGAGCCTGCGAAGTCGTCCTTGGGTCGTTAGCGTCATTGGCCATACCACACTCCTTTTGAATGGGCATACAAGCCGGCATGTCCCGCCGTAGCCGCGGTAGACCACGTGCTACGCTATTCGCAGTGGTTGCTGAGATGAAACGTGGCGCGCGGGTTCATTCTGGGTATAGAGGCTGGAATGAACGATTGTCAAATTACCGCCTGGCATGCTGGTTCGCCTCAACTGACACGTTCCCGCGGGACATTGCGTAAATGACTAGCTATCTTGCCGCCGGGCAGTGCGGCGATCCTGTCCGCCGCCGTCAGCAAGCGGGGCAAGTCGATGCCGGTGTGGACACCACCGCCGTTGAGTGCATAGACCAGATCCTCGGTGGCGGTATTACCGGTGGCACCGGGGGCGAACGGGCAGCCACCCAGGCCGGCACAGGAACCATCGATGGCCGAGGCACCGTGATGGATCGCGAACAGCGCATTGGCGACGCCCATGCCGTAGGTATCATGGCCGTGAAAGGCCCATTTCAACCCCTCGTAGTCATGCCGCTCACGCAACCGCGTGAAATGATCGGCGACCTGATAGGGGGTCGCCCGGCCGGTGGTATCGCATAGCCCCACTTCCAGATCGAGTCCGGCGCAGAGATCCATGGCCCTGGTCATCACTCGATCCACCTGCTGCCAACCGATCGTACCGTCGAACGGGCAGTCGAAGCAGGTCCCCAGGTCGAGTCGCAGGTAGCTGTTACCGGCTTCCCTTAACCGCTTGGCGATGGCCGCCAGTTCATCCAGCGAGTCATCGACGCTGCGCCTGACATTGTTCTGATTGTGCGCTTCCGAGACCGACACGACGAAGACCAGTTCGCGCACCCCATGATCGAGCGCGATCGTCGCCCCTTTCTGGTTGGGAACCAGAGCGGCAAAGCGAATGCCGGGGCGGTTGGCAAAGGCCGCGACCAGATCGCCGGTGTCGGCCATTTGCGGTAGTATCCTGGGACTGACGAAGGAGCCGATTTCCAGCCGTGTGACACCGGCATCGATCAGTGCCTGAATACAGCGCTGTTTTTCCTCGGTCGGGATCGGTTCAGCGATCGACTGAAACCCGTCGCGTGGGGCGACATCGACGATATCCACCATGCCGGGAGGTAAGATGGGGGTCATGGCGTAGTCTCCCGTTTCAACCAGTTGATCACACCTCCGGCCGTCAGGATGGCGCGCTGGCGTTCGCTGAGTTCATGGTGTAGCGACATGTGTTCACCATTGTCCAGCCTGACGGCAACGGTCTGGCCGGAGGCGAGTTGTGTGTGAAGATCATCGATCGTCAGGTACTGGCCTTGCTGCAAGCGTTGCCGGTCGGCCGGCTCGACGAAGGTCAACGGCAGCACACCGAAACACGGCAGGTTCTGCCAGTGAATCCGTGCGATACTCTCGGCGATGACAACCTGAAGCCCCAACAAGCGAGGTACCAGGGCGGCATTCTCGCGGCTCGACCCCTGACCGTAATTGGCCCCTCCGACGATGATATGCCCTGCATCGCCCTGTTGACGAGCACGCGCGACATACCCTGTATCGACTGCCTCGAAAACATGCTCGGCCGACGCATGGACATTACTCCACAATGGCAGGACGCGTGATCCGGCCGGCATGATGTCGTCGGTGGAAATATTGTCTCCGACCGTGAGCAGGATAGGCGCCTCGATGCGTTCCGGGAGCGGCGCCAGGAGCGGTAGAGGGGGCGTGTTGTCGGTGGTCAACAGTGCGACCTGCCGAGCGTTTTCCGGCGCCAAGGGCGGTACGAACCAGGCGTCATTGGCGATCATTCTGGCTGGTTCGCGCGGGTGTGGATACGGGATATCCAGCGTTCGGGGGTCGGTGATCGTCCCGTTGAGTGCTGATGCTGCCGCCGTTTCCGGGCTGCACAGAAATACACAGTCTTCCCGTGTGCCGGAACGGCCCGGAAAATTGCGTGGCACGGTGCGCAAGCTGTTGCGACCCGCGGCCGGTGCCTGCCCCATGCCGATGCAGCCGTTGCAACCGGCCTGATGAAGGCGAGCACCGGCATCGATCAGTGAGCTCAGATGTCCTTCCGTCGTGAGTGCTGAAAGCACCATTCGGGTCGAGGGGTTGATGTCCAGCGAGACGTTGTCGGCTACATTGCGTCCCTTGACGATCTCGGCGACGACGGCGAAATCACGATAGCCGGGATTGCCTGATGAGCCGATGTAGGCCTGGTAGATAGGTTCACCGGCCACTTCAGTGACAGGTACCACCTTGTCGGGGCTCGATGGCAGTGCGATGAGCGGCTCCAGTCGTGACAGATCGATGTGTTCGGTGCGATCGAAATCGCAGCCGGGATCGGCCGCCAACGGTTGCCAGGCCGCTTCGCGACCATGAGAGCGCAGAAACGAGCGTGTCACTTCGTCACTGGGAAAGACGCTGCCGGTCGCCCCCATTTCGGTTCCCATGTTGGCCAGTACATGACGGTCCATGGCACTGAGCGAGGCGAGCCCCGGCCCCTGATACTCCAGAATGCAATTCTTGGCACCGGCGACGCCATGACGTCGCAGCAATTCGAGTATCACGTCCTTGGCGCTGACCCAGTCGGGGAGTTCGCCTTCGAGGTATACACCGACGATCTCGGGCATGGGTAGGAACAAGGGTTCCCCTGCCATCGCCATGGCGACTTCGATGCCGCCGGCACCGATGGCCAGCATGCCGAGTGCGCCTGCCGCCGTGGTGTGGCTGTCGCAGCCCACCAGGCTTTGCCCGGGAACGCCGAAACGCTCCATATGGACGGGATGACTGATACCGTTGCCGGGGCCGCTGTACCAGATGCCCAGCCTTTCACAGGCACTTTTCAGAAATAGATGGGCGTCGGCGTTGATGTTGTCCTGCTGGATCAGGGTGTGATCAATGTACTGTACACTGGGGTCGGTATGCACCCGATCGATCCCCATGGCATCCAGCTCCAGCATGACAAGGGTGCCGAGAATATCCTGGAGTAACGCCTGATCCATGCGCAGGGCGATCTCCCGGCCCGGGGTCATGTCGCCATCAATCAGGTGATCGGCGATCAGCTTGCGACTCAGTGACTCAGCCATGGGATGAGGTCTCCCGGTTGTCGTCGCTATCCTCGGGGTACATCAGTCGCAGACTTTCGCGCCAGACATCGAGGGCGAACTGTAGTCCCAGCAAGCCGAACCCGATCGGTAGCATGGCATAGGGAATGCCGATCGGGGTGCCTAGTGAACTGGAGACCCGTTCGTTGTATTCGAAGGCCTGCAGCATCATGATCCCACCACGCCAGGCCATGATGGTGCAGAAAGCGACGCCCAGAAGGCTGGTGAGAATGCCGGTCACGGCTTGTCCGCGCGGCGGCAGCTTGGCCTTGAAATAATCGATGCGGATGTGAGCATCCCGTCGTTGAGCCTCGGCGGCACTCATTACGGCCAGGTACACCAGCAGGAAGGAGTTGATCTCCAGACTCCAGTGTGTCGGTGCGGAAAAGGCATAACGCATGATGGCGTCATAGCAAATCGTGATCATCATGAACGCCAGCACGAACGTAGAGGCGCCACGCAGGACGGCCATCAGGCCGTCCCAACGCCGTGTGAGGTGTGCAGTCATGGCATACCTCCTAGGCGTCACCCAATGCCAGGGCGATAGCGCGCTCGCCGACATCCTCGCCGACTTCGCTCAGCCACTCTTCCCAGACGGCCTCGGTGCCTTCGTTGAAGGTTTCACGGTCCTCATCGGAAGGTTCGATGATCTCTACCCCCTCTTCTTCGACCTGGGGCCAGTATTCGTTGGGATAGATATCGTCATTGCAGTGACTGATGAAGTTCTCGTCATACCAGGTGGCGGCGTCCTGCAGGATGCTGCGCATGTCGTCGTCCAGGGCGTCCCAGCGGTCGCGCAGCATGAAGGGGGCGACCGTGAATGCCGTGGTCGGTAGCCTGCAGCAGTAATCGAGCTGTTCCTGCAGGCTGCGGCCAATTACCGTCGAGATATTGAAGACCCCGGCATCGACGGTCCCGCGCTGCAGGGCTTGATAGGTTTCCGACGACGGAATGCGGGTCGCACCGATGTCGTATTTTTCCAGGGCCATGGTCGCTTCGTAGCCCACGACACGTATCTTCTTGCCATTCAAGTCGCTCAAGGCGCGGATCGGGTTCTCCTCGGTACTCCAGATGTATTCCGGCTCGAGGATGCCGCCGCCGGCGGTGAGCATGTAGATATTCTCCTCGGCCAATTGTTCGTTGATCAGTTCGAGCAGCGGACTGCCCATGGCCAGCCGTTCCGGATGCCGATATAACTCGCCGACCACACCGGGCAGTCCGGTGATGCCCAGGATCGGTAGTGAGCGAGTGATGTAAGAAGCGGTGTGAAACATGAAATCAATGTTGCCGGAGCGCAGTGCCGGCAATTGCTCATCTGCCGTCAACAACTGACCGGAATCATAGAAATCCACGTTCAGGACGTCGCCGCCATTCTCCTTCAATCGCTCCACGAAACCGCTGGACCCATAGGTCAGCGCTTTGTAGGAAGGCGGCAGGTAGGTGACCCCGGTCAGCGTGGTGGCGGCCATGGCGCGCTGCGAGAACAGACTATGACCACCGAACATGGCGGCGCCGGCCGTGGCGAAGGAGCCATATTTGAGGACTTGTCGGCGTGTGAGTGTCATGGTGAGTCTCCTGCTTGTTGTTGTCTTGAGCTTGGCGTTTCTGCGTTGTTGCAACCGTTGCCGGTTACGGAATACCGGGCTACATCATGCCCGGCAACCACAGGCTGAGGCTGGGGAAGAACACGAATAGCATCAGCACAAGGAACTGGACAGCCACGAAAGGCAGAGCACTGCGGATGATCTCCTCGACCGAGAGTTGTGGACAGACACCGCGTAGCGCATAGAGGTTGAGTCCCACCGGGGGCGTCACCACGGCGATCTCCAGATTGAGAACCATGACGATGCCGAACCACAGCGGGTCATAGCCCAGGGTCTCGATCAGCGGCAGCAGTACGGGCGTCGTGACGACGATCAACGAGACGGCATCGACGATCATGCCGAGCAGTACCAAGAGGATCATGACAGCCAGGAGAATGGCCCAGGTCGGTAGGCCGCTGGCGGTCAGTATCTCGGTCAGCATCTGCGGCACGCGCACCATGTTGAGATAGTCGCCGAAGATCTTGGCACAGCCGATGATCAGTAGAATGGCGCCACTGATGCGGGCGGTAGAAGCGAGTATCTCCAGTGTCTTGGCCCAGGTCAGACTGCGAAAGACCACAGCGGCGATCAGGAAAGCGCCCATGGCTCCGACGCCGGCCGCTTCACTGGGCGTGGCGAACCCCGTGTAGATTGACCCCAGTACGGCAATGATCAGCAGCACGGCATGCCAGATATTGGCCAGGCTTTGCCAGCGCTCCCGCCAACTGAAGTGCTGGCTCGAGACTGGTGCTTCGTCGGGGTTGAACTGCACTCGAATATAGATGAAGACAGACAGGGCCAGCGCCAACACAATGCCGGGAACGATACCACCGATGAAGAGATCGGCGACGGACACACTGGAAACGGCACCGTAGATGATCAACGGGACACTGGGCGGGATCAGCATGGCCAGTGCCCCGGCACTGACCACGGAACCGGCGGCCAGCGAACGGCTATAACCGCGTTCCAGCATCTGGGGAACGGCAATCGAGCCGACAGCTGCAACACCGGCCAGGCTGACCCCCGAGACAGCCCCGAACATGGCCGAGGCGCCGACTGACGAGATGGCCAGACTGCCCCGTAACCAGTTGAGCCAGCGTACGGCTGCCTGGAACAAGTTGGAGCCTACTGGCGTAGCGCCCAGAAAACTCCCCATGAGAATGAACAGCGGTAATGCAATCAGCTCGAACACATTGAGCTGTCCGAACAGCGAGGTCGGGGCAAAAAAGAACGCCATCGACCCCCGGGCAAGATACAGGCCTACCAGACCGGCGACGCCGAGCGACAGAAAGATCGGCATACCCAGGCCGATCATGGTCACCAAGGCGATCAGGACGAGTATCGGTTCCATGTAGCGGCTCCGTTCAGATCACGTTGGCGGCGCGTAGTGCGTCAAGCGTCTCGTTATCCATGCCCAGCCAGTCGGAAAGGATGGTGTCCGTATGCTCCCCCAGGTCGGGTCCAACGTGGTGTATGCGTCCCGGCGATTCCGATAGCTTCGGGAAGACATTTTGCATGGGCAGTGGCTTGCCGTGACGGTCGGGAACATCGACGATCGATTCGCGTGCCTGGAAGTGAGGATCGTCGAGCATGTCCGGCGCGCGGTAGACCAGACCGGCTGGAACCCCCGCCTCGGCCAGCCAGTCAACGATGTCCTGGGCATCATGCTGCTGCGTCCAGGCGGCGACCAGATCATCGATGGCCTGCTGGTTCTCTCCGCGCGCGCGATGGGTCGCATAATCTGGGTGCTCGGCCAGTCTGGGCTGGCCCATGATCTGACATAGGCGCTGGAAGACGGTGTCCTGATTGGCACCGATGATGACGTCCCGGCCGTCACGTGATGGATAGGCATTGGAAGGGGCAATCTTGGGCAGGAAGCTGCCACTGCGTTCACGTATCTTGCCGGTGCGTGCGTAGTCTGGAACCAGGCTCTCCATCATCGCCAGTACCGACTCGAAGATCGCGCTGTCGACCACCTGGCCACGACCGGTGCGTTCCCGATTGTGCAGTGCCACGAGAGCCCCCATGGCACCATGCAGGCCGGCCAGGGTATCACCCAGTGAAATGCCGACGCGGACCGGTGGACGGTCGGGATAACCGCTCAGGTAGCGAAGACCGCCCATGGCCTCGCACACCGAGGCGAATCCGGCACGTGACGCATAGGGACCGTCCTGGCCGAAACCGGTCACGCTGACCATGATCAGGCCTGGATTGTCTTGCGACAGTGTGGCGTAATCCAATCCCCAGCGTTCCATGGTCCCGGGGCGGAAGTTCTCGATCAGGATGTCGGCCTGGCCAGCCAGATCACGCAGGATTTCCTGGCCACGTGTCTGGCGTAAATCCAGTGTCAGCGACCGTTTGTTGCGTGCAATGACGTTCCACCACAAGGGGTCGCCGTTGGCATCGGCTTCTCCCCACTGACGCATGGCATCGCCCTTGCCGGGGGGTTCGATCTTGACGACATCGGCGCCGAAATCGGCCAGTACCTGACCGCAATAGGGGCCGGCGATGAGTTGGCCGAGTTCGATTACCTTGAGGTCCGAGAGCGGTGTTTGCGGTACGAGCGGTCCGTTGGGATCGCTGGCGTGCCTATTGGTGTTTCGTTCCGACATTGTTGTTGTATTGCCTCCAGAAACGTGACTGAGTGCTAGTCCGTGGGTGGTGATATGGTGTCCGGAAATCGGGTGTGCAGATCTCGGGCAGCGAGCAAGTGAGAACGCATGACGTTCTCTGCCCAGGATGGACTGTTTGCCTCCAGCGCCTGAAGAATCTCCCGATGATGGTGCATGCTGCGCTGTAGATGCGTGATGTTGTAATTGGTGAAGTTGCGACGAATCACAGAGGTGCGCACGACACTATCGAGGACACTGATCAGACGCTGGTTGTGGCAGGCCTGGACGAGCTGACGATGGAATTCGTGATTCAGATTGGCGATCTCGTTGCGTGCCTGCGGATGGCGTTCGACCTGTTCGGTCAACCGCTCCATGCGGGTTGCCAGTCCGTCGAGTGCTGTCAGTTGCCGGTGGTCGATATGCTGGCAGGCTTGATTGACCGCCATGGGTTCCAGCACCAGACGCAGTTCGAAGACTTCATGCGCATCTTTCTCTGTCCAGGCGGCGACGCGAGCACCGTGATGGGGAATCGCTTCCAACCACCCCTCGGAAACCAGTTCGCGCAGTGCTTCGCGTACCGGCGTGCGACTGACATTAAGCTCCCGCGCGATGCTGGTTTCACGCACGTAATCATGTGACTGGTAATAGCCGTCCAGTATCCGTTGCTTGATCGCTTCATGGACTTGCGCCGCTGCGGTGCGAGTCACTGAAGTGAGATGAGGACGTTTGGCGTTCGCCACGTGATCAGACTCCATGATTGCATACAACTATAACCCTAGATAACGGAACATGGCCGATCAATCTAGACTTTTGGGTAATGTTGTATGCAATCCGGCGAGTGTCCCGCCTCCCGATCATGGCGCTTCGTGCTATTGGCGGCGGCCTGATCAGTCATCGGCTCTGTCACGAACCTGAAACAATGCTAATATTTCGCCCCTGATTGATCCTTGCCCTCCATCGGGTATGCCACTCAAGGATGTCGTGTGTCGGGTACCATCGCTTTCGGTCTGTTTGCTGTCGTTTTCGTTACCTCTGCTCTCTCGGGGGTGTTCGGAATGGCGGGTGGGCTGATCCTGCTGTGGTTTCTGTTGCTGGCGTTACCGGCGACGACCGCCATCGTCGTCCATGGCGTCATCCAGCTGTGTGCCAATGGGTCACGGGCCTGGTTCTCGCGGCATTACATCGATTGGCGAATCGTTGCGTTCATCGCCTCGGGTGGCGCTCTGGCTGCCCTGGGGCTGGCATTGATCGACTATACCCCCAACACGGCAGTCGTATCCTTGTTGATCGGTCTGATGCCCGTGCTCGTCTGGATTCCCAAGGCGTGGTTCCGGTTTGATGCATCACGCCCTCATCATGCACTGTCGTGCGGTGTCGTAGCGGGTGGCTTGACCATTGCCGCCGGGGTGTCGGGGCCCACTATCGACCTGTTCTTCATCCGGACCCAAATGGATCGCCGTCAGGTCGTTGCGACCAAGGCGGCGGTGCAAGTCATCTCGCATAGCATCAAGATCGTTTTCTATCTGCACGCCGCGCTGGTCCTGAGTAAGGGGCAGTGGGGGATGGTGCTGTTGGCGATCCCTTTCGCGATTCTGGGAACGCGCTCGGGAAACGCCATCCTGAGGCGCCTCACCGATGCCAACTTTCGTTACTGGACACGCTGGATTGTCACCGCCATCGGGGTCTTCTATTTCCTGCAGGGACTGTGGATGGTGACGTAACGTCGTCACTGCCGCATTCGTGTCAGCCCTTCCTGGGCGGAAGAAGCGACCAAATGCCCTTGACGATCGAAGATGCTGCCACGGGCAAAACCACGTGCGCCACCGGCCCAGGGGCTGTCCATGGCGTAGAGTAGCCAGTTGTTGGCCTGCACATCCTGATGAAACCAGATTGAATGATCGAGGCTGGCGATCTGTAGCTTGGGATCCCAGAAGTTGATGTCGTGGGGAACCAGGGACGTGGTCAGCAAATGGAAGTCACTGCTGTAGGCCAGCAGGTAACGGTGCAGTGCAGGATTGTCGGGAAGCGCCCCTGCCAGTCGAAACCAGAGATGCTTCTGAGGAGGGCGATCGCAACCATTGCCGGTATCGTCATCGAGATGGAGGAACTCGATGGGATGGCCTTCGAAACGTTGTACCGTGGCGCCCGAGGCGATCAGGTCGTCCGGATCCTCGAGGCCGGGCATGGCGAGCTGGTGGTGGTGACCGTCTTCCTGTCCATGGAAGGAGGCGCTGCAGAAGAAGATCGGTTTGCCGTACTGGATGGCCGTGACGCGACGAGTTGTGAAACTGCCACCATCACGAACGGCGTCCACTTGATAGACGACCGGTCGCGAGGCATTGCCGGGGCGCAGAAAATAACCGTGCATCGAGTGGACCCGGCGTTCCGGCATGACCGTCTGGCTGGCTGCCGAGAGCGCTTGGCCGAGCACCTGACCGCCGAACAGTTGGGGAAAACCGAGATCCTGGCTGTGGCCCCGGAACAGGTTTTCCTCGATCGTATCCAGGCCCAATAATGCAACCAGATTATCCAGCGCTTGTGACATGATAGGGTTCCTTTTCCTGAGTCCGCAGTCGATAGGGGCGTTGCCATGCGCAGTGACGAATTCTACATGTATCGTGCGTTGGACCAAGCGCATTTGGCACTCGAAGCCGATGAGGTTCCGGTGGGCGCCGTGGTGGTCGATGCCGATGGCATGATCATCGGTGAAGGCTATAATGCGCCGGTCAGTAGCCTCGATCCCAGCGGTCATGCAGAGATTCGCGCGTTGCGTGATGCTGCCTCCCGCTCGGGCAACTACCGGCTCGATGGCTGTTCCCTGTTCGTGAGCCTGGAGCCTTGCCTGATGTGCATCGGTGCGATCGTGCATGCCCGTATTGCCCGCCTGGTATACGGTGCGACCGAACCCAAGACCGGCATGGTCGAATCGCGGGCCAATCTGGTGGCGCAACCCTGGCACAATCATCGGGTCAGGGTGGAGGGGGGCGTGCTGGCGTCACGGTCCTCTCGGTTATTGCGGTGCTTCTTCGATGAACGGCGCGCCACCTAGTCAGTGTGCCGTCGTCAGAGGATCGGTGGCACCGTATCGAAAATGTGGCTGTCCTCTTCCTCCGGTGGCTGTTCATCGCGCTGGTAGAATTGCTTCTGACTGCGGTCAACATAGTTGAGTATTTCGTAGTAACGGCGAATGTTACGTACGTATACCACCGGTTCGCCGCCACGTGCATAGCCGTGGCTGACCTTGCTGTGCCATTCCTGGTTCTGCAGTAGTGGCAGTGCTTCGCGAACATCGGCCCAACGGTTGGGGTCGCCATCGCGCATTTCGGCAATTTCCTGGGCATCATACAGATGGCCCATGCCGACATTGTAAGCTGCCAGAGCCATCCACAAACGGTCAGGCTCGTCGATCTCTTCCGGTAATCGTTCCTCTAATTCGCGCAGATAACGGGCGCCGCCGAGGATGCTCTGGGCCGGATCAAGTCGATTGTCGACATCCATCTCTTCAGCAGTGGGATTGGTCAGCATCATGAGTCCCCGGACACCGGTCGGGGAAGTGGCATCAGGATCCCAGTGCGATTCCTGATAGCCGAGTGCGGCCAGCAGTTTCCAGTCGAAACCGGTTTCCCGTGCCGCTTCTCGGAACAGCTCGGAAAAGTCGGGCAGCAGTTCACGCACATGCTGGATGAAGCGTCTGGCTCCGACGTATTCCAGATAATCGTCGTGGCCGAAATGGCGGTTGATCAAGTCATCAAGTGTGCCGTTGCGCTTGAGCATGGTCAGGAAGCGATTGGCTTCCTGTTGTAACGCCAAGCCTCTGTCAGCGGGGAAGGCCCAGCTCATGCTCAAGGGGTCACCGAGAGCAAACCCATCCTCGACGCCGGGGAAGAACAGGCGGTTGTACTTGAAATCGTGAGCATGAATCACAGCCGCGTCAAAGCGTCCTTCCTCGATGAAGCCCAACAGATCGGCGACCTCGACATCGGTGGCTTCCTGCCAGGTCAGTTCAGGGTAGTCATCTTGCAGTTTACGCAGTGCCATGCTGGTGCCCGAGCCTCGTATCGACGCGATATCCAGGTCGATAAGATCCTCGGGCTCCGTCACGGGTGGCAGGTCGCGGCTGTACACCACCAGGGGTTGCAGCCTGATAATGGGCTGGCTGTAGATCAGATCGGGATTGCTCGGATCCAGAGGCAGAGCCGCGGCGCCGAGATCTCCCCGGTCGTGCAGGACCGCATCCAGCACTCCCTGGATATCGCTACGCGTTTCCATTGATAAACTGACGTCGAGGTGGTTGGCAAAGCGGTGCAGTAACTCGTACTCGAAGCCCGTCGGTCCATGACGTCCTTCATAGTAGGTGGTCGGCGTATTGCGGGAAAAAACGCTGAGAAAGTCGCGTTCCCTGATCGCTTCGAGTTGGGTACCGCTATGAGTTATCTGTCGATCGGGGATCAATGCCAGCAACAGGGCGATAGAGGTCAGGAGATACCTTCGATGGTATCGCAGGAGATGGGACAGTAGGGCCTTGGGCATGTCGATTCGGGGTTGTGAGAAGACGATTAACCATAACTGCCTGATGCCTCGGCTGTCATCCCGTAGATTTCGCGTGACTATCGCTTTCCAGTATCATAGCGGTTTATCGTCGCTAGCTGCGGCCCTCATTCACGTTCGTTTTCAGAGGCTCGATCGACCATGCTCGAACTGCGAGGTGCGCCTGCCCTTTCTGCCTTCCGTCATGCCAAGCTGCTGGGCGCCCTGCGGGACACCGTCCCTGATGTCGACTCCCTGCATGCCGAGTACATCCATTTCATCGATCATGATGCGGAAATGACCGATGCTGACCGTCAGGTGCTCGACCGCTTGCTGGATTATGGTGGAGCACATGACGATACAGGGCGTGAAGGCCACCTCTTTATCGTAGTGCCCCGGCTCGGCACTGTCTCTCCCTGGTCCTCCAAGGCCACCGATATCGCCCACAACTGCGGGCTGACACGTGTACGGCGGATCGAGCGTGGGATTACCTATCGGGTCAAGTTGAAAGGGGCACTGTCAGAGGAGGCTTTCGAAGCTATCGTGGCGACGCTGCACGACCGCATGACGGAGTCCGTGCTGGCCAACACCTCGGATGCCGCCAAGTTGTTTGCCTTCCATGAGCCGGCGCCGCTGGGGCAGGTGGATGTTCTCTCCGGGGGGCGGTCGGCGCTGGCCACGGCCAATGTCGAACTGGGTCTGGCATTGGCGGCGGACGAGATCGATTATCTGGTCGAGTCGTTTCGAACACTGGGGCGCAATCCGTCGGATGTCGAGTTGATGATGTTCGCTCAAGCCAATTCCGAACATTGTCGTCACAAGATATTCAATGCCGAATGGCATATTGACGGTGAGCCCCAGGCGCACTCGCTGTTCAGGATGATCAAGAACACCTACGAGCAGTCACCGAACGGGATTCTCTCCGCATACAGTGATAATGCTGCCGTCATCGAAGGTAATGAAACCACACGCTTCTTTCCGACGCCGCTGACCGGGGAATCGCGTGTCCGGGCCAGCTATGTCGGCGAGCGTGAGCCCGCTCATATTCTGATGAAGGTCGAGACGCACAATCACCCCACGGCCATTGCGCCACACCCTGGCGCCGCGACCGGTGCCGGTGGCGAAATCCGTGATGAGGGCGCGACCGGGCTTGGCGGCAAGCCGAAAGCCGGGCTGACGGGATTCTGTGTCTCCAACCTGCGCATTCCCGACTACGTTCAGCCCTGGGAAGCGTTCGACTACGGCAAGCCGGAACGTATCCAGTCGGCACTGGATATCATGCTCGAAGGCCCCATTGGCGGCGCCTCGTTCAACAACGAGTTCGGGCGGCCCAACTTGACCGGTTATTTCCGCAGCTTCGAGCAGGATGCCGTGGGGGTCGAGGGCGTCGAGCGGCGAGGGTATCACAAGCCGATCATGCTAGCCGGCGGTTACGGGAATATCCGGCCTCGGCATGTCGCGAAAGGTCAGATTCCGGTTGGCGGCAAGCTGATCATCATGGGCGGTCCTGCGATGTTGATCGGTCTGGGGGGTGGTGCCGCTTCCAGCATGGCGACCGGCAGCTCCAGCGAGGATCTCGATTTCGCCTCCGTGCAGCGAGGCAATCCGGAAATGGAGCGCCGTGCCCAGGAGGTCATCGACCGTTGCTGGGCGCTGGGCGACGACAATCCGATCCGCTTCATTCATGACGTGGGAGCCGGAGGACTCTCCAACGCCTTGCCGGAATTGGTCAAAGATGGCGGTTGCGGCGGCAAATTCGACCTGCGTGCCGTGCCCAATGCCGAGCCCGGCATGAGTCCGCTCGAGATCTGGTGCAACGAGGCCCAGGAACGATACGTGCTGGCCGTAGCACCGGAGGATATCGAGGCATTCGATACGCTGTGTCAGCGCGAACGCTGTCCTTATGCCGTCGTGGGGGAAGCGACCGAGGCGCACCACCTGGAAGTGAACGACGAGCATTTCGACACTCATCCGGTGGATTTGCCGATGGATGTGCTGTTTGGCAAACCTCCGAAGATGCAGCGGGAGTTCTCGCGCGAGACACGCGAATTATCGGGCATCATGCTCGACAACCTCGATCTGCGTGAAGCCCTTGACCGGGTGCTGCGCTTGCCGACGGTGGCATCCAAAAGCTTCCTGATCACCATTGGTGATCGTTCCATCACCGGACAGGTGGCACGAGATCAGATGGTCGGTCCCTGGCAGGTTCCGGTCGCCGATTGCGCGGTGACCACGGCCGGTTTCGATACTCATGCCGGCGAGGCCATGGCCATGGGCGAGCGTCCGCCGGTGGCACTGATAGACCCTGCGGCCAGTGCGCGTCTGGCGGTGGCTGAGGCGATTACCAATCTGGCAGCGGCACCGATAGGTGAGTTGGGGAATATCAAACTATCCGCCAACTGGATGAGTGCTGCCGACCATCCTGGAGAGAACCAGGCGTTGTACGATGCCGTGCACGCGGTGGGCATGGAGCTGTGTCCGGCATTGGGCATTGCCATCCCGGTCGGCAAGGACTCGATGTCGATGCGTACGGAATGGGCGGAGACCAGCGAGACAGGCGACACCGAAGAGAAACGGGTCACCGCGCCTCTGTCGCTGGCCGTGACGGGGTTCTCCCCCGTGAGCGACGCCATGAAGACGCTGACCCCACAGATCAACCTGGATCAGGACGAGAGCGACTTGATCCTCATCGACCTGGGTAGTGGGCAGAACCGGTTGGGTGGATCGGCGCTGGCCCAGGTATACGGCCAGGTTGGCGACAGTTGCCCGGATGTTGACGATCCTGAGGATATCAAGGCGTTCTTCTCGGTCATTCAAGGGCTCATCGCCGACGACAAGTTACTGGCATACCATGACCGCAGTGACGGCGGGTTACTGGTGACGCTGCTGGAGATGGCCTTTGCTGCCCATGCGGGCCTGGAGATCAAGCTGGATTGGTTGATCGATGAACCCTACGAGGCGATGGATGCACTGTTTGCCGAGGAGCTCGGTGCGGTGATTCAGGTGCGGCGTTGCGATACCGAGTTCGTGCTGGCGCAATTGTCGGCGGCCGGACTCGACATCTGCGGTGTCATTGCCCGGCCGCGTTACGACGACCAGGTGCGTGTGACGCTGTTTGAAGAGCCGTTGCTCGAAACGACGCGGCTGCTGACCCAGCGGACCTGGAGCGAGACCAGCTATCGAATGCAGGCGCTGCGTGACAATCCCGATTGCGCCAAGAGCGAATTCGACAGCCTGCTCGATGATCGTGATCCGGGGCTCTCGGCCGAGCCGACGTTCACGGTCAATGACGATGTGGCCGCGCCTTACGTCAACGCCACGCGGCCCGCCATGGCGATTCTGCGCGAGCAGGGGGTCAATGGTCAGACGGAGATGGCCTGGGCGTTCGATCACGCCGGGTTCGACGCAGTCGATGTCCATATGAGCGATGTGCTCGAAGGACGGGTGAGCCTGGATGCATTCAAGGGGCTGGTGGCCTGTGGCGGGTTTTCCTATGGCGACGTGCTCGGGGCCGGCGGTGGCTGGGCTAAATCGATACTGTTCAATGATCGTGCACGCGATGAGTTCGAAGCGTTCTTCGCTCGTGACGATAGTTTCGCACTCGGAGTATGCAATGGTTGCCAGATGCTTGCCCAGCTCAAATCATTGATTCCTGGGGCCGAACATTGGCCGCGCTTCGTACGCAATGAGTCCGAACAATTCGAAGCGCGGGTGTCGATGGTGCAGGTCGAGGAGAGCCCATCCATCCTGCTGTCCGGCATGGCCGGGTCACGTCTACCCATTGCCGTCGCCCATGGGGAGGGGCGTGTGGCCTTTGAAGATAGCGGCATCCTGCGCCGTATGCAGAGCAGTGAGCAGGTCGCCATGCGCTATGTGGACAATTATGGTCAGTCAACCACGCGTTATCCGGCCAACCCCAACGGATCGCCGGCAGGGATCACCGGGCTGACGACCCCGGATGGTCGCGTGACTGTGATGATGCCGCATCCCGAGCGTGTCGCCCGTGCCGTGACCAACTCCTGGCGGCCTGCCGAATGGACGGCGGAGGGCGCCTGGATGCGCTTGTTCCGAAACGCCCGCGTGTGGGTGGGCTGAGGAGCCCGACGTGAATGATGCAGTCAGCGAGGACGCCGTTTCATCGGCGGCGTCTGCCGAACAGGCGGCCGTGCTGGCGCGTCTGTTCGACGAGCCCATCACGACACTGCCCGAGGATCTTTATATTCCTCCCGAGGCGTTACGCGTCTTCCTCGAGGCATTCGAGGGGCCTCTGGATCTACTGTTGTACCTGATCCGACGTCAGAACCTCGATATTCTGGGCATTGATGTCGCTGCCATCACGCATCAGTACATCGAGTATGTGGAGCTGATGAGAGCGCTCGAGATCGAGCTGGCCGGCGACTATCTGGTGATGGCGGCGATGCTGGCAGAGATCAAATCACGCACGCTGTTACCGCGCCCTCCCAAGGCGGACGATGATGATGACGACGTCGATCCCCGTGCTGAATTGATACGTCGCTTGCAGGAGTACGAGCAGTTAAAATCCGCGGCTGAGGCATTGAACGAGCTGCCTCGCCAGGGACGTGACTGGTTTGCTCCGCAGGCGGCGTTGCCGACCCTGGAAGCGCGAGTCGTGCATCCCGATGTCGAGCTGGATGAGCTGTTACGGGCACTGGCCGGGATTCTCAAGCGTGCTGAACTCTCCCGCTCGCACCAGATCAGTCGGGAAGTGCTTTCTACCCGAGACCGCATGCGCAGGATCATGGAGCGGGTGCAAGACGAACATTTCACGCCGTTCGAATCGCTGTTTACCCTCGAAGAGGGGCGGGCCGGTGTCGTCGTGACCTTCATGGCCATCCTTGAATTGTCGAGGGAAGCCATGATCGAGATCGTTCAAAATGCACCGCTTTCGCCGATCCATGTACGGGCACGCGTGGAAACCGGGCAGTCGGCACCGGACGTCGAGGAGCATGAGGCTCGCGACGATGGCGAAGAGAGCCCGTTCGTCGAGCAGAGCAAGGGCAGTGACAGGATGGGTGACGGCGATGGATAATTCGCTGGAACAACTCGACAGGATTCTCGAGGCGGCGTTGCTGGCAGCGGGTGAGCCGATGTCGACGGAGCGTCTGGCAGGCCTGTTCGATGAACACGAACGTCCTGCGTGCGAACGGCTCCAGGAGGCACTGTCGCAACTCGAGAGCCGGTTGCAGGGAAGTGCCCTGGAATTGGTCAGGACGGCATCCGGTCATCAGGTGAGAATTCGTCAGTGTTTTTCTCCCTGGGTCTCGCGACTATGGGAGGAACGTCCTCAGCGGTATTCGCGTGCCCTGCTGGAGACGCTGGCACTGATTGCCTATCGTCAGCCGGTAACGCGCGCGGATATCGAGGACGTGCGCGGCGTCACGGTCAGTTCATCGATCATGCGCACCCTCACCGAGCGTGGTTGGGTGCGTGTCGTTGGCCATCGCGATGTCCCCGGGAGGCCGTCGGTGTATGCCACGACGCGACAGTTTCTCGACGACTTCGGCCTGGAGACACTGGATGCCTTGCCACCCATGCATGAGCTCAAGGAGGTCGAGGCTTTCGACCGGGTCGAGGGAACCGCAGACACGACACAGACTCCGGAGGTACCGCAGTCAATCGAGAGTAGCGATAACGACGCGACGGTCGGGATGACCGACGCTGATCAACACGCCGGGATGGCGTCCGACCGGCCAAGGCTGAGTTTTGCCGATCTTGAAGCCCGCCTGGCCGAACGCGCCCAAACGAGCGTCGATGATGACGGCCGTATGGATGCGGAAACTTCCGAAAATGAGAGGTCAGATGACCCATGAGCAGTAGCCATACCACCGAAAAGTTGCAGAAAGTACTGGCGCGGACCGGTCTGGGGTCGCGTCGCGAGATGGAGAGCGCTATCCAGGAAGGCCGTGTCAAGGTCAATGGCCAGGTCGCGACACTGGGTGACCGCATCGACACACGCGACACAGTGACGTTCGATGACCGGCCCCTGACCCTGCGGGGCGCTGAGGATACGCCGCGTCGCGTCATCATGTATAACAAGCCCGAAGGCGAACTCTGTACACGCAAGGATCCTGAAGGGCGGCGCACTGTCTTTGAACGCTTGCCGCGGCTGAAAGGGGAGCGCTGGATCGCGATCGGGCGCCTGGATATCAATACCAGTGGGCTACTGTTGTTCACTACCGATGGCGAGCTCGCCAATCGTTTGATGCATCCTTCCACCGAGATCGAGCGCGAATATGCGGTGCGTGTCATGGGAGAAGTGACTCAACCGCAGGTCGTGGCCATGGTCGAGGGTGTCATGCTGGATGATGGCCCGGCACGCTTTACCGATGTGCAGGAGTTTGGCGGTGAAGGCATCAATACCTGGTTTCATGTCGTGATCATGGAAGGACGTAACCGGGAAGTCCGTCGGTTATGGGAGTCACAGGGATTGACCGTCAGCCGTCTAAAGCGCGTGCGTTACGGAAATATTTTTCTCGACAAGCGGGCCAAGGCTGGCGAATGGACGGAACTGACTCAGGAAGAGGTGGATGACCTGTCGTTGATGGCCGGGTTAACGCCGCGCAAGGTGCCTGAGCTCACCCCCGACGAGAAAAACCGCTGGAGCCGTGACAAGCACAAGCGACGTCCGGTTCAGGGCGTGCGCAGATCCAAGGCGCGTCGGCACTGAAATAAGGCTTGCGGGACAAGAGCGTTATCAGTAGTATATGCGCCCTGTTGGAGGGCGAGCGGATACTCCTCTCCGTTCAAGGTGATGGGTCGTTAGCTCAGTGGTAGAGCAGTTGGCTTTTAACCAATTGGTCGAAGGTTCGAATCCTTCACGACCCACCAGCCGCCTTCAGATGTTACATTTCGCCGCTCTCGAATCCGACTTGTCGGATACCTGTTTCGGGTCGTTAGCTCAGTGGTAGAGCAGTTGGCTTTTAACCAATTGGTCGAAGGTTCGAATCCTTCACGACCCACCAGATTCGATGCGAAGCGCCCTCGCTTGTTAAAACGAGGGCGCTTTGTTCATGGGGCCCACTTATCCTCTAATGCTCCAGCTTTACTCGGCGAGGGTTGTAATCGCCACAGTGGTTCGCCAGCACAGGGAAACCGCCATTCTCGAGGTCGAGTGTGCCCGTGATGTCTTGCCAATCGTGGTCGTTTCAACGAAGACCGAGGGCGGAAAGAATCACCAGCACGATGACGACTGCGCCGACGATATAGACGATGTTGTGCATGAAGTCTTTCCTCTGTGGCGCATGTTCTGTTTTCAGAATGCTGCGGGATGGTTCATGTCGCGATGGCGCCGCAATCCATGCGGCGCGTAGCGTAACTCCCTGTACAAGCTCTTTCCTTTTGTTTTCCTTGCCGCGCTCATCTCGAAGATATGTCATCGGAGGGCTCCCATCTGTTCGCTGGCGTACATAAGGCGCATTGCCTTTAGAGGAGCGGTGACCCCATACGTTGTCAGCGCTGTCCTTGACGTCGTCGCCATAGGTCCCGCTGAAGCCGCTGCTATCGAGATTCCGCCCGCTACTCTCACGGCGACAGGGTAAATCGCATCGAGAGGCTGTAGTGACTGTTTACCGACACCATCAAGGGGGGCGATCAGCATGTCTCCGGAAAAGACTTGGTAGTCATTTTCAAGCATTTTAGGGGTGCCGGGGCCGATCAGGGGGACCTCGAAAGGTGACTGCGGGTCTTTAGTCACCTCTCGTGCGCCATGCGCTTGGTTCAGCGTTGGTACTGCCGTTACTCTTTGGCGCATGTCTCACTCCGTCAATTCAACACCATTGGTTGGCAACGAACAGGCAGATTAGTATGGATGGCTAGTCGTCCAGAGGTTAGTCATGGCTACGGCTTCACTATGTACGCTAACTAACATAGCGTGTCGTCAGTCACCCTCTACTGAGAAAGGATGACAACAGGGGGATCGTTATCCGTTTAGTGATGCACGAGGTCACCCGACACTGCGGTAGTCAAAAGCGAGTACGATCGTCTGCTGGATGGCCGAACAGTGAGGTGAGTCTGCACCCCCTATGTACGCTAGCGTGCCGACACGTGTTTTCCCCGCATGCTAGTCTGCAGCCATATCGCCTGATTGAAGACTCTCAGGATCTCGGTCTGCAGTCGACATTGAAATCATCATGTATGTCTCCATGCCGCTTGCCAGGTTCGTCGCCGCTGGAGCAGCCATGTCTCCCTTCCCCGCTTTTCCCGCCGCCAACCGACTGCTCCAAGAGCTGCCGGCGGTCGAACACGCTGCCTTCATGGCCGCTTGCGAGCCTGTCAACCTGGTGTTTGGGAAGGTACTGGTCGAGCCGGGCGCGCTCATCGAGCAAGTCTACTTTCCCCTCGACGGTTTCATTTCACTGATCGTCAGCCTCGATGATGGTGATCGGTTGGAAGTGGCAATGGCGGGGCGGGAAGGCATGATGGGGGTGTCGCTGCTCCTCGGCGTCGAGGAATCGCCGCTGTGCGCTCTGGTACAAGGTGCCGGCATGGCGCTGCGCATGGATGCCGCTCGGTTTCGGAGTCTGCTGTCAAGTTGTCCCGTGCTGCAACAGCGGCTGCAGCGGTACCTTTATGTGGTCATCGGTCAGCTTGCCCGAACGGCTGCCTGCACGCACTTTCACCAGGTCGAGGCACGGCTGGCGCGCTGGCTGCTGATGACCCAGGATCGCGCCGACTCCGACAAGCTATATCTGACCCATGAGTTCCTTGCGGCGATGCTGGGTGTCAGGCGTGCCGGCATCACCCAGGCGGCAACGGCGTTGCAAGAGCGGGCGTTGATCAGCTATCGCCGCGGCAACATTACCGTGCTTGACCGTCCGGGCCTGATCGACGTGTCCTGCGGCTGTTATCGTGCCGACTGTTCGCTATACTCGCGGATATTGGACGATCACCGTTGATGCAACCTGTTGCAAGAGTGACGGATCAAGGTCGAGCTGAACAAATCGGTGAGTGGAGCGAAATGCACGGAACGCGGGAACCTGAGTATGATATGTAAAAATCTCGTGTATCGTGCAGCGGATCGATTGGCGCGCGTAGACTTTTTGCGGTGTTTTCTCAAGTGAGACCTTGGGGAGTCATTGCGTGTGGTCTAGAATGACAGTAGGCGAAATCGTGCGGGAGTCGCACGATTCTCCGTCAGGGGCGTCGCTCGGACAAAGAGTCCGTGGCCGGCGCATCTGGTGCCATGCAGGGGGAGCCCCTGCCAGTCGCAGTGGTAGACACGATGACGATCATGACCTCTCGAGCCGAAGTACGCGAATATCTGGCTCGCACTTACTGCCCGACGCGCATTCCCGTTGAGGATGAGGCGCGTATCGATGAAATAAAACGTCTGCTGCAGGAGCGCAATGCCGTTCTGGTGGCGCATTATTATACTGACGACGCCATTCAACAGTTGGCCGAGGACACCGGCGGCTGTGTGGCCGATTCCCTGGAAATGGCCCGCTTCGGGGCACGTCACGAAGCGTCCACGCTGGTGGTGGCCGGCGTGCGTTTCATGGGCGAGACGGCGAAGATTCTGTCTCCCGAGAAACGTGTGCTGATGCCGACGCTTGAGGCGACCTGTTCGCTGGACGTTGGGTGTCCGGCCGACGAGTTCAGTGCCTTCTGTGACGCACATCCTGACCGTACCGTCGTCGTCTATGCCAACACCTCGGCCGCTGTAAAAGCGCGTGCCGACTGGGTGGTGACCTCATCGATTGCGGTCGATGTCATCGAGCATCTTCAATCCCGTGGCGAAAAGATTCTATGGGCGCCGGACAAGCACCTGGGGCACTACATCCGTGAGAAGACGGGTGCCGATATGTTGCTGTGGGATGGTGCTTGCATTGTTCACGAGGAGTTCAAGGCCAAAGGGATCGAGGACCTCAAGTCACTCTATCCCGACGCAGCGGTACTCGTTCATCCGGAGTCGCCTGCCAGTGTGGTGGATATTGCCGATGTGGCGGGCTCGACATCACAGTTGATTCAAGCCGCCAAGTCACTGTCCAACGACAAGCTGATCGTGGCCACCGATCGCGGTATTTTCTTCAAGATGCAGCAGGCCGTTCCGGAAAAGACGCTGTTTGAAGCCCCTACCGCGGGCAATGGGGCAACCTGCAAGAGTTGCGCGCACTGTCCCTGGATGGCCATGAATGCCCTTGATAATCTGGCTGGTTCTCTGCGCAACCTCGATGGCGAGATTCATGTCGATGATGATCTGCGTCAACGCGCCCTGAAACCCCTGGAGCGGATGCTGAATTTCAAGGCTTGACCCATTGCGTCGAGTCAGGGCGTTACGCTTGTAGTGAAGGTACAGCCCTGACCGTCGCCTGGCACGCTAGAACTGTTCCATTGCCTCCCGGTATTCCATGAATTCGTCGCGTCGCTGTTCGATTCGTTGGCTCAGGCTGCTTTCGCCTTCCTGATTGGCGATGTCTTCAGCGATATCGAGCTGGCGTATGGCCCGGTCAATGCGTCCGGTGAGCTGGAGTTCTTCCGCCCGCGCCAGGTGGCCCCAGCCATTGCGTCCGGTATCACCTGCCGCTTCTGCCAGCAGGATGAATACCTGGGGGTCGTTCGGGCGCTTGTCCGCCAGATCGCGCAACAGGTCATAGGCCCGTTCGGGATTGCTTTGCAGCAGGGCTTCGGCAAGAAACATCTGTGTCGGCGTGTGGCCGGGGAACAAGCGCAGCAACCGCTGGGCCCGATCTCGGGCTTCCTCGTGTTCGCCGGTATCCAATGCCAGCTCGACGGCACTGGCGCGTATCATCGTCAGGTCAGGGAGTTCAGCGGCCAACTGGTCGAGTGACTCCAATGCCTGTTGCAGATTATCGCGCTCGGCGTTCACCAGGGCGTCGAGATAGCGCTGCGCTTCCTCGGAAGGAGAGTCCTGGGCCAGCCGAGTGGTGGCTTGTGAAGGGTCGTTGCGGTGCAGGTCAAGCAAAGCGCGTGCACGGATCATGTCATATTGGGGACCGGCGTCACGTCGCTCGGCGGGAGTCAATTGGGAAGCACGGGATTCCGTATCGCTGATACGGGATTGTGTCACCGGGTGAGTCAGGAGGAACTCCGGTGGGTTGCCACCCTGGAGGCTGGCCATGCGTTGCATCGAGCGGAACATTTCGACCATCGCATTCGGGTCGAACCCGGCCTCGGCCAAGGCCTGCAGACCGACACGATCGGCTTCCTGCTCGTAGCGACGTGAATAGGCCAATTGGTCTTGCAGGAAGGCGGCCTGGGAACCCATGGCAGTGGCGATGCCGGCTTGTCCGCCACCACCGGCGGCAATCAGCATGCCGGCCAACAGGGCGGCCATCGTAGGGAGTTGGGTCTCTTCGGCGCGTTGTTGTTGCCGCGCATGGTGACGCTGCGAAAGGTGGCCGAGTTCATGGGCCAGTACCGAAGCGAAGGCATCTTCGCTCTTGGCGAAGGAAAACAGGCCTGAATTGACGCCGATGATTCCTCCCGGAACGGCGAACGCGTTCAAGAGTCGGCTGTCGACCAAGGTGACCAGAGGCTGGATATTACCCATGTCACTATGCGGTAACAAACGATTCACCAGCGATTCGACATACTGCTGGCTGATGGGGTCCTGCCAGGTTGGTGCCTGGGCACGGAATTGGCGTAGCCAAGCGCGTCCGAGACGGTATTCTCTCTGGGTCTCGGCGCCTCCACCGGCGGAACCGAGCTGAGGTAGTCCATAATCACTGGTTTGTGCTCCAGCCGGCAAGGCGCTGGCGATGAGCAGGCCGGTGGCGGCAACACAAGGAAAAAGGAGTCGTCTCATGTTCCTCCTCACAACGTTGGACTGACACCAGACATGACTTGGCCTTTGACATTGATTCTTCCGCCAAAGTGCCTGTAAATTTCAAAAGCGTATCGTCAGCGTCATACGACGGTGACATTATGGTCCTTTTTCCGGGAGTTAGCATGGTCCTGCAACCCGATGATGTGCTTGATGCCTGTGGTTTGCCCTGTCCGCTGCCGCTGCTCAAGGCCAAGCAAGCGCTCTCGCGTATGTCAGCGGGGGAGATGCTGGAAGTCATGGCAACCGATGCCGGCTCCTGGCGCGACTTCGAGACGTTCGTCGCCCAGACCGATCACGTCATGGAGGCACGTGAGACACGTGATGACGTGTATTACTACTGGATTCGCAAGGGGGCCGGGGAGCCGATGGCATGACCCTTCGCAAACTCCTGAAGAATTGGATCGAGCGATATTTCTCCGACGAAGAAGCGGTTATCCTGCTGGTCGTATTGCTGCTGGGCTTTGCGGCGGTCATCTGGTTCGGCCGCATGCTGGCTCCATTCTTTACGGCATTGGTCATTGCCTTTCTGCTGCAGGGCGCTGTCAATTGGCTGATGCGCTTAGGTGTGCCCAAGATGCTGGCGGTGATGGTGGTGTTCCTGGGGTTCGTCGGCATATTGCTGGCGATTGCCCTGTTTCTCATGCCGTTGATCTGGAATCAGTTGGTCAACCTGGTGCAGGAAGCGCCTCGCATGTTCGCCAGTGGGCAGCAACTCCTTGATGATGTACAGGAGCGATATCCCCACCTGGTGACACCGGATCAGATTCAGAACTGGATCGATGTAGCCGGTCGTGAACTCACACAGGTCGGGCAACGGGCATTGACCCTTTCCCTGGCATCACTGGGCAATCTGCTGGATTTGATCATCTACCTGGTGCTGGTGCCGATCCTGGTATTTTTCATGCTCAAGGATAGTGACCGTTTGGTGGGGTTCATGCTCTCGCTGTTGCCGCAGAAACGGTCGCTGATGACCCAGATCTGGCAGGAGATGGATGATCAGATCGCCAATTATGTCCGTGGCAAGTTCATCGAAATCTTCATCGTCGGCAGTGCCGCCTTCCTGACCTTCGGCTATTTCGGATTACCTTATACCGCCTTGTTGGCCGTGATGGTCGGTTTTTCGGTGCTGATTCCCTATATCGGGGCAGCCGTGGCGACGTTGCCGGTGGCTGCGGTGGCAGGCTTCCATTTCGGCTTGGGGGATCAATTCGTCTATGTGTTGATCGCGTATGGTGTACTTCAGGCACTGGATGGCAATGTTCTGGTGCCGATCCTCTTTTCAGAGGCCGTCAATCTTCACCCGGTATCGATCATTCTGGCAGTGCTGTTTTTCGGCGGGATCTGGGGGTTTTGGGGGATATTCTTTGCGATCCCCCTGGCAACCTTGATCAAGGCGCTGGTCTACGCCTGGCCGCGAGGCATCAAGCATCGTGGCGACGAGAAGGCGCTCGAGGCACTGGCCGAGGACTGACGCGTCAACCGGTGTTCAGTCGTTGGGCAGCTTCGAGCACTTCATCGACATGACCGGGGACCTTGACGCCGCGCCACTCACGCGCCAGTTTGCCATTGTCGTCGATCAGGAACGTGCTGCGTTCGATACCGAGGTGTTCCTTTCCGTATAGTTTTTTCGTCTTGATCACGTCGAATAGCTGGCATAGGGTTTCGTCCTTGTCCGAGATCAAGTCGAAGTTGAACTCCTGCTTGGCCTTGAAGTTCTCATGAGCACGCAGGCCGTCGCGAGACACACCCAGAATCACGGTATTGGCCTCATCGAACGCAGCCTTGCGATCGCGGAAATCTCCGCCTTCCGTCGTGCATCCTGGTGTGCTGTCCTTGGGGTAGAAATAGATGACCACTTGCTTCCCTTTGAAGTCGGATAGGCGGATGGTCTTGTCACCGGTGGCGGGGGCGCTGAAATCGGACACGGATTGGCCGAGGCTGACGCTCATTGCTAGCTCCTTGAGTGATACGGTCGAGCCACAGATTACACGCAACTGATGCGTTGCTGTAAAGACACGGGGGAGTCATCGGGCGCAAAGATCATCGGGTCCTGTACAGGCATTTGTCGCCTGAGTACCATCTAGCCTTTGGGCGCCATGCAATGGTGAGGCAGACGTCATTTCATTCGGTAATGGCCGGCCAACGATTTCGTAGAGGATAAGCAGGATGATCACAGGCAGCATCGTCGCTCTGGCGACACCGATGAAGGTGGATGGGAGTATCGACTGGCAGGCGCTGCGTCGTCTGGTGGGCTTTCATCTCGACAATGGGACGGATGCCATCGTCGCCGCGGGTACGACCGGTGAACCGACGACCATGTCATTTGCCGAACACTTCGATGTCATTCGCACCGTCGTGGAGGAGGTCGATGGTCGCATCCCCGTCATTGCCGGTACCGGCGCGAATGCGACTTCAGAGGCCGTCGAACTGGCGCGTTACGCCAAGGACGTCGGGGCCGATTACTGTCTGTCAGTGTGCCCTTACTACAACAAGCCGACTCAGGAGGGGCTGTACCAGCACTTCAAGGCGGTTGCAGAAGGCGCTGATATGCCCGTGATTCTCTACAACGTACCTGGGCGGACGTGTTCAGATTTGTACAACGAAACCGTATTCCGGCTCGCCGAACTGGAGAACATCGTGGGTCTCAAGGATGCGACGGGCAACCTTGAACGAGCCGAGGAACTGGTCGACCGCCTGAAGGGGAGCGATTTCATGCTCTATTCCGGTGATGACGCCACGGCCTGTGATTTCATGCTGATGGGCGGACATGGAGACATTTCCGTCACGGCCAACGTGGCGCCACGCTCGATGCATGAGCTGTGCAAGGCGGCCGTTGCCGGGGATAATGAAACTGCGCACCAGATCAACACCCGCTTGATGCCATTGCACACCAATCTTGGCATCGAAGCCAACCCGATACCGGTCAAGTGGGCGCTCAACCGCATGGGATACGTCGATACCGGTATCCGTCTACCAATGACATGGTTGTCCGAAAAATATCACTCTACGGTCGGTGAAGCCCTGCAGATGGCCGGTGTCATCGATGACTGAGATGCAGAGCCAGCAAGCCCGTGAATCGAACCCACAAGGTGGATGCATGAAACCTGCACTGAAATGGATGCCGCTGATCATGGTGATCACGCTGGCGGCAACCGGGTGTGCTCGTGATGGTTACTATCATGATCGCGACATCGACTACACTGACGCTGAAACGGCACCACCACTGACGCTGCCGTCGTCACGCAATGCCAATGATTATGAAGATGCGATGCCGGTACCGGACATCAGTGGCTCGTTCGAAGCGAACTCGGAGGGGCGGTTCGATCCTCCCCGCCCCCAACCCATGGGGGGAAGCAGCTTGCGTGACTTCGTCGAGACGCGTGAGATGGGGAATGACCGTTGGCTGTTGGTGTCCATGGAACCTTCTGCCTTGTGGCCGCAACTGGAAGCGTTTGTCGAGCGCCAGGGCATGCGTGTCTCCAATGTCGATAGCCAACGTGGCGTGATGGAAACGTCTCGGGGGACGTTGCGATTACGCCAAGGGTTGGTCGCGAACTCCAGCGAGGTGCGCTGTACGCAGGGAGGATCCCCGGATGAGAACTGCCTGGCTGCATTGAACGATTACCTCGCCGGTCAGGGACAAACAGCCAGCAATTCCGCCCTCGCCAGTGAGCGTCGTAATGATGCCGAAGGGGCAGGTGGTCCCAGCATCCAGCAAGACGGTGAAGAGTGGGTGGTGCAGACAGAGAGCGGAGCGGATCGCGTCTGGGCCGAGTTGAGTCACCAGCTCGACGAGTATTTCGACCAGGAAGGTCGTCAGATGCTGGTCGAGGAAGATCCTCAGGCCGGTGAGTTCCTGATCGATTACATGACGCTGACCGAGCGGGATCGTGGCTTCGTCTCGATCGTCTTCAGCCCTGATGTCCGCCAGACTGCACAGCGTATTCGGTTACGCGTCGAGGAGTCTGCGTCGGGGGGGAGTGTGATTCGCGCTATCAACGAGAGCGAAAAACCGTTCACCGAAAAGGATGCGCGTGAGCTGCTTGACGAATTGGCCACGCTATTGCGCTGATGTCTAAGCCGATGGCAGGTGAATCGTCTGACGACACTCTGTCGTCGCCCGGGTTGCATTTCTCTTCGCTGGGTAGTGGCAGCAAGGGGAATGCCACCCTGGTCAGCGATGGTGAAACACATGTGCTTGTCGACTGCGGATTCGCCATGCGTGACGTCGAGCGGCGGTTGGCGGATCAGGGCATGCATCCGCGTCAGCTCGATGCCATTCTGGTATCTCATGAGCATGGTGACCATGTGCGCGGTGTAGGAGCTCTGGCCAGACGGTATGATGTACCGGTCTATTTGACGCCGGGCACCTGGCTGTCGAAACGCCTGGGCGACGTGCCTCGGTACCACTGGATCACACCGCAGTCGCGTTTCGCCATCAAGGGCCTCGACATTGATCCGGTGACGATCCCTCATGATGCGCGAGAGCCGGTACAATTCCGTTTCCAGGCCTGGGGCAAAGCGCTCGGTATCCTGACTGATCTCGGCCATGCCACGAGCCATGTAATCGACTCCTTCCATGGCTGCGACGCTCTGGTACTGGAGTGCAACCATGATCGGCGCATGTTGGCCGAAGGCCCGTATCCGGTCAATTTGAAACGCCGTGTCGGAGGGCAGTGGGGACACTTGGCCAATACTCAGGCATCAGCACTATTGCAAGTGCTGGGTCTGGACCGGTTGCAACGTATCGTCTGCTCGCATTTGTCGGAACAAAACAACCATCCCGAGCGGGTCCTGGAAGCGTTGGTGCCGCTGCTCGATGGTGATGGATCACGGTTGGGTGTGGCCGTCCAGGACCGAGGCCTGGCCTGGCATCGCATCCGCTAACTCGATATTTCGGAGACCTCCCATGGAAAAGCGTCACGCACTCTATGCCGGCAAGGCGAAATCGGTGTATCACACCGATGATCCTGAGCGACTCATCCTGCATTTCCGCGACGATACCAGTGCCTTCGACGGTGAGAAAAAGGAGTCGTTGGCACGTAAGGGGATGGTCAACAACAAGTTCAATGCTTATATCATGGGCAAGCTTGAAGAGGCCGGGATTCCCACCCATTTCGCCGGTCTGCTCAATGATACGGAGTGCGTCGTCAAGAAACTCGACATGCTTCCCGTCGAGTGTGTCGTTCGCAATCTCTCCGCTGGCAGTCTCTGCCGCCGTCTTGGTGTCGAGGAGGGATTGGATCTCGACCCGCCGACCTATGAACTGTTTCTCAAGGACGATGCGCAACACGACCCCATGATCAATGAGTCGCTGGCGGAAACCTTCGGTTGGGCGACACCGGCGCAACTGGCGGAAATGAAACGCTTGACCTATCGGGTCAATGAGGTACTTCGGCAGTTGTTTCTCGATGGCGATATGTTGCTGGTGGACTACAAGCTCGAGTTCGGTGTTTTTCACGGCGAGATCGTGCTGGGCGATGAATTTTCACCCGATGGCTGCCGCCTGTGGGACGCCAGGACTCGTGAGAAGCTCGACAAGGACCGGTTCCGTCAAGGCCTGGGGGGAGTCATCGAGGCCTACGAGGAGGTCGGACGCAGGATCGGGGTCAGTTTCTAGGAAGAGCCTGCCACGAGTTCGGTAACGTACAGCAGCATCGCTCCAGCCTCCGTCAAACGTGCCTGAAAACGCACATCCACATCACGTAGCCTGACTCCATAGGTTCGCTGTTCGGCACCCTTTCGATAGGCCGGACGAGGGTCCTGGGCAAGGACCTGGACGACCAGTTCACGCAGGCTGTTGCCATCGCGACGACTGTCCAGGAACCTTTCGGCCTGCGGAGCAAATCGTACCGGATAGGTGTCGGGCGGTTCCTCCGCATAACCGGCCTGATTGCTGTCGGGGGTATCCGCCCAGGGCAAGTGTGGCTTGATATCTACTACGGGGGTTCCATTGACGAGGTCGTGTCCTTGTATTTGCAACCGTACGCCTTGGCTGGTGTCGACGGCGACCAGCTCGACCAGAGATAGCCCCAGTCGGTTTGGACGATGGGTGCTTCGGCTGGCGAATACACCGACCCGGGTATTGCCCCCGAGACGTGGGGGACGGATCAATGGCGTCCAGCGGGACGGACTGCGATGGAAGATGAACGTTACCCATAGATGGCTGAAAGCGTCCAAGCCGCGTATTGTCAGCGGGTCGTCATAGGGCGGAAGCATGACCAGAGTGGCTCGAGCAGCCTTGGCAAGACCCGGCTGGCGGGGGATGCCGAACTTGTCCGGATAATCGCTTTCAATGCGACCAATGGGATCGACGGCAAAGGTGGTCGCGGAATATGGGGCATCGCTATGCGTCATGTCCGGTATTATGCGGTTTGATCGCGCGTAACGCGAGCGCGAATAGGGTTGGGAGACCTGGCGGTTTTCGTTATGCTTTAAGGTTGGTGAGCCGTAAACGCAGGCGTCGTATCGGTCGAGACGCGATACCTGAGATGGCATATGACGCGGGGATAACGATGAATCGAGCCGAGAGTGGAGCGCGTATTCACTATCGTGACGCTCGCGCACGTGATGGCGCCGATCAGGCTGAGGTGTTCTATCACGCCGTAATGCAAGGAAGTCATACGTATTACACACAGGCACAGCGCCGGGCCTGGGCGCTTGCCTTGCCCCGCGAGGCCAGTGCCTGGCGTGCCAGACAAGCGTTGTACACGACGCTGGTGGCTTCCTGCGACAACCGTTGTGTCGGTTTCGTTGAAATCGATATGCCGGCTGCACGGATCGAGACATTATATGTATGGCCATCCCTCGCTCGTCGCGGCATCGGCTCGACCCTGCTGATCCATGCCGAACGTGCCATGCGGGAACGAGGGATCGATACCGTATCCATTGCTGCCAGCTTGATGCTTGCTGACGGGCTTGAACGCCGCGGTTGGCAGCGGCTGGGTGAGGAGAGGGTGGATCGGGGAGGGGAATCCCTGCCCCGTGTCAGAATGGAGAAACGGCTATCGCTGGTGGAAACCTGAACGCCTCAACGTTGCTCGATGTGGGTGATACGCATCGAGAGGTCGATTGCCTTGATGTCCTTCGTCAGCCCTCCCATGGAAATGCAGTCGACTCCTGTGTCGGCAATATTCCGCAAGGTGGTCTCGTTCACATTTCCTGACGCTTCCAGTGTCGCCCGTCCCACGGTGCGGGCGACAGCCTCACGCATATCGGCCAGCGAGAAATTATCCAGCATGATGGTATCGGCGCCGGCGTCGAGCGCCTGTTCCAACTCCTCGAAGGTTTCGACCTCGACTTCCAGGGGCAGGTCGCGTGCAATGCCGCGTGCTTCCTTGACGGCGTCGGCAATGCCGCCACAAGAGGCGATATGGTTCTCTTTGATCAGAAAGGCATCGTAAAGCCCGATACGGTGGTTATGTCCGCCACCACAGGTGACAGCGTACTTTTGTGCCAACCGAAGCCCGGGTAGCGTCTTGCGGGTATCCAGTAGGCGGACTCCCGTATCGGCGATCATATCCGCATAGCGGCGTGTACAGGTGGCAGTGGCGGACAACGTCTGCAGCAGGTTCAGTGCTGCACGTTCTCCGGTGAGCAGGCTGCGGGCTGGACCCTCGAGCTCCAGGAATGCCTGGTTCGCTTCCAGAGCGTCACCGTCTGCCCCCAGCCAGGTCAATACGACCCGTGAATCGAGTCGTCGATACAATTCATCCACCCAGGCGACCCCACAGAGTACGGCAGCTTCCCGGGTGATGACCTGAGCTTTCGCCCACTGTGACTCGGGGATCAACTGGGCGGTCATATCCCCTGGACCGACGTCCTCGGCCAGCAGACGGGCTGCACTGGTGCGGATTTCTTCGGCAAGGGCTTGATGGTAATGCATGACGAGCCTATACGATGGAATATGCGATAATGCCTGCCATTATAGAGAATCGGCACGGGCTGCGTCAGGGGAGAATAATGTCGATCGAGAACGGTTGGTGGCACAGGGCTCGCTGGGTCGAATCGCCGAACCAGGACTCACGACCGCAGAATGAGATATCCCTGCTGTTGTTGCATTCGATCAGTCTGCCGCCACACGAATACGGTGGACCCTACATCGAGCGTTTGTTCACCAATCGCCTGACAGCCGATGAGCACCCTTTCTTCGCCACTATCGCAGGACTCCGGGTATCGGCCCATCTGCTGATACGTCGGAGTGGCGAGTGTATCCAGTTCGTTCCGTTTCATCGCCGTGCCTGGCATGCCGGCCGTTCATGTTGGCATGATGGTGATGAAACGCGGTATGCGCTCAATGACTTTTCGATCGGTATCGAACTCGAGGGCGATGAAATTACGCCCTACAAGGAGGCGCAGTACCGGGTTCTGGCTGAAGCGACCAAGTCGCTTTGCCGACAGTATCCGGCCTTGTCACCAGAACGCATTACAAGCCATGCTCGTGTCGCGCCACGACGCAAGACCGATCCTGGGCCCGCTTTCGATTGGGCCTACTATCGGCAATGTCTGCAGTCCTTGTAGTCGAGCTACAATTGTCATCAGGAGATAGGTGTCGATTGATGTGTTTTCAACGGTCTTGCTGCATCGCAATATTAAAATGGAAAAAATTTCCACATCCAATGTAATTGGCACAAGCTAGTGTTTGCGGTATCTTCATGGGCAAATCTAGGGGTCCAATACTGCCCACCTGTAAAGAAATTACAGCACGATTTTCCGGAGACGTGACCCAAAGAAGGTCATGCCCGCACTGAAGAGCGCCAAATGTCCCTCACCCCTCGGGGTGAAGGCAGCCCGATACATCATTCTTCATTCGGAGAGACGTCTTATGAGTCTGGAGGCAAGAGAAGATCTCGATCCGATCGAAACCTCGGAGTGGGTGGAATCCCTGGAATCGGTCCTGGATCGTGAGGGCGAAGAGCGCGCCCAATACTTGATGAGCCGTCTGGCGGACCGTTTGCGTCGTGACGGCATGCAGGTGCCCTTCTCGGTAACGACCCCTCACCGTAACAGCATCCCCGTGCACCGCGAGACTCGCATGCCAGGGGATTTGTTCATGGAGCGGCGCATTCGCTCTTTGATCCGTTACAACGCCATCGCCCAGGTGATTCGCAATAACCGGGCCAAGCCGGGGTTGGGCGGACATATCGCCAGTTTCATGTCGTCGGCCACACTCTATGATGTGGGCTTCAACCATTTCTTCCGCGCGCCGCAGGACGACTTTGAAGGCGATCTGGTATATATCCAGGGACACAGCTCTCCGGGTATCTATGCGCGGGCTTTCCTCGAGGGACGCCTGTCCGAGGCGCAGATGGACAAGTTCCGTCAGGAGGTCGATGGGGATGGCTTGTCGTCATACCCGCACCCCTGGCTGATGCCGGATTTCTGGCAGTTCCCCACGGTATCGATGGGACTGGGGCCGATCCAGGCTATCTACCAGGCTCACGTCATGAAGTATCTCGACTCGCGCGAGATCAAAGCCATGTACGATCGCAAGATCTGGTGCTTCATGGGGGACGGCGAGTGTGATGAGCCCGAATCCCTGGGGGCTATCCATCTGGCCAGTCGTGAGAATCTCGACAACCTGATCTTCGTCATCAACTGTAACCTGCAACGTCTCGATGGCCCGGTACGTGGCAATTCGCGCATCATGGATGAACTTGAAGGCGTATTCCGCGGGGCTGGCTGGAACGTGCTCAAGGTTGTCTGGGGACGCCACTGGGATCCGCTGTTCGAGCAGGACAAGAAAGGCGTGCTGCAAAAACGCATGGACGAAGCAATCGACGGCGAATACCAGAACTACAAGGCCAATGGCGGTGCCTACACGCGCGAACATTTCTTCGGCAAGTACCCCGAAACCGCTGAACTGGTCAAGAACATGTCCGATGAGGACATCTGGAAACTCAACCGTGGTGGCCATGACCCTTACAAGGTCTATGCGGCATACCATCATGCCGTCAATAATTCCAATGGTCGTCCCACGGTCATCCTTGCCCATACCGTCAAGGGGTACGGCATGGGTGATGAGGATGGCGAGGCTGCCAACGAGGCGCACCAGGTCAAGAGCATGGAGTACGAGGCGCTCAAGAAATTCCGCGATCGCTTCGGTATTCCAATAACCGATGAACAGCTCAAGGAGGTGCCGTACTACAAACCGGACGATGACAGTCCGGAAATGAAGTACATGCACCTGCAGCGTGAACGTCTCGGTGGCTATCTGCCGGCACGCCGGACGGAGTTCGAGGCGCTTGAGATACCGGCGCTCGAGGACAAGACGTTTGCCTCGCAGACCGGTGGCTCCAAAGGGCGTGAAGTGTCGACGACCATGGCGTTCGTACGCATTCTCAACGGCCTGGTCAAGGACAAGAAACTCGGCAAGCGGGTCGTGCCGATCGTTCCCGATGAAGCTCGCACCTTCGGTATGGAAGGCATGTTCCGCCAGCTCGGCATCTATACCTCGGAGGGGCAGAAGTACGAGCCGGTCGATAAAGGCCAGATCATGTTCTACCGCGAGGACAAGCAAGGTCAGATCCTCGAGGAAGGCATCACCGAGGCAGGTGCCATGTCGGCCTGGATTGCTGCTGCCACGTCGTACAGCAGCAACAACAAGACCTTGCTGCCGTTCTACATCTACTACTCGATGTTCGGCTTTCAGCGGATCGGCGATCTAGCCTGGGCCGCTGGTGACATGCAGGCGCGTGGCTTCCTTGTCGGTGGTACGGCCGGACGTACCACCCTCAACGGTGAGGGGCTGCAGCACCAGGACGGACACAGCCATATTCTGGCATCGACCATTCCCAATTGCCGTTGCTACGACCCGACCTATGCCCATGAGGTGGCCGTCATCGTTCAGGATGGGTTGAAGCGCATGTTCACTGATCAGGAGAACTGCTTCTACTACCTGACGGTGATGAATGAGAATTACGAGCAGCCGGCTCTCGACGAGATTCCTGCCGACGATATCGTCAAGGGCATGTATTTGCTGCGTGAGACGAAGGGCAAGAAAGGGCATGTGCAGTTGATGGGCTCCGGTACCATTCTGCGCGAGGTCGAGGCAGCCGCCGAGCTGCTCAAGGACGATTTCGATATCGGGGCGGATATCTGGAGCGTGACCAGTTTCAACGAACTGCGTCGCGAAGCCCTGGAAATCGATCGCCAGGCCTTCCTCAAGCCCGAGGATGAGCCGGGCAAGCCCCATGTCACGAAGTGCCTGGAAGGCCGCAAGGGTCCCGCCATCGCATCGACCGACTACATGAAGCTGTTCGCGGACCAGGTGCGAGCCTGGGTGCCGACCAACTACCATGTATTGGGTACCGATGGCTTTGGACGTTCCGATACCCGTGAGAAGCTGCGTCACTTCTTCGAGGTCGACCGCTATTTCGTCGTCGTGGCTGCGTTGAAGGCGCTGGCCGAAGATGGCGATGTTGACCGCAAGGTCGTGGCGGATGCGCTCAAGAAGTATGGCATCGATCCCAACAAGCCCAATCCGGTGGTGTCTTGAGCCAATGACCAGCGCAGCAGACGCCTTGCCGGGAATGGTCATGGGCCCGGCGTCTGCGGCCAGCACGATTCGAAAGGAGCGCGACCTTGAGTAGCGAAACCATCAAAGTTCCCGACATCGGCGGTAGCACCGATGTCGAAATCATCGAGATCGCGGTGTCGGAAGGCGATGTCATCGAGGCCGAAGACACCCTGATCACTCTGGAGTCCGACAAGGCCAGCATGGATGTGCCCTCGCCCAAGGGTGGCAAGGTACTGAAATTGCTGGTGAAAGAGGGCGATACCGTATCCGAGGGCGATGACATCGTCGAGGTGGAAGTCGAGGGCAACGACAGTGATGATGGTGGCGATGAAGTCGCCACCGAAGCGGCGTCGTCATCGGACGACTCGGCGCAACAGCCCGCCAAGGAGGAACCTGCCTCGCAGCAGAGCGGTGGAGGCGGTAGCCGCACCGTCGAGGTCAAGGTACCTGACCTGGGTGGCTCCAGCGATGTCGAGATCATCGAAGTGGCGGTGTCCGAAGGTGATGAGGTCAATGAAGAGGACTCCCTCATTACGCTGGAATCCGACAAGGCCTCCATGGATGTGCCCAGCCCCTATACAGGCAAGCTCGTCAGCTTGTCGGTCAAAGAGGGGGATACCGTCTCCGAAGGGGATGTGATCGGGACCATGGAAGTGGCTGGTGACGATGGCGAGCCCGCAGAACAGCCGCAAGCTGCCGCGTCGTCGGAGCCGTCCGCCAGCCAGGCCAAACCGGAATCCGCGCCTGCTGCGAGCGGCGAGCCGGAGCGCAAGGAGATCCGTGTGCCGGATCTGTCCGGTTCCAGCGACGTGCCGATCATAGAAATTGCCGTTGCGGCAGGGGATGAGGTCGACGAGGAAGACCCCCTGATCACGCTCGAGTCCGACAAGGCGTCCATGGACGTACCCAGCCCCTATAAAGGCAAGTTGCTCGAACTGAGCGTCAAAGAGGGGGATACCGTCTCCGAGGGTGATTTGATCGGCTATATCGAGACAGCCGGTGCCCCGGCGCCGAGTGCCGAGCCAGCGTCGACATCTCATGCCCCGGAGTCACCGGCCGCCAAGAAAGCCCCTGAGCAGGCTCCCAGTCAGCCGGCTGCTGCGCCGGGGCCGGAGGCGAAAGGTACGCCTCAACCGGTACGCGAGGGCAAGCTGGTGCATGCCGGCCCGGCCGTTCGCATGCTGGCCCGGGAGTTGGGCGTCGACCTGGCATTGGTCACGCCGAGCGGTCCCAAGGATCGGGTGCTCAAGGAGGACGTCCACTCTTACGTCAAGCAGGTCATGGCCGGTCAGGCCAAGACGCCGGCTGCTGCCCCTGCAGGCGCCGAGGGAGGAGCGGGCATTCCGCCGATTCCCGAAGTCGATTTCAGCGAGTTCGGCGAGGTGGAAGAGAAGCCCATGGGGCGTTTGCTCAAAATGGGCGCGACCAATCTTCACCGCAGCTGGCTCAATGTCCCGCATGTCACTCAGTTCGACGAAGCCGATATCACCGAGCTCGAGAATTTCCGCAAGTCGATGAAGGCCGAAGCGGAGGCGCAGGGCGCCAAGCTCACGCCACTGCCATTTTTGATCAAGGCCTGTGCGTTTGCGCTGCGCAAGTTTCCACAGTTCAACGTCAGCCTCAAGGGTGACGGTGAGACGATGGTCTGGAAAAAATATGTGCACATCGGCGTGGCGGTCGATACACCGGATGGCCTCATGGTGCCGGTCATTCGTGACGCCGATCGGAAATCGTTGATTGATCTCGCCAAGGAGTCGGTCGAACTGGCGGGTAAGGCACAGTCGAAGAAACTCAAGCGCGAGGAGATGACGGGGGGCTGCTTCACGATCTCCAGCCTGGGTTCGGTCGGCGGCACGGCGTTCACACCGATCGTCAATGCGCCGGAAGTGGCTATTCTGGGGATCTCCAAGGCGCAGATGAAGCCCGTGTGGGACGGTGAGGCATTCCAACCTCGGTTGATGATGCCGCTATGCCTCTCCTATGACCACCGAGCGGTAAACGGCGCCGACGCGGCTCGCTTCACCGCCTTCCTGGGACAGGTGTTGAGCGATATCCGTCGATTGCTGATGTGACGCTCAGCTGCATCGCCTGCCTGAAATGACGGCGCCTGCGGGCGCCGTTGCTCTTGATAGGTGCTGCGACAACGGCGTATCTACAGACCAAAGTGTTAGCCGGGTCGTCAACTCGTTGGCATACAAGCTTTTCTTCCGCCATGACAGACAGGCCGGACTGTATGAGTCGCTTGTCTCCCAACGCTGCCGACGGTATTGTCTGCGCTAATCCCTTTGATAAAAACAGTTTCCACTGCAATTCAAGGAGCACCACTGATGCGTTTGATCCTGTTGGGCGCCCCGGGGGCCGGCAAGGGCACCCAGGCCCAATTCATCTGCGAGCGTTACGGTATCCCGCAGATCTCCACCGGTGACATGCTGCGCGCCGCGATCAAGGAGGGCAGCGACCTGGGACTCAAGGTCAAGGAAATCATGAACAGCGGCGGGCTGGTTTCCGATGACATCATCGTCTCGCTGGTCAAGGAGCGCATCAGTCAGCCCGATTGCGCCAACGGTTTCCTGTTCGACGGCTTTCCCCGCACGATTCCACAGGCGGATGCCATGAAAGAGGCGAACGTGAAGCTCGATCATGTCCTCGAGATTGCCGTCGATGATGAGGAAATCGTCAATCGTCTGGCCGGCCGTCGTGTCCATCCTGGCTCGGGCCGTGTGTATCACGTCGAGCATCAACCGCCCCAGGAACCCGGCAAGGATGACGTCACGGGCGAGCCACTGGTCCATCGCGACGATGACAGCGAAGCGACGGTACGCAATCGTCTGTCCGTCTACCATGAGCAGACCGCGCCCCTGGTCGATTACTATCGTCGTTGGGCGGAAGAGGAACCCGCAACGGCACCGGCGTATCACCGCATATCCGGGATCGGCAGTGTCGATGACATCACACGCCGCGTCGTTGACGCACTCGAAGGGTGAGATAACGACCTCGATGCCTACCTTATTGGCTCTCGATGCCTCATCGAATGCCTGTTCCGTGGCATTGATGCATCGCCCTGCCGGAGCAGAGGCCGATGAGGTGTCAGCACGCTTATCGTTGACACCTCGCGAGCATACGCATCGTCTGATGCCGATGATCGATGACCTGCTGGCCGAAGCTTCACTAACGGTCGAGGATCTCGATGCCATAGCTTATGGGCACGGTCCGGGGTCCTTTACCGGGCTGCGAATCGCCGCCGGTATTGCGCAGGGCTTGGCGTATGGTGCGGAAAAGCCATTGATCGGCGTATCAACGCTGGCGGCCATGGCATACGCCGCCCATCGACAATATCACCTGCGCTACGTGATACCGGCACTCGATGCACGAATGGGCGAAATCTACGTTGGGGCCTATTATTGCCATCAGGGGCAACTGACGCCCCTGATGGACGAAGCCGTGATGTCACCGGAGGCGCTTTCGCTTCCCGCCGGACAGGAGGACGTTGATTGGGTCGGCGTCGGTTCGGGGTGGAAACTGTGGTCGTCGATGCCGGCCCAGTTGCAAGCGGAGATCGGCCAGCATATCGAGGATTTGGCACCGGTGGCCGAGGATATGGCATATCTGGCCTCCCGGGAGTACCTTGCCGGGCAAGGACAATCCCCTCACCTGGTTCAACCGGTGTATCTGCGTGACAAAGTAGCCTGGCGACGCTAGCCATGTCCTGGCAAGAACGTGTCGTTGTGTGTGGTGAGTCGCTCGAGCCGCTGGCGGACGAGTTGGGACTGCCCATGGTGTCCACTGCCGGGCCTGGCCTGACGTTGATGATGCAGGCAGGAGCCTTGGTTCTGGCCGGTGATGAGCGTTGTTATGGCAAACCGTTGAAAGCCGATTTCGTGTCGGGACGTACCGCACATCGCCGGCGTTTCGGTGGAGGGCGAGGCCAGTTGGTGGCCAAGGCGTGCGGTCTGGGGAAGACCGCCTCGCCGGTGATCGTGGACGCGACAGCAGGCCTCGGACGTGATGGTTTCGTGCTGGCTAGCCTGGGCGCTCGCGTCGTGTTGGTTGAACGCCATCCGGTGATCCATGCCTTGTTGGCGGATGCTCTGCAACGCGCACGTCGGGTCGATGAACTTGCCGATGTGGTGTCTCGGATGACTCTTCGTCAGGGTGATGCCAGTCGCGATCTGGCCGCTATCATGGCGGAAGTCGAGCTGCTTCCCCAAGTGGTTCATCTGGATCCCATGTTCCCCCACCGTCACAAGTCCGCTCTGGTCAAGAAGGAAATGCGGGTCTTTCGTGAATTGGCCGGCGATGATGCTGATGCTGCGTGTTTGCTGGAAACCGCTCTTGCTACAGCAACGCACCGAGTGGCGGTCAAGCGGCCTCGCAAGGCACCACCGATCGAGGGAGTCTCGCCCCACCATGTCATTGCCGGCAAAACCAGTCGTTATGACCTGTATGTACACCGGGGGCTTTAGGCATTGATTGCCTTCTCTTCGGTTGGAAGGAGGTTGTGCAACAGGCGAACGGCATACTGGCTATCCGGGGTATCGTTGACCATCCAGCTCTCGTCCCGTGGCGTGATCAGCCCATGCGCGTCGAGTACGGAAAGCGTGTCCTTCCAGGCGACATCGATGGAAACGGGGAGAGCGATATAGTATGCCTCGCATCGAGCCTGCCATGCCTGCCTGTGCAGCTCGAGCGGTGCGGCACTCACCGATCCCGTTTCGTATAGCGCCGTCGCGATCATCTGCACCAGTACGAAGCCATGAAGGACGTTGTGGCGATACCAGTCGAGCAATCCGGCTTGCATCGCGTTGGCATGAACGCGGGGCTTGGCCCCCTCCGTTGAGTCGTACTGAACAAGACCGAGCATGGCGACGCGTTCGATCCAATGTGCAGGGAGCCCTTCCGGTAGCGAGACGGCCGGGGCCGCGGACCGATGGCGTTGCAGGTCCGTCAACAAGCGCAGTTGTCGTTCGAGCGACTGCGACTCCATCGCGTGCTGATCCGTGGCCAGAAGTGCCAAGGCGACCAGGTTGACGGGATTGAGTGTCATGGCGGCGTTGATCCGGCAGGCCAATGCATTGCCCAACTGCGGGACCGCTTCGCGCGTCCAGTCAGGGCGATATGGAGATGAAGGCTGGCGCCAGCGAGGGACGTGTCGATCGAGGAAAACGTCGAGGTCCAATGGGTCGCCGACATTGACGGTGACCTTGCCGAACGGTTGTCTGAGACGATGAATCACTCTCAGCAGGGCGAGAGGCGTCTCGCGTCGTTTCTTGCCGCCTTGCCGTTCCCGCAGATAGCTATTGTCTTCCATGATGCGCTCGTAGCCGATATATATCGGGACGAAGGCGAGTCGTCGGCCGCTGCCGGCCGCGCGGGCATGTGAGCGTAAGGTCATGGCCAGCATGCCCGGTCGGGGAGGCAACATCCTGCCACTGCGTGACCGTCCTCCCTCGATGAAATATTCCAAAGGATGGCCGCGTAGCAACAGACGATGCAGATACTCGGTGAAAACCGCACTGTAGAGGCGGTTATTCTTGAAGCTGCGGCGGATGAAAAATGCCCCGCCGCGGCGTAGTATCGGACCGATTAATGGCATGTTGAGATTGCGGCCTGCCGCGATGTGTGGCGGCATCAGCCCTTCCTGGAAAAGAATATAGGAGAGCAGCAGGTAATCGACATGGCTGCGGTGGCAGGGAACGTAGACCAGCGTGTGATCGCCTGCCACGGCCTTGACCTTGTCGAGTCCCTGAACATCGACACCGTCGTAGAGTCGGGTCCACAGCCGTCTCAGCAGCTGGTCAAGGACGCGCAGAACCGGGTATGTCATGTGGGAAGCGATCTCGCGGCCGTAGCGAAACGCACGTCGTGTGACGCGCGCTCGGGAACGTCCTTGAGCGATGGCCACTTCCTCGATGGCCTGACGCACGGTCGGGCTATTGACGACTCCCTCGATCAGGGTTCGCCGGTGGGAAAGATCCGGTCCGAGCAGTCGGGTCCGCGTTCGTCGGAAATGGACTCGCAACAGCCGGGCCGCCCGTCGAGCCATGACATCCTCACTGCGATCATCCAGAAGCTGACGCAGCGTCAGCGGTGTACCGAAATGGACTTCCACACGCTGGCGATTGACGAGCATCGATAGCCCTCGGCGCAGTCGTCCCGCCAGTGGCCAACTATCCGCCGCAAGAGTATGCCAGAATCCGAAACGTTTGCCCGGCGCCCGCCCCCAGAAGACGCTGACCGGCACCAGTTGGATATGCGCCTCAGGATGAGTGGTGAGATGATGAATCAAGTCGTCCAGCAAAAGGTTGCGCGAGGAGCGTCGGCGATGTGTCAGCGCGAAGCACGCTCGCGTTCGGCGTGAGGCCAGCGTATGCCATTGATCGGCGGCCGGCAGGTTGTGGGCACGGCATAAATTTTCCAGCAGCAGGCTATCCGAGAGGGCCGGAGAGGGCAGGACATAGAGGGTCATTGCCTTGTCGTCGAGGGGTAGCTCGCCAGGCTCCGGTTCGATCCGGCGTGGCGTCACCCAGGCATCGAGCAAGCGGCGTAGCCCTTTGCGCCATCCGGCTGGGATGAGAGGTGACCTGTCCATGGCATTATCCGTGATTGAGTGATGCCGGCCAGTATAACGAGCATGTCGCAATCGTCGTAGTCGCGATGACACCGACACAATGTCATGATGCTACGTACTAGCGTGTCGTCGGGAACAGGGAGAAGGGAGATGCGCACCAGCCGGGCCATGCGCAGTATCTGGCGTCAGGGAAATCGGTTCACGATGTTGCCGGAGGCCAAGCGCTTTCTCCCCGAAATGCTCCAGGCTGTCGAATCGGCTCGACACTGGATCCTGGTCGAACTCTATCTCATGGAATCCGGCCGGCTGACGGACGATATCATCGCGGCGTTGGGACGTGCTTGCGAACGCGGCGTCAGAGTACTCGTCCTGCTGGATGGTTTCGGGGCGCTGGGGCTGAAGGACAATGACCGTGAACGGCTGGTGGCCCAAGGGGTGGCATTGCGATTTTTCAATCCGCTGGCCGTCAGGTCGTTTGCGAGGAATCTGAGCCGCGATCATCGCAAACTGCTCGTCATTGATGGTGAGCTGGCTTTCACGGGCGGGTTCGGTGCTGTCGATGAATTTCTTGATGCATGGTATGAGGTCGCCGTGCGGATCGAAGGGCCCGTAGTCTCGGACTGGGTCGCGCTGTTCGCTCGTCTGTGGCGTTCTTCTCTGACCCGTGGCAAAGGCGACCGGGCCCTGGTGAGGGGGTTGATGCCTGCCAGCGAAAATTATCCAAAAGGCGATATGCTCGGGCGTGTGGTCTGGGGCCAGGGCTATCGTTATCAGGCGATCCGTTACTCACTTCTCCGCCAAGTCGCCTATGCCCAACGTCGTATCTGGATCTGTACCCCTTATTTCGTCCCGACCTTGCGATTACGAATGCGCCTGGTCAGGGCGGCGCGACGGGGTGTCGATGTGCGTCTGCTATTGCCCGGTGACCGTCACGATCATCCTGGCGTTCGTTATGCCGGACAGCGATTCTACGGGCGATTGCTTCGCGCGGGCGTGAGAATTTTCGAATTCCAGCCGACGTTCATTCACGCGAAATTTTCGGTGGCCGACGATTGGAGCAGTATTGGGTCATGCAATTTCGATCACTGGAGTCTGCATTGGAACCTGGAAGCCAATCAGGAAGTGCAGGATCCGGGGTTTGCCAACGAGGTCGTGGCGCTCTTCGAGCGTAACTTTCGGGCCAGTCGGGAGATCGAGCCGAACGAATGGGCGGCCCGGTCTCGGTGGAGGCGGTTGCGGGAGTGGTTGTTTGGCATCCTCGACGACCTGCTGACCCGGGTACGCTAGCCGGATAAGCAATGCAGAGAACGCAAGGAGGCGTTCAGTTGGATAGTGAATGGCATCCTTGCAGTTTACCGTGCCCTTTTGCGTCCGGCGGGTTTTTTCTTGCGCGGTGATGGCTTGGGTTTTTCCGGCGGGACTCGGTAGTGCAGATAAAGGTCCAGTGTCAGTTCAGGGAGTTGTCTGACCAGCCGTTCCTGCTGCATGGTGTCGCCAAGGAAGTCTGACATGTCGGGCTCATCCTCGAACAAACCGGACAACGCCATGAAGGGAAGCAGTAGCGTGGCGGCGTTTTCTTCATCGTTCTCGAACCAGGCGGTTTCGTCGAGGAAGACACCTTCCATGAACCCGGCGCACCAGTCACCGATCGGTGTTTCTTCCGGGGCCATGCCTCCGAGTTCGAGGTCGAATGGCAGTTCGGGCAGTTGTCCCTGTTCCAGGGCATTAATGGCATTGTTCTTCAGTAATTCCAGCAGACCGAGGATCTCGCGACGTTCGTCATCATCCGCAAATGCCGGTTCCCCCTGAAACAATTCTCCGACCCAGACGGTCGGCTCGATTTCTCTTGGAGCGATTGCCAGTGCGACGAGAAAGCCATGCGTTCCTACCAGGTCGAGCGTATCGGCATTGACCCGATCGGATTCCAGGAAGTCGTCGAGGTGGTCCAGGGCATCATCATCAAGCAACGGTGTGGGTTGTGAAGTTTCGGCCATGTCGGTCTCGCTGCATTCGGGGTTGGGTAACGTCGGTTACCGTGCTGGACGTCACCGATTCAATACGTCATTTTACCATCTCATGAGATCTCCCGCGCTTTCTACACCTTCATCCGACACTCTGGCGTCGCTGGATGAGACAGCTCTCGAAGCCTGCCTGCAACGTCAGGTCAGCATGGCCATTCAGTTGTGTCGGGATGTCTTTCCGGCGCTGCCATATCCCCACGTCTGGTTCGATCTGCGAGGAAAGTGCGCCGGTCAGGCGCATTTTGGCCGAGGTGGGTTGCGCTTCAATCGAACTCTCTTGCGTGAGAACCGCTATACTTTCCTTGCCGAAATCGTGCCCCATGAAGTGGCACATTGGCTGGTGCATCATCTGGAGGAGGGGCATCGCGTCAGCCCTCATGGCCATGAGTGGCGTACAGTGATGAGAGAACTGTTTGGCCTGGAACCACGGGTAACGCATGATTTCGATGTATCCCGTGCAAGCCCGGCGCCATATCGCTACCGTTGCGATTGTCGCGACCATTTTTTTACGCCACGTCGGCATGCGCTGGCCAGGCGTGGGACACGCTACTTTTGTCGACAATGTGCCCAGCGATTGGTCCATGAGGCTTCTCAGCGTCCCCAGAATGGTGCATAAGCAATTGAAATATTGGAATAATTCGTTAATACCAATGTCTAAAGGGCGATAGGTGCCTGTGCGGTATATGCTGGTCGTGCTTCAGGGTACGGCGAGCAGACCATCGATTGCCGCCGGCGACATTCACTTCCTGGCACAGAGGTACCTTCATGACCGAACAGCATCAGCACGTCTATCCAGTACGCGAGGAATTCGCCGCCAATGCCTGGATCGACAACGAGAAGTACCTGGCCATGTATCAGCAATCGGTGGATGATCCGCAGTCGTTCTGGGCCGAACAGGCCAGGCGACTGGACTGGGTCAAACCGCCGAACCAAATCAAGAACGTGTCCTTCGCGTCCAACAATGTGGATATTCGCTGGTTCGAGGACGGCGAGCTCAATGCGTGCGCCAACTGTCTGGACCGCCACCTGGAGACGCGTGGCGAGCAGCCGGCGATCATCTGGGAAGGCGATGAACCTTCCGATTCCAAGACATTGACGTATCGCGAGTTGCACGAGGGCACCAGTCGACTTGCCAATGCTCTCAAGTCACTGGGTGTCAAGAAAGGCGATACCGTCACGCTGTACATGCCAATGATTCCCGAGGCGGCCATGGCTATGCTGGCCTGTGCTCGAATTGGTGCGATTCACTCAGTGGTCTTCGGCGGTTTCTCCCCGGATGCATTGGCGCAACGGGTCGTCGATGCGCAATCGAAGCTGGTGATCACGGCTGATGAGTCGGTGCGTGGTGGTAAGCAGGTGCCCCTCAAGGACAATGTCGATTCGGCTCTGACGCGTGAGGGCACTGAGGTCGTCGACAACGTCCTTGTCGTCAAGCGCACCGGCGGTGATATCGATTGGCATGACGGTCGCGACATCTGGTATCACGAAGTGGTCGACAAGCAGTCGAATGACTGTCCGGCTGAGCCCATGAATGCCGAGGATCCGTTGTTCGTGCTTTACACGTCCGGCTCCACGGGCAAACCGAAAGGGCTCAAGCATACGACGGGCGGTTATCTGTTGCATGCGGCCATGACTCACCAGTATGTCTTCGACTACAAGGATGGCGAAGTCTATTGGTGTAGTGCCGATGTGGGCTGGGTCACCGGTCACAGCTACATCGTTTATGGTCCCTTGGCCAATGGTGCCACGACCCTGATGTTCGAAGGGGTGCCCAGCTATCCGACGCACGGTCGTTTGGGTGAAATCATCGACAAGCACCAGGTGTCGATTCTCTATACGTCACCCACGGCGGTTCGGGCGCTAATGGCGCATGGCGATCATGTCATGGATTCCAGTTCGCGCAAGAGTCTGCGTCTGCTGGGTTCGGTCGGCGAACCGATCAATCCCGAGGCATGGGAATGGTTCTATCGCGTGATTGGCAATGAGCAGTGCCCGATCGTCGATACCTGGTGGCAGACCGAAACCGGCGGCATCATGATTTCACCGCTACCGGGGGCCATTGACCTTAAACCAGGGTCGGCGACGCGTCCTTTCTTCGGGGTGCGACCCGCATTGGTCGACAACGAAGGACATATCCTCGAAGGGGCTACCGATGGCAATCTGGTGATCCTCGACTCCTGGCCGGGGCAGGCACGCTCGATCTGGAACAACCATGAGCGGTTCGTCCAGACTTACTTCTCGACTTATGAAGGGATGTACTTCACCGGCGATGGCTGCCGACGCGACGAAGACGGCTATTACTGGATCACCGGCCGGGTCGATGACGTACTCAACGTCTCGGGACACCGGATGGGAACCGCCGAGATCGAATCGTCATTGGTGGCGCATGATGCCGTGGCCGAAGCGGCCGTCGTCGGGTACCCCCACGATATCAAGGGTCAGGGTATCTATATCTATGTGACTCTTACCGATGGGGTCGAGCCAAGCGATGACCTGAAGAAGGAGCTCACCCAGTGGGTTCGCAAGGATATCGGGCCGATTGCCTCACCGGACGTCATTCAGTGGGCCGATGGTCTGCCGAAAACGCGTTCGGGCAAGATCATGCGCCGTATACTGCGCAAGATCGCCGCCAACGAGGTCGATGGACTCGGAGATACCAGCACTCTGGCGGATCCCAGTGTCGTGGAGGATCTGATCGAGAACCGCGTCAATTGTTGATGAAACCGATGATAAGAACAGTCTCACTGCCTGGTCATGATCAGGACAAGAAAAAACGGGCGATCAATGTCAGTATGTGAGCATCCAGACAGATGTGCCGGCCTGAGGGCCGGCTTTTTCTTATCTCATGGCGACTGTGTCGACAATCATGCCTCCGGGCTTGGGAAACCTTCACACCATGGGGTAACATGCAGTATAAGAAAGGCGAACTGGAACCTAGCAGCGGCCCAGCCGGCAACCTCGTTCGCCACATAAGGACTCGGAGGAGATGCAATGGCCTTTGCCCAGAAGTTCATCGTGGCCGATGACCACCCGTTGTTTCGCGCGGCCCTGACTCAGGCGCTTCGTCAGGTAGCGCCCCAGGCCGAAATCGTCGAATCCGATACCATGGATGCCACGATCGACGTCGTGTTGCGACACCCCGATGCGGATTTGATTCTGCTTGATCTGCATATGCCCGGGGCTCATGGTTTTTCCGGACTGATCCAGTTACGTGGGCAATCACCGGATATTCCGGTCGCCGTCATCTCCGGCAGTGATGAGCCGCATGTCGTGCGTCGTGCCATCGACTACGGCTCCTCGGGATTCATACCCAAGTCCGCTTCACTGTCGCTGATCGCCGAAGCCGTTGGCGAGATTCTCGATGGTGAAGTCTGGCTACCCCCGGAGTTGGCCGAGACCTTGGGTGATGTCGACGAGGAGGAAGCTCGCTTTGCCGAGGCGATCGCCGCGTTGACTCCCCAGCAATTTCGAGTACTCAACATGCTCACTGATGGCCTGCTCAACAAGCAGATTGCCTTCGAGCTGAATGTCAGTGAGGCCACCATCAAGGCACATGTCACTGCGATCCTGCGAAAGCTCGGTGTCCATTCCCGAACGCAGGCGGTGATTGCCGCTCAGAAGCTTGAAGTCGAACCGCCGAAGGTGGAAGAATCGTGAAATTCAGCTGTCAGCAATGAGCTGTAGGCCGTCATAAAAAGCGAACCCCACTGGCCTGAAAGTCGTGGGGTTCGCTTTTTATGACGTTGGCCAAAGCCGGTTCACGGATCACGCGTCGCGCGCTAACTTTCCTGCCTCGCAGCTCGATTGGCTTGTAGCGTGCGCGTCAACAGGGCGCGCAGGGCGGCGGGACGGACGGGCTTGAGTAGAATCTGATAGCCACCACGTTTGACTTCTTCAGCCACTTCCTCGGTACGGTCGGCAGTGATCACGATACCCGGTACGGGACCGTCGAAACGCTCGGCCAGCGCGTCGAGTGCCATCAAGCCAGTGACCTCGTTATCAAGGTGGTAGTCGGCGAGGATGGCGTCGGGATCTTCATCCAGGTGCCGAAGGATCGATTTGGCACCACCGATCGATGTGGCGGTGAACACCTCGCATTCCCAACCACTCAACATGGCTCGCATGCCTTCCAGGATCAGCGTTTCGTTGTCGATGCAGACAATTCGGGCGCCGGCGAGTTTATTGCCGGCCCGACGAGCGGGAGCGTCCTCTTCCGTCGTCGTACCAGCCCCCGCAGCCACGACAGGAACGCTGATCGAAAAGCAGGTGCCTACGTCCTCCTTGGATCGCACATGAATCGGGTGCTCCAGGACACGACTCATTCGATCGGCGATCGATAGCCCCAACCCGAGCCCCTTTTCGTTCTCCTTGTGACGGCTACTCTGATCCAGACGGCGAAACTCCTGGAAAATTTCGCTGAGCTTGGATTCGGGAATGCCTGGACCGCTATCCCAGACTTCGATCGTCAGTCGGTCGCCATGACGCCGACACCCTAATAACACTCGGCCGTGAGGCGTATAACGAATGGCGTTGGAGAGAAAATTCTGGATGATCCGTCGCAGCATCTGGGCATCGCTATCCACCCACAGCGCCGTGGGAACGACCACCAGATCCAGCCCCCTCTCTTCGGCCATGACCTCGAATTCTGAGCGTAAAGGGCGGAAGATATCCGCTAGTGCGAAGTGGCTGCGACGTGGTGTCAGGGCGCCGGCATCGAGTTTGGAAATATCCAGCAGGGTGCTCAACAACTCTTCAGCGGACTGTAATGAGTTATCGATATGGCCGATAGTGGTGTTCAGATTGTCGACGTCGGTCTGCTGAGATAATGCGGAGGTGAACAGGCGTGCTGCATTGAGCGGTTGCAGCAGGTCATGACTGGCAGCAGCGAGGAAGCGGGTCTTGGAGGTGTTGGCGTCTTCCGCAACCTGCTTGGCTTGGCGCAGCGCCTGTTCAGCTTCAGCACGAACACGGTTTTCCTGGCGCAGGGCGGCGTTGGCTTCGGAGAGCGCTTGCGTGCGTTCGCGAACCCGTTCCTCCAGGTTCTCGTTGGTTTCCTTGAGCGCCATTTCCGCCAGCCGCCGTTCGGTGATGTCCTGATACAAGGCGAAAAAGCCCAGAATCGTACCGTTATCACCGAAATGGGGAGTATAAGTCACTAGCAGGTAACGTGTGCCACCTTCATTGTCATCGCGCGAGATCTCGAAGCTGACGCGTTCTCCTTCCAACGCGCGACGCATCCAGGGCTCCCTGGCCTTGGTGATACCCGCGGGCATGACATCGGCGAAGCGCTCACCGATGACGGCGTTACGATCGACATCGAATACTTGCTCATAGGCGCGGTTGGTGAACAGGTAGCGGCACTCCTTATCGAAGTAGGCGATCAGGGCCGGAACGTTATCGGTGTAGATGCGGATATTGTTTTCCGAGCGTATCAGGGCTTCCTCGGTACGCTTCTGCTGGGTAATGTCCTGATAGGTGTAGACGAAGCCGCCGCCAGGCATGGGATTGCCTTGTACCTCGAGTACGGTACCGTCCTGGCGATAACGGACATAGCGATGAGGATGGCCCTGACGGATGTTGTCGATCAGCAGGTCGACATGCTCTTCCGGGTCGCCGGGGCCGTACTCGCCATTATGGGCGTTGTAACGGAATATCTTGTCGATCGGTGCGCCGACACGTATCAGGTGATCGGGGAAGCGAAACAACTCCAGATAGCGTTGGTTCCATACCACCAGTCGCAGATTCTGATCGACCACGCTGATGCCCTGATTGATGTTCTCGATGGTGGCCTGCAGCAGTGCACGGTTGAACTCGAGAACCTGTGACGCTTCATCGACGATCGAGATGACATCGGAAATGCCGATGCCACGGCCTTGTAGCGCGGAGTTGACCACGATCCGGGCCGAGGATGCGCCGAGCACCGAGGCCAGGAAGCGTTCGGTGAACTGAATGACATCGATGGATGCACGGGCGGTATCGTCGAGCGGCTTACCGGAGCGCTGGCCGTAGTCGTCGAACGCTCTGGCAACTTGGTTGGCACTCAGGAAGCGTTCACACAGCACCTTGAGATCCCCGACCGTCGTCGCTCCGGTCCAGGGGCGATTGACAGACGTCTGGCGGGTTTCGACGCTATCGACGAACAAGGAGGCTTGAATGCGTTCGACGACCCGCTGTGGCGTCATCTGCGAAACGAAGATGTAGCCGAACAGATTCAAGCCCAGTGACAGCATGACGCCATGGGTGAAACTGTCGCCGATGTTGAGGCCGAAGAGTTGCGTTGGCGACAGCCATTCTATGCCCAGAGGACCGCCGATGAGCCAGGCTTCGGGCAGGACGCCGGCATTGATCAGCGTGGGGAGCAGCAACGTGTACGCCCAGATGGCGAAGCCCACATTCATGCCGGCGATGACGCCGATGCGGTTGCCGCGTTTCCAGTACAAGCCGCCCAACAGGGCGGGGGCGAACTGAGCCGCAGCGGCGAACGAGAGCATGCCGGTGGATGCCAGCGTGCTGAATTCGGCAATCAGCTGATAGAAGCCGTATGCCATCGCCAGGATGACGACGATGGTGATACGTCGGGCTCGCAGCACCAGGCGCCCATAATCGCGTGCCTTGGTGTCGAACCAGCGTAGCCGGAATAATAACGGAATGACGATCTCGTTGGAGATCATGATAGAGATTGCCACGGCAGCCACGATGACCATGCCTGTAGCGGCCGAGAAGCCTCCGATAAACGTCAGGAGCGTCAACAGACTGTTATTGGTGGCCATGGGAATCGCCAACACAAAGGTGTCGGGATCCACGCTGCCGTCGGGGAACATCGTGAGGCCGGCAGCGGCAAGCGGTAGGACGAAGAAGCCGATGACCAGCAGATAGAGCGGGAACAGCCAGCGCGCCTTGTTGGCGTCATCGCGATGGGTGTTTTCCACCACAGCGACATGGAATTGTCTCGGCAGGCAGAGGATCGCCAGCATCGCCAACAGTGTCTGGGCCCAGAAACTGCCACCGAAATTCTGTTCGGCCAGTTGCTGCTGCAATTGCATGTAGTTCTCGGCTCGGCCCAGCAAGTCGCCGAGGCCATCGAATAGCCCCCATGTCACGTAAGCACCGAGAATCAGGAAAGCCGCCAACTTGATCAGGGATTCAAACGCGATGGCCTGAACCAGACCTTCATGGTGTTCGGTGGCGTCGGTATGACGGGTACCAAAGAGAATGGCGAACAACGCCATGACGGCGGCGACATAGAAGGCGGTATCGCCGAACAGGGGCGTGCGGGTAACATCCGACGTATCGGTAAGTACCATGAATGCGGCTGAAACGGCTTTCAGCTGCAAAGCGATATAGGGCAGGGTTCCGATGAGGGCGACCAGGCTGGCGAAGGCGGCCAGTGACTGGGTCTTGCCGTAACGGGAGGCAATGAAGTCGGCGATCGATGTGACATTCTGATGTTTGGCCACTCGAATCATCTTGGCCAGGACCGGCCAGAACAGCAAAAAGGTCAGAACCGGGCCGATGAAGATGCTGGCGAAAGACCAGCCGGCAGTGGCAGCCTCCCCGACTGCCCCATAGAAGGTCCAGGAGGTGCAGTAGATGGCCAATGCCAGGCTGTAGATGATCGGACGCCGCTGGCTGGGGCCATGTTTCTGGGCATGGCGGTCGCCTCGCCAAGCGATGGCGAACAAGATGCTGATATACAACAGCGAAACGGCAATGAGTAGCCAACCTGAAAACATGCACTTCTCCCTCTGTCTGCGACCATTCTAGGGCAATGCGTACATGTGTGGCAGTGGGGTTGTCAGGATGACGGGCAGACCGCTTGGTAAAGTTGGCTTGATGTACTGATACGCCGAAGCTCGACATCCTGCCGTTGCTCGAATTCTTCGGTGAGCGGAACGATCTCCTCGGCGGAGCAGTTGAGCAGATAGGCTTGGTGAGACACTTGATCGGTCGGCTGTTTCTCGAAGCGATAGAGGATGAATTCCACGACTCGCTCGTCTTCTGTTTCGTTTGTCGACAGGTTGTCATGATCCACGACGGTAAATGCCGTGGTCATGGGGAACAGGTACGTCCAGGGACGCCAGAAGGTGGCTTCCTGTTCGGTGGAAATAACCTGGGCCGAGTCTGGTAGCTGCATTTCCTTGTGGCTGTACCAGGTGTATTCGTGATGAACCTGGTAGCTCAGCATGCCCGCACCGGCAAAGGCGGGAATGATCCAGCGTGGCAGGCGTTTGCCACTGATGACACGTAACAATAATGCAATACCGGCTGCTGCTAATCCGGCAAACATGGCGGCAATCAAATGCCATATCATAAATTAGCCTTCCCGAAAGCCATCGGGCTTCCCGCAGGAAGCCCGATGGGGTTGTGATTCCATTCCCCGGTGGGGAGTCGAGCGGAATCGATTATGACTCAGTGAGCGGTCGCAGCACCAGCACCCTTGGGAGAGCGTACGCTTTCCACCAGATCCTGGATCTCCTGCGGCGGTTCTTCCGTGGCATTGGAGACCAGGAAGGCCACGGTGAAATTGATGACTGCACCCACGGCACCGAAGGAGAGCGGGGAAATACCCAGCATCCAGTGCTCCGGCGTATTGGGCAGCATGTTGGTCTCCGGAACAAAGAACCAGCCCAAGTAGGTGAAAATGTACAACAAGGTGGCGAGAAGGCCTGCCAGCATACCGGCGACGGCACCTTTGTTGTTCACCCGCTTGGAGAAGATCCCCATCATCAGTGCCGGGAAGAGCGATGCACCGGCGATGCCGAAGGCCAAGGCGACCGTTTGTGCTGCGAAGCCGGGGGGATTCAGCCCGAGATAGGTCGCCACCAGGATCGAACCGGCCATGGATATCCGTGCCGCCAGCATCTCCCCTTTCTCGGTGATATTGGGGTTGATCATGTTACGGATCAGATCGTGACTGATCGCAGAAGAGATGGCCAGCAATAGCCCCGCAGCGGTGGAGAGTGCTGCTGCTATGCCGCCGGCAGCGATCAAGCCGATGACCCAGCCTGGCAAGTTGGCGATTTCCGGATTGGCCAGAACGAGGATGTCGTTGTTGACGTCAAGTTCGCTACCTTCCCAGCCGCGTTCCTCTTCGGTGTCGGCAAAGTCCTCATTGCCATCGTTGTACAACTGAATGCGTCCATCGTCGTTCTTGTCCTCGAACTCGATGAGTCCGGTATCCTCCCAGGTACGGATCCAGTCAGGGCGTTCTTCGTAGCGAATCGGGTCGCTGGCCGCCTCTTCATAGTTTTCCACCTGACCACTCATTTCCGGGTAGATGGTCGTCATCAGATTCAGGCGGGCCATGGACCCGACGGCCGGCGCCGTGACGTAGAGCAGGGCGATGAACACGAGTGCCCAACCGGCTGACCAGCGTGCATCTGCCACCCTTGGTACGGTGAAGAAACGGATGATGACGTGAGGCAGACCGGCAGTACCGACCATCAACGACAGTGTGAACAATGTCATGTTCAGCTTGTTGTCGACGTCGGCCGTGTAATCCTGGAAGCCGAGCGCATTCACTACATCGTCGAGTTTCTGCAGCAACGGTACACCGGATTCCGTGTGGGTACTGAACATCCCGAACATGGGAATCGGGTTATTGGTCAGTTGTAGAGAGATGAATACCGCCGGAATGGTATAGGCAATGATCAAGACGATGTACTGAGCCACCTGGGTATAGGTGATCCCCTTCATGCCGCCGAATACGGCATAGAGGAAGACGATAGCGGCGGCGATCCAGATGCCAAGCGTATTGGGCACTTCCAGGAAGCGCGAGAAGGCGACGCCGGCACCGGTCATCTGCCCGATGACATAGGTGACGGAAGCCACCACAAGGCAGACTACAGCGACAAGTCGTGCCGAGTTACTGTAGAAGCGGTCGCCGATGAAATCCGGGACCGTGAACTTGCCGAACTTGCGCAGATAGGGTGCTAGCAGCATGGCCAGTATGACGTAGCCACCGGTCCATCCCATCAGGAAAGTCGAGTTGGCATAGCCGCCGGAAGCCAGCAGGCCGGCCATGGAAATGAATGAGGCGGCGGACATCCAGTCGGCAGCAGTTGCCATGCCGTTAGTGACTGGGTGCACGCCGCCGCCGGCAATATAGAAGTCTTTGGTCGATCCGGCGCGTGACCATATGGCGATCCCTATATACAGGGCGAAGGACGCACCGACGAATAGCAGATTGATTGCAAACTGACTCATGCTGGCTTACTCCCCGAGGCCGTATTGCTTATCCAGCCGGTTCATCTTCCATGCATAGAAGAAGATGATGCCGATGAATGTCAGGATCGATCCCTGCTGGGCAAACCAGAACCCCAGGTCCGTCCCACCTATCGGAATACCGGATAGTAGCGGCCTTAGCAGAATGGCGAAGCCATAGGAGACCAGTGCCCAGACGATCAGGCACCCGGTGATCAGGCGGATATTCGCCTTCCAGTAAGCGTCGGCATTGGACTTGTCATCAGCCATGGTGTCGCTCTCCATTCGTGTTTCGAGTTTTTAGGTCGTAGTGAGAGTTGGTGATGGTTTGATAAGGCAATAGCATCTATAGAACACGTTTCGACACACAGTCAGTGATACGAAGGTATTGCACCTAATTGTTAGGTATAGACTATCGTCTATATGTTTACCTTTCACGGTTTACCCTGCATGCGACAAGCTGAATAGTGGTCAATGTCCGGGAAAAAATAAATCCCATACTTTGGTATCACTTCATGTGAGTTTTAATATTTGTAATTAATTAAATCATTAAAATCAATTAGATAATATAGTTTTTTCTGGTTGGTATGTGCTGACTTTTTATCGATATGGGACCATTGTCTATCTCTAGTTAGACGATCGTTGTGGGGGGATTGGTTAAAGTATAGAACGATCGTCTATGTATGATTGCTAGCTGCCTCTTTGCTACTCTTGTTCCTTACTAGGCGCCGGTATTTACATGTGTCTATCCTGAAAGCGTCCTGCCAATACCTGGGGTGGTGTAGCAGTGGGATGGCGCCGGGACAGGCGTATAACGAGGGCACCATCATGGTCGATATCGATCTCTCGCAGCCGCCCTTTACCTTGCTGGACGAGCCGGGACGTGAAAGGGTGCGTAGTGGGGTCGATCTGGCTTACTTCGACACCGAAGAAATCATCCTTGATGCGGGGCAGCCCGGTGAATTCGTGTACGTGATTCACAAGGGCGAAGTCGCTGAACTGGATATCTCGATGCCGCGATCACAAGCCCGCATTGGTCACTACACGGCGGGGGATCTGTTCGGTGCCATCAGCATTCTCAACGGCTCGAGCCGGTATCGCTTTCAAGCCGATCAGGAAAGCCTCTGCTATTTACTGCCCAAGGCGCTGTTCGAGCAGTTATGCGAGTCGTATCCGGCGTTTGCTGAGTTCTTTCGTCAGCGCTTGTCCGATAAAGCCCGCCTCTTGACCGAGCATCGTGCCCAAGGTGGGGTGACCATGGCCGGCTTTATGTTGGCCAGTGTCAGTGAGTGTATGCGTGACCCTCTGGTGGTGTCGGCGGGAACGAGTATTGCCCAAGCTGTCGCGTCGCTGAACGACAGTCAGGCAGATAGTCTGCTGGTAGGCGACAGTCAGCGGTTCGGCATGGTGACCAAAACCGACCTGCTCAACGCGCTGGTGGTTGATGGTCTGGCTCAGGACGCTCCCGCGCTGACGATCGCGCATTTCGAGTTGGTCAGCGTGAGGCCTGAGCAGTACCTCTTTGAAGCCTTGGTCGATATGACCCGTCATAAAGTGTCACGCGTCGTGGTCATGGAAGCCGGCAAGCCCATCGGGGTCGTCGAGCTGATGGACGTACTGAGTTACTTCTCGAGTCGCAGTTATGTCGTCAGCCTGCAGGTTGAGCAGGCGACGAGCCTCGATGAGTTGGCTCGAGCGAGTGCGAGAACGCCGGAACTGGTGCAGGCGTTGATGGCGCAGGGCGTCAAGCTGCGTTTTGCAATGGGGCTGCTCGGCGCACTCAATGGACGGATCATGGCCAAGGCCTGGCGCTTTCTCGTCGACGATCCGTACCGGGATCGTTGCTGCTTGATGGTGATGGGGAGCGAAGGTCGGGGAGAGCAGATTCTCAAGACCGACCAGGACAATGCCCTCATCCTGCCTGACGACCTGGAGTGGCCCGATGTCAGTGGACGTATGGGCGAGTTCACCGACGCATTGATTCGTATGGGCTACCCCCCTTGTCCGGGCAATATCATGGTATCCAACCCGGAGTGGCGAGGGACATTGAGCGAGTGGTTGCAGCGTCTGGATCGCTGGGTCGAACGTCGTGACGGGGACAGTCTGATGAACCTCGCCATTTTACTGGATGCGCATGCCGTCAGTGGCGATTCACGGCTGCTTCAGTCGCTGCGGGAGGCGATGTTCTCACGCTGCTCGGGCAATGAGTTGCTGTTGACCTATTTTGCCCGTGCCGCGCTGCGATTTTCTACGCCGCTGACATTATTCGGGACACTGAAGAAACCCCAGCACGGCATCGACATCAAGAAAGGGGGCATATTTCCCATCGTTCATGGCGTTCGCACCCTGGCCCTGGAGCGCAGTATTCAACCGACATCGACTCTGGAACGACTGGATGCATTGGTCGAAGACGGTCGACTGGAGGCGCGTTTTGCCGAAGATCTGGGGGAGTCGTTATCGCTGTTCATGGAGTTGCGGCTTCGCCAGCAACTCGAGCGGCTTCACGATACCGAGCCCGGCAAGCAGGACAGCCGACTGGTCGTGCAGCAACTCTCCTCATTGGAGCGGGATCTGTTACGTGAAGCCTTGCATATGGTCAAGGATTTCAAACAACGATTATCTCATCGGTTCCACCTGGAATATTGATAGAGAGTGACGAGGAGTCAGTAGGATGCTGAGAACGCTACGACGCGCCGCTGATCGTCGCCGTCAGGCGGGGGGAGATTATGGATGGCTGTTCAATCCCTATACCGGGGACGAACTGGTGGCCATCGACTGTGAAACGACCGGCCTCGATCCCCGTCGTGCCGAGCTTGTTTCGATCGCGGCGGTCACGGTGCGTGGTGAGCGTGTCATAACCAGTGAATCTCTGGACCTGCGGTTGCAATGTCCGACGAGCCTCGACGGGGATTCGATACGTATTCACGGTCTCCGGGGTGTCGATCTCGATGGCGGCGAAAGCGTGGGGGACGCGCTTGCCAGATTACTTGACTTCATCGGTAATCGGCCGTTGCTCGGCTGGTGTATCGACTATGATGTCACCGTCATCAATCGTCAATTGCGCCCCCGGTTCGGGTTCGATCTTCCCAATGCGCTGATCGATATTTCGCATCGATATGCCCGTGAGTTGCGCCGCAAGCACCCCGATATCGATCCTGATCGGGGGTTCGAGTCGATGGCGCGCATGCTGGATGTGCCGGTAATGGGGCGCCATACCGCGCTGGGGGATGCCGTGACGACGGCCCTGATGTACTTGCGCCTGCAGCGGCGAGCGCTGGATGTCGGCTGATAGCTGACGGCTCGGGGTTGCAGTGGTAGCATGTGGCTCCATTTCGATAGTGATGCTGTGAGCATGTCCGAGACGATCTCAGCGGAGGCTTCCGCGCAGGCCTCCGGCGCAGCCAAGCAGAAGCGGGAATTCAACAAGCTGCAAAAGCGCCTGCGTCGCCAGGTGGGTAATGCCGTGATCGATTACGGCATGATCCAGGAGGGTGACAAGGTCATGGTGTGTCTGTCCGGCGGGAAAGACTCCTACACCATGCTGGAGATTCTGCGCAGCCTTCAGCGTAATGCGCCTGTGTCATTCTCGTTGGTTGCGGTCAATCTCGACCAGAAGCAGCCGGGCTTCCCCGAGCACGTGTTGCCCGAATATCTCGACGGTATCGGTGTCGATTACCATATCCTCGAACGCGATACTTACTCGGTCGTCAAGGAGAAAACGCCCGAAGGCAAGACGACCTGTGCGCTATGTTCGCGCTTGCGGCGGGGGTCTTTGTACGGTTTCGCTGAAGACATCGGTGCGACCAAGGTGGCGTTGGGCCATCATCGCGAAGATATTCTCGAGACGCTGTTTCTCAACATGTTCTTTGGCGGTACGCTCAAGTCCATGCCCCCGAAGCTGCTTTCCGACGATGGCAAAAACATTGTCATACGCCCGCTGGCTTATTGCCGGGAAGCGGACATTGCCGAATTCGCCCGGCAGATGCAGTTTCCGATCATTCCCTGCAACCTTTGCGGCTCGCAACCCAATCTGCAGCGTCAACAGGTCAAGGAGATGCTGGCTGAATGGGAGGCCAGGCATCCCGGGCGGCTGGAGTCGATGTTCAAAGCGGTGACGAATGTTGCTCCCTCGCAACTGGCGGACCGTGATCTATTCGATTTCGAAGGACTGGAAGCCAAGCAGAAGCATTTACGCCAGACGCGTATCGAGGCACTCGATCTCGGCGCAGAGTTGGATACCGATTGATAAGAGACGGAGTGGCACTCGCTTCTTCCGTCTAGTGTATCCCCGCAGCTGAGCTTCCCTTCGTCAGGGGGCGTCCTCTCCTTCCGCTAATCGCTCCAGCGCACTCATGTCGAGAATGTTGATCTCTCGTCCGGAGGTTGCCACCAGCCCTTGCTGTTGCAGTCGTCCAAGCACACGACTGACCGTTTCGATGGCCAAGCCAAGATAATTGCCGATATCGCTGCGTGACATGGAAAGACGGAAGCTGTAAGGCGAATAGCCTCGGCGTCGGAAACGTGCGGAGAGACTGATCAAAAAGCTGGCCAGTTTTTCATCGGCGGTCTTGCTCGACAGCAACCGTAGCATGCGGCGGTCGTCACGTAGCTCCTTGCTCATGCTGCGGTACAATTGGGTGCGTAGTTCGGGCAACTGCTGGGCCAGAGCATCGAGTTTGTTGAAGGGGATCTCGCAGATCGTCGTGGTTTCGAGAGCATGTACCCGACCTGGGTAGATGCCCTCGTCGATGGCGTCGAGCCCGATCAGCTCGCTGGGTAGATAGAAATTGGAAACCTGCTCTTCGCCCTTTTCGTTGACCACCTGTTTCAGACTGCCCGAGCGGACTGCGAACACACTATTGAAGGGAGTGCCCTGGTGGATCAGGACCTCGCCTTTTTTCAAGGGAGCGTGGCGCTGAATGATGGCATCGAATTGATCCATGTCAGGCATTTCGAGTGCCAGGGGCAGGCACAGAGAACTGAGACTGCATGTCCTGCACCGGGTTTCGTTCATGCGGCGGTAACGAGGTTCGCGAACCGTGGTGGTCATACATGACCTCCCTGGATGAGGGCAATTTTCCTCATTATGAAGTAGCGTTGCGGGTAGGCAAAGTGGTTCATCCGATGACATAAAAATCGTTGACTTTCCAAGGTGTGCCTGTAGAATGCAGCGCCACGTGACCAAGGGTGGTTAGCTCAGTTGGGAGAGCACCAGCCTTACAAGCTGGGGGTCACTGGTTCGAGCCCAGTACCACCCACCATCATCCTTGATGGGTTGATCACGTAGAGGATAATGCGGACCGGTAGTTCAGTTGGTTAGAATGCCGGCCTGTCACGCCGGAGGTCGCGGGTTCGAGTCCCGTCCGGTCCGCCATTCCCTCATTAGTCATCGTCTGCCGGATTGCGGTTTGTGCCGAATCCATATGCGGACCGGTAGTTCAGTTGGTTAGAATGCCGGCCTGTCACGCCGGAGGTCGCGGGTTCGAGTCCCGTCCGGTCCGCCATATGCGTCGATGTCTACCCTCCCGCATGATTTTACTGATGGGTGATTAGCTCAGTCGGTCAGAGCACCAGCCTCACATGCTGGGGGTCACTGGTTCGAGTCCAGTATCACCCACCATACGGACCGGTAGTTCAGCTGGTTAGAATGCCGGCCTGTCACGCCGGAGGTCGCGGGTTCGAGTCCCGTCCGGTCCGCCATCAAGTTTCGACCATTTCTTCTGGAACCAACCCCGCCTGACGCCAGCATTGCCGTCATTGAACGGTCTTCCGTCGTGCCTGCCATTGTGTCCAGCAGCCGATTCGCTACACTATTCATACAGTTGTTTGAATACAGGTGAGTCCTGCCGTGAAAGAGACATCGAGCGTGAGCCGCTATCCTCATGTGTTCCGCCCTGTATCACTGGGGACATTGACGCTGCCCAACCGCATTCTGATGGGGTCCATGCACACTAATCTGGAGGAGGCGCCGGACGGTTTCCAGCGACTGGCAGCGTTCTATGCCGAACGCGCCAAAGCGGGTGTCGGGTTGATCGTCACCGGAGGGATTGCCCCGAACCCGGAAGGTGCCGTTTTCCAGGGAGCCGCCAAACTGACGAATGCAGAAGAAGCGGACCGGCATCGTCCCGTGGCGACAGCAGTCCATGAGGCGGGTGGTTACATTTGTCTGCAGATTCTGCATGCGGGTCGATATGCCTACTCCCCCTCGTTGGTGGCGCCGTCACCGATTCAGGCACCAATCAATCCGTGCAAGCCGCGTGAACTCACGGCAAGGGAGGTCGAGGAGCAAATCGAGGATTACGTCAACTGTGCTTGCCTGGCCAATGACGCGGGGTATGACGGTGTCGAGGTGATGGGATCGGAGGGATATCTCATCAATCAGTTCGTATGTCCGCGCACCAACCACCGTCTTGATGCGTGGGGAGGCGATCTAGCAGGTCGTATTCGCTTTCCCGTCGAGATCGTTCGACGTATCCGCGCCGCGCTGGGGCCCGATTTTCTGATCATTTTCCGGCTTTCGATGATCGATCTGGTCGAGGAGGGGAGCACCTGGGAAGACGTGGTCACCCTCGGCAAGGCTGTCGAGACAGCAGGCGCCGATGTGATCAATACCGGTATCGGTTGGCATGAGGCTCGGGTGCCGACCATTGTCACCAGCGTACCCAGGGCAGCGTTCGCCGAGGTGTCACAACGCATGAGAACCGAGTTGACGATCCCATTGATCACGACCAACCGGATCAATATGCCGGCAGTGGCTGAGCGGATACTGGCCGAGGGAGCTGCGGACATGGTCTCGATGGCACGCCCCTTTCTGGCGGATCCGGAATGGGTTCGCAAAGCGGCAGAAGATCGTGCCTCGGAAATCAACACCTGTATCGCCTGTAATCAGGCCTGCCTGGACCATACGTTCCAGGGACGGTTGACCTCTTGCCTGGTCAATCCCCGTGCCTGCCACGAAACGGAGATCGAATTGACGGCGGCCGGTATGCCTCGGGATGTGGCCGTGGTTGGCGCGGGCCCCGCCGGACTGGCTGCTGCGGTGACGGCTGCAAAGCGGGGACACCGGGTGACGCTGTTCGAGCGTCACGCTGAGGTGGGTGGCCAATTCAACTATGCGCGCCGCATTCCAGGCAAGGAGGAGTTCGACGAGACGCTACGCTACTATCGAACGATGCTCGACAAATATGGCGTACGTGTATTGCTTCAGTGCGATGTCGATCCACAGACTCTCCAAGACTTCGATACAGTAATACTGGCCACCGGTGTGCGCCCACGGCCATTGGCATTGCCGGGTAGCGACCATCCGAGTGTCATGTCTTATGCTTCGGCCATTCTCCATCCGGAACGGGTCGGGTCACGTGTTGCCATCATAGGTGCTGGCGGTATCGGCTTCGATGTGGCCGAACTGTTGACCCACACAGAGCGACCTGCCTTGGATTCTCGGGCCTGGTGCGATGAGTGGGGCGTGGATCTCAGCGTGCGGCGGCCGGGTGGCCTCAAGGCGCCGACACGCCCTGTCTCGCCTCGCCGGGTGTTTCTGTTACAACGCAAGACCAGCAAGCTTGGCAAGGGGTTGGGGACGACGACTGGCTGGGTCCATCGGCTATCGCTTCGTCATCGAGGGGTCGAGATGCTGGCGGGATGTGAATACCGCTGCATCGATGATGAGGGCCTTCACCTCCGGGTCGATGGTGAGCCCCGTGTGCTGGCAGTCGATAGCATCGTGACCTGTGTCGGCCAGGAGTCGGTCCAGGATCTGTATGACCCGCTCTCTGCCATCGGTATCGACGTGCACCTCATCGGCGGGGCCCAGAAAGCGGCGGAACTCGATGCCAAACGTGCCATTGATCAGGGCACACGCCTGGCAGCTAGGCTATGACTCCAGGTCGTTCGGGGGGTGTGCTGGACGTTGCGAGTGTTAGACTTGAAGCAAGCGCGTGATCCGTGCTCTTCATGGGCATGCGATGGCACCCGGTCGCAGCCTGTCAATAACGACTCATGTAAGGATACTCTCACCATGCGATCCGACTGTACCCCTCGCTTTCTTGCCAGCGACAACACCTCCGGTATCTGTCCTGAGGCGCTGGAATCGCTGCTCGAGGCCAATCGTTGTGATGACCTGGCCTACGGCAATGATACCTGGACCGACAAGGTGGCGGATCGTTTCAGGGAATTGTTCGATTACGATTGTGAGGTGTTTTTCGTATTCAACGGTACGGCGGCCAATTCACTGGCACTCGCCGCCATGGGACGTAGCTATCACAGTGTCATCTGTCATGAGTTGGCGCACATCGAGACGGATGAATGTGGCGGCCCGGAGTTCTTTTCCAATGGTGCCAAGCTGCTGACCAGCTCAGGCGATCATGGCAAGCTGACGCCCGAAGGGATCGAACAGCTGGTCATCAAGCGCAGCGACATCCATTACCCGAAGCCGCGTGTGGTATCGCTGACACAGGCGACTGAAGTCGGGACGCTCTACGACCGTGAAGAATTGCTCGCGATCCGGGCGATGGCCGACAAATACGACTTGCGTGTCCATATGGACGGTGCTCGTTTTGCCAATGCGTGTGCCGCTCTGGAGTTGGCTCCGGCCGAGTTGACCTGGCAGGTCGGTGTCGATGCACTGTGTTTTTCCGGTACCAAGAACGGGCTGGCAATGGGAGAAGCCATTCTGTTCTTCAACCGTGATCTCGCCGAGGACTTTGCCTGGCGGTGCAAGCAGGCTGGCCAGCTGGCCTCCAAGATGCGGTTTATTGCCGCACCCTGGTTGGGGCTGTTGGAGAGTGGAGCCTGGTTGCGCAATGCCGAGCATGCCAATGCCATGGCACGTTATCTGGCGAAAGGGTTGGCGGGTCTGCCTGGCGTTGAAACGATGTTTCCGACTCAGGCCAATAGCGTGTTCGTCAGCCTACCAACGATGGCGGTCGAATGGTTGCGTGACCGCGGCTGGACCTTCTATACCTTTATCGGCGCCGGTGGCGTGCGTTTTGTCTGTTCCTGGAATACTACCACCGAGTTGCTCGATGCCCTGATCGCCGATGTGAAAGCGGTTCTGGGCGCCTCTTGAAACGTCTGAACCGGGTGTGTGGTACGAAACGGACAAATGATTGATCATGTTTCAACGAACCCAACGCGATCATTACGTTCTCAGGAAGTAGGACGTCGTCTAATCCTTGCGTTGAAATCTCTCATCGACGGCCAGTCTCTAAATCGGTCTACGCTTATAGATAGGTCATCCCTCGTCGGCGGTGACGGCCCGAATGACCGGGGATTCGTGCTAAGGAGGCTTGAATGAGCATCTTCGACCATGTGCAGAATCGCTATGAAGAATTCCAGCAGGAAGAGATGAGCCTGCAGGAGTATCTCGAGCTGTGTCGCCGTGATCCCAGTGCGTATGCGTCGGCAGCTGAACGCATGCTGGAAGCGATCGGTGAACCGGAGGTGATCGATACCGCCAAGGACTCCCGGCTGTCACGAATCTTCTCCAACAAACTCATTCGACGGTATCCGGCGTTCTCGGAATTCTATGGTATGGAAGAGGCGATCGAGCAGATCGTGGCCTATTTTCGTCACGCGGCTCAGGGGCTGGAGGAGAAGAAACAGATTCTCTATCTCCTGGGACCGGTTGGCGGCGGCAAGTCGTCGTTGGCCGAGCGCCTCAAGCTATTGATGGAGCGTGTGCCTTTTTATGCCATCAAGGGATCGCCGGTCTATGAATCGCCGCTCGGCCTGTTCTCACCGGAAGATGATGGCGAGTTGCTGGAAAAAGAGTACGGCATTCCCCAGCGCTATCTGAAGAGTGTGATGTCACCCTGGGCGGCCAAGCGTCTCAAGGAGTACAAAGGAGATATCTCGCAATTTCGTGTCGTGAAACTGTATCCATCACGATTGAATCAGGTGGCGATTTCCAAGACCGAGCCCGGTGATGAGAATAACCAGGACATCTCGTCGTTGGTGGGCAAGGTCGATATCCGCCAACTGGAGTTGTACGCTCAGGATGATCCTGATGCATACAGCTTCTCCGGTGGGTTGTGTAAGGCCAACCAGGGCATGATGGAATTCATCGAGATGTTCAAGGCGCCCATCAAGGTGCTGCATCCGCTACTGACTGCGACCCAGGAAGGTAACTACAACCCCACCGAGGGCATGGGAGCGATTCCCTTCGATGGCATCATCCTCGCCCACTCCAATGAAAGCGAGTGGCAGACGTTCCGCAATAACCGCAATAATGAAGCGTTCCTCGATCGTGTCTATATCGTCAAGGTGCCCTATTGCCTGCGGGTGACCGAGGAGATTGCCATTTACAAGAAGCTGCTCGAACACTCCTCGCTGGCCGAAGCGCCCTGTGCACCGGATACGCTGCGGATGCTGGCCCAGTTCTCGGTGTTGTCACGGCTCAAGGAGCCCGAAAATTCCAGCATATACTCCAAGATGCGGGTCTATGATGGCGAGAACCTGAAAGATACCGATCCCAAGGCCAAGTCGATTCAGGAGTATCGTGATGCGGCTGGCGTTGATGAGGGTATGGATGGGCTCTCGACACGTTTCGCCTTCAAGATACTGTCGAAAGTATTCAACTTCGATAATACCGAGATCGCGGCCAACCCGGTGCATCTGCTGTATGTGCTGGAACAGCGACTCGAGCAGGAGCAATTGCCCAAGGAGACGTTCGAGCGCTACTTGCGCTTCATCAAGGAGTATCTGGCTCCGCGGTATGTCGATTTCATCGGCAAGGAGATTCAGACGGCTTATCTCGAGTCCTATTCCGAGTATGGTCAGAACATCTTCGATCGCTATGTCACCTATGCCGACTTCTGGATCCAGGACCAGGAATACCGGGATCCGGAGACTGGAGAATTCTTCGATCGACAGGCGCTCAACGAAGAGCTCGAGAAGATCGAGAAACCCGCCGGCATTTCCAATCCCAAGGACTTCCGACATGAGGTGGTCAACTTCGTGCTGCGTGCGCGGGCGCAGAATAATGGTATGAATCCCAGTTGGCAGTCCTACGAGAAGCTGCGTAGCGTGATCGAACAGAAGATGTTTGCCAATACCGAGGAGTTGTTGCCGGTAATCTCCTTCAATGCCAAGGCATCGCAAGCGGACAAGAAAAAGCACGAGGATTTCGTGGCTCGCATGGTGGATCGGGGGTATACCGAGAAACAGGTGCGATTGTTGTCTGAGTGGTACCTGCGTGTGCGCAAATCGCATTGATGACTTGAGCAACGCGTCATGGGCGACCAGAGGTGGGCGGCATGGTCTCGGAGGTTCTCCCGGCCATGCCTCATCCGCAGTGGAGGTCAGCAATGAGTTATTTCATCGATCGACGCGCCAATGCCAAGAACAAGAGTGCCGTGAACCGTCAACGTTTTCTGGACCGATATCGCACTCACATCAAGCGGTCCGTGGAGGAGGCGGTCAATCGGCGCTCGATCACCGATATGGAACGTGGCGAGAATGTCTCCATTCCCAGCCGCGATATCTCCGAGCCGATATTCCAGCATGGAACCGGTGGCAAGCGTACGATCGTTACCCCCGGTAACAAGGAGTTCGTCGAAGGGGACCGTCTGCACCGCCCAGGTGGCGGCGGTGGAGGTGGAGGCGCCGGTGAAGGTGGCGCTTCCAACCAGGGAGAAGGCATGGATGAGTTCGCCTTCAGTCTGACCCGTGAAGAGTTCCTCGATTTCGTCTTTGACGGTTTGGAGTTGCCGCACCTGCAACGTAAGCAGTTAGCGGACATGGAAGAAACGCGCCCGGTCCGTGCCGGGATTGCCCGGGAAGGGGTGCCGGCCCGCATCAATATCGTACGTTCCATGCGTGAGGCTCATGCCCGTCGGATAGCCATGCGTGCACCGATTCGACGTGCCTTGCGTGAGGCGCAGCAAGCGCTTGAAGAAGAGGAACGCAAGGATTCGGTGCTGCGTAATCCCTCACGTATCGCGGAACTCAAAGCCGAGATAGAGCGCTTGGAAAAGCGACTCGAAGCCGTACCCTTCATCGATACGTACGATCTGCGCTACAACAACCTCGTTGATCAGCCACAACCATCGAACAAGGCGGTGATGTTCTGTGTCATGGACGTGTCGGGGTCCATGACACAGGCGCACAAGGATATCGCCAAGCGGTTTTTCCTGTTGCTCTACCTCTTCCTGGAGCGCAACTACGAAAAGGTCGAACTGGTCTTCGTTCGTCACCATACCGCGGCGAAGGAAGTGGATGAAGATGAGTTTTTCTATTCCCGTGAGACGGGGGGAACCATTGTATCCAGTGCCTTGTCCCTGGTGGACGAGATCATCACGGATCGTTATCCACCGGGAGAGTGGAACCTGTATGTGGCTCAGGCTTCCGATGGCGATAACTGGGACGATGACTCGACCACTTGCCGTAGCCTGCTGCTCGATTCATTGATGCAGAAGTTGCAGTATTTCACCTATGTCGAGATCACGCCGCATGCCCATCAGGCGTTGTGGGAGGAGTATGAAACGGTGGCTGCGGAGTTTCCCTCGCGCTTCGCCATGCGACAGATCGTCGAAGGTGGCGATATTTTCCCGGTCTTCCGCGAACTCTTCCGTCGACGGGCTGAAGCGTGAGGGAGGCTAGCCGAGAGGCGAGGAGGTAGCGACGATGCGACAACGTCCCATTGCCAGCGGTTCCGACTGGAATTTCGAGGTGCTGACCGAGTATGAGCGCGAGATTGCGCGATTGGCTGACGAGTATCGTCTGGATACCTATCCCAATCAGATCGAGATCATCACGTCGGAACAAATGATGGATGCCTATGCCAGTGTGGGCATGCCGGTGGGGTATCACCACTGGTCGTTCGGCAAGCAGTTTCTGGCTGTCGAACAAGCGTATCGGCGTGGCCAGATGGGCTTGGCCTATGAATTGGTGATCAACTCCGATCCCTGCATCGCGTATCTGATGGAAGAGAATACCCTGATGATGCAGGTGCTGGTCATGGCTCATGCCTGTTACGGGCACAACTCGTTCTTCAAGGGCAACTATCTCTTTCGTACATGGACTGATGCCGGCTCGATCGTCGATTATCTGGTCTTTGCGCGCAGATACGTTGCCGAGTGCGAAGAGCGACATGGTGTCACAGCCGTTGAACAGCTGCTTGATGCCTGCCATGCGTTGCAGAATTACGGGGTCGACCGCTACAAGCGTCCTTCGCCGATTTCCGCGGAGGAAGAGGCGCAGCGCCAGAAAGAGCGCGAGGAATACCTTCAGGCACAGGTCAATACCCTATGGCGGACGATTCCCGGGTCGGATAACGAGGGTTCCCCTGAAGACGAATTCGATGAAGAGGATCCGTTGGGGCTTCATCAGAGCGGCCGATTCCCGCCGGAGCCCCAGGAAAATCTGTTGTACTTCATCGAGAAGAATGCGCCGCTACTGGCTCCTTGGCAACGTGAGATCGTACGTATCGTGCGTAAGCTGGCCCAATACTTTTATCCACAACGCCAGACTCAGGTGATGAATGAAGGGTGGGCGACCTTCTGGCACTATACGCTCATGCACCGGCTCTTCGATGAGGGACTGGTGGATGAAGGACTAATGCTGGAATTCCTGCAATCGCATACCGCGGTGGTCAATCAGCCGGCATTCGATAGCCCGTATTTCAGTGGCATCAATCCCTATGCACTGGGGTTTGCGATGTTCACGGATATCAAGCGGATTTGCGAGGAGCCCACAGAGGAAGATCGTGAATGGTTTCCCAACATCGCGGGTAGCGACTGGCTGGAAACCGTGCATTTCGCCATGCGCAACTTCAAGGATGAATCATTCATCCAGCAATTCCTGTCCCCCAAAGTGATTCGTGATCTCAAGCTGTTCAGTGTCGTCGACGATGATCAGGATGACATGCTGACCGTCAGCGCCATTCATGATGAACGCGGCTATCACCGGATCCGTGAGGAGCTCGCCAACCACTATGCGCTCTCCGTGCGCGAACCCAATATTCAGGTCTATTCTGCCGATATTCGTGGAGACCGCTCATTGACGCTGCGTCATGTTCAGGACCGGCGGCGTCCTCTGGCCAAGAGCGTCTACCCGGTGATGCGCCATCTACATCAACTGTGGGGATTCGCGGTCAAGCTGGAATCTATGGAAGATGGTGAGGTCGTACGCCGTTATCAGTGGCCGCTGCCGGAAGATTCCGGTAGTGAGTGAAATTCGGGCGACGGAAATCATGCAGGTCGAATCCGGCCTGCATGATGCTATTGGATGGCATCGGTCTTGAGAGATATCAGAGTGGGCATCTAGGCCTCTGCCCAGGACTGGCACCAACCGTCGGGTTCTACGCTATTGTCCGGGAACAACTGGCATCCTTCGTTGGAGGAGTCGAAAAATTCGCAGTTATCGCAGGTTTGCCCGTCTTCATAGGCAGGATGATCACTGGCGTCACTGGCATTCTCGACATAGTTGAGGGCTTGTGCCTGTGAGTCTTCTGAATCCAGGCGGGGCAATTCCTGAGCGGTGGCGGTTCTGGCGAGCACGCCGGTGCCCACAGGAATGGCAGCCAGGCCCAAAAGACTGTGACGCATGAAGTCACGACGACTTTGGTAAGCCATGGTTACTCCTTGTCAAAGCGTTTGGAGCCCACATTGTCATTCGGGTCGTTGGGGCTCGTGTGTCACGATAATCAGGGCGGTTGTCCGCTTCTGCAGTGTTGGGCCACGCCATGACGATCCGCTATGGCGTAACCGGGAGGCAGCTGGAGTGAGCATGAAGGGATGCCAACTCATATTCGCTCTCTCTATGGTAGAGGATAAGGTGATGTCGTTGTGACCGTCGATGGTCTAATTGCGGCAAAGGGTCGCGCTTCGGAACCAGTGAGGACACGCTATGGACTATACGCTCGTTCCATCGCCGATGGGCGAGGTGCTACTGGCAGGCCGTCAAGGGGCCCTGTGTCGCCTGATATTCATGGAGAGTGCATCGGGCAAACCGACGATACCTGACGAGTGGCGCCGAAACGACGAGACGTTCACGGAAGCGATATTCCAGCTCGATGGCTATTTCGAGGGACGCCGCCGCCGCTTCAGCATTGATTTATTCCCCGAAGGGAGTGAGTTTCAGCGTCAGGTCTGGGCGGCTTTGCTGCGCATTCCTTATGGACATACCCGAACCTATGGCAATGTGGCGCGACGGTTGGGTCGAGAGGGGGCGGCTCGTGCGATCGGTGCGGCCAGTGGTGCCAATCCATTGCCGATATTGATTCCATGTCATCGCGTGGTGGCGGCTGATGGTATCGGTGGATACACCGGCGGTGAATCCCTCAAGCGACGCCTGCTTGCGCTCGAGGGGATACAGGCTTAATGTTTGGCTCCCGATAACAGTCCGATCAAGGCAAGGAGCTCACCATGCAGAACGCTGTCATCCTGATCAATACCGACAAAGGGCAGGTCAAGCCTGTTGCCGAACGATTGGCGGATGTCGAAGGCATCAGTGAGGTCTATTCGACCTGCGGTCGTTACGACCTGGTTGCCATTGCCAGAACACGCGATTTCGAAAGCCTGGCGACGTTGGTCACCGAGCACTTGAATCGGGTCGAAGGAATTCGTGACACTGAAACGCTCAATGCACTGCAGGTGCACTCCCGTCATGACCTGGAAACCATGTTCTCGCTAGGTTGGTAGCGTCTCGTCGTTCATGAAAAAACGCATGGTCTGGCGCCGTTTGCGGCGCCAAGTCGGGATCGGTCTGGTCTTCGCTACTGTGGCCGGTGGGTTGTGGTACTTTCAGGAGAGTGAATATCGTGATCGGCTCACCTGGAAAGGCACGCCCGAGTGGGACAGCATGGCTCCCCTTAGCTGGCATCGGGTATTGCGTAATGATGGTTTTCTGGTCGGTTGGTCGGATGTTCGCGTCAGTCCGCTCTGGGTGAGCTATCTGTTACATGATGACAAGCGTTCCCGTATCGCCGAGCGACCCGACTTTCAACGAGACTGGCGAACCATATGGCCGGTGCAGCCTACCGGGTATCGCGGAAGTGGTTATGATCGTGGCCATCTCGCTCCCAATTATGCCCTGGCGGCGGTTCACGGCCGCGACGCTCAGCAGGCGTCTTTTCTCATGAGCAACATCACGCCGCAGCGGCCCGATCTCAACCGGCGCTTATGGCAGCGGCTTGAAGAGGCGGTCATGGATCATTTCGTGCCCCGGTTCGACCAGCTTCTGGTGATCACCGGGCCGATATTCCATGATGATTTTTCTCGGGGCGTACTCAATCGTGTTGGGTTTGTCGAGATACCCGAGGCGTTCTACAAGATTCTGGTGGTACCTGGCGAGACGCCGCGTGGTTTGGCTTTCATGATGCCACAGGATGTGAAAGGGGATGAGCCACTCGATGATTTCCTGGTCAGCATCGATGAGATAGAGGCGCGAACGGGGTTGGATTTCTTGCCGGCGCTGAATGCCGAACAACAACAACGCCTGGAGTCGAGAATTCGAACCGAGGGCTGGGGACTCGAGCAGGTAGCCGATCTACCGGGGCGGTACGAATAGGAAGCAAGAATGAGGGGTTTGAGTCGTGTTGCCGGCTGGGCATGGTGCCCAGGAGAGGACTTGAACCTCCACGTCCGTAAGGACACTAGCACCTGAAGCTAGCGCGTCTACCAATTCCGCCACCTGGGCGAACACGACTTGATGCCTGTAGGGATTCAAGAATCCCGAGCGTCCTTTTGAAACGCTTTGAATTGGTGCCCAGGAGAGGACTTGAACCTCCACGTCCATAAGGACACTAGCACCTGAAGCTAGCGCGTCTACCAATTCCGCCACCTGGGCAAGTGGCGCGTATGATACCGACTCCACTGCATAATGCAAGCCCATAAAGGAGAGTTTGGTCCGCTTTTGCATCATCGATGAAACATGTGGTATCGACGGTTGGGTCATGTGCCGCTCAACGCTATACTGCGCGGATGAAACTGAAACCGCTTAATATTGCCTCACGACCGCGAAGTCTCGCGCACTCTTTCTCAAGGACGTTCTCATGACTCACTGGACGCTCAGCGATGATCCGCACGCGGCACGTGAAGCTCGCAAATACGAAAATCCCGTTCCCAGCCGCGAATATCTGCTCAGGCGATTGAAAGAATACGGCAAGCCTATTGGTCACGAGGAGATGAGCCTGATGCTCGGCCTCGAGGATGAAGAGCAGCAGGAAGCCGTCCGTCGCCGACTGGCAGCGATGGAGCGCGATGGCCAGGTGTTGCGCAATCGTCGGGGCGCCTATGCACTGATCGATAAACTCGATCTGATCAAGGGCAAGGTGTTGGGGCATCGCGATGGCATAGGCTTCCTGTTACGTGATGATGGCAAGAAGCCGGATCTGGTATTGCCACCGCGCCAGATGCGGCGGGTCTTCCACGGCGACCATGTATTGGTACGCATCAGTGGGCGAGACCGGCGAGGACGTGATGAGGCGACCATTGCGGAAGTCATCGCTCGCAATACGCAGACCATCGTGGGAGTGTATCGCCAGAACAGTGCCGAGTTCGGCGTGCTGATCCCGGAGAACTCGCGCATTACTCAAGAAGTGGTGATTCCGCATAGCGCCTGTGGTGGTGCCAAGGACGGTCAGGTCGTGTCGGCGCGAATCGTCAAACAGCCGGAGACCCGTGTTCAGCCGGTTGGCGAGGTGATCGAGGTGTTGGGGGAACGAATGGATCCCGGCATGGAGATCGATATCGCCATCCGCAGTCACGATATTCCGGCCGACTTCCCCCCTGAGGTGGAAGAACAGATCGCTGGCATGTCGGCCGAGGTGGCGGAAGCGGACAAGGCACATCGCATCGATCTTCGCCATGTGCCTTTCGTCACGATCGATGATGAGAGTGCCAAGGATTTTGACGACGCGGTTTGTGCCTGGAAAACCAAATCCGGTAGCTGGAAGCTGCTGGTGGCGATCGCCGATGTCTCCCACTATGTGCGTCCCGGTTCCCCGCTTGATCAGGAGGCGCATACTCGAGGTAACTCGGTCTATTTTCCAGGGCAGGTCGTGCCGATGCTGCCGGAATTGCTGTCCAATGGCCTGTGCTCACTGAACCCTGAGGTCGATCGCCTGGCACTCGTGTGTGAGATGAATATCTCGAAATCCGGGACGATCAGTCGTTACTGCTTCTATGAGGCAGTATTTCAGTCGCATGCGCGTTTGACCTACAACAAGGTCGGCACGATCCTGCAAGAGCCGGACAGCGATCAAGGCCGAGAGTTGCGCGAACGGTATCGTGAGTTGGTGCCGTCGCTCGAGAAGCTGCATACGCTCTATAAGTTGCTGCGCCAGGCGCGCGTCGAGCGGGGGGCGATCGATTTCGATACAACGGAAACCGAAATCGTATTCAATGACGAGCGCAAGATAGAAACGATCGTTCCGCGGCAGCGGAATGATGCCCACAAGATTGTCGAAGAGTGCATGCTAGCGGCCAACGTGGCGACGGCTCGTTTTCTCGACAAGCATGACCTGCCGGCGTTGTATCGCATTCACCCGTCTCCGTCGGCGGAACGTCTCGACAAGCTGCGGCTGTTTCTCAACGAGCTGGGCTTGACGCTGGGAGGGGGGGATGACCCGACGCCACAGGATTTCCAGGCGTTGCGTGAAGCCATCAAGGATCGGCCGGATGCCGATATCATCCAGACAGTCATGCTGCGCACGATGAATCAGGCGGTCTATTCTCCCTATAATGAAGGGCATTTCGGCCTGGCCTATGCTGCCTATGCCCATTTCACATCACCCATTCGCCGCTATCCGGATCTGTTGGTGCATCGTGCGATCCGCTCGGTGATTCGCGGTCCTCGGCAGACCAATACGGTGTTGCGCGCTGAAGAGGCGCCCGTCGATCGGCCTAGCCAATGGTGCCCCTACACCTTCGAGCAGATGGTCGAGCTTGGCGAACACTGCTCCATGACCGAGCGGCGTGCCGATGATGCGACACGGGATGTGGAGGATTGGCTGAAGTGTGAGTTCATGTCCGACAAGGTCGGTGAAGTTTATGAAGGCTCGGTCGCCTCGGTGACGCAGTTCGGTATTTTCGTGCGTCTTGATGCCATCTATGTCGAGGGGCTGGTGCATGTCACGTCACTGCCATCCGACTATTATCACTATGAACCGGAAAAGCACCGTTTGAAGGGTGAGCGCTCGGGGATGTCTTATCGACTCGGCGATGGTGTCACGGTTCAGGTGGCGAGGGTGGATCTGGACGAACGCAAGATCGATTTCGATCTCGTCGATGCCAAGCCAAGACATCGTCGACCACCTCGCCGACGCAAGACGGAGCAAGCCGGCGCAGAACCAACCACCAGGAAGTCGACCTCCTCGGGAGGAAAGAAGAAGTCGGGCAAGCCGGGGGCGAATGCCAAAGATGGGGTCGCCGGCAAGGGGAAACCGCGCCGTGGCAGCGGTAATAAAGCGCGGGGGAAACGCTGATCGTGCTCAATGATAAGCAGGCAGCTCACCAATGACACGAACTCCTCAACGGCGCCCCTCACGGCCTCCCGATGGTCTGGATGCCGTTTATGGCGTCCACGCCGTGCATGCGCTGCTGGAACGCGAACAAGCTCCTCGTGAACTATGGGTTCAAGAGGGCAGTGCGGCCAAGCGTCTCGATGAACTGGTCGAGCAGGCGCGCACCCAGGGTGCGCATGTCGTCCGTCATTCCCGCGAGACACTCGATGAGCTGGCGCGGGGCGTGGCTCACCAGGGCATCATTGCCTTCTGTTCACCGCTGGTGCCGGAAAATGAAAGCTATCTTTGGCAACGCCTCGATGAGTGGACGGCAGCGTCACCGCCCTTGTTGCTGATCCTCGATGGTGTGACCGATGTCCACAATTTCGGCGCCTGTTTACGCAGTGCCGATGCTGCTGGCGTGCATGGCGTCATCGTGCCCAAGGATAAGGCGGCGCCGCTCAATGCGACCGTACGTAAAGTGGCTTGCGGCGCTGCCGAAGCGGTGACTGTCTATCGCGTGACCAACCTGGCTCGAGCCATGGAACGTCTCAAGAATGCCGGGGTCTGGATTACCGGCACGGCCGGCGATGCATCGGCCAGCCTGTATGATGTCGATTATACCGGCCCTGTTGCGCTGGTCATGGGTGCCGAAGGGAAGGGCATGCGCCGTTTGACGCGTGAAGCGTGTGACAACCTTGTCAGGTTGCCGATGGCGGGAAGTGTCTCGAGCCTCAACGTGTCGGTGGCGACGGGAGTCTGCCTGTTTGAGGCGCTGCGTCAACGTCAGCTTGCAAGCGCCTGACGCGATCACTACAATTACGCGGCTTGCCCGTGGATGCTGGGTGAGCGACTGGATCCTATAATCACCTCCTTGCTTCCCCGGTAGCGGAGAGAACGTTCCCGTCGGAAGCTGTCAAACCGTAAGGAGATTCCATGCGTCATTATGAAATCGTGTTCATGGTCCATCCGGACCAGAGCGAACAAGTTTCCGCGATGGTCGAGCGCTATACCAGCCTCGTGACCGAAAGCGGCGGCCATGTACATCGTCTTGAAGATTGGGGGCGCCGCCATTTGGCCTATCCGATCAACAAGATTCACAAGGCACACTATGTGTTGATGAATATCGAGTGCACCGGTGAGACTCTCGAGGAAATCGAGAATATCTTCCGTTTCAACGATGCCATCATCCGTAGCCTCGTGGTGCGCTGCAAGGAAGCCATTACCGAAGCCTCCCCGATGATGAAGCCGGCAGAAGAGAAGCGTGCTCGCCGTGAAGATAAACCGCGTGAGCGCAGCGAAGAAGCTGCTGAAGCCAACTAAGTCAGACACTGAGAGGAGAGTTTTCAATGGCACGCTTTTTCCGTCGCCGCAAGTTCTGCCGTTTTACTGCTGAAGGCGTAAAGCAGATCGATTACAAGGATATCGATACGCTCAAGGCCTACATCACCGAAACCGGCAAAATCGTCCCGAGTCGAATCACTGGTACCCGTGCCCGCTATCAGCGTCAGCTGTCGACCGCCATCAAGCGTGCACGCTATCTGGCGCTGTTGCCGTATACCGATAGTCATCAATAAGCCCAGAGTGTGATGCAGTCCATAGCCCGCTGGTTGATGCGTGGTACTCCCCAGGCAGCGGGAGCCGCGGCTCTGACAGGCGTTATTCCCTGGTTGTTCTGGTTCAGTGCCGCCGTTGCGGCATTGGTGACGCTGAGACGCGGATTGGGACCTGCGACACCGACCATTCTGGCGGCCGCGGTTCCGGCCGGCTGGTGGTGGACCCAAGGTGATGTCATCCCGCTGGCGAGCGTGTTGATGGTGACGCTGATGGCCGTGGTGTTACGTGCCAGACTGCGTTGGAGCGAAACCCTGATTGCCGGGGTGCTGGTCGGATCGGCGATGATACAGCTGGGGGTTTTCATACCGCCTGAAGGGGTGGGGCCCTTGCTGGAACAGTTACGGACCAGTTCGCCGGAAATCGATAGCATGCTGTCCGATCTCGCTGACCAGGGAGTTGCTACCGAGTCATTGGCAGTCATGCTGATCGGTGGCGTGACGGCGCTTATCGTACTGTTGACGTCGATTGCCTGCTTGGCACTGGCGCGTGGTTGGCAGGCGGGGCTATACAACCCCGGCGGCTTCAGGGGGGAATTCCATGCCTTGCGATTGGCGCCGCGGGAATTGGCCGTACTGGTTGGACTCGCTGTCATCGGTACGGTACTTGGATTGCCGGCACTGTCGATGCTCGCTTGGGTTCCGCTGCTGATCGCGGGGATTGCACTCACACATGGAGTTATTGGGCTCAGGGGAATGAACGGGTTGTGGTTGGTGGCGTTTTATGTCTTGCTCATCACCACGTGGCCCATGATTCTGATCGTGCTGCTGTTGGCCCTGATCGATACATTTGCGGATTTTCGCTCACGGCTGGCACGCAGCGACTGAAAAGAGGTTAACGAGATGGAAGTCATTCTGCTCGACAAGATTGGCAAGCTGGGCAACCTGGGTGACAAGGTCACCGTCAAGCCCGGCCATGGCCGCAATTACCTGGTGCCATACGGTCTGGCCGTGCCGGCAACCAGAGAAAACATTGAAGCATTCGAGACCCAGCGTGCCGAGCTCGAAGCCCAGGCGGCCGAGCGTAAGGCGGAAGCCGAGGCCCGCGCCGCGCAACTGGCGGAAATCGAGCTGTCTCTGGTGGCCAAGGCCGGTGACGAAGGCAAGCTGTTCGGTTCCATTGGTCCGCGTGATCTGGCTGAGGCCATCGCCCAGGCCGGTATCGATGTCGCCAAGAGTGAAGTCCGGATGCCGGACGGTCCGATTCGCCAAACCGGTGAATACGACATTGAGCTCAATCTGCATGCCGAAGTATCCACCAGCGTGCATGTCGTGGTCGTGGCTGAATAATCACCACGACAAGTCGGTTGCATGGTTGAATGGTGAGCGCAAGAGGCCTGGGCTTCTTGCGCTTTTTCATGGATGAGCCATGGCTGCCGATGATTGCCAAGGACCTCGGTACCTCTTATCGTCATTGAGATACACTGCTGGATGTCGTCCCATCATCGAAGGCCTGTAACCCCATGAGTGAGATCTTGGAGTCGGATCAGGAAACGGCTGCGCTCAAGATACCGCCGCATTCACTGGAAGCGGAACAGTCAGTGCTGGGGGGCTTGATGCTCGACAACGCGGCCTGGGATTCCGTCGCGGAACATTTGGTCGCGGGGGATTTCTATCGCTATGAGCATCGTCTGATATTCAATGCCATGGGCTCGCTGGCTGAAGAGGGGCACCCTCTGGATGTGGTAACGCTCTCCGAGGCGCTGGAAAATCGCGACCAGCTCGAAACCACCGGCGGCTTGGCCTATCTGGCCGAATTGGCGCGCAACACGCCGTCGGCAAGCAACATCCGCGCTTATGCCGATATCGTGCGAGAGCGGGCCACGCTGAGAAAACTCATCCAGGCAGCCAATCAGGTCGCCGAGAGCGCGTTCGCTCCCCAGGGACGCCCTTCCGACGAACTGGTCAATGAAGCGGAACGTCTGATCTTTCAGATCAGTGAGGATCGTCCCAAGACAGGCGGTCCCATCGGCATGAGCGATCTCCTGTCCAAGGCGGTGGATCGCATCGATGAGCTCTTCAATATGCAGGGCGAGATGACGGGGCTGTCGACGGGATTTCGCGATCTCGATGACATGACGTCCGGTCTGCAGACATCGGATCTGGTGGTCATAGCCGGGCGCCCATCGATGGGGAAAACGACTTTCGCCATGAATATCGTCGAGCATGCGGTGATATCAAGTGACAAGCCGGTGATGGTGTTCTCCATGGAGATGCCCGCGGAGTCATTGATGTTACGGATGCTGTCTTCATTGGGACGGATTGACCAGACTCGGGTCAGGACCGGTCAACTCGAGGACGAGGATTGGCCACGTCTCACATCCGCGGTCAATCTGCTCAAGGACAAGAAGTTGTTCATCGATGATACGGGGGCCCTATCGCCCAACGAGATGCGTTCTCGGTTACGTCGTTTGGTACGTGAGCACGGTAATGTCGGGCTGGTAATGATCGACTATATCCAGTTGATGCAGATTCCGGGCTTTTCCGAGAATCGTACTGGCGAGATATCCGAGATCTCGCGTTCGCTCAAGGGGCTGGCGAAGGAGTTCGGCTGCCCGGTGATTGCGCTTTCCCAGCTCAACCGTTCTCTGGAGCAGCGCCCCAACAAGCGTCCGGTGATGTCGGATCTGCGCGAATCCGGCGCCATCGAGCAGGATGCTGACGTGATCGCTTTCGTCTACCGTGATGAAGTCTATAATCCGGATAATCCGGATAGTCACGGATTGGCGGAGTTGATCATCGGCAAGCAACGTAACGGCCCCATCGGTACGGTGCATATGGCCTTTATCGGCAAATATACGCGCTTTGAAGATTTGGCGCCGGATAGTTATGGGCAGCATTTCGGCGAGGGTTGAGGCTGACCGCGGGCTACGTATAATCTTCGCCTCGTTCAGCGATGGTATGAGAGGATCCTATGGCAGGCGGTTTTCAACGCGGAAGACGCAAGCGTATTCCCAAGCTCGAGGCCCGGGGTGAGTTACAGGAAGCCGAGCGGGAAGGGCCCTTCAAGGAGTGGCTTGGCATGCCGGATCTCTATCGTTTTCGCTTGGTCATCGACGGTGAGGAATACAGTTATCAGACGGAAGAGGCTGAATTGCCGGTACAGATCGGTGACCGGGTCGTACTGCGTTACAAGGAGACCAAGGCGGGACGATGGGTGGACCGAAACTCATTGGGCAAAGCGATCGATCCTTCCGACTATCAGTAACGTAGGCTCCGAACGTGCCTGACGTCTTCGTGAGTCATGACTGTGATGGGAACTCGACAGTCGTCGGGATGTCATAAAAGAGACGTCAGTTGGACATGATGATGTCATTGGGCACAGCTAGGCTGTGCCCTATTTGTAATATGTAATAGCCATGACCATGACGCCAGGATTGCGTCGCCGGTCATTGCCCATGTCTGCATCATCAGGAGCACGCAATGGAACTCAATGAATTCAAGGCGTTTGTTGGCCATAATGATAATTACGAAATACGTGTCATCAGCCACGCGGGTAGTCATTTCTACCAGGTGGAACTTGAAGACGTCGAAGGTGAACGGCATATGCTGACACAGCGCGGTAAACCGATGCTGTTCCGTTCACTGGATGATGTGTATCTGGAACTCAAGCGTTCGGGTATTCATCGGGCTTACCTGGTCCAGTATGTGGCCCACGACGAAATGATCGGGCGTGATGCGCATTATTCTGAGCCTTTGACATCACGAATGCCCCTGGTCTTTTGATAGAACGGGACACGCCCGAACCGTTGTCCTTCCCTGGCGCGTCTGCTGCGGCCGGCTAGCGATCGTTCTTCCCCTGACTCGATACTATCTCCGATATTATCTCCAAGGTATTCATACATGCCTTGGTTGTTAGTTGTCTCTGTCTTGTACAAATTGGTCCGATAGTATAACTTTATTCCGCTTCGTGCAGCGGCCATTGATAGAATAACGCTTATCGTAACCACCGTGACGACAAGGATCGCTTTGCATGTCTTCAGATGAAACGCTGTTCGATCGGCCCGGTGAAGGCCGTCTCGTCCATGCTGACAAGGATCATCCCCCGGTTCCCCGAGCAAAGGTGGGTGTCCTGTTGGCGAATTTGGGAACACCGGATGGGACCGATTACCGTTCCATGCGGCGCTATCTCAGTGAATTCCTCTCGGACCGCCGTGTCGTCGACTATTCTCCCTGGTTGTGGCAGCCCTTGTTGCAGCTTGTGATCCTGACCAAGCGTCCTTTCAGTTCCGGGGAGGCCTATCGTAGTATCTGGAACACAGAGAACGATGAAAGTCCGCTGTTGACGATCACGCGTGAACAGACGCGCAAGATTGCCGAGGCATTGGAAATGGATTACGGCGATCGCATCGTCGTGGATTTCTGCATGCGTTACGGAAATCCGTCGACGGGTGGTGCCTTGCGTCGATTGCAGGCACAGGGATGTGAACGCATCCTGTTCTTCCCGTTGTATCCGCAGTATGCCTCGCCGACAACGGCGACAGCGAATGACCATGCGTTCCGGACCCTGATGACAATGAAGTGGCAGCCGGCATTCCGGACGGCGCCTGCCTATTTCGACCAGCCGGCGTATATCGATGCCTTGGCTGCTTCCGTGAAAGAGTCCTTCGCTCAGGCCGATCGACGCCCCGATGTGCTGGTAGCGTCCTACCATGGTGTCCCGGAGCGCTATCTTCACGAAGGCGATCCTTATCATTGCCAGTGTCAGAAAACCACTCGCCTGCTCAAGGAGCGACTGGGCTGGTCGGATAGCGATATCGTCACGACATTTCAGTCACAATTCGGTCCTGAAAAATGGGTCGGCCCGGCGACGGTTGATCATGTCGCCGAATTGGCCCGCCAGGGATATAAGGATATTGCCGTGATTTCACCAGCCTTTGCCGCTGACTGCGTGGAAACGCTGGAAGAGATTCAGCAACAGATCAAGGAGAGCTTTCTGGAGGCGGGAGGCGAAGGATTTACCTATGTGCCGTGCCTGAACGACCGGGATGACCATATTCAGGCACTACTGGGCGTGATGCGTAACGAATTGTCGGGGTGGGTATGAAGCATGCCTTAACCATGCCCCTTGTCGGGGTGCGGTACGGGTTTTTCTCCCACTTCCTCGCGGCGTAATTCGACCGGATGGCCACGCGTCTTCTCGACGTGCTCCAATCGCAGGTGCAGTCCTGTCTTGGCCAGCAGGTGTGCAGTCACGGGGGCGGTGATGAACAGGAACAGCGTGATCAGGAGTTCCTGGATATCGGGTTTACCCTCGGTGACCCAGAAGTACAGCATTGATGCGATCAGAATACAGCCAATGCCGATGGTGGTGGATTTGGTCGGGCCGTGCAGGCGCATGTAGAAGTCGCGAAGATGGGTCATGCCCAGTGAACCGATGAAAGCAAAAGCGCCACCGGCGATCAGGAAAAACGCGATCACACCCTCCAGAATTACGTAATGTGTCATCCCGACATCTCCCTTACTCGATGATATCGCCGCGCAACAGGTACTTGCAGACAGCCACTGTGCTGATGAAACCGAGCATGGCGATCAGCAATGCCGCTTCGAAATAGTGCTTGGTGTTGAGCCATAGCCCCAATAGTACGATCAGGGCAATGGAGTTGACATACATGGTATCCAGTGCCAGCAACCTGTCGGGTAGCGAGGGGCCGATGGTCAGTCGATAGACGTTCAGGGCCAGGGCCATCACGATCAGGGCCAGACTGATCCACAATGCGGTGTCTAGCATTCGTAGATCTCCTTGATGGGACGTTCGTAACGTTCGCGAATGGTCTCGATGAGCGCATCCTCATCGCCGACATCAAGCGCGTGGATCAGCAGGGTTCTGCCATCCATGCGTAGATTGGCCGAGACGGTGCCGGGGGTGAGGCTGATGGTATTCGCCAGCAGTGTGATGGGAAAGCGCTCTTCGAGCATCAACGGGTACTCGATGAACGCCGGACGTGTTCGCCGCCAGGGGTTGATGATCAACCATGCGACTTCCAGGTTGGCAAGGATGATGTCCTTCAGTACACGTAGTACGAAACGGAGAAGCAACCACGGTTTCTTGACTCGCGGCTGAGCATCCCAGAAACGTTGTGTCACCAATGGGATAGCAATGCCCAGGAAGGTGCCCAGGAAAATATGACCGAACGCGATGCTGCGGACCAACAATAGCCAGACGATCAGCAGCAGGATCGACAGTAGCGGGGTGGGCAGCCAAACACGTGGGGCAATCATGACTCATCTCCCTTATCGGGCAGCAACGCACGGATATGCGTTTCCGGCGTGGCCAACTGCTCTGCCGTGGCGGCGGTGTAGTCATTGATGGGGCCGGCGAAGACAACGATCAGCGGAGAAGCGGCAAGCAACCAGACGACACCGAACCATTGGCACCGAGAGACGTGGGTATGGCCGGGCGTCCCGTCCTGGCCACGCCAGAATAGGGTCGAGCCGGCTCGGGAGAGGGCTATCAGGGCACACAGTCCGGAAAGCAGCAGAATCGGCCACAACCAGAGTTGTTGATCCGGACCGGCCGATTGCAATATCAGCACCTTGCCTATGGCGCCGGAAAGCGGAGGAAGCCCGGCAATCGCAACGGCACCGAGGAAGAATAGGCCCGCTAACAGGTTAGCGTGATGCATGGGGCGTCCCTTGACCAATCGTGTGCCGGCTTTGCCTCGCTGGATGCCGATCATTTCGGCGAGCAGGAACAGGCCGCCGGTGACCAGTGTCGTGTGAATCAAATAATAGAGGAGGGCCTGCGTGGCATCGGGGGTGCGCATACCGATTCCTGCCAGCAACGTGCCTACGGAGACCAGCACCAGGTAGGCTATCAAAAGACGTAGATCCCGGGCCGCGAGTACGCCGGTTGCGGCCATTGTCAGTGTGGCCAGCGACAGCCACCAGATCCAGGGCTGATCGGGTGCCGACAGACTGCCGGCATGATCTCCGAATACCAGGTGATAGACGCGTAGAATGGCGTAGATGCCCACCTTCGTCATGATGGCGAACAACGCGGCCACCGGAGCGGGAGCCGCAGCATAGGCGCGTGGCAGCCAGAAATACAATGGCAGAATGGCTGCCTTGAGTCCGAAGACAACGAGCAGCAGCAGGGCACCGGCTCTTACCAGACCAGTGCGTTCAGGGTCGATGTCGGATAGCCGTACGGCCATGTCGGCCATGTTCAGCGTGCCTGTCGCTCCATAGAGGACCCCGACGGCGATCAAAAACAGCGATGAGCCGGCCAGGTTGAGTACCACGTAGTGCAGACCGGCCTGGATGCGGCCCTTGCCGCCGCCATGCATCAGTAGTGCGTAGGATGCCAGCAACAGCACTTCGAAGAAGACGAACAGGTTGAAAAGATCGCCGGTCAGGAAGGCCCCATTGATCCCCATCAGCTGAAGCTGGAACAGTCCGTGGAAATTGCTCCCCTCCTCGTCGACACCGGCACAGGCATAGATGACACACCCTAGCGCCAGTATCGCGGTGAGCAGAACCATCAACGCCGACAGGCGGTCCAGTACCAGGACGATACCGAAAGGAGGCCGCCAGTCACCAAGGGCATAGTAGGTCACCTCGCCACTACTTGCCGTCGTGGTCAATGCTACAGCCACGGCGATCAGCAAGATGGTGGCCAGGGCGCTCATTAAACGCTTGTGTCGACTACTGCCGGCCCGTGTGCGCAGGAGAACGATGCCGGCGATCAGGGGCAGCAGGATCGGCAGGATGATCAGATGTTGGCTCACCTGTGCTCCTCCCTGCTGTCGTCGGTCTGTCGACCGTCGACATGATCATTGCCCAGGTCGCCTCGGGCGCGCATGGCAAGGATGACCACGAAAGCGGTCATGGCGAAGCCGATGACGATGGCGGTCAGGACCAGCGCCTGGGGGAGCGGGTCGGCATAGTCGGCAAAGCCATCGAGAATGACCGCGCCGTCGGTGGTCAGGCCGCCCATCGAAAACAGAAACAGGTTGACGGCGTAAGATAGCAACGTCAGGCCAACGACCACGGGAAAGGTGCGGCCTCGTAGTATCAGAAACAGCCCACAGGCACTCATGACGCCGGTGGTAATGGCATACAGGCTTTCCATCAACGTGGCTCCTTGCTGGAAGGCTGCGGCTGCTGGGTGCCGGCTCGCGAGTCGTCTTTTCTGGGGCGATGGGGTGTCGTTACCTTGCCGAGGTTGGCCAGGATCATCAGAGTGGCACCGACCACCGCGAGGTAAACACCCAGGTCGAACAGCATCGCTGTCGCCAGTTCGAAGTCTCCCAACCATGGCAAATGGAAGTGGCCGAAGGCCGATGTCAGGAACGGATAACCGAAAACGAAGCTACCGAGTCCCGTCAACGTGGCAACGGCGACGCCGCCGATGGCAACCGGTTGATAGGGAAAGTCCAGGTGTGACTGCGTCCACTCCACTCCTCGCGCCATGTAGATCAGGATCAATGCCACGGCGGTGATCAGACCGGCGATGAATCCGCCACCCGGCTGGTTGTGGCCTCTCAGGAAAATGAAGGCCGATACCAGCAGTGCCAGCGGTAACAGCGTCTGGGAGACGCTAGTGAGGATCATCGGATATCGGTCGGGAGACCAGACACGCCCCTCACCGTCACTGTGCGGCATGAAAAGGCGCAGGCGGTTGAGCAACTTGTAGATGGCCAGGCCGGCCAGCGCGAGTACGGTGATTTCCCCCAGCGTATCGAAGCCGCGGAAGTCGACCAGGATGACATTGACCACATTATGGCCGCCACCGCCAGGAACACTGTTCTCGACGAAGAAATTGGAGATGCTGTCGATATCTCGGGTCAGCACGGCATAGTTGAGGCTGGCGATCACCATGCCCAGGCTGCCGGCCAGTGTGAGATCACGGATATTACGCTTGGCCGAGGACTCGCGCGGTGTCTTCTGTGGCAGGAAGAACAACGCCAGCATGAGCAGAATCATGGTGACGACTTCCACTGACAGCTGTGTCAGTGCCAGATCCGGGGCTGAGAAGCGGGCGAAAGTCAGCGATACGACCAGTCCAACGACCGAGAGCATCAGCAAGGAAATGAGGCGGTGGCGATGTGATACCACGGTGCCGATGGCACCGAAAATCATCAATGCCGCGCCGAGTAGCAAGATCCCGTCGACCGGGTGGGTCGCCTGTCCGCCATCCAGTCGGGGTAGTTGTACCAATCCCAATGTGGCCAGCAGTAACGCACCGCCCAGCAGCCAACTCATGTATCGCTGCAGCGAACCGTTGTCCAGGCGTCGGGTCAGCGTATGCGCGATGGATGCGATTGTCTGAATGGCTCCCTCGAAGACCAGGCGTGCGTCTATCGGAGCGAACTGTCTGACAAAACGCTTGAGGTGAATGTGGAGGCCATAGGTGGCAACTCCTGCGATGATGGCGATGAGGCTCATCAACAGGGGCAGGTTGACGCCATGCCAGATGGCAAGATGCAGTTCCGGTACCGACTCCAGCACAGCAGTACTGGCCAGTTCAAGAATGCCTGTCGCCAGCAGGGCGGGAAAGAGGCCGACGGCGATACAGATCATGACCAGCAACATGGCGGGTGCCCGCATTAGTCGCGGCGGTTCATGAGGCGTTTTCGGTGGTTGGCGCCTGGCGGGCTTGAAGAAGACGGCATGTACCAGGCGCAGCGAGTAGGCTACTGACAGAATCCCCCCCAGGGTCGCCAGCATCGGCAGCAACCAGCCGAGTCCACCCAGCAGGGGCGTATACAGCGTCTCGGCAAAGAACATTTCCTTGGACAGGAACCCATTGAGAAACGGTACGCCGGCCATCGCGGCGGCGGCGATCATGGTCACCAGAGCCGTCATGGGCATTGCATGCCGCAGTGCACCGAGCTGGTCCAGTTCACGTGTGCCGGTCTCATGGTCGATGATGCCGGCATTCATGAACATCGCGCCCTTGAAGGCGGCGTGATTGAGAATGTGGAATAGGGCCGCGACGATGGCCATGGGACTACCGATTCCCAGCAAGGCGGTAATCAGCCCGAGGTGACTGACCGTGGAGAACGCCAGAATGGCCTTGAGGTCGGTCTTGACAAGAGCGAACCAGGCGCCGTACAGAAAAGTTGCCATGCCTGTCAGGGTCACCAGCCAGGACCAAAGCAGGCTGTCGCCGATGGCTGGGTGCAGGCGGGCCATGAGGAAAATGCCGGCCTTGACCATGGTGGCCGAATGCAGATAGGCGGAGACGGGTGTCGGCGCCGCCATGGCGTGCGGGAGCCAGAAGTGGAACGGGAATTGGGCCGACTTGGTGAATGCGCCCAGCAACACGAGTACCAGCATGATCGGGTAGCGGTCGTCGGCGACGATAGCCTCGCCACTGGCGAGCACCGTGCCCATGTCGAAACTGCCCGCCATATCACCCAGCAGCAGGAGTCCTGCCAATAGAGCCAGCCCACCGGCACCCGTGACGGTCATGGCCATGCGCGCCCCTTTACGGGCATCCGTCCAATGGGACCAGAAGCCGATCAACAGGAAGGACGACAGGCTGGTCAGTTCCCAGAAGATCCACAGCAGGATGAGGTTGTCGGCCATCACGATGCCTATCATCGATGTCATGAACAGCATGAGATAGGCATAGAATCGCCCTGAGGCTTCTTCGGCAGACAGATAGTAACTGGCATAGAGAATGATCAGCAGGCCAATGCCGAGAATCAGCACGGCGAACAGCAACGAGAGACCATCCAGTCGGAATGCCAGATCAAGCCCCAGACTGGGAATCCAGGTGAGCGAGAAGTGGGGCAGCCCACCGCTCAGTAACATCGGAAGTTGGGACAGGACCAATATCAGAGCGATCACTACCGGCGTGGCCGTGGCGAGGGTGCACAGACGCCGTCCGAAGCGTTCCATCGGTACCGGAATCAGCACGCCAAGAAGTGTCAGCAAGGGAATCCATGCCAAAGTCATTTAACGATCATCCTGTCTGATCCAGCGGAAATGGGCTCACTCCCATGATGTCATCGCCTGAGTCATCATGCCGGTCTCGGCACCTCAATGCCGATTCAGAAACCAAGGTCAGTCATACTCTACCGCAAAGTGGATAGCGTCGCCGAATTGTCTGCGGACCTTGCTTTCCCTGACCGAGAATCTATAGAGTTTACCGAACCTATGACGGTTGCCGCCAAGGCTGACCGTGCCACGGGTGGTGCGACGATGGTTCGAACCGCCCAGGGAGACGACAAGGAGACTGCAGGTAATGCAACTTGCCGTATTGGGAGGGTTCGTTCTCGCGGCCTTCGCTCCACTGTTACATCGCTGGTTCGGGGAGCGGGCCGGCCTGGTCATGGCTATCCTGCCGGCGGGGCTGGCGCTGTGGCTGTTCGGGCAGCTCCCGTCAGTGGTCGCGGGTGACACGTTGGTGTTCGAGTATGCCTGGATGCCGGGGCTGGATATCACCCTGACATTTCTGCTCGATGGCTTGTCGTTGCTGTTCGCTTTACTCATCAGCGTGATCGGTGTTTTTGTCCTGGTCTATGCTGGCGGCTATCTGAAAGGGCACCAGGATCTGGCACGTTTCCATGTCGTGTTAGTCGCCTTCATGATGTCGATGCTTGGGTTGGTGCTGGCCGACAACCTGGTTGCCATGTTCGTCTTCTGGGAACTGACCAGCATCACGTCCTACCTCCTGATCGGCTTCAACCACAACGATCCCGAGGCCCGAAAATCGGCACTTCAAGGGCTGTTCGTCACGGTAGGCGGTGGCATGGCCTTGATGGCGGGACTGGTAATGTTGGCGAATGCGGGGAACAGTTGGTCACTGCAGGAACTGATCACCCGTGGTGATGCGCTGCGTCAACATGAACTGTACCTGCCCATGCTGTTATGCCTGTTGGGAGGCGCCTTTACCAAATCGGCGCAATTTCCGTTCCATTTCTGGTTACCCAATGCCATGGCGGCGCCGACACCCGTCTCCGCCTATCTGCATTCGGCCACCATGGTCAAGGCCGGTATCTACCTGATGGCCCGTTTACATCCTGCACTGGGGGGAACGGAGAGCTGGACGTTGATCCTGTCATTGTTCGGTGCCCTAACGATGGTGACCGGGGCGTTCTTGGCCCTGCGTCATACCGGCATAAAGCAGGTGCTGGCATATTCCACGGTGATGGCCTTGGGCACCCTGACCATGCTGTTGGGCATCGGTACGCAAGAAGCGCTGATCGCCTTCGCGACTTTCCTGCTGGCCCACTCCCTCTACAAGGGGGCGCTGTTCATGGTGGCCGGTATTCTCGACCATGAGACCGGTACCAAGGACATCGCCGCCATGGGCGGCTTGCGCAAGGCGATGCCCATTACCATGGTGTGTGCCGTCGTGGCGGCGTTGTCGCTGGGGGGCATCATTCCGATGCTTGGTTTCATCGGCAAGGAATTGATGCTCGAATCGGTGCTGCATGCCGAACGGTTGAACGGGTTGTTGCTGATGATGAGCCTTGCCGCGGCGATCATGACGATGGCAGCGGCGGCCATCGTGGCGCTCCGGCCTTTCTTCGGTAGCTGGAAAGACACGCCCAGATCGCCACATGAGGGGCCGGTTTCAATGCTGGCGGGACCGGCAACGCTGGCGACCTTGTCATTGTTGTTCGGCCTGTTGCCATCATGGGTCAGTCCCTTGGTCATGGCTACGGCCTCGAGTGTCGAGGGTAGCGCCGTCGACTCCTATCTGGCGCTTTGGCATGGTGTGAACCTGCCGCTGATCCTGTCGTTGATCAGCTTGGCGGTCGGCCTCTTGATCTATCGCCATTGGGAGCGTTGGCGCGACTGGCAAGGACGCCTCGACCCGATACTTAATCGCGGTCCCGAAGCCTGCTATTTCCTGTTGATGAATCTGATCGTCGTCGTTTCCGAATGGCAGACCCGTATGCTGCAGAATGGTTACATTCGCAATTATCTGGTCATGACGCTGCTCGTGTTGGTGGGGCTGACATCGCATGCGCTGGTCTACCGTCATGACCTGGTACTGGATGTCAGCCTGGATGTGCGTGCTCACGAAGCCCTGGTCGCCGGACTGATGGTGGCCGGTGCGGTGACTGCCTGCATCATGCGTTCGCGCCTGGCTTCGGTAGCCGCTGTTGGCACCATGGGGTTTTGTATCGCCTTGACGTTCGTGCTCTTCAGTGCCCCGGATCTCGGTATCACCCAAATGCTGGTCGAAACGCTGACCGTCATCCTGTTGATCCTGGTGTTGTTCCGTTTGCCTCGTTTCGCCACGTTGTCGACACCGTTGGAACGAGTGAGGGATGTCGTGGTCGCGCTGGCGACCGGTGGCCTGATCACTGTCTTGATACTGGCCGTCATCAGTGGCGAGCAACTGCCGAGTATTTCCGATTACATGGTGGCCAACAGTGTGCCGGAAGGGCATGGTCACAATATCGTCAATGTCATTCTGGTCGATTTCAGGGCGCTGGATACGCTAGGAGAGATTTTCGTGCTGGCGCTGGCGGCTATCGGTGTATATGCCATGCTGCGTTTCCATGCCGACGAGTACGATGCCGCCAAGCAGCGGCTGCCTCACGAGGAGTATCTCGATGGTTAAGTCAGGGACATTGATTCTGAGTGTGGCGGCGCGGTTATTGATGCCGCTGCAACTGCTGTTCTCGCTGTTTCTGTTGTTGAGAGGCCACGACGAGCCTGGTGGTGGCTTCATTGCAGGGTTAGTGGCGGCCGGGGCATTTGCTCTCTATCTGTTCGCTTATGGACTGACGGCGACCCGGGCCATGCTACGCGTTTCACCGCGCGACCTGGTGGGGTTGGGACTGTTTCTAGGCGTGCTGTCGACACTACCTGCCTGGTGGAACGATCAGGCATTCTTTACGGCACAGTGGTGGACGATTCCGCTGATCGACTACAAATTTTCGACGCCGCTGATCTTCGATATCGGCGTCTACCTGGTGGTTCTGGGGTCGGTGCTGACGGCCGTTGTGGCGCTAGTGGAAAATGACCCGGATTGAGACGGAACGAAGGGGACGCTTATGGAACCGTTGATGGCCGTGGTGATCGGCATCCTTTATGCCACGGCAATTTATATGATGTTGCGGCGATCCATCGTCAAGCTGGTGATCGGTCTGATGCTGCTCTCCAATGCTGCCAACCTGCTGATCTTCACCTCGGCCGGCATGACGCGTGGCGCCCCTCCCTTGATCCCCGAGGGGGCCAGTGAGCCCTTGAGGCAGGTCGCAGACCCGCTGCCACAGGCGTTGGTGTTGACGGCGATCGTCATTGCCTTCGGAGTACTCTCCTTTGCCGTAGTATTGATTCGCCGCGCCTATGAAATCGTCAAGGCGGATGACCTCGACAAGATGAAGGATACCGACACGTGAGGCCTGAAGTCGCACTCCCCATTCTCATCCCGTTGATGGCCGGTGCCACGTCGCTGCTGTTCTGGCGGCTACGCTTGGCGCAACGCCTGTTAGCCGTCGGTGGGACGGGCGCCCTGCTGCTGACCAGTCTATGGCTACTGCATTCCGTGAGTCGCGACGGAATTCTGGTAATGCAGATGGGCGATTGGCCCGCGCCTTTCGGGATCAGTCTCGTCGCCGATCTGTTCGGCGCCATCATGGTCGTACTGACCGGCATCATCGGTTTCGCCGTGGCGTTGTACTCCTTGGCCACCATAGGTCGTGGGCACGAAGCCTTCGGCTATTTTCCGCTGATGCACTTGCTGCTGGCCGGTGTGGCCGGGGCATTCCTCACCGGCGACATCTTCAATCTCTATGTCTGGTTCGAGGTCATGCTGGTGGCGTCATTTGCGCTGCTGATCCTGGGCAGCGAAAAGGCGCAGATGGAGGGCGCGATCAAGTATGTCACGCTCAACCTGCTGTCGTCGGTGATTTTTCTGTCTGCTGTCGGCCTGCTGTATGGCATGGTCGGGACGCTCAACATGGCGGATATCGCCCAACGGCTTTCGCAGGTCGAAGAGAGCGGCATGATCGACGTCCTGGCAGTCATGTTCATGGTGGCCTTCGGCATCAAGGCCGCCGCTTTTCCGCTGTTCTTCTGGCTACCGGCGTCCTATCACACCCCGCCGGTCGCGGTTTCGGCGCTGTTTGCCGGATTGTTGACCAAGGTCGGGGTCTATGCCCTGTTTCGTGTCTTCACGCTGATCTTTCACCAGAACCCGGGATATACCCATGAAATTCTGGTATGGGGTGCCGGTCTGACCATGTTGTCCGGGGTGTTGGGAGCGGCTGCGCAGTACGAGTTCCGGCGTATCCTGTCCTTCCATATCGTCAGTCAAATCGGTTACATGATCCTGGGATTGGCACTGTTCACGCCCTTGGCGTTGATCGGCGGTGTGTTCTATATCATGCACCATATCATCGTGAAGACGAATCTGTTCCTGGTCAGCGGCTTCGTCAATCGCCTGCGGGGAAGCTATGATCTGAAGAAGCTTGGCGGTTTGTATCGTACCCATCCCTGGCTGGCGATTCTATTCCTGATACCTGCACTGTCCCTGGCCGGTATGCCGCCTCTGTCAGGATTCTTCGCCAAATTCATCGTCATTCGTGCGGGCATTGAAGCTGAGGCCTATGGAGTCACTTTCATCGCCTTGCTGGTCGGACTGCTGACACTCTACTCGATGATCAAGATCTGGGCCGAAGTCTTCTGGAAGTCGCCACCAGAACCGGGAGAGAATGAGCCTGAATTGGCACCGGTCAGCCAGCGCGAGATGTGGCAGCTCTATGCCCCGATCGTGGGGCTGGCGTTATGCACGGTATTCATCGGTCTCAATGGTCAGCCGATTTACGAGCTGGCGTCGGCGTCGGCGGACCAATTGCTCGATCCGACGCGTTATATTGATGCCGTCATGAGCGATTCGGGGGAGGTGGCGCCATGATTGGGGCGGTCTGGAATTTGCTGCTGGCCCTCGCCTGGGTTGTCCTGACCGGCGATTTCAGTGGCCTCAATCTGCTCGCCGGGGTGGTGTTCGGGTACCTGACACTGGCCTTGATCCAATCACAGGTCGAGGTGCTGGATGGTTATGCGCAACGTGTTCCCCGATTGATCATGTTCGTGGGCTTTTTCCTGAGTGAATTGATCAAGGCCAATCTGCGAGTCGCTTTCGATATATTGACGCCGCCCTGGTACATGAAGCCCGGGGTCATCGCCATGCCGCTTCGAGCGCGCACGGAGGTGGAAATCGCATTCGTTGCCAACCTCGTATCGTTGACACCGGGGACCTTGAGTCTGGACGTATCGGATGATCGTCGGGTGCTGTACATCCATGCCATGTTCCTTGATGACGAAGAGGAACTGCGTCAAAGCCTTGCCGAGATGGAGCGCCGAGCCCTGGCGCTGTTCCGGTAAATCGACCACTGGCATCGCTTGGAGGAGTCGTTTGGATATCGTGATCACCATAACGCTCGTGATGATGGCCGTCTCGTTGTGCTTGGCGTTCATTCGTCTTGTCATGGGACCCTCGCTTCCCGATCGTGTCGTTGCACTGGAGTTGTTGTCGACATTGATCGTAGGGATCATCGGCGTCATTGCCATTGCCACGGATGTTGCCAGTTTCCTGGATGTCACCATCGTCATGGCATTGATGGCGTTTCTCGCGACCATTGGTTTCGCTCGCTTCCTGGAGCGAGGAGGGCCGCGAGATGATTGACGTACTCAAGAGCATCCTGATGCTCACGGGGGCATCCTTCATGCTGCTTGCCGTCGTGGGTCTACTGCGCTTGCCGGATCTATTGACCCGGCTCCATGCCACCACCAAGGCGGCGACGTTAGGGGTGGCCATGGTCATGGTCGCCGTGGCGTTGCATTTTGCTCAGGTTGCCGTCGTGGCCAGGGCATTCGGTGTGATTCTGTTCCTGCTGATGACCGCTCCCGTGGCAGCCCATGTCATCGGTCGAGCCGGATATTTCGTGGGGTCACGCCTGTGGAATGGTACGATCAAGGACGAGCTCCGACCGCATTACGACCCCATTACCCATGAGCTGAGGAGCGGTCTCGAGGGCGATGAGCTCGTTGAAGGTGGGATGGTAATTGATCCCGCCCAAACGCAAACGACTGATTCGTCGGACGACGAAGAGACTTCCAGCCAACAATCGGGATGACAAGGATGATCATACGCCATGCGGTGCTTGCATTGGCCCTATGTGTGGGGTTGATCGGCTGCCAGACGCTGGCGCGGGAAGACGCCGGCGCGGATGAGGATGCCGTCGTTTCCGGCGACGCTTCACCGTCGACGGAGGCCGCGACAGAGGAGGGTGAGACAGCGGAGGAGAGTGGCGATGATGTCGACGCGGCCGAGGATTTCGATTCCTGGGTTGCCGCGTTCCGACTGGAGGCGGCCCGGGAAGGGATCGACGAGCCTGTCCTGTCTGAGGCTTTTGATACGGCAAGGTATCAACCACGGGTCGTGGAGCTCGACCGTTCGCAGCCCGAATTCGTACGTCCGATATGGGATTATCTGGATAGCGCCGTGTCTGAGACACGCGTCGAGAGCGGTCGCGAGCGTCTGGCCGAGTACCGCAATACCGCAAGGCGCGTCGAGCAGCGTTATGGTGTGCCTGCCGAGATCATCGTCGCGATCTGGGGGATCGAAAGCAATTACGGTGGCAATTTTGGCGACTTTTCCACTGTTGAGGCGTTGGCAACCCTGGCCTATGACGGTCGACGTCCCGAGTTTGCTCGCCGTGAACTGATGTCGGCGTTGCGTATCCTTCAGCGCGGTGATATCGAACCACAACAGATGCGTGGTTCCTGGGCCGGTGCCATGGGGCATACTCAATTCCTGCCGACGAGTTTCGAGCGCTATGCCGTGGATGCCGATGAGGACGGACGTCGCGATATCTGGAACAGTATCCCAGATGTCTTGGCATCGACGGCTCACTACCTCGACGAGGCCGGTTGGCGTTCCGGCGAACCCTGGGGGGTGGAGGTGGCGCTGGACAGTGATTTTGACTATGCCTTGGCGGGATCGGATACTCGTCGTTCCAGTGGGGAGTGGGCGTCTTCCGGGGTCCGTCCTTTAGAGGGCGAGTCTCTGCCCGATCTCAGCGAGGCCTCCCTGCTGATCCCTGCCGGTGCCGAGGGGCCGGCGTTCATGGTCGGTCCCAATTTTCGTGCCATCCTGCGTTACAACAATGCCACCAGTTATGCGCTGGCGGTCGGTGTGCTGTCGCAACGGATCGCGGGTGAAAGCGGCATAGAACAGTCCTGGCCACGCCATGAGCAGCCACTGTCACGGCAAGATGTGCGTGACATGCAGCGATTGCTCAACCGCCTTGGTCACGATGCCGGCACACCGGATGGCGTGCTCGGCCCCAATACGCGGAAGGGACTGCGTGATTTCCAGCGGCGTATCGGAGAAACACCTGACGGATTCGCGACTCAACGTCTACTCGAGAGATTGCGTGATCGGTCAAGCGAGACGGGAGAGTAGGGCGATGACTGCGGTTTCCACACGCAGTATACGTTCGCCCAGATGGATGCCCTGGCAGCCGACATCCAGCAATGTGTCGACCTCGTAGTCGATGAAACCGCCCTCCGGGCCCACGACCAGTATGGTGGGGTGCTCGATACCCCGGGGACAGGGTGCCGGCGTGCCGGGATGGGCCAATAGTCCCTGACGCTCGTCGAGCCAGCCTGCAAGCCGATCTTCCACGAAGGGTTTGAAACGTGGCTCCAGGGAGACCGAAGGAAGACGGGTATCGCGTGCCTGTTCCAGTCCCAGTACCAGATGCTGGTGTATCTTGTCCGGGTGAAGTTCCGGGGATTGCCAATAACTTTTCTCGACGCGTCGTGTGTGCATCAGGGTGATCGATTTCACGCCCAAGGCAGTGACATGCTCCAGCGTGCGGGCCAGCATTCGTGGCCGGGGAAGAGCGAGGATCAGCTCGATTGGCAGAGGCGCCGGTGGTGCCTGATCCAGGGCCTCGAATTCGAATACGGCACGCTGGCCGGAAAACTCGGTCAAACGACCTCGTCCGATGCCGCCTTCGCGTCGCCCCAGGGTCAAGGTGTCGCCAATCTCGACGTGGTGGACATCGTGTAGATGTTGCAAGCGGCGCGGGTCGCGAATACACGCCTGGTGTCGGTCAAGGAAGTCGGTGTCATCGAGCAGTATCAGATTCATGGGCGACTCGGACAGAACATGGTTTGGCTTGAAGCGTGGCGCAGTGCAAAATACCCGAACCAAGCCAGTTTCGAACAACGAAGATAATAGGAGCGGCGCCGTGCGCGTGATTCGCAAATATGCCAACCGTAGACTCTATGATACCGAACAGAGTCGCTATGTAACCCTCGAGGATTTGAGACGTCTGATACTCGACGAGGTACCGTTCCGGGTCGAAGATGCGAAAAGCGGCGAGGACCTGACCCGGACCATTCTATTGTCGATCATTATCGAACAGGAGCAGGCCGACAGTGAAGCCGAGGTGTTCTCCAACGACCTTCTGCAGCAATTGATCCGTGTCTATGCCATGTCCCAGCCTCTGCCGCTGGCACACTATCTCGAACAGGGCACACGATTGATGCTGGAGCAACAGGAGCGTATGCAGGACCAGTGGCAGCAGGCCATGCGGAACTCTCCCATGGAGGTGATGCGAGAGCTGGCTGAGGAAAACATGCGCTTCTGGCAGAAGACCTTCAATCAGCGCCCCGATCAGGACGATGATGACAAGTCGTGACGTGTGAGTCTGATGGTCCCCGAACTGCAGACGGTGGCGCGGTGTCGCACGCGCGCAGTGGCCCGGGTTTTCTGGCATAATACCCGGCTTTTCCATACCAGTGTCGAACAGTAGCAAGGGTTTCGGATGAAGGTTCTGATCATCGGCGGCGGCGGCCGCGAGCATGCGTTGGCTTGGAAAGTGGCACAGTCGCCGCGAGTCACTCGTGTCTATGTGGCACCGGGAAATGCGGGAACGGCACGGGAGCCGGGCATTGTCAATGTCGCGATCGGGGCCGAGTCGATCGCGGAGCTGGAAACCTTCGCTCGCGACGAGTCTATCGACCTGACCATTGTCGGGCCCGAAGCCCCGCTTGTGGCTGGTGTGGTGGATCGTTTCCAGGCGGCCGGACTGACCATTTTCGGGCCGACCCGTGCGGCTGCCCAGCTCGAGGGGTCCAAGTCGTTCGCCAAGGATTTCCTGGCACGCCATCGAATCCCCACGGCCGACTATGCCACCTTCACTGAATTGACCCCGGCGCTTGAGTATCTCGCCCGCAAGGGGACCCCTATTGTTATCAAGGCGGATGGCTTGGCGGCCGGAAAGGGCGTGATCGTGGCGACGAGCGAGTCTCAGGCCGAGGCTGCAGTGCGTGACATGCTGGAAGACAACGCCTTCGGCGATGCCGGTGCCCGCGTCGTGATCGAGGAGTTTCTGGAAGGGGAAGAGGCCAGCTTTATCGCCATGGTTGATGGCGGCACCATCCTTCCCATGGCCACCAGCCAGGACCACAAGCGCGCTCTGGACAATGATCAAGGGGCCAATACCGGCGGAATGGGCGCGTATTCTCCAGCTCCGGTGGTGACCGATGAGGTGCATCGACGCATCATGGAGGACGTGATTCGGCCCACGGTGGAGAGCATGGCAGCCGATGGGCACCCCTACACCGGGTTTCTGTATGCCGGTTTGATGATCACGGCGGATGGCATGCCCAAGGTCATCGAGTACAACTGTCGGTTCGGTGATCCCGAGACTCAGCCCATCATGCTGCGTCTGACATCGGATCTAGCGTCGCTGTGCCTTGCCGGCGCTCGCGGTGAGTTGGCGGGTTGTCGGTGTGATTGGGATACCCGTGCCGCCGTCGGTGTGGTGCTGGCAGCGGGGGGGTATCCCGGTAGCTACCGCAAGGGCGACCCCATCAATGGTCTGGAAGCTGCAGAAGCCGCGGGGTGTCGCGTCTTCCACGCCGGCACGTCGCAAGACGACCAAGGTCGGGTCGTCACCAGTGGGGGGCGCGTGCTATGTGTGACGGCCTTGGGAGAGAGTGTATCCGAGGCTCGTGATCTTGCCTATCACGGGGCTGATGCCATCTCCTGGCCTGACGTACATTATCGTCGGGATATCGCTCATCGGGCCATTGCACGTCAGGCCTGATCGAAGGTTACGGAGACACCGTTATGCAGATGAAGGGGCGTTAGAATGTCGCGCGAATATCCGGTCATTGCCGTGACCGGCTCGTCGGGCGCCGGCACCACGACGGTCAGGCGCACATTCGAGCGTATGTTCGCTCGCGAGGACGTTCATGCCGCTTTCGTCGATGGCGATGCCTTCCATCGCTATACCAAGGACGAGCTGGCGCGAATCTTCCGCGAGGAACCCGAGCGCAAGGATGAGCTTTCGCATTTTGCTGTCGAGGCCAATTTACTGGATCGGCTTGAGGCCTTGTTCCAGGAATATGGTGAGCACGGTACCGGAACCTACCGTCATTATGTGCATGCTGAAGACCGCCGCTTGGTAGAAGGGGGGCATCAGGTCGGCACCTTCACCGATTGGCAGTCCTTGCCATGTGGTACCGACCTGCTGTTCTACGAGGGATTGCATGGCGGCCTGGTGACCGCCGATCACGATATCGCACGTCACGTCGACCTGCTGGTGGGTGTCGCGCCGACGATGAATCTGGAGTGGATACAGAAGATCGATCGCGATACCAAGCTGCGAGGCTACTCCCAGGAAGCGGTAATCGATACGATCCTGGGGCGCATGCACGACTATGTGCGCTATATCCAGCCACAGTTCTCACGTTCCCATATCAATTTCCAGCGTGTACCAACCGTGGATACGTCCAATCCGTTTGAAGTCCAGGATATCCCGACCGATGCCGAATCGTTCGTCGTGGTGCGTTTTCGCGATCCGTCGACCGTGGATTTCCCTTATTTGCTGGCGATGATCCAGGATGCTTTCATGAGTCGGCCCCACACACTGGTAGTGCCCGGTTCGCGCCTTTCGCTGGCAATGGAGCTGATCCTGGGCCCATTGGTACGACAGTTGCTCAGTCAGCGGCGGTTTCGCTGATTCCGGTGCCGGGGTTATTCTGCCCCGTGTCATAATCTGTTTCATCGATAAACGGGAGAACGGTCATGGACTGCCTGTTTTGCAAGATCATCAATCGCGAGATCCCCGGCGACATCGTCTATGAGGATGATGATGTTCTGGCCTTCAACGATATCAATCCTCAGGCACCGACCCATGTTCTGATCATCCCCAAGCAGCATATCGCCACGCTCAATGATCTCACGGAATCCGATCAGGCGTTGATCGGGCGCATGACGCATACGGCGGCATCTCTGGCCAAGGAGAAAGGGTTTGCCGATGATGGTTATCGGGTGGTGATGAACTGCAATGAAAAAGGTGGCCAAACGGTCTATCATATTCATATGCACCTGATGGGCGGTCGCGGCTTTACCTGGCCGGCTGGGTAGTCGGCGCTTCACGAGACAGCTCGTGACAGCTTCCAAGTGAGCGACGCATCAGTGCATCGTATTCGAGCCGCTTCGGGATACCGGAGCGGCTCGTTCGTTCCTGGCGCTTTTTCACCGACCTGCCCTCGAGTAGACTGTGGGCACGCAGCAGAAACGAGGCTCAGACATGACCCGCCAGCTCTCCCGTGCCGATAATCTGATTCATCAGTTCGATACGATACTGCGAACGCTGGTGCCGCATGCCGCGCGTCCATCACGCCCTTCACCGGCGGCCAATCTCGAAGAGACGCCGATGAATGAAGCGGATCGGGAACATGTCGTGGGTCTGATGCGGATCAATCACACCGGCGAGGTGTGTGCCCAGGCGCTCTATCAGGGGCAAGGGTTGACTGCCAAGCTGCCCGATACGCGCGAGCAGATGGAGCAAGCCGCTCAGGAGGAAATCGACCACCTGGCCTGGTGTGACGCCCGTATCGAGGAGCTCGACGGACGCACCAGTCTGCTCAATCCTGCTTTCTACATGGCGTCCTTTGGACTTGGAGCCATTGCCGGTGCCGTTGGCGATCGGATCAGCCTGGGATTCGTGGCGGCTACCGAAGAACAGGTCGGCAAGCACCTAGACGATCATTTGCAGAAATTGCCGACCGATGATCGCCGTTCGCGGGCGATCCTCGAGCAGATGCGAGAGGATGAAGCGCATCACGAGCGCTGGGCTCTGGAAGCCGGCGGGACGCGCTTTCCGTTACCGGTCAAGCTGGGGATGCGCCTCATGTCGAAAGTGATGACGAAGAGTGTCTATCGTCTCTGAGGCGCAGCCCCGCCACGTTTGAACGTCATGCTTCGATGATCGTGTAGTCGTGGGTGATCTCCACGCCGCCTTGCGCCAGCATGATGGAAGCGCTGCAATACTTCTCGGCCGAGAGAGAGACGGCACGTTTGACCTGCGCGTCTTTCAGGCCCTTTCCCGTCACCTTGAAATGAACATGAATGTGCGTGAAAACGCTTGGTACACTGTCGGCACGTTCCGCCTCGATCTCAGCGATACAGTCGGTTACCGGTGCCCGGGATTTCTCCAGTATTTCCATGACATCGAACGAGGTGCAGGCGCCCAGTCCCATCAGCATCATTTCCATCGGGCGCGGTCCGGTGTTTCGTCCGCCATGATCGGGCGGACCGTCGATCACGACGCTATGCCCGCTTCCGGATTCGGCGACGAATTGGCGTCCATCCGTCCATTTGACACTCGCTTGCATCGAAGGGCTTCCTTTGGTGAGCGTTGAATGATGGCGTGCAGCATATCATGCCTGGCGCAGTCTGGTGTCCAGTTCCTGGAGCCGGGCCGGCGTCCCGACATCCACCCATTGTCCCTCATGCTGGTGGCCGCTAACGCGATCCTCGGCCATCGCCTGGCGTAGCAGCGGCGCCAGCGGAAACGTCCCTGGTGCATGGTCAGCCACCAGCGCAGGGTCGATCAGGGCGATGCCGGCATAGGTCAACCGAGGGTCTTGCCGGTGGTCGCTGACGCGGCCGTGATCATCGAGGTGAAAATCGCCACTGGCATGATGATTCGGGTTGTCGATCAGCCACAGATGGCTCAGATCGTTGTCCAGGCGTGGTAGTTGCCGGAAATCGTCATCGCACCATACGTCGCCGTTGATCAGCAGAAACGGCGATGTGCCAAGTAACGGTAATGCCTGGCGAATGCCGCCTCCGGTTTCCAGTGGGGTCGCCTCACGGCTCCAGGCGATCGACAGGCCATAGTGGTGACCGTCGCCCAGTGCATCGATGATCTGGTCGCCACGGTAACTGACATTGATCACGACCTCGCGGAAGCCGGCAGACGCCAAGCGTTCGAGATGATGGACGATCAACGGCTTGTCGGCCACCGGCAGTAGCGGCTTGGGACAGTCATCGGTCAGGGGCCGCATGCGTTTCCCCAATCCGGCAGCGAGAATCATGGCTTTCATGAGGATGCCGACCCCGTGAGTGGTTGCCGCTGTAATTCAGCGTGCAGCCTTGGCTTGAAATGCGCATCCAGCCAGGTACGGAACTCCGTGAAAGCCGGCCACGGCGTGAGACTGTCCTCGAGATGCCCCAGGAAATGTGGCAGACGCGCCAGGAAACGCGTCTTGTGGTCACGCAGGGCCAGGCGACAGAAAATGCCCAGCACCTTGAGTGAGCGCTGTGCGGCCATGGCATCGGCCTGGAAGCGGAAATGGTCGAAAGCATTGCCGTCGGGGAGACGCCCGTCCGTCAGTGCACGTTGATGAAATCCCGATATCCAGCTGGTGTATTGCTCAGCGGAGAAGCGGCAGTAGCGTCCGCGCAGTAAAGAAACCAGATCATAGCTGATCGGTCCCTTGACGGCGTCCTGGAAGTCGATCATGAAAAGCTGGTCGTCGTGGACCATAAGGTTCATGGCATCGTAATCGCGATGCACGGCGGTACACGGTTGTTCGAGTGCGAGGTCGATGAGTCGTTGACGCAGGAATGGCCAACTCGACGGTACGTCCGTTTCCAGCAGAGCGCCGAGGCACCAGTCTTTGAACAGGTCGAGTTCAGTACCCAGCAGTGTTGCATCGTAGGCAGGCAACGCATCGGCCGGGGCACGGACCTGCAGCTGGTCGAGCAGTGCCAGGGCGCGATCGTGCCAGCTCAGGGTCGCCGGAGCGCTCTCGCTGCCGAGGTGATGATGCATTGGCGTGTCGCCCAGGTCGTCGAGTTCGATGAATCCCTGTTCGAGATCCCGGTGATGCATGTGGGGCACCGGCAGTCCGGAATCATACCAAGAGTCGCCGATGGAGACGAACGGCCGGCTGTCTTCCTTGTCCGGCGGGGCGTCCATGATGATTCGCGAATCGCCTCCGGGTAACACCAGGCGGAAATAACGTCGAAAACTGGCGTCATCCGCAGCCAGACGAAGGTCCAGGCTGTCAGGCATCAACCCATGGTGTTCGGCCAGCCAGTGGCGCAGTTGGTCATGACGTGAAAGAGCGGAGTCCGAAGACATGGGGGCTCCTTGGTTGACGGGACGGTGTCGCCACCGCATGCTGATTTCCTGAAAGCGCCACCAGGGCGCGTTGCCTGCACAGGTCGTGTTGCGGGCTGTATGATAACGGTTTCCCATCGCCAAGGACATCGAGGAACATGGGTAAGCGATTGTATTGGACAGCTCTCGCCACGCTTGTGACCGGTTCCGGGATAGTGATCGGCCCCGTGCAGGCCGCTCCTCCCGAGCCGCTACCCGCGGACCAGCTTGACTGGCAGGCGTGGGGCGATGACGCACCACCGAACGCCGTTTGCCGAGGACGTTATGTCGCCCCCGACTATCGCTTACCGGCGGGTGACACGCCGGAACAAACGCGTTCGGAGTCGGAATCCGCCGAATACGGTGATGATGGCGAGACGATCCTGGGAGGCGAGGTTATTCTGCGGCGCGGTCAGAGCCAACTCGAAGCACCGCGGGTGCGCGTCAACGCCGAACGAGACCGGGTGTTTTCCGCGGGACCGCTTGCCTTGCGAGATGAAGGGATGCTGGTTCGCGGTGATGCTGCGGAAATGTCTCTGGAAAGCGATCAGGCGGAAGTCGAGACGGCTCATTATGTAGTGCATGAGGAGCGTCTGCGTGGCGATGCCCAACGACTGGAGCGTCTGAAGGATGGTCGCTATGTGCTCGACGATGCCAGTTTCACGACCTGTGAGCCGGGCAACAACCTCTGGACCTTGATCGGCAAGGATGTGGAGATCAATCGCGAGGAAGGGTTCGGCACTGCCCGTCATGCCCGGCTGGAAATGGCTGATGTGCCGGTCTTCTACTGGCCCTGGGTTCGATTCCCGATCGATGAACGACGCCAGAGCGGGTTCCTGTGGCCCACATTGGGACTGTCCACGGATTCTCTGGATTACGGGCAGCCCTATTATTTCAATATTGCCCCCAATCTCGATGCCACCGTCACGCCCCGGTTCATCAGCGAAAGCGGTCTGCTGCTCGGTGGCGAAGTGCGTTATTTGCAGCCCGGTTTCGAAGGACAGATCGAGGGGGCGTATCTACCCAGCGACAACGATGGCGGCAGTAGCGATAATCCCAATGATCCCGATGGCCAGTTCGAGGGTGAGGATCGCTGGTACGTCGATTTCCGGCACCAAGGACGAATTTCGGACCGTTCGGATTATAACCTTCGTTATGGTGCAGCCAGTGACGGCCGCTACTTCGATGACTTCGGGCGCAATTTCGCCGAGCGCGATACCAACAGCCTGTCTCGCCTGGCCCAGGTGGATTACCAGGGAGATCGCTGGCAACTCGACGCGCGTGCACAGGGATACCAGAAGCTGGATTTCCCGTTGAACCCTCGGGACAAGCCGTTCTATCGCCTGCCAAGCCTGACGGCGAATGCCCGTTGGAATCAGGATGCCGGTTTCTATCAGCAATGGCGCTCCAATGTGACCCATTTCTGGCGGGATCTGGATACTGATGAAAATGGCGTGGCGGAGGACGAGTTGGGTCGATCCCGCACAATACCGCTACGTGAAGCCGCCAATGGAACGCGGCTGCATCTGTCACCGGCCGTCGGTTGGCGGTCGTCGCCGAGCTGGGGCTTCCTGGAACCTCGGGTCGAGTTGCTGCATACCAGCTATGAGCTCGACTACGGCAATCGTGATACCGATCGCAGTGAGAGCCTGTCACGCACCGTGCCAGTGACGTCGGTGGATGGCGGGTTGGTATTCGAGCGCGACATGAACTGGCTCGACTCCACCTATCGCCAGACCCTGGAGCCTCGGCTCTATTACGCCTATGTGCCGGAGAGCGATCAGAGCGAGTTTCCCGATTTCGATACCAACGAGCGCGCCTTTTCCTACAATCAGCTCTGGTCACCCTATCGCTTTTCGGGCAGCGATCGCGTCGGCGACCAGAACAAGATCTCCTATGGAGTGTCCTCACGGTTCCTCGAGGACGAGAGCGGCCGTGAACGGCTCTCCGTGGCCCTGGGGCAGAGTCGCTACTTCGAGGATCGCAACATCGATATGAATGGCGATCCCGATACCTTGCCGCCGGAAAGCAATGCGGAACGTTATTACAATGCGGTCCGTGAGCGTTCGCCTGTCGTAACCCGCATTGACTGGCAGATGACGGATCGCTGGAGCACACGCTACGAGTGGTTGTATGACGAGCACCGTGACTTGACGGAACGCAACAGTGTGAGCCTGCGTTATCGCGATCCCGAGGGACATGCACTGAACCTTGGCTACCGTTGGGAACTCCAAGGGTTCGACCCGTCAGGCGATGCCGAGGATCGTTTGGGTTACAACCGTGAGGAGTACGACATCTCGGGGGCCTATCAACTCAACCCGCGCGTCGATTTGATCGGTCGTTTCCTGTATGACAACACCAACGATCGGGCCCTGGAGCAACTCGCGGGTGTGCAGTGGAACGACTGCTGTTATGGTTTGCAGCTGGTATGGCGTGAGTGGGTGGAAGACAACGATACGGCCAACCGTATTGATGACGACTACACCGACCGGGGTGTCTTTCTGCGGTTCGTGTTCAAGGGACTGGGAGGCACCGGCCAGGAAGCCGACGAGTATTTCGAACAAGCGATTCCAGGATATCGTTCCACGGCGTTCTAAGACATGTCGAGCACCATGGTGAATTCGACCGACACGAGACCCTAATTCGGGAAACAGCATGAGAGTAAAAGAGGTAGTTATGCGCAGCCGTTCGATCGCCCTGCTGGGAGTGGCCCTGCTGCTGACCGTCACACCGTTGATGGTCCACGCACAGAGTGCCGAGCCGTTGGACAGGATCGTCGCCGTGGTCAACGACGATGCCATCATGCAAAGCGAACTTGAGACCCGGGTCGATCAAGTGCGCAATCAGATGTCGAGTCGCGGTATGCAGGGGCCGGATGAGCAAGCGCTGCGCCGCCAGGTGTTGGACCGCATGATCGTCGAGGAAATCCAGCTGCAGATGGCAGAGGAAGCCGACCTCAGCGTCGATGACACGGAACTCAATGCGGCGGTGCGTAGTATCGCCGAGAACAACAACATGACACTCGATCAATTCGCCGATGCGTTGGAGGAGGATGGACTCTCGTTGGCGGATATTCGTCGCCAGGTACGCCGGGATCTGCTGATGCGTCAGGTACAGCAAGGTAATGTCTCCCGCCGTGTCAATGTCAGCGACCGTGAGATCGAGCGTTATCTGGAACAGCAAGGTGGCAGCCAGGGCGAACGATATCGATTGGCCCACATTCTCGTGGCGACTCCCCAGTCTGCGGAGTCTGACCAGATCGAGGAAGCTGAAGCCAAGATCCGGCGGCTGGCCGAGGAGTTGGATGACGGTGCCGATTTTGCCGAATTGGCTGCTGCCGAATCCGATGGCAACAACGCGCTGGAAGGCGGTGACCTCGGCTGGCGCAATACAGGTGAAATGCCGAGACCTTTTGCTGATGCCGTGACGGGACTCGAGGAGGGTGAAGTCTCCGAACCGTTGCGGAGTCCCAGCGGCTTCCACCTCATCAAGTTGCTGGATCGCGAGGAACAGCAAGTCGGCAGCCAGGACCAGCGAGAGCAAGCGCGCCGGGCACTTTTCCAGCGCAAGGCCAATGATGAGCTGGAAACCTGGTTGCAGGAAATTCGCTCCGATGCCTTTGTCGACAATCGGCTCGATGAGGCCTATTGAGGCGGCTCCCGTGTCGAGCCCCGTACTGGCTTTGACGACCGGTGAGCCGGCCGGCATCGGTCCAGAACTGCTGGTCAAACTGGTTGCCGATACGGTGTCATTACCGGCGCGGTTGGTCGCCGTGGGTGACCCTGATTTGCTGGCGGAACGTGCGCGCATGGTGGGCGTGGACATTGATGTCCGCACGCTTGACAAGGGACGAGTGCCGGAATCGTTTAGCCCGGGCGTGCTGCCGGTCTGGCCGGTGACGCTGCGTGCGCCTTCTCGTCCCGGTTGTCTGACCGTTGACAATGCCGCTTATGTCATCGAGACCCTCGATGTGGCGGTTTCGACCTGTCTGCACGGCCCCGCGGATGGCATGGTGACGGCACCGCTGCACAAGGGGATCATCATCGACGCCGGGCTTTCCGGGTTTACCGGCCATACCGAATACCTGCGTGATGCCTGCGGCGTCGAAGGTGTCGTGATGATGCTGGCGACACAGGATCCGTTGCATGCCCGGCAAGTCGCCTGGCAAGGCACTCGGTCGTTGCGTGTGGCGCTTGCCACCACTCACCTGCCATTGCGTGATGTGGCTGATGCCATCACAGGGGAAAGCCTCGAAAACGTCGTTCACATCCTGCACACCGATCTTCAGCGCCATTTCGGGATCGAGTCGCCGCACATCCTGGTCTGCGGACTGAATCCTCACGCCGGTGAAGACGGTCATCTGGGGCGCGAGGAACTCGAAGTGATCATTCCCGCGCTCGATCATCTGCGTGACCAGGGCCTGCACGTTACCGGCCCGCTGCCGGCGGATACCCTGTTTACCCCGCGTCACTTGGCGCGTGCTGATGCTGTCCTCGCCATGTATCATGATCAGGGTCTGGCAGTGCTCAAGTATGCCGGTTTCGGACGTGGGGCGAACATCACGCTGGGTTTGCCGATCATTCGAACCTCGGTGGACCATGGCACGGCTCTGGATCTCGCCGGTACCGGACGCGCCGAGACCGGCAGTTTGTCCGAAGCTGTCTCAATGGCTTGCCTCATGGCCGGACACGCATTTCAAACCCATGATTGATATGATCACCGCCTTTGCGAGTCCAAGGAATTCATAGCCGCATGTCCTCCCGCCCTCAGCCCCATCGGGCGCGTAAGCGCTTCGGTCAGAACTTTCTGCGTGACCCGGGAATCATTTCCCGTATCGTGCGTGCGATTGCCCCCCGGGAAGAGGACCGTCTGATCGAGATAGGTCCAGGGCAAGGCGCGTTGACCGAACCCTTGCTGGAAGCCGCCGGCCACCTGGAAGTCATCGAACTGGATCGCGACCTGATTCCCGGCCTGAGAGTCCAGTTCTTTCGCTATCCCGGCTTCGTCATTCACGAAGGGGATGCCCTGAAGATGGATTATGCAGCCCTCAAGGGGGAGGGACCTGGACTGCGAGTGGTAGGGAATCTTCCCTACAATGTCGCCACTCCCTTGATCATCCGCTTGATGGAGTCCGGCGCAGCGATTGCCGATATGCACTTCATGCTACAACAGGAGGTCGTCGAGCGCTTGGCGGCCTCGCCCGGGGGAGCGCAATGGGGGCGGTTGTCCGTCATGGCCCAATACCATTGCCGGGTCGAGTCGTTGTTTACCGTGCCGCCTGAAGCGTTCGTGCCCCGGCCCAAGGTGGATTCCGCCATCGTTCGCCTGACACCCCATGCCGAGTTGCCCTGTGTCGCCGAGGATGAAAACCTGCTGTTCGACGTGGTCCGTGAGGCTTTCGGGCAGCGTCGCAAGACACTGCGTAACAACCTGAAGGGACGTCTGTCCTCCACGGCATGGGAGCAGTTGTCGATTGATCCTGGTCGCCGGCCCCAAACGCTGACCGTGGAGGAATACGTACGTATCGCCAACTTCCTGGCCAGGGAATCATCATGAGTGCGTCGTCTCCGTCATCATCCGCCGAGGTCCATGTACAGGTCGAGCCGGCTTATTGCGAGGAAGAATCCTCCCCCGCTGAGCAGCGGTTCGTATTCCGCTATACCATCACCGTGCACAACGGTTCCCGGCACAGCGTTCAGTTGCTGGCCCGCTACTGGAAAATTACCCAGGGGAGCGGCAAAGTCCAGGAAGTGCGCGGTAAAGGAGTCGTCGGTAAGCAGCCATTGATCGGTCCCGGCCAGACGTTTCGTTATACCAGTCGTGCCGTGCTCGAAGGGCCTGTGGGGGTCATGCAAGGCGCTTATACCTGTGTCGATACCGCGACCCAGCAGACGTTCGATGTCGATATTGCTCCTTTCCGCCTGGCCACCCCCAACCAGGTTCATTGAGCATCGGTAGGCATCAGCTCGTGAGCTCATTGCGATAGTTGGTAACGCAGGAGAATGTATGACCACGTATGTCGTCGGCGACCTTCAGGGGTGCCATGAAGAGTTCGAGGCACTGCTCGAACGCCTTGAGTTCGATACCGATCGTGACCGGTTGTGGTTGGTTGGCGATCTAGTCAATCGGGGACCGGGGTCTCTAGCTTGCCTGCGACGGGTATATCAATTGAGAGATGCAGCCACGGTGGTGCTGGGTAACCATGACCTCCATCTGCTGGCGGTAGCGCGCGGTGGCGCCGAACTCAAGCGCAAGGATACGCTGGCGCCCATCCTGGAAGCTCCCGATCGCGAAGAACTGCTCGACTGGCTTCAGGCGCAGCCGTTGATCGCGACCGAGCGCAATGACGTCATGGTGCATGCCGGGTTGCCACCCCAGTGGAACGTTCAGCAGGCTGTCGAGTTGGCTGCAGAGGTACAGAACCGATTGACCGGCCCGCGTAGCGGTGCATTCCTGGAACGGATGTACGGCAACCAGCCTGATGTCTGGCATGATGATCTGGAGGGCCTGGAGCGGTTGCGTGTGATCGTCAATATCTTTACGCGTATGCGGTTCATCGATGTCCAGGGGCGACTCGATTTCGCGGCCAAGGAAGGGCTGGATTCGGCGCCTGCGGGGTTTGCGCCCTGGTTCACCTTTGCCCGGGAAGACGACCCGCATATCCTGTTCGGCCACTGGGCGGCGCTGGAAGGGCGAACGCCGGATAGTCGGGTGCGTGCCGAAGCCCTGGATACCGGCTGTGTCTGGGGAGGCTGCTTGACGGCGCTCGATCTGTCGTCGGGGGAGCGAGTCAGCGTTCCCAGCCGCCAGCCGGGTCGTTGACCGGGTTCCTGTCACCGGCTGATGCGGATAGAGGCAAACCAGGCATGACATGTCGAGATGATCATCTGACCGGACTGGAAGTCTACCGAGTGGGCGGCGCCGTTCGTGATGCCTATCTGGGATGGCCGGTATACGACAATGACTGGGTGGTTGTCGGTGCGACTCCCGAGATCATGGAGCAGCGGGGTTTCAAGTCTGTTGGGCGTGACTTCCCGGTATTCCTGCATCCCGAAACCCACGAGGAGTACGCGCTGGCGCGTACCGAACGTAAGAAGGGTCGTGGCTATACCGGCTTCGAGGTCCAGGCCAGTGCCGATGTGACACTCGAGGACGATCTGAAACGCCGTGACCTGACCTGCAATGCCATGGCGGAGACCCCCGAGGGAGAATTGGTCGACCCCTATGGCGGTCTGAAGGATCTACGTCGGGGGGTGTTGCGTCATGTGTCGCCGGCCTTTGCCGAAGACCCACTACGCGTCTTGCGCACGGCACGTTTTCTGGCGCGTTATCGCCATCTGGGATTTGCCATTGCCGAGGACACGCAGGACCTGATGGCGGCCCTGGTCGATAACGGAGAGATGCAGTACCTCGTGGCCGAGCGTATCTGGGTGGAAACCGTCAAGGCATTGGGTGAACCCTCGCCAGATGCCTACTTCGAGGCACTGAATGCTTGCCGGGCCTTGTTCGTACTGATGCCGGAACTGGCCACTGATCAAGCGGAGCTGGAAGCGGCGCTGCTACGTATGCAGCGCCTTCCCGAAATCGAGGAAGCGGATGACGAGGTGATACCACGCTGGCGCTGGGCCAGGCTGTGTGAGCACCTCGACGATGAGGCCCGCCTCTCCCTTCAGCAACGTTTACGGGTGCCCAATGCATATGCCGATCTTTCGGCTCAGGTGGCAGCGACACGCCGCCTGCGAAAGGCATCAGTGAAGGGAGGGGCGGAAGCCGCGAAAGTGGTTGACTGGCTCAATGCCATCGATGCCTGGCGGCGCGATGAACGGGTTTATCCACAACTTCGTTTATTGCGTCAGGACACCCCCTGCCTGGCCGACAGGATCGCGCAAGGTTGGGAGGCGGCTTCCCGGATTCAGCCCCGAGAGCTGCTCGACGCCGGCTACCAGGGCAAGGCTCTGGGTGAGGCCTTGGCTGCGCGTCGGATGGCGGCCATCGAGAACGCGCTGGTCAATGAGCGGGAGCAGTAACAACCTGCGTTTGTGGGTGGAGGGTTTGTTGATCAGCGATGTCGGTGGCCTGGCTCTGTGCCATCGGCATGGGAAATGCGACGTCCTTGCCAAGTGAAGTCGACCGGCCACAGGCGCTGATGTTCTTGAGGGAAGTCGGCCCACAAGGCGGCATAGGTGCGCCCCTCGACGGGGTGGCGTTGGTCAGGTAGTAGTTCAGCCATGGGCAGTAGCACGAAGGCGTGGTAGGTGATCTCGTCACGAGGCAGGGTGACTCCATCGATAGTGCCGCTCAGGCCATCCACGGTCAGCAGGTCGATATCCAGTGTGCGGGGACTGAACTTGGGACTGTCCTTGCGACGGCCATTGGCATACTCCAGTTGCTTGCACCAGGCCTGAAGCTGACCGACGCTCAAGGTGGTATAGAAAACGGCCACCAGGTTGTAGAAGTTTCTGCCATCTTCGAAACCGACCGGCTCGCTTTCAAAGACACGCGACAACTGTGGGGTTCCGAAATTGGCCTGCAGGGCGTCGAGGCATGTGCGAACATGCCGCTCGCGTTCGATATTGCTACCGATACTGACGGTGACTTGCTTCATACGAAGTTTCCGCGTTCGATACGTACACCGACTGACTCGGCATCGGTAACGGCACCGGGTTTGCGTACCGTCAGGGATAGCCCGGTGATGCCGAAGTCCTGGCGTAGTGAGTCGCTGAGACGCTCGGCGAAAGTCTCGACGAGCCCGAAAGCGTGAGAGTCGGCAAAGTCGATGATATGCTCGCTGATCGCAGCATAGTTCAGTGCCTTGTCCAGGTCATCGTTCGCTGCGGCATCCCGAATGTCGGTAGCCATTTCGAGGTCGATCACGAGGCGTTGGCGAATATGTCGCTCCCAGTCGTAGACGCCGATAATGGCTTCCACACCGAGGGACTCGATCAATACGCGATCCATCAAAGCAAGGTCCTTGTTGCATCGAGGTGAGGGGTTCAGGGTCGGTGCTCGATTGTACGTGAGTCCCGGACCAGAATCATGGGATATCATCCCGATCCACAGGAAGTTTCAAATGACGTCCGCCGTTTCTTATACGTCACTGGCTGGTTTGGGGGCTCTCGGTTATCTCTGTGGCTCCTGGCTGAGTGCCATCACAGTGTGTCGGCTCGCCAATGTGCCCGATCCGCGTTATCAGGGATCCTGTAATCCGGGATTTTCCAATGTCCTGCGTTTATATGGTCGCCGTCTGGCGCTGGTCACGCTGCTGCTGGACATGTGCAAGGGCATGCCGGCACTCTGGCTGACCAAGCTCATGGGGTGGTCACCCTGGGCACAAGGGCTGGTCGGGCTGGGCGTCTTGCTGGGGCATAGTTACCCACTATGGTATCGCTTTCGCGGGGGGAAGGCGGTGGCAAGTGCCTTTGGGGTGTTGCTGGTATTGGCCCCGCTGGTTGCGTTGTGCTGTGCCCTGTGCTGGGTGGTACTGGCCTGGCGGGTGCGCACCGCCGCCGTGGCATCGCTCGCCAGCGCTACACTGGCCCCCTTGCTCAGTTTCTGGCTGGCGCCGGATTACGTGCTGGTCATCATTGGTTTTGCCTTGCTGGTATTGGTGCGCCACTTCTGGAATATCCTGCGTCTCAGTCGCGGGATGGAAAGGCCTCTGACCGATCATGGTCGCAAAGGTGAGGTCAAACTGCCGGAGGACGAAGGTCAGTGAGCGGCCAGCGGGGTACGGCGAGTATGGCGCTGTCATCGTGTTCCCCGGCCATGAGGCGCTGAGCTCCTGCGTAAGCAATCATGGCACCGTTGTCGGTGCAGAACCGGTTGCGCGGATAGAACGCCTTTGCCCGACGCTTGGTGAGGGCGTGGTCGAGGCGTTCGCGTAGTCGCACGTTGGCGCTGACTCCGCCTGCCACGACCAGGCGCTTGAGTCCCGTGTCATCCAGCGCGCGTCGACACTTGATCACCAGCGTGTCGACCACGGCTTCCTCAAACGCTCTGGCTATGTCCGCATGTGCCTGCTCATCGAGAGCACCTTCGTCGCGCAGGGCCTTGATCGTCGTCAGCGTATGGGTCTTGAGGCCGGAAAAGCTGAAATCCAGTCCGGGGCGGTCGGTCATGGGGCGTGGAAAACGGAAACGCGTCGGATCGCCATGTTCGGCTAAACGTGCAATGGCCGGACCACCGGGATAACCCAGTTCGAGCATCTTGGCCGCTTTGTCGAATGCTTCGCCGGCGGCGTCGTCCACCGACTCCCCGAGCAAGCGGTACGCCCCGAGTCCCTCCACGGCGACCAGTTGTGTGTGCCCGCCCGATACCAGTAGCGCCACGAAGGGAAACGCCACTGGATCGTCCTCGAGCATGGGGGCCAGCAGGTGGCCTTCCATATGATGAACCCCCAGAACCGGGATATCCAGGCTCCTGGCCATGCCGTGGGCGGTCGAGGCACCGACCATCAGTGCTCCGACCAGGCCGGGGCCGGCCGTATAGGCGATGGCATCCAGGTCGGCACGCCCACAGTGGGCCTCACCGAGGACGTCATCAATCAACGGTAGTAGCTTGCGGGTATGATCACGTGAGGCGAGTTCGGGGACGACGCCCCCGAAATCGGCATGCATCGCTACCTGGCTGTACAGGGCGTCGGCCAGCAAGCCGTGTCGGGTATCGTAGAGGGCGACACCGGTTTCGTCGCAAGAGGTTTCTATCCCCAGAACGCGCATGATGTGGTACCAAATTGACGGTTTCAAGGCTGGAATATTCTACGCGTTTTTGTCGCGTTTGTGGCAATGACGGGTATCAGGCCATTTGCATGGCCGGCGTTGTCACGCTAGAATACTGTGCGCTGTACGACTGGGTCGTGCGCCTGCAGCTTCCCGTTCCTTAGTCGCGGTTCGGCGATGTAGCAATGGCTACATCGGTTGAGTTAGTTGATATGCCATTGATTGGGGAGCATAGGGTGTGCGTAAAAACCGAACTCAAGATTTTTCAAGGTAGGTGAGTGCTTAATGCCTTCTGTCAAAGTACGTGATAACGAGCCGTTTGACGTGGCGCTGCGTCGCTTCAAGCGTTCTTGCGAAAAAGCTGGCGTTCTCTCTGAAGTACGTCGTCGTGAGCACTACGAAAAGCCGACGGCAGAACGTAAGCGTAAGGCGGCGGCTGCCGTCAAGCGTCATGCCAAGAAGCTTCAGCGTGAGCGCAAGCGCTTCGAACGGCTTTACTGATCCGTACTGAAATCGGTCGACGTCATTGCATCGGCCGTTTCTAGAGGGGTATAGAGCGGCTGCCGTAGGGTAGCCGCTCGTCTTTGTATTGTTCCTGTCATTGCTCCATTACCGCCCCGAGGTCGATTCACTACCATGGGTCAGATTCCTCAGCGTTTCATCGATGATCTCCTGGCTCGGGTCGACGTCGTCGACGTGGTCGGAGAGCGGGTGCAGTTGAAGAAAGGGGGGCGCGACTACATGGGGTTGTGCCCCTTCCATCAGGAAAAGACACCCTCGTTTACCGTGAGTCCCGGCAAGCAGTTCTACCACTGCTTCGGGTGTGGTGCTCATGGCAGTGCCCTGAACTTTTTGATGGAGTATGACAACCTCAGTTTCCCGGAAGCCGTGGAGTCGTTGGCAGCGCGTCTGGGAATGTCCGTGCCACGGGAAGGAGATGACGATCCACGGGCGCAGGTACGCGAAAAGCAGCGCCAGGAGGGGGTCAACCTGATGGAGCTGTCAGCGAGCTTTTTTCGCGAGCGACTACGGATGCCGGAAGGCAAGGCAGCGCGCGACTATCTCCATGCTCGTGGTCTGTCGCCGGAGATTCAGGAAGATTTCGCCATCGGTTATGCCCCTGAGGCCTGGGACGCGCTAAAGCGTCATCTGGGTGAGCGGGGTGTCTCGGAATCGGTGCAGATCGAATACGGTCTGCTGATCCATCGCGAGGACAGCGGCCGACGTTATGATCGGTTCCGTGATCGCGTGATTTTCCCTATCCGCGACATCAAGGGGCGAACGATTGCTTTTGGTGGCCGGGTGATGGGCGATGCGAAACCCAAGTATCTCAACTCGCCAGAAACCCCGGTATTCCACAAGGGGCGGGAACTTTACGGCCTCTATGAAGCTCGTCAGGCCAACCGGCACCTTGAGCGGTTGCTGATCGTGGAAGGCTATATGGATGTCGTGGCGCTGGCGCAGTTCGGCATACGTAATGCCGTGGCGACACTGGGAACTGCGGCGAGCGAAACGCATCTGCAGCGCCTTTTTCGGCTGGTTGACGAGGTGGTATTCTGCTTCGACGGCGACCGCGCGGGACGGCAGGCGGCAACACGGGCCCTGGAGACGGTATTGCCGCTAATGATCGATGGTCGTCAAGCGCGTTTTCTGTTCCTGCCGGAAGGGGACGACCCGGATACCCTCGTGCGCCGTGAAGGCGAAGCCGCATTCCAGAATCGGATTACTTGTGCCAGTCCGCTCTCGGAATTTCTCTTCGAGCAGGCCGCTGAAGGACGGGACCTGGGAAGCATCGAGTCGCGGGAGCGCTATGCCAGCCAAGTGCTCAAGGCGGTGGAGCGTTTACCGGATGGGGTGCTGAAATCACTGATGCTGAGTGAGCTGGCGTCACGGACCGGCGTGGAAACGTCACGTTTTGAAGCGCTCCTGAATCGCCATGATACCGCCTCGGCATTTCCGGAGCCTGCTGCGGAAAGCGATATCTCGGCTTCGCATGGGGCGGCGCCAACGATATCGTCAGCGGGGCAGCGCCGTGCTGACTCCCGGGTCGATCTGGCCAACATGGCTCGCGTGTTGCAACTGCTGCTCCGCGACCCTCGATTGGTCGATCAATTGCCGGATTCATTCGACTGGTGCGATGAAGAGGACCCGGATACGCCCTTGTGTACCTCGGTCATTGAATTGGTCCGTGCGGGGCGTTATCGCAGCTCCCAGGTGCTTCTGGCCCATTTTCATGGGACTTCCGAGGGGCAGCGGCTAGCGGAACTGGCCAAGCGGGAGTTGCCCATCAAACCCTCGGATCGGGCGGCGGTGCTGAGTGAGTTGGTTGGGTATTTTCAACAACGTGCAATGCAGGAATCTCCCCGGGAGGAAATCGATGCGCTGTTATCAAAAGAGCGTCGGGGAGAGCGGCTGTCTCAGCCGGAAAAACTACGTCTTCGCGAACTATTGAGTTCGCTGGCGCGTTGAGAGACTGGTACACCGAGGGTGGTGCCAATGGTTCTTTGCTGGCGTCGGGGTTGAATTTTTGCCTAATATCACCATCTAAGAGGCAATGATCTCAAGCCCAGCGGCAATGCAACCGAACAAGCTAACACACCTAAACGTAAGCGCAAATGAAAAACTGGCGAACCTGAGGGGTAAGCCGCTATACTATTCGGCTTTACGGAATTTTGCCGCCTAAACGTTTGGGTGCTTCATTCTTCTTCGCTAGATAGGGTTTCTATGGCTGGAAATGCGCAGCAGCAGTCACGTCTGAAGGAGTTGATCGCGAGAGGCAAGGAGCAAGGCTTCCTGACCTACGCAGAGGTCAACGATCACCTGCCTGAGGATATCGCTGACCCGGAACAAGTGGAAGACATCATCGGTATGATCAACGACATGGGGATTAATGTCGTTGAGGAAGCCCCTGATGAAGATACGCTGATGATGGCCGATCACTCTGCCGATGAGCAGGCTGCCGAAGAGGCTGTGGCAGCATTGGCTGCGGTCGAGAGTGACGTTGGCCGCACCACGGATCCCGTGCGCATGTACATGCGTGAAATGGGAACCGTCGAGCTGCTGACGCGCGAAGGCGAGATAGAGATTGCCAAGCGTATCGAGGAAGGGACGCGCGAGGTCATGTCGGCGCTCGCCTATTTGCCCGGTGCGGTTGACTCGATACTGGAAGCATACGATAACACCCAGGATGAAGAAGCGCCGGGGCGGTTGTCGGATCTGTTCTCGGGATTCATCGATCCGGATGAAGGTATCCCCGGCGTCGCGGAAGCCGAGGTCGCCGATCCCGAAGTTGCTGACGGGATCGACACCGACGAGGAAGTCGACACCGAGGCGGGGGACGACGAGGACGAAGATGCCGCCGGCGGCGATGGCGGCCCCGATCCCGAGGAAGCGCGTGCGCGTTTCGAGCAGATTCGGATGCAGAACGAGCGAGTCAAGGAAACCATCGAAACCCATGGTCGCGGTTCTGCAGAAGTCAATGAGGAACAGGCGCGTCTGGCCGAGTTGTTCTCGCCGATCAAACTGGTTCCCAAGCACTTCGAGCGTCTGGTGAACCAGGTTCGGATCAGTGTCGAACAGGTGCGCGAGCAGGAAAAGACGATCATGCAGATCCTCGTCAAGCGAGGCAAGGTGCCGCGGAAGACATTCATCAAGTCGTTCCCCGGCAACGAATCCCGGACAGCATGGTTTGACGAATTCCTGGCGGCCAACGACAAGTACGCTGAACGCCTGAAACCGTTCCAGGGGGATGTGGCTCGCGCACAGCGCAAGATCGCCTTTGAGGAAGACATGGTTCAGTTGACAGTGGGGGACCTCAAGGAGGTTAACCGCAAGCTGTCGATCGGTGAAGCCAAGGCGCGTCGTGCCAAGAAAGAGATGGTCGAGGCCAACTTGCGTCTGGTGATTTCGATTGCCAAGAAATACACCAACCGCGGTCTGCAGTTTCTCGACCTGATTCAGGAAGGCAATATCGGCCTGATGAAGGCGGTGGACAAGTTCGAGTATCGCCGTGGCTATAAGTTTTCCACTTATGCTACCTGGTGGATCCGTCAGGCAATCACGCGATCGATCGCCGATCAGGCGCGCACCATTCGTATCCCGGTGCACATGATCGAGACCATCAACAAGCTCAACCGTGTTTCCCGTCAGATGTTGCAGGAGATGGGACGTGAACCGACTCCCGAGGAGCTTGGCGAACGTCTGGAAATGCCGGAAGACAAGGTGCGCAAGGTCCTCAAGATTGCCAAGGAGCCGATCTCCATGGAAACCCCGATCGGTGACGACGATGATTCTCATCTCGGTGATTTCATCGAAGACGGTACCATGCTGCTGCCCATCGACTCAGCGACCGGCGAGGGGCTGATCGAGGCGACCCGCAATGTCCTGGGTGGATTGACGGCGAGGGAGGCCAAGGTTCTACGTATGCGTTTCGGCATCGACATGAATACCGACCATACCCTGGAAGAAGTCGGTAAACAGTTCGATGTCACTCGTGAGCGTATTCGCCAGATCGAAGCCAAGGCATTGCGCAAGCTTCGTCATCCATCGCGCTCCGAGTCGCTACGCTCGTTCCTCGAGGAATGAGCAAGGCTCGATAAGTCGACTGCTACCAAGCCCACCAGTGACGGTGGGCTTTTTCATATCTAGGTGTTGTCGGTGCCGTTGTGGCTGAGTCGCCAGCGCCTGGCCAGTAATACCAGTTCAATGATGGCGAACAAGAGCAGAGCGTAGCCGAACAGCTCTGTCACTTCTTCGGCGGCATCCTTGAATGTTCGTGCGTAATGATCACCGAGAATTGCCATCCAGACTTCGCTGCGTCCGTAAAGGCGTGAAAAAACATAAGTGGTCAAAAAGCCGGCAGCAAACAGGCCGAAGGAAAAGGTGTTCGAGTAATGCGTGAATTCGTCGATGAATTGGCGGCGGCGGCGAATGACAAAGAACAGGCAGGGTAAAATGACCAGCGTCACCAGGACTTGCCATGCGCCGTCAAAGAGATAGGTGTCGAGGTGAGAATCCTGTTCACGAATCAGGGATGCAAACAGAAAGCCGAATAGCAGCAATGTGACCTGGGGCATGCTCTTGAGCCCATGCCTGGCATAAATCAGTAGTGCAGAGGCGATTGTCAGAAGTAGCGTCTGCGCCAGCTCGGTGAATCCTCTCTCGGTAAACTGGTTGTCAGGAAGATAGAGCGCTTCATAATAGACGCCCTGCATCAATGCGCCGGTCAGAAGAATATAGATGACAGCGCGTATACACGTAGCTCGAAAGCTGATGGAATCGGGAGCGGGCATTCAAGATTTCCCTATCGGTCAGTCACATCCAGAGAAACATCATTTTAACTGCCTGCTTCACGACTCGCTACAGGGGGCACTAAAGCATTCTGACCGGAGGAAGCGCGTCGTGCTTCTTCCACCAGCCAATCATGAACCGCCTTGACACGTCGATCGTCCAGTGCGCCCTGGGTATGAACAATGCCATAGCGTTTGCCGGTGGCCACGCGTTCGGCAAACGGCGATATCAGGGCACCGGTCTGGAGCTCGTTGGTGATGAGTGTTTGACGAGCAATTGCCACGCCCATGCCCGAGATGGCCGCCTCCATGGTGAGCTGGTTACGGTTGAATGTATAGCCGCGTCGCACATTGACATGCGGTGCATCGATCGCTTTGAGATAGTGCTCCCATTCTGCGTGATCATGGCTGCCGCGCCAGGCGGTGACATCGTGGAGCAATGGGTACCAGGCGAGATCCTCCGGTCGCTGTAGTGGGGGCTTGCCGCGCAACAGGCCAGGTGAGCAGACCGGAAATATCACCTCATCCATCAGCGGGGTAATGCTGAGTCCCGGATAATGACCGTCGTTGAGATCCAGGGCCAGATCGAATTCACCGTCCCGTAGGGAAATGTTGCTATCTTCGGCCACGACCTGTAGTTCGATATCCGGGAAACGGGCCTGAAGGCGAGGCAAGCGAGGCATGAGCCACTTGGCGAGAAACGACGGTACCGAACGCAGTTTCAGTGTGCCGCTCATGACACCGCTGCGCAGGCGGCGTACCTCCATCCCGACTGACTGATATGCCTCATCGACGACGGCAGCCAGACGTCGCCCTTCTTCCGTGAGCTCCAGTTGGCGAGGCAAGCGTCGAAACAGCTTGAAGCCCAAACGTTCTTCCAGTTGTTTGATTTGCTGACTGATGGCGCCGGTCGTGACATGCAGCTCCTCACCGGCTCGGGTGAAGGACATGTGGCGGGCACTGACCGCGAAGACTTTCAGCCAGGCATGGGTTTGAGAATTCAAAGGATGCATAATGGTTTAGCTATTCTAAAGCCATGAAAAGATTTTCTCGGTTGCTGTCGGTGTGTTACTCGACCACCATACTCTTTGACGGGCAACGATGCCATGTCATGAGATTTATAGTTTAGTCAAATTGATGCTGAGAGCGACGGCCTCATACTCTGTCACGACGAGGTGGGCGACAATGGCCATAAGCGTATTCGACCTGTTCAAGATTGGTGTGGGGCCTTCCAGCTCGCACACTGTGGGGCCGATGCAAGCCGCACATGATTTCGTTGATACCCTGCGTCGACGGGAGCAACTGGAGAGCGTGACACATGTCGAAGTGCATCTCTTTGGTTCCCTGTCCGCCACGGGAGCCGGCCATGGGACCGATCGCGCCGTGATCATGGGTTTGATGGGCGAGCAACCCGACAGCATCGACCCCTCGGTCATTCCCTCCCGTATTGAAGCGTTACTGGCTTCGCACACGCTGTGGCTCGACAACCGGGTTGCCGTGCCGTTCCAGTGGACGAGCGATATGCATTGGCACGATGAGCGCCTTCCACATCATCCCAATGCCCTGCGGCTGATCGCATATGAGCATGATGCCCTGTGCTACGAGAACACGTACTACTCCATCGGTGGTGGTTTCGTGATCGACGAGACCCAGGCCCAGGCCGGAGATCTCGACATTGACGACACCTCATTGCCGTACGACTTCAACTCGGCCGGTGAACTGTTGGCCTTGTGCCGTATGCACGACATGCGTATCAGCGAACTGATGCTGGCGAATGAAAAAGCCTGGCGTAGTGAGGCCGACATCCGTGACGGCCTGTGGCGGATATGGGAAGCCATGCAGTCGTGTGTCGAGACCGGCATGGCGACCGAAGGAATCCTGCCCGGCGGGCTCAACGTCAAGCGCCGGGCGGCAGCACTACATCGGCGCCTGCTCGTCATGGAAGAGAGTCCCAGCCTGATTGCCTCGACCTTCTCCGCCATGGACTGGGTCAATGTCTTCGCCTTGGCCGTCAACGAGGAAAATGCCGCCGGAGGACGTATGGTCACTGCTCCCACGAATGGGGCGGCGGGCATCGTGCCGGCGGTGTTGCACTATTACATGAAATTTCAGCCGGGCGCGTGTGAGCGCAATGTCGTGGACTTCCTGCTGACGGCAGGCGCCGTGGGTATTTTGTGCAAGAAGAACGCGTCGATTTCCGGTGCTGAAGTCGGTTGCCAGGGTGAAGTGGGTTCCGCATGCGCGATGGCCGCTGCCGGGTTGGCGGAGGTCATGGGGGCGTCGCCGGCTCAGGTCGAGAACGCTGCGGAAATCGGCTTGGAACACAACCTGGGACTGACCTGCGATCCGGTGGGCGGGCTGGTACAGGTACCATGTATCGAGCGCAACGCGATCGCCTCCGTCAAGGCGATCAACGCCGCACAAATGGCACTGCGTGGCGATGGCGAGCACTTCGTGTCGCTGGACAAGGCCATTCGTACCATGCGTGATACCGGCGCCGACATGCAGGACAAGTACAAGGAGACATCGCGAGGCGGGCTCGCTGTCAATGCCATCGAATGTTGACCTGACCCATCCCTTGTCCGTCTCTGTATGAGGCGGATTCCTCCCCGTTAGCGGCCTTGATCGGACGCCTGTCTTCCATCGCTCCTGGAAGATGTCAGCATATGACGATATAACGTCATGGTCCTGATGACGATTGACCAATGGCAAAGCATACGGGCGAGGGGGCGAACGGTCGATTTCGACTGCCACTATCACAAGAGCAATTGGCTGATGCTCTGGGGCTGAGTGCCGTGCACATCAGCCGTACATTCTCCATATTGCATGATGAGGGACTCGTGAACCGAGAGCGTCACCAGGTCGAGCTGTTCGATCTGGACGCGCTCGCTGATGTGGCAACCTTCGATGCGTGTTACCTGAATCACAATATTCGTTCGCTCCTGTACGCTTGAGCTGGTATCCGGTCGGCGCGGGTCATCGATGCCGTGAATCAAGCCGGTAACGGCGTCTTGGACGGCAAGGTCTCGGCTAGATGCTCGACCAGGAAGTCGACGAACAGCCTGACCTTGGGAGACAGATGGCGATGTCGCGGATAGACGGCCCAGACCGCGGTATCCCTGTAGACGTAGTCGTCCAGTACCGATATCAGGTTGCCGTTGCGCAGGTGCTCCTCGACATAGTAATCGGGCAGTTGCGCCAGGCCGAGCCCTTTGAGGGCTGCATCCAGTAATGCCGGCCCGGAGTTCGCGTGCCAGCGCCCATCGATACGTATTTCCCGGCGGACACCATCGACATCGAACAGCCAGCTATCCCGGGTACCGACCAGGCATCGGTGATGGCTCAGTTCGGCCAGGCTGTGAGGTTGGGAAACCTGCTCGAAATACTCCTTGGACCCGACCACGTATTCATGCCTGCCGCACAAACGACGAGCGATCAGGGTCGAGTCCTTGAGTACGCCCATCCGGATGGCCAGGTCGTACCCTTCGTCGATCAGTTCGACCCGTCGATTGGTGAAGTGCATGTGCGCCTCGAGCTGGGGGTGAAGACAGAGGAAGTCGTTGACCAACGGGGCGACATAGCGCTCCCCGAATGTCGTTGCCGATGTCAGGCGAAGCACACCACGCGGTCGTGCCTGGAAATCGCTGATGGCCTCCTCGGCCTCGTGGAGGCCATCCAGCAGATGCCGACAGTATTGATAGTACAGGGTGCCGGCATCGGTCAGACGGATCTGGCGTGTGGTGCGGTACAGTAGTTGGGTGCCGAGCTGGTTTTCGAGTTGCCCGACAAGACGGCTGACATGTGACGTGGATACTCTGAGTTGGCGTGCGGCGGCGGAAAACGTTCCCAGCCGTACGACTTCGACGAAAGCTTCGCTACGATCCCAACGACGCATGTATCGTTCTCCGGTGAAGACATGAATGAATTATTGTTGTATGGCAACGATTATATGACTGAATGACGGTTTCTCCCATGGTCTTTGCTCACCTAGACTGAAACAGGTTGACCGACATCGGAGCGCCCGATGCGTTACTTTGTCGGCCTTCCACCGAATCCGAACAGCAAGAAGAGGGTGCATCCACGATGAAATCACGTGCTGCGATTGCCTGGGAAGCCGGCAAGCCGCTGGAACTGGCAGAGATCGATGTTCAGGGTCCCAAAGCCGGTGAGGTCCTGGTGCGCATGGCGGCGACCAGTGTTTGCCATACCGACGCCTTCACCCTCTCGGGGGCCGATCCGGAAGGGTTGTTTCCCTCGATACTGGGTCACGAGGGTGCCGGTGTCGTTCAGGAAGTCGGTGAGGGAGTCACATCGCTGTCGCCCGGCGACCATGTGATTCCGCTTTATACGGCGGAGTGTGGCGAGTGCAAATTCTGCCGCTCCGGAAAGACCAATCTGTGCAGTTCGGTACGCGCAACCCAGGGTAAGGGGGTGATGCCCGATGGGACATCACGGTTTTCGCTGGACGGCAAACCGCTCCACCATTACATGGGCTGCTCGACATTCAGCGAATATACCGTACTGCCCGAGGTATCTCTGGCCAAAGTCTCGAAAGAGGCACCGATGGACAAGATCTGTCTGCTCGGCTGCGGGGTGACTACCGGTATCGGGGCCGTGCTCAACACCGCCAAAGTGGAGGCCGGCTCGACAGTGGCAGTCTTCGGCTTGGGCGCGATTGGCCTCGCGGTAATCCAGGGGGCCCAGATGGCCGGTGCCGAACGTATCATTGCCATCGACGTCAATCCCGACAAGTTCGATCTTGCCGGCAAGTTTGGAGCGACTGATTTCGTCAATCCGAAAGAGTACAGTGACCCCATTCAACAGGTGATCGTCGACATGACCGATGGCGGTGTCGACTACTCGTTCGAATGCATCGGCAACGTCAATGTCATGCGCTCGGCACTGGAATGCTGTCACAAGGGCTGGGGCGAATCGGTCATCATCGGCGTGGCGGGTGCCGGCGAAGAGATATCCACGCGGCCATTCCAGCTGGTCACGGGCCGGGTCTGGAAAGGATCGGCCTTCGGTGGTGTCAAGGGCCGCAGTGAACTGCCAGGGTATGTCGAGCGCTATATGAACGGCGAGATCAAGATCGACGAGTTCATTACGCACGACATGCCGTTCGAGCAGATCAACGAGGCATTCGATCTGCTCCACGCCGGCAAGAGCATCCGTACGGTACTGCATTACTGATCAAGGGAAGGGTTGATCATGACCATGTCGGAATCGCTGGAACTCGTATCGGCGACCAAGAGTTTCGGCGGCTGGTTGAAACGCTACAAGCATCGTTCCCGGGCGCTGGATTGCGAGATGGTCTTCGCGATCTATCTGCCACCTCAGGCGGAAAACCAGAAGGTGCCGTTGATGTGGTGGCTATCCGGGTTGACCTGCACGGATGAGAACTTCATGCAGAAGGCGGGTGCGCATCGTGTTGCCGCCGAGCTGGGTGTGGCGATCGTCTGTCCAGATACCAGCCCCAGAGGATTGGATTTGCCCGGAGAGCACGACAGTTATGACTTCGGTTCCGGAGCCGGGTTCTACGTCAATGCCACTCAGGCTCCCTGGTCGGCACATTACCGCATGTACGATTATGTAGCCGAGGAGTTGCCATCCGTGGTACGTCAGCACTTTCCGGTCAATGGCCGGGAGTCGATCAGCGGCCATTCGATGGGCGGGCACGGCGCCTTGATCCTGGCACTACGTCGTCCCGGCCATTATGCGGCAGTGTCGGCTTTTGCCCCGGTCGTCAATCCCAGTGTCGTACCCTGGGGAAAGAAGGCGTTCAGCCACTATCTGGGCGAGGACCCTGCAGTCTGGACCCAGTACGATGCCTGTGAACTGGTGGCCAAGGGTGCCTCACGGCAGCCGCTGTTCATCGACCAGGGAGAGGCGGACAACTTCCTCGAGGAGCAGCTGCGGCCCGAGCGTCTGGAAGCGGTGTGCGCCGAACATGACCATCCGCTGACTCTGCGTCGACAACCAGGCTATGATCATAGCTATTTCTTCATTGCGACATTCATCGAGGATCACCTGCGCTACCATGCGGAGCGTTTGCATAAGTGATTCGCGTCACGTTGCCCCTCGATGACTGAAGCCACAAAGCGCCGAGTTCTCTCGGCGCTTTTTTCATACCAGGCCGTTCATGATGCCGTTACCTGACGGCATGACGACTACGGCATGTGTATTTGCGACATCATTGTCGGAATGCAATGCATTCTGGCTTATCGATAGGCAAATTTGTCATGTCAAAACACGACACAGGCATTACATTGCCAGCAAGACCTGTCGGGATATGATATCGAAGCGCCAGCGATGTCGTATGCCATCTGGTTTGCTGAACAACAAGGATAAAAGAGAAGCAGCGGCATGCGTGCCGCTGACCGACGTGGCCAACCGTGCAGGAGAGTGTACCATGGCAAATGTCTCCCAACGGCCCCAGGATCCCGCTACACCTCAGACGCTGGGGTTCCTGTTGCTCGACAATTTCACCTTGATTTCCCTGGCATCTGCCATCGACCCCTTGCGCATGGCGAATCAACTTGCCGGACGCGAGTTGTATCGCTGGTACACGATCAGTCATGACGGTGCTCCGGTGCGAGCCAGTGATGGTCTGCAGGTTACTCCGGATGCTGCCACCACCACGCCGCTCAAGCTGGACATGGTGATTGTCTGCGGTGGTGTGGGGCCCCATCGTAGTGTACAGCGTGAGCATATCGCCTGGCTGCAGTCCCAGGCCAAGCAGTTGCGGCGGCTGGGGGCGGTTTGCACGGGGAGCTGGGCCTTGGCCAAGGCCGGGTTACTGGATGGTATCGAAACCAGCATTCATTGGGAGTGCCTGGCTGCCATGCAGGAAGCCTTTCCCGGTGTTGCCCTCACAACACGACTGTTCTCCATCGATCGCGATCGTGCCACAGCGTCAGGCGGTACAGCACCATTGGACATGATGCTCAATCTGATCGGTCGTGATCATGGTCGTGAGCTGGCTGCCGGTATATCCGAGATGTTCATCTACGATCGGGTTCGTGGTGAACAGGATCAGCAACGGGTGCCCTTGAAGCATGTGCTGGGTACGACACAACCCAAGCTGCTCGAGATCGTGGCGCTGATGGAGGCCAATCTGGAGGAGCCGATCGGGCTCGATGAACTGGCGAATTATGTCGATGTATCGCGGCGGCAACTCGAGCGTCTGTTCCAGAAGTACCTGCATTGCTCGCCCTCACGCTATTACCTCAAGCTGCGCTTGACGCGGGCACGGCAGTTGCTGAAGCAGACGCCGATGTCGATCATCGAGGTCGCCTCGGCCTGTGGTTTCGTCTCGACCCCGCATTTTTCCAAATGCTATCGGGAGTACTTCGGTATTCCTCCCCGCGATGAACGTTTGGGGGTCGGTTCAGGTCGATCGACGAATCAGCGCTCGCTGCTGACGCCACCGCCGAGCCAGGTTGAAGCCCCACCGGAGCCGATGTCGAGTGCCCTGCTGGCATTGACCCAGGCACAAGGGGAGCCGACCTACGCCAGCGTTCCTTTGTAGCCGGCGATATATCAGTACACGACCCGGCGACGACTTCCGCCGTTGATGCCGCGCCCGAGCTATCTGGCGCGGCATTGTTATAATCGGTGGATGATAGCGGACTCGCAGGGCGTTGATAGATGATGCAAGGGTGGATACGTAAGGGGCTGCGCATTGCCGTGATGACGGCCATCGGTTTCGTCATCATGTCGCTGGTGCTGGTACTGCTGTTCCGGGTCGTGCCGGTCTTCGGTTCCATGGTCATGGCCGAGCGTAAGGTGCAGGCCTGGCTGTCCGGCGAAACGTTGACCGTCGAACAGCAGTGGCAGCCATGGCCTCGGCTCTCCGATCACGCCAAGCTGGCTGTCATTGCGGCGGAGGATCAACGCTTTCCCGATCATCGCGGTTTCGATCTTGAACAGATTCACAAGGCGTGGGAAGCCAGCCGCAATGGCGGCCGCTTACGGGGAGCCAGTACGATCACGCAACAAACGGCCAAGAACCTGTTCCTGTGGTCCGGCCGGAGCTGGGTTCGCAAGGGGCTCGAAGCATGGTTTGCGTTGTTGATTGAAACCCTATGGCCCAAACAGAGAATTCTCGAGGTGTATCTCAATATCGTTGAATGGGACAAGGGCGTGTTCGGACTGGAAGCGGCCGCCCAGCATTATTTCAATGTGCCGGCGAGCGAGTTGACGGAAATGCAGGCCAGCCGCCTGGCGGCCGTACTTCCCAACCCCAGGGAGTGGCACGCAGCCCGGCCCGGTCCATACGTCGAGAATCGCAGCTTGTGGATTCGCCAACAGATGCGCAATCTCGGTGCTGGGTACCTGGAACGCTTATGACCGCAGGCAACATGCTGGCTTGGCGATCATGACCAGGGACGCTATGCTGGCTGCTTTCGGTAAATCAGGTCGTGGTTTATGCAACCTATCAATATTGCTATCGCGGGCTTCGGTAAGATCGCGCGTGACCAGCATCTTCCTGCCATCCAGGCCGATCCCAACTATCGACTGGTGGCCATTGCCGATCCGCATGCGTCGTTGAGTGGCGTGCCCAATTTCCCCTCTCTGGATGCGTTGCTCGAGAACCTGCCCGAACTCGATGCCGTCGCCTTGTGCACACCGCCGCAATTACGTCATTCCCAGGCGTGTCAGGCGCTCGCCGCCGGTAAGCACGTCATGCTGGAAAAGCCGCCGGGTGCCACACTCAGTGAAGTCGAAGACATCAAGGCCAGTGCCACTCGGGCGAATCGGTCGTTATTCGCCAGTTGGCACTCACGTTATGCGCCGGCAGTCGGTCATGCCGCCGCCTGGTTGAGTGAGCGCCGCATCGAGCGAGTCAATATCGAGTGGAAGGAAGATGTTCGCCACTGGCACCCGGGTCAGACCTGGCTCTGGGAACCGGGCGGAATGGGAGTCTTCGATCCAGGCATTAATGCCTTGTCGATCGCCACGGCGATTCTGCCGCGCCCCTTCTTCCTCCAGACAGCCAGTCTGTCGGTACCCGAAAACTGCCAGACCCCCATCGCGGCGTCCCTGACATTCAGCGATCGGGATGGCTTGCCGATCGGCGCCGAATTCGATTTCCTCCAGACCGGGCCGCAAACCTGGGACATTCATGTCGACACATCGGTGGGACGAATGACATTAGCCCAGGGGGGGAGTCAATTATGGATCGACGATAAGCTCGAATATGAGGGCAAGGATCGCGAATATCCCGGTCTCTACGAACGCTTCTCTCAACTGATCCGCACCGGACAGAGCGATGTCGACGTCACCCCATTGCGTCATGTCGCCGATGCCTTCCTTAACGGGCGCCGTACGGTTGCTGCGCCTTTCAGTGACTCTGCCTGATCCACATTCCCGGTGCCATCACCGTGCGCCTGAAGCCTCTCCTGTCGCAGTAGCGACAGGGGTGACGCTTTTGGAATTTTGGCGGTCGCATACAGGCGTCGTGAACAGCAAGTGGCGGGCTATGCTGCCGACAAGAAAGACAGTTTATGTCAGCTTGTTGGAGCCCGACCATGACCCCTGCCGAATTGCACGACGATGCCATCGTCATCGATGGCCTGATCATCGCCAAATGGAACCGAGAACTGCTCGAGGATATGCGTCGCGGTGGCCTGACCGCCGCTAATTGCACCGTCTCGGTATGGGAAGGTTTTCAGGCCACAGTCGATAACATCGTTGCCACCAATGCACTGATGACCGAGTGCAGCGACCTGGTGCGCCCCGTCCATACGACCGCCGACATTACGCGTGCCAAGGAAGAGGGCAAGACCGGCATTATCTACGGTTTTCAGAATGCCCATGCCTTCGAAGACCAGATTGGGTACGTCGAGATATTCAAGCGTCTCGGCGTCGGTATCGTGCAGATGTGCTACAACACCCAGAATCTGGTGGGCACCGGTTGTTATGAACGTGATGGCGGCCTCTCTGGTTTCGGACGCGAGATCGTCGCCGAGATGAATCGCGTCGGCATCATGTGCGACCTCTCGCATGTCGGCGCCAGGACCTCCGAAGAAGTGATCCTCGAATCGCGCAAGCCCGTCTGCTATTCCCACTGCCTGCCTGCCGGGCTCAAGGAACATCCACGCAACAAGAGTGACGATGAACTGCGCTTTATCGCCGAGCACGGTGGGTTCGTCGGCGTAACCATGTTCACTCCTTTCCTGCGTGCGGGTGTCGACGCCACGGTCGATGACTATGTCGAAGCGATCGAGTACATCATGAATATCGTCGGCGAAGACGCCATCGGTGTCGGTACCGATTTCACCCAGGGGCAGGATCAGGCGTTCTTCGAGTGGCTGACACATGACAAGGGCTACGCCCGCCGTCTGACCAATTTCGGCACGATCATCAATCCCGAGGGCATTCGTACCATCGGCGAATTTCCCAACTTGACCGAAGCGCTTCTCAAGCGAGGGCTGAGCGAGCATCAGGTCCGCAAGATCATGGGAGAAAACTGGATGCGTGTATTGAAAGACGTCTGGGGTGCCTGAGCCATATTTCGAGAAGGCTGCCAGCGGACGCTCCGCTGACGAAAGCAACAATGATAGAGGAATACGACCGTGACAAAGATGGCTCCCGAATTGCCGATCGAGGTGGACAGCGAGACCGGCGTGTGGACCACAGATGCGTTGCCGATGCTGTATGTGCCGCGGCATTTCTTCGTCAATAACCATATTGCCGTGGAGCAAGCACTGGGTGTCGAGTCCTATGCCGATATCCTCTATCGCGCTGGCTACAAGAGTGCCTGGCACTGGTGCGAGAAGGAGGCCGAACTGCACGGCCTGACAGGCAAAGCCGTCTTCGAGCACTACATGAAACGTCTGTCTCAGCGTGGCTGGGGGACGTTCACGACCGACGCGATCGACATCGCGGCCGGGAGCGCGCGGGTTCGTCTGGAACACAGTGCGTTCGTCTATCAACTGGGCAAGGTCGGGCGCAAGGTCGACTACATGTTCACTGGCTGGTTCGCCGGGGCCATGGATCAGATTCTCGCCAGTCGCGGGAGTGATCTCCGGACTGTAGCCGAGCAGACCCAGAGCGCCGCTGAAGAAGGTTGTGAAGTGGGCTATTTCACCGTGACGCCGCGTTCATCCGAGCAGCAGGGCTGAGGACCGACCACCATGGCATTCGACGCACTTTTTCAGCCGATCGAGATCGGCAATCTCACTATCCGTAACCGGGTCGTGAGCACGGCTCACGCCGAGGTACATGCCACTGATGGCGGCATGACCACTGAACGTTATGTCAAATACTACGAGGAGAAGGCCAAGGGGGGCTGTGGGCTATGCATCTGTGGGGGGTCCTCACCGGTGTCGATCGATAGTCCTCAACCCTGGTGGAGTTCCGTGAACCTGACCACGGACCGGATCATTCCGCATTTCCAGAATCTTTCCGAGGCGGTGCATCGTCACGGCGGCAAGATCATGATCCAGATTACCCATATGGGGCGTCGTTCACGGTGGGATGGATTCGACTGGCCGGCACTGCTGTCGCCGTCCGGTATCCGCGAGCCGGTCCACCGTTCGACCTGCAAGACCATCGAAGAAGAGGATATCTGGCGTATCGTCAACGATTTCGCCCAGGCTGCGCGCCGCGTCAAGGAAGGCGGGTTGGATGGGATCGAGCTTTCCTGTGTGCATCAGCACCTGATCGATCAATTCTGGAGTCCACGGGTCAACAAGCGTACCGACGAGTGGGGCGGTACGTTCGAGGGCCGGATGCGCTTCGGCATGGAGGTGCTCAAGGCGGTACGGGCCGAGGTCGGTGATGATTTCGTGGTGGGCATGCGCATTTGCGGTGACGAGTTTCACCCGGATGGACTGACCCATGAAGACATGAAGCAGATCGCGGCCTATTACGATGCCACCGGCCAAGTGGATTTCTTCGGCGTCGTGGGCTCGGGATGCGACACGCATGACACCCTGGCCAATGTCATTCCCAACATGTCCTATCCGCCGGAGCCGTTCCTGCATCTGGCGGCAGGTATCAAGGAAGTCGTCAATACCCCGGTGATTCATGCCCAGAACATCAAGGACCCGAACCAGGCGGAGCGCATTCTCGAGGGCGGCTACGTTGACCTGGTAGGCATGACGCGCGCGCACATTGCCGACCCGCATCTGATTGCCAAGATCAAGATGGGCCAGGTCGACCGGATCAAGCAGTGTGTGGGGGCCAATTACTGCATCGATCGTCAGTATCAGGGACTGGATGTCCTGTGTATCCAGAATGCCGCCACCTCGCGAGAGTATATGGGGCTGCCGCATCAGATCGAACCCACCGAGGGGCCTCATCGTCGTGTGGTGGTCGTCGGTGGTGGGCCCGGTGGAATGGAAGCCGCACGGGTAGCGGCCGAGCGGGGGCATACGGTCACCTTGTTTGAAGCCCAGGAACAGCTCGGCGGGCAGATCACGCTGGCGGCCAAGGCGCCGCAACGCGACCAGATCGCCGGAATCACACGCTGGTATCAACTCGAACTGTCGCGGCTGGGCATCGATTTGCGTCTGGGCACGCGGGCTGATGAAGCCATCATCAATGACTTGCGTCCCGACATCGTGGTGCTGGCGACTGGCGGCACGCCGTTCCTGTCACAAAACCCTGGATGGGGGGCCGATGACGGGTTGGTCGTCAGCAGTTGGGACATCCTGTCTGGTGCCGTTGCGCCGGGCAAGAACGTGCTGATCTTCGATGCCATCTGCGAGTTCGCCGGCGTATCCGTAGCGGACTATCTGGCCGAAAAGGGCGCCCAGGTGGAGATCGTCACTGACGATATCAAACCGGGATCGGCCGTCGGAGGAACCACCTTCCCGACCTATTACCGAAGCCTCTACGAGAAAGAGGTCATCATGACGTCGGATCTGTCCATGCCGACGGTCTACCGCGAAGGGGAATCGCTGGTGGCGGTGCTCGAAAACGAATACACCGGCGCGCAGGAAGAGCGAGTCGTCGACCAGATCGTGGTCGAAAACGGCTTGCGACCCGATGAAGCGCTCTATTACGCATTGAAACCGCAATCGCGCAACCGTGGCCAGCTTGATCTCGAGGCGCTGTATGCCATCAAGCCTCAGCCCTGGTTGAGTGAGGAGGGCGAAGGGTTTCTGCTGTTCCGGCTGGGGGATTGCACGGCACCGCGGAATACTCATGCTGCCATCTATGACGCGCTAAGGATTTGCAAGGATTTCTGACGCGAGGAGAGCCGAGATGCTCGACACCCTCTTGCCCATACTGATCTTCGTTGCTTTGGCGCTGGCCGCTATCGGTGCCTGGCGGCGTATCCGGCTTTGGCGTCAAGGACGTCCGTCGCCCGTACCGTTTTTCCGGGGCCTGGCTGCCGTACCGCGACGTTATCTGGTGGATCTTCACCATGTCGTCGCGCGCGACAAGGTGATGTCCAACACGCATGTGGCGACTGCCGGCGGGTTCGTCCTGGCAGCCGTACTGATGATCCTGGTGCATGGCCTGAACCTGGCGGAAGGCGTGCTCGGCTGGCCGCTGCTTGCCGCCAGTGCCGTGATGTTCGGTGGCAGCCTGTTCGTCATGCGACGCCGTCGTAATCCGCCAGCGCGATTGTCGCGTGGTCCCTGGATGCGTCTGCCATGGAGTCTGATGGCGTTCTCGCTGGGGGTATTGCTGGCGACACTGCCGACAGTAGGGATTCTGCCTCAGGATGCCGGCAGTTGGGTACTGGCAGCGACTCTGACGCTCCTGGTGGCCTGGGGCATCGCCGAACTGTTCCTGGGCATGACCTGGGGCGGTCCCATGAAGCATGCCTTTGCCGGCGCCCTTCATCTGGCGTTTCACCGGCGTCCGGAGCGGTTTTCCTCGCGTTCCGGAGGAGAGGGGCGCTCGACCGGCCTCAAGGCCCTGGATCTGGACGATGAGCAGGCGCCGCTGGGGGTACAGACACCCAGTGATTTCACCTGGAATCAGTTGTTGGGATTCGATGCCTGTGTACAGTGTGGGCGCTGCGAAGCGGTATGTCCTGCCTTTGCCGCTGGTCAACCGCTCAATCCCAAGAAGCTGATTCAGGATATGGTCGTCGGCATGGCGGGGGGGACGGATGCCGGCTATCACGGGAGTCCGTACCCTGACCGGCCCATTGGAGAACATCGCGGTGATCCTCAGGGGCCGATCGTGGCACAGGCGGGCCAGACGCTGGTCGATGCCGATACGCTGTGGTCGTGCACGACTTGCCGCGCCTGTGTCGAGGAGTGTCCGATGATGATCGAGCATGTCGATGCCATCGTCGACATGCGTCGTTTCCTCACGCTGGAGCAAGGCAGTACGCCCAACAAGGGCGCGGAAGTCATCGACAACCTGATTGCGACGGATAATCCCGGCGGCTTCGATCCCGGCTCACGCATGCACTGGGCGGCTGATCTCGACCTGTCTCTCATGCGCGATGTCGGCCAGGCCGAGGTACTGCTGTGGCTGGGGGATGGGGTATTCGACATGCGTAACCAGCGAACGCTGCGTGCCCTCATCAAGGTATTACGCGCTGCTCGGGTCGATTTTGCCGTGCTTGGCGACGAAGAGCGTGATAGTGGCGATGTCGCCAGACGTCTGGGTGATGAGGCAACCTTCCAATCGCTCGCCAAACGCAACATCGCCACGCTCTCGCAGTACCGCTTCCAGCGTATCGTGACATGCGATCCGCACAGTTTTCACGTGCTTCGAAACGAGTATGGCGAGCTGGGTGGCCATTATACCGTCTCCCATCACAGCACCTACATTGCCGAGCTTTATGACGCTGGCCGATTGCAATTCACGTCATGGAAGCGAGGGACGGTAACCTATCACGATCCCTGTTATCTCGGTCGTTATAACGGCGAGTACGAAGCGCCACGCCATGTGCTCAAGGCCTTGGGTATCGATGTAGCGGAAATGACGCGCTCCGGTCATCGCTCACGTTGCTGCGGTGGGGGCGGCGCCGCTGCGATTACCGATATTCCCGGCAAGCAGCGGATTCCCGACATGCGCATGAATGATGTCAGGGAAACCGGTGCCGACCTGGTCGCGGTCGGGTGTCCTCAGTGCACGGCGATGCTGGAAGGGGTCGTGGACTCTCCCGCCGATGTACGTGATATTGCCGAATTCGCGGCCGATGCCCTGGTTGTGGAGTCGTCTTCCGATGCTGTCCCACCAACCGTTTCCGACAATGCGTCCAGCAGCCAGGAGGTCGTGTCATGACTCTGCCTCGCCGTGATCCTCGTCAAGAGCGGATTGTCCGCAACCGACGCCATCCCGAGCATGATCGGCTAATGGACGATCAGGGAGCCGGCGCTGCAATGGTGACATGGACCGGGCCCAGTGGTGTACGTCGATGCGATCCGCACCGATGCGGTTTCATCGGGCCCAATGGCATCAAGCGTATCGATCGTGGCGGTAGTCAGCAGCCGATGGGCAATGCGGCGCCGTCGGCCGGAAGGCAGCAGCCCACAGCACAACGCCGCCATATAGAGATCGAATCCCCGGCGTTTCTCGTTACCGTGGTGCCGGATATGCCTGGTGGTAGGTTGTCGTCACATGACCGGGATCTGCTGGGCCTGGCTCGCCAGTTGGCCGACGCCGATGCCCAGTCGCCAGGGGCGGTTCTGGCGATTGTGATGGGAGCACATAAAGAGACCCAGTGGGGGGATGCCGGTGTTGATCGTTTGATGGAGTGTGGGGATAGCGCTCTGGAAGGATACGCGCCCGAAGCTCGCTTGGGGGCATTGGAAGCGGTAGAGCGCGAACTCGCCCCTCGGTTCTGGCTGCTGCCGGATGCGGCCACCGGCGGTGCGGATCTGGGAAGACGGTTGGCGGCACGACTGGGAGAACGCCCCGTGACCGGCTTGTGGTCGCTCGAGAGCGCGCCTGAGACTGCTCAAGGCTGGCGTTGTACCACGCGAGGCGGGGCGGGAAGCCTGGATATTCAGCGTCCGTTATCACGCGTCATCCTGGCTCTCGAAGAGTGTGCTGAGCCGGTGAGTGAAACCCATCATGCAGCGAGTGTCTTGACGCTCTCCCATCCCTTGCTTCCGTTGTTGAGCCGTATCGAGGACCAGGGCCGAGTCCCTGTCGACCCGGCCAGTATTGCGCTGGCCGAGGCGGAATTCATTCTTTCCGCCGGAAATGGCGTCAAGGATTGGGAGGGCTTCCACCATGCCGCTCGGGTTCTTGGCGCTACCGAGGGAGCATCGCGTGTCGCCGTAGACGACGGATTCATGGCTCGTGATCGTCAGGTCGGCGCCACGGGTACCTGGGTCACGGCTCGTGTTTATGTCGCTGTCGGTATCTCCGGGGCCATTCAGCATCTGCAGGGTATCCAGCGTTGCGACAAGGTGGTGGCCATCAACAAGGATCCCGACTGCGACATGATCAAACGGGCGGATCTCGCCGTCATCGGGGATGCCGGTGAGATTCTGTCAGCGCTGGTGGCCAGGGTCGAACAAGAGCGTGAGGAGCAACGTGATGCCGCATGAACTGACCAAGCCCGCTTCGCTGACAGTCGCCGTTCTGTTGTCGGTAGGGCGTCATCCCGTCACCGGACGGGCCCGCCGTGCCGATCAGGATGCCCGCGGCCTTGAGTTGGCGCTTTCTCTATCGGCAGCGCGTATCGAACTGGTCCATGCCGGGCCATTCGATGATGCCTGTGAGGCCTCCATGCGTGGCTATCTAGGTATGTCATCGGGATACACCGAGACCGGTGCCGATAGCGTGACCCTGGTGGAGCAGCCCTCCCAAGCCGATGTGCTGCCTGCGCTAAGCCACGCGCTATCCGAGTCATTGGCTCCCCAACTGGTGATCGCTGGCGAGCGTACCGAGCAGGGGGAAGGCTCGGGCATGCTGCCTTATCAACTCAGTGAATCTCTGGGATGGCCGATCGTGGGTGGCATCGTCGCTGTCGAAGCGGTCGACGAGGGGGTGGCGACCTTGCTGCAAGCGCTCCCCAGAGGGCAACGACGGCGGCTCAGTGTGCGGTTGCCGGCCATCATCACGGTCAATGCGACTGCCACGTCTCCCCGTCAGAGTGCTTTCGGCCCTGCCCGCCGAGGGACGTTGGCGGTCGTCGAACAGCCCGCCGTTCATGATGAAGCGCAGGACGAATGGCACGTCGAGCCGGCGCGGAAGCGCCCCAAGCGACTCAAGATCGTCAAGTCGACATCGGCCCGAGAACGGTTCAAGGCGGCCGCAGCCAAGAGTGATGGCGGTGGCGGTCAGGTCCTGACCGATGTCACGCCCGACGAAGGGGCGGCTGCCATTCACAAACTTCTCAAGGAGGAGGGTGTGTTGCGCTGATTCCCTGACCCTTCATCCTCGATCAAGACAGCCCTATCGCCTCGCGTACGGTACATAGCTGGGAGTGAGGATGGGGCGCCAGGCTTGCCAGGGAAGGCTTTGCATAAAAGTACCCCTGTTGGCGGACGATACCCTGGCTTGCCAGCCAGCAGGCTTCTGCCTGCGTTTCGACCCCTTCGGCAATCAACTGGATACCCAGGTCTATGGACAAGGCGATGATGGCATTGAGCAGCGATTGCCGCCGCTTGTCATGATCGCAGTCCTGAACCAGTTCACGATCGATTTTCAGAAAATCGGGATGCAAGTCGGTCAGCAGGTCCAGATTGGCGTAACCGTTACCAAAATCATCCAGTGCCGTCATGAATCCCATCGATCGGTAGGAGTCGATGATGTTGCTCAGATGAGCACGGTCTTCCACCAGTTCGGTTTCCGTGATCTCGAACACGATACGCTCGGCGGGCCAGCCGACCTGTTTCGATATCTCCAGGGTCGCTTGAATGCAGGCTTCAGGCGCATAGACGGCATTGGGCAGGAAGTTGATCGACAGTCGTTCCTGCATGCCCAGACGGCTGGCCAACTGAATCGCCTTGACACGGCAGCTCTGATCGAATCGGTACATCAGGTCCTGAGTAACCTGGGAAATGATGCTGAACGCCGATTCGCCGGCGGGTCCACGGACCAGGGCTTCATGGGTCGTTATTCGGTTGTGGGCGACATCCACGATTGGCTGGAATGCCATGGTGAAATCGAAAGGGAGCGGCGTATCGCAACGGCCGCAGGTGTCATTGACACGTGCACAGTGACCCATGAGCTTTCCTGATACTCGTTTGTTGACTCTGCAGTGTCGCTGCCGAGGTGGCATGGACTTATAGCCATTAATGTAATGATAACGAGGCAGCGTCAACCGGACATTATCATGGGTTATCGTCAGGCACGGCACTTTCTTGAGTCTGACATGGCGTTGGAACCCCGTGTTCGAGGTCATTCATTGCTTTAATAACAAAAGTTGACAATATGTTTCATAAAGATACGTAAAAAGTTTGAACCCATGGCAGCGGGTGTCGTCACATGTGTGCACACACACAGCAAGAACCCTTGGAGGTATTTTTTCATGCAACGGATGACTGCCCTGTTTTCTGCAGCCCTGCTTTCTGCCGGTGTTATGACTGCGTCAGCTGCTATGGCGCAAGAAGACCCTGCTGCTTCCGAACAGGATCCCGCCGCTACGGAACAGGATCCCGCCGCCGCTGCTACTGCTGAAGACTTCTCCGACGAAGAGCTTCAGATGTTTGCCGATGCATCCCAGGAAATTGCTGTGGTGTCGCAGGACTACACCGAGCAACTGCAGGAAGCGGAAGACGAGTCCGAGCAGCAGGAAATCCGGATGGAAGCCAATGACAAGATGGTAGAGATCGTTGAAGACAGCGGTCTGGATGTCGATACCTTCAATGCCATCGGCCAGGCCATCCAGCAGGATCCTGAAATGATGGAGCGCGTGCAAGGCATGGCTGAAGAGTAAGACAACAGCCTGTCTGATCGCTTGCCTTCTTTTGGGCAAGCCATGAAAGCGTAAAGGCCACCGAAGCACATCGGTGGCCTTTCGTGTCTCTGGGCAATAGCAAGCGTCGAGCGCTTTACAGCCACCATCATGCCAATCAAACTTTCCTTGTCAGACAGGAAGGAAAGGCAATGGACGTCGAGCTGCTAGACATTCGTGAACACATGGCGCGCTTTCCCCCTTTCGAGGGGCTCTCCGATGAATTGCTCGATGATGTAGCGAGCCATGTGGAAGTCGCCTATTTCGAAGCCGGGTCGGATATCCTGAGTTATGATCAGGAGGTGAACGATCTGCATTACATCCGGCAAGGCGCGGTGGAAATTCGCCGTCGTAACGGTGAACTCTATAATCGGCTGGGTGAAGGGGATATCTTCGGTCAATTCAGCCTTCTGAGGAATCACCGTGTTCGTTATCCCGCCCGATCGATCGAAGATACACTGATCTATTTCATTCCCGAGACGGTTTTCCAGCGACTCTGTGAGGCGGATGATCAGTTCGCTGACTTCGTTGAACTGGGACGGACGCGCCTCAAGGCCGTCGTCGAAGAACAGCACAACCGTAATGACACCATGATTACGCGAGTCCGACGGCTCGTTTCCCGCGCCCCGGTCATGGTCGATGTCGCTGTGCCGGCACAGGAAGCCGCTCAGCGCATGAACAAGGAAAATGCCTCGGCGGTTCTGGTCGTGGCTTCGCAAGATGACAGTGATCCCCAGCGGACATTCATGGACCGGGATGGCACCCAAAAACGCCTTATCGGCATTCTGACCGACCTGGATTTTCGTAATCGCGTTGTTGCGGAGGGGCGTTCGGCCGAGGTCCCGGTGGGAGAGCTCGTTACCGAGTCCTTGATTGCGATCCAATCCGACGAGTCCGTGCACGAAGCCATGCTGTGCATGCTGCGCAATAATGTTCATCACTTGCCGGTGCTGTATCGCCGTCGACCACTGGGAGTGGTGCACCTGTCCGACATTATCCGCTATGAGACACATAGTAGCTTGTATCTGGTCAGCAACATTTTCGCTCAGACGACGGTCGGAGGGCTGGCTCGCCTCGAGCCCGACGTGAAGTCGACATTCGTGCGTATGGTCGAAGAGGGGGCGAATTCCCAAATGGTTGGCAGCGCCCTTTCCACCATCGGGCGCAGCTTCACCCGGCGGTTGCTGGAACTGGCTGAACTCTCCCTAGGCCCGCCTCCCGTGCCTTACTGCTTCATGGTCATGGGATCCATGGCCCGTAATGACCAGACTATCGTCAGTGATCAGGATAACGCCTTGGTCCTCGATGACGCCTACGATCCCGACCAGCATGGCGACTACTTTGCGGCATTGGCCAAACAGGTCAGTGATGGTCTGGATGCCTGTGGGTATCCTTATTGCAAGGGGGATATCATGGCGACCAATCCCCGCTGGCGTCAGCCCCTGGCAGTATGGAAGCAGTATTTCAGCGACTGGATCGACAAGCCGAATCCGGAGCATTTGCTGCACAGTTCGATTTTCTTCGATCTCGATAGTGTTCATGGGGAAGAAACCTTTGCCGAACAGCTTCAGGATCTCGTCGCAGAAAAAGCATCTCAAAGTCCAATGTTTCTGGCCGCCATGGCACGCAATGCCCTCAACCGAACGCCGCCGTTGGGCTTCTTTCGCAAGTTCGTCATGGAGAAGGACGGTAAGCACAACAATTCGATCAATCTGAAACGCCGCGGAACAGCGCCGATCGTGGATCTCATCCGTGTACATTCATTGGCCTGCGCCTCGCGGGCGCAAAACCCTTTCGAACGCCTTGATGACATCGCCAAGACTTCACTTCTACCGTCCGGGACCGGAGACAGGATTAGCTATGCGCTTGAGTTTATCTCGATGGTGCGTATCCGGCATCAGGTCCTTGATATCAAGGCAGAGCGCGAGCCTGATAACAACATCGAGCCCGAGCAGGTCTCAGATAGCGATCGTCATCATTTGAAGGACGCGTTCCAGGTGTTGAGCAATGCACAGAAATTCCTGAAATTCCGTTATCCCATGCCGACGACGTCACGCTCGCGATGAGATGGATGCCTCGTTCACTACCGAAGGCCTCCACCCGGCGGCCCGATTGGTTACCGTATTTGACCTCGCGTGCTACCGAGGCGGCACATCCGGCGTTGCGGCAGTACTATTCGCTCTCCGCCTTCTCTTCCGAGACACCCATAGAGGACGTTCCCATGTTGGCGCTCGACATGGAAACGACGGGGTTGGACGAGCGCCGTCATGCCATCGTCAGTATCGGCATGGTCCCGTTTGACCTGCACCGGATTCGCCTGGCGGAACGCCGCTACTGGATCGTGAAACCGCCTCGGCCATTGGTTCGTCAGTCCGTGGCTTTCCATCACATCACTCATTCGGAAATAGCCCATGCGCCGGACTTGGGCGAGATTTTCGATGAATTGCTGGATGTTCTGACCGGCCGTTTGATTGTCGTCCATTACCGTAATATCGAGCGGCAGTTTCTTGATACCGCTGTCAAGGCCCGCCTCGGGGAAGGATTCCAGTTTCCCGTCATCGACACCATGGAGCTGGAAGCACGACTCCACCGGCGGACTTATTGGTCGCGTATCAAACGTCGTCTGGGTGGTAAACCGGTCTCCATCCGCTTGCATAACAGTCGAGTCCGGTACGGTCTGCCGGCCTATCAATCTCACCATGCCGTCACCGATGCCTTGGCCACGGCGGAACTCTTGCAGGCCCAGGTGGCACGCCACTATTCACCTGACACCCCTTTGGGCGATTTGTGGATTTAGGCCGGTATATCATGAAAAAGGGCGGCCATCATGGCCGCCCTCATTTCAGCGAGATCAATAGACTGACTTATTTTGCTTTCGGTTCGCTTTGCAACCCTTTGATGATGGCATAACAGGCCACCAGGAGCACCAGGGTGAAGGGCAAGCCAGTCGTGATGACCGCCGTCTGCAGGGCGGTCAAACCGCCTCCCAGCAGCAGAGCGATGGCGATGGCGCCCTCGATGATCGCCCAGAAGATACGCTGAGGTTTGGGTGCATCGACCTTACCGCCAGCGGTGATGGAGTCGATCACCAAAGAGCCGGAGTCCGACGAGGTGATGAAGAATACCATCACCAGCACGATACCCACGAATGAGGTGATACTGGTCAGTGGTAGTTGGCCGAGCATCTCGAACAACTGCAATTCAAGCGCCGCATCCTGAACGCCTTCGAAGCCATCGTTGACGACCTGGTCGATGGCGGTACCGCCAAAGGCCGTCATCCAGATGACCGAGACGATCGATGGAACCAGCAACACGGCGATCAGGAATTCGCGGACGGTGCGACCGCGGGACACGCGCGCGATGAACATGCCGACGAACGGCGACCAGCTGATCCACCAGGCCCAGTAGAAGGCTGTCCAGCCCTGCGTGAAGTTGGCATCTTCACGACCGAACGGGTTGGCAAGAGCCGGCAGGTTGACCAGGTAGGCGATCAGATTCTCGACGAAGCCGGTAGCCAGCATCAATGTCGGCCCTACCAGGATGACGAAAAGCAGTAGCAATGCCGCCAGCCCCATGTTGAGTTGGGAGAGCCGCTGTACCCCTTTTTCGACGCCGAGCAGAATCGAGCACAGTGCGACGGCAGTGATGCCCATGATCAGGAGCACCATGGTGACGTTGGTATTCGGCATACCGAACAGGTAGCTGAGACCCGCCGAGGCCTGAGAAGCCCCTAACCCTAGCGAGGTAGCCAGCCCGAAGAGGGTAGCGAAAACGGCCAGGATGTCGATCACATGACCCCACCAACCCCAGACACGCTCGCCCAGTATCGGGTAGAAGATCGAGCGCATGGTCAGCGGTAGCCCCTTGTTGAAGGAGAATAGCGCCAATGCCAGCGCGACCACGGCATAGATACCCCATGGGTGCAGGCCCCAGTGGAAGATGGTGGCAGCCATGCCGAGTGTGGTAGCGGCAGCCTCATTCCCTTCAGCGGCGCCAAGCGGTGCCCAATCGGTTCGTGCGCCATTTTCGGTCGAGATGCCGCCTAGGGCGGTATCGAAGTGCGTGATGGGCTCGGATACGCCGTAGAACATCAGGCCAATGCCCATACCGGCCGCAAACAGCATGGCGAACCAGCCCAGATAGCTGAAGTCGGGCGTCGCATGTGCCCCACCGATACGTACCTTCGCCAATGGCGTAAAGATCAGCACGATCGATAGGAGGACAAAGATGTTGGCAGCCAGCAGGAAGAACCAGGCCATATTGCCGGTCAGGAAGTTGAATATGGCGTTGTAGACCGGCTCGACCTGATTCTGGAGCGCCATGGTGATGATGACGAAGAACAGTATCACCAGCGACGAAATTGCGAAGACCTTGCCGTGCAGGTCCAGGTCCACACCGAACTTGGTCGTGGCGATATTGTCCTGTCCGATCACGTAATCCGTGTCGATGAGGTTGGCGGGACCATCCGGCGCCGGAATGCCTTCCGATCCCTCGTATTGATTTTGCGATGAGTTATCAGTTGCCACAGGGAAATCTCCGTCTTTAGGACTTCGGATTCCAGAGGTGTATCAACAATCCCCTTGCCACTCTATTGTGACGCGTTATTGCGTTATTTCCACCCTTGAAATATTTCGTTTCATTCACGGTTGCTGTCAATGTCGGGGGTTACATCTTGCCAGCACGACATCAATTGCCTTCGCTCATATCGTTGATACGTTCATTGATGGTTTCCATGGCGTCCGCGGCGCCTTCTCGGGTACGTTGCCAGGCACTTTCCGCGCCTTCACGCGTTTCCTGCCAAGCCTGTGCGGCCCGTTCCCGGGCTTGATGCCACCAATCCCGATCGTAGGTGGGCAATTCCTGTAGCTCGTCTTCTGAAAGACCGATGATCACGCGATGATCGATATCGTCGTCATCTTCATGTCGGGTTTCGAGGCGGAACTGGTCATTTTCAATGACGACTTCACGACCCTCGATCGTGGATGTGCCATCGATATCGACGATCAAGGCCTGCACCTGCATGTTGTCATCCAGCAGAATGTCGTCGACTTCGCCGATGTCGTTTTTGCTGTCGTTTTCCAGATAGGCATCGGCGTCCATGATGTCGTCGGCGGAATACAGGCCCTGGGGGTCTGGTGACTGGGCCTGTGTGATACCTGCCAGCAGGCATCCGCCGGTGAACAGGGCTGCATGGGAAATGAATGATATTTTAGACATCGCTTTTTTTCCTTGCTGATATTGCATGATATTCCTCCTCTGAAAATCACCAGTACGCGTCCTAACCATAGACGTTGACACTTGAAATTCAAAACATCGTCGAGTTCTGGCCGGCGAGTTTTGCCAGAAACGACATCCGCGTAGCTGTTGCGTCCGCTCCAGACCTTATGATCATTGCCGGGTCGCCGAGGTGGTGCCAACATTCAGGGAGAGATGTTGAAAACGAGCGGTGGTAAAACCGACCTTGAAGAGCACGCTATGACCGTCCAGACCGTGACCCCACAACGTCGCTTCCGTGCCAAGGCGCGCGGTCGCGATCTCGACCCGGCCGCACTCGATGAACTCCGTGCGCTGCTGGGTGATGAACGCCAGTATGCGGAACTTCAGCAACGGGATAGGCTGATCGAGCATCTGCACGTCATTCAGGATGCCCAAGGACATCTGTCACTACGGCATCTGCGGGCGCTGTCGGCGTTCATGAATCTCCCGATGGCGGCGGTGTACGAAACGGCAACCTTCTATGCCCATTTCGATGTCGTGCATGACGATCAGTCACCTCCGCCGGCCATCACCATCCGTGTCTGTGATTCTCTCTCCTGCCAGTTGGTAGGCTCGGAGGCCCTGCAGCGTGAGCTTGAGTCAGGCACCGATGCCGGTCAGGTACGGGTTGTCCGGGCGCCATGTATGGGGCGTTGCGAAATGGCGCCGGTCGTGGAGGTCGGTCATCGTCATGTCGCTAGTGCGACACGGGAACGGGTCGCTGCCATCCTCGCGGAGGGAGACTTCGAGCCCCGAATCCATGAATGGCAGCATCTCGATGATTATCGCTGTGAAGGCGGGTATGAGCTTCTGGCTGATTGCCAGGCTGGCAGGGTGTCAGTGGATCAGCTCATGCAGACACTGGAAAGCGCCAACCTGCGCGGTCTCGGTGGGGCCGGGTTTCCCACCTTCAAGAAGTGGTACTTCGTTCGTCAGGAAGCGGAACCTCGGTACTGTGCCATCAACGCTGATGAGGGCGAACCCGGCACGTTCAAGGATCGCTACTATCTGGAACGTGCACCACACCGCTTTCTTGAAGGTGCGCTGGTCAGTGCCTGGGCCGTCAATGCCCAGGGCCTGTATATCTATTTACGCGATGAATATCCCGGGCTGCATCGGGTACTGCGCGAAGCGATTGCCGAATTGGAAACCGCCGGACTGGCAGCGCCTGGCTATATCATCCTGCGTCGCGGTGCCGGCGCCTATATCTGCGGCGAAGAGTCGGCAATGATCGAATCGCTGGAGGGCAAGCCCGGCAAGCCGCGCCATCGCCCTCCATTCGTGGCTCAGCGTGGCTTGTTCGATCGTCCGACGCTGGTCAACAACGTTGAAACCGTCTATTGGATACCATTGATCTGGCAGCGAGGTGCCGACTGGTTTGCCGGTCATGGCCGACATGGACGAAGCGGTCTGCGCAGCTTTTCCGTCTCGGGACGGGTCAAACGGCCCGGCGTTCATCTGGCGCCGGCCGGCATCACGCTAGGTGAACTGATCGATGAGTATTGCGGTGGTATGCAGGATGGACATGAGCTGGCGGGCTATCTGCCCGGTGGCGCGTCCGGCGGCATGCTGCCGGCCTCCAAGGCAGATATTCCGCTGGACTTCGACACCCTGCAGGAAGAGGGATGTTTCATTGGTTCGGCGGCGATCATCGTGGTGTCCGATCACGATGATCTCAGGCGTGTCGCGACCAACTTGCTGGCGTTCTTTGCCGATGAGTCCTGTGGGCAATGTACCCCGTGTCGGGTCGGCACCGAAAAGATGCTGACACTGCTCGAGCGGGATGAATGGAATGTTGAGGAATTGATGCGACTCTCACAGGTGATGATAGATGCATCGATCTGTGGGCTGGGGCAAGCGGCCCCCAATTCGATACTGGGTCTGCTCAAGGACTTCCGCGAGCCATTGGCTGCCCAGAACGTCATCGTCAAGGGATAAGAGTCGAGGAGACCGATCATGAATACATCACTCGCTCCGACGGCGGATTCCCGAGCCGAGTCTTTCACGCTGACGCTGGATGGCGTTGACGTCAGTGGGTATCCCGGCGAGACGTTATGGCAGGTTGCCAAGCGGGCCGGTGAAACCATTCCCCACCTGTGTTTCAAGGATGCGCCGGGCTACCGTCCCGATGGCAACTGTCGTGTCTGCATGGTCGAGATCGAGGGCGAGCGGGCCCTGGCTGCCAGCTGTCTACGCCAGGCGAAGCCCGGAATGGTCGTCAAGAGTGCCACATCCGACCGGGCTCGCGTCTCGCGGGAAGGGGTGATGGAGCTGCTGATCGCCGATCAGCCCGAGCGCGAAGAGAGTCCCGACCGCTCCAGCCACTTCTGGGACATGGCCGACAAGCTGGCCATCGATGCCTCGGCCGTGCGTGAGTGGCTCCCGCCTCAATCGGTGCGCTCCGAGCCGACGGTGCATCATGTCGCCGAGCGCGAAGGGTCACTGATGCATGATGCGACCCATTCGGCGATGAACGTCAATCTCGATGCCTGCATCGAATGCAATCTTTGCGTGCGCGCCTGCCGTGAGGTACAGGTCAACGACGTCATTGGACTTGCCAATCGTGGCGGGGCATCCAAGATTGTCTTCGACTTTGACGATCCGATGGGCGAGAGCACTTGTGTCGCCTGCGGTGAGTGCGTCCAGGCTTGTCCCACCGGTGCGCTGATGCCGGCAACGCTGATCGATGCCGAGGGTCGTGGCGACTCCAGGTCGGCGGATAGCACCGTAGACTCCGTGTGTCCGTATTGTGGCGTCGGCTGTCAGTTGCGGTATCACATCAAGGACGACGAGATTCTGTTCGTCGAGGGGCGTGATGGCCCCTCCAACCACAACCGGCTGTGTGTCAAGGGCCGGTTCGGTTTCGATTATCCTCGCCATTCATCGCGCCTGACGGTGCCACTGATCCGGCGTGAAGGCGCCCCCAAGGGGGTCGATCCCGACTTCGATCCTGCCCAGCCATGGAGTCATTTCCGTGAAGCGACCTGGGAGGAGGCCCTGGACCGGGCGGCACAAGGGTTGGTATCGCTCAAGAACGCTCATGGTCCCAATGCCTTGGCTGGATTCGGCAGCGCCAAGTGTTCCAATGAAGAGGCCTGGTTGTTCCAGAAGCTGGTGCGCACCGGCTTCGGCTCCAATCATGTCGATCACTGCACGCGGCTATGTCACGCCAGCTCCGTGGCAGCTCTCATGGAATGCATCGGGTCAGGCGCCGTGACAGCATCATTCATGCAGGCGCAACAAGCGGATGTCGTGATCCTGACGGGCTGTAACCCCGCCATCAACCACCCGGTGGCGGCGACCTTCTTCAAGCAGGCGGCGAAGCAGGGGACCAAGCTGATCGTCCTCGATCCCCGAGGGCAGGCGATGGGGGCGCATGCGTATCGCACCTTGCGTTTCACCCCGGGCAGCGACGTATCGCTATTCAATGCAATGCTGAACGTGATTGTCACCGAAGAGCTTTATGACCAGGCGTATATCGACGCGCATACCGAAGGCTTCGAAGCACTCAAGGCCCACGTATGGGACATGACTCCGGAAATCATGGCCGATAGTTGTGGTGTCAGTGCCGATGCCATTCGTGAGGTGGCGCGGCTCTATGCCACGGCAGACAACGCCATGATCTTCTGGGGCATGGGCATTTCACAGCATACGCACGGCACCGACAATGCCCGCTGCCTGATCTCGCTGGCGCTGGCCTGCGGCCATACCGGCCGCCCCGGCACCGGCCTGCACCCGCTGCGCGGCCAGAACAACGTGCAAGGGGCCTCCGATGCCGGTCTCATTCCCATGGTCATGCCGGACTATCAGCCGGTATCCGATGCCCAGGTACGTTCCGCTTTCGAAGAGCTCTGGAATACGCCGCTGGACGACAAGCCGGGACTGACGGTCGTGGAAATCATGGAAGCGGTTCGTGACGGCACCATCAAGGGCATGTATATCCAGGGGGAGAACCCTGCCATGTCCGACCCCGACCTTGATCATGCTCGCGCAGCACTGGGGACATTGGAGCATCTGGTTGTACAGGATCTGTTCGTGACCGAAACCGCCCAGTTTGCCGATATCGTGTTGCCGGCATCCGCCTGGCCCGAGAAGGACGGGACGGTGACCAATACCAACCGTCAGGTCCAGCTGGGCCGTCAGGCGATGCCATTGCCGGGGCAGGCCAAGCCCGACTGGTGGATCATCCAGGAGATCGCCAAGCGCTTCGGCCTACCCTGGGACTACTCGCATCCCCGTGACGTATTCGCCGAGATGAAGCGTGGCATGCCGTCTCTGGACCACATCACCTGGGAGCGTCTCGAACGTGAGGGGTCGGTCACCTATCCCTGCCTCTCCGACGACGGCCCGGGAGAAGATGTCGTCTTTTCAGAGACATTCCCCACCACGACGGGGCGGGCCAAATTCAGCCCGACATTGCCATTGCCGCCTGATGAACCCATCGATGCCGAGTATCCCACCGTGCTGACAACCGGTCGTCAGTTGGAGCATTGGCATACCGGGTCCATGACACGGCGCGCTCGCGTGCTGGACGACCTGGAACCGGAGGCGGTCGCCAGCCTGGCGCCCGGTGAGTTACGACGCCTGGATATGCAGCCGGGCGACCCCATCAGCATCACGACGCGTCGCGGCAATATCACACTGAAGACCCGTGTCGATACCGGCATGCCCGAAGGCATGGTGTTCGTGCCGTTCTGTTATGCCGAAGCGGCCGTCAACCTGCTGACCAATCCGGCACTGGACCCTTATGGCAAGATTCCGGAATTCAAGTATGCGGCTTGTCGAGTGGACAAGGCCGAGGCAACGGCTGTGGCCGATTGAGGTGGGAGGGCGTCAATCATGATGATCGTGGATCTGATCGATGGCGATGATTTTCGTCATCGCCTGGTAGCATTGGGAGTGCGTATCCCGGAAGGGTCCTGTCCCGAAACCTGCGCACGGATGGCCTTACGCCGACACCGCGACGTCGGTGTGCCGGGATTGCGGGAACAGGTTCAGGAATGGATGCAGCATACGGATATGATGTTGCCCTCGGTACGCCAGGCGATCGAGCGTTTCCTGCTGCCGGGATTGCGTTGACCGGGATAGGCCGGGCGGCATTCACGCGGGCTGTGTCGAACCCGGGACTCAGCGCGATGTGACAGAATGACCCATGTGTCGTTTGTCGGCCACACACCTAGTGTTCTACCGCCGGCTTGATGTTTATAACTCCTTGATTATACTTTGGTATGACTGTTGGCATGACTTGTGCTTCGTATTGAGTGCCGTACCGGTTACGCATCGAAATGGAACCTTTGCGCGGTACGGCACTCGGTATCATGGGTGGTTTTATACCCATAGATTGGAAAGCCGCAGTTTATAGTAAGGAGTGCAAGCATGTTACCCAAGGAATTACTCAAGTCACTCGGTGTATTGGGCGTCTCTCTCGGGCTGGTGGCCAGTCCGCTGGCAATGGCCATGGAAGAGGAAGACGATCCGACGGCCCAGTCCACGGAGCAGTCCGCCGATGAAGGTGCTGTCGGCGGAGAGACCGAGCCGGAGGCCTCGCAACCTGATGAGGACATGACGTCCGATCAAGGGATGGAAAACGATGGCATGGACGGGACGCAACAGGATCCCGCCGACGAAGGTACCATGGGCGGTGATGCCACTGGCGGCCAGCCGGACGAAGAAATGCAGGGTGACGCTGAGGAGAGCTACGACTCCGATGGTGAGGACGCTGGCTTCGGGGAAGGAACCGACGACCTGCCTGAAGAAGAGCCTGAAGAGGTGACGAGCGAACCTGCCGATGAGACCTGATAGGTGATTCATGCCCTCGAGGCAGACTCGGGGGCTAGACACTGCCATCCAGTCGTTATCCATCACCGTCATCGAGCCGCCGATAGAGCGTCTTGCGTGCAATGCCAAGAATGTCGGCGGTTCGTCTTTTGTTGCCTCCTGTCGCTTCCAGTACTTTCTGGATATAACGCTTTTCGACATCTTCCAGGCTGGGCCACGACGCTTGGGTGGCGGGAAGACCGCTACCTTCTTCCTCCGTGATGTTTCTCAATTGTCGGGGGTCCTGTGCCTGAATACGCTCCGGTAGGTCTTTATGGCTGAGGATACCGTCCTCGGCGAGGGTGACGGCACGCATGATGGCATTTTCCAGTTCCCTGACATTGCCGGGGTAGGCGTAGGACAGCAGCATTTGCAAAGCAACCGGTTCGACTTGTTCGATACGCTTGCCTTGAGTGTCGGCGTGCTTTTCGATCAAGGCAGCGATCAAGCGATCGATATCGCCGTTGCGTTCTCGTAATGGAGGGATCTTGAGGGAAAAGGTCTCGAGTCGGTAAAACAGGTCGCTACGGAAGTTACCTTCCTGTATCTCCTTGTCCAGATCGCGATGCGTGGCGGCGATGATTCGGACATCGACCGCTTCCTCCTTCTCCGCGCCAACGGCACGCACGGTTTTCTCCTGGAGCGCCCGCAATAGTTTGGCTTGAAGGGCGATCGACATCTCGCCGATCTCGTCAAGGAACAGGCTGCCCCCTTGCGCGGCCTGGAATAGCCCCTGGCGGGACTCATTGGCCCCGGTGAATGCCCCTTTTACGTGGCCGAAAAATTCGCTCTCCATCAACTCGGCAGGGATACTGGCACAGTTGATGGCGACAAACGGGGCGTCACAGCGTGCGCTTTCGGCATGGATGGCGCGGGCAAGCAATTCCTTGCCGGTTCCGCTTTCCCCCAGGATCAGGATCGGGGCATCACTCCTGGCCAGCCGAGCCGCATTGTGAAACAGTTCCTGCATGGCAGAACTTTCGCCGACGATGCCATGGAAGTGCGGGCTTTGCTGTCCTGCCTCGGCCAGCCGGGAAGCGAGCCGTCGGTTTTCCTGTACGCGGTATACGGCTTCACGGACATTTTCGAGGTCCAGTGGTTTGGTCAGGAAGTCATCGGCACCGATCTTCAGTGCCTCTACGGCCTGTTCGATGGTACCGAAGGCCGTAATCACGATGAAACCGGCCTTGTTGCCGTCATGGCGTAGCTTTTCCAGTAACTCCATGCCGCTGATGCCGGGCAACCGGACATCACAGATGATCAGGTCCACCGGCTCGTGGCTGAGAGTGGCAATCGCTTCTTCGGCGCTGCCGGCCCCCAGCGTTTCGTAGCCGGCATCCCGCAATTCGTCTTCGAGCAGTTCGAGGATGGCGCTGTCATCCTCCACGATCAGAATAGGGGCTTGCACGGTAATTCCTCTCCTTGTCCTTGCATGAGTGGTTCATTCGTCCTGTGACGTGACCGCATAGGTTTCCAGTGGCAGGCTGATATCAAAGCCGGCGCCACCGAGCTCACTGTCGAAGACACCGACAGTGCCGCCGTGGTCGTTGACGATACGATGAACCATCGATAGTCCCAGGCCGCTACCTTGACCTACGGGCTTGGTCGTATAGAAAGGGTCGAAGACCTGGTTCTTGACGTTGTCATCGATACCGGGCCCATCGTCCTCGATGAGCAGGTTTACCTCGTTGTCCTCGAACCTGGCCTTGATACGAACATGGCCGCCAGGCGTGGCTTGCAGCGCATTATGTAATAGGTTGGTGATGACCTGGATGATTTGCTGGCCATTGACCACGATCTCCGGGGCCGATTCCGGCAGATCGATCTCGATCCGTGTGCTGTGAATGTCGACATCCTCGTCGAGCAACTCCAACGCGGCAGTCACCAGATCGCCGATGTGGCGTGACTCTTTTTCCACGTTGTGCTGCCGACCAAGGTCCATCAACTGGCGGACGATCACGACGATCCGGTCGACCTCACTGCGGATGCGTTGCAGTTTCGCCTGTTCTTCGTCAGACATGTGTTCACTTCGCGCCAGACGTTGTGCCTGTCCATTGATGACGGTCAAGGGGGCGCCGATTTCATGGGCGACCCCGGCGGCCAGAACGCCGAGCTCGGCGAGTTTCTTGGATTTGCGCAGGCGTTTCTCGAGCTCGATCTCCTTCTGCCGGCGCGCCTCGATATCGGCATCCTTCTCCGCCATTGCATCGAGCATGCCATTGAGAGCGACGGATAACTGCCGGTACTCCTCGGGCCCTTCGACGGAAGCGCGGTGTTCTCTATCGCCCTTCTCGACACGCTCCATGACGCCCAACAACCGGTTGAGAGGACGTTCGATATACCGTCGGAATCCCCACCAGATCATCAGGGCGATCCCGGCCGCCCCAACGGTGAAGACCGCCACAGCGACCAGACTGATGAAGCCCGTGTAGTTTTCGATACCGGTATTGAGACGATTGACCTGAAGGACGCCACGTACTTCACCGTCCGAAGAGGTCAGAGGCATCAGGGTGGAGTAGTAGTTCCAGCGCTCATGCTCACGGTAGGCACCGGTCTGTTCGCCACTTTCTGCCACGGCATGGATATCTTCGGGCTCGAATAATTCCTCGCCCAGCCCCAGACCGTAAATCTTCTCCCCATCTTCGTCGAAGACATACGCACCGTAGATACGATGGAAGGAAAAGGCCGAATGCAATGCCTCCTGCATGGCCTCGGGGGTCTCGTTGTCGAGTGCATAACTCAGGGTCGTGCCGATGGCATGCGTGATGATCTGCACTTCGTTCTGCAGTTTGGAGCGGACATTGTCCTCCAATGACTTGATCGCGACCATGCTGAAGACCAGCAGTGTGGCGAACAGTGGCACGATGACCGTAATGAGAATGATGTTGCGTAAACGCATCAGTGTCCTCGGAAACGACTCGGGAAACCGACCTTGTGACCGTTTCCACAGCAGCACGTTCGTCCGAGAGGCATCAGGGCGCCCGATTTTTCTGCTGGCAAGCAGAGTACGAGCGCGAGAGTGATGCAACGAGGCCCGCCATGACGGGCCCCGTTACGGGGAGGTCAGCCTTGGGCAAGATGCAGGTGAGATGCGTTCTGGTTGAGATTGTCCTGCATTCGTTCGCTGTACCATTCGACGAAGTCGATCACGGCGAATTCGTAGGTGGGGGAGTAAGGGCCGGGGCGATAGGCCATCGAGTTGACGCCACGCTGATTCTCTTCCACCAGTTGGCGGTCCTGTGCGTTGGTGGCATCCCACACATATCGCAGCCGCTCGACATCATAGTCGACACCTTCCACGGCATCCTTGTGGACCAGCCACTTGGTCGTGACCAACGTTTCCTGCGCGGATATCGGCAATACACGGAAGGAGACACCATGATCACCACAGAAATGATTCCACGAGTTGGGCAAGTGGAGCATGCGTAGCGTCCCCATGTCGGCACTGGTCATGCGCCCCATGAGTTTTTGACAGGCAAGTTTGCCGTCGAGGGTCATCGACACGGCGCCTTCCAGCAGAGGGGTGCGTGCCAGACGGTTGCGACGTCCGAAACGGGCCTGCTGCCAAGGGATGTGCTCGCTGTCCCAGTCGGCCTGCTTGCGTCGGCAGAACGTCTTGTATTGAGGAGTCGCGCGAGGATCCTCGGCATCATCGAATTCCGAGAGCGTCTTCAGGAGCTCGGGGTGTGAGGCATCGCAGTGATAACACTCACGGTTGTTCTCCATGACCAGCTTCCAGTTTCCCTGCTCGATGATGTTCGACTCCGCGGCCACTTTGACATTTTCCATGTCGTAGGGCTCATAGTAGTGCTCGAGACTGACCAGGAAGTCGTCGATGGGCGCCGGATTGTCACCCAAGTTGATGAAAATATAACCGCCACCAGAACGGACGGCGACCGGGGCCAGACCGTGATCGGACAGGTCGAAATCGGGCCCCATTTCGGTGCCTGCAAACAGCAATCGACCGTCAAGATCATAGGTCCATTGATGGTAAGGGCAGACCAGCTTGGCGACCTTGCCGCGTTCGGCGGTACAGAGACGTGAACCGCGATGGCGGCAAGTGTTGTGGAACGCATGAATCGTGCCCTTGTCACCTCGCACGATGATCACCGAGCCATCGCCGATCTGAAGGGTCATGTAATTTCCCTTGCTGGGAATTTCACAGGTATGCCCGGCGAACAGCCACTCCTTGGCATAGATCTCCTGCATGTCCAGGGCGAACAGTCGCGCATCGTTGTAGAACGGCTGCGGCAGTGAATAGCCGTAGGCACGCTGTTCGAGCATGGTTGATGTTGCCTCGCGAACCGAAGCCAGGGGATCGTCCAGATGATGAGAGGGTAGCGCGGGCATGGCTGATATCCTTGGATGTCGAACGATTGATGGTGGATGTTCAGCTGAGTCTGAAACAGCGCTCGATAGCACAGTTGTCTGGCGACGACGCTGACTGCATCAGGCGCGACGCCAGGGGGGGCTTCTGCTCTCCATCCGGGGAAAGAGTGACATGTCCATGTCGTTGCCAGATAAGTGGGGGTAGCCAAGGCTGCGCAGAATGCGTGAAACGGTGTGCTATGTCGCACGTCGATCACCCATTGCAGACAGGCGGGAACGACCATGACCACGAGCTTCCTCAACCAGGTGACGACCCAGACCTGGACCAACGGCCGGCATCAAGTGCGCTGCGTCAAGGTGATCCAGGAAACCTGGGATGTGCGGACGTTCTGTTTCATGGCCGAGCAACCGTTGATGTTCTTTTTCAAGCCGGGGCAGTTCGTGACGCTGGAGCTGGAAATCGAGGGCGAGTCGATCATGCGCTCCTATACGATCTCGAGTTCGCCCTCGATCCCCTATAGTTTCTCGATTACCGTCAAGCGCCTGCCGGGAGGCAAGGTGTCGTCGTGGTTGCATGACAACATCAAGGTGGGTGACGAACTGGCCGTTCATGGTCCGGTCGGCGATTTCAACGTCATCGACTACCCGGCCGACAAGATACTGATGCTGTCCGGTGGTGTGGGAATCACGCCGTTGATGTCGATGGCGCGCTGGTTCTTCGATACCAACGCCAGCGTCGATCTGGAGTTCATCCATTGCGCACGGTCGCCACGAGACATCATCTATCATCGTGAATTGATCCACATGTTTTCGCGGCTGCCCGAGTTCAAATTGCATATCGTCTGTGAACGCAGTCAGGACATGGGCGAGGTATGGGCCGGATTTCGTGGATACGTTAATCAGCCCATGCTTGAATTGATGGCACCGGATTTCCTCGAGCGCGAAATCTTTTGCTGTGGTCCGACGCCGTTCATGAAGGCCATCCGGGGCATTCTGCACGATAATGGTTTCGACATGGCCCATTATCATCAGGAGACCTTCGGAGCCACGCCGGCCGATGTGCAGGAAGAGGTGATCGAACTGGCGGAACAGGCCGAGGCAGAAGCCGAAGAGATCAATATCAGCGACATGGTCAATGTCGAGTTTTGTGAATCGGGCAAGAGCGTGCGTGTCACGACCGACGAGACGGTGCATGCGGCAGCCTCCAAGCTCGGGCTTCACATTCCCAAGGCATGCGGCATGGGAATTTGTGGCACCTGTCGGGCCTCGTTGCGCTCCGGTGAGGTGGATATGGAACACAACGGTGGCATTACCGAAGAAGACATCGCCGAGGGCTATATCCTGACGTGCTGCAGCAAACCCAAGGGCGATGTCGTCGTCGAGTATTGATGTAAGCGATCAGTTCAACGGCTCGAGTCGGTAGAGACTGCCCTCGGTCTCATCAGTGAGCAGATAGAGATAACCGTCGGGCCCCTGACGAACATCGCGGATGCGGCCGATTTCGCTGTCCAGTACCAGTTCGGCGGCGTCGACGTCATCGCCATCGATAGTCAGACGAGTCAGCTTTTCACTCGACAGGCCGCCGGCGAGCAGGTCGCCTTCCCATTCAGGGAATCGGTCGCTGCTGACGTAAGCGAGTCCCGACGGGGCATAGCGGCCTTCGAAGACGTGTAGCGGGTCGCGCATGCCGGGCGCGGAATCCTTGCCGATCGGTTCGTTCGTGGCGTAATCGTTGCCGCGCGAGACTTCCGGCCAACCGTAATTGACACCGGCCTCGATCCGATTGACCTCGTCACCGGTCCGGGGCCCGTGCTCCGTTGCCCAGATGGTCCCGTCCGGGGCCACGGTCATCCCTTGGATATTTCGGTTGCCGAGGGTGAACAGTTCATCCAGCGCATCTTCGTTATCCACGAAGGGATTGTCATCCGGAACACTGCCATCGGCATTGAGTCGCATGACCCCACCGGCGTGATCGCCTTTGTCCTGGGCGCGTGCCGGATCTTGGCCTCGATCGCCGATACCCAGTAGCAGGGTGCCGTCCTCCCGCCAGGCCAGACGACCGCTATAGTGACGGCCGGGCTCTGAAAACCGGTCCTGAACGAAAATGTCCTCGACGTCCTTCAGGGACGACTCCCCCAGCCGGGCACGCGCCACGGCCGTGGCGCTACCCCCGTCACCCGGTTTGGAATAACTGAAATAGAGCCAGTCGTTCTCGCCGTTGTCGTAATCGGGATGCAGCGCCAGGTCGAGTAAGCCGCCCTGACCCTGCGCCGACACCTCCGGTACGCCTTCCAGCGTGGTTTTCTCACCGTCGTCGATCAGTGTCAGCCGACCCGGACGCTCGCTGACCAGGTAGCGGCCATCGGGCAGGAACGCCGTGGACCAGGGATACTCGAGGTCCGAAACGATTTCCACCAGGCGGAAGTCGAGATGCTCGCTCTCGATCCGTTCGTGGGTCACCGTTTGTGCCTGGAGAGGCAGGGCGAGAGCCATCAGGCCGACGCCTGCCAGGGGCGTGATCATCACCTTGAGTGTCATGATATCTCCCTCGTCGCGTTGCCATCTCTGACACTCTAGCAGTCAAAGGGCGTCGTGGGACGATTACATCATGACCGCCAGCAGGACCGGCAGATAGAGAAAGGAGAGTAGCGTTGAGCAGAACACCAGTGCTGCCACATACTGGGGTTCACGCTTGGCGCGTTGGGCGAATAGATAGTTATAGACGGCAATCGGCATGCTCATCTGCAACACCAGGATGGTGTGGGCCAGCGGAGGCAGCGACAGCAGCATCCCGACGCCATAAGCCACCAGCGCAGCCGTCAATGTACGCAACAGGCTGAATCCGAGACCGGACTTGAGATTACGGACCTGGATGCTCGCCAGCGATACCCCCAGTGTGATCAGCATCAACGGCACCGTGAAACCGGAGATCAGGTCCACGGTATTGGCAATCCACAATGGCAGATCGGTATCGGTCAGCAACAATGCCAGGGAAATCAATATCGCATAGACAGTCGGCGTACGGACCAGCGTTCTGAGCGGATTACGGTTACGGCTGGCCATGACCGCACCGAAGGTGAATTGCACCAGCGCAACCGTGACCATGACGGTGATGGCGAAGGCGAACCCCGACTCACCAAAGGCATAGAGTGCCACCGGCAGGCCCATGTTGCCGGTGTTGGGATACATCATCGGTGCCAGCAGCACCCGCCAGTCCTTGCGCAGCAGCCATGCCATCGCGAAGTTCAACAATGCCATGCTGAAAAGCACGCATAACGTGCCGAGCATGGTGCGTCCGAAACTGCCGGCATCGATGTTGGCCCCGGACAACGAGGCGATGATCAGCGAGGGCGTGCCGATGTTGAAGACCAGTTTGGTGACGAACTCGACCGGGTAGGGGTGGCCCAGGCGAATCCAGATGAAACCCAGGCTGGCTCCCACGAAGACGGGAGCCATGATGGCGATGAGTTCGACGAGCATGAACGGATCCTGATGCGATGTTGGGTGATGTGACGTTAGTCGAAAGGCGTATTGTCCTGAAAAACAGGGTGTGGTGGCAAATCGCACGTGTTTGCCGCTCCGGATAGCCGGTGATTTCGCATTCGCGACAGGCGTGTCGCAAACGCATCGTGTCGTGACGTCGCCAAGCATCTTGCGGTGTGAGCCTGGGTCTACCATCGCCGCATAGAGGGGCAAGTCGGCCAACTCGGGAGAAGCAAGCTATGCAACGGTATTCAGGTTTCGGGCTGGTCAAGCACGCGCTGCGCCATCACGAGGATTGGCAGCGCCAATGGCGCAATCCCGAACCGAAAGCGCAATATGATGCGGTAATCATCGGCGGCGGCGGTCATGGTCTGGCGACCGCTTATTACCTGGCCAAGGAACACGGGATCACGAATGTCGCCGTGCTGGAGAAAGGATGGCTGGGTGGGGGCAATACCGCCCGCAATACCACCATCGTACGTTCCAATTATTTGTGGGACGAAGCGGCGGCCCTGTATGAACACTCCCTCAAACTGTGGGAAGGCCTGTCACAGGACATCAACTACAACGTGATGTTCTCCCAGCGCGGCGTGCTGAATCTCGGTCACACTCTCCAGGACATGCGTGACATCCAGCGCCGCGTCAATGCCAATCGGTTGAACGGCGTCGACAGTGAAGTCCTCGATGCCAAGGGCGTGCAGGAGATCGTGCCGATCATCGATGGCTCCAAGCGCGCTCGCTATCCGATCATGGGGGCGTCCTGGCAGCCGCGCGCCGGTGTGGCGCGTCACGATGCCGTGGCCTGGGGGTTCGCGCGAGCCGCTGATGCCTATGGCGTCGACCTTCTGCAGAACACCGAAGTGACCGGCTTCAAGATCCTCGACGGCCAGGTGGTTGGCGTGCATACCAATCGTGGCGATATCGAAACCCGCACCGTGGGCTGTGTCACGGCCGGCAACTCCGGTGTGCTGGCCGGCATGGCGGGGTTCAAGCTGCCGCTGGAATCCCATCCGCTGCAGGCTCTGGTGTCCGAGCCCATGAAGCCCATTCTGGATACCGTGGTGATGTCCAATGCCGTCCACGGCTATATCAGTCAGTCCGATAAAGGCGATCTGGTGATCGGCGCCGGTATCGATGGCTATAACGGCTATGGGCAGCGTGGCAGTTACGCGACGGTGGAGCACACGCTGCAGGCCATTGTCGAGATGTTCCCCATCTTCTCGCGGGTCAGGATGAACCGTCAGTGGGGAGGCATCGTGGATACCTGTCCGGATGCCTGTCCGATCCTGTCGAAGACGCCGGTCAAGGGACTCTTCTTCAATTGCGGCTGGGGTACGGGGGGCTTCAAGGCCACGCCGGGGTCAGGGCATGTGTTCGCTGCGACCCTGGCCAAGGGCGAACCACACCCGTTGGCCGCTCCCTTCAGTATCGATCGTTTCCATAGTGGAGCGCTGATCGATGAACACGGTGCAGCCGGCGTTGCTCACTAAGGAGGCATGACCATGTTTTATATTTACTGCCCCTACTGCGAGGAGCATCGCGAGGAGGAAGAGTTCCACCCCAAGGGCCAGGCGCATCTCGCTCGCCCCGAGGATCCCGATGCCTGCTCGGATGAAGAGTGGGGCGATTACCTGTTCTTCCGCAACAACCCACGCGGTATCCATCACGAAATGTGGGTGCATGCGTTGGGCTGCCGAAAATTCTTCAATATCACGCGGCACACGGTGACCTACGAGATTCTCGAGACCTACAAGATGGGTGAGCAGCCGACGATCACGGCGGAAACAGAGGCCTCCCGGCCGGCAGCGACTGCCTCGTCGACAGACGATCGGGTGTCTACCGAGACCAAGGGTGCACAAGGAGTTCAGGCATGAGCCAGTCAGCCAAGCAACCCAATCGCCTGGCAGCAGGTGGCTGCGTCGACCGCAACCACACGCTGAACTTTACCTTCAACGGGCAGGCATACACCGGTCATCCGGGGGATACCCTGGCCTCGGCGTTGCTCGCCAATGGCGTAGACCTGGTCAATCGCAGCTTCAAGTACTCGCGTCCGCGTGGAATCGTGGCTGCAGGGTCGGAAGAGCCCAATGCAGTGGTGCAGTTGGGTGCCAGCGAGGCAGCTCAAGTGCCTAATGTGCGCGCCACTCAACAGGCACTCTACGAGGGCCTGGTTGCCCATAGCACCAATGGCTGGCCCGATGTCCAGAAAGATCTGATGGGCTGGATCGGCAAGTTGGGGGCTCCCTTCATGCCGCCCGGCTTCTATTACAAGACCTTCATGGCCCCGGCATCGATGTGGATGACCTACGAGAAGTACATCCGCAAGACGGCTGGGCTCGGGCGTAGTCCGACCGAGACGGATCCGGATATCTATGACCACATGAGCCAGCACTGTGACGTGTTGGTCATCGGTGCCGGGCCGGCTGGGCTGGCTGCGGCTCTGGCGTCGGCGCGTGCCGGGGCTCGGGTCATCCTGGCCGACGAGCAGGAAGCGATGGGCGGTTCGTTGCTCGATTCCCGCGAGTGTCTTGACGATCGTCCGGCAGGTCAGTGGATCGCCGATGCGCTTGCCGAGCTCGAGCGGCTGGAGAACGTCACCCTGCTGCCGCGCACTACGGCCAACGGTTATCACGATCACAACTTCGTGACGCTTCACGAACGGCGTACCGAGCACCTGGCAGACAGCGCCCCGTCTATCGAGGGGCGGCGTCAGCCACGCTCACGCCTGCATCGCGTGCGTGCCGGCCAGGTAGTGTTGGCCACCGGTGCCCATGAACGTCCGCTGGTGTATGCCAACAACGATGTGCCGGGCAATCTGCTGGCGGGTGCCGTGTCCACCTATATCCGTCGCTACGGGGTGATACCCGGTCGCAGATTGGTGCTGACCACGAGCAACGACCACGCCTATCGCGCCGCGCTGGATTGGCTCGACGCAGGACATGATGTCGTCGCCATCGCGGATGCCCGTGAAACCCCCGATGGCGAGCTTGTCGAGCAAGCGCGGGCTCGGGGTATCCGTATCATTCCCGGCAGCGCCGTGATCGAGGCGAGCGGCAGCAAGCGGGTCACCGGTGCGCGTATTGCCCGAATCGACCGAGAGGCCTTCAAGGTCATCGGCCCCGTGGAAACGCTCGATTGCGACACCATTGCCAGCTCCGGAGGCTACAGCCCGGTCATTCACCTGGCCTCCCATACCGGGGCCCGCCCATCCTGGAACGAGACGATCCTCGGTTTCGTGCCCAATACCGTGAAGGGCGTTGCGGCGGCAGGCGGCGCACGTGGCATTTATCCCCTGGCCGACGTGTTGGCGGATGGTGCGGATGCCGGCGCCAAGGCGGCGGCGTCTCAGGGCTTCGAGGCCGTTTTCGAGACGACCGCTCTGCCTCGAGTACCGGCGATCCGGGAAGGCGAGGCCTGTGCGCTCTATCAAGTGCCGCATGAAAAAACGACGTTGCGTGCGCCCAAGCAGTTCGTGGACTTGCAGAACGATGTCACCGCGGCAGCGATCGAACTGGCCACTCGTGAAGGCTTCGAGTCCATCGAGCATGTCAAGCGTTATACGGCCATGGGCTTCGGCACCGACCAGGGCAAGCTCGGCAACATCAACGGCATGGCCATCGCCGCACGCTGTCTGGGACGCTCGATTCCGGAAGTCGGTACCACGGTGTTCCGTCCCAACTATACACCGGTCACCTTTGGTGCCGTGGTCGGCCGTCATTGTCGTGAGCTGTTCGACCCCGAACGTTATACCGCGATGCATCAATGGCATGTCGAGCAGGGAGCGGAGTTCGAGGATGTCGGCCAGTGGAAGCGCCCCTGGTATTATCCGCGCCACGTGAATGGCCGGCTCGAGTCCATGCATGAAGCGGTGGTGCGCGAATGTCGGGCGGTGCGTGAACGTGTCGGTATCCTGGATGCTTCGACGCTGGGCAAGATCGACATCCAGGGGCCGGACGCGCGCGAGTTCCTTGGCCGGGTCTACACCAACAAGTGGGCCAAGCTGGCGCCCGGCCGTGTCCGTTACGGCCTGATGTGCAAGGACGATGGCATGGTGATGGACGACGGCACCACCAGCTGCCTGGGTGAGAACCACTTCCTGATGACCACCACTTCAGGAGGCGCCGCCGCAGTGCTCGAATGGCTGGAAATGTGGCACCAGACCGAGTGGCCGGAACTCGACGTGTATTTCACCTCCGTCACCGATCACTGGGCGACCATGACCGTGACCGGCCCGGAGGCGCGCAAGCCGCTTGCCGAGATCACCGATATCGATCTGGACCGCGAGTCCTTCAAGTTCATGGATTGGCGGGAAGGCAACGTCGCCGATGTGCCGGCGCGAGTTTTCCGGATCTCCTTCACCGGTGAGCTGGCGTTCGAGATCAATGTGCAGGCCAATTACGCCATGCATGTCTGGAAAACGCTATTCGAGCACGGTGACAAGTACGGGCTGACGCCATACGGCACCGAAACCATGCACGTGTTGCGTGCCGAAAAGGGCTTCATCATCGCCGGCCAGGATACCGATGGCTCGGTCACGCCGGAAGATCTGGGCATGTACTGGGCGATCGGTTATGACAAGCCGTTCCCCTGGATCGGCAAGCGCGCCTTGTCGCGTTCCGATACGCGTCGCACGGACCGCAAGCAGTTGGTGGGCCTGCGTCCCGCGGACCCTGCCGTCGTACTGCAGGAAGGCGCACAGATCGTTTTCGATCCGCAACAGGCAATCCCGATGACCATGGTCGGTCATGTCACGTCCAGCTACTACAGTCCGACCCTGGAAAGCGGCTTTGCCCTGGCGGTCGTCAAAGGTGGCCATCAGCGCCTTGGCGAGACCGTCTATCTACCCATGGCCGATGGCACCATTCACGAAGCCGAGATCGTCGGCACCCAATTCGTCGACCCGGAAGGAGAGCGTCAGAATGTCTGATATCCGCCAATTCCAGACGCATCCCGAGGTAGATGTCGCCACTGAATCGCCGCTCGCCTATTCTCTGCAGCGATCCGGCGCGCCGGCGATCACGTCGACCTCGCAGGTCATACTGCGTGAACGGCCCTGTCTGGGGCACTTGATCCTGCGCGGTGGAGCGATCGTTCTCGATGAAGCGTTGCGCGAGGTGCTGGGCCTGTCGCTGCCCAGCCAGCCTCATGGGCTGAATCATGATGCCAGTGGTGAACGCTCCGTGCAGTGGCTGGCACCCGACGAGTGGTTGTTGATCGTGCCGGGAGGCGAAGAGTTTTCGCTCGAGTCCCAACTGCGTGACGTCCTGGGCGACTCTCATGTCAGCATCGTCAACGTCAGTGGCGGTCAGACGGTCATCGATATCGAGGGCGAGATGGCCCGTGCGGTACTGATGAAGTCCTCGCATTACGATGTCCACCCGTCGGCGTTTCCGGTTGGCAAAGGCGTGACGACCGGGTTCGCCAAGACCTCGGCGATCCTCCGCCGCCCATCGGCATCACGGTGGGAATTGGTGATACGGCGCAGTTTCGCTGATTACCTCTACCGCTGGCTGCTGGATGCCGGGGAAGAGTACGGCATCGGCGTCGAACGCTGACGGAGGTATCGAGCATGAGCGCTTCACCGCCAGCCTGGACCATTGCCGCGCAATCGCCGAGTCGCTTGGGAACCGTGGATGTCGTTACCCGGTTTCTCAAGGAGCAGCGCTGCTATATCACCGAGCTCAACTCCTTCGATGATCGGTTGGTCGAACGTTTTTTCATTCGGGCCGAGTTCCGTCCCGAAGATGACGACTTCGATGTCGACGCTTTCAGTGACGCATTCGCGTCGCGTGCCGACGAATTCGACATGACCTTCGAGTTGACGCCGCCCGAAGCGCGCATGCCGGTCGTGATCATGGTGTCCAAGGCGGATCATTGCCTCAATGATTTGCTGTATCGCTATCGTATCGGCCAGCTTCCCATGGATATCCGGGCGGTCGTTTCCAACCATCCCGACCTCGAACCGCTGGTCGCCTGGCATGACCTGCCTTATTACCATTTCCCGATCACGCCCCATACCAAGGCCGAGCAGGAAGCCCAGGTCTGGCGGGTGATCGAGGAAACCGGGGCGGAGCTGGTCATCCTGGCGCGTTACATGCAGGTACTCTCCAGCGACATGTGCCACCGACTGGCGGGGCGAGCGATCAATATCCATCACTCGCTGTTACCGGGCTTCAAGGGCGCCAAGCCCTATCATCAGGCCTACGAGAAGGGTGTCAAACTGGTCGGGGCAACGGCGCACTATATCAACGACGATCTCGATGAGGGGCCGATCATCACCCAACGTGTTGAAGCGGTGAGTCATGCCGACTACCCGGAAGACCTGGTCGCCAAGGGGCGTGATGTCGAGCGCCTGACGCTGGCGCGCGCCGTCAGCCATCATATCGAGCGACGTGTCTTTTTGCATGCCCAACGTACGGTCGTTTTCGACCGCTGAGACATCGAGTAGCCGCGCACTGACTGTCGTAAATCCATGAGCCTGTAGGTGGCAGTCAATCAAGCAGAGGGTTGCCGGGTGCGGTTTCATGGCTGGATGGCGATTCCAGTAACGGGACATCGGCGGTAGTGCCGGTGCCCGTCAACAACAGCGATACGCCCAGTGCCAGGATGACAAGCCCACCGCCCAGTGCGGCCCAGTCTAGCAGGTGTCTGGCGCGGCTGGACCGAGATTGTCGCGCCAGGCGGCGTTCCGCCCAGCCTCTGGCCATCACGCTGGCTAGCGCGAGGCTGGAGACGGTGAGCGCGGTGCCGGCCGCCATGACCAGCACTGCCAGCACACCGGCCCAGAAATAGCCCATCAGCGACGCAGCGCCGAGAAGTATTACGCCCCCGCTGCAAGGACGTATGCCGATCGTCGCGATGGTGATCAGTGCCGTAGGCCAATCGCCAGCCTCGCTCGGCGAGATGTGATGGTCGCACTCGCAACTGCCGTGATGGTCATGTGCATGATCGGCATGGGGACGTGACGGCTGCTGTCGTAATCGGCTCCCGGCCCGCCAGCATAACCAGAGCCCAAGCAGCGTGACCATCAGATAGCTGGCGTGTTCCACCCATACGACCGAGCCGACCGTATGGCGTGTCAGCCAGCCGAGGCCATGCACCAATACGGCGACCAGGGTAATGGCCGTCAAGGCTTGCAACAGGGACGCAGCACATGACAGCGCCAATGCACGTCGCCAGGCACCTCCCTGGGTAAGCAGGTAGGTGCTGAGTACCGCCTTGCCATGGCCGGGGCCTGCGGCATGAAACACGCCATAGCCGAAACTGACACCAAGCAATACCGACCAGGTGGTCGCGGACGGCGTCGCCGACAGTTGGGCAAGCGCCTGGGTGAGGGCGTGATGCAGATCGCGTTGCCATATGACCAGTTGCAAACTGATGCCTCGGCCTTCCTGAAGCAACCAGACGAGCACGATGACACTCAGCAGGAAAGTACCTGCGATCAGCAAACGCCGGGGCAGGCGTGATCCTTCAGTCATGACCGTCATGAAAGGCTCCTTCGCAGGGCGGGATGATGGAATGGTATGAGCATGGGATCATGGGGCACATTGTACCTCGCCAGTTTCGGCGAAAAATCGGCCCAGGCCGTCCGGTGCGTCGTCGGTCTGATCCAGTCGAGCCGCTTCCGCCACCCGTTCCGGATCGGGGTCGGCGGGGATAATACGTGTCGTGCAGTCATTACCAGTGACTGAAAGTGCCTCGTCCTCCCGGCCTTCGTCATCGGCGTCGTGTACGATCTCGATATAGTAGGTCGGATCGTAGATGCGATACTGCAGCGGCTGGTCTTCCAGTGAAAGGGGCGACGCGAGAGGCAGTCGGAAGGTGAACTCCACCCGCTCGCCACGTGCCATGGTGGTGTATTCCTCGACCCGGCCCGATGGCACCGACTCACCTGCATGAGCGATTTCGGTGAAATACCCTTGAGAGTCGAGGTTGTCACGAATCTCCGTACCCAATTGATCGAGGCGGGCATCCATGGAGGCATCGCTGTCGGCGCGACCCAACTCTTCCAGCAATATCAGGCTATAAAAAGGATCCAGGCGCCAGCGCTGCTGGAGCGCTTCGACGCGACCTTGTTCATCGAGGATGACGCTGACCTGTAGGTCGACCCAGCCATGCGGATGGGCCGCGGCACTCAGAGGGATCATGAACAGTGTGATAGCGATTGCCAGATCGCGACCTCGGGTGACTATCCTGCGAACCAGGTTCACCATCCATGCATCCTCAGTGATGTATCAGAAAGCCAGTGGTAAGAATACCTGTTAAAGTCGCCGCAAGCCCCACATGAAATAGGCACCTCCTACCAGCGAGGCGACGAGTCCGGCGGGCAGCTCTTCGGGATACAGCAGTTGCCGGCCCAGCCAGTCGGCGATCGTCATCAAGACGGCACCGACCAAAGCGGCACCCATCAGTTGTGAACGGCCTCTGGCAAAGCCCATCAAGCGGGCCATGTGCGGCGCCAGAAGGCCGACGAAGGAGAGCGGTCCAACCACCAATGTCGCGCAGGCCGTAAGCAAAGCTACCAAGCCGAGCAGAAGCAGGCGTGCCTGGCCGATATGAATGCCCAACCCCCGAGCGGTCGGTGTGCCCAAGGGAAGAATATCCAGCCAGCGGGCGAATGGTCGTGCCGCCAATGCAGCCAGCAGTGCGCCGGCCGCCACGATGACTGCCGTCGTCAGATCGACATAATAGGTCGAGCCCGACAGCCAGGCGATGACCTGCTGTCCACGTGGATCACCACCGGCTAGTACGATCGCTCTCAGAGCATCGAAGAGTGCGGTGACCGCGACCCCGGTCAAAAGCAACCGTTCCGGCAGGAAGCCGCTGCGATGGTTGAGCAGTACAAGCAGTCCCAGCACGGCCAGCGCCCCCAGGGTACCGATACCGATCATGGTCAGATGAGAGGCCCCCGGCAGAAAATACATGGCGCCGATCAGTGCGATGGCGGTACCGCCGCTGATCCCGAGCACTTCTGGGCTCGCCATCGGGTTGGCTGTCAGGCGCTGGATGAGGGTCCCCGCGACCGCCAGCATGATACCGCTACCGGCAGCCGCCAGCAGACGCGGAAGTCGCCACTCCAGCGTGCTCCACTGGGAGGGACCCAGCCATTGCCAGCCGTCGGCTCCCTGGCCGGTCATGAGAGCCATGATGGCCGCCAGGACCAGCACCCCGCTCAGGACCATCGCCAAACGTTCGGGAGCAGGATGGCGTCGCATGATGGCGTGTTGACCGGAAACGGGATTGCCACCGTGAAGACCCAGACGGGGAATCAGCCATAGCAGCAAGGGTGCTCCCAGTGCTGCGGTGGTGGCACCGGTGGGTATCAGGGTGGGCAGAGCGCCGGAAAACCGTTGCAGCAATAGGTCGGTACTGGCCAGCAGGAGCGCGCCGAGCAAGGGTGCCCAGACCAGACGCTGACTGAGTCGCCTCGCGCCCGACAGCCTTACGATGGCCGGCGCCGCCAGACCGATGAAACCGATCACGCCGACTACACTGACCACACAAGCCGTCAGGAACACGCCCAGGCCGAGTCCGGCCAGACGTACAGACTTGAGTGATACGCCGAGGCTGCGGGCATTGGCATCGTCGAGATCGAGAATCGCCAATGGCCTGAGCATGATGGCGGCCAGGACGGCACCGACAACCAGCCGTGGCCACAGGAATCCGACACCATCCCAGCCACTTTGGGAGAGCGAACCGGCACCCCAGATCAGCAATCCCTTGAGCGTTTCCTGATGGAACAATAACAGGGCCATGCCAAGCGCGCCGGCATAGAGATTGACCACCAGGCCGGCCAACACCACGACCATGGGGGCCAGGCCGCGCCGCCAGGACAACAGGAAAACCAGGCCCATGGCCAGGCCGCCGCCGGCGAGGGCGACCCACTCACGCCCGAAATCGAACAGCCAGGGAGCCATGAGTGTCGCGACCATCAGCCCCAGATTGGCGCCACTGGCGACACCCAGTGTGGTGGGCGCGGCCAGGGGATTGCGCAGGACCTGCTGCATCAGTACACCGGCCAGACCCAGGCCGGCGCCTGCCAGCAGGGCGATGGTCAGGCGTGGCCACCAGCCGTAATGCAGCACGAGTTGAGTGGCGTTACCCGCGTCTGGAGCAAACAGTGCCTCGAGACCGGTCGACAGAGGGCTGGCATGTTGAAGTGCCAGCCCGGCCAGCCCCAAGGCGAAAAGCGAAAAGATCAAGCACAGCCGGGGCGGTGTCAGACGATAGGGTATGTCAAGCACGGTCGGCGTCCTCCAGAGCCTCGGTGAGCAGGTCGGCGAACCGTTGTGCCGAAGGCAGTGCACCGAAGGTCCACACCGGATCGAGCCAGATCACATCGTCGCGTTTCACGCTGGGGAGCTGTTGCCACAGGCCGCTGTCAGCCAACCGAGCTTTGACACCGACCGGTAGCGGCTTGATCACCACCAAACGGGCCTCGATGCCCATGAGGTCCTCAAGACCCACCAGCGAGAAGCCCCAGGCATTGGTGGTACCTTGCCAGGCGTTCTCCAGTTCCAGTCGATCGGTGACAGCCTGCAACAGGCTGTGATCGCCGAACACACGGGCGTGGCGCTCATCCATCAACTGAATCATCAACAGTGGCCGATCATCGGTGGACGACAGTGTCTGGCGTTGACGTTCCAGGCGTGTCTCCGTCCGCTCGATGAGCGCATCAGCTTCCGCTTCTTGATCCACCATGTCTCCCAACCGGTGGGTTAGAGCAACCAGCTGGTCCCATAGCTCGCGCTCGCCGTTGTAGAAGTCGAGGGTTTCCACCTCGGCAATGCGTGACAGCTTGGGCGTCAAGCCAGCGAACATCGGCGAGATCAGAATACGCGAAGGATCGAGTTCCGAGAGACGTTCCAGGTTGGGCTGAGTCCGCAGACCGAGATCGACGACGTCATCCGGCAATTCCGGTTCCCCGACCCAGGCATGATAGGCATCGACCTGAGCGACGCCGGCAGGAGGGGCATCCAGAGCCACCAGCGTCTCGGCCAGGGTCCAATCGATGGCCGCGATGGCATCATCGTTCGCGAGTACCCCGCTGGTCGGCAATAACGTTATCCAGAGCAATGTGAACCGCCGGATCCAACGGCAAACGGTGTGGAGGAACAAGGGAACGGTTGGCAATGAAGGCCTCGAGTCGGTCATCGCAGGCGGTAGTCAATGAATCACGGCAATGGAATGCTTGCCACTGGGATGAGACATGATATGCATGGGGATGCCGTAGATGGCTTCCAGGGTGTCGTCCGTCATCATGTCGCCGGGGGAACCCTGGGCGAGAACCCGGCCGCTATGCAGGGCGACAAGATGGTCGCAATAACGCGCCGCCATGTTCACGTCATGAAGCACGATGACGACACCTAACCGTAACTCGACACACAGTTGACGGATCAAGGTCAGCACCTCGATCTGATGTGCCATGTCCAGCGCGGCCAATGGTTCGTCGAGCAGCAGAAAGCGGCTCCCTTGTGCCAGCAGCATGGCGAGCCAGACACGCTGACGCTCACCCCCGGAGAGCGTATCGACCAGCCTGTCGGCAAGATCCTGTGTGTGCGTCAGTTCAATGGCGCGTTCGATCTGGCCATGATCCTCTCGGGTCAGCCGGCCCAGCAGGCCATGCCAAGGATAGCGACCGAAACCGATCAGTTCACGGCCGGTCAGCGTTTCCGCACTGGGAAGATGTTGAGGGAGATACGCTACCTGCCGGGCAAACTCCCGGGGAGACCAGTCCACCAGTGGACGCCCGTCAAGATGGATCTCACCGCTGCTGACGGGTTGCTGTTGGGCCAGCAGCTTGAGCAGGGTCGATTTCCCCGAGCCATTGTGACCAATGAGGCCGTAGATCCGGCCTTCGGAGAACGTCAGGTCGGTCGGGTGAAGAAGACAGTTGCCATTGACCTCGAAGGTCGCGGCCTTGACATCGAACATGTTGGACTCCGCGTGCAGAGGCTGGCGCATAGGCGCTACACTGAGGGTGGCAAACTCGAACATCGTCATACCAAGCATCACGACGTTGATGGGATGCCATACCAAGCGCCAACTCTAAAGCAAATAAGAATAGTTATCAAAGTTCAGCCGGGCCCGACGTGAAACATGTCGGCACCATGATTGATGATTTGCCCTTGAGTTCGTCGAATTCCATCCCCATACAGTGAGATGGCATGCAGGAACAGTGGTGAATCCGTCGGGTGTTGCGTACATGCACTGGCGCAGGCCACTATTCTCGAGCCCAAACCATAAGGAGTTGATGATATGCCACACACTCTCCCCGAACTGCCGTACAGTTACGACGCGCTGGAACCCCATATCGATGCCATGACCATGGAAATTCACCATTCACGGCATCATCAGACATATGTGAACAATCTCAATGGCGCCCTGGAAGGCACTGGCCTGGAAGAGGTCCCGGTCGATGAGTTGATTGCCAACCTGGACCGTGTGCCGGAAGCCAAGCGTCAGCCGGTAATCAACAACGGCGGCGGCCACTCCAACCACTCCAAGTTCTGGACCATGATGTCTCCCCAGGGTGGTGGTCAGCCGACGGGTAAGGTGGCATCTGCCATCGATAGTGAACTGGGTGGTTTCGATGCCTTTAAAGACACGTTCAAGAAGACGGCGCTGGGCCGCTTCGGTAGCGGTTGGGCATGGTTGAGTGTCACGCCGGAGAAGAAACTGGTCGTTGAAAACACGCTCAATCAGGACAGCCCGCTGATGCACGGCAACACGCCGATTCTGGGCATTGACGTCTGGGAACATGCCTATTACCTGAAGTACCAGAACAAGCGCCCGGATTATGTCGAGGCGTTCTTCAATGTCGTCAACTGGGACGAAGTCGAACGTCGTTATCAGGAAGCCGTTGCCTGAACGGTGGTCTGACGACAACGGTTGATCCAACCGTTTATCCAAGCGCCGCGATCCTGAGGGATTGCGGCGCTGTCAATTGCGAACCCGTCTGTCACAGCCTTCCAGCGGACAATTTCCGCAATAGTCAATCTCCGGCAGCAGATAGCGCAGGCAACAGAGCTTGCGTACCCGTTTGACGTCCTGATTCCGTGACTCGATGTAGCGTATCGGGCGATACAGCGGGTTGCGGCGCCCATCGGGATAGTGGCGTGATTCCAACAACGCTTGTGCGTCTTTGGCAATACCGGGTGAGGCCTGGGGATGTTGCTCGATCATTGTGGCGTAATGTTCGAATACATTACCCGCATTGCTCCAGAAGACCCGGGGGGACGCACCGGATAAGGCAGAAAGCGTCGTGAACAAGGGCGCCAGGTGACCATCGAGCAGTGTCTCGAAACGTATGAATGGGCTTCGCGACGCGAGGGGAGTCCCTTCGTGGGCCAGGCAAAGGCGTTCGGTTCGACCCTCGGATGTCACGACCAAGCGAGTATCCTCGAGGGCGATTGGCAATTCGCGCTCGAGGATCAGGTTGGCGAGCAGCGTCGGCGCCAGTACGGCATTGATATGCCATTTCGACCATAGGGAGGCGACGGCTCGCCGGTCGCCATGATCGTACTGGGCGGCGAACTTTTCCAGCAGCGCATCCAGTGTCTCTGTGTTCTGCAATTCGCTGCCCGTCAGGGCATGTTCCGGGGGCGCGCCGATATCGGGAGGTGACAGCGCGTCGAGAGGCCCCACATACAGATCGCTCAGACATGGTGCGGTCACTGTGGCAAACGGCGAGTGAGCAGGTGCATTCATGGCTGAACCTCTGACGTGGGAACCTCCACTGTAAAGTCAATACGAATCGTTATCAACTGTGTCGATCATTAGAAATCATAACTGATCGTGGCGGTGACGTTGCGTTCGGCACCGAAATAACAGTGTTGAAGCGAGTTGCACGAAGCGACGTACTCTTTATCGAGCAGGTTGCCGACCTTGAGCCGAGCGCTCATGCCTCCCAAACCGAATTGTTCGAGATCGTATCCAAGGGTGGCATCCACCAGCGTGTAGTCGGGCACTTTCTCGGTATTGGCACGATCGGCATAGATGTCGGCGTAATAGCGTACGCCCAAGCCGGCATCAAGTCCTTCGAGGGCACCTTCCTGAAAGGCATAATGGCCCCACAAGCTGGCCTGATGGCGAGGTGCATAGATGGCATGGCTGTCTTCCTCGCTCTCTACGTCGCTCTTGGCGTAGGTGATGTCGGTATAGCTGTAAGCGGCTTGCAGGCGTAGTTCGTCCGTCAGTTGCTTACGGGCTTCCACTTCCAGGCCTTGTGACTCGATCTCGCCGATGGAGCGGTAAGGGTCGGTAGGCTGCTCCTTAGTCGCCACGTTTTCCTGGTTGATGCGGAAAAACGAGAGACTGTAGCGGTCTTGCGTACCCGGTGGCTGGTACTTGAGGCCCGTTTCCCACTGCTCGCCCTCCATGGGGTCGAGCACATCGCCGTCGATATCGACGAAGCTGGTCGGTGTGAAGGCCGTGTTGTAACTGACGTAGGGTGCGACCCCGTTATCGAACAGATACAAGAGCCCCGCGCGGCCGCTGAAATAGGTTTCGTCGAGCGTATCCTCGTGATCGGCCAGCTTCTGCTCATTGGTGATCGAGACCCAGTCGTAGCGGCCGCCGAGCGTCAGTCGCCAGCGATCGAACGCCATCTGATCCTGTAGATAAACGCCAGTCTGGGTCAGTTCGTGGCGTTCGTCGTTGGTAACGGCGATTTCCCCCACGTGATCGACACCATACTGCGGGTCGAAGGGATTTACATTGGGAAAGGCCCCCGAGGTATAAACGACGTCGTTCTCGCGCTTCTGATAGTCGACGCCCACCAGCAGGGTATGATCGATGAAGCCGCTCTTGAGCTTGGCTTCCACTTGGTTATCGATGGTCCAGGCATCGAGTGACTCCTCGGCACCATAATAATAACGCTTGAGCTCATTGCTGTTCCCGCCGACCCAAACGTTTTGCCCTATCAAGTGACCTGCATTGTCGTAAACGTACTCAGCACCTTGGGCGACCTGATCCATATCGACATCGGTATTTAGATAACGCACTTTCTGACGCGCGGTCCAGGCGTCATTGAAACGGTGCTCGAGGCTGTAGCCAAACATGCGCTGAGTGCGCTCGAACTTGTCGTAATCGGCTTCGCCGTCGAAGAAGTTATTGCTGATCTTCTGGCCATTGTGGCTTTCCACCGCTCCCTCGTAAGGCACGCCGGAGTGGTAACCGCCTTCCGGATCCTTTTGCAGATACGCCATGAACGACAGGGTCGTGTCATCGGTAACGTCCCAGGTCACCGAGGGAGCGATGGCATAGCGCTCCTCCTCGACTGGGCCGAACTGCGTATCCGCGCCGCTGGCCAACCCCACAACGCGATAGGCAGCACGACGCTCGTCGTCCAGCGGCCCCGTGAAATCGAATGCGGCGCTGCGCTGACTGTTGTTCCCTACGCTGAAGCGCAGTTGACGCTGCGTGTCGAACTGCGGCTGCTTGCTGGTCATGGCCACCAGACCACCGGGAGACGAACGGCCGTAAAGTACCGAGGCCGGCCCTTTGACGACCTCGACGTTCTCCAGGAAATAGGGATCAACCACCATCGAACTGTAACCATTGGTATCCCCCATCACCTTGAGGCCGTCGAGGTAGGTATTGTCCAGGCTGCCGTCGGAGAAACCGCGCATGACCATGTAGTCGTAGCGATTGGAGGCACCGACCTGGTTGGTATAGACCCCAGGCGTGTATTGCACGGCGTCCCTGAGCGTGCGGGCCCCACGTTCGTCCATCTCCTCACGACTGACCGTGGAAACGGATTGCGGCGTCTCGATGAAAGGCGTCTCGACCTTGGTGGCGGCCTGTTGGGCCGTCACGGTAACTGTCTCCAGCGAGTTGGAATCATCATTGGATGATGCCGTGGACGTCGTTTCGTCCTGAGCCCACGCGGGTGTCAGCATACTGCCTGCCAGGAGGGCGATTGCCAGAGAGAGTGGATGTCTTGTCAACATGAAACGTATCCCTTGATGTGAATAATTCTATTAATGAGAATTATTCCATTTTTTGGGTGGCTTCTGGGTATGCGTGCTGACAATAAGCGTATGGTCAATGACTCGAGCGATAGGGTGCGCATCATTAAAATGCGCTGGGTGACATACCGTAGCGTCGACGGAACGCCGTCGAAAAGTTGGTCGCATGCCGGTAACCGACAAAATGGGCGGCTTGCTGCACACTGAATCCCTGCAAGAGATACTCCCTGGCCAGTTCGAGTCGGCGATCGCGTAGATAGGTGAACAAGGGTTCGCCATATAGCGAACGGAACTTGTTGCGAAGGCTGCTGGGGCTCATCGACGCCAGCTTGGCAAGGGCTTCCAGCGAGTGTTCTCGGGCCGGCTCATCACGCAATAGATTGCGGATGCGTTCCAGCCGTTGCCGCTCTTGAGGCAGGAGTGCATGCTCGCGCGGCTCTAGTGAGCCGGAAAAGGGCAGACCATGGGCGAGCAATTGCAGTGCCAGTCCTTCGAGCAGAAGCTGGCGCTGCATGCCTCGCCATGCATGACTGAAACCATGATCCAGTGATGGAAGGAGATACCCAGGCAGATCCCAGGTGTGCAGTTGGAAGTCGGCGTCCTCTAACCATTGTCGCAGTGCTGCATCGTTGTCGGCGTGTTCGCGAAGGGCGTCGGTGCTCAACGAAAGGTTCAATGTCCTGAGATGCTGTCCGGGCGGTTGGGATGCACTCAGTGCCAGGGTATTTCCCAAGCGCGTGCTCATGGCCATGCCCTCGCTCAGCAATCGCTCTTGCTGACCAAGACGAACGCGAACCTGCCCCTGGAGTATCACGACAATGAATAGCGGAGTCGCCAGCAGTGAGGTCGATTCGTATGGCTCGATAACCTCGATATCGGATGCCGTCAGGCGTATGCCCGGACGCAGCAGGAACTCCTCGACGTTTCCCTGAAAGACCGTGGCACGCTGCTCGTCATGGGGCGCGCAGTTGGAGGTCAACATCGGAAACCGATACGCAATACCGTAATGATCGCCGAAGCGGCGCAAGTCAGAGGCGGAAAAGCAGTTTAGTGTCGATGGTTCCGGCATGGCGGCGTGTCTCTAGGTCTCGGTGTCTCTAGATGCAGTGATCCTTCCTGAATGTGTTGAACGGCCATCCTTGCTGCCTGTCGAGCGGACTGATAGTTGCCGCAAATAAGAAATAGAATCATTATTGACTGTAACGGGTCATGCGTCACAATACAATGCAATGCACCATTTGTGGGTCGACAAGGATCGTTCATGGAACTGCTGCGTGTCGTCTGCCGATACTATCGCTGGGGTCGCAACTGGCACTGACCACGTTAGGTCACCATTTTGTCTACCAACTGCGCGGCAAACTGATCAAACGCATCCTGGATACCGATATCGAACGCCTCGAACAGTTGGGGAGTGCCCGGTTACTGGCCAGCCTCTCCAGTGATATTCGCTATATCACCGTAGCGTTCGTGCGTTTGCCGGAATTGGTGCAGGGTATCATTCTGACGCTGGGGCCGTCCTCTACCTCGGCTGGTTGTCGCCCAGCATGCCGATCGTTTGCTGGAGATGCGTGATGGCGGCCTTGTCGAACTGACCGGCGAACAGCGCGAACTCGCCAGCCGCGATGCCGTTGCCAGAATCGATGAATGACGGCGCTTCAAGGGGGCTGATGCCCTTGTTCCTTCATCCAGGACCCTACATATATGCAGTGATCATTTCTGAGAGTTTTGAATAGCAATCCTTGTCATAAGGGAGATACCTCGATGGCATTCCAGACGAGGCTTTCGGAGGGGCCGTCGTCCAGGTCGGAGCACATATCGACACGCAGGATCGTCGTCGTTTCGCATATGACCTGCAGGCGGCCATGCTCACCATCCTGCTCCCATCGCCACAGGATGCGTCGCCAATGCTCGTTTCCGGTATCTTTCAGCAACACCAGGCTGGCCGTCTCCTGCCGTGGTTCCAGGAAGGTCAGGACCGCGAGTTGGGCACACTGTTGCGCGGGTGTCAGCCGTGAGTCGCCGCGATAGCCGGGCAGGAAGCGACGGCCTCGCGCCTCGGCCTGCAGGAAGGGCAATGCCTGCCGTGGTGTGATGCGGCCGTACTTGCGCACCGGCGACAGCAGGATGATGCTGGCGGCGAGGCGGCAGCCGCCCAGATGGCTGCTTTCCCAGACATCGAAGGGCAGCCCGTGTGCCGCGACGACCTGGGCCAATTGCTTGTAGGTCTGGTAACCATACTTGGCGCAGCACTTGTCCTTCTTGCCGTGGGTACAGCACAGCAGTAGATCCCCGGCGACCCGCCCCCGTTCCCATTCCGTCAGCGGTGCCTCTGCCTGCCAAGCGGCCAGGAACTCCTCCAGCTCCTTGCGCGGCACGACGAAGCGTCGGCGCTCGGGCATCAGCAATATCTGGTGGACGTCACCGGGCTGGTCGCGGCGATGAATCAGGTTGACCCGCCGACCGTCGGCGGCGATGGCGTCGAGGGTTTGCACCAGGCTGTCCGGCATGTCGCTAGCCTGGCGCAGGTTACGTGTCCACTTGGCGCGAGGCCAACTGATCAGGAGATTGTGCTCAAAATGCGCTGCACTCCCGGCCAGCGGATCATCCTGCTCACGGCTGAGATCGGCGCAGAATCGATGGCTCATGAAACACGACGCTGGTGGGCGGTGGGCTGGGAACGCCGATGGGCTCCCCGTTTTTTGTGGGGAACGCAGATCGGGCTGCCGGTCTCGGGATCCTCGAGCACATGGGCATCGAGATCGAAGACATGCTTGAGATTGGTGGCCGTGAACACCTCCTCTGGCGCGCCACTAGTGACAATATGACCTTCACGCATCATCACCAACCGATCCGCGTAGGCCGCCGCTAGATTCAAGTCGTGCAGTACCAGCAGCAGGGTACGGCCGTGCTCGTGGGCGAGGCGGGATAGCAGCTCCAACAAGTCCACCTGCACCTTGAGATCGAGGAAGGTGGTGGGTTCGTCGAGCAGGATCAGGTCGGTTTCCTGAGCCAGTACCATGGCGATCCAACAACGCTGCCGCTGACCGCCGGAGAGCGCATCGACACTACGCTCGGCGAACTCCGTGACATCGGTATAGGCCATCGCCTCGCGAACGGCGCGAGCATCCTGCTCGGCATCCTGTTGCCACAACCGTTGATAAGGAAGGCGTCCCATGCCGATCAGCTGTCGGACGGTCAGCCCCTCTGGTACGGAAGGGCCCTGCGGCAGGATACCCAGGCGCTGGGCCACTTCGCGCGTCTTGCGGCGGTGGATGTCCTTGCCATCGAGACAGACACGACCGGCGCTGGGCGTCAGGGTTCGTGCCAGCGTCTTCAGCAGCGTCGACTTCCCGCTACCGTTGGGGCCGAGCAGCACCGTCAGCTGACCCTCGGCCACCGCCAGGTCGACGCCGTCCAGCACGCGTCGGGACTCGTACCCGGCGTACAGGGCTTCGCCCGTCAGTCGCGGCGGCTTGGCAGGTATCGAGGGCATGGAGTTCGGCTCATCGGTGTAGTTCCTTGATCGAAGCACCCTAAGACAAAAAATTCTCATTTTCAACGCCAAGCATCACGACTGCCTGGCCTTTTCAGCACAATGGATTGTCAGGATATAGCGAACGGATCGATTGAGACGCATGGACAGCCTTGACGCAAACAATTATCGTAATCATTCTTATTAACGGAATGATATCGACGACCCGACGAGTACAACCATCACGATAACTTCGCAATGTGACTAGCGAGGGATGCGCGGATTCACTGGCCAACGGGCGCTGGAAGCCGATGGAGGATAGGCCATCGACGAGATCTGGGGTCTATAGCTAACGGCTCGCAGGAAGGGTGAATCTTTACAGGACGGTATTGTTGCGGAGGCTACATGAGCTACGCCCGTTTCTCTCGCTTACCCGGCGAGATAAGCCGACACGCATCCATGCATGCGTTGCTGAATTGCATCATCAAGGAAGTGGCAATACCGCATGACGCCATGTTCCACCGATGGCCGGACCGGCGGGAAGGCCTGCCGGAGCACCTGCATGGCACACCTCTGCTGATCGAATGGTCGGCATCGTTGTCGCTGTTCGTGATGGTGGATCGGCGCTCGGTGATCGGCAGCCACTTCTACCTATCCGACACCTACCTCCGGGAATCGGGAGCTGCCGGTTGGCATGCCCCCGAGATGGCGGAGTTGATCTCCACCCTGCTGGAGCACTGCCAGTGGCATGACGGGACGCTCAATCGGGAGCTGTGTGATCAGGTTGTGCAAAGTCAGGACATCATGACGGCGATCGTCGCGCATGCCGTCGGGCAGCCCAGACTTCATCCATTGGCGGATTATCGTTGCAGTGAGCAGGGGCTATGGTTCGGCCATCCCAACCATCCCACGCCCAAGGCCAGGCAATGGCCATCCCATCTGTTGCAGGACAGGCCCGCCTATGCCCCGGAATTCAGTGCCACGACGGCCCTGCACCAGTTTTCCTTTCCTGTGGAGGGGCTGAGTGTCCAGGCCAATCGGTTGAGTGACCTGGATGTGCTGTCGCATGTGGCAGACCAGACCCATGCCGAGGATGCCGAGCGAGGGGTGCTCAGCATGCACCCGGTACAGGCCGACCTCTTCCGGCAGGATGCCCGGGTGGCGGAGATGATTCGGGAAGGCATCATCGGCGATCTCGGGCAGAACGGCTGGCCTGCCGCGCCCACCGCTTCCATGCGTACCTGGTACATCGAGGGACACCCCTGGTTCCTCAAAGGGTCACTCAATGTGCGCATCACCAATTGTGTGCGCAAGAACGCCTGGTATGAGTTGGAGAGTACGTTGGTCATCGACCGCATCATGCATCGGCTCGCCCAGAGGAAGGACTCAGTGCTGGAGGCGCTGTGTGTGGCACAGGAACCGGCGACGGTGCACTGGGCGCCGACCGAGGGTGATGATGACGTGAAGCGCTGGTTCCGGGAGCAGACCGGCGTGATCCTGCGGGAGAACTTCTGTCAGCGGTTCTCGCCCGATCACTGCCTGCTCAGCGCGACGCTGTTCGCCCGTGATACCCAGTTAATGCCCATGGTGCTTCCCTTCATCGAGGGGGCGGCTCTCAGTGATGGAGATCGCATACTTCCGTCGGAATGCCGGATTCGACAGTGGTTCCAGGACTATCTGCGCACGCTGGTGGCTCCGGTCATGGGACTGTTCTTCCGTCATGGCATCGTCATGGAGCCCCATTTGCAGAATTGCGTGCTGATCCACGACGAGGGCATGCCCTGGAAGATGCTGCTGCGTGACTTCGAAGGGGTCAAGCTGACCGACGACAAGGGCGTGGACTGGCTCGCGGGGGAGTCTCTGCATCCCCGTGTCAGGGAGTCGATGATCTACCGCCGCGAGCAGGGGTGGAACCGGATCGCCTATTGCCTGCTCGTCAACCATGTCGCCGAGGCGATCCTGGCGCTGAGCTGGCAGCGCCCCGAGCTGGGCGATGCCCTGTGGCAGGACACCCTGGACGAATTGCATCGCGTTCGACAGACCCTGGACATGCCGGCCCCCGAGCTGGATGCGTTGTTGGCGGGAGGGGGCCTACCCTGCAAGACCAACTTCAAGCTACGGCTCATGGCCCAGGCGGACCGACAGGCCCAGTACGTGGCGCTGCCCAGTCCCTGGCAGGTCGCCCGGACGGTGGACAGGGAGGTGGCTTATGGCTGAGCACTTTCGGATTCCCGGGCACATCCTCGATGCCATCGAGGCGCATCGACAGGCATGCCGCGATCCCATGGCGGCGTTCTTCTATGACCTGCCGGCACTCGCGGCGCACGGAAGCGCCATGAAGGCGGCATTACCGTCGGGCGTCGAGCTCTACTACGCGATCAAGGCCAACAGCGAGGCGGCCATCATCGATACGCTGGCGCCCGTGGTGGATGGGCTCGAGCTATCGTCCGGTGGCGAGATCGAGCGTGCCTGCGCCTGTTCGACGCCGCGCCCCTGGGTGCTCTCCGGACCGGGCAAGCTCGACGCCGACATGCGTGAGGCCATGACTCGAGGTGTCGAGGCCTTTCATGTCGAAAGTCTCGGCGAAGTGGCTCGTCTGCAGGCGATCGCGGCATCGCTGGATCGCGTGCAGTCCGTGCTCGTGCGTATCAACCCCTCGCTGCCCGCAGGTCTCAACAGTCGACTGAGAATGGCCGGCACCGCCACGCCGTTCGGTATCGATGAGGCGCAGTTGGCCGATGCCGTGCAAGCGGTGGATGAGGCCCCGAACCTGATGCTTGTCGGCTTCCACGTGCATGCCATGTCGCACCAGAAATGCGAGCAGCGACACCAGCGGCTCCTGGCATTCTATCTGGAGCGCTGGCCCGAATGGCGCGCGCTGGCCCGTCACCCCGAGCAGGTGGTCCAGCTCAACGTGGGGGGCGGTATCGGCGTGAACTATCTCCAGCCGTCCGAGCAGTTCGACTGGCCTGGCCTGTGCCGGGCCCTGGAGCGACGACTGTCGACCATGCACGAGCCGCCGTTGGTGCGCTTCGAGATCGGTCGTTTTCTCTCGGCCTTCTGTGGCTACTACGCGGTTGAGGTGCTCGATACCAAGGTCAGCCATGGGGAAGGCTTCCTCGTCTGTCGGGGCGGCACGCACCAGTTTCGCCTGCCCGCGGCCCAGGGGCACGACCACCCGGTCATCCACTTGCCGCGCGATCCTCGGCGAGCGCGTGAGGGTGAGCGTCGGGCCTGGACCGTGGTAGGGCAGCTCTGTACTCCGAAGGATGTGTTGAGCCGCCAGCAGGCGCTGCAAGGGGTCGTGGTGGGAGACCTGCTGGTGCTGCCGTTGGCCGGCGCCTATGGCTACAACATCTCTCACGCGGACTTCCTGTGCCACCCACGTCCCGATCAGATCTTCGTCTCCGCAAGCCGCGAGAGCAGCGTCCCCGAGACGAGGGCTCAACGGCGCGCCGAGCCGGTGGGCTGAGTTGATCCATTTTCCAGATTTTGTAGGTGCATCATGTCATCACATGAATGTGTTCTGCCGCAGGCTGCGGCAACAGTGGGCGTCTCCAACGCCTTGGGCTCCGTCTCCATGCCCTTCGCCTCCGCAGCGCACTGGCGTCATCACGCCCGCGTCGAGCAACGCGTCGTCGGTCAACTGTTGCAGACCCTGCTTTACGAGGATGTGCTTCCGCATGAGGCCGTCTCCGATCCGGAGGCCGGCGTCGCCGGGGCGACGATCTTCGCGCTGACACTGGGCAGGCGCCGCTATTGCGTCAGCGGCTTGCGCTGTCACAGCTTTCAGTTGATTCGCCTCGAGCATTCCACTCTGGTAGTCGAAGACCATGAGGGCACCCCGGAGCCAATGAGCCTGCAGCGATTCCTCGAGGACCTTGAGGCGGCGCTGGGGGATGCCGCGATTCAGCCCGGCTTCGTCAACGAACTGACGCAGACGCTGATCAAGGACGTGCAGTCATCCGCCTGGCCGGTGCCCTATCGAGAGACGCCGCAGACGTTGGATGCCGATGCCCTGGAGCAGTACTTCACCGACGCGCACAGCTATCATCCCTGCTACAAGTCACGGCTCGGCTTTTCTCTGCGGGACAACCAGCGTTATGGGCCGGAGTTCGCGCAGCCGCTGCGGGTTTGGTGGCTTGCCGTGCCGGCCCGCCTGGCGCACCAGGGAGCGGTCAGCGGAATGGCGCTGGCCGATCGGGTCGCGGAGGATGCCGGGCCGCGAGTGCTGGCGAGTCTGGATGACTACCTGGCGCGGCGGCGACTAGCGCGAGACGAGGTCGTGCTGATGCCGGTGCATCCCTGGCAGTGGGAAAATGCGCTGGTGCCCTCGCTCTACCCGGAGCTGGCCAGTGGCGAGATCGCCCTGCTGGGCGAGGGGGAAGCGACCTATACCGCCCAGCAGTCGATTCGCACCCTGGCCCCGCGAGAGTCGGACAAGCCGTATCTCAAGCTGGCGATGAGCATCACCAATACGTCCAGCACGCGCATCCTGGCACGCCACACCGTGACCAACGCCCCCGTCATCACCCAGTGGCTCCAGCGGCTCATCGACACGGATGCGACCGCCAGGGCGGCGGGTTTCGTGATCCTGGGCGAGGTGGCCGGCGTGGCGCTGGACGAGCGTGCCTTTCCCGAGGCCCGATACAATGACGTCTATGGCAAGGTCGGTGTCATCTGGCGGCAGAACGTCGGCGAGTTCCTGCAGGATGGCGAGCGGGCCGTGCCCTTCAATGGTCTGAGCCAACTCATGCGCGATGCCGAGGGGGAGCCTGTCACCCCCTTCATCGCCCCCTGGGTGGAACGTCATGGGTTGGAAGCCTGGACCCGACAACTCGTTCACGTTGCCACCTTGCCGATCATCCACATGCTGTTCGCCGAGGGGGTGGGAATGGAGTCCCATGGCCAGAATATCGTGGTCATTCACCGTGACGGCTGGCCGCTCAGGGTGGCGTTGAAGGACTTCCATGACGGCGTTCGCTTCAGCCCCTCGCACCTGGCACGGCCCCAGTTGGCCCCTGTCCTGGAGCCCGTGCCCGAACGTCATGCCGCCCTCAACCGCAACTCCTTCCTCGTCACCGATGACCTGGACGCGGTGCGTGATTATTCCTGCGATGCCTTCTTCTTCATTGCCCTGGCCGAGATGGCGATCTTCCTGCATCGGTATTTCGGATTGGAGGAATCGCGTTTCTGGGCGATGACAGCGGACGTGATCAAGGCCTATCAGCGTGCTCATCCGCGGCACGACGAGCGCTACCGCTGCTTCGATGTCTTCGCGCCGCACTGGGAGGTGGAAGCCCTGACCCGCCGTCGTCTCTTTGGCGATGACGTTCCCCAGATCAAGCACGTGTCCAACCCGCTGGCGACCTACGCGCCAGGGGAGGCGGCGTCATGCTGAGGACCAATCGACTGAAGCGGGCGCTGGTCGAAGGGCGGGAAGTCCACGGTGTCATGGCCTCCCTGCCCACGGCGGCCTCCATCGAACTGATCGCGGAGGCGGGCTTCGACTTCGTGGTGATCGATACCGAACACGTGCTGATCAACCCGGAAACCGTCGAGCACATGATCCGTACCGCCGAGAGCTACCGGCTGACGCCGCTGGTCCGGGTCGCGGATGCCGACCCCAAGACGCTGCTACGCCTGCTCGACGGCGGCGCCCAGGGTATCGTGCTGCCCAACGTGGAAGACCCCGGGACCCTCGAGCGGGCCGTGGCCGCGTGCAAGTACGCCCCGGAAGGCGAGCGCAGCCTCAATGCCGGGCGTCCCGGTGCCTTCGGCAAAGCCTCCCTGGCGGAATACGTCGTGCAGGCCAACCGGGAGATCATGGTGGTCGCCATGATCGAGAGCCGCCAGGGGGTGGCACGGATCGAGGCGATTTGCGGCGTGCCGGGCCTCGACATGGTGCTGGAGGGGGCGGCGGACCTGTCCCAGTCACTGGGGGTGACCTGGCAGACCGGTCACTCCGACGTCGTCGAGGCCCTGGAAGCGGTACAGAGCACGGCGAGCGAGCATCGCATCCCCTACTGCGCTTTCCTGCGTCATCCGGAAGCCAAGGCCCGGTGGCAGGCGCGCGGTGTCGGCGCCTTCATGTTGGGCGACGAACGGGGTATTGCCTTTCGCGCCCTGCAGAAAGCGCTTGATGAGGCCAGGGCACTGGCGTCACGCGAGGCTCCCCGTTCATGAGTTCACCGACGACAATGCCTGGCTTTCCGCCTCGTCGCGCGAGCGTGCTGGCACTGCTGTTTCCAATGATTCCGTTTTCTCTATGGAGTTCACAACCATGAAAGCTCTCGATGCCCAGCGCCATGCCCAGGCGCAGATCATGCAGTCGCTGGTGGATGGCTTGCTGGTCGAAGGCCTGTTGGACGACTTAGACGCGGTCTGGCTGGCTACCACCGAGGTCGATGACTGGATCACCCAACTGCCGGTGTTTGAAGGCTACTTAGGTGATCCTTCAAAGCGATTCTGGCACTGGTCACAGGGCCGGCATCATGGGATTACCATGTTGCTGCAGCCCGGTATCGCCCAGGCGTGGGAAAAGGTGCCACGCACCCCGGTGATCGTGAGGTATCACCAGAGCGGGGAGTGGGAGTCGCTCGACCCCGTCGCCTTCATGCGCCGTGTCTTCGGTGCCGTGACGGAAGACGACGACCAGGCCCTGGGGCAGGGAGAGCAGGTGTTTCTCGAGGCGCTGTCCGACAGCCTCTGGCAGGCAGCCAGTTCCGTGGCGCACCGGGTCGAGACACGCGACCTGCTCACTCGCGACACGGCCGAGCACTTCGCAATCATGGAGCAGTGGGCGTCGTTGCTCGATCGGCCTTACCATCCCACGGCGAAGGCTAAGCAGGGGCTCAGCGAGAGCGAGTATCACGCCTACATGGCCGAGTTCAATGCCCCCATCACGCTGCGTTGGGTCGCGATGGCCCGCGACCAGGTGATGACCGGCGCCGGCGTCGACGCGGCGTGCCTCATGCCGGTGCAGTGGCTCGTCGGTGACGAAAGTCGCCAGGTGCTCGAGTGGGAGATGACCTCGCGGGGGCTGTCCCGCAGCCATGTCGCCATTCCGGTGCATCCCTGGCAGCACGAACATGCGCTGCCTCGCTGGCTGGAAGCGGCCTTCGCGGCGGGGGACTGCGTCTCGCTGGAATCGGTCACGGAGCCCTGGCTCGCGACTTCCTCGCTGCGTTCGCTGGCCCCCACCACGGCGAGCCCGCACTTCCTGAAGCTGCCGATGGCCATCCACTCGCTCGGCGCCTCGCGCTACCTGCCGGCGGTCAAGATGTTCAATGGCGACCTCAGCGCCCGCTTGCTGCACCAGGCCAGGGAGAAGGACGCCCGGCTCGCCGAGGCGCTCTACCTGTGCGACGAGGGCAAGTGGTGGGCCTATATGCCGGAGGGGGCGACGCTGTTCGACGAGGCTCCCAGGCATCTGTCCGCCATGGTGCGCAGCTATCCCCGTACGCTGCTGGAAGACCCGAGCGTGCGTTTAGTGCCCATGGCCACACTGGGGACCCCGCTGCCGGGTGGCGAGCATCACGTGTTCGACGACTGGCTGGCACAGCGTGGCATGGCGGCCAGCCCCGCCTCGGTGCAGGCACTGTTCGGCGAGCTCTGCGATGGCTTCTTCGAGATCAACTTGCGCATGTTGCGGCTCGGCATGCTAGCAGAAGTGCATGGCCAGAATGCCGTGCTGGTCTTCCGGGAAGGCCGGTGCCAGGGGCTACTGCTGCGCGACCACGATTCGCTGAGGATCAACGTTGCGCGCCTGGAACAAAACGGCATGCAGGACCCGTGCTACTGCATCAAGCCCGGCCACGCCAACACCCTGTATCACGACAGTCTCGAGGCCCTACTGTTCTGGCTGCAGACGCTGGCGATACAGGTCAATCTGCGGGCGACCATCGACACCCTGGCGGATCACTACGCCTTGTCAATCCATGATCTCTGGCGGGAGATGGCGGTCCGCCTCGAGGCCCAGATCGACGCGGTCCCCTTCGACCGTCGTGATCGCGGGATGCTTAAGGAGCAGCTCTTCGAGCGTGGGCAGTGGCCCTACAAGCGACTCATCGCGCCGATCATCGATCGGGCCGGCGGGCCTGGCAGCATGCCCTTTGGCACGAGTTCGACCTGTAATCCCTTCGTTCGAGTAGGCCGGCAAGCCGACGAGGCGGTAGCCGAAGCATTGACCGAAGCCTGATGCGAACACCGCCCGATATGGCGTCGGGCGGTGTCTTCATGCGGTTTGCGCTTTCAACGAAACCACTCAGGGAATTCGGCCTCGAGGGCGTTTCGCTTTTCCGCCTCCCGGGCCTGCTTGGCTTCCGCGGCCTCGGCCAGGGCGTCGGCGCGATGCGGCGGGATGACGAAGAGCCCGTCGTCGTCGCCCACCACCAGGTCTCCCGGGTTGACCGTGACACCGTCGATGGCGACCGGGGTGTTGATTTCGCCTTCCAGCTCCAGCGCCCGGGTGGTCAGTGGGCTGGTCGACCGGGCGTAGGTGGGCAGGTTCAGCTGGGACAGGGCGTCCCAGTCGGTGATGGCGCCGTTGGTGACAATGCCCGCGAGTTGCTTACGTAGCGCCGCGTAGGCACGGAATTCGCCCCAGCAAGCACGACGCTGATCGCCGGACACGTCGATTACCAGCACGTCGCCCGGGCAGGCCATCTTCAGCGCCTCGCGGATGATGCTGCCGTCAAGGTGGGGAATCCTGACCGTGAGGGCCGGGCCGAGCAGCCGCATGGGGCGCTGGAGCGGCGCGAGCGAGGTAATGGCACCGAAGTCGGTGAAATGACCCAGGGTGGAGGTGGCCAGGCTTCGATAGCGCTGCCGCTGCTGCGCCGTGACGGTGTCCTGACGGGGAGCGATATGGAACATGTGTTTTCCCTTATCTGCCATGGGTATCAGCGATGAAGAGTGAGTGATGATGGGTGGATCGCTTCAATGATTCTGGTAGCGGGTGCGATGCAGCAGATAGACGAAGAAGGGCGCACCCACTCCCGAGACGAAGATGCCGGCGGGCAGGTCCTTGGGGAGGAACGCCACTCTGCCCAGCAGGTCGGCGTAGAGCACGATCAAGGCCCCGATCAGGGCGGCGGCGGGAACCAGCCTGGCAAAGCCCCGCCCCACCAGGCGGGCGGCGATATGGGGTGCGATCAGGCCCACGAAGCTGAGCCCCCCGGCGAAGGCCACGGCCGCGCCCGCCAGCGCGACGCTGCAGGCCATCAGCACCAGCCGGCTGCGCAGGACGTTCACGCCCAGGCCCTGCGCCACCTGATCTCCCAGCGCCATGGCATCCATGTGCCGTGCCTGGCTCAGGCACAGGGGAACGGCCGCCAGCAGCCAGGGCAGCATGCCGAGAACGTCCTGCCACTGGGCGGCGTAGAGGCTGCCGGTCAGCCACACATAGGCAACCATGGCAGCGGTATCGTCGCTGACCACGATCAGCAGGGTGGTTACGGCTCCCATCGCAGCGGAGAGTCCGATGCCGACCAGCACCATGCGCGAGGGCGTCATGCCGCCCTTCCAGGCCAGCAGGAACACCAGCGCGGCGGCAAGCAGTGCGCCGAGCAACGCGGAGGCCGGCAGCCAATGGATGCTCAGGCCGGTGCCGAATAGCGCAAGGAAAGCGACGGCGGCCATGGCGGCGCCGCTGGTGATGCCGATGACGTCCGGAGAGGCCAACGGGTTGCGCACGATGCCCTGGAGTATAGCGCCGGCCACGGCCAGGGCCGACCCCACCAGCACAGCCAGCAGGATACGCGGCAGGCGCAGTTCCCAGACGATGAAGGTGATGTCGCTGCCCTGCGGCACGGCCAGCGCGTGCACCACCTGGTCGAACGAGGTGGGGAAACTGCCCAGGCTTAGCGACAGACCCATGCTGGCCAGCAGCACCAGAACGAGCAGAGCGCTTATGATTACAGGACGGGGCGTATGGGTAGCAGTGATGTCGTTACCTGTCTGTGGCAGGGAAGGGGTGTGCGTCATGGTCAGACCTGCTTCCTGCGTGCCAGATAGATGAAGAAGGGCGTGCCGATCAGCGCGGTCATCACTCCCACCGGCACATCCTGCGGGGCCATCAGGAAGCGCGAAGCCACATCGGCCAGCAACAACAGGCTCGCTCCCAGCAGGGCACAGGCCGGCAGCAGCCAGCGGTGGTCGACGCCGAAGAGGCCTCGCGCCATGTGCGGTACGATCAGGCCGACGAAACCGATCATGCCGGCCAGCGCGACCGAACTGCCGGCGAGCAGGATCACCACCAGGCCGAGCAACAGTTTGGTAGTGCCGGCGCGCATGCCCAGGCCCTTGACGATGTCATCACCCAGCATCAAGGCATTGGCATGGCGGACGAGCAGCATGCACAGCAGCAGGGCGCCGCCGAAGAACGGCAGCAAAGGCACCACTATCGACAGCTCGCGCCCGGACACGGAACCGGCCAGCCAGTACAGCACGCTCTCGAAGCTCTGTTGGTCGATGATCAGCAGTCCCTGACTGAACGAGACGAACATGGCGGTGACGGCCACGCCCGCCAGCACGACCCGCAACGGCGACAGCTCCCCATGACGACCGCGACTCAGCATGACCACCAGACAGGCCGCGACCAGGGCGCCCAGCAGCGCCGCCCAGACGTACTCGGCCGGCGTGTGGAGAGGCAGCAGCGAGACCGCGATCACCACGAAGAACATGGCTCCCGCGTTGATTCCCAGGATGCCCGGTGAGGCGAGGGGATTGCGGGTCATGGTCTGCATCAGGGCGCCGGCGATGGCCAGGCTGGCGCCGACCAGGGCTGCGATGACCGCGCGTGGCAGGCGCTCGGTGACAATGATGATATGCGCGACTCGAGCGGGATCGTAGTGCACCAGCGCTTGGACGAAGGTCGGCGGGGCGATATCCGTGGTGCCCAGCATGACGCTTGCCGCGAAGGCCGCCGTGACCAGTACCACCCCCAGCAGCAATCCCGCGATCCGTGAAACACGCTGATTCAGCATGTGGTGGTCTCCTCGTCCTGTGAGGGAGGCAACACCTTGGTACCCGTGATGCAGGCAACAGCGGACGTGGTATCGGCCGACATGGGGGGCGCCGGCACCGCATGCTCGCGGGGAGTCACCAGCCTGTAATGGGCGTAGAGATCATCCAGCATGGCATTGGCGGCCAGGATACCGCCGCCCATGATCCAGTCCACCGCATCCACCTCGAAGACGCGCTCGTCTTGCACGGCGTCCAGTCGTTTCCAGAGAGGATGAGAGCGCCAGTGCCGGTAGTTCCGGGCGATGGCCGGGTCGTCCGGTTCCAGCAGTACGAAGATCACATCGGCATTCAGCACCGGGATGTTCTCTTCGCTGGTCAGCTTCATGCCCCAGCCCTGGTCGTGCACGGCATCCGGTTGTTCGAAGCCCAGCTCATCGAGGATCGAGCCGGCGAAACCCGTGGAATAGAGGCGCACATGGTCGCTCTTGAAGCGGACCACGGCGGCCTTCTGCGGCCAGGCATCACCCAGCGTATCGGCGATTCTTTGGCGGAAGTCTGCCACGCGTGAGTCCCAGTCGTGCAACAGCTCACGAGCACGGGCTTCCCGCCCTGTGGCCTTGGCGATCAGCCTTAGGGTTGCCTTGAAGTCGAAGACGGTCTCTGTAGCGACCGTCGGCGCGATCTTCTCCAGCAGTGGCTGGACCCGCTCGTGACGAAAGCGCGTGGCCACGATCAGGTCAGGGTCCAGCCAGGCGACCTTCTCCAGGTTGGGCTGGGTCTCCAGGCCGACGTGCGTCACGCCGTCGAGGGCGTCACGCAAGTAGTGATACATGGGCTGTTCCAGCCAGGAGTCGACGACGCCGACCGGTGTGAGGCCCAGCGCCACCGCGCTGTCTGTGGCGCCCTGGTAGAGAGTGACGACGCGCTGCGGGGTAGCAGGAAGGTAGGTGTCGCCGAACGCATTGGTGACGGTACGTCCATCGCGGGCACCGTCGGCAACGGCCCCCAGCGGGATGAGGGACGCCAGCACCACCGCCAGGCACAGGTGCCGGATTCGGGGGCGAATTTTCATTCCGACCCCCTGACGGATGCGGTCTTAAAAGATCGGTCGAGGGGGGGAGCAGGCAATGACACAGTGTCTGGTGGGGCCGCGTCGTGTCGCGTCACGGCACGGCCTAGCCGCCAGGCCAGTGGCATGCAGCACACGGCGACCGCCGCCAGCGCCAGGAAGGCATGATGGAGGGCGGTGGCGCTCGCCTCGGTATAGGGAATACCCCGATCCAGTGCGTCCTTGACGGCCGTATCGTAGTAGAGGGTAAGCGCGACGATACCGAGCGACGAGACCAAGCGCCGAGACATATTGTTCATGGCCGAGGCCTGGGCGACGTGTGACTCGGGAAGATCCTTCATGCCTACGGTGGTCGAGGGCAGATAGGCGCAGCCGAGGCCGAGACCGCGCAGGCCCATCCAGGCGCCGATCATCCACACCGGCGTGGCTTTTGTCAGAGTGGCAAGTCCCACCAGGCTGATCATGGTGATCGTCAGTCCGGTACCGATGCACCACTGCGGTGGATAGCGGTCGATCAGGCGTCCCGCAATGGGTGAGCAGGAGGAGGCGGCCAGCGCGGTGGCCAGGAATACCAGCCCGGTGGTTAGCGGGTCGAACTCCAGCGCATTCTGCATCCACAGCGGCACCAGCAGGATGCAGCCGAACAGGATGATCGATTGCAGGCAGGCCAGGATAACGCTGAGACGATAGCCTTGATGGGTGAACAGCGACAGGTCAAGCAGAGGCGTGTGGGTACGTCGCTCGGTTCGCACGAACAGCACGAGCGCCAGGAGTCCGGCGGTAAGCGGCAGCAGGGCCTGGGTGCGCCCTAGGTCGTTCAACGTCTCCACCCGGCTGAGGGAGAACAGCACCGCGCCCATGCCCAGAGTGATCAGCGCAAAGCCGGGCAGGTCGAACCGACGCCGGCGATTGGCGGCTTCGGCCGGGAGATAGCGATAGCCGCATATGAGCCCCAGCAGTGCGAAAGGCATGTTCATCAGGAACAGCGCCCGCCAGTGGCTGACCTCGAGCAGCAGCCCGCCGACGCTTGGACCGAGGGCCGGGGCGAGCATCACCGCGAAGCCCCAGATCCCGCTGGCGCGGCCTCGCTGGTCGGCGGGATAGGCAGAGAAGATCAATGACAGGGACAAGGGGATCATTAGCCCCGCGGCCACGCCCTGCAGTCCGCGCGCGAGGATGATGCCGGCCAGGCTCTGGGCCATGGCGCCAAGCGCGGAGCCTGCCAGGAACCCCCATAGGCCCAGCAGATAGATAGACCGGCGACCGAAACGGTCGGCCAGGTAGCCGGTCAGCGGCATGGTCATGCCCATGGTAATCATGAACAGCGTCACCACCCAGCTGACCCCCGTGGCGCTGGCTTCGAAGGTGACCATCAGTTCGGCCACGGCAAGGTTCAGGGCGCTGTTGTTGAGGCTGACGGTAAAGGTGCCCAGCAGCACACTGATCAGCACCTTCCCGCCATGCCCGGAAGCATTCAGCATGGACACTCACTCGGCGGGGGACGACAGGCGCTGGTTGGGCGAGGCGCCTGCGTGAAATGCATCATGGACAGAAATGATAACATTGCCGGGCTTAAATGCAAAACGTTATCAATTGCGAGTGATAGGGTGACGGTGCGCCGGGGGATGCTTGCGACTAAAGCGGCGCCATGGGGCGCCGCTCAACAAGCCAGATCAATCGGACGTCTTGCTTAGAAGTCGAGCTGGTAGCTCAGGGTGAAGGTGCGCCCCCGGCCCTTGAAGTACAGGTCGTCTTCAAGCGCGGGCGACTGAGGGAACGATTGTGAGTAGTAGGTGAAGTAGTCCTCGTCGGTGAGGTTCTCTATGCCCAGGCTGGCGCGACCCATGGGTAACTGGTAGGTCAGGGAGGCGTCGACGAGGCCGTAGCCGTCGAACTCGAGCTCTGGGTCGTCGAAGCTGCGGTCACGATAGTAGCTGTACTGGAGGTGGGAGGAGAGCTTGTCGTTCCAGGCCGCGCTCCAGGCCAGTTTGACGGTGTCCGGAGCGAGATCTCGGCCCGTCAGCTTGGTGTCCACGCTGCCGTCACCATCGGTGTCCGATTTGCCCTTGGCGTGGGTGTAAGTGAGCCGCAGCTGGTGGGCGTCATTCACCTGGGCCTCGCCGGTGATCTCGACGCCCTGGATCTCGGTCTTCTCCCGCTGGACCCGGTAGACGCCCTGGTCATCGGGCTCGATGCGCTGGCCGAGGTCGGAATTCGACTCATAATAGCTCAGCTCGAGGCCGTAGCGGTCCCAGTCGAAGCGGGCGCCGACCTCACGGTTGTCGGTGACGATGGGCGAGAGGTCGATCAGGGTGTCGACGTCCTGGCCGGGTTCGTTGACACCGCGCAATACCCGGCCCACGTCGGGCATGCCGAAGCCCTCGGAGTAGTTGGCGTAGAGCTGGGCCCAGTCGGTGGCCTGGTAGATGATACCGGCATTGAACAGGGTCTCGTCGAAATCGGGATTACCGCCCTCCACCGAGACGAGGTCGTTTTCGACACTGGTACTACGATCCACAGTCGAGTAGTCGTCGACGTTCAGCGTGGCATGCTCCTGGCGGACCCCGGCATGCAGGCTCAACGACTCGGTCAGGTCGTAGTCGCCCTGCAGGAAGGCGGCAAGGTTACGGAACCGGCTCTCCGGCACATAGTTACGACCGGTCTTCACCAGCTGCTGGCGGGTGTCGTCCTGCAGCAGGTCGAGGCCAGTGGTCAGCTTGAGGCGATCGTCGAGCAGGCCGTCGCGGCTCAGGGAGAACTTGGCACCGACCTTGTCGGACTCGTTGCGGGTGTGGTCGAAGAGGGTATTGCCCGCATCGTCCTGGTAGGGGAAGGAGCCTAGGCCGGTGGCACCAAACTGTGCGCGGAAGCGCTGGGTATAAAGTTGGGCATCTAACTCGTTGCCCAGCCAGTCGCTGTTCTCGTAGGACAGCCGGGCGTTGGTGACTCTGTTGTAGCCCGGGTCGTTATCGGGATTACCCTTGCGGGCTGTGGTCGGCACGCCCGCGTCGCGATCGCCGGATACCGGCACATAGTCGTCGTCGACATCGAGGTCGTAATGATTGAGGGAGAGCTCGACGTTCTGGTTGTCGTCGATCCAGTAGCCCGCCTTGGCCATCAGGTCGTAGCTCTCGGAGTTCTGGATCTCGCCATGATAGGCCATGCCGACGATCTCGTCGTCGCCATCATAGAAGACGCCGCGTTTCTGGCGGCTAGCGGCGACCGTGTAGTCCCAGTCGCCGTCCTGGCCGCTGAGGCGATAATCCACCTTGTTGCCGAAGCCTTCCGACTCGAAATCATCGTCGCTGGTCAAGCTGACGCCGACATGCTGGCTTACCCCGGCGCCTTCGGGGCGCTTGGTCACGTAGTTGATGATACCGCCGGTCGCCCCCAGGCCATGCTCGGCGCTGGCACCGTGGATGACTTCGATACGCTCGACCATGGAGAGATCGATGGTATAACTATCTCTTCCCCCGCCGCCCAGCGGATTGGACTGCGGTACGCCGTCGACCATGAACAGAGCCGATCGGCCGCGGAAGGTCTCGCCGCTATTGTTGAGCTTCTGGCGGCTGGGCGAGTAGGAGGGGATCAGGTTGCTGAGCACTTGGCTCGGGTCCTGGGTGATCGCCAGCTGCTGCTTGATCTGCTCGCGGTCGATGATGGTGACCTTATGCGGGGTCTCGCCTGCGCTACTGCGGTTGCGGGTCGCATTGATCACCAGTGGGTCCAATTCGTTGCCGTCGGCTCTCTCCGACCCGGATGTATCCTGTGCCATGGCAGTGGCGGGCAGGGCAGATAAGAACGCGAGTGGCAGCAGGCTCAGCCGTACGTGGCGCGGTCGTTGGTAACTTGGCATAAGGAAAATCCCCTGTTTGATTCGATGTAATGATGTTTTGTTGTTAGTGATGGCTTGTTAGAGAAATACGGTGACGAACGATAACGTTTTTCATTTGCTTCTGCAATATAGGCGCATATACGGGTGCGATAGAGACGCATGATCATTGTTACCTATCTTGGCCTCGGTCCCGGCCTGGAGTGCTGGGGCATTGATGCGGGCGTCACGGGTCGGACAATGGCTGTCGCACCAATAAAACGCCCCGCAACAGTGCGGGGCGAAAGCGAGCATCGGGGCGATGAATCAGTAGGACATGGACCAGTTCAGCGTGTACGTTCGGCCACGTCCCTGGTAGTCGTAGAGGTATTCGGGGCCATAGCGAGGAGAGTAAAGCGAGGCGGCACGTTGGCCCCAAGTCGTTGAATAACTCTCATCGAGTAGATTCTGGATACCCAGACTGACTTTGCCGACGTCGGTCTGCTGGCTCAATGACAAGTCGAGAGTGGTGTGGCTATCGATACGACCACCTTCGTCATCCTCCAGATCGAACTCATGATTGGCTTGAAGACGTGCGGATCGGTCAAGATCCGACCACCCGACGAAGGCGGTGGCACTGGACGGTGATGAGGTATCGATACCACGCTTTTCCCAATCGCCGCTGTCGTTCTTCTGCTCGGAACGTACCAAATGGAGCGTACCCCCTGCCTCGAAACCGTTGTCGAAGTAGCGGGTGACTTTGCTCTCGAGACCGAAATCCCGTTTTTTCTCGTCGACGACATTGACGCTCAAGCCATCAGAGTTGTATTCCAGTGATTCATCGGACCAGGCGTAATAGGCAGCAGTTTGTGCCTGCCAATGAGCGCCTTGATACCGCCAGCCAATTTCGAATTGATTGGTCTCGATGGCAGAGAGTGGATTCTCAGCGACATTGAATCCTTCATCCTGGCCATAATACTTTGCCGGATCGGGAAGCTCGAAGCCCTGGCTGAATTGCACCCAGCTCTGTTGACCATTCTGAAAATCATAGAGTGCTTGGGCGTTAAAAAGCGTGGCGTCGTAGTCGTTTTCTCCTCCCGGGATGCCCTGGAAATCATCGATTTCCACATCCATATATTGGTGGCGTATACCGCCGCTGACTTTCAAGGCATCCGTCGCTTGCCAGTCACCCTGCATATAACCGGCATAGGTGTCGATCTCGTAACCGGGGTAGCGCGGGGAAATGCCAGCATTACGTTGGATTAAACCTCCACTGGCATCGGTGAGAGCAGTATCGAAATACATCTGAGAAGCGTCGAAAGACTCTCGGTCCAGATCCACGCCGTAGGTCAGGTTGACATCCTGCCCAGGCTGGGCATCGAACAAAGCCTTGATGCCTGTCAGGTCGGTGTTCTGCTTGGAGGCAGAGAAGGCATATTGATTGACTGGTTCATCGAGGTCCCACTCATCATCACCATCCAAGTCGTCATAGTCTGAGACATACGGGAATGGATGAAAGCTGGCTTCTTCCTCTCGATGGTAGGCCTGTAAGTAAAAATTCTGTTTGAGGAAATCGGCATTGTGATATTGCAGGTTGACCATCTTGCGGTCGGTTTCGGGCTCGCGATCCGCATTGAAGCCATCGCGAATTTCTGCATCATTCAGGTTGGCGGGATCAGCATCGAGGTTAGGAAAATATACGCTGCGATCCCCCTCGTAGCCTGAACGGTAAAGCTGGGCACCCAGTTCCAGCGTCTGGTTGGTATCCAGGTTGACAGTCAAGCTGCCGAAGATATCGATACTGCGATTATCCTGCAGATCGGTTTGCGAGATGTCAGGAAAGATTTCATCGCCGTTGCCATCGTATTGGCGGCCATTGTCCTGATAGGCGACGCCGATTCGACCCTGAATGTGTTCGTTGCCGCCACTGGCGGATTGCGCCACTCGGTAGTCTCGGTCGTCACTGTTATTGAAACCGGTTGTGACGCCAGCTTCACTTTCCCAGTGCGGCCCACCAGATTCGCCTCTCTTGGTGATGATATTGATGATGCCGCCTGTGGCGCCGCCGCCGTAGAGACTGCTGGCACCGGATAGAACTTCGATTCGCTCGATATTGAAGGGATCGATGGAATCGAATTGACGGGATAATCCCCGTGAACTATTCATCGAGATACCATCGACCAGAACCTGTACGCTACGTCCGCGCATGTTCTGGCCATAATTGGTCCGACCTTGCGGCGCGAAATCCAGCCCTGGCACCAGCTTGCCTAATGCCGTCTTTAGGTCGGCTCCCGTTTCGATCTGCTGTTGTAGCTCTGCTTCCTCGACGACCTGAACGGCACTGGGTATCTGATTGATCTGGGTAGGGGTACGGGAGCCAACCACCACCATGGTATCCTTGTTTTCCTGGGCGTATAGGCCGGATGCCATCGACCCGGCGGTTACCACCAGGCCGAGTGTCAGCGGTTTTTTCATTGCGGTTTTCCTTGCTGAGGATGCTTGGTATTGGAATGCGCGGCTCAGGGTAGTGAAGATGACAATTAAACTCAATAAGAGTAATTTGCATTTATTTCAACAGACTGCCGTTCGCTTCGGTCGGCATGCGGTCATGGAGAAGGAGTCGAAATGCGCGTCGATGTCGCTGTGATCGGGGCCGGACCTGTCGGGCTATGTTTTACCCGGGCGCTGGCAGCCGCCGGGCTGTCGGTGGCGCTGGTCGACAAACAGTCGATGGCAACACTGCGTGATCCGGTACCGGATGGTCGCGAGATCGCGCTTCACCACGCCTCCCAGGCCATTCTGAAAGCACTGGATATCTGGCATCGGCTGCCGGCCGATGCCATATCACCGTTACGCGATGCTCGTGTCTTCAACGGCGACTCACCATTCGCCATGACAATCTCGAGTGGGCGAGGGGATTCACGCCAGCCTCTGGGGGTGCTGGTGCCCAACTATCGGTTGCGTCAGGCGGCGTTCGACGCTGTAGCGGAATGTGACGGGGTAGTCTGGCATGAAGCGGCGTTGCAGCGTATCGATAGCGATTCCCGGCATGCCCGGCTATGGCTCGATGACGGTACCCGACTCGAGGCTGACCTGGCCGTGGCGGCCGACAGCCGCTTTTCGGAGGCGCGGCGGCAGATGGGTATCGGCGCCGAGATGTGTGATAACGGTCGCAGCATGCTGGTGTGCCGCATGCAACACGATAAAGCCCATGACCAATCGGCTTGGGAGTGGTTCGACCATGGCCAGACGCTGGCGCTGTTGCCATTGGGACCGCATGAATCCTCGGTGGTCGTGACGCTACCCAAGCGCGAGATGGAATCGCTGACGGCCCTGGATGACGAGACCTTCTCGACCCATATCGCGGCGCGTTTCGACTACCGGCTCGGCGACATGCGCAAGCAGGGCGAACCGGCCGTCTACCCGCTCGTGAGCACCTATGCGCATCGTTTCGTGGCACGCCGATTCGCTCTGGTCGGCGATGCCGCTGTCGGCATGCATCCTGTCACGGCGCACGGTTTCAACCTCGGCCTTCAGGGGCAGCAAGAACTGGCCAGGCGTGTTATCGTCGCGCACCGCCAGGCACAAGATATTGGGGGCCGGGCCGTTCTGGGCCCCTATGAACGCCATCACCGCCTGGCAACCGGCCCGCTCTATGTGGCCACTCAGGCGATCGTGTCGCTGTATACCGATGATCGTCCGCCGGCACGCCTGTTGCGTCATGCCGGACTCCGACTCGCCGAACGTGTGACACCGTTGAAGATGGCGATTGCCCATCACTTGACCCGGCAAAAACCGCCTATCTCCTGACTCCGAACGTTGACTGGCAGATGAACACAATTTGCTACAAAAAACCATATATTGATTTTTCGTCGGTGTGTTCTACCATATGTGGTGTGCCGTTCATGGACGGTGTCCGCAAACCATCACGCTGCCGCGCGTCGTCAACAAAGGGAGTCGCAATCATGACGATCAAGATTTACAGCAAACCTGCCTGCGTTCAGTGCAACGCCACTTACCGCGCTCTGGACAAGCAGGGGCTAGATTACACCGTCATCGATCTTACCGAAGACCCTGTGGCGCTCGAGACGGTACAAGACATGGGATACCGTCAACTGCCGGTGGTCGTCGCCGGGGAAGACCACTGGTCAGGCTTCCGTCCGGACAGGATTCAGGCCCTGGTGGCATGAATCAGCCCGCAGCGCTCGACACGGAGCCTGCAGCAGGGGGGGAGCTGGTCTATTTTTCGACACGTTCAGGAAACACGCACCGTTTCGTGGAAAAGCTGGGATTACCGGCCCAGCGCATTCCCTTGAATCGTGATGAGCCATTCCTGCGGGTCGACTCCCCCTACATATTGATCACCCCGACCTATGGCAACGGCCATCTCAAAGGGGCGGTTCCGGGGCAGGTCATCCGTTTTCTCAATGACGAACACAATCGCGGGCTGATCCGCGGTGTGATCGCCGCTGGTAACACCAACTTCGGTGCGGCCTTCTGCCTGGCGGGCCGAATCATCGCCGAGAAGTGCCAGGTGCCACTGCTCTATCGGTTCGAGTTGTTGGGCACCCCTGATGATGTCGCCGAGGTTCGCAAGGGAGTCGAGGAATTTTGGAAACAACAAGCGTAGTTGCGCCACAGCGTGAAAATGCCTCGAGCAACGAAGCACGAGAGCTGGATTACCATGCACTCAATGCCATGCTCAATCTGTACGGTCCGGAAGGGGAGCTGCAGCTCGACAAGGATCGCGAAGCGGCGCGTCAGTATTTCCTGCAGCACGTCAATCAGAACACCGTCTTCTTCCACTCCCTGGAAGAGAAGCTCGATTACCTGGTCGAAAAAGGCTATTACGAAGGCGACGTGCTCGAACAGTACGACACTGTCTTCATCAAGTCGCTGTTCGAACAGGCCTATGCCTACAAGTTCCGCTTCCCGAGTTTCCTCGGAGCGTTCAAGTACTACACCAGCTACACGCTGAAGACGTTCGACGGCAAGCGCTATCTGGAGCGTTACGAGGATCGCGTGTGCATGGTCGCGCTGACGCTGGCTCGTGGCGACGAGACGCTGGCGCGTTCTCTGGTCGACGAAATCATCAACGGCCGTTTCCAGCCTGCCACCCCGACGTTCCTCAACTGCGGCAAGCGCCAGCGCGGGGAACTGGTGTCGTGCTTCTTGCTGCGCATCGAAGACAACATGGAGTCCATCGGCCGCTCGATCAATTCGGCGCTGCAGCTCTCCAAGCGTGGCGGCGGGGTCGCGTTCCTGCTCAGCAACGTGCGCGAATCCGGGGCACCGATCAAGCACATCGAGAATCAGTCCTCGGGTATCGTGCCGATCATGAAGATGCTCGAAGACGCATTTTCCTACGCCAACCAGCTGGGGGCGCGTCAGGGCGCCGGAGCGGTGTACCTGAACGCCCACCATCCCGACATTCTGCGCTTCCTGGATACCAAGCGCGAGAACGCCGACGAGAAGATCCGCATCAAGACGCTGTCGCTGGGCGTGACGATTCCCGACGTCACCTTCGAACTGGCCAAGCAGAACGAGGACATGTACCTGTTCTCGCCCTACGATGTCGAGCGTGTCTACGGCGTCCCGTTCGGTGATATCAGTGTCACCGAGAAATACGATGAGATGGTCGCCGACCGGCGGATTCGCAAGGACAAGATCAACGCCCGCGAGTTCTTCCAGACGATCGCTGAATTGCAGTTCGAATCCGGCTACCCGTACATCATGTTCGAGGATACGGTGAATCGGGCCAACCCGATCGCCGGGCGGATCAACATGAGCAACCTCTGCTCCGAGATCCTGCAGGTCAATACGCCGACCGAGTACGACGACGATCTCGGCTATCGCGCGATCGGCCACGACATTTCCTGCAACCTCGGCTCGATGAACATCGCCAAGGTGATGGATGCCGGCGATATCGGTACCAGTGTGGAGATCGCCGTGCGCGGCCTGACCGCGGTCTCGGAAATGAGCAACCTGAAGTCGGTGCCGTCCATTGCCGAGGGCAACGCGCAATCGCACGCCATCGGTCTGGGGCAGATGAACCTGCACGGTTTCCTGGCGCGCGAACGAATCTTCTACGGTTCCGATGAAGGCCTGGACTTCACCAATATCTACTTCTATTGCGTGGCCTATTACGCGATTCGCGCCTCCAACCGCCTGGCGATCGAAAAAGGGCAGAGCTTTGCCGGTTTCGCCGAATCCGACTATGCCAACGGCACCTTCTTCGACAAGTACACCGATCAGGTGTGGGAACCGCGCACCGAGAAGGTCCGGGGATTGTTCGAGAAGGCCGGTATTGCCATTCCCGGCCAGGCGGACTGGCAGGCTCTGAAGGAGTCGGTCATGGCCTACGGGCTCTACAACCGTAACCTGCAGGCGGTACCGCCGACCGGTTCGATCTCGTACATCAACCACTCCACCTCGAGCATCCATCCGGTGGCGGGCAAGATCGAGATCCGCAAGGAAGGCAAGCTGGGTCGTGTCTACTATCCGGCGCCGTATCTCAGCGACGACAATATCGAGTACTATCAGGACGCCTACGAAGTCGGTCCCGAGAAGATCATCGATACCTACGCCGAGGCGACGAAACACGTCGACCAGGGGCTGTCTCTGACCCTGTTCTTCCCGGATTCGGTGACCACCCGCGATCTCAACCGGGCCCAGATCTACGCCTGGCGCAAGGGTATCAAGACGCTCTACTACGTGCGTCTGCGCCAACCCGCGCTGGAGGGGACCGAGGTCGAGGGCTGTGTTTCCTGCACACTGTAAAAAAGACGGCCACGGCCGTTTCGTTCGACACCTGATATGTCATGCCGCGCCGGGGGCGTCTTCGCCCCTTGGCGCCAACGCGACGAGACACACGATATGACTGCTACAGCTGCCAAACGCCTCAGTCGCATTAATGCGATCAACTGGAATCGCCTGCAGGACGACAAGGACCTGGAGGTATGGAACCGGCTGACCAGTAACTTCTGGCTGCCGGAGAAAGTGCCGCTGTCCAACGACATTCCTTCGTGGAACACGCTCACCGAGCAGGAACAGCAGCTGACCATCCGTGTCTTCACCGGCTTGACGCTGCTCGACACCATTCAGGGCAGTGTCGGCGCACCGGTGCTGATCGAAGACGCCGTAACGCCACACGAGGAAGCGGTCTATACCAACATCGCGTTCATGGAATCCGTGCACGCGCGTTCCTACAGCTCGATCTTCTCGACACTGTGTACCACGCGCGATGTCGATGATGCCTTCCGCTGGAGCGAAGAGAACCCGATGCTCCAGGCCAAGGCCGATCTGATTCTCGACCGCTACCGTGCCGAGGATCCGCTGATGCGCAAGGTCGCCAGCGTGTTCCTGGAATCCTTCCTGTTCTACTCCGGCTTCTATCTGCCGATGTACTGGTCCAGCCACGCCAAGCTGACCAACACCGCCGACCTGATTCGTCTGATCATTCGGGACGAAGCGGTGCACGGCTACTACATCGGCTACAAGTTCCAGCAAGCACTGGCCGAAACGTCGCCGGCGCATCAGGAAGAGGTCAAGATGTACGCCTACGAGCTGCTGCACGAGCTCTACGACAACGAGGTGAAGTACACCGAGTCACTGTACGACGGTGTCGGGCTCACCGAAGACGTCAAGAAGTTCCTGCACTACAACGCCAACAAGGCGCTGATGAACCTCGGCTTCGAGGCGCTGTTCCCGAACAGCGTGACCGATGTCGACCCGACCATTCTTGCCGCGCTCTCTCCCAGTGCCGACGAGAACCACGACTTCTTCTCGGGTTCCGGCTCGTCCTACGTGATCGGCAAGGCCGTCGCCACCGAGGACGAAGACTGGGCGTTCTGAGACGGACAGGTCACACCTCAAGCGGCCCGAATGGGTCGCTTGACGCCTCGCCATGGCTCGTCGGTGCGCTCCAGCTCCCGGCATGAGTCGTAGTATGCTGTTCGCCCCAGCAAACGCGCCGAGAGGAACGCCGTGAGTCTTGCCCAGCCTTCCCGCCGAACCAGCAGTTTCCATGCCCTGATACGCCTGCTGCGTTATGCCCGGGGCTACCGGCGCCATATCATCGCCGCGGCCAGTTGTTCGATCATCAACAAGCTATTCGATATCGCTCCCGAGATCCTGATCGGGGTGGCCATCGATGTGGTCGTCAACCAGGAGCGCAGCTTCGTCGCCCGGCTCGGTTTCACCACGCCCCAGGAGCAGATCATGATCCTGGCCGTGCTCACCTTCTTCATCTGGGCCGGCGAGTCGATCTTCGAATATCTCTACCAGATCCTGTGGCGCAATCTCGCCCAGCGCCTGCAGGCCGACCTGCGTCAGGACACCTACGAGCACGCCCAGCGGTTGGACATGGCGTTCTTCGAGGCGAAGAGTTCGGGGCAACTGGTGGCGACCATGAACGACGACGTGAACCAGCTCGAGCGGTTTCTCGACGGCGGGGCCAATGCGCTGGTGCAGGTCGGTGTCACCGTGGTGGCGGTGGGTGCGGTGTTCTTCGTCATTTCTCCGCTGATCGCCCTGCTGGCCTTCACGCCGATTCCGCTGATCATCTGGGGCGCGTTCTACTTTCAGCGCAAGGCCGGGCCGCTCTACAGCGATGTGCGGGAGAAGGTCGGCGATCTTTCCAGCCGGCTTTCCAACAATCTCGCCGGTATCGCCACGATCAAGAGCTTCACCAGCGAGGCCCGCGAAGCCGATCGTCTGCGTGTGGCAAGCGAGGCCTACGTTGAAGCCAATCGTCGTGCGATTCGGGTGAGTTCGGCCTTCATCCCGGTGATTCGCATGGCGATCCTGGCCGGCTTTCTGGCCACCTTCACCGTCGGCGGCATGCTGGCGCTGCGCGGTGATCTCAACGTCGGCGCCTATGGCGTGCTGGTGTTCCTCACCCAGCGTCTGCTGTGGCCGCTGACCAACCTGGCCGAGGTGATCGACCTGTTCGAGCGGGCCATGGCCAGTACCCGGCGCATTCTCGATCTGCTGCAGGTGCCGATTCTGGTGCAGGACAACAGCGCCCGCGAGCTTGCCCAGCCGGTGCGCGGGGCGGTTAGCTTCGATGCGGTCAGCTTCCACTATGCCAGCAGCGGGGCGGGGGTCGAGGCAGTCAGCCTCGAGGTGCCGGCGGGTACCACCCTGGCGCTGGTCGGAGCCACCGGTTCCGGCAAATCGACGCTGATCAAGCTGCTGCTGCGTTTCTACGATCCTCAGCAAGGTGAGGTGTGCGTCGACGGCCAGCCGGTCCAGAGCGTCAGCCTGGCATCGCTGCGCCGTGCCATCGGCCTGGTCAGCCAGGATGTGTACCTGTTCGAGGGCTCGATACGCGACAACATCGCCTACGGCAGACCCGAGGCCAGCGAGGCGGAGGTCATCGAGGCGGCGCGCATCGCCGAAGCCTGGGAGTTCATCGAGGTACTGCCGCAAGGACTCGATACACCGGTGGGCGAGCGTGGCATCCGCCTCTCCGGTGGCCAGCGCCAGCGTCTGTCGCTGGCCCGGGCGCTGCTCAAGGATTCACCGATCCTGATTCTGGATGAAGCCACCAGCGCGGTGGACAACGAGACCGAGGCGGCCATTCAGCGTTCGCTGAAGCGTATCGCCCACGGCCGCACGGTGATCATGGTCGCGCATCGGCTTTCCACCATCGTGCATGCCGACGAGATAGCGGTGGTGCATCGGGGTCAGGTGGTCGAACGAGGCTCGCATCGTACACTGCTGGCGCTCGACGGCTACTATGCGGCCCAGTGGCGAGTGCAGACGGGGTCGGCGCGTGCCAAGGACGTGCCGCTCGCCTAGCGCATCGGTGACGTCTAGCGATCGACCAGGGTGGCATTGAGCTCCACCGGTATCTCATCGCCGATGCGCTCGTAACCGAGCAGGTTGACGATCGTCCGCCCCGTTTCATCCTTCATTACGTCGCTGCCGTTCAGCACGATGCGCTCGGCATTGGTGATATGAATCCTGTCGTCACTCTCGCGCGTGAAACGCAGCCGCAGCGGCTCCTCCTGAGCGGTACTGGACGTATCGGCACGGAACAACAGGGTTTCGGTGAACGAGTCACCGACCGCCAGGTCGTTCAGGCGTTCCGGCGGCAGTTCGGTCGAGAGCGTGACCAGCGTGCGATCCGTCAGGGTATCGAGCCAGGGCGGCAACTCACCGAGCTGTTCGAGCACATCGGTCTGGTTGAGCCGTAACGGCAAACGCAGGCGCCCTTGTTCATCGATCGAACCATCCAACTCCCGCACCGAGTGCTGATGCGGAATCGGCCCCTCGGACGCCAACTCGATGACCGTTGCATCGATCCGCGAGCGCTCGGGGTCCAGTTGCCAGTCGGCTTGCGCCACGCCCGCACTCAACAAAAGCGCCACACTCAATCCATAGCGTTTCATGATCGACACGGCATCGCTCCTCGTTCATCGACATCCAGGTATGGCTGGCCTCGAACGCCAGCATTCGCTATCATACGCCCGCGTTGCGTAAGGGCCTATAGCTCAGTGGTTAGAGCAGGGGACTCATAATCCCTTGGTCGCTGGTTCGAGTCCAGCTGGGCCCACCATTCCCTCCTATGACCCTCCGGGTCACGTTACGCTCCCCGACGATTGTGCAAATAGCGGGCAAGGTAGAGGCTGGCTATGTTGTGTATCGGAAAGTAATAGCTGGTACTGAGTGGAAAACTTGGAACGTAAGAAAGTGAACCACCTTTATTAACGTTGGTCACAGTAGATGCTTGAGCGCTTGATCTATTATCTGACACCACACGGCCCCCGCCTCTTGGCTCTTACTGAGCTTACGCGGGGGTTCTTATATTTTTCGCTTCCAATGCAGCCTGTGGGGCGCAGGGATAATGAATAGAACTGCTCACCGTACTGGCTGATAAAACCGTTAGGAAGTTGAATTCAGCTCAGATTGCCGTCTCCTCAACAGATACCGTAACCTACGGTAAATTATTAGAACTACGCCAAAGTCACTGCTTGGCCGGTCATCGCGGGGGAAGGCATGGAGATCATCGACAACGTCAGCCGGCTGCTCGGCGACGACCTGAAGGATACCCTGCGGCCAGGTGGCCGTCTCAAGATCGCGGCCTCCTGCTTCTCGATCTACGCCTATGAGGCGCTCAAGGATGAGCTGGAGGCGCTGGACTCGGTCGAGTTCATCTTCACCTCACCCACCTTCGTGCCTGACCAGGCCAGCGACAAGTTCCGCAAGGAGCACCGTGAGTTCCACATCCCCAAGGCGGAGCGCGAGCGCAGTGTCCACGGCAGCGAGTTCGAGATCCAGCTCAAGAACAAGCTGACCCAGCGGGCCATTGCTCGTGAGTGCGCCGACTGGATGCGCCGCAAGGCCCGGTTCCGCTCCAACCGTGGACAGGCCGCCATGCAGCCCTTTGCCGGCGTTGAGGCCCCAGGCGGCGATACGGTCTACATGCCGCTGCAGGGATTCACTGCTGTGGATCTGGGCTACCAGCACGGTAACGCAGTCTCCAACTTCGTCACCCGCTTCAGTGAGCCAACCCACACCTCTCAGTTCATGGCCCTCTTCGACCAGCTGTGGCAGGACGAGGAGAAGCTCGAGGACGTCACCGAACGGCTGCGCGAGCATATCGCCTCGGTCTACCGGGAGAACCCGCCGGAGCGCATCTACTTTCTGATGCTCTATCACATCTTCCACGAGTTCCTGGAAGACATCAGCGAGGACGTGCTGCCCAACGACCGCACCGGCTACCAGGACAGCGTCATCTGGCACCAGCTGTTCAACTTCCAGCGAGATGCGGCCACCGGCGTGATCAACAAGCTGGAGACCTACAACGGCTGCATCCTGGCCGACAGCGTTGGGCTCGGGAAGACCTTCACCGCCTTGGCGGTCATCAAGTACTACGAGTTGCGCAACCGATCCGTGTTGGTGCTGTGTCCCAAGAAGCTCGCCGACAATTGGCTGACCTACAACCGTAACCTGACCACCAACGTGCTGGCCCAAGACCGCCTTAACTACGATGTGCTCTGTCATACTGACCTGCAGCGCACCCGTGGTGAATCCTTCGGCATGCCGCTGGACCGGGTCAACTGGGGCAACTACGACCTGGTGGTGATCGACGAGTCGCACAATTTTCGCAACAACGACGTCTACAAGGATCGCGAGACCCGCTACCAGAAGTTGATGAATCAGGTGATCCGTGCCGGTGTGAAGACCAAGGTACTAATGCTCTCGGCCACGCCGGTCAACAACCGCTTCACCGACCTGAAGAACCAGCTGGCGTTGGCCTACGAGGGCGAAGCCGAGAACCTGACTCGCCATCTCAGCGGTGCCAAGGACATCGAGGGCATCTTCCGACGCGCCCAGGCCACCTTTAATGAGTGGTCGGCGCTCCCGCCGGGCAAGCGCACCACGGGAGCCATTCTCCAGGCCCTGGACTTTGAGTTCTTCGAGCTATTGGACAGCGTCACCATTGCCCGATCACGCCGGCATATCGAAACCTTCTACGACACCAACGAGATTGGCAGTTTCCCGGAGCGTCTCAAGCCGCTCGCGTTTCACTGCCCGCTGACCCACCGGTCCGGCGTGATCGGCTTCAATGAGATTTTCAGGCAGCTCTCCCAGCTCAAGCTCTCGGTCTATGCCCCGATCAGTTACATCTTGCCCAGCCGCCTCAAGAAGTACGAGGAGATGTACGACACTGAAGTGTCCAGCGGGGGTGGGAGCTTCAAGCAGGTGGATCGTGAAAAGAGTCTTCAAGCACTGATGACCACCAATCTGCTCAAGCGCCTGGAAAGCTCGGTGGCGGCGTTTCGCCTGACTCTGGAGGGGCTGCAGGATAGCTACCAGACCATCCTGGCTAAGATTGACGCCTTCAAGCGGACCGGCCGTGCGGAGAGCTTTGCGGATATTGCCGCGTCCTTCGAAGACGCCGACCCCGACGACGACAGCATTCCCATGCCGGGCGATACCACGGTGGGCAAGAAGGTCCAGATCAGCCTGGAAGACATGGACCTGCAGTCTTGGGAGCACGACCTGAACACCGACCTGGTGTGGATCGAACTGCTGTTGGAGGAAATGGCCAAGATTACCCCGGCTGACGATGCCAAACTGCAGCACCTGAAAACGCAGATCGCCAGCAAGCTGGCCTCGCCGATCAACCCTGGCAACCGCAAGGTGATGATCTTCACCGCCTTCGCAGACACCGCTAAGTACCTCTACGATAACCTGGCGCCTGGCCTGCTGGAGAGCCAAGGCGTTCACACTGGTCTGGTGACCGGCAGCGATGCCCCGAAGTCGACCCTTGGGGCTATGCCCAACAGTCGCCAGCACTACGACTTCCAGGGCCTGCTGACGCTGTTCGCCCCACAGGCCAAGAGCAAGAACGTGGTGTACTCCGGTGAGCCCCGCGAACTGGATATTCTGATCGGTACCGACTGCATCTCGGAAGGCCAGAACCTGCAGGACTGTGACTACCTGATCAACTACGATATCCACTGGAACCCGGTGCGTATCATCCAGCGCTTCGGGCGCATCGACCGCATCGGCTCGCCCAACGCCAGCATCCAGTTGGTCAACTACTGGCCGGACATCAGCCTGGACGAGTACATCAACCTTAAGGAGCGCGTCGAGAACCGCATGGTGATCGCCGACGTTACTGCCACTGGCGACGACAACGTGCTCAACGCTCAGTCCAACGATGTCGCTTACCGGCGAGAGCAATTGAGGCGGATGCAGGACGAAGTGGTGGAGATGGAAGACCTCAAGTCCGGCGTGTCGATCACCGACCTAGGCCTGAATGAGTTCCGCATGGACCTGCTGGGTTACATGAAAGAAAACGGTGACCTGAGTCGAATTCCCAACGGGCTGCATACCGTCGTGCCGGCCTGTCCCGAGAAGGGCCTGCAGCCTGGGGTCATCTTCACTTTGCGTAACCTCAATCAGCGGGTAGGCCATCAAGGGAGTACTCTGCAGGAGCAGAACCGCCTACATCCCTTCTACCTGGTCTACATCAGTCACACTGGCGAGGTGATCAGCGACTACACCGAGGTCAAGCGCCTGCTGGACCTGGCACGTACCGCGTGCAAAGGGCTGAGCGACCCCGTCGAAGCCGTCTATCGATCCTTCAACGAGGAAACTCACGACGGCCGGGATATGCACGCCTATTCGGCGCTACTGGATGAAGCCATCCGTTCGATGATCGAGTTGAAGGGGGACAAGGACATCGACAGCCTGTTCAGCGGTGGCGAGACTACGGCGTTGGTCGATACCATTGAAGGGCTCGATGACTTTGAGCTGATTACCTTCATCGTCATTCGTGAGGCGGGCTCAGCCACAGGGCGGGCACGGAGCGTCATGCGGCCAGCAGGGAAAGGGAATAAAGAACCATGATGACGCCGTTCTATCAGTACCCCGCCAAGACGCTGCTCGGTCGTGTGGTGGCCAAGCAGCGCATCCTGGCGCATGTGAGGGCCACCGCCAAGCTCAGGGAGCGCCTGCGGGATGACGTCGCCCAGGTCGCTTGGTATGCCAAGCTGGCCCATAATACGATCAACCTGCCAGGTACCTTCGAGGTGCCGGAACTTCAGGTCTTCGTGATCACGCTCAAAGGCGAGGACCTGCACCGAGACGTGCTGCGGGCCATCGACCGCGCCATTCCCTTTCCGATCCTGTTCGAGCTACATGGTGACCGAGGCATCCGAGTCACTGCCGCTTACAAGCGGCCCAGCCAGGCTGATCCCAGCAAATGGGTTCTTGATGACTACTACGCCAGTAGCGACTGGCTGCCAGCCGAAACACCCCGGCAGCCGCTGCCCACGGCCATCGACCTGAAGCAGCTCTACCAGCAGCTGCTGCGCGGCCTCCTTCCAGTGCCGGCGCGTCAGGGTGAAGGCCTGCCAGAACAGCTGGAGCGCTTGAGGGCCATAAATGTTCTCAAGAAGGACGCAGTCAAGCTTGAGAAGCGGCTACGTAACGAAAAACAGTTCAACCGTAAGGTCGAAATTAACGCCAAGCTTCGCCTAGTTGATAAGCAAATAAAATTAATGGAAGGAGTGATTAAATGAATATAGGGTTCTTTGGTCAAGCTACTGATGTTTTTCTTGAGGTTGAAGTACCTCAGAAAAAGGCTCAACTATTTGAAGCTGAATATTTAAATATCACGGGCACAATGCCCGTACTTGGCACTGGTTATCAATACCAGGATAAAAAGTGGGGGCGTGAAGTGCGCGTGTACTTTAATGGAGAGGCTGAGCTTTTAGATGAGTTTGCCTCGACCGACGTGCATGTGGAGCAGGGAGATCGTCCTTATCGGTCTCGTTGGGCTTATAGAATCAATAATAGCGACTTTTTCTGGTCGCTGGTTCGCGCCGGTTACCGGTTGGGTGAAAACTGAAGTTGTTTATTTGTGAACTACTAAAATAGGCTGTTAGTTAATATGGCAATTGAAAAGCTCAACATGGAAACGAAAGATGCTTCTCTTAAACTTGTGGATGCTATCGAAAAGATATTGCCAGAAGCGATTACTGAAGTCAGGGACGACAAGGGGGGACTAAAGCGCGGTATAGACTTTTCTCTATTAAAGCATGCGCTTCATGGGATTGATACCGATGATACTCAGGAGCGCTATCACCTCGACTGGCCTGGGAAACGTTCCGCACTGGTCGATTCAAATTCAGCTATTCAAAAAACCCTTCGACCATGCACTAAGGAGAGTGTATCATTTTATGAAACCAAAAATCTCTTTATCGAGGGTGACAATCTCGAAGCGATGAAGCTCGTTCGAGAAGGATATTTGGAGAAAGTAGACGTAATCTACATTGATCCTCCTTATAATACAGGGTCAGACTTGATCTATGAAGATGATTTTTCATCAGATGTGTCTTCTCAGTTAAGTGCGACCAACCAGAAGGATGCGGAAGGAAACAGGCTTGTAACAAACCTGAATAGTAATGGGCGATTTCATTCCGACTGGCTGACCATGATGTATTCGCGGTTACGTGTTGCCAGACAGTTGCTGAAAGAAAGTGGGATCGTCTTTATATCGATAGATGATAATGAAAGAGCCAATCTCCAAAAGCTTTGTGAAGAAGTCTTTGGTGGGTCGAATTTCCTCGGCTGCTTTGTCTGGAAACGTCGCAGTGGTGCCATGGATGCCGTTGCAAATTTGAGTGAAGATCATGAATACGTTCTGGTTTATACCAAGGCTGTCGCTTCCTTGAAAGGCGTGGAGCGCACCTTCGAGAAGTATTCCAACCCAGATAATGACTCAAGAGGTGCCTGGATCTCCGATAATCTCAGCGCGGGAAAGCCGGGCGGAGACACGTACTATTCCATCCGTGATCCTGAGACCGGGAATGAGTTCTGGCCACCGAAGGGGCGTTACTGGCCCTATAGCCGTCAGACTATGGCCAAAAAAATATCAGAAGGGAGAGTGATTTTTCCGAAATCTCTAGAGGGTACGCCAATGCTGAAACGGTTTGCTTCGGAAGCCATGAAGCCTACTATTCCAGTTTCATCATGGATAGAGCGGCCTGGCTCCTCTGCAGGGCAAAGTACGATAGTTTCGCCAATGAATAGCTTTGCTACAAGAGAGTTTAAGAATTTGTTTGGCGAAAAGCTGTTTTCGTTCCCTAAGCCAGTGGAATTGATCCAGGCTATTATTACCCAAGGGGCACCGGAAGACGCGCTGGTAATGGATTTTTTTGCCGGGTCTGCGACAACCGCTCATGCAGTTTTTGCATGCAATGCCAAAGACGGTGGGAATCGTAGGTTCATACTGGTTCAGTTGCCTGAAGAAATAGAAGAAACATCTGCTGCATACAGCCAGGGCTTCGAGACGATTGCTGACCTTGCCAAAGAGCGTATCAGAGTCGCCGGAAAGAAAAGCCTCGAAGGCGAGTGCCATCCTGGTTGGAAAAAAGATATTGGCTTTCGCGTTCTCAAGGTAAGTACTACCAATATGAAGGATACTTACTACCGACCTGACAGCCTGTCGCAACAGGGGTTGCTCGACTCTGTGGAGAATGTCAAAGAAGGCCGCACTCCTACAGATCTTCTGTTTCAAGTTTTTGTTGACTGGGGTGTCGACCTTTCCCTGCCCATTTCCCGCCACGAGGTTGATGGAAAAACCGTTTTCTTGGTCGACGGAGCCGAGAAGCATATGGCCCTGGCCGCCTGCTTCGATCTGGAAATCGACGAGGCATTCGTCAAGCAGCTCGCCGAGTACGAGCCACTGCGCGTAGTGTTCCGCGATGCCGGTTTTGCCAGCGACAGCGTAAAGATCAACGTTGAGCAGATCTTTGCCCAGAAGTCGCCCAACACCGACGTCAAAGTGATCTAAGTTCATGAGCATGAAAGAGCAAGGACTGAAGCAATTGCTAAGCGATCTAGTTAGCAAGCTGGACGAGCTGGTGGTGATGCTGCAGAAAGGAACGACGATTCTGTAGAAAGAGATTGAACGAACAGTCTATTAAATTATTGATTTTAAAGTTAAAGCATCGAGAGTCCTTCTGCAGACTCCGATGCCGGTGCAGAAAGGAAGGCCATGAAGCTCAAGTTCAAGACTCAGGAATACCAGACGCGGGCAGTCGAGGCGCTGGCGGACTGCTTTGCTGGCCAGCCCTTTAGCAGCGGTATCCGCTACCGCATCGATCCGGGCGAGGATATGTCCCTGATGAAGCCGATGCAGCGGGATATGTACGCCTCCCCAGAGCCCGACGACGCCGGTTTCAAGAACGCCGCACTGGAGCTGACGGAGCTTGAGCTGCTGAGCAATATCCGGACCGTACAGCGCCGCCAGAACTTGCCGCTCTCTGACGGTCTGAAGAAGGATGACAAGACCGGCTGTCCCTACAACCTGGACGTAGAGATGGAGACCGGCACCGGCAAGACCTACGTCTACCTGAAGAGCATGTTCGAGCTGAAGCAGCGCTATGGCTGGAGCAAGTTCATCGTGGTGGTGCCGAGCATCGCCATCCGCGAGGGAGTGTACAAATCGCTTCAGATCACTGCCGACCACTTCCTGGAGAGCTACGGGGAGAAGGCGCGCTTCTTCGTCTACAACTCGAAGCAGTTGCACAATCTGGAAAGCTTCTCCTCGGATGCTGGCATCAGCGTAATGGTCATCAACGTGCAGGCCTTCAACTCTCGGAGTGCCGACAACCGCCGTATCTACGATGAACTGGACGATTTTCAGTCGCGGCGCCCCATCGACGTGATCAAGGCCAACCGCCCCATCCTATTTCTAGATGAACCGCAGAAGATGGAAGGGGGCAAGACGCTCAGCTCATTAAACGAGTTTAACCCGCTGTTCATAGTGCGTTACTCGGCGACCCACAAAACGACCTACAACAAGATTCACCGCCTGGATGCCCTGGACGCCTACAACCAGAAGCTGGTGAAGAAGATCTCGGTACATGGTGTCACCACCAAGGGCCTCACCGGGACCGATGCCTACCTCTACCTGGAAAATATCGAGACGGCCAAGGACAAGCCCCCTGTGGCCTGGGTCGAGTACGAGGAAAAGTCGGCCAGTGGTGTGAAGCGCAAGCGCCGCAAGCTAAGTAAAGGCGACAACCTCCATGAGCTGTCGGGTGGGCTGGACCAGTACAAGGGGTTCGTCGCCTCGGACATTGACGCACGGGTCGACCAACTCAGCTTCACCAACGGCGTCGAACTCACTGCCGGGGAGGTAACCGTCGACGTCACCGAGAAGGCGCTTAGGCGGATTCAGATCCGTGAGGCTATAAAGGCGCACTTCCAGAAGGAGCAGCAGCTTTTTTCTCAGGGCGTCAAGGTGCTCACGCTGTTCTTCATCGATGAGGTGGCCAAGTACCGACAGTACGATGAAAGCGGTGAGGTCTTGGGTGAATATGCTCAGATGTTCGAGGAGGAATATAAATGTCAGCTCAATCAGGTGCAGACCCTGGAAGATAGTGAGTACAACCGTTACTTAAAGGGCATCAGCACTTCGGATACCCACAACGGTTACTTCTCCATTGATAAGAAGTCCAAGCGCTTGGTTGACCCCAAGACTAAGGCGCGTGCAACGGAGACGGACGATGTCGATGCCTACGACTTGATCCTGAAGGACAAGGAACGCCTGCTCTCCTTCGAGGAACCTACGCGCTTCATCTTCTCCCACTCCGCACTGCGGGAGGGCTGGGACAACCCCAACGTGTTCGTTATCTGCACGCTGAAGCACAGTGACAACACCATCTCCCGGCGTCAGGAGGTGGGGCGCGGTCTGCGCTTGGCGGTCAACCAGTTGGGTGACCGCATGGACGACCCCATGACGGTGCACGACATCAATGAGCTGACGGTGGTCGCCAGCGAGAGCTACAAGGACTTCGTCACTGCCTTGCAGCGCGACATCAGCAACGACCTCTCCGAGCGCCCGCGTGTCGCCGATGAGTCCTACTTCACTGGCAAGCTGCTCGTGTCGGATGAGGGCGAGGTAGAGGTTACGCCCGCTATGGCCAAAGAGATCTACCGATACCTGCTCAAGAATGACTATACGGATAGTGCTGACCACATCACCGAGGTCTACCACCAGGCCAAGCGGGATGGCACCCTGGCTGAGCTGCCGGAGGCGCTGCAGCCCTATGCACAGCAGATTTTCCAACTGATCGACAGTGTCTTCAGCAACGCCCAGTTGCCCCACATCGGGGACGGTCGGAAGGCCAAGCTGAACCCACTCAACGAGAACTTCCACAAGAAGGAGTTTCAGGAGCTCTGGGAGCGCATCAACCGTAAGGCGGCCTACTCCGTCAGCTTCGACTCCAACGAGTTGATCGAGAAATGTGTGGGCTACCTTGATCTGAAGCTGAGTGTAAAACGTCTGGAGTACCAAGTGCAGCGCGGTACCCAGAAGGCGGAGGCTAGTTACCAGGACCTGACTAGCGGTCAGGCCTTCACTGTCAAAGAGAGCCAGCGAGTTAAGTATAACGGAACGCTGCATTCGGCGGTTCAGTACGACCTTATCGGTCGTCTAACCGAAAGCACACAATTAACACGGCGTACCGTTGCAGCAATTCTCTCCAAGATTCAGCCGAAGACCTTCAAGCAGTACCAGATGAACCCCGAGGACTTCATGGCCCAGGCTGCCAGGCTGATCAACGAGCAAAAGGCCAGCATGGTGGTCGAACACATCAGCTACGACCCCATCAATGAGCAGCACAGCCAAGAAATCTTCACCATCGAGAAGCCTGAGAACCAGTTGGAAGGTGCCTACAGAGCCAACCGTCACGTCTACGACTACGTGGTGACTGATTCCAAGATCGAGAGAGACTTCGTTGAAGAGCTCGATACCGGGAAAGAGGTGGTGGTCTACGCGAAGCTGCCGAGAAGCTTCTTCATCCCTACGCCGGTGGGCAACTACAACCCCGACTGGGCCATCGCCTTCAACGAGGACGATGTCAAGCATGTCTACTTCGTGGCCGAGACCAAAGGCAGCATGTCATCACTGGAGCTTCGTGAGATCGAGCAGGCCAAGATCAAGTGTGCTACGGAGTTCTTCGACACTATCGCCACGGCGAAGGTGAAGTATGATGTCGTAGATTCCTATGACAAGCTGATGAATATTGTTAGGTGAATGTAAAATATAATGCAGGCTTCCATACTGGAAGCCTGCATTATATTAAAATAATTTATATTTCTGCTACTGGACGACACTGAGGCTGGGTTTCTTAAATCTTTTATACCAAGCCTGCGAGAGCTCGTCTTCTGGAATATCAGGCATCACATTTTTTAGAAGTTCAGGGTGCACCCCGATTTCGTCAGCCAGATCATAAAAGCTTACCCCAAAATGGGCATGAATGACCTTCAAAGACTTTATTATAAGCTCAGCCTGCTCTCTTACAATAAGGCAGTCCTCGTCTTCTTTCTTGCTTTGTCCGCTATTTTTTAAATATATCACGCCGCCTTTATAAGTGTTCTCGCTAATAAGCCCAAGAGTTTTCGCCCTGTAAAGAACAGCTGCTTTAGAGGTTCCAAATTGCATCTTTATATCAACAATGCATTGCCAATCCAAGCGCTGTCCCCTCGAGCGAAAAGCTTTAGAAAAAGTGGACCTTGGCAATAAGAAGGCGGAAGCAAATCGATTTGCTTCAGTTTCGGTTGTTCTATCACCTGTAATTATCCCTTCATGCAAGATCAAGTGTGCCATCTCATGTGCAATATCAAAGCGCTGCCTAAGGGGGCTCTCTTTAGCATCATTTCTAACAATAATTGGTCTTGATGCAGGGATAGACAATGCATCGACTTCCGTCGAAGCATCTCTGAAGAACGTCACCAATGCTCCAGCATGCTCAACAACACGAACCATATTTTCTATTGGGCCTAGGCCTAGGCCCCAATAACTTCTGGTTCGTTCAGCAGCACGCTCAATTTCTTCAAATGTTACTGCGCCAGAGTGATCCGGAAAGTCAACATCAGGCAAAGAAACATGCCTATCTATGTAGTTGGCAAGGTGGCTAAAAATAGTACCTCTTGCCAAAACTTTTAAGCGTGTACTTACCTTGGTGGAAGCAAGACGGCGGAAGTGAGCTTGATCCTCTGAAGGACCTGGCGGAGTCTGTCTATAAAAAAACCCGGGAGTCACCTTCAAGCACTTCGCAAGTAACCCTACCGTATCATCGCCAATGTTTTTTCCAGCCTTTCCATTCTCAATTTGAGATATATACTGCCTGGTTTTACCAACTTCTTCCGCGATGTCATTTAAGGTCTTTCCCCAGTAATGACGAGCAAGACGAAGCTGGCTTCCTTCAAACTGAGTCATCGTTGGGCTTTTTAGTTTCATTGACATCGTCTTCATCCAAAAGCTCTCGACGGGGCTCAAGGCTAGGCTCGGGGAGCTTCGTTGCAGAGGGAATTTCTGCGTCTGAAGAAACAAATGTTTTTACGGCCGTATTAAATTGCCATTTAGCAATTGCTTCTTTCAATCCGGACTTGTACTTGACGCAATAAAGTTCATGTTCGTCATCTTCATTAAGTGACTTTCTAATCATGAACCGCCAGAGCCCATCCGGATCTTCGTAAGAATCAGCTCCTTCGAATAGTGGTAAAGTAAAGTTTGAGGCTTCTGCCTCGGTTGGCAAAATTACAAATCTCTTTTGTGGGCTTTCAGGGTCATCGCAAAAGAAACGAAAGACTGACGTGCTTCCTATCTTGAACTGAATATCATTACCCCGATGGACCACTTTTAGCCACGGGAAATAATTTTCATATTCTAGAATAGCCTCTCTCACCCATGCCCAACCTCTCGAGCCTTGGGTATAGGTATTATCGTATTTATGCTGAGTATTGGAAATTGCTTCTGAGTAGACATCTAGGATGAATCTCGCAACAGCATTGAGGCGATCATCAGTGAGTTCCGGATCAAGTTCAGAAGGATGGACTGCTTGCTGCATGGCACTATTCCATTTCGTCAGTTTGTAAAGTGCATGATTGTTCCTATGCTTAGGTTTGTCAAGTGAGCAAGTGTCAATTCTGAGAAAGAATTACGCCAATACCTTTCGCCTGCTATCGTTGTGGTGGGGCTACCTCTAGGCTCGATCAGGGGTGTTGGTGCAGCTTTCGGTTTGATTTCTGTACTGAAAGCGGCCTTTAATGGCGATTTTGTGCTTGAGGATAAACCAGCTTAGTTTATTCTTCACTCTGAAGACGGAATTTAAGGCCGCTTTTTCACGTGAAAATAAACCAGCTACTGCACAAGATCCCGTATGGCGCCGTCGTGACGACCGCCTGGCTGGCATCACACGGCGTCACCTCGGATCAAGCGCGTAAGCTGGCCGGCAGTGGCTGGCTGCAACGCGTGGGGCACGGTGCCTACTGCCAAGCGGGGGAGTCTCTTACCTGGGAGAGTGCTGTCTTCGCTCTTCAGGCGAGCGACGACACGGGCTTACCCCCGCTTTGGCCGGGTGGCCAGACGGCCCTGGCACTGCATGGCTTTGCCCACTATCTGCCTATGGGGGAGCGCACGACGCAGCTGTATGGCAAGGAGGCTGCTCGGCTGCCCCGATGGTTGAGTGACGCGGAGTGGGCAGGGCGGATGGTGCTCCACTCTGAAAAGGGCCTGCCAGTGCAGCTTCCCGGTAGCTTCACGGACTACGCGCCGGATGGCAGGGCCTTCAGCTTGCAGGTATCGACCCCCGAGCGAGCGGTCCTGGAGTGGATCGCCGTGACGCCGAATGAGCTGCTGTTCAGCAGTGAGCTGGTGGACACCTTCGGCGGGCTCAATACGCTGCGTCCGCGCCGGCTTCAGGCATTGCTGGAGGGGTGTAGTTCGGTGAGAACCAAGCGGGCCTTCCTGGTGCTGGCTCGCCACGCCGGGCATGCCTGGTATGGTCGCCTGGAACCACGTCGACTGAACCTCGGCAAAGGCAAGAGGCAGCTCTGCCTGGGCGGCAAGCTGGACAGGGAATATCACGTGACGGTGCCGGAGGCGTTCCTGCATGCCGATTGAAGCTCGCTACCACGAACAGGTCAGGCTGCTGGTCTCGCTGCTGCCATTCCTCAATGACGAGCCGTGCTTCGCCCTCAAGGGTGGCACGGCCATCAACCTCTTCGTGCAGCCATTACCCCGCCTTTCGGTCGATATCGACCTGGCCTACCTGCCGCTGGAGCCCCGTGACGAGGCCCTGCGACGCTGTCGCGAGGCGCTGCAGCGGCTGGCAGGGACCTTCAGTGCTCGGCTGCCAGGCGTACGCGCCGAGCTTCAGGATAATCGCCGAGATGAGCTGAGGATCCTGGTGAGCTGAGGGCATAGCCAGGTGAAGGTGGAGGTATCGCCGGTACTGCGTGGCACCCTGCACCCGCCTCAGGAGCGCGATGTCGTTGAAGCCGTGGAAGACGATTACGGCTTTGCGGCGGTGCAGGTGGTGTCACTGCCGGAACTGTATGGCGGCAAGATCTGCGCCGCGCTGGATCGCCAGCACCCCAGAGATCTCTTCGATGTGAAGCTGCTTCTGCACCAGGGCGGCCTGGATCGAAGCGTATTCGAAGGCTTCCTTGTTGTCAACGGACAAAATTAATTGACCCACTTTCCGGACAATATTTTTGACCCACCCCTCGTTTGGTCATCGTTAGTTTCCACCTCCTATCAGTCCACTTTGTCGTGCTTGCCGGAGTCGGTAGCTCTCTCCCCGGATTTGGATCACGTGGGCATGATGCAGTAACCGGTCAAGCATGGCACTGGTCAGGGCGGTATTGCCGTCGAAGGTTTCCTCCCAATCTCCGAACGACAGGTTTGAGGTGAGGATGACCGATCCCTGCTCATACCGTTTGGCAATGACCTGGAAGAATAAGTCGGCCTGATCCTTTTTCAGGGGCAGGTAACCGATTTCGTCCAGGACCAGTAAGCTCGGTCCGAGAATGCCTCGCTTGAGGTACTGGTCCAGCCGCCCCTCACGGCGCGCTTTCTCCAGTTGCAGAACCAGGTCGGCTGCGGTCAGGAAGCGGACCTTGTAACCCTTTTCCGTGGCCCGAATCCCCAGTGCCGTCGCCAGGTGACTCTTGCCAATCCCACTGGGGCCCAGGAAGATAATGTTCTCTCTTCGCTCAACAAAGGCCATGCCTGCCAACTCCTGGATGCGTGCCCTGGGGGCACTGGGAGCGGCGTCGAAGTCGAACTCTTCCAGCGTTTTGACGGCGGGGAAACCGGCAAGCTTGGTCAGCGTTTGCCGTCGACGTTCTCCCCGGAGTTGAGCTTCGGCCCGGAGTACCTGTTCCAGGTAGTCGACGAAGGAACGTTTCTTCTTGGCTGCCTCGTCCGCCAGGTTGGCGTACTGCTCCGCCACGGCGACCAGGGAGAGTTCCGCGCACAGCAGCTCCACTTTCTCGCTCATCAGCCCACCTCCCGCAAGAAGGCGTCATAGACCTTCGGAGAACGTTGCAAGGGGTAGCATGGCCAACGACTGGCCACTGCCGAGTCGGGTTTTACCGGCGGCGCGCTGTAGGGCAGCATGGCCGTCTGTTCAACCGGCAATCGGGTTTTGGGCTGCATCCCGGTAGTCCCGTGGATCCGAACATTCGCCACCGAACCACACCAGTATCGGGCCTCGGCATTCAGTTCTTCCAGGCTGGGCACTCGCCCCTCCATCGCCAGACGGGTGACAAAGGGGTGGAAGAAGCTGTTGGCGATGTAATCGATACTGCGCTCCACCTTGCCTTTGGTCTGTGGCCGCGCCGGGCGACACAGGCGAGGCCGGTAGCCACAATCCGCAGCGAAGCTCCAGATCGCCTCCTGGAAGCGGTGTCGGCCTCGACCATAGGCATCGCGTTGGGTGACGACGGTCTTCATGTTGTCGTAGAGGATCTCCCGAGGGACGCCCCCAAAATCGGCCAACATGCGCCGATGGCAGTCGATCAGTACCTCCGAACGCATGGAATCCACATACTCGAAGTAGAGCCACCGGCTGTACCCCAGGACGCCGACAAAGGCGTAGACCTTGCGCCGGTTCAGCCGGTATTCCCCCCAGTCCATCTGGGCCTGATGTCCCGGCGCGGTCTCAAAACGAATGACAGCTTCAGGCTCGGGCTCCGGGTAGAGGCTTGCCACGAAACGCCTGACAGTGCGTTCGGTGCCATCAAACCCCATGGCTGCGATCTCCCGATGCAGGACCGTTGCGGGCAACCGCACCGGCTGCGCGCTGCTAACCCGCTGGCGTAACCAATCTTCATAAGGCGCCAGCTTGCATGGCCGGCCCGGGCCTTTACGATCCGGAGGCTTCAAGGCTTCTCCGCGAAGATATTTGCGCACGGTATTCCGTGAAACCCCTAGCTCCCGGCTAATGGCTCGAATACTCATACCCTGCCGCGACAAAATCTTGATCTCCATCATGGCTTCCTTTGTCAGCATGGGCCGCCCTCCTGTCGAGTCGGCCCTTATTAAAACAAAGGTGGGTCAGTAATTTTGTCCGAAAAGGGTCAGTTTCCTATGTCCGGTGACATCACGGCGCTCCGTATCTAGTTCGGTTTGCCGCCGGACCCAACTCCGTAACGTTTCTGGCGTGAAACCAATATTGGGGGCAATGGCACCGATGGCTGCCCATTGGGGGTAGTTGTCGGCCTCGTACTCGAAAACCATACGAACCGCGTGCTCACGGACTTCAGCGAGTATCGTTTTGATGTGCTCATGGTTCCAGTTTTGCAAGGTTTGGAGCCTCCGGGAATCCCAGCACGGTTCATCGTTCTGGGACTTCCATGGCTGGTGTGCACTGCTTATTATTCAAAAGGTTTGCTCGCGTGACCGGTATTAAGGATTAGCGGCAGAGGCGCTTTAAAATGTTTAAGCCAGTGTAGAGTGGGGAGGACTGTATCCCATTGCTTACGAGTTAACATGAAAACAGCCATCAACTGCTACACTTGGAAATCAAGTCCGACGCGCACCTTGCTAGTTATCAACTCTCTAAAGGATGTTAGTCCTCATGAATAACCAAAGAGGTTTTGTAGATTGGTGGGTTATGATGAGTGAAAAAATAGCAGCTTGCGAGAGCCACGATGAAATACTTGATTTCATAGGAATAGAAGCAGCATCGCTTGGCTTTAATAATTATGCATATGCTATTCGCACTACAGAACCATTCACCAGGCCAAAGACATATATTTTAGGCAGCTACCCTAACGAGTGGATAAAGCGATACCATGCCAAAAATTATGGACCACATGACCCAACAATTGAGCTAGGTATCAGGCGCAAGAAGCTAATTTTATGGGACAGGAAGGTTCATAAAGAAAACCCCCAACTCTTTGGCGAGGCTAATGAATGGGGACTGAAATACGGAGCCACGTTCACTACAAAAGGTGTAGACAATACATTGCAGGTGTTGTCATTTTCCAGAAAGCATGAGGATATTTCGAAAAAAGAAGAGCCAATTATAAATCTAACGCTAAAGTGCCTTCTTGATATTTGTTATGACAAGATGCGTGAGATTAATGTCCATCCATTTTATGATTTTGAAATCACTCTCAGCCCAAGGGAGAAAGAGATTCTTCAGTGGACAGCCGATGGGAAGAGCGCCTCAGAAATATCAATAATCTTAGGAATCACAATTCATACGGTTAACTTTCATTTGAAAAACATACAGAAAAAAATGGGGGTTAACAATAAAACCGCTTCCGTGGCGCGCGCAGTAGCCCTAAGCCTTATTTGATTTAGGATACCTACTAAGTCTAGTAGTTGCCATGAGCGAGTCCCTTCTCTTAATATCAAAGGAGGTGGTGGAATAGATAAGGCTGTCCGATGATTAATATAAAAATATACACTGCGCCATATAGTGAGCTGCATGCAGCAACGTTTTTTGAACTTGCTGAGCTTAGATATAGAGTATTTGTTGACAGGCTGGACAGGTGCCTCCTGAGACAGGTAGATTTCTAGCTTTACTTGCTAATATGGCTCCTAATGGTAGTTTTATTGAAGTAGGGACAAGTGCAGGCTATTCTTCGCTTTGGATATCACTTGCCTGCCGAAATCGGGCAGTTAGACTGAAGACTTATGAGGTTTTGGAAAATAAAATAAAACTAGCAAGTGAAACTATCGCTAGAACAAAGAGCGAAGACTATATAGAGCTAGTTTCTGGTGATGCAAGAGACCATTTGGGGTCGCTTAACACTATTTCATTTTGTTTTTTAGATGCGACGAGTGATGCTTATATGGATGTTTATGATAAAGTCGTCCCTAAGCTAGTTACCGGTGGCATATTAGTAGCTGATAATGCCATCAGTCATTTTAGCGAAATTGAAAGTGTGGTAAAAAGAGCCGAAGATGATTGTCGCGTTGACAGTACTATTATAGATGTAGGGAAAGGTGAAATGGTGGTTGTTAAGAAGTGATGTTTTATAATGGAATTGACATTCTTCTCTTCGCGGGAATGATAGGTGGTCTGGTTATAACTCCGGGTCCAAGTACCTTAATTGTGTTTACAATTGCAGCGAGCTCTATAAAAAATCAATCAAGTAGAATAATTCTAGGTATTTTGATAGCCATGCTGGCGTTAACGGCAATGGCGTCAATGCTTGTTTACTTATCTTTTATGGTCTCTCCTTCCATTATGTCTGTAATGCAGGTTATTAGTTTGGGCTTCATGTTGTTGCTGGGGGGAAAGATGCTGCTCTCTTATAGAAAATCCAAGAAGGCATATGAATCAGAAAGTCTAAAAAAATTCCACAAACCTTTTCTTACTGGCTTTGCTATATCTTTTTTTAATCCCAAGCCGCTTGCTTTTTATCTTTCCTTTCTGCCAAAGATTGCCAGACCGTCTGAAGGCATTCATGATTATGTATTTAGCACATCAATGCTCATTGCAATACACATCGCTATGGCTTTTTTTAGTTTGCTTCTATATGCATGGCTGGGGAAAAAGGTTTCGTCTGTAATCTCCATGAAGTCACTGAATATCCTTGGGTCGGTAGTAGGGGGGGTATTAATTGTATACGCGATTAACAATTTTCTTTACATACTTTAATATATGCTGTCTACTCAGACCTAAATAATGAGAAGAAATATATTTATGGGTTGTCCTACAATAACAGCAGCAAGACCGCTAAGGGGCACTTTACAGCCTCATCACATCATACTTCGGCTGCTCCACCACTCCACGACACTGAACATCAAGGGCGAGAGCTACCGGCTGAAGGACAGGCGGCGAGCGGGACTGGTGACTCCCCCACGACGAAGGAGAACAACACCTCACACGAACCTGACTCTGTATCGATGAAAGCGCAATGACAAAAGCCGGACAAGCTGAGTGATAAAATACGGACCGCCTTCACTGATATTGACAACCGTGGCTATCCAGGAATCGGGCTTGGGGCTGACCCACAACCCTGTCCAGAACATATGCAAGCCAATAGCCAAATCTCTCAGTTGCTTAAGCCACTACATAACTCAGCTATGTGTCACATAACGAATGACTGTGATGGCGCCTTTAGCGGGAGGCTGGGAAGTGACGCCGCTTTACAGAGTTGGGTCCAAGCAGACTCGATGCGCTCAAGAGAGTTAAAAATGCTGGCGTTTACAATCATGCCATCAATTGTGATAACAAAAAGTTGCGAGAGGGACTGCGGATTCTCGACGCCCGCACCACGCAGGAGGTCAGTGAGCAAGGTGGCCACATAGTCTTTGTGTGCCTGTGACACATTCAGGAAGTCCTCAACGTCGTGGAACTCTCCTGTGGCCTTTATAAACATGCAGCCATGAAAATCTTGAGAGAAAAACCAGGCGACATGCCAGTTGATAAATGCACGTAGCCTTTCAAGTGGATCAGAGTGTTTAAAAACCTCGGCTTCGAGAGAGTCTTTGAACTTGTGGTGTCTCAGCTTTAGAACCTCTTCCACCAAATTCTCTTTGTTGGAAAAATATTTATACAGAGTCATCTTTGAAACTTGAGCTTCGTCACGAATCCGGTCCACACCAACAGCGTGATAGCCATGTTCATTAAAGAGTCGAAGAGCGGTGTTAAGGATGTCGTCGCGTTTGCTCATAGCTAATACCTATTAATTAAGGAGAAATAATAGCCAATTAGACATTGAAGGCCTGAGGAATGTTGCTTACTGTACAGACCTGTCTGTACACAATAGCACAGAGGTCAAAAATGTTTCACAAAATGAAAGGCAAAGGCATTGCTCCTGCGCGCCCTGACACGTTCCAGATACTAACAGGGCTGATCGGTGGGATCGCCGGGATCGGTGCCGCGTCCCTGCTTACACAATTGGCGGGCGTCCCACTGCTGATGGCTCCGTTTGGGGCGACGTGCGTTCTCTTGTTTGCCGCTCCCCAAGCCCCTCTAGCGCAGCCGCGAAACGTAATAGGTGGCCACGTCGTGGCAACTGCAGTGGGCCTGGCAATTATCACGGCATTTGGCAGCGGGATGTGGCAGATGGCGGTGGGTGTTGGTATAGCCATTGCTCTCATGCAAATCCTGCGAGTAGTGCATCCACCTGCTGGCGCAAACCCCTTGGTGGTACTGACCGCAGGCGTCCATGACTGGGGATTTCTGGTCACTCCGGTATTTGCTGGATCGGTCATCCTAGTAGTCATTGCTTTGTTCATTAACAACATCGGCCGTGCCAAAGAGTGGCCACATTATTGGGTCTGAAGGAGTAGTTATGCCAATTATTAATGTAACTGACCTGCCCCCAGCATTTAATCCAGCTGTTCCCTGGTAATGTCCGTTGCTGGCCCTGTCCTCGTATTAGGTCCAGCCAGAATTGGAAAAATCCGGCTCTAGCTGTTGATGTTTGCGCCGAGAAACCGCACGTTTCCTGGCGTAGTCAGAAGGCGTGGACCACTCCAGTGCGGAATGGGGTCTGACTTGGCTATAGAACGTCCACCATGCTTCGGTTTTGTCCCGGGCCCGGGACGCTTATCGATAAGGCTCGCAGAGCCGAAGAAGAATACCATCCCACTCCAATCAATAATCCTGCCACCGCTGTCGTTCTATATAAGACCATGCTTTGGACGGGCTGGTGGGTGACCTCCTTGAATGTTGACATCGCACTATGCTGTTGGAGCATATAACGTGCATAATTGACGCATTATGCCTTCATGATGACAAGTAATCTGTTGAATTTTATAGGGATTTTTTCATAGATGCTGGTCTACAATGCCACCAAACAGCAATTCATCAATGATGTGCGTGCCAACGTTATCAGCGAAGCCATCGAGAACGAGGTGGCACGCAAGCTGAACCGAAATTCGCCCCGCAATGAGGTGGCATCTTGGGAAAGTTCCCTTCGTTTCATGATGAGCGTACTGCTTGATGAGGGAATTCCTGCATCGGCGGGGGTGGCCATCGAATATAATATTCCGCTGACCAATCGCCGTGTTGACTTCATCCTGACCGGCAAGAACCACCAGCGGGACGATGCGGCGGTCATCGTGGAACTGAAACAGTGGCAGTCCGTCGAGGTGACGAAGAAGGACGCCATCGTGCGCACCCAGCTGGGCGGTGGCGTACGCGAGACCAACCATCCGTCGTATCAGGCGTGGTCCTATGGTGCGCTGATCGAGGATTACAACGAGACGGTACGTTCCGAATCGATCGGTCTGGTGCCCTGTGCCTACCTGCACAACATGAAGCAGGCCGATGCCATCAATGATCCCTTCTACGAGCACCACACACGCCGTGCGCCGGTCTTCATATCGCAGGATGCCTTGAAGCTCTCGAAGTTTCTGAGCCAGCACATCAAGTACGGCGATAGCAACGACATCATGTATCGCATCGAACACGGTGTGATCAAGCCGAGCAAGAACCTGGCGGATGCCCTGGCATCGATGATGCAAGGCAATGCCGAGTTCCTGATGATCGACGAGCAGAAGCTGGTCTATGAAACCGCGATTGACCTTGCTCACCGTGCAGATACCGGAAACAAGCAGTGCCTGATCGTCAAGGGCGGGCCGGGAACCGGCAAGTCCGTGGTGGCCATCAACCTGCTGGTGGAGCTGACAAACCGCGAGATGATGACGCAGTTCGTGTCACGCAATTCGGCTCCGCGCGAAGTGTTCAAGAAGAAACTGACGGGCACCCATAAGAAGACCCATATCGATAACCTGTTCAAGGGCTCGGGCAGCTACGTCAACGCCGAGCCGGATACCTTCCATGCGTTGATCGTCGATGAGGCTCACCGCCTGAACGAGAAGTCGGGCATGTACCAGAACCTGGGCGAGAGCCAGATCAGGGAGGTGATCGCAGCGTCACGCTTCTCGATCTTCTTCATCGATGAAGCGCAGCGCGTGACGCTGAAGGACGTGGGGACGGTCGAGGAGATCAGGCGGCGGGCAGCCGAGTGCGGCGCCGATGTGAATGAGCTTGAACTGGCGTCGCAGTTTCGCTGCAACGGCTCGGACGGTTACTTGGCATGGCTCGATCATGCCCTTCAGATTCGCACCACGGCCAACACCGACCTGGAGGACATCGACTACGACTTCCAGGTGTTCGATCACCCGAGTGCCATGCGTCGGGCGATTCTCGAGAAAAATCGCAAGGCCAACAAGGCACGCATGGTAGCGGGCTACTGCTGGCCCTGGGCCAGCAAGAAGGACAAACACGCCATGGACATCGTGTTTCCCGAACATGGCTTCGCCGCCCAGTGGAACCTTAATGACGACGGTATGCTGTGGGCCATCGCCGATGGATCAGTAGAGCAGGTCGGCTGCATCCATACCTGCCAGGGGCTCGAATTCGACTACGTTGGCGTCATCATCGGGGATGACTTCGTGATTCGTGACGGCCGAGTCGTGACAGAGGCGCGGGAACGGGCAGGGCAGGATCGTTCCGTGCATGGCTACAAGAAGATGCTCAAGGAGCAGCCCGAGCGTGCTCGGGCCCTGGCGGATCAGATCATCAAGAACACCTATCGCACGTTGATGACGAGGGACCAGAAGGGCTGTTACGTCTATGCCCCGGATGCCGAGACTCGCGAGTACTTCGCTGCCTTTGCTCGAGCTCAAGCAGCGACCGAGCGACTGGACGTGTCTGAGGAAGCCGAGACGCTGGATGGCTTGCATCTCCCCATCGTTACGCGTGATGAGGCAGCGCCGTTCGAGCGTCATGTGCCCGTGTACGACTTGAGCATCGCCGCCGGCGAGTTTAGCGAGATGCAGATCGCCGAAGCCGAGCACTGGGTCGAGCTGCCGGACTTCATGCGATTGAGCCCCGACCTGTTCGTCAGCCGGGTGGTGGGGGAGTCGATGAATCGGCGCATCCCCAACGGCGCCTGGTGCCTGTTCCGTGCGAATCCAGGTGGCACACGGCAAGGCAAGATCGTTGTGGTGCAGCATCGCGCCATCGAGGACCCTGACCACGGCGGCAGCTTCACGGTGAAGCAGTATCAGAGCGAGAAGGTCGAGGAGTACGGCGAGTTCGTGAACCAGCGCATCGTGCTGAAGCCCCAGACCAATGCCTTTGGCTATAAGGACATCGTGCTCGAAGACGAGCTTGAGGACCTGAGGGTCATCGGCGAATTCCTATCCGTGCTGTGAGGGATAGGAAGTTTGATGAACGTCTGTATCGATACTCGCTGGATAGCGAGCAGCAGAGCAGGCATGCTCACAGCAACCCAATACCGTAGAACCAGGTGATCCCCACATGCCAGACCCGTTCAAGAAACTCCACGACGCGATGGACCAGTTTGCCACCGAGCGCGACTGGGACCAGTTCCATTCGCCGAAGAACCTGGCCATGGCGCTGACAGTGGAGGCAGCAGAGCTCCAAGAATGCTTTCAGTGGCTGACCGAGGCGCAGTCCAAGGAGCTGGATGAGCAGCAATTAGCTGCAGTACGTGACGAAATTGCCGATATTCAACTCTACCTGATTCGGCTGGCTGGCAAGCTGGATGTTGATATTGAAGCGGCATGCTGGGCGAAGATGGAGAAAAACGCGGACAAATATCCCGCCGACCAAGTGAAGGGAAGTGCGAAAAAGTACACGCATTATCAGGACGAGTAACATGTGCATCTTCTTCGCTATCTAAGAGCGACCTTCACAACCCTGCGCCCCTATCTCTCGCGGTGGCGATTCGTTGTGAGGTCCTGAAGCTGTCGGGGCGCGATACGATTCGCTACTAGGGCCACTACATCCCTCACGGTCATGACGAGTGGCAGCAATGCCTTCAATAGGCAAGGCATCATCCTAAGTCGCCTTTTCTTGGCAATCCTTAAGCGCTAGTCTGTCACGCATAATTACACCAAGCACAGGGAGAAACGCATACGCCTGAAATAAACCGAGGGCGACTACGGCCTCACCCCGGTCACCGAGGTGGGCTCAGGCAAGCTACACGATTCCGAGAAACAGCGCCTGGCCGAGATCATCGACCGACTCAATAACCTCTACGGCGCCGAGGTCAGCGACGACAGCAAGCTGTACTTCGCCAAAGGTATCGCCAGTCGCATCGAACACGATGAAGCAGCGAGGGCCCTGGTACGCAGCCACAGCGAGATGCATGGCCTGTTCCCGAAGACGTCGTGTGTGACGTTCTCTGCGATCGCGAGAAGCTGAGCATGGCGCTACTGGAGGATGGGATGCGGAGACGAGCAGACCAGACCGTTTGTGTCACTGATCTGGAAAAGTTGGCGGGGAGGACGAACCGTGAAATGCGTGCTGGAAAGCAATCCCAATCTACTGAAGGGGGCAATTTCGACCGCTAACGACCCAAAGCGGACAATTAATAAAAGCTAATGTAATGCTGAGTCATTAGGTAAAAATTTTTCCAGAACTCAAATTGACCACTCAGGCAACCCTCTCAAACCCCAAGTATAAGATCAGGTAGTGTCTAAAAATCTCGGGGCGATTCAGAATGCCAAGCGTGGCCTTGCCAGACCTAGGGCCACCCCGAATTAGGTAAGCCCGCCGTGGTATCAACCCCCCATGAAGTATTTGATCGAGGCCGGCAACTCCGGTGAGGAAGCGTGGGTCGTGGGTGCAGGTCATGCTTAGATTGCTGTTTAGCAACGGGTCCAAACGGGCGGTCTATGGATTTGGAAGCAAAATGCTAATTTTTATGCCTGAGCTGGTTAGCTGTCAGTGGAAATGAGCATGAAGGGAAATATCAAAGTACCCGGATAGTGCAGAGAAGGTGAACCTTTAAGTCTAGCTTTTCCTCGTAAGCACAGACGTTAACCTTTGTGCCCCTCCATACGTAAGGTGACCTCTATGTCTAAATTTAACATCTGACTTATCAGGCAGGCTATAGCTAATACTCAGTGCCATTGCTAAGTCTGCTCGAAACGATCCGCTATTTTGCTAATGGGGCACAGTAGTATCAGAACTGGGAAACTCTCTATCAAGAAGCCTTGATTGGTGTAAATCACTCAGCCTGGAAGTTGTTAGACGAAAAAAACGGGTTGAGACGCTGCCATTGGTCAAGGTGGGCATGTAAAGCAGAAAACGTCATATTAGCCCCTTCAATAACGCTTTTGATGTCATCCTGGTAATGGCGCTCCAGCCCCCTGTGCAACCAACAACGAAAAGCTTTCCAGGAGTTGTTACTTTGGTGAATATTAAAAAAGCTGGCACCTGAATTCTCACCTACACCCAAGGTGTCAGCCAGGTGTTTGGCAATAAACCGGCCGCCCTGGGTAGACCCCTCAATCACATAGAGTATCCCCAAAAAATAAGCACCACTGCCGTTCAGCCGGAGTTCTATTGGGGAATGAATGAAACCTGAAGAAACACAGCCCAGCGCTCGGCAGTCACTGGCCAGTAAAGGTTCACGAGGCAGATATCGATAATTCGGATCTGGATGTTGCGCGAGAAGGGCTGTTGTAGCGGTAACTAGTACCGGCTCCAGGGATTGGTAAAACGCCAACATAGATTGCAGTAGCTGGCCGTAATCTGTTTCTGTCAACCGACTGGACAATAGCCTTTGCAGTAATGGCTGAGATTCCAGGGCAAGATGGGCTGGCCGGGTTTGCTCACGCAGCTGTACCAGCATTGGGGAATCCATAGCGCCTCCACGCGTGAACATATATGCAAGCATCCGCAGAAGAGCCAATATGCCGCTTTAAGTGTAGCCAAACGGTGAAAATGAAGTGGCTGCTGTCAGTTGGGGAATTTGCGAGTGCTGATAAGTTTGGGTCCGTCGATGGCTGGACGGGGTTTGTTTTGCCTTGAATCAAGGGGGAATGGTGCTCGATGCTTCAGCCTTCACTTGGTTGCGGCCCTCTTCCTTGGCCTCGTACATCGCTTGGTCAGCCCGGGCGACCAGGCTCTTGCGACTGTTGCCGCGTCGCCAGGAGGCCACGCCAATGCTAATGGTTACCCCGCCCAGCTTGCCCAGGTCCAATGCCTCGGCGCTCTGCCTGAGACGTTCGGCGAGATGTAAGCCCCCGATGAGGTCGCAATCGCTGGCCAGCACCAAAAACTCCTCGCCGCCCCAGCGGCCCAGGTTGTCGGTGGGACGTAGAATGTTCTGCAGAACACTGGATAGCGTCATTAGCACTTGATCGCCTGCCTCATGACCGTAGGTGTCGTTAAAGTGCTTGAAGTGATCAATGTCGAACAGTAGTACTGAGAAGGGCCTGTCATGGCGCTCGGCATCGTTGAGCTCTGCGTCGAGCGCTTGCTCCATGCGGTAGCGGTTCCAGGTACCGGTCAGGCCATCATTGTAGGCCATGTTCTTGAGCTGCCGGTTGGCCTGATGAAGTTTTTCATTGAGCTGGGAGATCTCATGGCTGGCGGTCAGGACGGCCAAGTTCTTAGCGAGATCGCCGATGGATCGGCACTCGATAGCGCGCCAGACGCGGCTGCGGCCCCTGACTTCCTCCTGCCATTGGGTAAAGGAGCGGCGTGGCGTCATGACCAGTTGCCCGTTCCTGACCATGGGCGTGTCCTCGGGCTCGCCTGCCCAGCGCCTGCTGTATCGATGCTCGCGGCGAAACAGCATCAACCAGTGGGTTGTCTCAGTGGGCAGGGCCATAGCGAGCAAGCCGCAGAGATCGCCTTCCTGCCAGGGCGCCAGCGCTGTCTTTGCTAGTGTCTGAGTGTGCCAGGGGGTGTCGTGACGCTGGTGGCGGCTCAGCCAGTCGGCCATGGCGACCAGGTTCTCCTCGGTCGGCAGGGCGCCCAGGCCGCTGCTCTTATTCCCTGTGACCAGGGCGATACCACTGGCTTCCAGCAGCTCTAGCCATTGTCCACCGTGAGCCTGGATCAGGCTTTCCGGACCGAGAAGGCGCCCACTCTCATCGGATAGAATCTCGTTGCTGTCGTGGATGCCGTGAAGGAGACGGGTGTCGGCTCGAGTGCGCAATACCATCAGCCGCTGCATGGCGATTTGAACCAGGGCGCACAGCGCATCACGTAGGTCAGCCTCCAGTGGCCTGGGTTCCAGACCGTGACAGGCCAGCAGGCCCCAGAGTTTCCCCTGCTCGTGCATAGCTATCGACAAAGAGGCGCCGACCCCCATGTTGGTGAGGTACTCCTGATGTATCGGCGCGACGGCACGTAGCACCCCCCGGGACATATCCAGTGGTGCCCTCTCCTCTGGGCTACAGGGCGGCACCAAGGGAACCGCTGGTGCCAAGGCATCTGGAATGCTACGCACCCTGTTCATGTCGTAGAGTCGGCGCACCTGGGCGGGAATGTCACTGGCCGGAAAGTAATGATCGAGATAGCTCTCTGCTACGGGCAGGCGGGTCTCTGCGATCACGCGGCCGTTCCAATTCTCGTCGAAACGGTAGACCATCACCCGCTCATGGCCGGCCCACTCCTGTATCCTTCGCGTCAGGGTATCAAGAAGGGTATCGATGTCATCGATTTTCCCCACTTCGACCAGCCAGTCGTTCACCTGATCCAGCAGGCGATGCCCATCCGGGCACATCTGGTATTCCAGTTCCACGACGAAAGCATCGTCGCCACTGGGGTAGGCCACCACATGGTAGCGGCGTCGTTTGCCCTCCACGTCGCCCTGGGCGGTGGCGGTGAGAACGGAAGCAGAGTTGTCCTGCTTCACCAGTTCAGTTTCCAGAAGATCCATCAACTCGTCGCCCAGTATTTCCCTGGGGTGGCCAACCAGGACATCCGTAACGCTGATACCTAGGTAATCCTCGATATTGGCACTGACCTGGCGAATCCGGCCCATGTCAGCATCCAGGCTCACCAGGCAGCCCATCGGCTGGATGGCACCAGGGATATGCACCGGTTCACTTGCACAAGCCTCAAGGGCGGCAGCGATTTCGGCATCACTGTAATGGGTGTTGGGCATAGGCGAGCTACAGTTAATAGGTTTAGGCGTTGGCCAGGGCGCGGGATCCGGTCGCGAGGCATCTAAACTCCGACTGAATTTGTCAAAGGCCTATTGGGCCATGTTGGCAGCGGCGGTCTCAGTTTGTCGAGCGCGCTTCTTGATTATTTCCGTGGGAATGCCATGCAGGCGCTCTTTTCTTTTGCGTAGGGGCATTCCAAAGTACCATGCCATTGGGTTCTGGTATATCAGTCATGCTGAAGCTTTATGTAAATTGAACGAACATATGTTTACGAATAGTAATTGAAAATACATAGATGCGACGATTAAGCCCTAATAGGCAAAGTCTCTTAACGTGGTATTTTTTACAATTGGACTTCGCTAGATCTACAAAGTTAATGAGTATTAGCGTATTGATACATTAAGTCTTGCTTAAAGACAGCTCCTGGCCGGATAACGACGGCCCTCCTCAGGCCGTCGTTAGTCCTTATTAAACTTCCATCTGCTCAGCCATGTCCAAGGGCATCATCTACCTCTATCCCAAGGTATCTGACGGGGCTTTCCGGCTTCGTATGACCCAAGAGTAGCTGTACCGCTCTCAAGTTTTTCGTACGACGGTATATCAACGATGCTTTGGTGCGCCACATCGCGTACCATCGATGGATGCATCTAAACCAATTTCGCTAACCTAGGCTTTCACGATACGAGCATACTGTCTAATACCTGCTAGCGGTAACATCTGCCAGAAAATCAATCGACAGGTCGGAGGAGAAATGAATAAGGCGAAAAATATTTCTGATTTAATAGGGCGTGCTGTTTATGGAATCATCTGCTTGAGCTTGGGCGTTATAAGTCTCACAATGATAGGTGTTGCCTTATGGGATATATGGCTCTCGGCACATGAAAGAACCTTGCTTGTTGCATCCCTTCTTAATGCTATCGGCTTGATCGTAATTGGAATGGCTGTCTTTGATGTGTCAAAGTTCTTGTTGGAGGAAGAGGTTTTTAGTAGTAGCTCTACAAAGTCGCCTGCAAAACAGAGAGAGGCTTTGTTAAAATTTCTCGTAATAATAGCTATTGCTATAAGTCTAGAATCCTTGGTGTTCGTGTTTGACGCCGGGACAAAAGATATTACTAAATTGATCTACCCTACTTTTTTGTTGATTTCAGCCGTTTTGGTGGTGGTCGGTCTTGGTGTCTATCAGAGGTTGACTCGTGATGATGATAAATAGGTGAATGAAAAACCGGTTTTTCGTCGTTTTATATGGACTTTTCCTGATCCGACAGATGGCCCACTTGACTGCCAATCAGGTCGATCTTCATCAAACGTCGAAGAGCCTGTTTTTGGTGAATTATGTGGTTATCAACCTGGGTTTTATCCTTGTGGGAGAACTCGTTGCCTAGACTGACTACAACTATCCAGATCTTATAATAGGTGCCGTGGTGGGTGTTATTGTAATTAACAGTGTCAGGCGAATTTTTCTATCAAAATTTAAATGTTAATGTATCGACGCTTGGGTAATTGACTGCCCAGGCTTCGATAAACTGTGAAAAGGTTTTAGCGTATATGCGAAGGTGACCAAAGTCCGAGTTTGGCTGAATGAAGAACGTTAGGCTATACTGCAGGAGTAGACAACGACCCAAAGCCGGCCTTCCGAAAAATTCAGTTGTTGAGCTCATCGGTATTATGCAGTCGGCATGATGCTTATTGTTATGTGTGTCAACCATGCTTGATATACTGATTTTACAAATGGGCGGCTTCATTGTATGCAGTATTGCAGTATTATAAGGGCACGTAGAGATGTTTGTCCAACCATAGGAATTGTTAGGAGGTGAGGAGGTGTTTCATGCGTCATTTGGACTACGGTGCAATCAATTAAATCACGAAGAATGCCCCGAAAAAGCTACATTAATTTTATCGTTTTTATCTGGAGTGTCTGATGTTTGTTGTTAAAAATAACACGAATTTGTCCTCAAGGTGAAAGATGAATCACGAGTCACAAGGGTTACAGGAACAAAACGATGGAACTTATCGTAGATGCCATCATGTCTGAGTTTTCGGATTTTAACGATTTTAGTGAGTTCATCGTTGTTGTGATTCGATTACTGTTCGCTGCACTTCTGGGGGGTGTGCTTGGGCTTGAACGAGAACGGCGTGGCAAGGCCGCTGGAATACGTACCCATATGTTGGTTTGCATGGGGGCTGCTCTGTTTATATTTATTCCGCAGCAAGCGGGTATCTCGGATTCGGAGATGAGTCGAGTCATTCAGGGGGTAATTACCGGCATCGGCTTTCTGTGTGCTGGAACCATCATCACCGGCGAGGATGACCAAGGTGTTACAGGGCTTACCACGGCGGCTGGTATTTGGTTCACGGCAGCCATAGGGGTAGCCGTTGGTCTGGGCCGCGAGCAGACTGCGGTGTTGTGTACGGTTCTAGCTTGGGTGGTACTGTATGTGGTGCCTTTCTTTACTCGCTTGATACGCAATGACCCCTCATAATGCTGAGCACCAAAAAATTAAATTCTTTTCAGCGCTTCGGCCTTGAACTCATCGGAATAGCGGTTGCGCTTTTGCTTGCTCATCGTGGATCACCTCATAAGCGGATTGTACTCGCTTAACACGGTGTCCAGAATCAGCGGGTCGGATCAAGGGCGAGAGCTACCGGCTGAAGGACAAGCGGCGAGCGGGACTGGTGACTACCCCTACGACGAAGGAGAACAACGCCTCGCACGAACCTGACTCTGTATCGATGAAAGAGCAATGACAAAAACCGGACAATCTAAGTGATGAAATGGGGGTGCGGCGTTTTTCTTGGACTCTTTCATGCTGTGATCCCTAGGCTTTCTCGGTATTCGAGAGGGCGCAAGGACAAGCCCTGCGGTGACAACCCGATCGGAGATGGAGTTCGCCGGACGATCGACATAGCTAAGGACTGACCTAAGGTCACTTTTGGGGTGCAAGGGATCAGGGATGCGTGTCGCCGCCAAATGCGGCACCATCAAGAAGATGGAAGACAACCCAGTGAAAATGAAAACGCTGCTGCTGAAATACGAAAAGGGCAAGGCCAGCATCCTTGCCAAGGTCGAGCACCCGTTTCATGTCATCAAGAACCTCTTCGGCTACCGGAAGGTTCGCTACAAGGGGCTGGCCAAGAACCAGGTGCAGTTGTTCACCCTGTTCGGCTTGGCCAACCTGGTGCTTGCAACACGATGCCAGGGCAAAAGGCCACCGTCGTGGTCAGAAAGTGACCGTTGACGCGGTGAATGTGCCGTCATGATCGCTTCAGCCGCTCAGAGACGAATTGATCAGCAGTTTCTTAGGGAAACACTGATTCATTCCGCCGTGGGCGGCGCCGATCGTGCACGTCTGGGATAATACGCGGGTGTTCGGACCGCCGGCGGCGATCGAAGCGCAGTACCATCAACCACTTCAGGGGTCCGTTCTTGCAGCGTGATCCAAACCAACGGGACTCCGGGAAACCCGGGGCGGTTCATGCGCGGTCATACCGGTGATGCCATAGCGCCGTGCCAGTTCTGGGTTACTCCCGCTGGACGGTGCCTCCTGAAGCTATCGCCCGACCTGGGGCGTGGTGCGCGTTCGAATGACTCGTACTCGCCATGATGTCATCCCTGCGTTAGGTTGTCAGAAACGATAGGCAAGCAGTGTCCCGTCCAGTGGTGTAAGAGCGGTGAGGTTCTCCTTCGTTGTTGCGAGTGCGGCGACTGCAACGCTAACGAAGGCCCACGGTGGCTTCACCACCCTCGATCTGCACCACTTCCAGGGACGTCCGGATCCGGAGGAGAATGGAACGTTGCGAACTTGGGTCTAGTTCTGATTAAGGCTAATGTGGCACGGTTATTGCAGCCGGAACCCGGCCATCCGATTCCTGCGAGGGGCACAAGCATGTCAGCAAGACAACAAGTCACGGAACTGCTGAGCAGCGCTGACGTCGAGGTAGGCGGCGAGCGGCCCTGGGATCCCCAGGTCTACGACGAGCGGTTGTACCAGCGCGTTCTGGCCGAGGGGACGCTCGGCGCCGGGGAGGCCTACATGGACGGCTGGTGGGACACCGAGCGGCTCGACGAGTTGTTCTTCCGGATGCTCCGGGCCAGCCTGAACCGCAAGGTGCGCACGCCGGCTATGCTCGGGCGGGTATTGCTGAGCTGGCTCGGGAATGAGCAGAGTCGATGGCGCTCGCGGCGGGTCGCGGAGCAGCACTATAATCTTTCGAACCGGCTCTACGAGGCGATGCTCGGGCCGACCATGCAGTACACTTGCGCCTATTACGGCCCCGACGGGGCCGACGCGCCCCTGGATGAGGCCCAGCGTGCGAAGCTGGAGCTCATTGCGCGCAAGCTGCACCTGGAACCGGGCATGCGTGTGCTTGAGCTGGGCGGAGGGTTCGGCGAACTGGCCCGGTTTCTGGCCGCGGAGCACGGATGCGAGGTGACCAGCTACAACATCAGCAGCGAGCAGGTGGAGTACGCGAGAGGGCTTTGCGAAGGCCTGCCGGTCGACGTTCGGCAGCAGGACTACCGCGAGGCGGCCAATGATTGCCGGCAATACGACCGTGTCCTGAGTGTCGGCCTGATGGAACACGTCGGGCCGAAGAACTTTCGCGCCTTCTTCGAACTGGCCCGGGCCCGCTTGAAGCCCGGTGGCCTGGCGCTGGTCCACACCATCGGCGGCAACATCAGCCACGGCGGCACCGACCGCTGGATCGCGAAATACATTTTCCCTGGCGGCGTGATCCCGGCCGAGGCTCAGCTCACCCGGGCCAAGGAAGGTCTGTTCGTGCTCGAGGACTGGCACAACTTCGGCCCGGACTACGACCGCACACTGATGGGCTGGTACGACAATTTCGTCGCCGCCTGGCCGGATCTGCAACAAAGCGAAGGGCTGGACGAGCGCTTCTACCGGATGTGGCGCTATTACCTGTTGAGCTGTGCCGGCGCCTTTCGGGCGCGCCATCTGAATCTCTGGCAGCTCGTACTCAGCCACGGCGATCTGCCGCGCTATGTGTCAGTCCGATGAGTAAAGCCGCCTGGGACGCCCACCGCGCCCGCGTGGAGGCGATGGCCGCGGCGCTGGCCGAGTCCGACGGGCCGGTACGCCTTAGAAAGCCCACCAGCAACTTGTTCAGGCCGCGCGAGAATGCCTGCCGGACCGGGATCGACGTGGGATCGCTCAACCACGTCATCGAGATCGACGTCGAGGCCTGCGTCGCCGAGGTCGAGGGCATGACGACTTATGCCGACCTGGTCGATGCAACTCTGTCGCATGGCTTGGCCCCGGCCATTGTGCCGGAACTCAAGAGCATCACGGTCGGCGGCGCGACCACCGGGATCGGCATTGAGTCGGGCGCGTTCCGCTACGGCCTGGTGCACGACATGGTGCAAGAGCTCGACGTTCTGGTCGCCGACGGCCGCGTGTTGACCTGTTCGCGCGAGCAGCGCCCGGAACTGTTTTACGGCTTTCCGAACTCCTACGGTAGCCTCGGTTACACCACGCGGGTCCGCGTCCGCCTGATTCCGGTGCAGCCTTATGTCCGGCTCGAGCACACCCGTTTCCGCGAGCCCGAAGAACTGTTCGCCGCGATCGGCGAGGAATGCGCGCAACCGACCTGCGCTTTTCTCGATGGCGTGTACTTCGCACCCGACGATTTCGTGCTGACCCGCGCGCATTTCATCGTATCGCTGCCAGCGGGCACCGAGGCCAGCGACTACACCTGGCTCCACCAGTACTGGCGGAGCCTGCGCGAGCAACGCGAGGATTATCTGAGCATCCACGACTACCTCTGGCGCTGGGACACCGACTGGTTCTGGTGCAGCAGGAATGTCGGCGCCCATCTCATGCCGGTGCGGCTGCTTCTCGGACGCAAGCGCCTGTCGAGCGTCACTTACCAGAAGATCATGCGCTCCAGCCGGCGCTGGCCGCTGAGCCTGCTCCAGTCCATTCGGCCGCGCACCGAGGCGGTGATCCAGGACGTCGACATCCCGATCGCCAACGCCGCGGCGTTTCTGGAAGATTTCGAGGCCGAAATCGGCATCCGCCCGGTGTGGATCTGCCCGTTTGTCGTTCCCGGCGCCGGGTTCTCGTTGTTCCAGCTGCGTACCGATACCCCGTACATCAACTTCGGTTTCTGGGACATGGTCCGCTCCAGCGAGCCCGACGGTCACTACAATGCCCGGGTCGAGGAGCTGGTCGCGAAGCACGGCGGCAAGAAGAGCCTGTACTCGCGCAGTACCTACGACGAGACGACGTTCTGGCAGAACTACGACCGCCCGGCCTATGAGGCCCTCAAGCGCGAATGCGATCCCGACGGGCGCTTTCCGGGACTCTATGAAAAAGCGGTCAAACTGGGCTAAGACCGGTTGTCTCCGTGCGGAAAATGCTTGTCCACCCCTGGCTTGTTGCGCGCCAGGAAATCGGGGGAGACCGGGACGATCGCGATCGACTGTGAATGCCCCGTCGCGCGTGAGCGCATAACCCGACTGAAGGATTCGATCTAACCGCTTCAGGAAACCATGCGTTTGGCAACGAGGCCGTCCATGATTGTACTCACCGGCGAAACCGACTAATACCTCTGGATCGCCGAGGACCACGACGCGGACGTCTTCTACAATCTAGGAGAGGTCTCCACAATCCCTCGCCAGTGGCGCCGGCTCTCCCGTTGACGTCGCTTCACTGCCACGAGTGCTGCGCCGCCCTTGTTCACGCACTCCAGGAGAGATCCAATGTACCTGTCTTACGTGCGAGCGATACTGATCGGCACCGGCCTCTGCACCGCCGGGGCCACCCTCGCGGAGACGCCAGCGTCTCCGGCGTCGACGGTTCAGGAGGTTGAGGCTGAGGAGCTTTTCCCTCTGGTCCCCAGTGAAAGCACGTTCGAGGTGGTGGACGGAGACGGCGAGGGACGGCAGGTCGTGATGGAACTGAGTTCAGCAGACAGTGAAGGCCGCTGGGAAGTTCGATTTGGCGACTACAACATCCTCCATCTATCCAAGCTCCGGGATGGCAGCGTGCTGCTCACCGGTCTGGACGTGCTCACGCAAGGCCAGACCGTGCAATACGAGCCGCCCGTGGTACTGCTGCCCAACAGGATCGTGCCCGACAGGACATGGAGCACCTCTGGCAGGGCTACGGTCGTTAACATAGAGACGCGAGAGGTCGAACATACGGGTGAGTACCAGCACCGAGTCATGCCCATCACTCGAGAGCCGTATGTGACTCCGGCGGGTGATTACGAAGGTTTCCTGGTGCCGCTCGAGCAGACCATCGATCTTGAGGCTCAGGCGGTGATCCGGTTGTCGCTCGATCTCGGCTTCTTCCCCGGCAAAGGTCTGGTGAAACGTTCGATGAAGTTCGTCATCGACAAACCCTTGTTTTTCGGCTCAACCACACGGCGCACAGCAGAGCTCACCCGTTAGGGCCAGGTTTTGGGAGATCAGTCAGGAATTACCAGCCATTCATCACAGGCTGTAGGGGTGTCTTCTGAAGCACCCGGACGATTGGCTTAGATTTTCTCGCTCTCCCGTCAGCAGGTGGAAAAAATACCTTCCTGATTACGCATACGGTTCAGCTATTTTCAGGAACCGGTACGGCATCGGTGGGGTTCTCACCGCCACCGTGAGAAAGCGCGGGATCATGGTCTTGAGGTCATAGCGCCGATTGAAAAGGCTGAGCCCTTGAGCGTCGAATTCGACTGAAAGGCGTACCAGCGAGGATGACAAGGAATCTCCCATCATGACGCAAGATCGGCTGTTTCCCGCCTCCGCCATGCCGGACAGGGACTGGTGGCATACGCTTTGGCCGAACCCTGACAGAGTGGTCAGGGCCTTGCGCATCGGACAGGGGATGACGGTCATTGATCTCGGCTGTGGCGATGGTTATTTCACTGCAGCTATCGCCCGGCAAGTCCTCGGCCAGCAGCGAGGCCCAAAGACCGAAATGCGCATGTCGCCGGAACAAACCCGCACGATGGTCGAGCCGGCGGGCTTCAAGCTGGAGACGCGTGTCGAGCTGCCTCCCTACCACTATGGGGCAATTTTCATTCGTATAACGGCATAATTATGGCGCTTATCGTTTCAGGCTCGGTTACGTAGAGGCATGGTGCCGACCTTACCTGGGCGTCGTAGTGTGGTGTCTGACCTTAGTAGGGTTTCCTGTTTGGGTCACAATATAAAGAAAACCAAGGTTTGTTTGCGAAGGGGCGCACCAACCAACACAGTAGTTGATACCGACGGAATGGTCCGCTTTTGGTCGAAAGAAGCCAGCATGCCTTTAAAGGAATGAAAACTTGCGGCCTCTAAGGTGCATACTGGTCGAGAGTGGGTAGCCCCCAAACGGTACACGCACCAGCTTCGGCGGCAAGCTACCTGCCGGACTGCATCGGATGGATGATGGGGCGAGCGACCTCCTGTCGATCGCCCACGATTTTCCGTCCGGTTCGCGGATTTACGTTATTGCCAGGTATCGCTGGCTTTCCTGCTGTTCGTCCTTGAGCTTGAAGCTGCCGACCAGTTCCGCCAGGCGGTCGGCTTGCTCGCGCAGTTGTTCGGCGGCGGAGGTGGATTCTTCCGCCAGCGAGGCGTTCTGCTGCGTCATGCGGTCGAGCTCTGCCACGGCAACGTTGACCTGGCCGATGCCATCGCTCTGTTCGGTGGTGGCGTGGCTGATTTCTCCGAGCATGCCGGCCACGCGGTTTACCACTTCGACGAGCTCGTTCATGGCGTTGCCGGCGTCGCGTACTAACTGGGTGCCCCCTTGGACTTTCTTGTCCGAAGCGTCGATCAAGCCGCGGATATCCTGTGAGGCTTGGGCGCTGCGCGTGGCCAGTTGACGAACCTCGTTCGCCACCACCGCGAAGCCCTTGCCGCTCTCGCCGGCGCGGGCGGCTTCCACCGAGGCGTTGAGCGCCAGCAGGTTGGTCTGGAAGGCGATGTCATCCATGACCTTGATGATGTCGCCGATCCGCTCGGAGGCGTGCTGGATGTCACCCATCGTCGTGACCACATCAGTGACCGTGTCGCCGGTGCCCTGGGCTAGCTCGGCGGCGGATTGCGAGAGGTTGCTCGCTTCGCGAGAGGAGGCCGAGGTGTTTTCCACCGTGCCGGTGATCTGCTCGATCGAGGCTGAGGTCTGCTGCAGGCTGGACGCCGCCTGGTCGGTGCGTCGCGACATGTCCTGCCCGCCACTGGCGATCTCCTGGGCTGCGTGGCGAACGGCGTCACTGCTGCCCCTGACCTGGGCAAGCACGTCATGCATCTTGTCCGCGAAGGCGTTGAACTGGATGGCGAGTTCGCTCGCTTCGTCCTTGCCTTGAACGGGGAGCCGCAGTGTCAGGTCACCATCGCCATCGGCAATCTCGCCCATGGCTTCCGCGGTGCGTCGAATCGGGCGGAACAGGGCGCGCAGCAGCAGCGCGAAGACCACGAGGCTTGCCAGCATGATCGCGGCCACGAGCAGCATCACCAGAAACACCGCTCGGTTGAGGTCGGCGAACAGTTCGCCGCGCGGTATCTGTGCAAAGGCAACCCAATCGGTGCCGGGCACCTCGATGGCGGCGGCCAGCTGCTCGTTGCCCTCTTGGTCGGTGAGGGTGGTGTAGCGATAGCCTTCCCCGGACAACAGCTCGGCGGCCTGGGTCTCCCATCCGGGCAGGTCCGCTACTGACTGGCCGGCCATGGAGGCGCCCTCGGGGTGTACGCTGATGGTTCCGTCCTGGCTGGCCAGAAATACCGAGCCGGTGTCGCCGAGTTGATAGTTGTTGATGGTGTCGACCATGGTGTCCAGGGTATAGCCGACCCCGGCGACGCCCACGCGTTCGCCTTTCATCTCGACCACGTGATTGATGAAAACCTTCAGTTCCCCGCCTTCGGAATCGACATCGAAGGCGTAATCGGCATCGTTGGCCTCGTCGACCATGTCGTAGAACCACTGGTCTTCCTCACGGTCCAGTGTCCGCTCGACGCCATTCGCCGTGTAGTAGTTGCCGCTGAGTGCCGAGACGAAGAAGACGGTGTTGGCCCCGGTGCGTTGCTGCAGCCGTTCGAAGTGCTCCACGGCGCGCTCGCTACCTTCCTGCGATTCCCCTTCGGCCAGCCACTCGTGCAGATAGCCGTTGTTCGCCAGGCTCTGGGCGGTGGTGATCGGCCCGGTCAGGGTGGCGTTGATGTCATTACGAATGCTTTCGAGCGTGGTCGGCAATTCCTCTTGGGTGACTCGGTCGGTGATCAGGTCGCTGAACAGGCGATACTGAATGGCCGTGGCCCCGCCGACGATCAGGATCATGCAGAGGCTGATGGCGATCATCAGCTTTTGGGCAATGGTTAGATTCTTCACTTTTCCCCCTGGTTCGCGCTCTATCAGAGCGCCTACGTTGTTGTTGACTACTTGGTCAACATGTATCGGCGGGATGCAGAAAATCTGTAGGCAACGCACGGTATCGGATGTGCAGTGTCGCTTGAGGCGGTGCGAGTCGCGCTGATCGCGGCGGGTGTCGCAACGAAGACAATCCCCTGCGCGTCGGCGCTTACCATGGCGACAAATTTCAACAACAGGTGGAATCCTCCATGGTCTATACCGCAGCCATCGTGCTGAGCCTCATCGGCTATTTCATTATCGGCAACCTGGCCGGTCGCCGGGTCAAACATCTCGACGACTATCTGGTCGCCGGCCGCAACGCGCCCACCCTGATGATCCTCGGCACCCTGGTCGCCAGCTATCTGAGCACCAGCGCCTTTCTGGGCGAGACAGGTTTCGCTTACCAGGGCTACCCCTTCGTCATGCTGATCTTCGCCGCCATCAGCACCGCCGGCTGCCTGCTCGGCGCACTGGTGTTCGGCCGCTACCTGCGCCGTAGCGAAGCGCTGACGGTGCCCGAGTTCTTCGGCAAACGCTTCGCCTCGAAGCGAGTGCAGATGATCGCCGGACTCACCACTATCGTCGGGCTGGGTGCCTATCTGCTGGGCGTCATGCAGGGGGCCGGCATCATGTTCGAGGAGCTCACCGGGCTGCCCTACTGGACGGGGCTGGTGCTGGTGTGGGTTACCTATACGGGTTTCATTCTCTACTCCGGCTCCCAGGGCGTGGTGTTGACCGATACGGTGATGTTCGTGATCTTCTCCATCGCTGCGGTGGGCGGTTCGCTCTATATCATCAGCGATCTCGGCGGCTGGTCGGGAGTGATCGAAGGGCTTCTGGCGCAGAGCGACAAGCCCGGTATCGCGCTGTGGCACGGTGTCATCGAGGGTGAGGGTGCCACCTTCTCCTCGCCCGGCGAGGCGCTCGTCTGGGGACTGACGCTGGGGCTGGTGTGGGCCACGGTGCTGGCGGCCAGTCCCTGGCAGTCGAGCCGCTATCTGATGGCGCGCAACGAACACGTGGTGATGCGCTCAGCCATGCTCACCGCCGTGGTGCTGGCGATCTTCTACGCGCTGATGATGATGACCGGCGCGGCGATCAACCTCTACGACCCGACCCTCGACGGCGAGCGCGCCATGGTGTGGGCGGCACTCAATGTGTTGCCGGGCTGGCTCGGGGTGATCATTCTCACCGGGGTGTTCGCCGCCGGTCTCTCTTCCTGCTCGACCTTTCTGTCGATCATCGGCTTCAGCCTCGCTCACGACATTCTGCCTGCCTCGCGCGGCGAGCGCGGCGCCATGCGGGCGAGCCGTATCGGCGTGCTGGCGGCCGGGTTGGTAGCGTTGTTGCTGGCGCTCTTTCAGCCGCCGGCGGTCATGGCGGTGGTGTGGTTCGCCGCCACGCTGTTCGCCTCCTCCTGGGGACCGGTGGCGCTGATGAGCATCTGGAGCCGTCGGATTACCGCCGCGGGAGCCGGCTGGGGGCTGGGGGTCGGCTTCGTCGGCAATTTGATCCTGTCGCTGATGGAGCAAGCCGAGTGGATCTCGCTGCCGGTCTATCTCCACCCGGTGTTACTGAGCGCCCTGGCGGCGCTGGTGGCGATCGTGATCGCCTCGATGCTGACCCGCGTCAGCCAGGCCGAGCGTGATTACCGCGCCTTCCTGCACCGCAGCCCCGTGCGAGACGAGCGCAGCTGGGCTGCGGTAACCCGACGGGTGGCGGTGGGCACGATGGTGACCGGTGTCGCGGTAGGGGGCTTTCTGTGGTGGCAGTATGCCGGGTCCCTGTCGGCGCTGGCAGCGCGCTACGGGGTCGCTGAAGGCACGGTCACCGGCGCCTATCTGTTGGCAGCGGGCTGCGGCACCATGCTGGTGATCGCCGGCGCCGTGGGCTGCTGGTTGGTCCGGACGCGCCGCAGCGAAGCCGGCAGCGCTCAATTGGCAGAGTCCTGAGAAGTGCGCTGGCGCTGGTGGTCGAGCATCACCAGCGCTAGCTGCCTGTCATCATTCGCTGTACCTGCCATATTGCCGGACACCTCCGTTGCCCGATTGACGCAGGCCAAGCCAGGCATTGATGAAGAGGGTAAGCAGGATCACCGAGCCGCCGAGCAGGGTCGCCTGTGGTGGCTGTTCACCCAGCCACCACCAGACCCACAGGGTGCCCAGCACGGTTTCCACCAGATAAAACAGGGCGACCTCGGCCGAAGGCAGATAGCGGGTCGCACTGTTGATCAGTGCGGTGGCCAGTGGCATCTGCAACAGGCCCATCAGGGCGAGTACGCCATAGCTTTGCGGGGTGAGTGCCAGTGGCGTCGCCATCGGCAGGGCAACCAATGCCGATATACCTCCGCCGATGGCAATGAGTGGAATCCTGTCGAGATCGGGGTGCCGGCGCAGCAGGGTCAGGTTGCCGCCGACGGCTGCCGCTGCGATCAGTGCATAGAGATCCCCGACCAGCCCATCGCCACTCAGGGATCCCGAGAAGACCAGTAGCATGCCGAACATGGCCAGGGCAATCGCCAGCCAGGTTCTCAACGCCACCGGTTCATGCAGGAAACAACGCGTGAAGAGGGCAGCAAAGAGTGGTGCGGCGCTCAGGATGACGACCACATTCGCCACCTTGGTGTTCATGACGGCGAGTACGAACAGGGTGGACGTCACACCCAACAGTATCGCAGAGACCGACGATATCCCCAGGTGACCGCGCAATGTCGCCAACCGACGTCCTCCCAGGCACAGCAGGCCGAGAGATAGCCCCATCAGGCCGCCTCGCCAGAAAATGATGTTCCAGCCATCCGTGGCCGCCAGGCGAACCAACAAGCTGTCGACGCTGAGGACAGTGACGCCGGCAGCGGCCATGAGCAGGCCCCGTCCGTGGTCGTTAAAAGAGAAGGACATCCAGTGTGCTCCTGATTGCAGGGATAACATGATCATCCGGTGAACGGCATACCGACACGGCCAATGGATAGCCGATAGTGAAATCACCAACTCAGGCCAGCATAGGCAGTGGTGGAAAGGGCAAGAGGTTATTGACTTTGTGCCTGCCATGATACCGAGGGGGGACTGGCAGGCTGTTCTTTTCACGCCATATCGAACGGTTGGAGCGACACGCGGTTGATGTCCCGATACGCAGGTATGGCAGCAGCTTGTAAGAGATCGCTTACATCACGCGTAGCAGATCTCTTGCAGAAAAGTGACGATGGTATGACTACGCTGAAAGTGTGACTTCATTGGTACGTCTCAGCGGTTTGAGCCAGCGTGTTGTTCCCCTTATAGAGAAGTGTCGTTTACCCCGGTACCTTACCGGGGTTTTTCTTTTCGGTCTCAACCACGAATCAACCGTGCGCCGGGCGGCACGTCGTGGCGCAGCCGTGAACAATCGCCAGGCGGCGGCTGCTGGCCGGGTGGAGTATCCGGGTACCAGATCCGGCACTCTCCGGGTGGAGGCATATGTCCTTCGGGCACACCCCCGTGACCTCGTTGTTCGTGATGCCTGTCCCGGTCAACGCCATATACGGCGCATCCGCTCAGACCGGCCAGTATCATGACGGCGACTACCTTACCGGCTTCAGAGGGAATCGTTTCAATGTATCGCCTCATGTCGACTTACTCCGCGGTTGCACTTTGCCTGTCGATATCGCCCTGATTGCCGTGGTGGTAGACATGCATATCCTGTTGAGGGAAGGGAATACGAATACCTTCTCGATCAAAGCGACGCTTGATCTCTTCGGTCATTCCCCAATAGACATCCCAGTAATCTGCGGCGGTCACCCAGGGGCGTACGATCCAGTCCACACTGGAGTCATTCAGCGCGCTGATGCGAATGTTCGGTGCGGGATCCTCCAGGACCCGGGAATCGTCGGCCACTACGCTCTCGAGCACGCGTCGCACGGTATCGATGTCGTCGTCGTAGCTGACTCCCACCACGAGATCGACACGCCGGGTCGCGTGGGTGGAGTAGTTGGTAATGGCGCCCGACAGCATCTGGCCGTTGGGCACGATGATTCGCCTGTTATCCGGTGTGTTGAGCTCGGTATTGAAGGTTTGTACCTCATCGACGGTACCGGATACGCCACCGGCCTCGACGTAATCGCCGACCTTGTAGGGTCGGAACAGTACTACCATCACCCCGGCGGCGAAGTTGGCCAGTGCGCCTTGCAGCGCCAGACCGACCGCCAGGCCGGCGGCACCGATCACGGCAATCAACGAGGTCGTCTGAATGCCGATCTGGCTGATCGCGGCCAGCACGACCGCAAACATCAGCACCACATAGAAGATATTGCCGATGAACGTCACGATCAGTGGGTCGGTTTCTGCTCGCTTCATCGCCTTGACGGTGAGTTGGTGCAGTAACTTCGCAATCCAGCGCCCTACCACGAAGATGGCAATCGCGGCGATGAGGTTGATCGCGAAGCCCGTGCCCTGTACCTGCAGGAACTCTGTGACTGTGTCGAAATCCATGTCGTCTGCGCCTTGGTGGAAGGTATGTTGGAAACCGTTGGCTCGGGACCTGACCTATGTCGGTGATCACCCGCCCACGGCCTGTCTACCTTCGATACTTTAGCACTCCCTTGATCCCCTGGCCTGGTCGTGCCGGCGATCAATACCTTCGGTCCTGACAGCGCCTATCGTGGCTCCCTTGAAGGACCGGTGCACGAGCCTCGGTTTCTCGAACTGATCGTGGCCACTCTGGGCAAAGGACAGGGACCATGCAGCTAGTACGCAGACTGTCCTTTTATGTGCGCTTGAAGCTGGGCGGCAAGTTGCTGTGTCGCTTCAGTGGGGCGCCCGGGGCTACGATGTAGCGTGATTTCCGTCGTCTGCAGCTCGGGCAATCCTTCGTCCACGCCGATAATGCGAAGATCCGGACCGATCATGGAGGGTGTCAGCACCGTTACGGCCAGCCCCGCCCGAACTGCAGCGGAAAGTCCTGACAGGCTGGCGCTGGCATAGGCAATCCGCCAGGCGATTCCAGCCGCTTCAAGTGCCATGATGGCGCGCTCTCTGAAAATGCACACCCCTTCCTTCGATACCGCCAGCGGTAATGGTGAGCGGTGATGGGTATCGTATCCGGACGCACTGGCCCATACCATCGGCTCGCGACACAGCACCTCACCACCGGGGCTATTGGGCTGGCGAGTCGCAATGGCCAGGTCCAGAGCGCCAGCCTGTACGTCCTGGACCAGATCGACACTCAAGCCGCATCTGACCTCCAGTTCAACGCCGGGAAAGCGTGCCTCGAATTCCGATAGTGCCTCGGGCAGATAGACCACGTAATCGTCAGGTATGCCGAGTCGTACCACACCATCAAGACGCTGCTCATGTACGTCCTGCCAGGCCAAGGCATTCTGGCGCAGCATCTGCCGGGCATGGGCCAGGAGACGCTCACCGGATGGCGTAGGCGTAGCGACCTTTTGTCCTCGCTGCAGCAGCGGACAGTCGAAGGTTGCTTCCAGACGCTTCATGTGGGCACTGACGGTGGACTGCGCCATATGCAACTGTTCGGCCGCTGCGGTGAATCCACCCTGGTCCACCACGCTGACGAACGTCTTGAGCACGACAAGATCCAGTGGTCTGGGGATATGAGAACTGGTCATCACGTTTCTTGATGGCTCCATCGAAATACTTCGTTTCCATGATGCTGAAATGTTCCCCAAGATACCCGCCACTGAAGCATTTCGGTTCATCTACGGGGGGTACAGAATGAGGAGTTCTCACAGTGTTATCGGACTTCTCGCGGGTCTCTTGACAGTCATCCTGTGGGGGAGTCTACCGGTACTTCGCAATCTGGTACATCTACCTCCCATGTTGACAGCGGCCATCGCGATGTCGTCGGCCGCTGGCTTTGCACAGGTACTCGAGCGGTGGATGCACGAACGCAAGTCGCCAGTGCCGTTTCGTGACTGGCGGTTCTGGGTCATGGGCGTGGGTGGTCTGACCGGTGCGCTCTATTGCTATTTTCTGGCACTGGGTGAGGGCGATCCGGCCAGGGTCACGCTGGTGACCTATACGTGGCCCTTGGGTTTCGTATTGGTCGCCGACCGACTGGCAGGCCGGGGGCTGAGAATGCGAACGCTGCTGGGCGCGCTGGTCGCCTTTTCGGGATTGGCGCCACTGATTCTCTCGTCCGACGAGGGAATATCCACTTCGCCATTGGCTTATAGCGCCGGACTGGCGGCGGGCATGTCGTGGATTCTCTTTTCCCTCTATCTGAAAGACAACAGCCGCTCAGGATTGAAGAACTATAAATATATTTTCGCCTGCGTCGCGGGTACTGCCTTGTTGCTGCATGGTCTGTTCGAAGCGTCGGTTGAGAGGGCAACGTACGTGGACTGGCTGATGGCGGCGTCGATCGGCATTGGCCCCTATGGGTTGGCCTTCATGACGTGGGGGTATGCGTTACTCAGGAGTCCGACCACGCTGCTTGGCATCTTGACCTACTTTGTACCCGTCATTTCTTCACTGTTTCTGGTCGTGGTGGGCCTGGCCTCACCTAACTTGCAGTTGATAGTCGCTGTCGTGGCAGTGCTGGCAAGCGCCGTCATTACCCAAACGTCACTTTCAATGAAGTGGAGGGAATTGAAAGTTTTTCACCATGTTTTCAATGAACCAGGAGTGAACATGTCACGCAAATACGCCGTTTCCACTGAACACGAATCCTCTGTTTCTAACGTTCGTGACAATTTCCCGGCTCTGTATATGCCAGCGATGCCTCCGCTGGGATTTATGGATTGGAGTAGGCAACAGTTAACCAGGCTCCTGACAAAAGCAAAGCGATAAACATGACGTTGCCGCGCCATGCAGCCGCCCTAAAGTGAGAGGGCGGCTTTGACATTGCAGCAGTATGCCTTTCGACGATGGTGCCTCAGCCCCCCATCCCCGCCACAACGATGACCGCCCCATAAGTCGCCACGCCTGCGGCCACTGGCCAGCCAAGCGAGCGTGTGCGATACCAGACGAGCAGGGTGGCAATGGCGCCTATCGCGGTGGCCAGCCATGAGAGGGGCGATGCCGGGTCGCTGGGGACGAGCGATACGCCGAGTACGGCGGTGATCATCAGCGGCCCGAGAATGCTCAGCCATTGGGGCATCGCGTCTATCCTGTCGCTCTCGGCCAGCTTGCGTATGCGTCGGCGCATCCATACCAGTGGCAGGCACCGCATCAGGAACGTACCGATGGCCGTGGCCAGTACGGCGATCCAGAGTTCGCTGCTCATTCTTGCCTCCGGTTGCGGGTATCGAACTGCACGGCGTAGAAGCAGAGAGCGCCGAGAATGGCGGCGAGGGGAATGCCGAGGTTGGTCACGCCGGCCAGTGTGCAGAGCATGGCGGTGACAATGGTGGTGCACAGGGCCAGCGACCACTGCCGGGACGTGAAACGGGGCACGACCAGCACCAGGAATAGGGACGGTAGAGCGAAGGGCATGATCTCGCCCAGCAGCGGCCAGCGACTCGTCAGCCACTCGCCGGCAACGGCGCCTAGTGTCGTGCCGGCAATCCAGCTGCCCCAGGCCAGTAGCGCGGCGCCGGTGAACCAGCCCAGGCGTTGTCTCTCCGCCAATTGCGGCAGGCGACTGTGGGCGAGGGCGAACACTTGATCGGTCAAGCCGTGCATCAGCCAGGGCCAGCAGCGATGGTGTGTCAGCCAGGGGGCCAGGTTGGGGGCGTACACCACGTGGCGGACATTGATCAGCAGCGTCATGACGACGACCAGCCACAAAGGGGCGCCGCCGGTCACCATGCCGACGAACAGGAACTGGGAGGCGCCGGCGTAGATCAGTGTCGAGATCAGCGCGGCTTCCCAAGTGCTGAATCCGGCCTGGACGGTGACCAGGCCGAACGAGATGGCGACCGGGATGTAACCGCCCAACAATGGTATGGCTTCGCGTATGCCCGTCAGCCAGGGGCGGGACAAGTCGGAGGTGGCCTGCAAGTTCATGACGGGGTTCCCTGCCTGGCGTAGACGATGGTGACGAGCAGTGTCACCCACGTCTCATTAGTGCGGTAAAGGTGCGGTTGGTCGGCCGCGAAAGTGAGAGTGTCGCCTGCCGCGAGGGGCGTTGTCGCATCGATCGGCCCCGCCTCCAGCTGGCCGCTGATGATGGTGAGCGATTCCTGGGCGCCCGGCGTGTGCGCCTCGGCATGTCGTTTCGTATGCGGCGCGCAACGCATCCAGTAGACATCGACATGGGGATCCTCCTTGCCCTGATCCAGCAAACGCACCTGAACACCGTCCTCGCCCAGCGGCACGTCATAGATGGGGGCGACCAGGGTGCCGAACGGCACGTTCAGCTGTACCGCCAGCCGCCAGATCGTATCCAGTGTAGGATTGCCGTTGCCCTGTTCCAGTCGCGACAGGTTCGATTTCGCGATGCCGGCGGCGGCGGCCAGCTGCGACAGCGACCAGCCCCGGGCAAGACGCAGCGTCTGCAGGTGCTGCCCCAGGGTGTGGAGCGAGAGTTCATCCATGCCGTTGCTTCCAGAGACGTTCGATATAAAGAACGTTCTATAAAAGGAACGGTCGGAATGTCAATGATTCTCTCGCTATCCCCCCACATTCGCTCGCGTGATCACCTGCGGCGGGGCGTCGAAGGTTTCGGCGCTGGCCATGTTCCAGTAGTGGCGGAAGACCTCATGCCGGGGCGGAACCTCCTCGAGCAGCTCGCCGGGTTCCAGATACGCGAAGAGAGTGTCGTAAGAACGAATTTCATGGCGCGAGACTCGGCGCAGGATGTGTTCCGGCCCGAGCTGGTTGGTGTGCGACAGGCCGGCGGCGGCGAGCATCTCGCTCAGAGCGTTCATGGTATTGCGGTGGAAGTGGTAGACACGCTGGCTCTTGTCGCTCACGTCGAGCTTGCTGCTGCGCTGCGGGTTCTGGGTGGCGACCCCGCTGGGGCAGCGATCGGTGTGGCAACTGCGGGCCTGGATGCAGCCCAGGGCGAACATGTAGCCACGCGCGGCGTTGCACCAATCGGCGCCCAGGGCGATGGTGCGGGCGATGTCGAACGCCGAGATGATCTTGCCGGCGGCGCCGACCTTGATTTCCCGGCGCAGATTGACCCCGACCAGCGTGTTGTGGACCAGCAGCAGCGCTTCGTTGAGCGGCATCCCCAGTCGGTTGATGAATTCCAGCGGCGCGGCCCCGGTACCGCCCTCGCCACCGTCGACGACGACGAAATCCGGATGCTCGCCACTTTTCCGCATCGCTTTCACCACGGCGAACCACTCCCAGGGGTGACCGATCGCCAGCTTGATACCGACCGGTTTGCCGCCGGAGAGTTCGCGTAGGCGGCGAATGAATTCCATCATCTCCATGGGCGTGGCAAAGGCGGTATGGGCGGTGGGGGAGATCACGTCCCGTCCTTCCGGCACGCCGCGCGTCTTCGCGATCTCGGCAGTGACCTTGGCACCGGGCAGGATGCCTCCGTGGCCCGGTTTGGCGCCCTGGGACAGCTTGATCTCGATCATCTTGACCTGATCGAGACCGGCATTCTCGATGAAGCGTTCCTCACTGAAATAGCCATCGTCATCCCGGCAGCCGAAATACGCCGAGCCGATCTCCCAGACCAGATCGCCGCCCCGCCGGTGATAGGGAGAAATCGCGCCTTCGCCTGTGTCATGGTAAAAGCCGCCGGACCGGGCGCCGGTATTCAGGGCGCTGATGGCATTGGCCGATAACGCCCCGAAGCTCATGGCCGATATATTGAAGACATTGGCTGAATAGGGCTGCGCCCGCTGCTCTCCGATCGTGATGCGGAAGTCGTGGTCGTCGATGTGGGCCGGGGTCAGCGATGGATTGATCCACTCATAGCCCTCGGCGTACATGTCATGCAGCGAGCCGAACGGCTTCTTGTCCACCACGTTCTTGGCGCGCTGATAGACCACCGAGCGTTGCTCGCGTGAGTAGGGGCGTTCGTCGGTGTCGGACTGGATGAAATATTGCCGGATTTCCGGGCCGATCGACTCCAGGCTGTAACGGAAATGTGCCAGGATGGGATAGTTACGGCTGACGGTGCGTCGCCGCTGGAGCACGTCATGGGTGCCGAGTACTGCCAGTGGTGCGAACACGAGCAGGCTCCAGGCCCAGGCGCTTCCCGCCCACCAGGCGATGATCGCCGTGACCAGGCCGAGCAGGCTCAGGGCATAGGCGGCATAGCGTGACGGCATGATGGCGAAAAGCGATTTGACGTGCGGCCGGCCGAACGGCTTGGACATGAAGCGGGCTCCTCGAAACGGGGGATCAGGGATCATTGCAGAGGTCGACGTACGGTGATGTCAACTCTGCGTGGCCGGAGCGTGCCAGTCTCAGATCAACGACAGGAACGGCCAGAGTGTCAGCGTCAGAATGACGCCGATCGCCGCCAGGTAGAGCAAGGCGGTCAGCGGATTGTCACGCAATCGTTGCCAGAGGGTGGGGGCTTCACCGCGCGCTTGCAGATCAGCGTACTCATCGCGAACACGTTGACCGAGTTCCTGCTGATAGGCGTCGATGACCTGCCGGGCGGCCTCGTACTGGCTTTCATCCTGCAGCCAGATTGCCGGTAGAGACAGTTGCCAACGCCCGGCGGTAGTCTCGTAGGTGTCGAAGCCGTGCTCATCGAGCAGGCGTCGTACCGCCTCGGCTTCCTCGTCGGGGACATTGCGTAGCTTGAAGAGCAGTACCGCCATGATCGGTCACATTCAGGGAGAGGAGGATTGCATGGCCAGATCCTGTTGGGTGCTGCGGGCGTCGATGCTTTCGGCGAGTATCGAGTCGCGCTGGCAATTGAGGAACTCGGATTGGGCCATCCATTCAGAATCAGGATAGTAGGCAAAGAGGTACTGATCGTCCTTGATGCTGTCGATCAATGGCGCTGCTACGTCCTGGGGCACGGCCGGACAACCCAGGCTGCGTCCCAGGCGACCGTTTTCGTCGATGAACGACTCGCTGACATAGTCGGCGCCGTGCATGACGATGGCGCGCTCATAGGCCAGATCGTTGATACCGTACTCCAGGCCTTCCAGGCGCAGCGAGTAGCCGTTGCTGCCGTCATAACTGTTCATGGTGCGGAACAGTCCCAGACTGGACTGATGGCTGTCGGGCGTGTTGGAAAAGGACATGGCGAGTTCGTCGCCGGTGCCGCGTCCGTGGGAGACCAGTTCTTCGAACAGCAGGCGATCGTTGACCAGATCGAAGACCCACAAGCGCGGTTCGTTTGCGGAACGGGAAAAGTCGATGATGGCCAGTCGCTCGGCATCCGGTTGGGCGCAGTTGAGCGCATTGGTGGCCATTCTCAGCACCTTTGGATCGGCATCCGGGGCCAAACGTTGCAAGGTGGTGGCGTAAGGGGTGGCAAATGAGGGTAAACTGGCAAGTAACAGGGATGTCAAAAGAAGCAAGGGACAAAGTTGGCGAAAAAACAAGCGCAAATCGTATGGTCTGATTGCTTTTGTTATTGGCATCGTAGGGCGCTCCGTTTCCTGCGGTGTCACTTGATCAGCGGCTATTATGACCGTAGAAGGGCGCGAGGCCAATGCCACACAAGGGAACTGTAGGAGTCGAGTGATGGCAAGACAGTGGATTCAGGCCTGGTGCGTGGGCTTATGGCTAGTGGTGGGCATGATGGGCGTGTCGTCGGTATCGGCGGCGCCCACGGATGAGGCGGTTGCGGCCGCGATCCGGGAGCGGGTCGACACCCTTGACGACAAGGTGGAACTCGACCGAAAACTAGAGCAATTCTATGCGGCCAGGGAGTATCAGGCCGCCTGGCATGAGCAGTCCGACATCGATGCGCTGCTCGCGGAGATTGATGATCTGGCCAACGATGGTCTGCAGCCGCAGGATTACCACCCCGGACGCTGGTTGCCTGCCTATCGTGAGGCGTATCGGGATGGTGCCGATGCCGAAACGCGAGCCCGTTTCGACCTGGAGGTGACTCAAACGCTGCTTTCGGCGCTGGCGCATCTCCACCACGGCAAGCTCGATCCCCGTCGCATCGAGGAACACTGGGACATGGAACGCCCCGAACTCGACCTGTCCATGGCGCAAGCCTCCCATGCGGTGGATAGCGGCGAACTGTCAGCATTGTTCGAGCAAGTCCGTCCTGATCACCCCCCGTATCAGCATTTGCGCGAAGGACTGGCGCGTTACCGGTCGATTCAAGCCACGGGAGGCTGGCCGCGTCTGCCGATGCGTGACGAGTCACTACGTCCGGGCGATACGCATGACGACGTCCTTCTACTGAGAAAACGTCTGGCGGCACTGACTGATCCTGCCGAGCGACCGGCGGACGACGGCTACTACACGAATGTCGAGACACGGAGTACGGACATTCGCGCGTCAGCGGCTAATGACGAAGGACGTGGACCCCGCTACTACGACGATGAACTTGCGGAAGACGTCAAGGCATTCCAGCGCCGTCATCTGTTGGCCGACGATGGAGTGGTTGGCCCCAACACGCGAGTGCAATTCAATATCGGGGTGGAGACCCGCATCGACCAGATCCGCGTCAACCTGGAAAGAGCGCGATGGTTGCTGCATGGGTTGCCGGAGGCCTTCGTGCTGGTCGATATCGCAGGGTATGAAGTGCGCTATTACCGTCCGAATGGCGATGTGTGGGAATCCCGCATCGTGGTCGGCCAGCCCTATCGCAAGACACCGACCCTGCGGTCGTCGATAACCCACCTGACCTTCAACCCGACCTGGACGATACCGCCGACCATCTATCGTGAGGACATGCTGCCGAAGATCCGCGAGGATCTGTCGGTGCTCGAGGAGGAGAACCTCGATGTCATCGATGCCGACAATGGGGAGCGTCTCGACCCGGAATCGGTCGATTGGGAGCACCCGCCGAACCTGATGCTGCGCCAGCCGTCCGGTGCTCATAACCCGCTGGGACGGGTGGTGATCCGCTTCCCCAACGATCATGCGGTCTACCTGCACGATACCCCGAACCAGTCACTCTTCAATCAACCCCGCCGTGCGGCCAGTTCCGGCTGCATTCGTGTGGAGAACGTCACGGAGCTGGTTGGTTTATTGCTCGACGACGAGCGTCGCTGGGACAGGGAAGCGATCAACAGCATCATCGACAAGGGCGACACGCGCCATGTCTCCTTGAACGATCCCGTGCCGATCATTCTGCACTACTGGACGGTCAATGCAGACGAGAATGGCATGCTCTCCTTCAAACCCGATATCTACGAACGTGATCGGGACTTGCTGATGGCACTGGATACGCCGGCACTACAGACGCTGTGATCGTCATTGTCAGCCTCGCCGAAACGCCGATGTTGCGGTAGGGTATCGAAAATTCTGCATGAAGAGGCCGACATGAGCAGCCCCGACGAGTTGATCATCGAACCGCAATCCGGCAGGCCCGTCGATGCCTGTGTGATCCTGTTGCACGGCCTGGGGGCCGATGGCCATGATTTCGAGCCCCTGGTGCCGGCACTGAGCCTGCCATCGGATCTGGCGGTGCGCTTCATACTGCCTCATGCCCCCCGAATGCCGGTCACCGTGAATGGTGGCATGACCATGCCGGCCTGGTACGACATCCTCGAGGCCAATCTCGATCGCCGTGTCGACGAGCCGCAACTCGTGGCATCGGCCGACCGGGTCCACCGCCTGATCGATGCCGAGATCGATAAAGGGATCGAGAGCCGCCGGATCATCGTCGCCGGATTCTCCCAAGGGGGCGCAGTGGCCTATCATGCCGCACTCACCTATCACAGACCTCTGGGCGGGCTGCTGGCGCTGTCGACGTATTTCGCCACGGCCGATAGCATCGAACCCAGTGAGGCGAATCGGGATCTGGTGATCGAAGCCCACCACGGCACTTTCGATCCCGTAGTACCGGAATCCTTGGGGCAGCAGGGTGCGGAGCGCGCCAAGGCGATGGGGCACCCGGTCAATTACCGTCGCTACCCCATGCAGCACTCGCTGTGCCCGGAACAGATTCCGCATATCAGTGCCTGGATCACCGAACGGCTGACACGTGAATAAGACGATGGAGTGTCCTGATCCCATGTCGCAACAACCGGGAGCCCGCTTGAAGAGTCCGGCAACGCAGCGCAATCGTGAGCCGATCCTGGAGGTGTTGCGCGATTGCCTGCCTACGCAAGGCAAGGTGCTGGAAATTGCCAGTGGCAGTGGTGAGCATGCGCTGTATTTCGCCTGGGCACTGCCAGGTGTGATCTGGCAACCCACGGATTCCAGTCACGAGGCGCTGGCATCGATCGACGCCTGGCGGGCCACCGAGTCACTGGATAACCTGCTTGCCCCACAGCAACTCGATGTGGTCCGACGCCCCTGGCCGGTCGACGACTTCGACGCCATCGTCTGTATCAACATGGTGCATATCTCGCCGTGGGAGGCGACTGAAGCCTTGCTGGCGGAAGCGGGAGCACGCCTGCCTGCTGGTGGTGTACTCTATCTCTATGGGCCGTACAAGCGTGGCGGTCAACATACGGCATCCAGTAATGAGGCCTTCGATGCAGATCTTCGCTGGCGTAACCCCGAATGGGGCATTCGTGACCTGAATGATGTCGTGGAACTGGCCGAATACCATGGCATCGAACAGGTACGGGTCGTCGAGATGCCGGCCAACAATTTGAGTGTGGTATTGCAGCGACGCGTGTCGTGATGGCGTCGCCTGGAGCCACTGTTCAACAAGGAGTGAGTCATGCCTGATCTGTCCGAGGATTTTCGCCTGCCTGTGGGCTGTCGTAATTGTGGAAGCCATCATATGCGCGTCTCGGAGGTCCACAATCCGGATGACAGGGTGTTCTGCGCTTCATGCAATCGCTATGTCTGCTTGTACACCGAAGCCATGGAGATTCTGAACCAAGGTCCTGGCAGCGAGAGCGAAGCCTTGTTGGAAAAGGCCGCCCATCGCCACCCGTAACCAGCAGCGCCCGCCAGAGCGGGCGCTGTGAGTGGAGACCTCTGAGTGATTGGATCGTGTTAGAGTAGTTCCTCGGCGGCCAGCGCCAGACGTGAACGCTCCACACTCTGTAGCGTGATATGCCCTGCGTGCGGCCAGTCCCGGAAGCGTTCCACTACCGCTGCCATACCGCAGGTATTGGCCGTGAGATACGGTGTATCGATCTGCCCGACGTTGCCCAGGCAGACGATCTTGGTATTTCGCCCGGCGCGGCTGACCAATGCCTTGAGTTGCTTGGGCGTGAAGTTCTGTGCCTCGTCGATGATCAGGAAAGTGTCGTTCAGGGTCCGTCCCCGCATGAAGCCCGGTGAACGAATCTGAACCCGCGATCCGAGCAGTTGCCGTGTCGCGCCATCGTTCCAACTGCTCGACCCGTCGTGTTCGTCACGCAGCAGGTTGTCCATATTGTCGTGGAATGCCCCCATCCACGGTGACATCTTCTCCTCTTCGGTGCCGGGCAGGAAGCCGATATCCTCGCCCATGGGGATCGGTGCCCGGGTGAACACGATACGCTCGAACAGCTTGGTATCCAGCGTTTGCTGGAAGCCTGCAGCGAGTGTCATGAAGGTCTTGCCGGTACCGGCGTTGCCGGCGATGGTTACCAGGTCGATCTCCGGATCCATCAGCAGGTTGAGGGTGAAGTTCTGGCGACTGTCGTGAGCATGCACACCCCACACACCGGCATGATGCCGGTAATTGGTGAGCAGTTGCAGGCATGCGCTATGCGGACCGACCTCACGCACGACAGCCTCGAATTCCGCACCGTTCTCGCTGTCCGACACCAGCATGCCGACATGCCAGTCATCCGGCATATCGCCTTTGAGGTGATAGAAAGTGTGGTCGTCCTGGCGTTCGACCTTCACCTCGACATTCAGCGACGCCCAGAGTTCGGCGCCATGCTGGCCGGCCCGTGCATAGACCTTCGCTCCTTCGATCATGGCGTCGCGATCGGAGAAGACCCGGTCGTTGAGGTAATCCTCTACCGGCACTTTCAGCGCGGATGCCTTGACCCGCAGGTTGATGTCCTTGGTGACCAGGATCACCGAAGCATCGGGGCGTTCATCGCGCAGCCGGCAGGTTTCTGCGAGCAGCCGGTTGTCGGGGCTGTCCTCCATGTTGTCCAGCGGCAGCAGATCCTGATAGCACAGGAAGCGCAATCGACCCGTCGGACCAATGGAGCCGGGGATCGGGATGCCTTGCTGGATTTCGGCGAAAGTGACCTGACTGGTGAGGTCGGAGAGGGTGCGGCTGACCTGCCGGGCGGTGCGAGCGATTTCGCGAATGCCGTTCTTGTGTTTGTCGAGTTCCTCAAGGACCGTCATGGGTATGACGACATCATGTTCCTCGAATTGGTAGATGGCAGCGGGGTCGTGGATCAGGACATTGGTGTCCAGCACGTAAAGCCGTGTGGCTTTCTTGTCGAGTCGTACCATCGGCAAAGGCACTCCTTGGTTGATGGCAACCTCGACACTGGCAGCGTGATGTGACCAGCATGTGACATCGGCGCCAGCGTCGCTCTCCTGGCGTAGCTCGCGTCTGCTTTCCTCCTGTCCGGTTCAAGATTGATGGGTTCGCTTCATTTGTTCTTATGACAATAAGATGAACCGGAAATGCCATTCTTGCCAGTCTACCGTTTCCACGCTGGAGTCACTCGACCTGGACTCAATGGCTCCTTATCGTCGAATCACTGGAATTCGCTGGAAATGTAGGTGGCGAGATTGGCGATGTCCTCATCGGAGAGGTCTGCGGCATTGGGTATCATCAGGCCGGAATTCGATCCCACCTTTTCACCGTCGCGGTACTGCTCCAGGCGGGAGGCGATGTAATCCGAATCTCTGCCGGCGACCGAGGGGAAGCTCGCCATTCCCTTACCTTCGGGGCCATGGCACTGGGCACATGAGTCTGCATATAGCGCTTCGCCGGCAGCGGCATCGGGTTCCTCGGCATTCGCCGCACTCATCGTCAGGGCGGTGGTGACGGCAATAAGTAACTTCTTCATCGTGTCGTGATTCCGGTTAAGTTCAGACTGGAACCGCACCGCCCTAAGGCGGTGCAGTCCGAGGTGGAGCGTTACAGGATGGCGTGGGTTACTCCGGGATGATGCGGTAGATATTACCCTCGTCCACGGCCGCATACAGGTTACCATCGGGGCCCTGAACCAGCGAACGGAAGCGGGCGGGCCCCATGGGCACATGCATCTCTGCGACATCATTGACCGCTTCGCCAGTCTCATGAAGGTCGATCAGATTGATGCGTTGTCCCACTGCGGTGTCCCCGAAACCGATCCCCATGAAACCGATCGCCATACGGCCATCCCATCCTCTCCACTGCTCGCCGGTCAGGAAATCGGTACCGTTGATGCCCTGAGACAGTCCATTGTTTTGCCAGGCTGGCGTCATGGCGTTGGGATAGACGGTGGTGTCCGTCAACGGCATGTAGGCGGCCCGCTCCTTCGGGCTCATGCCCTCGTTCTGATTGGGCTCATAACCACAGTAGTTGTCCGGGCAATCGCCGCGTCCCGACATGTTCGGACGCGGATCCCAGCCGCTGTTGCCGCCATTGACCAGGGCATTGACCTCATCGGAATGCCAGGGGCCATGCTCGGTCACGATCGGCTGATTGGTTTCCGGGTGGAAGGTGAGGCCTTGAACGTTGCGGTGGCCATAGGTATAGATCCGCGGGTCGAATCCTGCCGGCGGGTCATTGTCCTCTGCCGCCTCGCCAGCGCGGTCGATACGTAGCACCTTGCCTCCCAACGAATCCGGGGATTGCGGCAGCTCACTGTTGTGGTTGTCGCCGGTGGGGACATAGAGATAGCCGTCTTCCGGCCCAAAACGGATGCGCCCGCCATTATGCGCGCCGGCATCGCCAAATGGGTGGTCGGTGGCTTCGGGTTTGAAGGGGATGTCGTCGACGATGTCGGTGCGGTCCGATACCTCGGTGAAATCCTCGTTCACCGTCAGCCGGAGCACGCGGTTAGTGATGGGCGATGACATGTTCGATGCCGAGTAGACGTAGACGTAGCGGTTGTCGTCGAAGTCGGGGTCGATCGCCACCCCGTTCATACCCGCTTGCCCAGAGCACATGAGGTCATCCGCGGTGCTGGCATAGCCGTCGGAATCTTCCATTCCCAGTAGATGGTTGACGTCGCCGTCAGCGTCCCGCACTGAGAGACCGAGGCACTTCTCGGTGAAGAACATGGTGCCGTCGGGCAGGAAGGCCATGTCCCAGGGGTCTTCTAGGCCAGATAGCAACGTCTCTTGGCTGAGGTCAGGAGTGTCGGTGCTAGAGAACGCTGCGGTCGACAACCCGGTGATCATGGCAAGAGTGACGATCCCATAGGCCGAGCGTGTAGCGAATCGTGGAGACATCTGAGCTTCTCCTTTCTTAATTGGAATTATCGTGAGAGCACTGGAGCGTACCTCTTTCAGGATAAGTCAGGACCACAGGCGGTCAACATCTTTTACCAACGGCCATCGACGGGTGGGTTCGTCGTACTGGCCGAAAGCTCATCACACCTCAATACACACTTCATCGCCCTTGAAGCTCACCTTCCAGGTGCGCAATTGCACCGACTCGTCTTCCAGGCACTGGCCGTCTTCAAGGCGAAAGTGCTGCTTGTAGATGGGCGAGGCCACCACGGGTTGACCCTTGAGGTCACCAACGATGCCGCGTGCAATCACGTTGGCCCTGGAGAAGGGATCGTGATGATCCACGGCGTAGAGTTCCTGGTCGTGGCCGGGCAGGTAGAACAGTGCCACCTGCGCGGGGCCATCGGATGTGTCGAGCCAGGCCGCGACGCCGGAAAAGGCGACCAGATCGGCCTTGGAGCAGATGGTTTGCCAGGTCATGGTGTCAGTCTCGGTCTTGAGGGCGGTTGCGGTCGTCATTGGTTGTTCCTCGGGACTATCTAGGATCGCTCATTCACGATGATCGCGGTGGCAACCACCCCTACGAACTCGCTAACCGAGCTGGCTGTAGGAGCGGCTTTAGCCGCGATCCCATCATGCGGGGCGCAGTTGGCCTCGTTCGCTCGTCATGATGATATCGGGATCCGGGCGCTCGTCATTGACGAAGCTACGGAAGCGCTTGAGCTTCTCCGGGTCGCTCAAGGCGTTGGCCCATTCACATTCATACGTATCGATGACGGTCTGCATCTGTTGTTCGAGTTCCTCGGCGATGCCCAGGCTGTCCTCGATGATGACTTCCTTCAGATAATCCAGCCCGCCTTCCAGGTTCTCGCGCCATACCGAGGTTCGCTGCAGGCGATCGGCGGTACGGATGTAGAACATCAGGAAACGGTCGATGTATTTGAACAGGGTTTCATCGTCCAGGTCGGTGGCGAACAGTTCGGCGTGGCGTGGACGCATGCCGCCATTGCCGCATACGTACAGGTTCCAGCCGTGTTCGGTGGCGATGACGCCGACATCCTTGCTCTGTGCTTCGGCGCATTCGCGGGTACAGCCGGAGACCGCGAACTTGAGCTTGTGCGGTGAACGCAGCCCCTTGTAACGGTGCTCGATTTGCTGTGACATGCCGACACTGTCCTGCACACCATAACGGCACCAGGTGTTGCCGACGCACGACTTCACGGTACGCGTGGCCTTGCCGTAGGCATGACCGGTCTCGAAGCCGGCATCGATCAGCGCCTGCCAGATATCAGGCAGGTCATGGAGCTGAGCACCGAACAGGTCGACACGCTGGCCACCGGTGATCTTGGTATAGAGTTGATACTTCTTGGCTACCTCGCCGAGCACGATCAGCTTGTCGGGGGTGATTTCGCCGCCGGGGACGCGCGGTACAACGGAGTAGGTGCCGTTCTTCTGCATGTTGGCCATGAAGGTGTCGTTGGTGTCCTGCAGGGGCACATGCGCGGCATCGGTGATCGGCTCGTTGAAGCAGGAGGCCAGGATCGAGGCCACGGCGGGCTTGCAGATGTCGCAACCCAGGCCTTGGCCGTGCTTTTCCAGCAGTTCGCTGAAGGTCTTGATGCCCTCGACCTGCACGATGGAGTAGAGCTCCTGGCGCGTATAGGCGAAGTGCTCGCAGATCGACTGGTCGACTTCGACGCCGCGGGCTTCCAGCTCATGGTCGACGACACTCTTCAGCAGTGCCGCACAGCCCCCGCAGCCGGTGCTGGCCTTGGTCTCCGCCTTGACGGCGCCGAGGTCGGTTGCGCCGGCGTCGAGGGTGTCGCACACCGCACCCTTGGTGACGTTGTGGCATGAACAGATGGTCGCCGTGTCGGGCAGGGCATCGGGACCCAGCGTCGGGGCGCCTTCGCTCGACGGCAGGATCAGCGAGGCCGGGTCGTCAGGCAGTTCCAAACCGTTGCTGTAATACTGCATCAAGGTGTCGTAATAGCTGTTATCGCCGACCAGCATGGCACCCACCAGCTTCTTGCCATCGCTGGAGACAACGAGCTTGCGGTACTCCTGTTTGATTTCATCCAGGTAGCGGTACATCCGCGCCCCGGGAGTGCGGTCGCCATGCGCATCGCCGATCGCGCCGACATCGACACCGAGCAGCTTGAGCTTGGTGCTCATGTCGGCGCCCTGGAAGCGTTCGCTACCGTTGGTCAAGGTATCCGCCGCGGCCTTGGCCATCTGATAACCGGGGCCGACGAGACCGAAGATGCTGTCGTTCCACAATGCCACTTCGCCCACCGCGAGAATGGCCGGATCACTGGTCAGGCAGTGATCGTCGATCACCACGCCGCCACGCTCGCCCATTTCCAGGGCGCAATCGCGGGCCAGTTCGTCGCGCGGACGAATCCCGGCGGAGAACACGATCAGGTCGGTCTCCAGCACCTTGTCGTCCTGGAACACCATGCGGTGGTAGCTGGCCTCGCCATCCTCGATGCGCTGGGTGGCGCGGTCGGTCAAGGCCTGTACCCCCAGAGCCTCGATCTTCTCACGCAGCAACTCGCCGCCTTCGCTGTCGACCTGCATCGGCATCAGACGCGGGGCGAACTCCACGACGGCGGTATCGAGATCGAGTCCTTTCAGGGCATTGGCGGCTTCCAGGCCGAGCAGCCCGCCGCCGACCACGACACCCGTATTGGCATTCCTGCCCGCTTCGCGAATCGCATCCAGGTCGTCGAGCGTGCGGTAGACCAGGCAGTTGGGGCGGTCGCCGCCTTGAATCGGGGGCACGAACGGATAGGAGCCGGTCGCCAGTACCAGCTGGTCGTAAGGGTAGCGCCCCAGGGGCGTCACGATCTCGCTGTTGTCGCGATCGATGGCGGTGACGGCTTCGTCGAGTCGCAGTGCAATGTCATTTTCTGCGTAATAGTCCGAGGTGCTCAGTGCCAATGACTGCGCATCGCGGCCGGCGAAGTATTCGGACAGGTGGACGCGATCGTAGGCCAGGTGACGCTCCTCGCCGAAGACGGTGATGTCGTAGCGCGTCGTGGCATCACGTTCGACCAGCTGCTCGACCAGATGGTGGCCGACCATGCCGTTGCCGATGATGATGAGTCGTTGTTTGTCGGTGGAAGTCATGCGGCCTCCTGATAGGCAGGGGTATCGTGTTCATCGTGCGATGCCGCCAGTAGCGGGGTAGCATCGGCAGGGCCGAACAGCAGCGCCTGACGGCAATTGCCGAGGTCGCGTTCGGCCATGGACTGTTCGAAGTACCAGGGGCCGGCGGTGGTATCGCCATACAGCACGGCTCCCTCAAGGCGGTTGTCGCGCAGTAGCAGTCGGCGGTAATCGCCCTGCTGGGGATCGTGGTAAGTCAGCACATCGTGATCGTCACTGGCCTCGATGGGGCCGAAGGCGTAGAGCGAGACGCCACTGACCTTGAGCTTGGTGGCGGTGGGGGTATCGACGTAGCCTTCGGTGTCCTCTTGGGCCAGCCGGGCGGCCAGGACATCCACCTGGTGCCAGATCGGATCGACCAGACCATAGGTCTGGCCCTGGAATTCGCAGCACTCGCCGAGGGCATGAATCGCCGGATCGGAGGTGGTCAGATAGTCATCGACGACGATGGCACGGCGGGTTGCCAGGCCGGCCGCCTGTCCCAGTTCTGAATTGGGCGTGATGCCGGCGGCGATGACGACACAGCAGGCGGGCAGGAAACGGTCGTCTTCCAGGCGGCAGCCGTTGACATGGCCGTCACCATCGGCCGTCAGTTCGGCCAGTCGACTGCCGGTCACGATGGACAGGCCACGTTTGATCAGTTCCGTCTCGAGCAGGTGCGCGGCGGTGGTATCGAGCTGTCGATTCATCAGGCGTTCGCTGCGCTGGACGACACTGACCGACATGCCGCGCTTGCGCAGCCCTTCGGCGGCTTCGAGACCGAGCAGGCCGCCGCCAATCACTACCGCCGGATCGCCGGAGGCTACGGTCTCGGTCAGTTGGATCAGCGACTGGGCGTCGTCCAGATCACGGAAGCCGAGAACACCATTGGCATCAAGGCCTGCGATCGGTGGCATGGTCGGGCGGGAGCCGGTAGCCAGAACAAGCCGATCATAAGTCAGTTCCCGCCCCGTATCGGTGGTGAGCCGTTGTGTCTCGCGGTCGATGGTCTCGACGCGTTCGCCGAGAACCAGCTTGACGCCATGCTCGTGGTACCAGTCGGTGTTCCGGAGTGTCAGGGCCTCTCGGTCCATCTCGCCGGCGAGCCAGGGAGAGAGCAGAATCCGGTTGTAGGCGTGCGCCTGTTCCTCGCCGATCACCGTGATGTGCTTGGGTCGGCCGGGTTTGGCTAACAAGGCTTCCAGTAGTCGCTGTCCCGCCATGCCGTTGCCGACGATGACGAGATGATCTTTCCGGGATGTGGTTTGAGAGGTCATGATGCCTCCTTCGGTGAATCCCATAAAAAAAGACGTCCCTGCATGCCCGCCTGTGATCAAGGGGCATGAAGAGACGTCTTCGTCACACTCGTTCGTTGGCAGTCGCCTTTGACTACCTGGCGGTCGCGCCGCCTTGAATTTTGGCGTCGTCACATCATGGACGACGGAATCTATCTGTCATTATTCAAGAACCCGGCCAGGATGCCGGAAATAAAGACAATTCGATTTACTATCAGGGTGTTATGTCCATACGGAGGGATTGGCGTGGCGGTAGATACCGCCACGTCGTGCACGCTACTGGTGCGCCAGATGGTCGTAATGCACGGGGCTGTAACATTCGGCGAGGGTATCGTGATCCAGTCGCCGTCCGTTACTGCGCATATGCTGATCGATATACTCGGCGACATGCGCCATGGCTGTCGGGTCGGGGCGCAGGAGGTCGGGTCCGGCTAACCGTTGCCGGATGGGGGGCTCATCCAGGGCGAAGTGCGCTAGATGGGACACCGAGCGATCCAGGTAAGGGGGAAGGGCAAGCCATTCGAGTGCACGGTCACTGTGTGCGGGATCGCTCGCCAACCAGTTGCTTGCCTGGAGCAGTGCACGCATGACCCGTGTCAGTGTGGCGGGATAGCGGTGCACCCATGAGCGAGTCACCCCCAATACCTTCTCGGCATGATCGGGCCACAATTGCGCGCTGGTGGCAACGAGCCGCCCGACTCCTTCGGCTTCGGCCAGCGATCCCCAGGGCTCGCCGACGCAGAAACCGTCGATGGTACCATCACGCATGGCATCGACCACTTGTGGGGGCGGCATGGCGATCACATCGACGTCTCGATCGGGACGGATATGACCGAGATCCAGCCAATGGCTGAGTTGGTAGTGATGACAGGAGTAGGGGTAGACCATGGCCAGCCGGGGGCGGGCCGCCTGGTGATGCTTCCGGAGATAATCGCCCAGGGCGCGGGCACTGGCAGCAGGGTCATCCGTCAGTGCGGCCTTGGCCGCATCGGCTAGCGCTTCCGACAGTACGATGGTATTGCCGTTACGGCTAAGCAGCATCGGCGCCAGCATGTCGCACGGGGCGCGGCCGAGCCCCAGACTCATCGCCAACGGCAAGGGGGCGAGCATGTGTGCACCGTCGAGCAGGCCCGCGGCGACTTTGTCGCGTAGCGTTGCCCAGGCATTCTGGCGCAGCAGCGTCACCTCGATGCCTTCCTCGGCGAAGAAGCCGCCCTCGCGCGCGACGACCGGCAAGGCACAATCGAGCAGGGGAACGAAGCCGAGTTGCAGCCGATCCAGTTCGGCCTTGGGTATATCGTTCATGAACCTTTCTCCAGACCTTCAAGAATATCGATGACGCTATTGGCTACCTGGGCAATCCGTTGCCCCCGGTCCATGGCGATCTTGCGCAGCATGCGATAGGCCTCCTCTTCATCGCAGCCTTGATGCTTCATCAACAGCCCCTTGGCACGTTCGATACGTTTGCGTTCGGCGAGTTGATTGCGCGCCTTGTCGAGTTCCTGGCGCATTGACTGGAAGGCCTCGAAGCGAGTGATCGCGACATCGATGATGGTCTTGACGCGGCTTTGCACCAGTCCATCGACCACATAGGCACTGACTCCGGCCTTGAGTGCCGCCTGCATGGTGTCGGGGTCGTGTTCATCGGCGAAGAACACCACGGGCTTGGGGTTTTCTCGGTTGAGTTGCGACATGCTTTCCAGGGTGTCGCGGTCGGGCGATTCCATGTCGATGATCACGACATCGGGCTGGTGGCGCCGGACCATGTCGTTGAGACTGGCAGGACTGGTCAAGTGGCAGATCACCTGGTGTCCTTCACTGGCCAGGGCTTCCTCGACCATCGCGGCGCGCACGACTTCATCGTCGACCAACAGAACTTTCAGTGCTGAAGCTGCAGGCATGGGCGTTGGCTCACTCATCGAAACTGGCGCACGGTAATTGTATCCGTACCATGCAAGGCATGTTCCACTCTGGTGCCATGAGTGAATAAATGCCCTAAAAGAGGGCGATTGGCACGCTGTTGTCACTGCGTTAACAGACCAAGATCGCGATCTGGGTTGCGTCAAACGGGTGCTTGTTCCGGGCGTTTTGCCATTCTCTGGTGCAGAACGTGCCATCGATCGACCTCGACGGCTGTTGTGCCTCAATAGACGTCGGGACTTAACTCTCTCTTTTACCGTATTTCCGGCGCCATTTTCCGGTGGAATGGCATGTCTATTGCTTCTTGTAGGCAAGAAAGTGAGTGGGGCGACATGATACCGCCCTCGGGTCAGCGACGATCCGCCACGAATTCATCTGCATATCAGGCAATGACGTCCAGTGTCGGTACTCTTCCGGGTACCGGTCTGGGCGTTTTTTGTTCTTGGAGGGCCCAATGCATCAGCCCACGGACAAGCCGGCGCCCACGTCCGGACAACGAATATGTACCACCTGCCCCTATTGCGGAGTCGGGTGCGGTGTGGAGGTGATCCATGATGGCGACATGGTGACCTCGGTGCAGGGCGATCGCGACCATCCCGCCAACTTCGGGCGTCTCTGCGTCAAGGGCTCGGCCCTGCACGAGACGCTCGGCCATCATGGGCGATTGACCCGGCCTCGGGTTGACGGTCGTGAGGTGGACTGGGACACGGCACTCGACAGCGTCGCCAGCCGTCTGGCCGCCACCCGTACCGAGCATGGCGATGCCGCCGTGGCTGCGTATCTCTCCGGTCAGTTATTGACCGAGGACTATTATGTCGCCAACAAGCTGTTCAAGGGCTTTCTCGGGACGCCGCATCTGGATACCAATTCGCGACTCTGCATGGCGTCCGCCGTCGCCGCCTACAAACGGGCATTCGGGGCCGATGCCGTGCCATGCAGTTATGAAGATATCGAAGAGGCCGAACTGGTCGTGCTGGTCGGCTCGAACCTGGCCTGGAACCATCCGGTGCTTTACCAGCGCTTGAAAGCAGCCAAGCAGCGTAATCCCTTGCTGCGGGTCGTGGTGATCGATCCGCGTGTGACCGATACCTGCGAGATCGCCGATCTCTATCTGGGGCTCAAGCCAGGCAGTGATGCCCGCTTGTTCAATGGATTGCTGGCCTGGATGGCCGACAAGCAGCGTCTCGATACCATCTACCTGGAAAAGCATACCGCAGGGTTGGACGAAGCCCTGGCGGCCGCACGCGAAGACGATCCCCGTATCGAGGCGATTGCCGCCGATTGTGATCTCGATAGCGAAGCCCTTGAAACCTTCTTCTACTGGTTCGCCAGCCAGTTGCACGTCGTCACGCTCTACTCGCAGGGGATCAACCAGTCCACCAGTGGCACCGACAAGTGCAATGCCATCATCAATTGCCACCTGGCCGGCGGCAAGCTCGGATTGCCCGGTGCCGGGCCGTTCTCGATCACCGGCCAGCCCAATGCCATGGGCGGTCGTGAAGTCGGCGGCCTGGCCAACCAGTTGGCGGCCCACATGGATTATCACACCCCTGGTGCCATCGAGCGAGTGACCCGCTTCTGGACCACCGGCGATCTGACGCCGCGGCTCCCGAACAGTCCCGGTTACAAGGCGGTGGAACTGTTCAATGCCGTGGAGCGCGGCGAGATCCAGGCGGTGTGGATCATGGCGACCAACCCGGCGGTCAGCCTGCCCGACGCCAATCGAGTGCGGGCAGCGCTTGCCAAATGCCCGTTGGTGATCGTCTCCGACTGCATGGCCGATACCGATCTGATGGACTATGCCGATATCGTCTTGCCGGCGACGTCCTGGTCCGAGAAGGATGGCACCGTCACCAACTCAGAGCGACGCATCTCTCGTCAACGCGGCATGCTGCCACCACCCGGCGAGGCGCGCCATGACTGGTGGATCATGGTCGAGGTGGCGAAACGATTGGGCTTCGATGCCGCCTTCGCGTACACGCATCCCGGTGAGATATTCGATGAACACGCCCGGCTATCCGGTTTCGAGAATACGGGTGAAGGATCCCGGTTGTTCGATATCTCGGGACTGGCAGGCATGGACCGGGCCGCTTACGATGCGCTGACGCCGATCCAGTGGCCGGTCAATCGTGCCGCACCGTTCGGTACAGAGCGCTTGTTCGAGGATGGCCACTTCGCGACACCGACGGGGCACGCCGCATTGGTGCCCGTGCGTCCCCGAGCCCCTGAACAGGCCCTGAGTGCGGCACGCCCACTGCGCCTCAATACCGGACGTGTCCGCGACCAGTGGCACACCATGACGCGGACCGCCCGCGCACCGCGACTGATGAATCATCGTGCCGAGCCCTTCATCGAAGTGAGTCCCGCCGATGCCGCAGCGCTGGGAGTAAGCGATCAGCAACTGGCGTGCCTGACCAGCCGGACAGGGGAGTATTGCGGACGCATACGTCTCTCCAAGGGCCAGCGTCGCGGCGAGGTGTTCATTCCCATTCACTGGACCGACCGTTTCAGCATGGCTGCCCGTACCGGCGGACTGCTGGAGGCCCACATCGATTCCCTGTCCGGGCAGCCGGAAGCCAAGCATGGGGCGGTGTCGCTGGCGCCACTGTCGGTCGGCTGGGAAGCCACGTTGCTGGTGGCGGAATCACTGAGGTGTGACACCGACTGGCAGGAGGGCAACCGCTACTGGACCCGTATCCCGTTGGGGCATTGCCAGCGGTTGCAGTTGGCCGGTGGTGAGCCAGGCGAACGCCGTGACTGGCTGGCCTGGGTGGAGGAACTCCTGCCGGTGTCTCCCTCGCTGTGGTGCGACGATCCCGCCAGCGGTCGACTGCGTGCTGCCGGTATCGAGGACGGCCGGTTGTGTTGGTGGTTGATGGTGGCGCCGCCCTGTGAATTACCCGGCATGAACTGGCTGGATGACCGCTTTGCCGACGCGCAAGCCGGTGAGCGGCTCGATGACAATCAGCGTCGCCGCCTGCTGGCCGGTTGCGAATCGGGGGAAGCCGATAATGGTCCGCTGGTGTGTAGCTGCCATCAGGTCGGCCAGAAGGCCATCGTCGAGGCCATTCGCGAAGGTGATGCCAGCGTCGAGGCGCTGGGGGCCCGGCTGGCGTGCGGTACCCAGTGCGGCTCCTGCGTTCCTGAATTGAAATCCCTGATTGAAGAGGAGAGCACTCATGCGCACTCTGCAACGACACCTGAAACGGAAGTGGCCTGAGTTCCTCGCTCGCATGAGCCAGGGAGTCTCGCGCTATCTCGACGGTCTGTCTCAAGCGACCGGCCGTGATTCGCCGCTGCCGGCGCGACTGTGCGGTGACTGCCGACCTGGTATGGTCTATCTGGTCGGGGCGGGCAGTGGCGATGTCGAACTGTTGACGCTCAAGGCGGTACGACTGCTGCAACAGGCCGATGCCATCGTCTACGATCGCCTCATCGGCGATGACGTCCTGTCACTGATTCCTGCCGGCACCGAGCGCTATTACGTGGGCAAGGCGAGCGGCCATCATAGCGTTCCTCAGGCCGAGATCGGCGCGCGTCTGGTCAAGCTCGCCCGTGAGGGCAAGTCGGTCGTTCGTCTCAAAGGCGGCGATCCCGGTGTGTTCGGTCGCATGGGCGAGGAACTTGCCGCCTTGGGTGAAACCAACATTCCCGCCCAAATCGTTCCCGGTATTACTGCTGCCTCAGCGGCCGGCGCCGAGGTGGGGATCCCCCTGACTGATCGTGGCCATGCCCAGCAATTGCGTTTCGTCACTGCCCAGCTCTGTCGTGAAGGCGGCGAACCGGATTGGCACTCGCTCGCGCGTACCGATGAAACCCTGGTGTTCTACATGGGGCTGTCCAAGGTCGCTGCCATCTGTGGCGGATTGCGTCGTGCCGGGCTCCCGAATGACTGGCCGATCATGCTGGTCGCCAACGCCAGCCTGCCCGATCGGCAGGCATTAGTGGGAACGCTGGACGACATGCCCGGCAAGCTGGCGGCTCAGCCGCTACCGTCTCCCTGCCTGATCATCGTCGGCAGTGTGGTGAGCATGGCCGAGACCAGCCCGGCATCGTGCCTCGAAGATGCGCAGGCAACGTTGCATCAGCGCTGAACACGGTATACGGAATCTGCCGGTATCGGCATGGCATGACCGCGACTTTGTAAGAAATCGCCGACAATACGTGTAAGCCATCTCAGTCGAACCGTGTCAGGCCGGTTTTCTCAGGGACTCACTTGTCGTAGCGTAACGGCCGCGCCTGACGACAAGGATAGTTTCATGGCCCAGACCGGTCTGCAGTTTACACTCGAGGGGGCCGGCGTCCCCGACGATGAGTTAGCCGTCGTTGCCTTCACCCATACCGAGCAGCTGTCGCACCCCTTCACGCTCGAGGTCACGGCCGCCGGCCGCGATGGCGACCTCGCGCCCGCGGCCTTCCTCGACCGCGAGATGACCCTGACGCTCTGGCAGCAGGGCGAGCCGTTGCGCCGGATCGCGGGCATCGTCAGCGAATTCGGGGTCGGCGATCGCGGCCATCACCATACGTTCTATTCCCTGACCCTGCGACCCGCCCTGTGGCGACTGTCGTTGCGCCACAACTCGCGTATCTTCCAGCACGTTTCGCCGCTGACCATCATCCACACCCTGTGCGAGGAGCGCGGTCTCCGCGATGTCGCTTTCGCCGTCACCCGCGAGCCCGAAGAGCGCGAATACTGCGTGCAGTACCGCGAGACCGATCTCGCCTTCATCGAACGCCTGGCCGCCGAGGAAGGGCTGTGCTACTTCCACGCGTTCGACGACCGCGGCCACCGGCTGGTATTCACCGACGCCCCACAGCAGATGCCCACCCTGGGGGCGCTGCCCTACCAGGCCCGGGTCGGCGGCACCGCCCCCGAACGGCATGTGCGCCGGCTCCGGCAGGTCTCGCGGGTGCGCCCCGCCTCGGTCACGCTCAAGGATTACAGCTTCAAGCAGCCCGACTACGCCCAGTTGCATGAACGCGTGGGCAGCGAGCTCGAGGCTCAGGGACAGCGGACCGACTACGAACACTACGACTATCCCGGTCGCTACAAGGCCGACGCCTCGGGCCGGCCCTTCACCCGGGGGCGTCTCGAGCATCTGCGGCGTGACGCCGTCACCGCCGAGGCCGACAGCGACCTGCCCGAACTCGCCCCCGGCCGGCGCTTCAGCCTGACCGATCACGACCTCGCCGAGCTCAACCGCGACTGGCAGGTCGTGAGTGTCGTGCATCACGGCGAACAGCCTCAAGCGCTGGAAGAGGACGCCGTCGGCAGCGACGGCATGACCCGCTACCATAACGAGGTCGTGCTGACGCCCGGTGACGCCGCCTGGCGGCCCGAACCCGATCCCAAGCCGAGAGTCGACGGCCCCCAGGTCGCCTTCGTGGTCGGCCCCGAGGGCGAAGACATCCACTGCGACGACCACGGGCGGGTCAAGGTCCAGTTCCCCTGGGATCGTTATGCCGCCCCCGACGACACGGCGAGTGCATGGCTCAGAGTGAGTCAGGGCTGGGCCGGCGGCGGCTATGGCAGCATCGCCCTGCCGCGCATCGGCCACGAAGTGATCGTCTCCTTTCTGGAGGGCGACCCGGACCAGCCGCTGATCACCGGGCGCACCTACCACGCGGTGAACACGCCGCCCTATGCGCTGCCCGAGCACAAGACCCGCAC
>NZ_FNNI01000010.1 GCF_900106955.1 Aidingimonas halophila | reverse complement strand
TGCGCATGCGCCGACCAAGGACGTGCGTTTCGTGGAGCGCCCCGAGGCGGGCTCGTCGGAAAGCGCTTCAGACCAGCACGATTCGCAGCGCTGAATGTCGGACGTCGGGATGCGGATTCACAACGGTACATCGCACGGCAAGGCGAGGGCACCATCGATATTCATGGTACTGTCGCCGCGATCATCCGTTCGACCACCGCTTTTACCTGCTCGAGGTACGCGCTGCCGTTGGAAGGGGGCGTCGGGTCGGAGGTCATGACGATCGTCATGTTGCGTTCGGGGACGACGAACAGCAACTGGCCGCCATATCCCCAGCCGTAGTGGACCGTCGTGTCGTCCAGCTCGGTCCTGAACCAGCCGTAACCGTACAAGTCCTGATTGAATACGGAACGGGTTCTCGGTGCCCATGAACGCTCGATCCATTCGGCAGTCAGCAGTTGCTCGCCGTCATGTTTTCCTTGCTGACGATAGAGCTCGGCAATGCGTAGCAGTGCCTGCGGGGTGAGGCCCATCTCGTTGCCACCGAAATAGATGCCCTGCGGGTCGCGCGTCCAGGCGGGAATGGTGATACCCAGTGGCTCGCCCAGCCAGTCGCGCATCAGGGCCAACGTGCTGCGTCCGCTTGCCTCGGTCAGTGCCGCCGAGAGCAGATGGCTGTTCCCCGTCGAGTAGCGCATGCGCTCGCCGGGCTCACCGACCATGGGGCGTGTCAACGCATCCTCTACCCAGTTCGGGCTGGCGACCCAGCCGGCATAATTGCTCCCCGATGTCCGCTGGAGTCCTGATTGCATGGACAGCAAATGCCCGACGGTAATGTCATTCACTTGAGGATCGATATCGCTGGGCACTCGGTCACCCAACAACTCGACGACAGGCTGGTCGACGCCTTCGATGATGTCGCGCTCTATGGCAAGGCCCACCAGCGCCGAGATCAGCGTCTTGGAGAGCGACTTGATGTTGGCCGTCTCGTCGGTGGCGTGCCCCCGCCAGCCACGGTCGATCACCGTCTCACCCTCGACGGCGACCAGCAGCGTGTGGGTGCGCGACAGTTCACCGGCATCGACGACAGCCGTATCCAGTGCGTCACGGTCAATGACTGCCAGCGCCTGCGAGGGCAGAGTGAGCAGCAGCGCGAAAAAGACCAAATGTGTCCCGGGGCGGAATGGAGGAAGCATGGTATGGGGCTCCAAACGGTCACAAGTGCCTAGTCTGTCCGACCGGGGCGTTGGAGCCAAGTCGGATGGCAGGAGGCAGCCTTGCATGGCAGAAAACGATGACAATGATGTGACTGTTCAACGAAAGTTGAGTTGTACGGAGGCGCCAGACGGTCGACACTGAATGGAAAACAAGATCCCTGCGAACAACAATAAAAAAAGTCCCCCGAAGGGGACTAGGGGAGCACGCCAGCTCACTCGGTTCATCGCTGCCTAGGCAGCGAATCTGGAAATCGGGCGAAAAGCCAAGCCATGATTCGCTTGGCTTTTTCTTTGCACGTTATACCATTCGAAAATCGGGCCAACATTCCTCTTCTTCTTTCGAGATCAAAGGGTTACTTTGATGTTATGAGAAGGTGTTCATCGTTGGCCCTACCTTCATCAGCGATTCGTGCACCAAGTCTGCCGAAAATTACGCTGTAGTGCATCATAACGGCGCAGGTTTCAGTTTCCAACCGTCGGGATTTACTCCCGCGCCTCTGTCTCCGGCAATTTGCACACGTCCACCCATTCGGCATCGACCAGCGCCGCCAGCCGTTCCGGGCAGAGCCGCACGGCGGTGTGGTGGGCACCGGCAGCGGGCAATACTTCGTCATACGCTTTCAAGGAGAGATCACAATAGATCGGCAGAGGCGTGGCGAGCCCGAAAGGGCAGACACCCCCTACCGGATGGCCGGTCAATGCCAGTACCGTCTCGGCATCCAGCATTTTTGCCTTGTTGTCGAACGTCTGGCGCATCTTGCGGTTGTCGAAACGGGCATCGCCGCTGGCGACCACCAGTACCTGGCGATCGCCGACCCGAAAGGCCAGCGTCTTGGCGATCTGGCCGGGCTCGACACCATGTGCCTCGGCGGCAAGATCCACCGTGGCGGTGCTGGTTTCGAGTTCCAGCACCTCGATATCGGGGGCCTTCTCGGCGAAAAAGCGGCGAACGGATTCCAGGCTCATGCGTTGTCTCCCTGCCATGCATCGGTCGAGCGAAGCGTCGAAACGTTCCTACCAATAACCGATGCATGGATGAAATGCCACCGTTGCCGCGTCAGAACATTACGCTTCCTGTAGTTCGAAATCCGGTACACCTTCTCGGAACAGCCGGGTCAAGTACACCAGATAGAGGAAGCCGGCGGCGACCCAGGTCAGCCCGACTTCGAAGGTAGTCGACGATAGGCTGGTCCACAGCCAGACGGTAAGCAGAAAGCCGATGCCCGGCAGCAGGCCATAGCGAATCAGATCACTGCCACTGCGCTTCTGTTGGTCGATCAGGAAGTGCTTGAGCACCGAGAGATTGACGAAGGAGAAGGCTACCAGGGCGCCGAAACTGATCATGTTGGCGGCCAGTGACAAGCTGATCACCAGTGCCAGCAATGAAATGGCGCCAACGACCAGCGTTGCACCGATGGGGGTGGCGTAGCGTTGGCTGATCTTGCCGAATACGCTGTTGGGCAACACCTTGTCACGCCCCATGGCGAACAGGATGCGCGATACGCTGGCTTGCGAGGCCATCGCGGAGGCGAAGCATCCGGCGACATAGGCGGCAGTGAAGAACGTGACCATGAAGGTGCCCCCGGCCTGGCGCATCACATCCACGGCGGCGGAATCGGCATTGCGAAAGTTCTGCCACTCCGGGAAGACCATGTGGCCGGCCCAGGAGGCGATGATGAACAGCGTGCCGCCGACCAGGGTACAGAGCATGATGGCGCGGGGGATGTCCCGGCGTGGTTCGCGGGTCTCCTCGGAGAGCGTCGAGACGGCATCGAAGCCCAGGAATGACAGGCACAGGATGGCGGCCCCGGCGACGATGGCGGTGCCGGACAAATCCTCGCTGTAGAAGGGCGCGATCAGAGAGGGGGTCTCACCGCTACCCAGGGCGCTCAACGAGATGGCGATGAAGACACCGAGGAAAACCAGTTGGAAGGCGATGATCAGGAAGTTCATCTTTGCTACCAGCTTGATTCCCAGGATGTTCAGGGCCGTGACGATGCCGATGGCGCCGACGATCCATACTGCTTCCGGCACGGCGGGGAAGTAGTCCTTCATGTAGATGCCGATCACCAGATAGTTGATCATCGGCAGGAAGATGTAATCGAGCAGCAGCGCCCAGCCGACCATGAAACCGGTGTGGCCCCCGAAGGCGCGCCGTGCATAGGTATATGCCGAGCCGGCCGCCGGATAGCTCTCGACCATGCGGCCGTAGCTATAGGCGGTGAAGAACATCGCTGCCAGCGTCACGATATAGGCGGTGGGCAGGTGGCCGCCGGTTTCCTGGGTCACCACCCCATAGGTGGTGAAGACCGTCAGCGGCACCATGTAAGCCAGGCCGAAGAAGACCAGTGATGGCAGGCCGAGGATGCGTTTGAGCGAGCGATCCTCGCCAGAGTGGGTTGCAGTGTGATGGGTCATGTTGGCCGTTTCCTGTTTGTTGACGTTGTCGATGGAGTGCGGCTGGCGTCGTTATTGTCGTTGGCGAGGAATCAATCGCCGTCGAAGCCCGTCAACACATTGACGGTATTGATACCGATCTCTTCCACGGCGTAACCGCCTTCCATCAGGAAGGTCGTCGGCAGGCCGATCTGCTTGAGCCGGCGGCCGCAGTCGATGAACTCCTCGCTCTTGAGCTTGAAGAAACTGATGGGGTCTTTCTCGAAGGTGTCGACTCCCAGGGAGACGATCAGCAATTCCGGACGGTAGGCCCGGATACGCGCGATGGCCTGGTCGAGTGCCTGCGACCAGGCAGCGTAATCAGTGTGACGTGGCAACGGGTAGTTGACATTGAAACTTTCGCCTTTGCCTTGGCCGGTTTCGTCGGCGAAGCCCAGATAGTAGGGAAAGGCATCGTTCGGCTCGCCATGCAGCGAGAGGAACAGCACGTCGTCGCGATCGTAGAAGATATCCTGGGTGCCATTGCCGTGATGGAAGTCGATATCGAGGATCGCGACCCGTTGCATGCCGTCGTTGAGCGCGCATTGAGCGGCGATCGCGGCATTGTTGAAGAAACAGTAGCCGCCATACTGGTCGACGGCGGCGTGATGGCCTGGTGGACGGCACAGTCCGAATGCCGGCTCTCCGGTATGGAGTACGTGGTCCAGCGCCGATAGCGCGATATCCTTGCTGGTGTCGGCGGCCTCGAAGGTGCCCGGCGACAGCGAGGTTTCCGCTGCCAGTGCATAGTAGCCGATCTTGCCGTCGATATTGTCGGGAATGACATCGCTGCGCAGGCGCCGAGCCGGCCATATCGACGGAATCGGCTCCCCTTCCAGGCCGGCGGCGACCCATTCATCCCAGGCGGTTTCGAGAAAGTCGATGTAACGGGCGTCGTGAATGGCCAGCACCGGCTCGAGCCCATACGTGCCGGGCAAGCGGACCTCTCCAAGACCGACCTGTCGAACGCGATCGATGATGATATCGACCCGTTCCGGGCACTCGAAGGGAGGTACCAGGGTGCCACCATAGAGTTCGGTCCGGGCCTGGCGCTTTTTGGTCTCTTCCGAGTGAAACGTCAGCATGCGTTGTCCTTATTGGCTGCGGTAAGGAAATCGAGAGGAATGATGTGATCCGGAGTGATTGGTGTCCATGTCGTCGTGATCATGAGGCGTCTCCCGCTGACGCTGATGGACTTTCGGTATACCATCCTTGACGGAGCTGTTATGGGATACTCAACGCCCAAGTGTAGCGCGGTGAACCCGTTTGCCTATGACATGGAAGGGGTACCACAAAAGGGGGGCGTCATGTCGTCTCTGGAAACACTGGCCTGGCATCGCGGTTTTGGCCAGGCCGTCGATAAACTGGATTCGCCGTCATTCTGGCTGGGGGTCGTGCGGTTGTTGCGAACCTCGCTGACGTTTCATACCTGGATGGCGGTCGTCTTTTCGCGCACGCAGCCGCCGGTGTTGCTCGGTGTGAGTGGTGAAGAGGAGGGGAGCGACGAACGGCTGTTGCAGGATTACCGACATGGACTCTATCTGCTCGATCCCTTCTATATCGCCATCGGTGAGGGTGAGCGCGACGGACTGTATCGGTTGGATGATGTGGCACCGGACTGTTTTACCGACACGGAGTACTATCGGCGGTATTTCCAGCGCAATGTGGTCAGTGACGAAGTGCAGTTCAACGTGTCGCTCGACGCCGATCGCACATTATGTCTATCGCTGGGTTCCCAAGCGCGTTACAACGCCGATGCCATCGGTTTCATGGCACTGGTGCAGCCGTGGCTGCTACCACTGATGCGTCAGCGCATGCATTTCGAAAGCGATATCGATCAGGCGGAGGTACAGCGTACCTACACTACAATCTCCCGACGTCCGTTCCCGCTGGACGATGACACCCTCACCGAACGCGAACGGGAGGTCAGCCAGCTGATGCTCAGTGGCTGCTCCACGAAAGGTATCGCCCGCCGCCTGGATATCAGCATCGAAACGGTGCGAAGTCACAAGAAACATCTTTACCACAAGCTGGGTGTCAGTACCCAGTCGGAACTGTTCGCTCTGTTCTGGACGCGGCAGGGAAAGGGTGAAACGTGGGGCGTTTGAAAGTGGCCGACCCAGCCCCTATACCTAATCAGAGATGCAACGACAGACCGGCATCGTGGCGGCGACCCGCAGGTCAGGAGGCTTTATATGCAACGCACGACAGGTGGACATTCCAGTGTCACCGCGACGTTGACGTTCTTGGTCAAGCGCGATGAAAAACCTTATGTACATACCGAAGCATTGACTGGGGCAAGTGAGCCGCAATACTTCGCCGAGCAGGAAGAGCGCGAGATCACGATACGCAACGGCCGCTTGCGGTCAACGAGCCTGTCACTGGAACACAATGGATTCGAACTGCATGAGCGAGAGACCGCTGTCGATGATCTTTACGACGATGACAAGGTGACAACTACCTACTATGCCGAAGTCGAAGGGTTGATCAAGGAAGTCACTGGTGCAAGCCGGGTCGTCATTTTCGACCATACTCGGCGCAGTGACGCCGAACAACGTAACAATCGCGGGCCTGCCAGTCGCGTGCACAACGATTATACCGAGCGTTCCGGGCGAGAGCGCATTCGTGATGTGCTGGGCGAAGAGGAAGCCGCCAGGCTGGGACATGTCCCGGTAGCGCAGTTCAACCTGTGGCGACCGATATTCGGCCCCGTGAAACGGTCTCCGCTTGCCGTGCTCGATGCGTCGACTCTCGATCCCGATGATTTGATGGCGACCGACCTCATTTACCCGAATCGTATCGGTGAAATCTATCATCTTGCATATAACCCGAGTCAGCGTTGGTACTACTTTCCCCACATGCGGTGCGAGGAAGGCCTGCTGATAAAAGGATACGATTCACGCGACGATGGCCGGGTTCGCTTCACGCCCCACACTGCCTTTCAGGACCCGACAACGCCGATCGATGCACCACCGAGGGAAAGCATCGAGGTGCGGGCGTTGGCGTTTTTCGAATGAGTGAACACTCACTAGGGCGGATCACTCGATGATCGAGGCGAAAAAGTCGTTCGTCTTCGTCAACGCCCGTTTGAGCAGTGGTGCGTGACGTTGCCGTTTCATCAATGCTTCTTCGCCAGCATAACAGTAGGTAATGGTCTGGGCGGCGAGCCAGCGCAGCGGTTCGGGTTCCCAATGTTTGATCAGGCGCGCATGGGCGGCGTGGGGAAAGGCCCAGGGCATGCGGGCGATATCGGTGTCGCGTTCCAGAATCATGTCGGCGAGGGTACGGCCGAACAGGTGAGAAGCCGCGACCCCTTCGCCCGCATAGCCGCCGGCGGTGGCGATGCCGGAGCGGCGGTCGAGGATGGCATGAGGCCGGAAGCTGCGCGACAGCCCGAGCGAACCACCCCAGCCATGCGTGATGCGAACGCCCTCGAGCACCGGAAACAGGTCCGTGAGCAGGTCACGGCGCATGGCGATATCGGCGTCGCTGATGGCATGGTCGGCCTTGGGCTTGGCACCGAAGCGATAGGTGCCGCGTGCACCGAATACCAGTCGGCCATCGGCGGAGCGGTGTCCGTAGTTGATCAGGCGGCTGGCATCGCAGAAGGCGGGGCGCTCTGCCATACCGATGGCCTGCCAGGTGGACGCTGACAGCGGTTCGGTGGCAATGACCAGGCTCTGTACGGGGATGACATGCCGCCGAAAATCATGGAAATCTCGGGCATAGCCTTCGGTTGCACACACGATGACGGGGGCTTCGATGGCTCCCTCGTGAGTGCTTACTTCGCCTTTAACCATGCTCGTTGCAGGACTTCGTTCATAGATTGTGACGCCCAGGCGTTCAACGGTTGCAGCCAGCCCCGTCACCATCTTGAGTGGGTTGACGGTGGCGACCTGGCGGTGATGAATCCCGCCATAGCCGTTGCGAAAGCGTACCTTGCCGGCCAGCTGATCGGCATCCAGCCAGTAGCAGTTCGCTTCGTCGTGCCCGAGTTCGTGCAGGTGGGCCAGGTAATCTTGTTGAATGGCGATCTGGTCGGGGTAGCGGGCCGCAGCATAGATGGCACCGCCCTTATGGAAATCCGCCTCGATGCCTTCCCGGGCCAGGGTGCGGCCTATTTCATCGACGTTGTCGGCCACCAGCCGACAGCATGCCTTGCGTTGCGCCATGGGGAGCCCGCCGATATACCGTTCCAGCCCTGCCAGGTTGCCGACCACCCAGCCACCGTTGCGTCCCGAGGCCCCATGGCCGACGCGCTCGGCCTCGATCACGGCGATCTCGAGGTGCGGTGCGAGCGTCTTCAGATAATAGGCGCTCCACAGGCCCGTGAAGCCGGCGCCGACGATGGCGACATCGGCGCTCCGACGGTTCACGAGCGACCGGCGCTGGCCTTGGGAATCAACGGTTGATGCCCAGAAGACGTGATGACGGTCATCGCGCATGATGGCGGTCTCCTTCCCGGTCACATGTGGCCCAGCACCAGGTAGATCACAGCAGCCAGACAGCCGGCCAGTGCGGCATAGGGAAGCTGGGAGAAGGCGTGCTGGAAGGGGGTGCAGCCACTCGCCTGGGACGTCAGTACCGTGGCATCCGAGTAGAAACAGGCGTGGCTGCCGAAGGTGCTGGCCGAGAGTGTCGCACCGATCACCAGTGTCATGTCGGCGCCGAGGCTGTGCCCGAGCGACGTGACGATGGGCAGGATGATCACGAACACGCCCCAGTTCGAGCCGGTGGCGAAAGACACGAAGCCCATCACGGTGAATATGATGAATGGCAACAGTTCACCGGTGATCAAGGGTTCGACGGTGGTGATGATGTACTCATTGAGACCGAGCGTGGTGTTGACCTCATTGAACAGGAAGGCGCCGACCAGCACCGCCAGGGCATCGAGCATCGATTTGAAACCGTCGAGAATGTTGTCGAAGGTTTCTCCCGGGGACAGTTTCTTCATCGCGATGAAGGCGACGATCATGCCGCCGAGTGTCAGCAGCACGGCCATCAGGAAGTCGAGATCGAACCACCAGGTGAAGAAGGCCAGCGATACCATGGGCAGGATGAACGACCAGACGCTGCCCTGGGTATGTTCGTTCTCGGCCAGATGAGCGATGGCCTTGTCGACCTGTTCGGCGCCTGGCGGGACACACTGGCCGGTGGATTCGGCGCGGCGTTCGGCGGCTTTCATCGGGCCGATCAGCGGGATCTTGCCGGAGACCACCAGCGGTACCATCGCCACCGCGATCCAGGGATAGAACATGAAGGGGATGGACTGGATATAGGTCCACACGCCTTGGCCATCCGGCGCCAGGCCGTTTTTCTCGATCAGGGCCCCGAAGAAGACCGCCCAGGTGGAGATCGGAATGATCACGCTGATCGGGGCGGCGGTCGAGTCGATCACATAGGCCAGCATTTCCCGCGAGGTCTTGAAGCTGTCGGTGATCTTGCGCATCGAGGTGCCGACCGCGAGCGAGTTCAGGTAATCATCGACGAACAGGATGATGCCCATGAACCAGCAACCCAGCAGCGCACGGGGTTTGTTGGTGGTGTAGCGCATCAACGATTGCGCAAACGCGCGGGATGACCCGGATTTCAGTAGCAAGGCGATGATGCTGCCCATCAGCCCGCAGACCAGAATGACCCAGGCCACATCTTCATCGGTCAAGACCGTCAACAGGTTGTCGGACAACGTGCTCAAGGCATTGCGTGGGTCGATCATCAACGTACCGACGAACGCCCCGAATACCAGAGGTTCCAAGGCACGTCGGGTCCATAACGCCAGGATCAGCACCAGGGCGGTGGGTAGCAGTATCAAAGGTCCATTGATTTCCATCGATCTCACCTAATCGCGTGTTGTTCTTGTCGCGTGTGGGTTTACAGGGAAAGGAAAATGCCGGCTCAGCGCAGCTTCTCCAGCAGCTGGTAGTACCACATGCCGAGTGCCAGCAGGTGGTTGCCGAACCGGTCGTTGAAAGGCACGCGCCAGTGCTTCACATTGGCGAACGCATCGAACTCTTCGAGCGTGCCGGTCACGGCATCGGCCAGGATCTCGCCGACGATGTGCGAGGTCGCGATGCCGTGGCCGGAGTAGCCCTGGGCGTAATAGACGTTGTCGGCAAGCTTGCCGAGTTGGGGAATGCGGTTGAGTACGATGCCTGCCATGCCCTGCCACTGATAATCGAGTCTGACGCCCTGGAGCTGGGGGAAGGTGTGTTCCAGCCGTGGACGTAGCTCGGCACCGATATCGTCGGAATCCTTGCCGGAATAGTTGGCACCGCCGCCGAATAGCAGCCGTTTATCGGCGGTCAGGCGGTAGTAGTCGAGGACGAAGCGCGTGTCATAAACGGCCAGGTCATCGGGGTTGATGGCGGCGGCAGTGGTATCGGACAGCGATTCGGTGGTGACGATGCCCAGTGAGGCGGGGAACAGCTTGCCGCCAAGTTGGCGGCGCTCAAGCCGATGATAGGCGTTGCCGGCCAGAATCACGCTGTCGGCCCGAACCCGGCCATGTTCACCGACCACGGTCGGGGTCGCGCCATGCTCGATGTCCACGACCGGCGAGGATTCGAAGATCTGTGCCCCCAGACTGGCCGCGGCACGCGCTTCCCCCAGACACAGATTGAGCGGGTGCAGGTGCATGTTGTAGTCGTTGCGAATGGCGCCGTGATAGAGCCGGGTGCCGACGGTTTGACCGACGGTATCCGCATCGAGCCATTGCACGTGCTCTCCGATCCAGTGGCGCTGCGAGGCTTCGTAGTCGCCGCGCAGTTCCTTGAGGTGGCCCGGCTTGTAGGCGGCTTGCAAGTGGCCGTGCTTGAGGTCGCAGGGAATGCCATATTTTTCCACCCGTGCCTTGATGATGCCATGGCCCCGCCAGCGCAGATCCCATACGAAGGATTCGGCATCACGGCCCAGGGTGCGGCGCATCTGCTTGATCATGGCGTCCTGCCCGGACAGGCTGCCGGTGACCTGTCCGCCATTGCGTCCGCTGGCACCCCAACCGATCTTGTTGGCTTCGACCACGGCGACGCGATAGCCGCGCTCGCTGAGTTCGACGGCTGTCGCAATGCCGGTGAACCCTCCGCCGATGATCGCAACATCGACACGATGATCGCCTTCGAGATGCGGGTAGTCGGATTCTTCGACGATCGAGGCGGTGTAGTAGGACGGGCAGCGCGCCACGGTCATGGAAACTCCTTGGATGTGTCATTGCGGGGGTTGTGATCACACATGTGTGATCACATTAACAGCGGCCCGGTCGACGTACAAGAGGTCGGCGTATCCGTGTGCAGTCGAAGCGACAGATTTGCGTTATGGTAGGGACAGTCACCCATCACAAATGACGTCGTGAGCTCATGGATACCCACACCAGTCAAGATGCCTTCTCGCCGAATACTGCGTCGACACGTCTGCATCGCGCCCTGCGCGTTCGCATGTGTGAAGGCGATTTCAGCCCCGGCGACGTGATCTCGATAAGACGAGTGGCTGCTGAATACGGCACCAGTGCCATGCCGGCGCGAGAGGCGATACGCTGGCTGGTGACGGAGGGGGCGCTGGTGTTTTCCGACAGCCGCAAGATCATCGTCCCGGAATTGAGCCGCGAACGTTTCCATGAAGTGTTGTTCGCGCGCAAGAGCCTGGAGACACAAGTGTCCCGTCAGGCGTTCACGCATATCACGACCGACGATATCGATGAACTTCGGCGTATCGATACCGAAATCGATGAGGCGATCGAACAGTCCGATTTATTGGGCTATATGCGGGGCAATTACCGTTTCCATTTCCATATCTACCGGCGCAGCCACTCGCGTGTGCTGTTGCCGATCGTCGAGAGCTTATGGCTGCAGTACGGGCCGAGCATGCGCTATATCTGTACCCGTTGGGGGGCATCGACTATTGCCGATGATTACCACCGGGAGGTGACACAGGCGCTGTCGCGCGGCGATATCGAAGCGTTCTGCCACGCCATCGCCGCGGATATCGAGCAGGGGATGCAGTTGCTGCATCAGGTCGAGTAATGGTGTCAGGACGAGGCGTCGCCCGTGAACATCTCGAACACTTCCTGGCCGGTCATGGCCTTGGTGTCATTGGCAAAGTCGTAATATTGCGGTTGTTCATCGGTGAAGATCTGCAGGGTCATCTCCCAGGGCGAGGTGTCGCCCAGCAAGCCTACGGGAATGGCGTAGTGCTCGCTGCTCTTGAGGCGGTAGAAGAGGTGGGTACCGCAGTGGCGGCAAAAGCCTCTTTCCGCCCACTCCGACGAATCGTAAATCGCCACGTCCGCTTCGCCATCGACACGAGGCGCCCCGGACGCCGTGACCGCCATCATCGGTCCTCCACTCCAGACATGACACATGCGGCAGTGGCAGACATCCACATGAGGATCATGGGCGGACACATGCAGCGTCACGGCGCCGCACAGGCAACTTCCTTGCGTATCTATCGTATCTGACATCGTAGGCCTCCATGGATTACTCAATCTCGAGTTGAACGACTCCAGTGTAGACGTTGCATGCTCGGAAGAAGAAAGGCTGGCAAATCAGGGCGCCATAGTTGTCATGATGACTGAGGTGTGGTGAAGGCTTCGCGATGAAACGCTGCTGCCGTTTCCACTTCCGCGACACCGCATATCCCGGGTTCCGGGGGTTCACCTCCGGCCAGAACCTGGAGTACCGCCTTGACTCCCTGAGCCAGCGATTCGAGGTTGTACCCTCCCTCCAGGACAAACACTAACCGACCATCGCATTGATCCCACGCCAGGTCCTGAAGGAGGCCCGTCATGGCGGCGAACCCATCATAGGAAACGTTGAGTGCCAAGTCATGCCAGTGGGGATCGAAGCCTGCGGACACGAGAATCAGGTCCGGCTGGAACCATTTGGCTGCCGGGATCAGTATGTCCTGAAAGGCCTTGATGTAGGCCTGATCGCCAGCCCCCGCAGGCATGGGTACATTGACGGTCGTGCCTTCTCCAAGGCCAGCACCGATCTCGTGGAGATGGCCTGAACCCGGATAGAAGGGGGCGGCACGGTGAATATCGAAAAACAGCACATTCGGGTCGGCCCAGAAGATATCCTGGGTTCCGTTGCCATGATGGGCATCCCAGTCGACGATCATCACTCGTTGGCAGCCATATACGGCTCTGGCGTGGGCGGCAGCAACCGCCACGTTGTTGAACAGGCAGAAGCCGCGGGCACGAACCGGTTCGGCATGATGGCCGGGAGGGCGCACGAGTGCGAAGGTGCTTTGTGCACGATCCTCGAGGACAGCCGCCACGGCGGCAACCGATGATCCGGCGGCAACCTCGGCGGCTTCGACACTACCTGGTGAGACAGCGGTAGTATCGACATCGAGCCAGGCACTTTCACCACGCAGTCGGAATATGTAGTCCAGGTAGGAACTGGTATGAACCAGGGCCAGTTGTTCGTGAGTGGCTTGGTGTCCGGGTTCGACTGCCACACCTGGGATGGTGTCAAGATCGAGTAGCTGTTTGATGGCAGTCAAACGGCCTGGATGCTCGGGGTATTTCCAGGGCACATTGAGCGTGGAGAGCAGTTGCCGAATGCGTGTGTCCATTCTCCCGGGCAGGAAAGCCGTCTGAGCGTCCGGCGCATGGGCAAGCATTCGCTCATCGTAGAATGCGATGACCTTGGTCTCTGGTGTCACGGTACACTCCCGATCGAAAGGATATCGATGGAGCCAGTTGTCAATTGCTCCACTCTTACCTTTACTCGCAAATGTGTCTGATGACAATTGGCAGCTCACACCATCGGTGAAACACGTAGTGGCTCTTCCTCCAGCAGTTCAGCCAGGCGCGACAGCCCCGTTTCCAATGTAGTGCGGTCGGCGGGAGGCGTCACGCAGAGTCGTACGGCTTGTGGTGCAGGTTGGCTGCCGACGCAGAAGGGGTCGGCGCTGATTACGGTGACACCGCGTTCGGCGGCGCGGCTGACGAAATCCGTCGCTCGCCAGGGATCGGGGAGTGCCAGCCAGGCATGGAAGCCGCAAGGATGCGCATGCGGCTGGTGCGCGCCGAGGACCTCCTGGACCCGCTGTTGTCGGATGGCGACTTCCTGCCACTGCCAACGGATCAGGGAGTCGGCTTCCGGGGAAGTCAGCCATTGGCAAGCCACGGCGGCTATCAGATCCGGCGGTGCCCAACACTGGGCTCGTAGTGCGGCACATAGCTTGGGAATCAACGGTGCGGGCGCGCGCAAGGCGCCGAACCGCAAGCCACCCGTGAGCAGTTTCGAAGTGCTGAAGATGTACAGTGACTGGTCGGGAGCCAAACGGTAGAAGGGGGTTCCCCGCGTCTCAGCCGAGACGAATTGCACACCATCTTCCAGCAGCAAGACATCGTGACGGCGCGCCACCTCGGCAATGGCGTTTCGCCTGTTCGCCCCCATATGCTGTCCTGTCGGGTTATTGTGCTCGGGCATGATATAGAGCAGACGAATTCGCTGTTGCTGGCAGAGTCGATCCAGCGCATCCGGCCGGATTCCTTCATCATCCACCGGTACGGCGATGTGCTTGAGCCCGAGCTGGCGAGCGGCGGCAATCATTCCCGGATAGGTCAAGGCGGCGGATGCGACGGCTTCGCCGGGGCGCACCAGGGCTTGCAGCGCCAGATAATCGGCATGCTGTCCCCCTTCGGTGAACAGCAGTTCGTCGACATCCATGGGCAGGCCTTGGGTAGTCAACCAGTCGGCCAATTGTCGACGATGATGACGGTTTCCCTGTTCGGATTGGTAGGCCAGGGCGGTATGCATCGATGGCTCGTGACGGGCGAGCGTTGCCAGCGCTGCCGACAATTGTTGGTGGCGCATGGCATGGGGAATGGGCACGCTCAGCGACAGGTCGATACTGCCGTCGGCCGCATGGGAAAGATGATGAAAGTCTGGCGCATCACTGTGTCGATCCCGTACTCGTGTCCCACTGCCCACGCGTGCCTCTACCAGGCCACGCCGTTCCGCTTCTCGATAAGCCCGGGTAATGGTCCCGACGGTCACTTGCAATGCATCGGCCAGCAGCCGCTGGGGTGGAAGCCGCTCGCCAGGCTTGAGGCTGCCATTGGCGATATCGGCGGCGAGCTGATCGACCAGTGCCTGATAACGTGGTGTGGAAATGGCGTCCAGGGTGGGCAACCAATGACATCGGGCGCGGGCATTCTGCTGGATCGTGTCCATGTCGGTACCGTTCGGTTTTGTCAGGGTGACAATGGATTGTCGGGGTGACAAATCACTTCTTGAAGCCAGTTAATAGATTGTCATACTGCAATTATCTCTATTGTACTGGTAATATTCAAAATATATTGCCTTATTGTACCCTTACATTTGTGAGCGTGATATGAGCGATATGCTTGGGGCGTCGACCACGGAACTCTTGGCGTTGGCGGGGCCGATGACGCTGTTTTCGGTCAGCATGACGGCAACACCCGGCCCCAACAACATGATGCTGACGGCTTCCGGGGCCAACTATGGTTTCATGCGCACCTTGCCGCATATGCTGGGCATCAGTGTCGGTGTCATGGTGCTGATGGGAGCGGTAGCCACGGGGCTTGGTGCCTTGTTCCAGCAGTGGCCTGCCCTGCAGCAAGGACTCAAGGTGGTAGGCAGTCTGTATTTGTTGTGGTTGGCCTGGAAGATTGCCAGCGCGCCGCCCCCGGAAACGGTCACCGGCAAAGCAGGGGGACGACCGTTGACACTGGTCCAGGCAGCAGCGTTTCAGTTTGCCAATCCCAAGGCGTGGGTCATGGCGATTTCGGGGGTGGCGTCGTTCACCTTGACTGGCGATGCCTTCTTGGCATCGGCCGTTGTGGTTATCGTGATCATGGGCATCGTGACGCTACCCTCGATCGCCATCTGGGCCGGTTTCGGTGTGGCTCTTGGGCGGCTGCTCAAGACTGCTCGACACTGGCGGGTCTTCAATATCGTGATGGGCAGCCTGACCGCTGCTTGCGTGATCATGATCCTGTCATGATCGGGCTCGTCACTCCGTCTGTGGGGTGGGCCTGACCAGTATCTCGTTGACATCGACATGTTCCGGTTGATTGACCGCATACATGACGGCATTGGCGATGTCGCGATCTTCCAGTGCATGCGTCGGCGGCTCGTCGAAGAAGGGCGTGTCGACCATGCCGGGTTCGATCAGGGTGACGCGGATGCCGCTGCCGCGCAGCTCTTCGCGCAGATTGTAACCGATGCCGCTGACAGCCCACTTGGTGGCGCTGTACATCGAGCCGGGAATGGTGGCTCGTCCGGCAGCCGATCCGGTGAGCAGGACGTGCCCCCTGCTTTTTCGAAGTGCCGGGAGTGTGGTTTGAAGCGTGAGGCCCACACCATAGATGTTGGTGAGTATCATGTCGTGCCAGGCATGATGATCGGCGCCGCTGAATCCGCCGGGCGAACCGCCACGACCGGCGTTGGCGAAGACAGCATCCAGTCTGCCGAAACGCTCCAGTGCCTGGTCGACCATACTCTGCTGATCATCCATCGATGTGACGTCACAGCCGACAGTCAGTACATTTTCGGTCCCCAGTTCCTGGGCGAGATTCTGTAACTTGTCCACAGACCGTGCTGCCAGTACCAACTGAAACCCATCCTTGACAGCCGCACGTGCCGTTGCCGCCCCGATGCCACTTGATGCACCGGTAATCAATAGAACTCGATGACGCATCGCTCCTCCTCATTTCGGCGGTGGTTATAACGCTAATAGTTCCATCATGGCGTAAGGTGACAAGAATCATCAACAAAAAACCGCTGCCCGAGGGTAGCGGTTTCAATAGGGATGGAGGCGTGTGTCAGCGCAACGAGAGAGCGGCCGAGGGCTGGTCTCCGACGGCATCCTGGTAGGCGGCATCTTCTTCGGCTTCCGTTTCCGGTGAGAAACGGACCAGCAGGGCGCATAGCGATGCAATGATGACCGCCACGCCCAGGAAGAACAGGCCTTGCTGATAGGTCAACGTTTCAGAGCGGAACAAGAACCCCGCTGCTACGGCACCGGCATTACCGCCGGCACCGACGATGCCGGCAACGGCGCCCAGAGCTTTCTTGTTGACGAACGGCACGATACCGAAGGTGGCGCCTTCCGCCATCTGCACGAACAGGCTGAAGACCAGCATGATGCCGATCGCCAGTGCCAGGATGTGCATCTGCGAGAAGAACATCAATGCGATCCCTTCGCACAGCATGGCGATGAATAACCAGCGTACGCGTCCTTTCAGGCCGCCATTGCGCGCAAACAGATCCGAGAAAATCCCGCCCAGGGTACGCGCGAAAATGTTCATCAGCCCGAACAGACCGGCGATCATGCCGGCTGTCGCCAGAGTCAGGTCGAAGTTATCGAAGAAGTAGATGGCGGCGATGTTGTTGATGGTCAGCTCCACACCGAAGCAGGCGGCATAGACAATGAACAGTGCCCAGACACGGATATCCTTCACGGCGGCTGTCAGGTTTTCCTTCATGCCGTGCTCGCCCTTGGCGGGGGGCAGTTCGCCGCGTGCACGCAAGTCATCGAAGTTGCCGTCCGGGGCATCCTGAGCCAGGAAGTAGTAAGCCAGGCCGGTCAGGAACAGCACGATACCCGGTACCACCATGGCCAGTCGCCAGCCAAAGGCTTCGTTGACGCCGAGCATCATGACGCCGGAAAAGATCAACGGCATCAGTATCTGCGTCGTACCACCGCCGAGGTTGCCCCAGCCGGCAGAAGTGGCATTGGCCGTGCCTACCACATTGGGGGCGAACATGATCGAGGTGTGGTATTGGGTGATCACGAAAGATGCACCGATGGCCCCGATGGCCAGTCGTGCCAGGAGAAAGGTCTCGAAACTGTCGGCGAGACCGATCCCCATGACCGGGATCGAGCCGAGGCAGAGCAGCCAGGTATAGGCCTTGCGGGGGCCGATACGGTCACACAGTATGCCGATCAGCAGGCGCACGATGATCGTGATGGTCACGGAGGCGATGATGGTATTGCCGATCTGGGTTTTCGTCAGGCCGAGATCGTCACGCACCACGGCCATCAAGGGGGCGATGCCGAACCAGCCAAAAAAACAGATATGGAAGGCGAGCCAGGAGAGGTGGAAGGCCCGCATCTGGGGCGTTTTGAGGTTGAGAAGACGTATTTTGTTGGCTTTGTTGCGAATGTCCATGGGGTTGCCTCGTCGAATGACAGTCGAACACGGAAGCTTGACCCTTCACCATTGAAGGTCGGTTCGACGCACTCGTACCCCATGGAGCCTGGTCTACGTCTGATCGATTTTACCCTGTTGCAAGCAATTATGTTGCCATTTTTACTATTTCTCTTATAAATCAGTTTGTTGAGTTTTCGTGTGTGTTGAGCGCTGTGGCTTCAGGAGCATGAGTGGCACCAAGACGGGGGCGGAGCGGGAAAGCGTGCACAACGAGAAGGCATATATCGCCGGGTAAGAGAGATGCAAAATGACAGTGCCCCGACCATCGTCGGGGCACTTTGGCTATATAGAGAGGAGGAAGGGGTCAGCTGTCGTCGCTGCCTCGCGTGTCTTGATCCCGGCGGGTGCTGGCAACCACGGTCCCGTTTTCGCCGCTTTCCAGGCGTGCCAGAAGCTCTTCGGATTCTTGCTTGAAACTAACGAGTGCGTCACCTTCCAGACTCTTGTTCTCGGGAAGATCGACTCGCATGGGATCGACTCGGTCGTTGTTGACGATGATCTCGTAATGCAAGTGGGGACCGGTGCTGCGCCCCGTGTTGCCGGAGAAACCGATACGATCCCCCATGGACACACGTTCACCACGTTCTACCGTAGGCTGGGACAGGTGCAGGTAGCGTGTACGATAGCCATTGTCATGCACCAATTCGATGTAACGACCGGCCAGAGAATCATTGCCGACTTTCTGCACTCGGCCGTCAGCGGGGGCCTCGACAGGGGTGCCGGTATCCATGGCGAAGTCCGTGCCGTAATGCGGACTGACGCGGCCAGTCACCGGGTGCTTGCGTTGCAAATTAAAGGATGAACTGATCTGGTAATCTCCACTGAAAGGATAGCGGTCGAATGCAGGATCCAGACTTTCTCCTTCCGGTGTATAGAAGCGGTTGTCTTCACTATTGCGCACGACGGTCATATCCATGCGCTCCCCTTCGTAATGAACGGCAAGCACGCGAGAATCGAGGCTTTCCCCTTCGATCATGTCGGACTCGACCAGGACATGGAAACGATCACCGCTGCGAGTGTCGCGGCGGAAATCGAGTTTTTTCTCAAGCACGTTCGATAATTCGGAGACCTCTCGGGGCGATAGGCCGGTGGCCTCTGCCGAGCGGCCGAAGCTGCCTGTTACCTTGCCGGCAAACAGACGTTGTGTGGCTTCACCGGTCCGCTCGATTTCCGACACATCGAAGTCACCGCCTTGCTGCTCGATGAGGTAGCCCTGACGGGAGTTCTTCATGACCCGCAGTGCCAACAACTCCTCATTTTCATCCAACTGGTATTCGAAATTGTCACCGGCACGCATATGGGTAAATACGTTCTGGTCCGGCACGCTATCCAGAAGGTTCATGACCTCGCTATAGTCCATACCCAAGGAGCGCTCGGCCAGCACGGCAAAGGTGTCACCATCCTGAATGGTATAGCTCTCCCATTGGGGCGTGTGCTCTTCCTTGGCGACGATTTCCTGATCCAGGAAAATACTGCCGTCATCGAATAATTCCAGCGGATCCGCGGAAAAATCTTCATAGGATGTGCCGCCGGCTACATAATCTTCCTGACCGGCCAGATGATCGCCCTCGAGGGAATCATCGGTGAGGTGTATCGCCACATGAAGCGAGTCATTATCGAGCTCGTCACCATTCTCTGAGGGGAGTGACGTGCTATCGGATGCGAGATGGTTTGCTGCATCGGTGCCGAGTAATGCCAGAGAGGGGTCGATTCTGGCAGCTTCAGCATGAGAAATCGGGTCGATATCGGCAAGTGCCGGTGCCTCGATCTCCTCTATGGCGGCCATGGCCATTTGAATACCTTCCCGGAGAGCGGAAGGTTGAATTTCGTTGGGAAGCGAGGCGGCTTGTGTGTTGACTTCTATAGGAACATTGACGGTTTTGTGTGAATCGTTGCCGGATGATTGTTCATCGAAAGCGGAAAAGATTTTTTGCGTGCCCAGCACAGTAACCATGGTGGCGACGGGTAACAGAAGTAACTTGTGCGTGCGGGGCAGCGAATGAAGTATTCGCAACATGAGTGGTGACCGTACTTTTTAGTTGGATAAAAAAAGCACGAAGACCATAACCCATGATAAGTAAAATGCCTATCCTGTAAAAAAGTACAGTATTCTTTAATGCCTCCCCGTCAACCGTCGAATTTACGGGGTTCGAAGCGGTCGATGGGGAGAAATGTCAGGTGATATCAGTGTTGTTTCGGGCTTAAATCGCCGAGGTGGTGTGCCTCGACGCAGCGGAATCTGCCCTTGTTAGCTACCTTGGGCCGTCAGGGAACCATTACGATAATCATCGAGAGCCTGTTCCAGTTCATGACGGTGATTCATGACGAATGGGCCGTAATGGGCAATGGGCTCACGATGCGGCGTTCCCGCCAGGAGCAATAGCTGGGCCTCCTGTTCGGCATCCAGGGTTAGCGTGTCTCCCTTACCCAGGCTGGCCAGATGACCGGCCGAGACCTCTTTGCCTCCGACATGCACCGTACCGGCGAATACGTAGGCAAGCAAGGTCGGCTCCGTCTGTACAAGCTTCATTCGGCCGCCGGGCGACAGCGTGACATGGGCAATACCGCTCTGGCCGGCCAGAGCGTCTAATGGACCTGAAACGGTGTTGCCTGCCTGGGTCTGCCAACTGCCACCTAGTGCCACCAGCGACGACTGATCATCATCCAGGCGGGGCATGTCGCTGTGGCGAATGTCACGATAGGTCGCTGGTGTCAGCTTGTCTTTCGCTGCCAGGTTGATCCAGAGCTGGAAGGCATGCAGGCCCTGACTGTCGGTCAGTGGCATCTCCGAATGAATGATGCCGCGGCCGGTATGCATCCACTGGGCGTCACCGGCATGAATCGTACTGCTATGCCCCAGATGATCCTCATGGGTCAGCCCGCCATGGATCACATAGGTCAACGTCTGCATGCCGCGATGGGGATGTGGGGGAAAGCCGCCGATATAGTCATCGGGCTGGTCCGATCCCAGTTCATCCAGCATCAGAAACGGATCCAGACCGCCTCCGAAATCATGGATTCGCTGGATTTTCACGCCATCACCATCCTGGCTGGGATGGGCAGGTAGTATCCGTTCGATCTGCCGCGGAGTCGTTGCATCAGTCATGGTTGCGCTCCCGATTTCATTCAGTCATGCGATGAGGTCGCTATAATGGCCATATTAGGTCACATTTTTCGAAAGTTAAGCGCATAAATTTGATGCTATTATTCGAGATTATCGAAAATGGAGGCGTGCCATGTCGCGAGTGACCCTGCTGCAATGGCAAATGTTGGCGGCCGTCGTCGATCACGGCGGCTTCGCTCGTGCTGCCGACGCCGTACACAAGAGCCCATCGACACTCAATCACGCCGTGCACAAGCTCGAAGAACAGTTGGGTGTGGCGTTACTGGAGCCGGTGGGACGTCAGGTTCAGTTGACGGAGGCCGGCGCCCTATTGTTGCGTCGGGCGAGACAGCTACTCGAAAGCGCCGAATCATTGGAAGATGTCGCCGGACGCCTGGCAGAAGGGCTGGAAGCGGAAGTCGTGCTGGCGGTCGATCAGATATTCCCGCCCGATGCATTGGCACGGGCATTGGAAATCTTCTCCGCTGCCTACCCTCATGTTCGTGTCCAGCTTCACGAGACCGTGCTGAACGGCGGCACCGAAATGCTGTATGACGGTCGTGCCGATCTAGTGGTGTCAGGTCTGGCGGCTCAAGGGTTCCTGGGTGAACCCATCGTTACGGTGAATTTTATCGCCGTGGCCCATCCCGATCATCCTCTGCATCAGTTACAACGTCCGCTGGACTTGCGCGACCTCGAGCGTCACCGCCAATTGGTGGTCAGGGATTCGGCGCTTCGTCAGTCGATGGATGCGGGGTGGTTGAAGGCGGAGCAACGCTGGACGGTCAGCCATCTGGCCACTTCGCTGGATATGCTGGAACGCGGGCTCGGTTTCGCCTGGATGCCCGAGACATTGATTCACGCTGCCCTGGAGGCCGATCGGTTGCGCCCTCTGCCATTGGTCGCGGGTGGCAGACGAGAATCTCCCATGCAGTTGATTTATCGCGACCGCGATCGTGCTGGACCGGCAACGCGAGTCCTGGCCGAGACACTGTTGGATACGGTCAACGATACCTGCAACCGCGACGACGATTCGACAACATCGAATGAATGAGGCGATTTAATCCGCTTGAGAGTCGATGTTGTCGTATTAAAGTGATCGGTAGTCAACTTGTCAGGAGAAAGCGTCATGGGACTGCTGATCAACGGCACATGGCACGACCAGTGGTACGAGACCGAAAAGCATGGTGGGGAATTCGTTCGTGAATCCGCTCAACTGCGTGACTGGGTGACACCGGATGGGGAGCCGGGGCCGCAAGGGCAGCCCGGGTTGCCGGCAGAGCCCGATCGCTATCATCTTTATGTCTCCCTGGCCTGCCCCTGGGCGCATCGGACGCTGGTGATGCGGAAATTGAAGGGGTTGGAGTCGCTGATCGGCATGTCCTATGTCAGCCCGCTGATGCTCGATCAGGGCTGGAGTTATCATCAGGATGAGGGTGCCAGTGGCGATCCGGTCAATGGTGTCAACTATCATCGTGAACTCTATACCCTGACCGATCCACAATATACCGGCCGTGTCACGGTGCCGGTTCTCTGGGACAAGCAGGAGCGGCGAATCGTCAACAATGAATCCGCCGATCTCGTGCGTATCTTCAATACCGCTTTCGATGACCTGACCGGTAATCGTCTCGATTTCTATCCTTCGGATCTGCGTGAGACCATCGATGCCGTCAATGCCGATGTGTACGACCACATCAACAATGGCGTCTACAAATCGGGGTTCGCGACCCGGCAGTCGGTGTATGAAAAGCACGTGACAGCGCTTTTCGATGCGCTCGATCGCATGGAAGCCCGCCTTGCCGAGAACCGCTATCTGGCCGGCGAATGGCTGACCGAAGCGGATATCCGTCTTTTCACTACGATCGTGCGTTTCGATGCCGTCTATCATGGCCATTTTAAATGCAATCTGAGACGCATCGAGGACTATCCGAACCTGTCGAACTACCTTCGCGAGCTCTATCAGTGGCCGGGGGTGGCGGAGACGGTGAATATGGATCATATCAAGCGCCACTATTATTACAGCCACGATACGATCAATCCGACCCGGATCGTGCCCAAGGGGCCATTGCTCGATCTGGAGCGTCCGCATGATCGTGAACGGTTGCCGGGCCGAGGCGTACGGACGACGTAAGGAACGCCAAGATGGGAAGAGCGGGAGCCTATAGAGTCTCCCGGGGTGTCTTGATCAGCGTTGCTGGGCCAGCCAGCGATCGAGCGCATTGGCGAATTCGCGTCGGTCGCTGTCCGAATACCCTTTGGGGCCGCCGGTATGCTCCCCGCTGGCGCGCAGGGTTTCCATGAAGTCGCGCATCTGGACCCGGGCTCGGATATTGTTCCGATCGAGTGTTTCGCCGCGCGTGGTCATGACCTGGGCTCCCTTCTCCAGTGCTTCCATGGCCAGCGGGAGATCGGAGGTGATGATCAAGTCACCTGACGCCAAGCGGTCGACGATTTCATTGTCGGCCGCATCGAAACCGCTGGCAACCGTCATGGGTTTGACCCACTTTGATGCGGGTAGCGGGATCTGGTGATTGGCGACGAACCGGGTCGGTGTGTGTGTACGTTCCGCCGCTCTGACGATAATGTCGCGAGCCGCGCGTGGGCAGGCGTCAGCGTCGACCCAAAGGTTCGGCATGTGGCATCTCCATGAAAAAGACTGGTCAGTGGGATTAGCCAATGGTAGCATGCGTTCTCCTCGCATGTGTTGACCCCACCATCGTAACGAATCGTTATCGTCATGGGCCGCCGATAGGACGGATGATCAATGACGATACTTTGCGAGATACCCATCATCGATATCGGGTATCTGACTCAAAAGATGGAGCGCCCAAGCGCCGGTCATTTCCGGCCCCACGGTGCAGACGGTCGCCACAGCGATTTACCGGGCCCACGTCGGATAGACGCTGAAGCGGGCTCGATCGAATACGGCATCGATGTCGTATCCGATATGTGAATCGAATGCCAGGTGCGACCGGTATCCCGGAACGTCGCAGGAATCTCGTTGGCCAATTGTCGGTCGTAGCGGGCGACACGCCGGAATACCATCCATGTTCGTTGCCGGACTGACCGGCTAACTCAAGGTGTGATTGATGACCTCGACTTCTGTCGCTTCGCCGACCTTCGGCGATATGGCCCTTGTGCCTGCTGTACTCTCGGCCCTCGAAACGCTGGGCTATGAATCCCCATCTCCCATCCAGGCGCAGACGATCCCCGAATTGCTCGAAGGCCGTGACCTGCTGGGCCAGGCCCAGACCGGTACCGGCAAGACGGCCGCATTTGCGCTGCCTATCCTGTCGCGTCTCGATATCGAACGTCGCGAGCCCCAGGTGCTGGTATTGGCGCCCACTCGTGAACTGGCGCAGCAGGTGGCTGCCTCGTTCAGTCGCTATGGCCAGAACCTCCGGGGTCTGGAAGTCGCCACATTGTGTGGTGGACAGGAATATCGTGAACAACTGCGGGCGCTCAAGCGTGGCGCTCAGGTCGTCGTCGGTACGCCAGGACGCGTCATCGACCATCTCGATCGAGGGAGCCTCAAGCTCGGCGGTCTCTCCGCCCTGGTGCTGGACGAAGCCGACGAAATGCTGCGCATGGGGTTCATCGACGACGTCAAGCGTGTGGTCGCCGATACGCCGGAAACGGCGCAGCGGGTCTTCTTCTCCGCGACCTTGCCGGCCGAGATCGAGCGAATCGTCAACCGCTACCTGGTCGATCCGGTCAAGGTAATGATCGAGGCCAGCGCGGGAACCGCAGAAAGCATCGATCAGCATGTCGTTCGCGTCGATGGGGGGGCGAAGCTTGAGGCGCTGTCTCGGATCCTGGAAGTGGAGCCGGTCGATGGCGCCATTGTTTTCGTCCGCACCCGTGCCGCTTGCACTACGCTGGTGGAGCAGTTGATGGCACGTGGTATCAACGCAGCGGCGTTGTCCGGCGATCTCGACCAGAGCCTGCGTGAACGTACGGTGACCCGTCTCAAGCGCGGCAAGGTCGATGTGCTGATTGCTACCGATGTCGCCGCACGCGGCCTGGATGTGGCACGTATCACGCATGTCATCAACTATGATCTGCCCCAGGACAGCGAAGCCTATACCCACCGTATCGGTCGTACCGGTCGGGCCGGGCGTAGTGGCGTGGCGATCACCTTTGCCGGTGCCCGTGAAACGCGCAAGGTACGCTGGCTGGAGCAAGCCACCGGACAGCACATGTCGGAGATGGCGCTCCCCGATGAGTCCGCTATCCGGGCGCATCGTGATGAAGTGTTCCATGCGCGTGCTCTCGGGACGGTCACTAACGGCGCCGAAGAACAGCGAGCGCTGATTGAAAGATTGATCGAAGAAGGCCATGACCCGGTAGAGCTGGCCTGCGCCTTCGCTTCCATGGCACGTGCGGACGAGCCGCCCATCGGTCGCTTGCAGGCGCCGCGCAAGGAGCGCGCGCCGCGTGAAGGTAAGCCGGCGCGTCGCCGTGATGACCGTGGTCCGCGTGAAGGCATGACACGTTACCGTGTCGCTGTCGGCCACAAGGACGGCATCAAGCCCGGCCAATTGGTGGGGGCGCTGGCCAATGAAGGGGGTATCGAAGGCAACCGGATCGGTCGCATCGATATTCGGGACGGCTTTTCCACCGTCGAATTGCCGAATTCGCTGCCGGCGGGTGTCCTGGCCAAGATGGCACGGGCACGTGTTGCCGGTCAGGCGCTGGAAATCAGCGAAGACCTCGGCCGTCCGCCGCGTCGTCGCCATGATGACAATGGCCCGGTGAAGCGTCGTCAGCACGCCTGATACGCAAACCGGTCCGGAAGTGACTTCTGTGCCGGCACGGCGAACACCGTGCCGGCACAGTCGTTTCAAGACGTCGTTATTCCGGCAGGATACGGCCGCGACTCATCACACCCTTCGGGTCGAAGAGCGACTTGATACCCTGCATCAGTTCCCGCTCCGTGGGGGAGAGTCTGGCCAGGTACGCGGCCTGCTTCGTCCTGCCGATGCCGTGCTCGGCACTGATGCTGCCACGGAACTCGTCGAGGATCGCGAACAGGCGCTGCTCGAGGTCATGGAGCAGTACCCGCCTTTCCTCGTTCGAGGTGTCCGGCGGCGGCAGGATATTGAAGTGCAGGTTGCCATCGCCGATATGACCGTAGGCAATCACTGTGGAATCGGGCGAGACGTCCGATACCATGACCGCGGCCCGATCGACGAAATCCGGGATCGCGGAGATCGGTACCGAGACATCGGTCCGCAAATGCTTGCCCTTGAGCCGTTGTCCTTCCAGCATGCTCTCGCGGAATTGCCAGAGATTCTGAGACTGCGCGTCACTGCTGGCCAGCGCACCGTCCAGCACCAGGTCCTTCTCCATGCCGTTTTCCAGTAGTCGCTCGAGCATCTCGCTGAGATCGATCGGTCCGGTAGCGGCGACTTCCATCAGTACGTACCAGGGGTAAGCCTCATCCAGTGGATCGCTGAGTTGCGGCGAGGCTTCCATGGCGAGTTCGATGCAGCGGCGCGGGATCAGTTCAAAGGCCGAAAGCAGGTCGCTGCAACCGCGGCGTGCCAGAGTATAGAGTTCGATCACCGCCGCGACCGAGGGCAGGCCCAACAATGCCGTGCGCGTCTGTTCCGCTTTGGGCACGAGCTTGAGTACGGCACCGGTGACGATACCCAGAGTCCCCTCGCTGCCCAGAAACAGCTGGGCCAGATCATAGCCGCGATTATCCTTGTGCAGGGCACTCAGGCCGTCCCAGATCTCGCCGTTGGGTAATACCACTTCCAGCCCCAGTACCAGCTCCCGCATCATGCCGTAACGGAGGACGTTGAGCCCGCCGGCATTGGTGGCGATGTTGCCACCGATCTGACAGCTGCCTTGCGCCCCCAGCGACAACGGGAAGTCGCAGTCCTCGGTGTCGGCGGCCTGCTTGACCTCTTCAAGGATGCATCCGGCATCCACCGTCATGCTGAAATTGACTGGGTCCAGGTCGCGGATGCGGTTCATGCGCTCCAGGCTGATGATCAGCTCGTCCTGATCGCGGTCGGGAAACGCACCGCCGACCAGACCGGTATGACCGCCCTGGGGGACCATGCGCAGGTCATGCTCGTTGCATAGCCTGACGATATCGGCGACCTCATCGGTCGTGCGTGGTCGTACCACGGCCAAGGGGGTGCCCAGGGCATCGCCGGCCCAGTCATGGGTATAGCGCGACAACGCGTCGTCGTCTCGCAATACGCCGCTGTCACCCAGTCGGGAGACCAGGGTTTCCACGATGCCGGCCTTGTCTGTTGTCATGCTTGCTCCCTACTGCCGTTGTCGCTGTATCAGGTTGCCCGGTCATGCGTCCTCTTGCCAGGCTGCCCCGTCGGGATAACGGTGGCGCGCCAGGGATTGGGGATGCATGGTGATACTGTAGCCCGGTGCCGTGGGTACCTGGTAGTGGCCGTTCTGGATCACGACCGGATCGACGAAGTGCTCGTGGAGATGGTCGACATACTCGAGAATGCGACCGTCCAGGGAGCCTGACACGGCAATATAGTCGAACAGCGAGATATGCTGCACATACTCGCACAGGCCGACTCCGCCGGCATGGGGGCAGACCGGGACATCGAACTTGGCCGCCAGCAGCAATACCAGGATCACTTCGTTGAGTCCCCCGAGCCGCGCCGAGTCGATCTGGCAGTAGTCCAGCGCATCGGCCTGCAGGAACTGCTTGAACATGACTTTGTTATGGCAATGTTCGCCGGTTGCTACACCGATGGGCGCGAGTCGGTGACGGATTTCGGCGTGGCCGAGAATGTCGTCGGGGCTAGTGGGTTCCTCGATCCACAACGGATCGAACTCGGCCAGTTTGCGCATGTTGGCCACGGTTTCGTCGACGTCCCACATCTGATTGGCATCCATCATCAGTGGACGTTCCCAGCCAATCTCCTCGCGCAGCAGGCGCGCACGTCGGCAGTCTTCCTCCAGATTACCACCAACCTTCTGCTTGAAGTGCGTCCAGCCTTCGGCCAGGGCTTCGCGGGCCAGTTGGCGTACCTTGTCGTCCGAGTAGCCGAGCCAGCCTGCCGAGGTGGTGTAACCGGGATAACCGCGTTGACGCATTTCCGACTCACGTTGCGCCTTGCCGTCCTGCTTGCGCCGCAACATGGCGATGGCTTCTTCGGGTGTCAGTGCATCGGTGACGAAGCGGAAGTCGAGACAGCGCACCAGCGCCTCGGGCGACATGTCGGCCAGCAGTTTCCAGACTGGCTTGCCTTCCGCCTTGGCCCATAGATCCCAGACTGCATTGACGATGGCGGCGGTAGCCAGATGGATGGCGCCTTTGTCGGGGCCGATCCAGCGTAGTTGGCTGTCGCCAGTGATCTGGCGCCAGAAGGCGCCCATGTTATCGGTAATCGATGCCAGGCTACGGCCTTCGACCAGATAAGCGAGTGACTTGACCGCAGCGACGCAGATTTCATTGCCGCGACCGATGGTAAAGGTCAGGCCGTGGCCTTCGTGGCTGTCATCGGTGTGCAGGATGACGTAAGTAGCGGAATAGTCGGGTGCGGCATTCATTGCATCCGACCCATCCAGCGACCGCGAGGTGGGGAAGCGGATGTCCTGAACGTCGAGATGGGTGATCGTTGTCATGGTGGGTCTCCACAGTGTGTTATCGCTGGCGTGTCTGGCTGGCATGCCATTGACGGATGCCGAAGGTCCAGGGCGGCAGCTTGTCCGAGCGGTCGACCCGGTTGACCAGAGCGCCCAGTGACGGGGTGGCGATCGTTACGGTATCGCCGATATGGTGGGTAAAGCCCTGACCGGCGCCGTCGCGGTCCTGGATCGGCGAGAACATGGTGCCGAGGAACAGCATGAACCCATCGGGGTACTGGTGGTGGGCGCCAATGGTCTGCGATACGAGATTGGCCGGATCGCGGCTGATTTCTCGCATGTCACTGCTGTCTTCCAGCACGAAGCTGTCATCCTCGCCGTCGATGCGCAGCGATACCTGAGCCTGGCGCAGCGTGTCCAGAGAGAAGCCGTCATCGAACAGGCGAATGAAGGGACCGATGGCGCAGGAGGCATTATTGTCCTTGGCCTTGCTTAACAGCAGGGCACTACGCCCCTCGATGTCGCGCAGGTTGACGTCGTTCCCCAGCGTGGCTCCCTTGATATTCCCCTTCGAATCGACGGCCAGGACGATCTCCGGTTCGGGATTGTTCCATTGGGATGCCGGATGTAGCCCGACCGAGGCCCCGAAACCGACCGAGGAGAGCGGTTGTGCCTTGCTGAAGACCTCGGCATCGGGACCGATACCGACTTCCATGTACTGCGACCAGGCACCACGTGCTTGCAGGGCCTCCTTGAGGGACATCGCGGCGTCCGAGCCGGGCTCGATCTTCGACAAGTCTGCGCCGATCATCGACTGCAATTCCTGGCGTAGCTCGCTGGCTTTGGCGGGGTCGCCGGCGGCCTGCTCTTCGATCACCCGTTCCAGCAGGCTGACGGCAAAGGTCACGCCACACGCCTTGATCGCTTGTACATCACAGGGCGCCAGTAGATAGGGACCTGACGAGGCGCTTTCCAGAGAGCGGGTCAGCAGGTCGGTAACCGAGCCCAGTGACTCACCCGATGCGGATCGTACGAAGCCGGCGGGATCGTCCTGGTCCAGCAGGTCGGCCATGCAGTTGCAGGTAGCACTGATATCGATTACTTCGCCCTGTCGAACGATGACGAGAGATGGGGTGTCATCAGGAGCTGGGTGCCATACCCGACCGACCAGTAACGCACTGTCATGATCGGCAGGCAGCAAATGACTCGTATCAGAAAACATATCGAACTCCGGTGGCTAATGCGGTAAGGGGCAAGATGATGTCATGGCATTCAGCCTCGACTTGGCTATGCTTGTCGTTATGTATGATAGGTATACTATCAGTGAGAGGCCAGCGGCTCTAGCGCTCGACTCATTCCGTTCCAGAAGCGCAGCCCCTGATAGACAAGTCTAACGACAAGCCGAAGGAGAGATGTTCTATGTTCGACGAATTGGCAGGTAAACGCGTGCTGGTCACCGGTGCAAGCCGAGGGATCGGAGCGGCAGTTGCCCGGCGCCTGGGGGCATTCGGGGCCCATGTGGCGGTTCACTACCACTCCAGCGAGGCCAGGGCGCGCGAGGTTCGTGATGCCATCGTCGAGAGTGGTGGCAACGCCGTAATGGTCAAGGGGGATGTCAGCCGTTCCGATGAAGCCAGCGCGGTGGTCGATAGTGCCGCCGAACAATTGGGAGGACTCGATGTCCTGGTCAACAACGCCGGCGACATGCTCGGGCGCGTCAAACTCGACGAGATCGACGATGCGCATTATGACCGGGTGATGGATCTCAATGTTCGCTCGGTAGTGACCGCGAGCCACGCTGCCTTGCCGTACCTGCGCCGCTCGGGGGGAGGCAGCATCGTCCATACCAGTTCGATCGCCGCGCGTAACGGCGGCGGGCCAGGAGCCGGTTTCTATGCTTCGGCCAAGGGCTTCGTCAGTACCCTGACACGTAACATGGCCAAGGAACTGGCGGGTGACAATATTCGTGTCAATGCCGTTGCACCCGGGACCATCGCCACCGATTTCCACGAGCGCTATTCCAATGAAGCTCAGTTGGAGGCCGCCAGGGCGACGATCCCGCAGGGTCGATTGGGCACCGCCGAGGATTGCGTCGGGGCGTATCTGTTTCTGATCAGCGATGGCATGAGCGGTTACGTGACCGGGCAGGTCATCGAAGTCAACGGCGGGCAGTTGATGCCATGAGTGCAATCCATTCACATGCCGTCCCTGCCTACTCCCTGGCTATCACCATGGGCGATCCGGCGGGAATCGGCCCGGAAATCATCTGCCGGTCGCTGGCCGGCCTGACAGCAAGCGAGCGAGCGGCCATTCTGTTGGTTGGCGATCGCGACACCTTCGCACGGGCGGCGCAAGTGACCGATGTCGATCTGTCGTTCTGTGCTGTGGAGCGGGATGCCGAGGTGGCCGGTTGCGTCGCAGTGGCGCAGATTGAGATGCCGTCAGGGGATATTCCGCCCGGCGAGATCAGTGCAGCGGCGGGCGAGGCAGCCTTTCGCTGTATCGAACGTGCCGTCGAACTGGTCCAGGACGGTCGGGCCGGAGTGATCGTGACGGCGCCGCTCAACAAGGCCGCGTTGCATGCCGCCGAACGCTACTACGATGGCCATACTGGCATGCTGGCATCGCTGACAGGCGCGCCATCGTCTTTCATGCTGCTGGCCTCCGAGCAGTTGTCGACCATTCATGTGTCGACGCATGTGTCGTTACGTGACGCGATTGACCGAGTGACCGTCGAGCGGGTCACGGCAACCGTGGCTGCCGGATACGATCATCTGCGGCGATTGGGAATAGAGGCGCCGCGTATCGCCGTGGCGGGTCTCAACCCGCACTGCGGCGAGGGGGGCATATTCGGCGATGAAGATGACCGAGTCATCGCACCGGCCGTGATGCAACTGCAAAAACGCGGCTGGGAGGTTCAGGGGCCGATATCCGCGGACACGGTCTTCTATCGGGCCAGTCGGGGTGAGTTCGATCTGGTGGTGGCGCAGTATCACGACCAGGGGCACATCCCTGTCAAGCTGATCGCCTTCGACACGACAGTCAATGTGAGTCTGGGACTGCCGATCCAGCGTACGTCGGTGGATCATGGCACGGCCTTCGATATTGCCTGGCAGGGTCGTGCCGATGCCACCAACATGCGAGCTGCGATCGACCACGCCTGGCGTCTGGTTCGCAACCATGGCTGATATCGTCATTATTGCCGATGATCTGACCGGGGCGCTGGATGCCGCGGCGCCATTTGCCGCACGCGGTGCGGTGACCCGGGTGGTGACGTCGCTGCCGGGACTCGCCACGCTGGGCGAAAGTCCGCCTCCCGAGGTCGTTGCGATAACGACGGAGTCGCGACACCTGTCTGCCTCGGCGGCTGCCGAGCGTGTGAGCGAGGCGATTCATGCGGCGCAGGCACTGGCCCCCGAGCTCTGGATCAAAAAAGTTGATTCCACCTTGCGGGGGCAGGTCATCGCCGAGTGCCTGGCGGCACGCCGTTGTCTCGACCGCGCACTGCTGGTCGCTCCGGCGGTACCGGCTCAGGGACGGACGACGCATCGAGGGCGAGTGTTCGTCCATGATGAACCTCTCGAAACCACCGCTTACGCCACTGATGCTTGTTCGCCGGCACAGGGTGGAGACCTGGTCGCGCTGTTCGGCCGGGGCGGTGTGTCCATGTCCTGCCGTGCCGATCCGGGGGTACCGACGGCGGAAACGGACTGCATTGTCGACGCCGCCGACGCCGGGTCCCTGGATGCGGTGGCCGCGACCTTGCTGGCCGCAACCGATTGCTGGTTGGCCGTAGGGGCGGCCGGTCTCACGGGAGCGGTAGCCCAGCGCCGTTATGGGGAACCGATCGAACGGCCGCCGCTGCCGGTGAATGGGCTGGTGCTGGCGATCGGTTCCCGTAGCCCTCAGGCCCAGCAACAGATTCACCGTTGCCGGACATCGTGTCCCGAATTGCCTGTCGTCAGTGCGCTGGAATCAGACGCGACGCTTCCGAGAGGCAATGTCTTGCTGATCCCCGGGCAGAGTAGTGAGTCCTGGTCGGCGCATGGGGTGGCGGCTCGCATGGCCGAGGTACTTATCACCAGCGATAGTGGCGATTCTTCGCCGGGGCGCGCCTGGTGCCTGAGCGGAGGCGACACGGCCATGGCGGTGATGGTGCGCTATGGTGCCTCCAGGATCGATGTGGTCGGTGAATGGGCGCCTGGGATGGTGTGCGGTTATCTGGATGGCGCACGACCGATCGTCACCAAGGCCGGGGGGTTCGGTGATGACGAGGCGTTGGTGGCGTTGTATCGCTACACCACCAAAGTGGAAGGCCTCTGATCGCGGTTGGAGGTTGCGTACCGAGCCGGTAGTGGCTAGGTTTCTTTATGATGGTATGACACGTATACACAACGACCATCGTTCAACTCGTCATGAAGTCGAGACATTGCATTCTTCTCATGCATGGAGAACAAAAAGATGGGTAACACGAGCACGAGCCAGCGTCGCCCCCTACAGTGGTTTTCGATGACACTGCTGGCAGCAGGAGTCAGTATGGCAGGAGCGGCGCATGCCGAGACCCTCAATTTCGCTCACGTCTATGAGACCTCGGAGCCATACCATGAGTGGGCTCTGTGGGCGGCTGACGAGATTGAGGAACGTACCGATGGGCGCTACGAGATCGAGGTCCATCCAGCCTCCTCGCTGGGTAAGGAAGCGGATATCAACGAAGGCCTTGGGCTTGGTACCGTCGACCTGATCTATACCGGCAATCAGTTTGCCGGCCGTTCCTACGGCCCGATCGGTATCGCCGGCGCGCCCTACATGTTCCGCGACTTCGACCACTGGCAGGCCTATGCCGAGAGTGATCTGTTCGATGAAATCGCACAGGGCTATGAGGATGAAACTGGCAACGTACCGCTGGCGATGAACTACTACGGCCGGCGTCACGTGACGTCCAACGAGCCGATCAACACGCCGGAGGACATGGAGGATCTCAAGATCCGCACGCCCAACGCGCCGTTGTACATGATGTTCCCCGAGGCCGTGGGCGCCAATCCGACGCCGATCGCTTTCTCCGAGGTCTATCTGGCCCTGCAGCAAGGGACGGTCGATGCCCAGGAGAACCCCTTGCCGACCATTCGGGCCAAGGCGTTCTATGAAGTGCAGGACTACATCAATCTGACCGGTCATATCACCGATTCACTGATCACCATCGCTGGTGGGCCGCTCTGGGAGCGTCTCTCCGAAGAGGACCGCGAAATCTTCCGGGAGGTCTACATCGAAGCGGGTGAGCGCATCACCGAGGACATCCGTCAACAGGAAGACGAGTTGGTTGAATGGTTCGAGGAGCAAGGTACCACCGTCAATGAAGTGGATACCGAACCGTTCCGCGAAGCCGTAATTCCCTATCACACCGGCGAGGATGTCGACTGGGATCAGGAAACCTACGACCGCGTTCAGGAACTCGGAAAGTAACCATTCCAATGTCACTACACCATCCCTCGTTATGAGGGATGGTGTGTCTAGGAGGTTTTTATGTCCGAGGATCATCGGTCGACTGATGAGGTGACGTTCGACGTTCCCGACGACGATGTGTTCGATGCCAAGGCGTATGCGCCGGAAGACTACGTCACACTGGCCGTCTTCTGGGTACTTGCTTTCGATGTCTTTCTGCAGTTCTTCAGCCGCTATGTGTTGGGCAATTCGATCGCCTGGACCGAGGAAATGGCCCGATACCTGCTGGTGATCGTGGGGTTTCTCGGCAGTGCCATGGCGGTCAGGAAATGCTCGCACATCGCGGTGGAGTTCTTCTATCGCTACATGCCGGGCATCGTGGGCCGCACCATGTCAACACTGGTGGATCTCGTCAGTATTGCGTTCTACCTGGCGATTGGCTGGGTCACGTTCAAACTGGCGAATCAAACCGACTCGATGATGGTGTCCGTTGATATCCCCAAGAGCCTGCTTTATTACGTGGTCCTCATCGGCTATGTGCTGATGATATTTCGCGCTGTCCAGGCGATGATCCGACACTGGCGAGAAGGGACCAGTGAATTGATGTTCACCGACGATAAACGCTAATTCCCCCGCTTTCTGGAGTCACAGCCATGCCCCATGTCCCGGTCACGCGTTGGCGAGGCGCTATCGTTCCTCCCATCATCGCCGCCATAGCGGTTACCGGCTGTATCGTGTTGGCCTTGCTGGGCCACTACCTAGCTTTTCTTTTCGTGTCGCTGTTCACCATGTTGGTGCTCGGTGTCCCCATCGCCATTGCCCTGGCCGGTTCCTGCCTGATGTATATCCTCCTGGTGGGACGGATACCGGATGTGGTCGTCATCCACCGCATGATCAACGGGGTCGATAGCTTCCCGCTACTGGCGATTCCCTTCTTTATCCTGGCCGGCAACCTGATGAATAATGCCGGCATCACCAGTCGCATCTTCGACTTCGCCAAGGCGTTGATGGGCTGGATGCGTGGCGGGCTGGGCCACGTCAACGTCGGCGCCAGTATCGTGTTTTCCGGCATGTCCGGGGCGGCGGTCGCCGATGCCGGTGGGCTGGGCACCATCGAGATCAAGGCGATGCGTGACGCCGGTTATGATCAGGAGTTCGCCGTGGGAATCACCGCGGCGTCATCGACCATTGGACCCATCATTCCACCGAGTCTGCCGATGGTCATCTATGGCGTCATGGCCTCTGCATCGGTCGGGCAGCTATTCGTGGCCGGCCTGATTCCCGGTCTATTGATGGGTGTCGTCCTGATGTTGATGATCACCATGCTGGCGCGCCGGCGTGGCTATCCGCGGGATGCCACCTTCGCATTGCCGATACTGAGGCGTACCTTCGCCGGGGCATTCCTGTCGTTGCTGACTCCGGTGATCATCGTGGGCGGGATTCTCTCCGGCGCCTTCACACCGACGGAAGCGGCGATTGCCGCCGTCGTCTATGCACTGTTTCTCGGTGGGGTCGTCTACCGCACGCTGACCTGGCGGCGCTTGCTCAAGGTGAGCATGGAAACCATCGAGACGACGGCCGTGATCCTGATGATTGTTGCCGGTGCCTCGATCTTCGCCTGGATCCTGACCAGCAACCAGGTGACCCAACACCTCATCGGGCTACTGGGACCGTATGCGGATGACCCGATTGCCGTGTTGCTGCTCATCAATATGGTGTTGATCATCGTGGGCTGCTTCATGGAAACGATCGCCGCCATCACCATTCTGGTGCCCGTGCTGTTGCCCATGGCGGTCGGCGTCGGTGTGGACCCGGTGCACTTCGGCGTCATCATGGTGCTGAACCTGATGATTGGCTTGCTGACTCCGCCGGTGGGCATGGTGCTGTATGTGCTGTCGCGGGTGTCGAACATCTCCTTCGAGAAGTGCATGCGCGGTACGTTACCGTTTTTGATACCGCTGGTAGTCGCGCTGCTGCTGGTGACTTTCATTCCAGCCATTTCCATGTGGCTGCCAACGCTGGTGTATCGATAAGGGATGACGATGAAAGCGGAAAACGATGATGTGGCTCGCGTCGATGCGGCCGACCTGCAAGCCTTCATGCATGACGTACTACGGCGCTGCGATGTCGATACCCCCAGCGCCGAGGCGGTATCCCGGGCCTTGCTGACGGCCTCGAGCATGGGAGTGGACAGTCACGGTCTTCGTTTACTGCCACATTATGTCAATGCGGTGCGCGGTGGACGTATCACGGCGCGTCCGTCGATGCGTTTCACCCAGCCATTGCCGGCGATCGGCTATCTGGACGCTGACGACGGTTTCGGGCACCTGGCCGGTTACACGGCGATGGATCATGCCTGCTCGATGGCCGATGAGGTCGGTATGGGGGCCGTGGCGGTCGGCCACTCCTCGCACTTCGGGGCGGCGGGGTGTTACGCTCTCGCTGCCGCCGAACGGGGCTTGATAGGCATGACCGTATGCAATTCCGATCCCTTCGTTCGCCTGCATGATGGCAAGGCACCGTTCCATGGCACGAATCCGATTGCTTTTTCGGCGCCGGTCGAGGGGCAACCTCCCTATCTGCTCGACATGGCGTCCAGTTCCATTCCCTGGAACCGGGTGCAGCAATATGGCGCCATCGGTCGTGCATTGCCACCGGATGTGGCCGCTGATGCGACGGGAAAAGTGACGTGCGACCCTGCAGAAGTGGCCTCGTTGCTACCACTGGGCGGGGCTGACTTCGGCTTCAAGGGCGCCGGTCTGGCGGGCATGGTGGAAGTGCTGAGTTCCACGCTGACCGGCATGCAGAACGGTTTCCGGTTGCTGCCCATGGGAGGGCCCGACATGTCGACCCCTCGCGGTGTCGGTCATTTTTTCCTGGCCATGCGGCCAGATGCCTTCAGCGATCGTGAGACCTATCAGGCCAGCATGCGCACGTATCTGGACGACCTGCGATCGCAGCCGGCTCTCGACGGGACTGAGGTGATGGCACCGGGGGATCGCGAATGGCGCTGCCAGGCGCGTCGCGATGCGCAAGGTATCCCCCTGGATGCTGCCAACCTGGCGGCTTACGAGCGCTTGGCCGAGGAACTGGGATTGACGCCACTCGCCGTGAGACGCTCATGACAGAGGCGCACGATAAGGGGCGAATACAGTAAGATAGGGCAGCAGATAGCCGTATCGAGGAGTGGCAACGAATGAGCCGATACAAGGTGGAGCGTAAGACGCTCTCCGAACAGGTGGCCGAGCAGTTGGAAGTGGATATTCTCGAAGGTCGCTTGAAAGAAGACGATCAACTGCCGACAGAGCGGGAGTTGATGGAGCAGTTCGGCGTGGGGCGTCCGGCGGTGCGGGAAGCCTTGTTCTATCTACAGCGTCTGGGATTGATCGCCATCAACAGCGGTACGCGGGCGCGAGTGATCCGTCCCACTGCCGAAGCCGTGATGGCTCGACTCTCCGGCGTGACACGGCAGCTGTTGGTCAAATCGGAAGGACAGCAGTACTTCCAGGAAGCACGGGCCATGTTCGAGATTTCGCTGGCCCGTTATGCCGCCCGCCATGCGACCGACGACGATCTCGCACGGTTGCGCGCTGCCCTGGAGGACAATCGCGTTGCTCTGGGGCATGAAGCGCGCTTCAAGCGCTCCGACAACGATTTTCACGGCGTACTGGCATCGATTGCCTGTAATCCCATCTTCGATGCAATCCACGAAGCGCTATCCGAATGGCTCGATGACCGTCGCGCCGAAGCATTACAGCAGGAAGGTGAAGACCAGGCGGCGTTCCAGGCCCATACCGAGATCGTCGAAGCCATCGAATCGCGTGACCCCGACGCGGCCGAGGCGGCCATGCGTCGCCATCTGGACCGGCACTATGGCACCTACATGGAACTCAAGAAGCGACTGTCCCACGTACCCGAGTGACCCGTCGACATCAATCGATACCGGCAGCCATGGCGTTTGCCCGTCTTACAGTGAAACCCCGCGTTTCCAGGGAATGAAATCGAGTTGTTCAAGTTGCACGGCCCGCGGACGATAGCGGCCCGAGGCCGTGTCGATGCACAACTGCAGCATTCTTTCGGCCAGTTCCTCGATTTGCGCTTCGCCCCTAATGATCGGTCCGGCATCGAAATCGATAACATCCGGCATTCGCTTGGCCAGTTCGCTATTGCTGGCGACCTTCAGTACCGGCGCGATCGGGTTGCCGGTCGGCGTGCCCAGACCAGTAGTAAAGATCACCAGATTGGCGCCGGAGCCCACCAGCGCCGTCGTCGACTCGACATCATTACCCGGTGAACAGAGCAGGTTCAGGCCCTGCTGACGCTGCGGCTCAGTATAGTCGAGCACGCCGACGATCGGACTGTCGCCGCCTTTCTTGGCGGCACCCGCCGATTTCATGGCATCGGTGATCAAACCGTCGCGGATGTTGCCCGGCGACGGATTCATCGAGAAGCTGGCGCCGACGGCATCGGCATGGCGTTGATAGGCCTCCATCAACTGCTGGAATCGTTCGCCGACCTGATCATCGCGGCAACGGGCCAGCAACTCGTGCTCGACACCGCACAGCTCGGGAAACTCACTGAGAATGCCACTGCCACCCAGCGCAACCAGCCGATCGATGGTCGCGCCCACCATAGGGTTGGCCGACAGACCCGAGAATCCGTCGGACCCGCCGCACTCGACCCCGATGGTCAGTTTCGAGAGTGGCGCCGGGGCCCGTTCGCAACGGTTGGCATCGGCCAGGCCGTCGAAGATGGTCGTCAGCGCCTGGCGAATCAGATCCGTTTCGCTGTGGGTGGCCTGCTGTTCGAAGTAGTGTACCGGTCGCAATCCCTGGGGATCGCGTTCCTCGATGGCACGGCTGAGCATGTCCATCTGGGATTTCTGGCAACCGAGACTCAGCACCGTGGCGCCTGCCACATTGGGGTGGCAGATATAACCGGCAAGCAAACGACACAACGCTTGAGCGTCGTCGTCGGTTCCGCCGCAACCGTGGGTGTGGGTCAGGAAACGCACACCATCGACATGGGGAAACAACCGCTCCTGGCCGGCGTCACTGGAAGTGGTATCAACCGGTTCGCCTCGCAACATCGCCCGGGCCATGCGCTTGTAGTCGCGGTAGGGGTCGTCGCCCAGTGCATCGGCCACGCACTGGCGCAGTACTTCGATATTGCGGTTTTCACAGAATACCAATGGCACGACCAACCAGTAGTTGGCCGTTCCCACCTGACCGTCGGGGCGATGATAGCCATCAAAGGTGACGCCCTCGAACTCGCTCACGTCCGGCGCCTGCCACTGGTCGCGACGGGCCTGTGGCTGGCTGTTGTCGGTGGAGTGCTCGGTGTTGGTGGTGGTAATGGCCTCGCCCGTGGCGATCGGGCAGGTGGCGCGTCCCACGGTGACGCCATACATGACCACCGTGTCACCCTCGGCCAGATCTTGCAGGGCGAACTTGTGCTTGCGACGAATAGGCCGGGCGATACGGATGATCCGCCCGTTATCCTCGATCTCGGTATCGGGCTTGAGATCCTTGAGCGCCACACGCACATTGTCGTCGACATGGACACGCAGGCTGGATTGTTGGAATGTGTCGCTGGCAATCGTTCGACTCATGTCCATGACTCCTGCTATTTCCTGATGTGTCGATGGCGCCGGGCGCGTAGGGATCAGGCACCGGGCTCGGCGATCACGTTCTGGCTCTGTTCGCCAAGTCCCTCGATGCCGAGGCGCATGCGTTGGCCCGGCTGGAGATAGACCTGGGGTTTCTGTCCCATGCCGACACCCGGCGGCGTTCCCGTCGAGATGACATCGCCGGGTTGCAGGCTCATGAACCGACTCAGATAACTGATCAGGAAAGGCACCTGATAGACCATGGTATTGGTGCTGCCGTTTTGATAGCGCTTGCCATCGACTTCCAGCCACATCGCGAGTTCATGGGGATTGCTGATCTCATCGGGGGTGACCAGCCAGGGGCCCATCGGGCCGAAGGTGTCGCACCCCTTGCCCTTGTCCCAGTTGCCGCAGCGCTCGAGCTGGAATTCCCGCTCCGAGACATCGTTGATCACGCAGAACCCGGCAACATGGTTCATCGCCTCGCTTTCATCGACGTAGCGAGCTTCCGTTCCGATCACCACGCCGAGTTCCACTTCCCAATCCGTCTTTTTCGACCCGCGCGGGATGATGACGTCGTCATTGGGGCCGCAAATGGCACTGGTCCACTTGTTGAAGAGCACCGGTTCGGCCGGTACTTCAGCGCCGGTTTCGGCGGCATGGTCGGAGTAGTTGAGGCCAATGCAGATGAATTTGCCTACGTGACCCACGCATGGGCCAAGACGTTCACTCGCATCGACGGCCGGCAGGCTGGCAGGATCGAGTTCAGCCAGCCCGGCCAATTGATCGCGGCTTAGATGGTCACCGGCAAGATCATTGATATGGGCGGAGAGATCGCGAATGATACCCTGATCGTCCAGTAGACCGGGCTTTTCATGGCCGCGCGGGCCGAAACGCAACAGTTTCATCGTCAGTAGGTCCTCTATCAGTTCAACCAGCCGCCATCGATGATCTGGGCGGTACCGGTGGTATAGGCGGATTCGTCGGCTGCCAGATAAGTGGCGAGCGCCGCGATTTCTGCGGGCTTGCCCAGGCGCCCCAAAGGTTGCCGGGCGATGAACTCCCGGTGGACGTCGGTTTCATCGCGCCCTTGCTGTCGGGCCTGCTCGGCAATGCGCGCCTTCAGCGATGGCGATTCCACCGTGCCGGGGCAGATGGCGTTGCAGCGAATGCCCTGGCCGATATAGTCGGCGGCTACCGATTTGGTCAAGCCGATGACCGCCGCCTTGGTGGTGCCGTAGGCGAAGCGGTTGGGCACGCCCTTCAGGCTGGACGCCACCGACGCCATGTTGATGATACTCCCACCCCCATGGGCGACCATGCCCGGCAGGAACGCCCGTATCATGCGATACATGGCCATGACGTTGAGCGAGAGGGAAAACTCCAGGTCACGCTCGTCGCATTCCAGCAACGAGCCACCGGCGACATGCCCCGCACAATTGAACAGGATATCCGGTGCCGACAGCGAAGCGGCGAGGGCGTCGATGGCATTGGTATCCAGCACATCCAGGGGCTGTGTCTCGATACCCGGTACCGTGGCCAGTTCAGTGAGGGCTTCGGTATTGATATCGGTCGCGATGACCCGGGCGCCTTCGGCGGCGAAGCGTTCGGCAGTGGCGCGCCCGATGCCCTGACCGGCGGCAGTGATCAAGGCTGTCTTGTCTTTGAGTCGCATGGCAGAACCATTCCTTGGCGTTGTTATGAATGGTTGATTAGTGATTGCTGTATTGTATGACAGGATACTAGCCTGACTGTCATCTCGAGTATGGAACAGTTTGAAGGGCTTGCCAACTCCAGCGAGTGCCGCATGTCATGGCGATTCGTCGTGCGCTTTGCCACCATGTTTTTCACGCAATGGATCGAGCAGCGAGCTCAGGCCGTTGTGGTCGATCTCATGCATCAGGTTCAACAACCGGCCGATCTCGCCCGACGGCAACCCCTCCCGGGCAAACCAGTTGAGGTAGGGACCGGGCAGGTCGGCAATCAACCGGCCCTCGTACTTGCCGAATGGCATCTTGCGAATGACCAGCTTCTCAAGGTCGTCGGGGTTCACAATACGCTCCTTGGTGGTTTCGAATGGGGTATCAGCGTCTTGTTGGATGGCATATACCTGGATTAAGGCTGGCGCTGTTTGCCAGCCATCATCGTAATCGAAAAGTGCCGATAGGGAGTGCGCCCGCGTGCGATGGGCAATCTAAACCGGGACCACACGACACCGCCATGGCGGACGTTCGCCATGGCGGCTGACGATAAGACCCGTTTGTTGGATTGATGATGGTTCATTGAAACAGGCGGTTATCTGCCATCAAGCCGCCTGCCGTTTCTCGAACCAGTCCTTTGTGCCCCCTTCATAGTCGTAGACGTGACTGAAACCGGCTTCCTCAAGCTTCTTGGCTGCATTGGCTGAAGCGTCGCAATCGAAGTCGGCGCAATATACGACGATCTTGCGATCCTTATGACCGGCTAGCGCCTCGACCTTTTCGACGAACTCGGGGTCGCCGACAGGCACGTTCACCGAGGTGCGAATGTGCTCCTTGTTGAAGGCTTCCCGCGGTAGTACGTTGAGCAGCACAAAGTCTTCGTGCTCGGTTTCGTTCATGGTTTTGAGGTCATCACGGGTGATCGCTTTCATGGGATTCCTCCCTTGAATCGGGTCGTGAGTGACTTAAGTGGCTCAGGCCGCGATAAGCTCTGCATCTGCCGTGACAGGAGGGTTGCTGCATGAGTTCCAGAGACCTGGACCTACGACAACACCGTGTCGGCATGGTGACGGGACAGAGGCGCCGAGTTGCCGGGACAGGAGACATTGTCTCTGGCGCCATCGAAAAAGGATTCAATATGTAACAGGTATCCGATAGACGCTAGTATCTTCTGGTACCCCAATCAGTTTGTCTTGCCAGTGCGGATTTTCATGAGACGGATATGACCATCGATTACTCCATCAATGCCCCTGTCACCGCGGATCAGTTTATCGATTTACTGGAAAGCTCCACGCTGGGAGAGCGCAGACCGCTTGAAGACCATATCTGCATGGCAGGGATGATCGCCAATTCCAACCTTGTCGTCAGTGCCTGGGACGGATCCTCACTCATCGGTATTGCCCGTAGTGTCACTGACTTTCACTATGCCTGCTATCTCTCGGACCTGGCAGTGCATCGCGATTATCAACAGTCGGGAATTGGCAAAAGACTGCAAGCGATCACGCAAACGCAGTTGGGCCCTCGGTGCAAGCTGATCCTGATCGCTGCCCCCGAGGCCAGTACGTACTACGCTCACTTGAAGTACACGCATAACGAGCGATGCTGGGTGCTGGAGCCGGGAAAGTCGATCGGTGACTGATCAGGTTTGCCACCGGGGCAACCTGCATGGCTGACCCGGTGAAATGGTTACCCAGATTGGCCGATTACATTGTGGCTTCATTCATGTAGCTGGGCAGGAATGTGGCCAGATTCGGAAAGGCGATCAGCAGGAATGCCATCAATGCCATGATCAAGAACATCGGGGCGGCTGCTTTGGCGATGAATCCTAGGCTGTGATTGGTCAGTCCTTTCATGACGAAGAGGTTGAAACCGACGGGGGGCGTTATCTGGGCCATTTCCACCATGACCAGCACGAAAATACCGAACCAGATCAAATTGATCCCGGCGTCATTGAGCATGGGCGTGACGACTGCCATGGTCAGCACCACTGCCGAGATACCGTCGAGAAAGCAACCCAGCACGATGTAGACGAGCATTAACGCCACCAGGAGCATGAAGGGGGAGAGGTCCAGCGATCCCACCCATTCGGCCAAGCCGCGCGGGAGCCCGGTAAAGCCCATCGCCAGCGTCAGGAATGAGGCGCCAGCCAGGATCAAGGCGATCATGCATGAGGTTTTAACGGTACCCAGTAAGCTTTCCACCAGTGAGCCAAAGGTCAGGCTCCGTTGTATGGCGGCCAGCAGCAAGGCACCTACGACACCAAGGGCGGCGGCTTCGGTTGCGGTGGCGAGTCCGGAATACATGGAGCCGATCACGGTAATGATCAACAGCGCGACCGGAATCAATAAGCGAGATTCATGCAGACGCTGCTTCATCGACATGGCCGGCTCTTTCGTGATCCCTGGCTTTTTCACTATGTCCCAGATCACGACATAGCCCATGAATAATGCTGCCAGTATCAATCCCGGAATAATCCCGGCGATGAAGAGCTTGGGGATGGACTGATTGGTGATGACGCCGTACACGATCATGGTCAATGAGGGTGGAATCATCAGGCCCAGGGTGGAGGCTCCGGCCAGCGTCCCGACACTCATGAAATCGGGGTAACCACGTTTGCGGAGTTCAGGCATGGACATCTTGCCCACGGTGGTCAATGTGGCGGCCGATGATCCAGAGACCGCAGCGAATAACGTGCACCCGATGACATTGGTGTGCATGAGTCGCCCGGGAAGCCAGTTCAGCCAAGGGCTCAACCCGCGAAACAGACTTTCGGAAAGTCGTGTGCGGTAGAGAATCTCCCCCATCCAGATAAATAACGGGAGTGCGGTCAGGGTCCAACTGGTCGATGATGTCCATAGCGTGCTGTACATCGACGCCCCGATAGGACGGTCCGTAAACAACGCCATACCGACGATGGCAACGCCAACCAGGGATAATGCGACCCAAACGCCGGACCCCAAAAGCAGGAACAGGACAAACAGCAGGACAATGGCCAGCTCGGTGAAATCCATCAATGGCTCCTTGCGGCGTGAGTCGCGTGATGATTGGCGCGTTTGGAACGAAGCATGGTGGCCAGCCTGCGAAGGAAGTGATCGAGTATCGACAGAGTGAAGGTCATGGCGCCAAATGCCAGCAGCGACTGGGGAATCCATAGAGGCATCGCGTCCTGCCCCGAAGAGACATCGCCAAATTGATACGACCAATAGGCAGCGTCGGCGGCGTGCCAGGTAATGAATCCGACAATGCCAGCGGCAGCCAGCAGGCACCACAGTTCCCCGAGGGGACGTAAGCGTCCCAGGCGATCCAGCAATAGGCTGACACGGATATGGCCACCTTCATGAAACGTGTAGGCCAGGGCCAGAAAGGTGCCGGTGCCCATCAGGTAACCTGCATAGTTGGAGGCACCAGGGAAGGTCATGCCGCTCCAGCGCAATACGACCTGGATGACGATCACGATCAGCATGACGAAAATACATAATGCGGCGAGGTACCCGCAGGCTCGATAAAGGCGTTCCAGCCACAGGGCTGCTTTAGAGGAAAAGGTATTCATGGGAGTTATCCCTGTTTCCGTCTAACCAGGCGGAGTCCCCATCCCGAGGAATGGGGACATGAAGGCTACTGTTATTGTGATACGCGATATTCTTCTACCAGGCGCTGACCTTCTTCACCGGCTTCCTCCAGCCATTCTTCCTGCATCTCTTCACCAATGCGGCTGAATTCCGCCTGTAATGCGTCATTGGGCTGGTGGATCGTAACACCTTTCTCACTCAACCGGTCCTTGAGCGTATCGGTAAGGTCCCTGGCCTGTTCTTCACCGCGCTGTTCGGCTTCCTCGGCTATGGCCAGCACCTCCTGCCTGGTGTCTTCATCAAGGGCGTCCCACCGGTCCTTGTTGACAAAAATATGACTGAGGACCAACCAGGCTTTCGCATCGTAGAAGTGGGGCAAGTCATCCCAGAGCTGGTGATTATACACCGGGTCCCCCGACGAAATGAGCGACTGCACCATGCCGGTGGCGGCAGCCTGGGACAGCTCGGCTTCCTCGATCTGAGTGGGCGTCATGCCCATCAGCTCAGCAAAGCGGGCCGTCGCTGTGTTGTAGGCGCGAAACTTCAGGCCCTCTGCATCATCGGGAGAGTGGATCTCACGATCGAAAAAGAGGCCTTGTGGGGGCCAGGGAATGTGATAGAGCAATTGCAGGTTTTGCTCGGCCATGTCTTCATCCAATGCGGGCTTGGTCACTTCCCAAAGTCGGTTGGATTCCTCAAAAGAGTCCGCCAGGAAAGGAACGGAATCGATACCGTACAGGACATTCTCGTTCTGGTGCGCCGAGAGCACATGTACGCCAATCTGAGCCTGGTCTCGTTGCACGGCACGCTTGATTTGATCGCCGGGGAAGAGCGAGCCACTCGGATGAACATTAATATCGAGTTCGCCATCGGTCGCTTCATGAACTTGCTCGGCGAACCAACTCACGTTTTCGGTAATGTAGTTATCCGAGGGTTGCGGGGAGGGCAGGTCCCAAGTTTCGGCATGGGCGAGACTACCCAACCCAAGGGTCAGTGTGCCAATGGCGGCCGTCTTGATCAGTACGTTAACCATGGTGCTGGTTTCCTTTGTTCTAGTTGGACAGGGGGTCGATAGGGCGTTCCTGTTGTCGTTGTTATCCATGTCGTCTCCATTTCAGGGTGACAGTTGCTGTTGGCTATCCCAGGCCTCGTGTACAGAGGTAGGGAGGCGGTGCTTGACGATGCGGTGGCTGGGTGTTCGTTCGAACTCGTCCACGACGGTCAAGTAGCGTGGGCACTGATAGGAGGCCAGACGTTTCTGCAGCCAGTGGTAGAGCTCATTGGGCTCGATCATGTGGCCGGTCTTGGGCTTGAGAAAGAGCTTGATGTCTTGTTCGCCGATCTCTGCCTCGACCCCGATCATTGCACACTCCTCGACATCCGGGTGTTGCTGCGTGACGGTTTCCACTTCCCAGGCCGATACGTTTTCGCCTCGGCAGCGAACGCTGTCGGTAATGCGCCCGAGGAAGTAGAGATAGCCATCCGCATCGAGCCATCCGCGGTCGCCGGTGTTTAACCTGCCATTCGTCATGGCCTTTTCGGAGGCCTCGGCATTGCGAAAATACCCATCGAACAGCACGCCGGGCTGCGTTTCGCGGACCACGATCTGGCCGGGCTCGCCGGTCGGCATGAGGTGGCCATGTTCGTCGTGAATGGCGATATCCAGCCAGGGAACGGTCCGCCCCACGGAGCCTTGCCTTCCTTCGGCATTGCAGGTGGTCAGGCTAGAGGCTTCCGTCATGCCGTAGCACTCGCGAATTTCGAACCCGAAACGCTCTTGCAGAGCCGGCCAAATCTCGCTTGGACACCCGCCACCCCAGGCAATGCGCACGTTATGGCGAGTTTCCAGGTCACTGGGTGGCTGCTTCAGCAATATTTGCAGCACGCCTCCCAGGTAATGGATATGGGTTGCCCCGCTGGCACTGACTTGCTCCCAGAAGCGGCTGGCGCTGAAGCGTTCGGTCAGGCTGAGCCGCACATCGAAGAACAATGGCAACAACAGCATCTGGGCACCACCAATGTGATAGAAGGGCTCCCATTGGAAGAAGACATCTCCCGGTTTGATGGAGCAAAGCAATTCGACGCTTTTGAGGGCATAAGCCATCATTGCGTGCGTGACGCGAACCCCTTTCGGCTTGCCGGTCGTGCCGGAGGTGTACATCAAGGCATAAAGAGCCGACATGGCGGGAGCGGGGGCTTCCAGCCTGGCGTCACCAGCCAGGATGTCGGAAACGGCGTCGTTCTCGCCTCCCAGCAGCAGAGTCTGGCCGGCAATTTCCGCACCACTGTCGTCGATGACCGGCATCAGGTTGGCATCGGCAAAGAGCAGGGCGGGGTCGCAGTGCTCGATGATGTACTTCAATCCACGGCCGCGCTGACGGGCGTTGACCGGCACCCAGACGATACCGGCCTTGGCCAAGGCGAAGAGAATGGATATGGCCTCGGGGCCATTATTCATCATGACCGCCGCACGCTCGCCCGGCTGAATGCCCAGTCCCTGACGAAGGTGGACCGCGAGTGCCTCCGCCTGGCGATCAAGGGTGCCGAACGTCAGGGGCTGATGGTCGAAAGTCCCGAACACGCTTTCCGGCTCGCGCGCGGCGATATCGCGCAGGGCGAGAATGAAACTGGGATCTTCTAGGCTGAATCTCATGGTAATCCGATGGTCCTTTTGTATAGGCACGTCTCTCCGGTGACAGGTCTCAACTGCCGTGTATCAGCCACTGCGTCGATTGAGGAACGCTTCCATCATGCGAGCGGGTTCGCCCGAGGCGTAGGCTTCGGCCTGGATACGCGCTCCCGCCTCAAGGCAGTCACGAAAACCGGGTTCGGTAATTTCCTTGAAACGCTGGCGGTCCAGGCGCATCGCTACAGGAGGCTTGTCAGCGAGTTCTTCACCCAGTGACAGCGCCTCGGGGAGTACCTGCTCGGCGTCAACCAGACGGTTGATGAGGCCAAGCGCATACGCTTCATCAGCATTCATCAGTCGGCCGCTCAGGGTCAGGTCGATGGTGCGCGCGAGCCCGAGGTGCTCCCGCATGATCCAGGGACCGGTCGTACTGGCGATACCGGAATTGATTTCGGGCTGCCCCATGCGCACGTCGCTGTGGGCGATGCGAAAATCACACAACAAGGACACTTGGAAGGCGGACCCTGCAGCGACCCCGTTGAGTGCGGCAATGATCGGCTTGGGGCTGCTGCGAAGCTTGTCATAAAGGGCTTCCCATTCACCGACCCAACGCTTTGCCCGTTCCGCATCGAAGTCACGGGTTTCATTGAGATCCTGCCCGGCACTGAAGGCCCGATCACCCGCTCCGGTCAGTACGATGGCACCAATGGCATCATCGTTGGAGAACGTCGCCAGTGCCGCTATCAACTGCTGACGCATCTCGCTGTGCCAGGCATTGAGGACCTCGGGACGGTTGAGGGTGATGACGCCTACGCGGCCTTGCTTGTGAGTGAGTATGTGGTCGGACATGATGGCCTCTAGATTATTTGTGCTTATGATTGCAATGCAATCACTAATGATCTACATTTAATCAATGTAGTTGAATTGAGATTATTGTAAAGCGGAAAATTGACACAAGATATGCCATTGTTTAGGCGTGGCGACCGCTAGGGAGGGGTAAGGCATTGAGTGAACAGGAAAAAGTGGACCGCTTAATGGTCAAGAGCGTGGTAAAGGCATTTCGAATCCTCGAAGTCTTCGATGCCGAGCATCCGGCGATGAGCGTCAAGCAGTTGGCAGAGCGATGCGATATGGACCGGAGTGCCGCGCAGCGCTTCATCCACACGTTGACGCAGCTAGGCTACTTGCAGCGCAACGAAGAAACCCAGCTGATAGAGCCGAGCGTGCGAACGTTGGATATTGCCGCACACTATCTTCATGCCCACCCACTGGTCGATAAGGTGCGCCCCTATCTGCTGAACCTGAGCAAGGAAACGGAAGGCTCGGTCAGTTTGACGATTCTGGACGGGCCGGATGTGGTTTACCTTTCTCGCATGTTGAGTCGCAACATGCTGGATACGGACATCACCATTGGCTCTCGCCTACCGGCATTCTGTACGGCCCCTGGGCTGGCGATGTTGTCCCAACTGGAAGCGGGGGAAGCCAGGGATATCCTGGAGCGCACGGACAGGAAGTGTTACACGTCGAACACCGTGCACGAGTTACCTGCCATCATGGAGCGCTTGGTGCAGTGCAGGCGTCAGGGATATGCCTTGTCGATAGAGGAATATTTTCTTTCCGATATCTCCATCGCTGCCCCGGTGCTGGATAGACACAATCGCCCTCGCGCAGCTGTCAGCATCTCGATGTCTCGTGTGCGGAGTATGCCTGAGGAATTGGAACAAAACCTGTCGAGTCTGTTGATTTCCACCGCCCGTCAGCTATCCAGGCTATGACAGCTTGGAGGTTAGTCATCGTCGGTACGCTCGCACACCCGGCTGTATCGGCCCATTCCAATGCTGCGGACTTCCCACACTGCCGTGGACACGCATCGCTGAGCGCTAGCGGTGAGCAGGCCGGGACTGAAGGTCGACTTCAAGGCGAAGCGTGAGCTGGAGCTTCCGGAAGCACTGACCCAGATCTTGAACAAGAACCGCAGGCTCGCGAAGGCATTTTCATGCGCTGGCGCTCGGTCACGGAGAGGTTACGTCCTACACTTCACAGAGGCGAAGCAGTCTAAGACGCGTATCGCACATACCGAGAAGTGTATCCCCAATGTCCTCGCGGGAAAGGGCACGAACGATCGCTAGCAAGGACACAGGCCACATTCACTCTGCGGGCGAGACAGCCTAATCATGCGCTGCTGTCTGACAAATGTTCTGCTTCGCTCTACATGGACAACTGCATCCGGGGTTGGGTAACCCCGCCTTGTCGATGTCCATGGGGACTTCCCATCGGTGGAAGGAGAAAACTCATGAACCAGAATGCGAGCGTTGATTACGGGGCCGTCACCGCACGTCAGCAGGAAGCCTGGGCCACAGGGGATTTTCACGAAATCGCACGGCAGAATGTGGTGATGGCCGAAGCTCTCTGTGCGGCGGTCGATCCTCGCGGAGGTGACCGAGTGCTGGACGTTGCCTGCGGGAGTGGGACTGCCGCACTGGTGGCAGCGCGGAGATACTGTGAGGTTACCGGTATCGACTACGTGCCGGCGTTGATCGAACGTGCCAAGCGGCGAGCTGCCGCGGAGGGATTCGGGATCGACTTCCGCGTGGCTGATGCACAGACCTTGCCGTTTCCGGATGCCAGCTTCGACGCAGTCTTGTCCGTCTACGGGGTGCAGTTCGCACCGGACCAAGAACGAGCGGCGTCGGAGATGTTGCGAGTCTGTCGCCCGGGCGGAAAGATCGGGCTAGCGACGCCACTCCCGCAGGGCTGGAGCGGGGACTTCTTCGCCACCAACGCGAAGTATATGCCTCCACCGCCTGGGCTCAGGCCGCCGATGCATTGGGGCACTGAAGCCGGTCTCAAGGAATTGCTTGGATCCGGCACCAGCGCCGTCGACAGCGAGGAGCGTACGGCGCTGCAGTACTACCGCTCGGTTGACCACGCAGTCGAGGTGTTTCTCAACTATTTCGGCCCGGCCATGCGGGCGGCCAGTGCGTCGGATGATGAAACCAGGGAAAGTCTGCGTAGTGACCTGCGTGCGGTATTCGATCGCTACAACCGTGCGACGGACGGCTCGGCGGTTGTCGAGAACCGATACCTTCTGACGGTAGGCACCCGCACAGTAGCGACGGCGGGCTAGCTGTCGATTTCCGCACCTGCCATTCGATTAAGGGCGTAGCCGCGTGCGACACCGAGTTCCTGTCGGGAGAGCCGCCCGCGGGCTCCGGAATCCATTCACCACGAGAGGCACGACTATGCGGTACTTGATATTCATCAAACATCCCAGTGACTATGGCGATACGGAAGTACCGCCCGAGCTCTACGAGGCGATGGGAGAATTCGTGGAGGAGCAGATCAAAAGCGGCGTGTTCCTCGATGGCGCAGGTTTACAACCGCTCGCCAAGGGCACTCGCGTTCGCCTGGCAGGCGGGGAGATCAGCGTCACGGACGGTCCATTCACAGAGACCAAGGAGGTGGTGGGCGGCTATGCCCTGATTGAGGCGAAGACGCACGCCGACGCGGTCGCTTTGGCGAGGCAATTCATGGAACTCCATCGCATTCATTGGCCGGAGTTCGAAGGTGAATCCGAGCTCCGTCCGCTCGAAGAATCGGCCTGACGGGGCTTGCAGGGGATGCTCCCGTGGACGGCCTCCCTGAGGCTGGGGTTTTAAATCGACAGGAGGTCATGTGAACGCGGTTGCATATTTCGAGATTCAAGCAACCAACCCCGAAGCGGCAATGCATTGCTACCGGGATGTGTTCGGCTGGGAGTTCGAGAAACAGGCGGGGTTGCCGATTCCCTACTGGCGAATCGACACGGAAGGGATTCACGGGGGATTACTCGAGCGTCCCGTCCCTACGCCACCGGCAGAGTGTGGAACCAACTTCAACGCCGAACGCTTGATCGCTCACGGCCCCGCCGGATCCGACAATGGCTTGAGATAGGGCAGTCGTGGCTCGAACGATTCGTAGCGGGCCATGAGACGGCATGATCGAGGAAGGTCACACTGAACGATGCCCAATGAGGACGCATATATTGATAGTCAGCAAGGACGAGACCCTATCCAGGGGGGACAACACATGACCGAAAGTCACTCACATGATCAAAACCAACTGCTTGCTGCTTTGCCAGACGAGGCCAAGCAACGCGTATCGTCTCTTCTTGAGCCCGTATATCTGTCCCTTGGGCAGGTGCTGCACGAGGCGGGCGGGTTACTGAGTCATGTCTATTTCCCGATCGATGCGATTGTGTCGCTTCTCTACGTGACAGAGAACGGGGCATCCGCGGAAATCTCGGTAGTAGGGAATGAAGGTCTGGTCGGTATCGCTGTCTTCATGGGGGGCGAAAGCACTACCAACCGCGCGATCGTGCAAAGTGCCGGCCACGCGTTGCGGCTGCCGGTGAATCAGCTCAAGAAGGAATTCAATCGCCATGGAGAAATGCTGAACCTGTTGTTGCGCTATACTCAGGCACTGATCACACAGATGGCACAAACGGCGGTATGTAATCGCCATCACTCGATCGATCAGCAGCTATGCCGCTGGTTGCTGTTGTCCTTGGACCGGTTGCCGGGCAACCAATTGAACATGACCCAGGAACTGATCGCCAACATGTTGGGGGTCCGTCGTGAGGGAGTCACCGAGGCGGCCGGCAAGCTACATAAAATGGGCGTGATCGAATATCGGCGCGGGCATATTACGGTACTCGACAGGGCGCGACTCGAGCAACTTAGCTGCGAGTGTTACGCCGTGGTCAAGAAGGAAAGCGATCGCCTGATGCCCTATGGCACAATCCTGCAATGACCGACGCGATGGGGCGTTGCAGAAAATGGCGGGCGTAGACCCGCCGGGACCATTCAGGTTTGGCCGGGCTCCATACTCATGAGTTCGTCGTCACCGCGAGCCGCTTGTAAAGGCTCACCCTGGTTATCGCAGAGAGGAACGTGAACGTACATGAGTGTACCCAATACGGCCGGCTCGTGGTCGGGACGCCGCGCAATGATTGGGTGCCAGGGCCTTGGAGTACCGGCGCTGATAGGGAGGTCGCTGAGATTTTTCATGGGAGTGACCTTGGTGACGCCATCCGCGAAATGCATGACAGCAGCGATGTCATGTTGCACTAATCAACCCGAGCGTTCGGTGCGCTGGCGCGCATAAGCCCCATTTTCTCCCTCCCATCGGCCCGTTCTGGAGAGGGGACTGTACGCTAGCGAACCGACAAGTGCCCGGACCTTTTGCATTATTCTGGAAACGCAGTATCGCCTGCCCCAATGGGTAACACGCCTTGACCAGGATAGTGCTTGTGGATTCGCTTCTCGGTATTCTAGGCTGGGCCTCTACCTCGTCATCGCCTTGGAATGATACGGCCCCTGTGCGGGACGAGTTGTTCAGTATCGAACGGCTTGAGCAGCATGCCGGCAGCCTTGCTTCGGCTCAGTGTGTCACTGATACGCCGCCCAGGGTCCTGCCGTTGGCAAGACGACTGGAGGACAATGCCAAGGTTCTGCTGGCAGCGTATCACGCGAGTGCCGCGGAAGTGGCCGAGGGGCGCGATATCGTTCCCGCTGCGGCCTGGCTGCTCGACAATTACCATCTCATCGAAGCCCAGATCCGCGAGATACGTGGCGATCTGCCTCCCGGCTATTATCGGCAATTACCGAAATTGGGAACGGGCCCCTTGGCGGGCTACCCTCGCGTTTTCGGGGTAGCCTGGGCATTCATTGCTCACACCGATAGCCATCTCAATCCCGATAACTTGCGTGGTTTCATTGCTGCCTATCAACGCGTTCAACCGCTGACTATCGGGGAGTTGTGGGCAGTGGCGATCACCCTGCGTATCGTGCTCGTCGAGAACCTGCGACGACTTGCCGACCAGATGATCAGCGAACAGGCAGCGCGCAACGACGCTGACACCCTGGCGACGCGATGGCTCGTCCCCGAGGGGGAACGTTCCTCGCTTGACGCCAAGACATGGATGCGCGGCATGAGTCCCCTGGCTGGTCCGTTTGTCGCCCAGTTGGCCAAACGCTTGCGTGGCCTGGATCCTGGATATATCTCTTTGGTCGATAGTGGCAGCCTCGCCGGTCACCTTCTGGTTGTCGCCAATGCCTGTGAGGTCTGGTCGGAAGCCGAACTTTTGTCTGACCCGAGCCCGGGTATCGCGGATAACCTGCGTCTCGTCCGTGACACCCTCCGCACGGTACCCATGAGTCATGACGCCGATGTCGCTGCGCTCAAGGAGCGTCTGGACGAGATCGAGGCACGTTTGAAGGGCGATACTCTGTTCGCGGATTGGTTGCCGGCTCTGAAACGATTCGTTGATCAAACCACGCGCATGGTTCATGACACCCTGCGAGATGTCGAAGCCTCGTGGGCTGAAGAGCTCCTGTTCTGGATCGGAGCCTTGCGTAAGTCGGTGGCCGAGCATTGCCGCGACCGGAAAACATTCGGCAAGGCCGCCTCGCTATTCCGGCTGCAGGCACGATATAGACAGGTCGCCGACACTGCTCGCCGGATGGCGCTGGAAATGGATTTTACCTTCCTTTTCGATCCCGAGCGTCAACTCCTGTCGATCGACTATTCAATGGACGACAACTCTCTCGACGGCAGTTGCTACGATCTGCTCGCTTTCGAAGCACGGCTCGCCAGCCTGTTGGCGATTGCCAAAGGGGATGTTCCGACACGTCACTGGTTCCGACTTTCGATGATTGAACGGGCGTATCAGTAGGTATCGGATGACCGAATGAGCTAGCGAAGCCGCTGCCTTGGTTTGCAATGAGAATGACGGTGCTGCGGGGCCTGGCTGGTCGTCCTTCCGGCATGCCAAAGGCCATGTACCATTAACTGCCTGTAGCAATGATGAAAGCTTGGTCACTTGAAGGCCCGGAGGTATTCCCAAGCGCGTGATAACCATCCGGGACCTGGTAAGTGTTCTTATCACTAGGATGCAGTTTCATGGTTCAGGATCATAAAATAGATCTACATCACACACCACTTCCCAAGGGATACGTAGACCGAATTACGAGACCTTTCTCAAGATTTTTGCGCATTGAGTCAGCTGGGGGAGGACTACTACTTTTATTCACGATACTTGCCCTTTCGTTATCTAACTCACCATGGGCAAGTGCTTTCGAAAATATATGGATGACCCCGGTAGGTATTCACATTGACTCGCTGGAATTTTCGCGGCCGCTGCGCGAGTGGATCAACGATGGTTTGATGACCCTGTTTTTCTTTCTTGTCGCATTGGAACTCAAGCGAGAGCTGGTACTTGGAGAACTTAGTAGACCGCGAATGGCCGCTTTGCCGATAATCGCCGCTTTGGGTGGTATGGCCATCCCCGCTTTGTGCTACTTGACCTTGCAAGCAGGACAACCTGGTCAGAATGGTTGGGGTACGGTCATGGCTACCGATACAGCCTTTGTCATCGGCTGTCTCGCCTTGTTGGGGCCCCGTATCCCACAAAGTTTACGCTTGTTCATGTTGTCGCTGGCGATTATGGACGATATCGGCGCTATTCTGGTCGTTGCTATTGGCTACAGTAGCAATATTAGCTGGAATGCATTGTTGTTAGCCATGATCGGTTTATTCACGGTACGAGCAATGGCTCTGCTCGGCTTGCGCGGTTTTCCTCTCTACTTTTTTGTTGGGGCGGCTATATGGTTAGCCGTTGATGCCTCAGGAATTCATCCTACTATCACCGGCGTCATACTTGGCTTGATGACACCCGCACGCCGCTGGGTCAGTGATGAGCGACTATACGCTATATTAGGACAGGTCGTTGCTCATCCAACCAGTAGTGAAAGCAATAGAGACACGCAAGACAGGGAAACATTACAGGTGGCTTCGGTTGCGGCACGCGAGTCATTGTCGCCTTTAGAACGTCTCGAAATTGCGTTACACCCATGGGTCGGTTTTTTTATCATGCCGCTTTTTGCATTTGCCAATGCCGGATTATTACTTTCCTTGAGTGACTTTGGAAGTTCGGTCACCGTGGCAGTCTTTTTAGGTTTTGTCCTCGGAAAACCCATCGGTGTGTTACTTTTCAGTTGGCTAGCTGTGCGTTTGTACATCGCCACTCGTCCAGCCGAGCTCACGTGGGGCCTGATTGCAGGTGGCAGTCTGCTCTCTGGAATCGGTTTCACAATGGCATTGTTCATTGCAGGCCTGGCCTTTAGTGAAAGTCTCATCAATAGCGCTAAGCTCGGGATTTTTCTCGCCTCCATTGTTTCCGCTTTGGCGGGGATGTTGTTGCTGACCTGGCTGCATGTAAGGAAATATCGCACGCTACGAGTGACGCAGCACATGTGATTCGAGCCTGGAGTCTTACAGGTGACCGAAAATATTAAGGGGCTGTCTAGCGCTAATATATGCTATCCATTCAGGGGGCACTCTCTTCAGTGGATAAGAATGGACACTTATCGCTAACTGCTATGGAGGTCAGCGATGCCGACATCAAGTGAGAGAAGGTCAAGAAGACACACTTGCGTAGAGGAATGCCGAGTGACCTCTCACGTCGCAGTCCCATCCGAGAGTGGTTTGAGGTAGGGCAGCGGGTCGAACGATTTGTGGCGGACCATGTAGTCGATACGGCCGAGCACCCGATCCAGTGCGCCGCGTAGGTGATCTTCGAGGAGCCCGGCGGCGTTATCCGGCTGACCCGCCTGGAGTGTCTGGACGATCGCCAGGTGTTCTTCCATGAAAGGGTCGACGTCGTAGGCGGAGGGCGTTGTGTCGTAGAGGTGGGCGTTGGCGATCAGCAGGGCATGATAATGCTGCAGCGTCTCGATCAGGATCTGGTTGTCGCCGTACGAGAGCAGTTCCACGTGCAGCCGTTTCTCCAGCCGGTCATACTCCTGGGGAAGCACGATTTCAGGTTGGCTGAGTACTGCATCGAGTTCGTGCTGCATGTCGTCGAGGAGCCGGCGGGGCAGGTTCGGTGCCGCGTGGCGCAGGGCCTTGGGTTCGAGGATCCAGCGCATTTCATAAAGCTGGGTGATGCGCTCGGCGGTCAAGCGGGGGAGCAACCAGCGCCCTCGCTGGTCCTTGCGCAGGATACCGACATGTTCCAGCCGTGCGAGCACTTCCCGTGCCACCGTGCGGCTGACGCCATAGCTGGCGGCCAGCTCGGTCTCGATGATCCGCCAGGCACCGTAGGCCGAGCGAGCGACCGCCTGACGCGATACGTCCTGATAGATGCTTTCCCAACTGGCGGTATTGATCAGGGCGGCGTGCTCGTCCGGGGCATCATCGTCCTGATTCGCCTGGAATGCCGGTTGGGCTGTCGGGGCCACTGTTACACCACGGTGCTCGGTGCGATTGAGCACGCCGAGGCGTTCGAGCGACTTGAAGGCATTGCGGACCGTCGCCCGGCTGACGCCGAAATCGTTGGCGATGCCGACCTCTGTCAGCCGGTCACCCTGCTGGAAACGGCCCCTGGCGATCCGGCGCTGCAACTCACTGGCTATTTGTTCGTGCAAACGCGGGGCTCGCCCCGTTGGATCACTGCCGTTGCCGATCGCCATAGACCTCTCGTTCATCGTCGTCACCGTGCCATCTGCCACACATTATCAAGCCCCGGGATGAGAGGCTTCAAGCGCGGGTCATGACGGGACCAGCTTGCCTGGTCTGGCACGGTATTCGATGACAAAGATCGCGCCGGCAATGACCAGGGCTGCCAGGTTGGCCCACAAGGCCGGGTACATGATCAGCAGAATGCATCCTGCCAGTGCGATGACCTTGTAATGCGCCAGGCCACGAGTCAGAAAGCGTTCGCCAATGCCGGCCATGCATACGACGGCCAGAACACCGCCCACCAGGGCGATGGCCAATTGCCAAGGACTGGCATCCTGCCACTGTACGAGCGCTGGCCAGTAGACGAAGATGAACGGGACTAGATAGGCGGCCATTCCCAGGCGCATGGCCGTGAAGCCGGTTTTCATGACCGGTGCGTTGGCGATGCCAGCACCGACATAGGCAGCCAGCGCCACCGGCGGTGTGATCGACGACACGCCACCCCAGTAGTAACAGAACAGGTGTGCTACCAGGGGTGCGACGCCCATTTCCACCAGGCTCGGAGCGACCAGCGTCGCCGTGATGATGTAGACCGAGGTGGTCGGTAGCCCGAAGCTCAGGAATAGCGAGGCCGCTGCGGCCAGCAGCAGGGCGGGCAGCAGGTTGCCGTCGGCGACACCCAGGATGGATTGGGTGAACAATAGCCCGATACCCGACAGCGCCACCGTGCCGACGATGAATCCGACGGCGGCACAGGCAATTGCCGTGGAAATCGTGTTGCGGGCCCCCAGCACGAGCGCGTCATAAATGTCTCGCAGGCTCATGCGAGTCTCACGGCGCAAGGCACTGATCACGACGATGGCGATGATTGAAAAGAACGCCGAGAACAGCGCAGTGAAGCCAAAGACCAGCATGCCGATCAACAGGAAAATCGGTAGCACCAGGTGGCCGCGCGAGAGGATGACGGCCTTGACCTTGGGCAGTCGGTTGCGGGGTAGCCCTTCCATGCCGAGTTTCCTGGCGCGCAGATGAACCTGCAGATAGACAGCGCCATAGTAAAGGGCGGCCGGGATGATGGCGCCCAGCGCCACATAGCTGTATGGCATTTGAAGGTACTCGGCCATGATGAAGGCCGACGCTCCCATGACCGGTGGCAGGAACTGTCCGCCGCAGGAGGCGACGGCTTCCACGGCAGCGGCGAAATAGCCCTTGAACCCCAGGCTTTTCATCAGGGGAATCGTGAAAACCCCGGTCGATGCCACGTTGGCGGCCGACGAGCCCTGGATCATGCCCATCATGCCGCTGGCCAGGATGCCGACCTTGGCCGGCCCGCCGGGGCTTTGCCCGGCCGCGGCAAACGCCAGGTTGGTGAAGAAGGTGGTGGTGCCCGATTTCTGCAGGAAGGCGCCGAAGAGGATGAACAGGTACACGTAAGTGGATGAGACCCCGACGGCAATGCCGTAGATGCCCTCGGTGGACATGTACATCTGCCTGATGATGCGCTCGAAGCTGAAGCCGCCGTGGGCGAGCATGCCGGGGAGATACGGGCCCAGCGCCAGATACCCCAGAAAGACGAGCGACAGCACGACCAGGAACATGCCCATGGTGCGGCGGGCGGCTTCGAGGATGACCAGGCAGAAGATCGTGCCGACGATGATATCGGTCTGCGTCGGGAATCCGCCACGCATGACGATATCCTGATAATAAAAGGCCAGATAATAGGACGTGATCGCGCCCGTAATGGCAAGGGCCACGTCGATCAGGCTGGGGCGGCGGTCGGCACCGGCACGGGTCGCCGGATAGATGAGAAAGCACAGGAACAGCATGAAGGCCAGGTGGATGGGGCGTTGTTCCATGGCCGGTAATGGGCGGTAACCGGCGGTGTAGAAATGGAACAGCGACGAGGCAACGGCGACCATTGCGAATAACGTTGCCCACCAGCCTGCCAGCGAGCGGGTATCACTCTTGACCTCTGACTGGGAACTGAGCGCATCGACATCGATGACGCCTTCCCCTTCGAGGTCGGGACGCTCCCATTGGGCATCCGAGTCGTGCTGCCGACGCGACTCGTCATCATGCGATCCGGCCATGATAGATTTCCCCCGTTGGCATCATCGGGGCTGTGATGAGAACAGCCCCGATTATCGGTAGTAGCGTGACGAACGACGACTTACAGAACGCCCTGTTCCTCGTAATAGCGTTCCGCACCCGGATGCAGAGGGAAAGGCAGATTTTCCGCAGCGTCCTCGAGCTCCATGTACTCGGCGAGGGGATGCACACCGATCAACTCTTCCTTGTTCTCGAACATGGCCTTGGTCATTTCGTAGACCCGCTCTTCGGAAACGCCTTCATGGGATGCCAGCGTGATCGGTGAGGCAAAGGTCTGGATGTCCTCATCGCCGAACGGATTGTCATCGGCATCGAGAGTATAAGCGTAATCGAGCCCCTGGTCGGCCATGTACTCGATGATGTCCTCGTCGATATCGAGGGCGCGGCCACGATCGGTGTCGGCGATCTGCTGGATGCTCGATGAGCCGGGGGCGTCCGGCCAGATCAGGGCGTCGATCTGGCGATTGCGGACCTGATCGATCGCGGAATCGTGGACCGTGAACTCGGGTTGGATGTCTTCATAGGTCCAGTCCAGATGTTCCATGATCGAGCGCCACCAGGTCTCGCCCGCGCCGCCCTGGGTACCCACCGACACGCGCATGCCTTCGAGATCCTTGACCGACTCGATGTCCTCATCGATGGCGATGAACCACTGAGGGTTGGGATAGACCGTGGCGATGGCGCGCAGTCCCTCGTATCGCCCTTCCGGCCGCTGTTCGAATTGTCCCGTGTTTTCGTAGGCCTCCTGGCCGATCCCGCCGGACAGATAGGCCAGCTCGACTTCCTGGTCGGCCAGCAGGTCGAGATTCTCGACGGTGCCGCCGGTGGCTTGAATGGAAGCCTCCACGCCATCGATCCGGTCGTTATAGATCGATGCCAGACCACCGCCGAGGCGATAGTAGTTGCCGCCGGAACCGGCGGTGGCGATGCGGATGAACTCCTCCTGGGCTAGCGACGTCGTGGGAACCATGACGAACGGGAGAGCACCGAGACTCAGGGTTATCAGCGTTTTGTACATTGGCGTTGCTCCTCTGAGAGTGCGTACCGGATCTTGTTGTTGTATGAAATGTATATGTGTATACACATATACATTTAGGCTAGAATACCCAGTGATGCAAGTACGTCAATCCAACGCCGGCGAACGACAAGGAGAACAGCCATGCCGACTGCACGACTGTCAGGACTGAATGCCCTGGTGATCGGTGGGTCCAGCGGGATCGGGCAGACCCTCGCCGAAGGCTTTCAACGAGAAGGCGCGCGCGTTGCCATAGCGGCACGCACCACCGATAAGGTCTCAAGGGTCACTGAACGGTTGCGCGAGAGCGACTCCTCGGCGCTCGGCTATACCGTCGACGTCACCGAAAGACAGGCGATCGACAGGCTCGCGACCGATGTGTCCCGTGACATGGGGACCCTGGACATCCTGGTGAACTGCCAGGGCACCACCGTCATCAAGCCCGCCACGGAGGTCTCGGAAGCGGAATTCGATCAGGTGCTGGATACCAACCTCAAGAGTGTCTATTTCACGAGCACGGTGTTGGGTGGCTTGATGCTCGACCGTGGCCAGGGCGCCATCATCAATATCGCCTCGCTGGCGGCCCATCGGGGGTGGCCCAATGCCTGCGCCTATTCGATCAGCAAGCACGGTATCCTGGGACTGACCCGGACCCTGGCCGCGGAATGGGCCGAGCAGGGCGTGCGGGTCAACTCGATCTCGCCGGGATTCTTCCTCACCGAACTCAACCGCGACCGTATGCCGGCCGAGCGTAAACAGGCCGCGCTGACGCGAACCCCGTATAACCGCTTCGGCGAAGTGGACGAACTCGTCGGTGCGGCGCTGTTTCTGGCATCCGAGGAGTCCGGTTTCGTGACCGGTACGGATATCAGTGTCGATGGTGGCTATCTGGCGGGAGGCATCTGATGACGGACAGCAACGATCAGGTGACGCGCCCCGGGCGGGTCGCCGGCAAGACGATCCTGGTCACCGGCGCGGGCCAGGGGATCGGGCGCGCGGTGGTCGAGCAGTTGGCCGCCGAAGGGGGGCGGGTGATCGCCACCAGTCGCACCCTGGCGCCGGTCGACGCACTGGCGGAACAATTCGCCCGCGTGGAATCGCATCAGCTCGATGTCGCCGACGACCAGGCCATTGCGGCCCTGGCGGCGCGTATCGGTCCGATCGATGTGCTGGCCAATGTGGCCGGCTATGTCCATGACGGCACGATCCTGGATACCGAGCCGGACGACTGGGAACGCTCGTTCGACATCAACGCGCGGGCCGTGTATGCGACCTGTCGCGCCTTCCTGCCGGGCATGCTCGAGCGTGGCAGCGGCAACATCCTCAATATCGCCTCGGTCGCCGGGCCGCTCAAGGGCGTGCCGCGGCGGTTCGCCTATTCGGCCACCAAGGCTGCCGTCGTCGGTATGACCAGGTCGCTGGCCATGGACTTCATTCGCGACGGCATCCGGGCCAACGTCATCTGTCCCGGCACGGTCGAAAGCCCGTCGTTGGTCGACCGGATGCATGCCACCGGCGATGCCCAGGCGGCGCGTGAGGCCTTCATCAACCGCCAGCCGATGGGTCGACTGGGCCGTCCCGAGGAGATTGCCGCCCTGGCGGTCCATCTCTCCTCGGACGAATCCGCCTATACCACGGGTGCCGTCTATGCCGTCGATGGCGGGGCGATGCTGTAACCGGGGCGATAAGACGGCATGCCCGTATGTTCGGCTCGGCTGGTCGCCATTGCGGCAACTGCACCGGTCTGCACCGGCATCATCTCGTTTTCCTCACACGATCGTCGGCGTTTAGGCACTGGCGGTGGGGCGAACCACGATCTCACTGGTATCGACATCGCTGGGCTGATCGATCACATGGGCTATCGCGGCGGCAATGGCTTCGGGCTTGAGGGCGATCTGGCGGTAGGCTTGCATCGCTTCGGCGGCGCTGGCGTCGGTGATGGTGTCGGCCAGTTCCGATTCCACTACACAGGGAACCCTGGCCATCATTGCGGCGGTCACGGCCATGGCGACAGGGGATGCCTTCATCAAGTTTTTCGCCGATACGGTCCCACTGGATGGGCTCATTGCCGGGCGCTCGATATTCGCCGTCGTGCTGCTGGTGCCGCTCACCTCGATGATTCGCCTCGGTCGGTTGTTTAAAGCCTTTTCGGGCAGGTAATCATATCTTGCTATGAGTCGCCGTTGATCCGGAACGTGGTTGGTGATCCGCGTCGAATGCTAGGCTGAACCTCATGACATCATAATGAGATAACCGATACGCATGGGATGGTCTTATGACATCGGCTTCCTCAGAGCCCTGAATCACACCGCACTCGCACGACCGTCGGGGCGGATGGACCTGCCGACACTTTCTATGACCGTGTCCCACTGCCTTTCCAGGGCGGTGCCCGTGACTACTCCAGCAACAAGCATAACGACGCGGTATGGAGTAAAGAACAGCCACTTGAGTCGCTGGAAGCGATTACGGGAAAGCTGTCGTCTCAAGCAGACTCTCCACCAAATGCAATTGGCGCGTTTATTGGTGTTAGGCATCACGCGCAAGCTCACTTCCATCAATGGCGTCCACTGCTTACTCTTGGGCACCCACAACGCGCATCCGCACCTTCGCGGTACAGAAAGGGTCACCGATGACCAAATCCGAACTAGCGAGCGTCTACCGGGACTACATTGCCTGTCTAAATGAGCAAGATTGGTCGACTTTGGGGCGTTTCGTTCATGAAGAAGTGAGGCATAACGGCAATCAAATTGGGGTGACAGGCTATCGCGAAATGCTGGAGAGAGACTTCACCGATATTCCCGACCTGCACTTCAACATTGAGTTGCTAGTTGCCGAGCCACCGTACGTAGCAAGCCGGCTGCGCTTCAACTGCACGCCAAGAGAGAAATTCCTCAACCTCGACGTTAACGGAGTGAAGGTCTCGTTTGCCGAGAACGTCTTCTATGAGTTCCTTGACCGGAGAATCGCCCAAGTCTGGTCAGTCATTGACAAGGCTGCAATCGAAGCTCAACTACTATCTTAACCCGATCCAAGTGACGCCTAACCCTTCGCCTCAGCTCAAACGTTAGCTATGATTGCCTCACCAGAAAAGTGATACTATAGTGTCACTATTAGTCCGATTCAGGGTGAGTCCATGAAAGTCGAGCTTGTTACGAACCTTAAGCGTCAAGCAACAAAGATTCTGGCAGATCTGCACTTGTCTAAAGAGCCGATACTGATCACGGAGCATGGTCAGCCATCCGCATACCTTGTCGATGTGCAGGATTATGAGTTCATGCAGCGCCGACTTGAGCTGCTTGAGGGGCTCTCAAGGGGAGAGCGTGCTGTACTCGAGGGAAGAACGTACAGCCAAAGTGAGGCCAGGGAGAAAATGAGTAAATGGCTGAAGTAATCTGGACGGAGTCCGCCCTTCAGGAACTGGATGCCATCGCTGAGTACATTGCTCTGGATAATCCTTCTGCCGCAAGTCATCTGGTCCAGGAAGTTTGCGATACGACCGAGCGTTTGGAAGACTTCCCCCAATCCGGACGGATTCCCCCAGAGCTTCCTGATTCGGTATACAGGGAGTTAGTGGTTCCACCGTGTCGCATTTTTTATCGTGAGGATGTCAGTCGGGTTCTCGTCCTCTATGTCATGCGAGAGGAGCGGCAGCTTCGTGCGTACATGCTTGGGGACAGCTAACCGGGCGCTCCGCTTCGATACGTTAAAGTCACCGGTGCGCTTCGGCGTTGGACGGTTCGAAGAGGGGTGAAAACATGGTCAATCTCACGGCCCGAACGCGACATCACAGGCCTGTACCCTCGCGACCGGATGCCTCAGGCTGCACGTCGGCCAATACAATACCCTATAGAAGCTGTGGTATCGGAGCCTGATGGGCGGCTTAGCCCAACAGGCATTTATCTGCCATGCTCCGCACGGTGTAAAAATGCTTAACAATTAAATGTATGGAAGGAGATCCCTCTATGGGGCTGAAGGGAAGCTGTTTGTGTGGCGAGATAAGTTACGAAATAGACTCTGTGGATATGCCCATTGTGCATTGCCACTGCCAAACTTGTCGTAAAGCCCACGCGGCTCAGTTTGCCTCTACGGCTGGCGTAAAGCGCGAGAATTTCCGTTGGCTTAAGGGCGCGAGTTTCATTTCTACGTTCGAATCCTCGCCTGGGAAATTGCGTCATTTTTGCAAACGCTGTGGTTCTCATTTAGTGGCAGAGAGGCCGGCGCAGCCACATGTAATCGTTCGCGTAGCTACTCTGGACGGTGATCCTGAATTGAGGCCAGAGGCTCATATTTGGGTTTCGCATGACGCACCATGGCTTGAGTACGAGAGGGTACGCAAGCATAGAGAATGGCGTGACGACATTTAACCAGTCAATCAAGTTGCGTTCCGCAAGCCGCCTCCGTTCGAGAAGCACGAATAATGCATAACCAGCCGCTGTTGCCGGACAATTCTTACACTGCTGCGCGGCTCCTAAATTGCCGCAAACCTCCGCGTTTCGACGGACCGAGATAGAAATGCCATATCCGATTGACCGAAAATTCGTAATTGCTGTCGCCTCTAGCGCGCTTTTTGATCTGCGCGCGTCGGACCGGGTCTTCCGGGAAGAGGGCCCTAAGGCGTACCGAGAGCATCAAGAGGCGCATTTAGATGAGCCTCTTGACAAAGGTGTCGCGTTTCCCTTCGTTCGACGCTTTCTTGATATCAACGAACGTTTCAGCGAAGAGCGGCCTGTGGAAGTGGTCCTTCTTTCCCGGAATTCGGCCATAACGGGCAAACGGGTATTCCGTTCGATTGTTCATCATGGACTCGATATATCGCGCGCTGCATTTCTAGAAGGTAAGTCACCGTACTCCTACATCCCGGCCTTCAATGCGTCCCTGTTTCTCTCCGCAAATGAGGCGGACGTATCGCAGGCAATTGATTACGGGTACCCGGCTGGGACGGTCTTGCCAACCGATGTTGTCGATGACATAGCGGATTCAGAACTGCGGGTTGCATTCGATTTCGATGGTGTTATCGCGGATGACGCCTCTGAACGTGTCTATAAAGAGGGCGAGCTTGATGATTTCCATGAGCATGAAAGCTCAAGATCGCACATCCCGCATAGCCCTGGCCCCTTGGCTGACCTTTTTCAAAAGCTGGCATTCATGCAGAACCTGGAGGATCGTGCCGTTCAAAAAGATCCCGGCTACCAACGCATTCTCCGAACTGCGATTGTCACGGCAAGAAATGCGCCTTCGCATGAGCGTGTCGTGACGACACTGGAACACTGGGGTGTCAGCGCAAATGAGGTCTTCTTTCTCGGTGGCATGCAGAAAGACCGAATATTGAAGGTACTGAAACCCCATATATTCTTTGATGATCAACGAACCCATTTGGAGTCCGAAGGTGGAAGCATTCCTATGGTGCATATCCCCTTCGGCTTGGCGAACGAGTCGGTCGAATAATGCGCTGCAGCAGACACCTGAACCGTTGTCTAGAGAAAGGACTGAATGCCGGGCGACCGGCGTATCTGTGCCAGCACTGGCCGGGTATCCGGCAGCGACTGATCCGGGAGGCGTCCCTCTATCCCGATTATGCAAATATAGAGACTTGAAAGGAGAAGTCATGGTCTCTTTTGGAAGGATGGTCATTCTTGTCGAAGATTATGAGGATGCGCTCAATTTTTATGTTGAAAAGCTTGGCCTAGAGCTGTCGACGGATGTTGAGGCGGGGGAGCGTCGCTTCATCCATTTGACCTTTCCAAGCCGAAAGGATGTAGGTGTCTGGCTTTTGAAAGCTGAAACCGAAAGAGATGTAGCTGCTGTTGGTCAACAAACGGGCGATCAGCCTATCGGAGTTCTCTATACTGATAGCTTTTACGATGAGTTTGATCGACTCCAAGAAGCGGGCGTTCGATTCTTGGAGAAGCCGATAACGGTTGAAGGTGCAATATCCGCCCATTTCTCAGACTTATATGGAAACAAGTTAGTGCTTGTTCAGGTGCTAAATGCATAATCGGTGCAGGCACGGCGACGCCCCTTCCATTACAAGGGCGCGCATGCTGTAGGCGTTATGCAATCATTTCCAAGAAACGATCAGTGGCGCATCCGGGTTGACCGAAGCTTTGGGGCTCTCACCAGTCAGTCAATGAATGATCGCGTGAGCGCCGTGCTGTCAGTCCTGAAATGACGCTCCGGCCTTGCCGCCTTCAAGACATGAACGGCAACCAGACGTGCTCATAGCCGATCGATATCGCCACTCCGGCGAGCAGTGCCGCCATAGTCAGGTTGAAATATCTGAACCATCGGGGGTTCCTGATTCGGCTTCCGACCAGGTTGCCCAGCATCGCATAGCTTCCCGGCGCGCCGATGGCTAATGCGGCCAGCCCGAGTGACCAGATCACCAGGGGGATACCGTGGATGCCTTCGGCGGGAAACTGGATCGTGGCGATCGGTAGCGTGGCGACCACGCCCTTGGGATTGAACAGTTGCATGATCAGGCCATCGCGAAAGCGCAGGACGCGCGGGGCATGATCAACGTTGCCCAGATCAATGCGGGTTCGGGCAATGCGAACGGCGAGATAGAGGATGTAGCCGCAGCCCAGTGCGCCGATCACCGCCAGTATATCGCCCTGCACCCAGGCGGCACCGGCCCAGCCGAACCCCAGGAATAACACCAGCATGGCCGTGCCGACGCCGAGGCAGAACCCCAGTGACGCTCTGGCTTGCCCGTTGAGTCCGGCGGTCAGGCCCAGAAAATTTACCGGCCCAGGCGTGTACATGACGCCCAGGGCATAGGCGACGATTCCCAACATGGAGAGACCTCGGCTCAGGTGGTGATATGGCTCTGATACTGGCGGGGTGTCATGCCATAGATGCGCTTGAAACGCCGGTTGAAATGGCTGAGATCGGCAAAGCCATACTGGAAGGCAACCTCATTGAGCGATGTGCCGGCGTCCAGTGCCGCACGCGCGGCATTGACCCGACAATTGATCACATACTGGTGTGGGGTCATGCCGAACTGCCGGCGAAACAGCCTCAGGAAATGGTATTTCGAGAGGTGGGCCGCCTGGCTGATGTCGTCCAGCGAGACATCCTCGCTGAGGTGGGAGTGGATGTACTCCCTGGCGAAGCCGAGCAGGGTATCGGGTCGGCTGGCGACGTGGTTCGGTTGTAAGGCGCCGGCGAGTTGAACGGATCGCGCAATGAGCCGGTAGAGAGCGTTTTCCTGGTCAATGCAACTGCCGACCTGGGTCGTGACCAGGCGCACCAGTTCCAGGATGTCCCGGCGCAGGACCGGGTCCTGAATCAACGTCTCGTTGATGCGGAAATCGGTCGCCGCCTCATGGCCGAGGGCGTCGGCGAACAGCGCTTCCAGTTGTCGCGGGTGTGCGTAGACCATGACATAGTCCAGTGTCTCTCCGCCGCCTGGCTGGCCGTCGTGAACCTCTTCGGGGTTGAACAGAATCACGTTGCCGGGCGGGCTGCGATGAAACTCACCGCCGCTGAAGAAGTCCTGGCGTCCCGCCAGCGTGACACCGAAGGCATACTCTTCATGGGCGTGGCGATCATAGCTGAAATCGTGCATCGCTGCCTGAAGCACTGTCAGTGCCGGTACATGGGGGCTCTTGGTGAACCGAAACCGGCTCGACTGTTCCGTCATGCCGCGTTTCTCCTGCCTGTTGACTTTGCACAGCATAGGCCGGATCGACCGCCTGATGCTTGGACATAATTGCTATGTTGTATCCAGTCAAACGACGCACGTTCATGTACATTTCATGTCATGCTCGATATCGGCATCGGGATAAGTCGATGCCAGCGCTTTCGGCAGCCGCTCACGCCTTGTACTCGCTTCCTGCCGGCTGGTCGCTTGCCTGCGGCTCGCGGTGGCCACGCTCGACCAGTTTGCGCAGCGCCACGTAGAACACCGGCGTGAGGAAGAGTCCGAACAGGGTCACGCCGATCATGCCGGCGAACACCGCGGTGCCCAGTGCTTCACGCACTTCGGCGCCGGCGCCGCTGGCCAGCCTCAAGTGTCGTGAAGCGAGGCAGGGTCGGCCAGGTCCAATCTGAAAGGCATTTCACCTGCCTCGAACGCCAGTAACCAGCGCTTGCGCTCCAGACCGCCGGCATAGCCGGTCAGGCTGCCGTCGCTGCCGATCACCCTGTGGCAGGGCACCACGATGGCCAGTGGATTGCGTCCGTTGGCCGCTCCCACTGCCCGTACCGCCTTGGGATCGTCGAGATGTGCGGCGATCTCGGCGTAACTGGCGGTACTCCCGAAAGGAATGCTGAGCAATGCCTGCCAGACGCGCTGCTGGAAGGGCGTGCCCTGAGGAGCCAGGGGCAGGTCGAACGATTGCCGCTGGCCGGCAAAGTACTCCGCCAACTGCTGTTGGCCGCGCCGGGTATGCGGGTTGGGCCTGGGCGGTTCGTCGTCGGCCGTGACGAAAGCGATCTCGGTGAGGCCGTGCTCGTTGGCGCGCAGACGGATCGGGCCAAGCGGTTCGTCGTCGGCGGGGAGGTAATAGTCGAGTGCGTCGAGTGAAGACATCTCAGTGGCTCCATAGTTGCAAGGTGAGATAGCTGCGCCAGGGAGCGGCGCACTGTGGATCGGCGTTGTGCAGGGCAGGCAGGGCTTTCTGGATGCCCAGGTCGCCGGCGAGCCAGATATCCGGGTGCGAATGGCCACGCATGGCGGCATAGTCGGCGGTCCATTGGCCGATGCCTTTGAGGGCCGTCCAGGCATGAGTGTCGTCGTTGGCCTCGGCACCGGCGTACCAGGCAGCAAAGCGCTGTAGCGTCTGGCGACGGGTGTCAGGCATGCCGAGAAAGTCGAGAGGGCTGGCGGCGATGGTGGCTGGCTCCGGAAAGTGTCGGCAAGGCTTGCCATCGATATCACCGGCGGTTTCGCCGAGTTCGGCGACCAGCCTGGTGGTTAACCCCCGGGCGGCGGTCACCGAAACCTGCTGGCCGAGAATCGCCCTCACCCCGGCTTCGAATGGATTCCAGATCCCTGGCAGGCGCAGTCCTTCCACCAGTGGCAGATCCGGCAGGGCCTTGGCCAGGTGCGCTTCGATGAGCGTACTGTCGGCATCGAGGTCGAGAAGGCGCCGGATGCGACGCACGATCGGCGCCAATGAGCCCAGGTCGTTCAATGTCAGCGCCACGTCGAAGACATGCCGCTCGGGGCGATGTATCGCGGTGAAGTGGCCTTGGGTCGTGCCCCAGGTGATGGTGCGTCCATACACATCGTCGTCGATCCATTCCAGACCGTCGATGGCGCGACTGGCATAAAAGTCGCGTAGTGTCTGCCAGGCATAGGGTGGGCGGTAGGCGAGTTCGAGACTCAGTGCGGCCGATGGGGCGCCGACGCGACGCCGCAGTTCTCGCGGTGCTAGGCCGACGCGTGTCTTGAAGGCGTCGTTGAAGCGGCGCAGGCTGCGAAAACCGCTGGCATAGGCCACGTCGGTCACCGGCAGACTGGTCTGGTGCAGCAGTTGTTTGGCAAACAAGCACTGCTGATAGAGAGCGTAGCTCTTGGGCGACACGCCAAAGCGACCGTGGAACAGGTGGCGCAGATAGCGATCGCCGATCCCCAGGCGTGCGCACAGTTCACTGAGCGAGCCTTGCTGTAGGGCGCCGCCATCGATCAGCCGCAGTGCTCGTTCCAGCGTGGTATCGACGCCTTTCCAGGCGGGTGAGCCGGGAGCGCTGTCCGGCCGGCACCGGAGACAGGGGCGAAAGCCGGCCTCGGCGGCAGCCACTGCGCTCTCGAAATAACGGACGTTACGTTCCTGCGGTGGGGTGGCCGGGCAGATGGGCCGACAGTAGATACCGGTGCTCGTCACCGCAGTGAAGAAGCGACCATCGAAACGGGCATCCCGGGCCAGGCGTGCCTGACGGCAGCGTTGCGGATCGAGCACATCGGTCTCCTCGAAGCTCTGTGATCTCCAGTATATCGCTTCCATGCCACCTGACTCGCCGGAATCGGCAGTGAAGGCCAGCGCCGGGGAGCTGTCCGAGGCGTGGCGTGGGTTCGATATGGCTAGCGGTCCGCCGGGTCATCCCGATCAACGGCTTCGAGTGGTCGAGCCTCGTCTACGGCCGGTGCGCCTCGCTCGTTCAGCCACCACGACCCTAGCCAGGCGACAGCAATGCCCAGGATGGCGAAGAGCACGAAGGCGATGGTATGGCCCTCGGCCCCGACCAGCCAGCCGGCCAGCGGAGAGCCGGCGACCTGGCCCACCGAAGTAGCGAGCAGCGGCAGCACCGGGGCGAAGGCGGGTGCCTGGGTCATGATCTGGGTGCTCCTGACCAGGTAGAAGCCGGTGAGGATCATGTAGCCGGCGCCGAACAGGGCCGCGGAGGTCAGGACGAGGGCGAAGTCAGCGGGATCGACGGTCAGCAGCGCAATGGCTGTGGACATCACGGTGAGGCCGGCGGCATGGCTCAGGGCCGGTCCCAAGCGCGCGATAAGGTCGCCGGCGCCACCTCCCGCGAGTCCCCCGAGGCCGACCGCCAGCCACATCCAGGCAGTCTGGCTCGATGCGAGCCCCCCGGCGGTGATCACTGCATCGGGGGCAAACACCCAGTAGGCTGCGCTCACGCAGCCCATGACGCCGGCCATGCCGCTCAACCTGCCGATGGCGAGCCATTGTGTCCGACTCACCGGCACGGCGGCCGTACTGGGTCGCGAGGGTGAGGCGCGCTGCTCATCCCGCGGCAGGTAGCAGAGGGCCCCCACGACGCCCAGAGCCGCGAGGGCGGCGAAGCCGACATAGGCGCTGCGCCAGGCCTCCGCCCAGATCAGCACCGCGGGCATGGCGAGCGCAATCCCCAGGCTCGTGCCCGCATTGATGATGGCGTTGACCCGCCCGCGCAGGCCGGGCGGCACGACTCGGTGCACCGCCTGCGCCATCACCGGCGACGACAGCCCGGTGCTGATCCCGCAGATGAGCACGCCGGTGGCCAGTGCCAGCGAGGAAGGTGCCTGCGCGATCGTCATCAGCCCGACCCCTGCCAGACCGGCGGCCGCGACTCCTGCGCGGCGAATGCCGAGGTAGCGCGTCACCCAGGGGGCGGCGAGGATCGCGAAGACGAAGCTCAGGAAGGGCAGAGCACCGATCACTCCCGCCATGGTCGGCGAGATCGTCAGTTCGTCGCGCATCGCGGGCAGGAAAAGCCCGAACACGAAGCGGGCCAGTCCGTAGGTGATGGCAATGACACCGCTGCCGAGGGTCGCCATGCCGAGCGGGGACAGGGTCTTCATGGGGTCTCGCTCCAGGCCGCTGAGAGCAGGGCGTCGGCCGCAGCCCGGGTGTCGGCCAGGGCCACTTCCGCACCCAGCACCGCCACCGCCGTATTGCTGCCTTCCAGCATCAGGAAGAGGCGTCGTGCCAGACGGGTGTGATGGTCCAGCCCGTCGCGGGCCACGGCGGTCTCGAGGCGAGCCAGCAGGTCGGTCTTGGCGGCAGTCGCCAGGGCATGGATCTCGGCGCTGTGCTCGGCGTACTCGCCCATCGCCTGGGCCATGATGCAGCCATGCTGGCTGTACTGCTCCAGCCAGTGGCCATGCGCCTCGACCAGGGCGAGTGTCGCCTGGCCCGGCGAGGCGGCGGCCGCTGCCGTATCCAGACTGGCCATGAAGCGTTCGTGACGAGCCTTCAGTACGGCCATCACCAGGGCCTCCTTGGAGGCGAAGTGGTTGTAAAGCGTCATACGCACCACGCCGGCGGCCGTCACGATGCGGTCGATCCCCGTGGCATGGAACCCCTGGTCATAGAAGAGGCGCTCGGCCGTGGCGAGCAACTGGTCGCGTTTGGAAGCTGGCATCGACTGTCGTTCCTGTATAGACCGATCTATCTAAATAAAAAGCTATATAAATACAGTACACCCGGCCGTGTCAAACGACGCTGCAGAGAAGGACCTTCCGCAGCCGCCGCCAGATCTCAGTGCTTCAACAGGCCTTCGGCGAGCGCCTCGCCAAGACGGTCGACGGTCATGGCCAGCCTCTCGTCGATGACGTGGAGATACTGCGTCCAGTCATCTACGTGGTGCAGCTCGGCCTTGCCGTCCGAAATGCCGCGCAGCACGACCAGCGGCACCTCGAAACGCATGCAGGCGCGCAGGCAGGCATAACTTTCCATGTCCACCATGTCGGCGGCGATGGCGTCATAGGCTGCGCCTGAGACGATATTGGCGCCGGTCGACAGCGTGGCCTCGCGAATGCCGGGAATGCGCAAGGGCAGCGGGAGAGAGGCCGGCAGGTCGAGAAAGGGTGTAGCGCCCGCCTCGAAGCCCAGCGAGGTGGCGTCCATGTCACGGTAGGACACGGCAGTCGCCTGATAGATCTCGGTCTGCTCGAGCACCGGGCTGCCCGCCGAGCCCAGCGACACCACCAGGTCCGGTAGACGCCCGCGCTGGGTGAGGGTGGCCAGGGCCGCGGTGAGCTCGACGGCCGCCTCGACCGGGCCTACGCCGGTCATGAGCGGCTCGATTCGCTGCCTGAGATGCGGGCCGTATTCGGCATCGGCCGCCATCGCGAAGAGAATGTAGCTGCCGCCGAGTGCCGTCAGCGGGGGCTCACCGATTCCATCGGTACGAGTGTCAGGAGTAGGAGAGTGTTTCATCGATACTGTTTGCCTTGCCATGAGTGAGGTCGCCCCAGTGTACCGCCTTGGCGGGCCGGCTACCGCGGCTGGGCAGGATCAAACGCCATTGGCATTTCCTCGAGTGCTGTCCGAAAGCTGGTAAAGTCCTCCCGGCACCCTCATCACCCAGTCGCGGATCGCTCGTATCGTCGGCGTATCGCGCCGGCTTTCCGGATAGACCAGATAGAACGGCTTGCCCTCCAACTCCGGCCCGAAGGGCTGGACCAGGCGCCCCTCCGCCAGTTCATCGGCGATCAGCGGGCGACTCATCAGGGCCACTCCCTGACCGCCGATGGCAGCGGAAATGGCGTGGGTCTCGTCGGAAAATACCAGCCCGGCGCCGACATCCAGCCCCTCCACCTTGGCCCGCTTCTGCCAGCCGGCCCAGTCTGCGGGCGTTACCGAGGCGTTCTGGGGCCGAAAGTGAATCAGCGGATGATCGGGCAGCTCAGACGGATCGTTCAGGTTCAGGTGGGGGCTGCAGGCCGGGATGAAGGTGTTGTCGAACAGCTTTTCCACCACCAGTCCCGGCCACTGGCCGTCGCCATAGCGAATTGCCAGATCCGCGGTCACGCCGTCCAGTGCCACCGGCTCGTGGGAGGCGTGGATTCGCAGGTCGATGTCCGGATGCGAGTCCCTCAGCAGGCACACCCAGGGCAGCAGCCAGCGCACGGCCACCGCCGGGGTGGTGGAGAGGGTGGCCGCCTGACGGACGGGCGGCGTCTTCAAGCGCGCAACGGCCTCTCCGATGCTGTCGAACGCCGCTTCCAGAGTCTGGAAGAGCTCCCGTCCCTGCGGCGTGAGCACCAGCTGCCGAGGCTTGCGCACGAAGAGTTCCACCTCCAGGGCATCCTCCAACCCCCGGATGTGATGACTGATGGCCGTGGCCGTGACGGACAGCTCATTGGCTGCCTGCTTGGCGCTCTGGTGGCGGGCGGCGGCCTCGAACGCCCGCAGGGCAGAAAGTGAAGGGAGTCGGCGAGGGCTCATGGTTGAGTTAGGCTCATCTATACCGGCAAATATTCATCGTTTGTGGCCCCAATACCTGGATTATAGGCTCAAGTCACCCCTCAACGATGAGTGAGTTCAACTCACAATACAAGGAGCCTGACATGACCCATATCCTGCAGCTGGACGCCAGTGCCCGCCCCGGCCTCGCCGGCACCGACGAGCACGGCTCCCTCAGCCGCCGCCTTACCCACCGCTTCGTCACCGGCTGGCAGGCCCGTCAGCCGGAGGCCATCGTGACCCATCGCGACGTGGGCGGCAGCCCGCCCTCCTTCATCGACCAGCGCTGGATCCAGGCCGCCTTCACGCCCCTGGAACGCCAGGAGCCCTGGATGGCGGAGGTGCTCGCCGAGAGTGATCGGCTGATCGACGAGCTGACGGCAGCCGACGTCGTGGTGATCGGCGCCCCGCTGTACAACTTCGGCATGCCGGCGGCGCTGAAGGCCTGGGTGGACCTGGTGGTGCGCATGGGGCGCACGGTGGACTACGATCCGAGCCGGCCGGACGACCCCTTCACGCCCCGCCTGGCCGACCGCCCGCGTCACGCGATCGTTCTGTCGTCACGGGGCGGGGCCGGCTTCGAGCCCGGCGGCGAGCTGGCCCACATGAATCACCTGGAGCCCGGCCTGTCCACGGCGCTGGAATTCATCGGCATCACTCGAATCCATCGGGTGGCCATCGAGCACCAGGAAGAGGGCGGAGAGCCGTTGGCAGCCTCCATCGCGGCGGCAGAGCGCCGGGTGGATGCACTGATCGGCCGGTTGCAGGAACTCTACCGAACCAGCCGCGAGCCGGCGGTGACGACCTGAGAAACGGCCCCTGGCTTGCTCCGTGCTCGTCCTCGCTACCCCCGTCACCGCTTCATCCAGCATTTCGTGGCCGCTTTTCACCACAGTGAGGCAGTTCCGTGCGTGGCTGATGCCGGTGTGTACCCGCTCCTTTTCCTCAAGCCTCGTTCGTGCCTTCGTGGCTCATCACGACCCGGTTCCTTCCGCCGTGCTTGCCGGCGTACAGGGCCTGGTCGGCCTGCTGGATCAGGGCGGGTAAGTCAGTCTCTTCATCGAATACCCCGGCGATGCCGATGGTAACGGTCAGACGATGGTCGGGCATTTCCTCCATCGCCGGCAGTTCGGCGACCGTCTTCTGCACGCGTTCCGCGACCATTCGGGCGTCTTTCAGGTGAGTATTCGGCAGGGCCACGATGAACTCTTCGCCGCCGAAGCGCCCGATCATGTCCTGGGGCCTGAGGGATCGCTTGCAGGTCCCCGCGATCGCGGTCAGCACCCGGTCCCCCTGGCTGTGCCCCCAGGTGTCGTTGATGGCCTTGAAGTGGTCCACGTCGATCATGAACAGGCTGAAGGGCGTCTTCTCGAGCTGCGACCGTAGAAGCAGCGCCTCGGCGCGCTTCATGAAATGGCTTCGTCTGTCCAGGCCCGTCAAGGCATCCCGCTCGGCCACCATGCGCAACTGCGTTTCCAGCGATTTTCGGTGAGCGATTTCCTCGACCAGCTGGCGGTTCTGAATGCGCTCTTCCTGCAGCAGCGCGAACTGCTTTCGTTGCAGTTTTTCAAGACGCAGCAAGGCGAAGAACCCCACGGCATTGGTCATGATGAGCAACAGCAATATGCGCAGTGCGACCACGGCAGGAATATCGGCCACCATCATCGCTGAAGCCAGGAAGCCCAGGCTCAAATAGAGGCTGGCGAATGCCACCACGGGGAGCAGGTTGGGAATCAGCAGGTAGAAGGCCATGGTGGCCACCACCACGGCGGTGACCTGTGTCGAGAGGCTTTCGGGGCGCAAGGGAACGATCAGGATGATGCCCGTTGCCAGTATCCAGAGTGGCAAGGCATGCAGCCAGCCCTTGCGTGAACAGTTTCCCCAGCGCCCGATCACGAATGCCAGAGCCAGGCATGAGACGACCACCAGGATTCGCATGGCGAGCAGCAGGTAAAGCTCGGTGCTCACGCCGGTATAGTAGTAGTCCGAAATGGCAAACATGCCAAAGACCAGGGCAGCCACGCTGAGGGCCAGGCAGGTTTCGAGGCGAACTCTGGAATCGATGTCACGGCGATACATCGCTTCCCTGCTTGGCTCGTGAAACTGACCGGTCAGCCAGTTGAGCGAGTATCTCGTTATTGGCGACGACAAAGGCCGACTCTCCCTGTCCTGTATTCAGTGAAAAATGCCATGTCTGTAGTCATGACCTGGCGTCGCCTCGCGAATGCCGGGTATGCGTAGGGGCAGCGGATCGTCTCATCGGAGCTGTTTGCCTTGCCATTGGTTTGCTTCGTCGCAGTGTACCGCTTCTCTGTGCATGGTACGCGGGAGCCTATTCACGGTGCATCCATTGACAGCCTCGTCGGGTTTACCATGGGCTCGATGATGAGCAGGTGACGCGTTACACCGTGCTGCGCGGTTACGCCAGCGGCCAAGCCCCGCCTTCCGCAGCTTACCAAACCATTGAGGCCAGGAGATGGCGAGTTTCATCATGTCGAGAAGGGCGTCTTGGCTTTGCTTTCATGGCGGGCGCCTCCATATTCTCGTCAATGTCATCCTTCCTGGAGCCCTGCCATGACCGACTCCCTGCATGTGGCCTGCCCCCATTGTCTGGCCATCAATCGCGTGACCACGGCGCGGCTGGCCGACGCCTCGCGCTGCGGCAAGTGTAAACGAGCGCTGTTCACCGGCGCACCGCTGGAGCTCACCAGCGCCAACTATGCGGCCTTGGTCGAGCGCAGCGAGCTGCCGGTGGTGGTGGATTTCTGGGCCGACTGGTGCGGACCCTGCAAGATGATGGCGCCGGTCTTCGCCCAGGTGGCTGCCGAACTGGAGCCGCGGATCCGCTTCGCTAAGCTCGACACCCAAGCAGAACCTAACCTGGCCGGGCGCTTCGGCATTCGCAGCATCCCCACGCTGATCGTCTTGAAGGGCGGGCGCGAGATCGCCCGCCAGGCCGGGCTGATGCAGGGAGCGCAACTGAGACGCTGGCTCGAGCCGTACCTCCTCTAGGCTAAAGCACCGTTCCGATACCGCGAGCGATCAGCGTCTACACTGTCGATCTTCGGAAATCAACGGGCGACGCATCAGGGCCTCGCCGAGCTGGAGAAGGCCGTGGCGTCGCTCAGCCAGACGCTAATGGCTTGGGCAGGGTAGGCCGCATCGTTGCTGCTTTCCTTGCCGTGGGAACCAATCTCGAGATCGTCGGGATGCGGGGCCCTCAACGCTTGTCGGTCGTCTCGAGAATCGCCTGGCGCAGTGTCTCGGGTGGTTGGGCACCCGACAGATCGACTGTATCGTCGATGATGAAGGTGGGCACGCCGCTCACACCCAGGCGCCGCGCCTCGTCGAGGCCGGCTCTTACCTCACTGCGGCCCTGGTCGCCCGCCAGGAAGGCGGGGATGTCGATACCCACCAGTCCACCGTCTAGGGCGGCGTTGGCCAGTACCGCGCTGTCACCGATGTCCTGCCCTTCGACGAAGTAGTACCGGAAGAGCGCGTCGACCACGGCCGACTGGAATCCATGTTCCCCGGCGAGCCAGATCAGCCGGTGGGCATTGAAGGTGTTGGGCGTTCGTGTCATGCGCTCGTGGTGAATCTCGAGACCGGCCTGGGTGGCAGCCGCCTCAACCTGGGCGTCGAGAGCCTGGGAGCGCTCCCACGAGCCGAACTTGGCGGTGCGGTAGTCGCGCCGCGACAGCCCCTCGGCGGGCATGTCGGGGTTGAGCTCGAAAGGATGCCAAGCCACCGACACGCCGATTTCCTCGGGCAGTTCGGCCAGGGCGAGATCGAGGTGGCGCTTGCCGATGAAACACCATGGGCAGATGGCATCGGAGATCACGGTGATGTCGACGTGGGACATGGTCGCTGAGCCATTGGGAAGGGTTCACTCGAACTCTAGCATCTCCAGGAGCCATGGTGTGGTTCATCGACGCGGCATGCCTGACCATGGGCCACCGTGTTGAGTGTACTGCCCCGGCCATTCCGTTGATCCAACGCATGGGGCAAAACATCCTTCGGTGCTAGGCTGAACCCAATGACACCATAACGACACAACCCGTACGCAAGGGATGGCACCATGGCACCGGCTTCCTCAGAACCCCGCATCACCCTGAACCCGCACGACCGCCGGGTGCGTGTCGTCATCGATGGCACACCGCTCGCCGACACCACCCGCGCCATCGAGCTCCGAGAACGCGGTTATCCGGCGCGCCAGTACATTCCCCGCGACGACGTACGAATGGACCTGCTGACCCCCTCCGAGACCGTGACTCATTGTCCATTCAAGGGCGACGCCGCGTATTTCTCGTTTGGCGAGCACGCCGATGTGGCGTGGAGTTATGAGCGACCGTTGGAAGGAATGGAGGAGATAGAGGGGAGGCTGGCGTTCTATGAGGAGATAGTGGAATGACGGCTATCGACCCAAAGCGGAAGTTCGATGAGGAAAGGCCGATGACTGCTCCGCAGCGGTTGTTGTCGGTCGGGGTTGTCGGCCAAACGGCCGCTCTTTGGTGCAGATTGACCACTCATCTCCCCATAACGACAAACTCAGGTGAGGACATTTAATGAGGCTTCAAACGATCCGGCTCTCGAACTTCCAGTCATTCGGAGCGGCGCCCACCGAGATCTGGCTGGAGGAGATTACTTATCTCATCGGCCATAACGGCTCAGGCAAGACAGCAGCACTCCAAGCCCTGTGCCGTCTGTTTGCCTTTGAGCCATCACTGCGCCGGATCTTGCGCTCGGATTTTCATGTCCCATTCAACGAGGAAGCACCGCCAGATGAGCGTCAGCTATGGATTGAGGCAGACTTTCTGTTCCCGGAACTCGGCGACGAGGATGACGACGACAATAGTACGGTAGCCCCTCATTTCGGCCACATGCGCCTTGACGAAATCGACGGCACACCGCGAGTGCGTTTCCGCCTCACCGCCACCATGGGCTTGGATGGAGATATAGAAGAAAGCATGGTCTATGTGCTGGACATCAATGCAGATGGCTCGCCGCTGAGCACAGCTCAAGTTCCCCGATCTGAACGCAAGCATATCCACGTTCACTACCTGCCCGCACGCCGTGACCCTGCCGATCACATTGCCTATGGCGCCAATGCATTGCTGGGACGCATGCTGCGTGCGGTGAACTGGGATGCAGAACGAGCCGTTATCAAGGGCCTGACCGACCAAATCAGCGACAGCTTGGCGGCGAATCAATCAATCAACACGTTCAGCAAAAGCTTGAAATCGACATGGAGTACTTTGCACAAGGGAAGCTTCTTTGTCGACCCCAAGCTCACATTTGCTACGTCCGAGATTGAAGCATTGCTGCGACATATGTCGGTATCATTCACGCCGGGCCATGACGAGCAGTTGGTGGACTTCTCGAGACTGAGCGATGGTCAGAAGTCGATGCTGTATCTGTCCCTCGTGCTGTCCTCGCAAGCCATTGGTCGCGCTGTCCTAGCTGAAGATGACGATTCTTTCGACGCAGAAAAACTGCGTCCGCCCGTGTTTACGCTGGTGGCGGTCGAAGAGCCAGAAAACAGCCTCTCTCCGCACTACCTTGGGCGGATCGTCAATGCGCTCAACAAGATGACCAGCGAAGGTGACGCACAAGCACTGATTGCGACCCACGCGCCGACGATGTTGCGGCGCGTCGCTCCGGAACGTATCCGCTATCTACGGCTGACCCGGAATCGAACATCACGCGTCATGCACATTCCACTGCCGGAAAACGGAGACGAAGCACACAAATTTGTGCGTGAGGCCGTACAGGCCTTTCCTGAAGTCTATTTCTCCCGCTTGGTGGTTCTGGGAGAGGGTGATAGTGAAGAAATCGTGTTGCCACGGCTACTTCAGGCCAAAGGGGCTCCGGTTGATGAGTCAGCAGTTTCGATAGCGCCCTTGGGGGGGCGTCATGTCAATCACTTTTGGCGGCTGCTCTCTTCACTGCAGATTCCGTATTTGACACTGTTGGATCTTGATGTGGCTCGTTATGCCGCCGGCTGGGGACGGATCAAATACGTGAATGATCAACTCGTGAAGTTTGAGCCGACAAAAGCGCTCCCTGATGATTGGGATCTACCTAAATGGGATGCAGTCGAAAAACCAGTCCGAACACATCACTATTTTGAAGACGAGAAAAGCGTATTCCTCGAATTGGAGAATCGCGGAGTGTTTTTCTCGGCGCCCATGGATCTCGATTTTTCCATGCTGCTGGCCTACCCGGTTGCCTACGATGCCGAGAAAGAAACGCCCGAAGAGTCAACGATCAAGGCTGTCCTCGGCAAGAACCATCAGGATGCAAGCCAATATAGCGAGGACGAACAGCAACTGTTCAGCACTTATCACCGCAGCTTCAAGCTAGGAAGCAAGCCGGCCGCGCACATTGACGCGCTTGCCAATCTCAGCGATGCAGACCTGCTCGCGAATATTCCCGAATCCTTCGGACGTTTGGCCGATGCCGTCATCGCCAAACTCGAGGAGTTGCCGGAGTGATTGCGGTCGATGCTTGGAAGTCTGCAGATGGGCTGACTCTTGAACCGAATGCACTATTGGCAGCCAAAGAGTGCGCGCGAAGTCTCGCACTTACGGCAGGCCCTGGAGCTGGCAAAACCGAAATGCTTGCGCAACGTGCAGACTTTTTACTGCGCACAGGAACCTGTCGTTATCCCAAACGGATTCTGGCCATCTCGTTTAAGGTTGATGCCAGTAGTAACCTAAAAGAGCGGGTCAAGCGGCGCTGTGGTTCCGAGCTTGCCACGCGGTTTGACAGCTATACCTTTCATGCTTTCGCCAAGCGCATTATCGACCGTTTCCGCCCTGTTCTTACGGGCGAATATGCGCTGGATGCAGGGTACAAGATTGCGGATAGAAAGCCTGCCCCATCACGGACTTTGATCGAATTTTCCGACCTGGTGCCGTTTGCGATCGAGATTCTGCAGCAGTCTGCGGTCGCGCGGAACGCCATCCGTCAAACCTACAGCGACGTCTTCCTCGACGAATTCCAAGACTGCACCAACCTGCAGTACGAGCTACTCAAGCTCGCCTTTCAAGGCACGAGCATTCGCTTAACCGCCGTGGGCGACACTAAACAGAAGATCATGGGCTGGGCAGGAGCCTTGGACGGCATCTTTCCGACTTTCGTTGCCGACTTTGCCGCCGCCCCGCTCAATATGTACCGCAACTTTCGTTCAAAGCCGAGACTGCTTCGCCTGCAAAACGAAATCATTCGCAAGCTTGACCCATCTTCCGTCATGCCTGATGAGCAGCTTGCCGGCGACGAAGGTGAGGTATTCGCCTGGCGCTTCGAAGATAGTCGTCAGGAGGCTGACTACCTCGCTGGCTTGATTGAAGGCTGGATAAGGACCGAGCAGTTGCCACCTGCGGAGATAGCAGTCCTGGTTCGTAATCAGCTCGACCTGTACGCCGATCATCTGATGGCGGCGTTGGAGACACGTGGCCTCCCGTTCCGTAACGAGCAGCATATGCAGGACATTACGGTCGAGCCGGCTGCACGTCTGATCGTGGACTATCTCTCCTGCCTCTACGGCCAGCGCGAGCCAAAAGCCTGGATCCGGCTCATGAATCAACTCATCCCTTTTGCTGATGAAGAGATTCAGTCGAACGCGCGCAAGGACCTTGATCGACTCGTCAAGAAGCAACGAAAAGAGATAGCCATTGCCGAGTTGGTCGATGAGCCCTACTCCGGCTGGTGGGAGTTGGTTCGAGAATTTCTGAAGCAAGTCAGTATCGAAACTCTGGTGTCGCTCTCCCCAGACTACGAGTCACGCGATCGGTTGAAGGAGGTGGTTCGCGATACCAAGGCCAGAATCGAGGAATTGCTAAAGTTGGAGTCTGACTTACCCAAGGCTCTTGAGCGATTCTCAGATGACCAAGCCGTACGAATCCTGACCATCCATAAGAGCAAGGGCCTTGAGTTCGATTCAGTCATCATCATGGCCGTCGACAACGAAATCTTCTTTGGCGATCAGGATGAAAACCGATGCGCCTATTTCGTCGGGGTTTCTCGTGCCAAGAATCGCTTGGTCCTTACGCATGCCGATCAACGGGAGCGCCCAGCGGGACATTCGAGGCGCTGGGATGTGCAACGCACAGCTCAAAATGAATACTTTGGCTATGCCACGCCGTTTTTAAAAAATGAGCAATAGGAAATCAGAGCGATGCTGGAGTCGGGTGATATTCTGCGACTTGGTGTACCTGTCGACAACCGACACCCTAGATCCTTTTCTCCTGCTCCTTCCGCGTTCGGGGGAAGGCATGTGAAGCAGTAGAAATTGACGGTTACGAATGTCGGTTACCTGTTTAGGCGGTCGTTCGGCGTGATCATGACGAACGACCGAGATCAGTCTGAAGCCGTCGCTCAGAAGTTCGCAACGACAGGCAGCTTTTGGCCGGTAGAGGCGGCCCGAATCAGGCCGCCTCTGCTCTTGCTATGCTTCTGTTTGTTCAGCCATCTCCAAAGCATCATCTACCTCTATCCCAAGGTATCGGACAGTACTTTCCAGCTTCGTATGACCCAAGAGCAGTTGAACGGCCCTCAGGTTTTTCGTCCGACGGTATATCAGCGATGCCTTGGTACGGCGCAGCGTATGCGTGCCATAGATAGAAGGATCTAGGCCAATAGAGGTTACCCAAGCTTTGACGATACGAGCATACTGTCGTGTTGACAGGTGCTCTGAGCTACTGAGGCGGCTCGGAAACAAATAGTTCTCGCTTCGAAGCCGGGCGCGCTGAATCCAATCGGCTAAGGCCTCGCGTGTCTGCTCGGTTATCTCAAATTGCACTGGCTGTTGTGTCTTCCGCTGCATTACGATGGACCTTGGTGACACGCGCTCGCCATGAGAAATATCACGGACACGTAAAGTGACCAGGTCGCAGGCCCTCAGCTTGCTATCTATCGCTAGATCAAATAGCGCTAGATCGCGTGTCTTCCCGGCGAGCTGCAGCCGAACACGAATGGCCCAGATATCTTTTAAGCGAAGTGGTGTTTTCTGACCGACCAGCTTGCCTTTGTTCCAGGGCTCTCGAATTGCAGTTGTTGAAGCATTCATGGCATGGTTCTCCACAGGTGGAGAGGAAAGTGTGGCTCAATCCATGCCTAGCGTGGGCCTGACCTCGCTACCATTCGCAGGACGACCCAAAGCCGACATGCCGGCAAAGACTGAATGCTCGTTTATTGGTGTTATATAGCCATGTCGACGAAAATACATCAAAAAATCAATGAGTTTATGTGGCGGCATAAGAATGTTGAACGCGCGCGCTCGTTCAAGTCAATCAACGAGTGCGCTGTCTAATACCTGTTAGGTATACAGTAGGAAATTGATGAGTGAGTTTATAAACAATCCTTGGGTAGTTGGCATTGGCGCCGGCGTGCTAAGCAGCCTAGTCGTTGCGTTGATAACAAGATCGATTTTTTCACGCCGTGATAATCGTGAATATGTTCGACGAGTCGACCAAGCCAATCAGGAAATTTTATATGCAGTGAGGCCTGGCATATCTGAGGGCGTCATTCCAACCAATGATGTGCTACAAAGGCTAGCCACCGCCACGGCGCGCCGATATGGACTAGATCGATCTGCTCTTTATGACCTCAATGATTTTGGTGCCGAGCTTACCAAAGAGGTAATGGATTCAAGTTTTATCTCGGCTGCAACAAAGGAAGAGTTCTGCGAAAAGCTGGCAGTTATACGTGAGGAAATAACGGGTTTTGAGCATAAAGGTGAAGCAGAGGACTATCAGAAGGCAGCACGCTATCGTCGGCAACTGGTTGCGACCATGAGCATGATGGTGGGCATGATGACTGCTGTTGTTGGGTTTGTTACGTCAACAGACTCAGGACCGATTTCCGAGCCTAAACAGCTTCTGTTCTTGGTTATTCCAGCGGTGGTTGCTGTGCTGGCCGCCTTGCTCACGGTCCTCATGAAAGAAAGCAGGCTAAAAATGAAGAGTATGGAAGTCAGCTTTGCGGGTTTGCGTGCAAATTTTGATTCACGGACCGAGAGTGAGCGTGATAAGCCTAACAATGGCAATGCAGCCGACGCTCGTTCCTCGCGCGACTGATTGCAGCGTTATATCAGCATGATCTCAATGTCCGCTCTTGGCCGAAAGCAACCATTCCCAAACACCAACAACCACTCGCCACAACAATACCTTCCTTCCCCACAGCATGCGGGCCTGACCAGCTCTCCGGCCAGGCCCGCTGTCGTGAGGATGATGTGGCTCAGGTCGTGACGCTACGATCCAACAACTCCAGCATGCCCTCTGCGATCTCCTTGCCATGGGTTTCGATGGCGAAGTGGCCGGAGTCGAGGAAACGTACCTCGGCGTTCGGGTTGTCGCGTTTGAACGCTTCGGCACCAGGCGGTATGAAGAATGGATCGTTCTCGCCCCAGATCGCCAGTGTCGGGGGCTGGTAGCGACGGAAGAACTCGTGCAACTGAGTGTACTGCTTGACGTTCTCGCCATAGTCCAGCAGCAGATCCATCTGCGCTTCGACGCCAATACGCTCGATGGCGGCATGGGCCAACTGGTATGTCTCCGGCGGAATCAGCGAGGTGTCGCTGACGCCTTCGATGTACTGCCACTTGATCATCTCGAAGGTGTTGAACCGGCGCAGGGATTCGCGATTCTCAGCGGTCGGCTCGGCCCACGCCTTGCGCATATCTGCCCAACCCTCACTCAAACCCTCTTCGTAGGCGTTGCCGTTCTGACTCACGATCGCGGTGATCTTCTGCGGGTGCTTAACCGCCAGACGCCAACCGACCGGAGCTCCGTAATCAAACACGTACATGGCAAAGCGATCCAGCCCCTTGTCCACGGTGAAGTCATCAATCACCGATGCCAGGTTGTCGAAGGTGTAGTTGAACTCAACACCCGGCAAGACCGTGGTCTGCCCGAAGCCAGGCAGATCAGGAGCGATCACATGATACTTCCTGGCCAGTTGCGGGATCAGGTCGCGAAACATGTACGACGACGCGGCAAACCCGTGCAGCAGCAACACGGCTGGTGCCTCCGGTGACCCGGCTTCGCGATAGAAGACACTGGTGCCCAGGACCTCCATGGTCCTGTAGTGGACCTGCACAGGGGTCTCGGTGCTGTTGGCAGTGGCTGCAGATGGCATTTCTCTTGTGCTCATGGTGTTCCTCGACGTTAAAGCTGGTGTGGGAATCTACATAACCTCTATACTCAACCCAAATAGGTTACTCGAGATTGAGCATGAGCCAGCCCTTGATAACCTGTCAAACTATTTTTTAGAGGTTACGAAATGGCAGATGCAGAAATACCGAGCAACAGCAGCCTGGCCGAGGCGCCAATGGTGGGTGACCATCTCGCGATGGACCTGCTGAATACCGAGGCGCGCGACAACGGCGAGGTCATCGAATACTGGAACAGCGGCGGCGATGTGCTCCATTGGCTGGAGCGGAGTGGTGTCGTTTCGGCGCCGGAGGACGAGGCAATTGATCTTGCAGAGCTGCTCGCCCAGGCGAAAGCACTACGGGCATTGGCGCGTCAGCTCATCGCGCAGCGCAAGGAAGGTCAGTTGGGTGATATCAGCGGCCTGAACGAGCACCTGCACGCCTACTCCAGCGTCCCGCACCTGGAACGCGATGACGAAGGCAACCTGGTGTTGACCCGTACGGCGTGCGGTGAGCCGATCGCATCCCTCCTTGGCCCGGTCGCCGAGTCGGTGGCGCAGTTACTGGTGGAAGGTAACTTCACCCTCGTCAAACAGTGCGATCACCCTGACTGCATCCTGTGGTTCTATGACCGTACCAAGGCACGCAAGCGGCGCTGGTGCAGCATGGCCCTGTGCGGTAACCGCTACAAGGCGGCCCAGTTCAGGAAAAGAACCAGCGGCGCAGCGCCCTGAATCACAATGTCGGCGTTGATCGGCTCGCCGCCAGCGGAAGATCGGCTTCTGGCCACCAGCAGGAATTGAATATCAGGATTCAATGGATGATGGTGACTTCAGGAGGTGTGGAGCAGTATGGGAGGGTATAAGCGGATAGGTATGAGTGGCTATGCATAAATGGATAGATATGCAGAGGCATGCGCGTGTCGCAGAAGTCTTTCGGGCTGACGTGAAGAGAACAGCCCTCCTCCACCGGGGGCCATATCCTGGCAGGCAAGCTGTTAACACCCTCATGATCACCCACGGCTAAACATCGGGCCATCACGCACCACAGCAGGAGCACCTTGAATGTTCTTCTCCCTACATGGCCACGGACGCGGCCTGGCGATGGCGGCCGCAGGCGTCACGGTCCTGAGCTTCGACAGCCTGCTGGTTCGGCTGGCAGCGACAGATGGATGGAACGTCATCTTCTGGCGAGGTGCCCTGATGGCGCTATCGCTTGGCTTGCTGTGCCTCGGTGGGCGCCGGTTGGCAACGCTACGTGAGAATCCCGGCGTTGCACTCTTCTCTGCAATAACGCTGGGTATCACCTCCAGCCTGTTTGTCCTCGCAGTCATGAACACCAAGGTCGCCAATGTGGTGGTCATCCTGAGTGCCGCCCCCCTGTTTGCTGCCATCTTCACGCGTTGCTTTCTGCATGAGACGGTAGCCATGCGAACCTGGCTGGCAATCGTGGCGGCCATGGCCGGCATGTTGATCGTCTTCTCGGGTTCTCTATCCGGCGAAGGCTTGCTCGGCGATATCTATGCGGTGATCGCAGCGGCCGCCGTCGGGGGCAACCTCACCCTCCTGCGCCGCCACCCCAACCTGGACAGAATTCCCCTCATCGCCATAGGGGGCGGACTATCGGCATTGATTGCCTTGCCGATGGCAACGCCACTGGCCCTGACAACACAAAGCTACGGCGTCCTGGCACTGATGGGTCTATTGCAGATGCCATTGGCCACCGCACTGATCGATAACGCGACCCGCTATCTGCCATCGGCGGAAGTTGCCCTGTTCTATTTGATTGAGGCCGTGTTCGGCACCCTGTGGGTCTGGTGGTGGTTGGATGAGCAGCCACCTCAAGCGACGCTGCTCGGCGGTTCCCTGATCCTGTTGACGCTCTTCGTCAATGCCTGGCTGGGCCTACGCAGCTCAACCCGCCGAATGGCTCAGCCTACCGGCGAGTGCCGCAGTCCATAGCGGTCAATTCGCCCGTCCGGAAGCAGCTTTTGCCATTGCGCCTCCCCGGAGGCGCATATTGCCACCGCGAGTCACGAAACCCACCGATGAATAGCGACCCAGCCTGACAAAGGGACTCCTCCCCCATGGCATCGAGGCTATTCCCATAGGTGATGGGGTAAGCCATCCAACGGATCGATAACACAGGCCAAAGCCGCTCCATCGGCTGGGAGTAAGTGCCTGCATACAGTGCATCGCTCTCCAACTCTGGAGCAGTCTCCCCACCACCCTTTTCAACGCCATCTCGACCAGCCTCGTTGACTACGGGTTGACGAAAAAACTGTGCCGAAAAAGTGGGCATAAGCATTATTGTCTGCTAAAAGAGACATAATGGATAAATTTTGTAACGTTGATGCCGGTTTGGGATCTGGAGGAGCTGCATCGTTATGGTTTGCTTGGATGGCTACTTTCGACCCAAAGCGGACACGAAGAATTTCTCAATTCCGCTGCATGGTTTCCTGAAACTGTTGATTAATTATTGTACCAAGTTTGAGGATTTGAAAAGCATGGAAAAAGAAAAAACATACAACTTGCCATTGCAAACGCTTCCATCACTAGAGTACTCCCATCACTTTCAGGACCTAGTGGAACTTAATGAATACCTCTCTTTAAAAGGGATAAGATTAAAAAATACAAGGATTGAGAGGTATTTAGACTATTTTTCTTTGGTTTTGGAGGAAGACTCAGATCCTTGGAGAGTATTTAAAAATTCTTTGACAGGACCGTTTGAAAGCCCATTAGATTGGGAGCTTTATGTATTGCGGGAAGTTCACGAGCTTATGTGGATATTGAGGGGGTTGAAATGCAAAGAGCCTTTAGGTGGTGATGAGAAGTTGGAGCTCATGATAGGCGGAAGTGACTTTGCCGCACTAGATAAAGACTCCGACTCTAGGAATGCTCAGTTTGAGCTTAGGATCGCTAGTTATTTTTTGCAATATGGTTGCCATGTTGATCTTACTACCGAAACTGATGTTATTGCTGTTTCCAAAAAAGAAGCCTTTTATATTGAATGCAAGAGAATTGCCAGCAGTAAACAATTGAGCAAAAGAATAAGAGATGCTGAAGTTCAGCTGCAAAAAAGAATGCCCGCAAAACGTGATGGGAGGAACGTCTTTGGCTGCGTTGCTGCTGATGTAACTAAAGTTGCGTACAAACATAATGGTTTAACATTTGCTTTTACTAGTGATCATGCTAAAGATACGATCCAAAAGGATTTAAAAAAAGTGGTTAGCCACTTGGAGGCTAAGTCAGACTTCGGAATGAAGAAGAGGATTTTTAATTATTGGTTTCAAATTCATATCCCCTCGTTAGTTTCTCATCCTACATCAGTGAGCACTAGGTTTTCTTCATTCCACAAGCTTAAAGAACGTGCGAATAGAAAGGAAATTAGGGCCGCTAAGAATTTTTGTGAGATCTTTGAGACTGCTTCACTAAATCCTGATAGAAGAGAGATACCGCCTCGGCAGCTTAAGCCTCGGACTAGATACCATATCCCGGCAGGGGCTGTTTACTCATTTGACGACAATGTGGTTTATAGTGTGTTTAAAGAAAAAGAAAGTAAAAAATGGCCAATGGAGACGAGGTTGGCAGTCTTGGAAGTTGGAGACGATGTTCATCACTTTCACGTTGCTGATTTAGAGATGGTACTGCCTGAAATTAAAAAATCCATACATGAGAATGGATACGAGAAACTAGAAGAGATCGCCTTGGTTATGATAGCTATTATGTTTGCACAAAGGTTTCCGTATGAGTAAGTTTTTTAAACTTTTAGGCATAGAAAGAAATCAAAATACTTAATTTTTTACGAAAATACTGTAGTTTGTGTGGACTGCAGCAGCGGATCTAGATCTAAGTTGGCAGTTAACGACCCAGTGAAGTGACCCCCTCCATAGCTGCACAGGGTATAGTGCAGTCATCAGGAGGACAGGATGAGCGACGACAACCCCATCAAACGATGGACCGCGAAG
>NZ_FNNI01000012.1 GCF_900106955.1 Aidingimonas halophila | reverse complement strand
TTCCCCATGCGAGAGTAGGTCATCGTCAGGCCCTCACATGACAATCCCCCGGGAACCCCCCGGGGGATTTTTTTTGGGTCGTCGATGGGCCCGGCGGACTGATTTGCTCCCACTTTGGTCCATTGGCGTTTCCTGACCTGAATGGCATCCGATAGAATGGCGCTTTTCGCGTCTGAGACTGGAGTCATGGTAATTGGCGACCTGATACGTCTTCTGAGTGATGGGAATTATCATTCAGGAGAGGAACTGGGAGAGCAGCTTGGCGTTTCCCGGACAGCGGTATGGAAACAGTTGAAAAAGCTGGAAGGACTGGATATCCCTCTGGAAGCGGTCAAAGGACTGGGGTATCGCTTGGCTGAATCGGTTGAGTTGCTGGATGGGGCAACCATCATCGCTCAGTTGCCTGCCCACAGTCGGGCTCAGTTGCAACGACTCTTCGTCGAGGAAGCGCTGCCTTCGACGAACCAGTATCTGCGTGATCGCTTTGCTTTAGGCGCAGGACATGCGGAGGTATGCTTGGCTGAGTCACAAACAGCTGGGCGTGGCCGTCGCGGCCGCGCATGGATGTGTCCATGGGGACGAGGTTTGCTGCTGTCTATGGGCTGGCGTTTCGAAGGGGGTGTCAATAGTGTGGAAGGGCTGAGTCTGGCGGTAGGCGTAGTCGTTGCACAGGTCCTGGAACGCCATGGCTTGTCTATCTCTCTCAAATGGCCCAATGACATCTTGCTTGAAGGCGGGGGGCAGTACCGTAAACTCGCCGGCATCCTTCTCGAAGTCAGCGGTGACTTTTCTGGTCCGTGTGATCTCGTCATTGGATTGGGGCTGAATGTATCTCTGCCCAGGGAATCACGCCACGATGTTGATCAGCCTACTGCCGCGGTGCATGACGTCTCTCCAGGCATCGGTCGCAATCAATTGGCCGCGGAGTTGCTCGAGGCATTGTTTCAGATGCTTCCGGGGTTTGATCATGAGGGATTCGGCCCCTGGTGCCAGGAGTGGAACGCGCGACATGCTTATGCAGGAGCTGAGGTGGAAGTGATTCAAGGTGACCGCCAATATGCCGGAATCGCTGAAGGTGTGGATGCGTCCGGATGCTTGCTCGTTAGGCGGGGTGGGGGCTTGGAAAAGTTGGCTGGTGGCGAAGTCAGCGTGCGTGGTAGTGCATGATCCTCGATCTTGATATTGGCAACACACTGTCCAAGTGGCGTCTCAAGGATACGGCAAGTAGCGAGATTCGTTCGCGAGGGGCTGTATGGACCCGCGAGGAGTGGCGCCCTGGTGCTGACATCCCGGACCTTGATGTGGTCGAGGCTGTGCGTATCTCCAGTGTGGCCAGAGAGGCTGTACTGCAAGAAACTGTTACGCTTCTCAAGCGTCAAGTCGGAGCCGTCCATGTCGCTCGTTCGGCCGCCGAAGCGCTCGGTGTCAGTAATGGCTATCGTGAGCCTGGTCGCTTGGGTGTTGACCGATGGATGGGTAGCCTGGCGGGGTATCAGTTGGCCGGGGCATGCTGTTGTGTCGATTGTGGCAGTGCTATCACGATCGATTTCGTCTTGCCCGGCGGACGACATCTGGGAGGGTATATCCTGCCGGGCTTACGGTTGATGAAAGAGAGTCTTCAATTGGGGACGCGAAATGTCGCCATCGACCCTGACAGTGAGGCCGACGAGTTGTTGGCTCCAGGGAGAAACACGGTTGAAGCCGTCAACCACGGAATATTCATGGCAGCCGTGAGTGCCGTAAACCGTATCTACAGTGAAGTCTGTGATCGCGAAGGGGTCGCATTGCCTCTGTTGATGACAGGAGGCGATGCCAGAGTCGTTTCAAGAGGAATGAGAGTCCCTCATGCCTTGTGGCCTGACATGGTATATGCGGGACTTGAAGCTTGTTTCCCCCTGACGCCGGCGGAGCGTGCAGGGCGAATGGCCGGCGCCCCTCGAGTGCCACCCCCGGTGACGCTGGAAAAAATACGGGCTGGGCTTGCATTTTCAGTTTTCGTTTGACACAATGCGCCGCGTTCTACAGGCGAACTATCGTCTCGCGGTCAGCTTCAAGTATTTGAAAAATAAGTGCTTGACAGCATGAAGAGAGTCGGTAGAATTTGCCGTCCAGCTGGAGGGGTTCCCGAGTGGTCAAAGGGAGCAGACTGTAAATCTGCCGCGAAAGCTTCGAAGGTTCGAATCCTTCCCCCTCCACCAGCTTTTGATGTCGTGTCGATTGTAGTCCCGGCTGAAAGAGCGGGTAGGCGGGTATAGTTCAATGGTAGAACCTCAGCCTTCCAAGCTGATGATGCGGGTTCGATTCCCGCTACCCGCTCCAACGAGTTGTTGTCAAATAATCGTTGTGCTCATGTAGCTCAGGGGTAGAGCACACCCTTGGTAAGGGTGAGGTCGACGGTTCAAATCCGTCCATGAGCTCCATTTGTCGAATGATCGATTAGGCTTGTCTAGTGCTGGGATATGGTGATCTCTTGGGTTGCTTCCAAGATTGGTTTGAGATACCATGTTTCGCCCTGCTGAGGTTGCTCAGCTGTGTTATAGGCCAGTAGCTCAATTGGCAGAGCAGCGGTCTCCAAAACCGCAGGTTGGGGGTTCGATTCCCTCCTGGCCTGCCAGTCTTCCCCCAGACTGAGCGTGTCTTTATACTACTCTGTTTGATCGCCGTATCCTGAGGAGTCTCGTTTTCATGAAACAAAATGCCGAGGTGCAAGCTTCGCGCTACGACGGGCTCAAGTGGGCGGTGGTTGCCGTGTTGGTCGTTGCCGCTGTCGTCGGGAATTCTTATTTCTCAGGCCAGGCGATGTTATATCGTGTGCTTGGCGTAGTGGTTCTCGGCGCGCTGGCCGGGGTGGTTGCCCTGACAACGGCGAAAGGTCGTGAGCTGCTTGAGCTGGCACGAGGTGCGCGTAAGGAAATTCAGCGCGTCGTGTGGCCCTCTCGGCAAGAAACGGTTCAAACCACAGCAATAGTGCTGGTGGCTGTGGCGCTGGTCGGCCTTTTGCTCTGGCTGATTGATACCCTTCTGGGTTGGGCCATGTCCGGCGTCATTGGTTAGGAGACTCCATGTCCAAGCGTTGGTATGTCGTGCATGCCTATTCCGGTTTCGAGAAGCATGTCATGCGTTCCTTGCGTGAACGCGTGAAGATGTATGGTATGGAAGAGCGTTTTGGCGAAATCCTGGTGCCGACCGAGGAAGTCGTCGAAATGCGTGATGGCAAGCGACGAAAGAGTGAGCGCAAGTTCTATCCTGGCTATGTGCTGGTCGAGATGGATATGGACGATGCCACTTGGCATTTGGTGAATGAGACACCACGTGTCATGGGGTTCATCGGTGGAACCAAAGAGAAGCCAGCGCCCATTACGCAGCAGGAAGCGGATGCTATTTTACGACGTGTCCAGGATGGCAGCGACAAGCCCCGTCCAAAAACCGTATTTGAGCCCGGTCAGTCCGTACGCGTGATTGATGGGCCTTTTGCCGACTTCAATGGCGTGGTTGAAGAAGTCAACTATGACAAGAACCGGCTCCAGGTCAGTGTGCTTATCTTTGGCCGTTCCACTCCTGTCGAGTTGGAATTTGCGCAGGTCGAAAAGGAGTGACCCAGTGCTGACGCGGGTTAGTGCTGGCATTAGCTGCTAGAGCAGCATTCATTATCGGGGAGCCGAAAGGCGCTACTACCCAACTGGAGAGTACCATGGCTAAGAAAGTAGAGGCTTATATCAAGCTGCAGGTGGCAGCAGGTAAGGCCAATCCGAGCCCGCCCGTGGGCCCGGCGTTGGGGCAGCACGGTGTTAATATCATGGAGTTCTGCAAGGCGTTTAATGCCGAGACGCAGGACCTTGAGGCAGGGCTGCCGACTCCTGTTGTTATTACCGTTTATGCCGACCGAAGCTTCACGTTCATCACCAAGACGCCGCCTGCAGCGGTTTTGCTGAAGAAAGCGGCAGGAATCAAGTCGGGTTCGGGTGAGCCGAACAAGAACAAGGTCGGAACAGTGACTCGTGAGCAGCTCGAGGAAATAGCCAAGACCAAGGAGCCGGATTTGACGGCTTCAGACCTTGATGCGGCTGTTCGTACTATCGCTGGCAGTGCCCGTAGTATGGGTCTCAATGTGGAGGGGCTCTGATCATGGCGAAATTGAGCAAGCGCGCAAGACAGATTCAGGAAAAAGTTGACCCGAACAAGGCGTATTCGCTGGAAGAAGCGGTCTCTTTGTTATCGAGTTTGTCGACTGTCAATTTTAAAGAGTCGGTAGATGTGGCCATTAACTTGGGCGTCGATCCGCGCAAATCCGATCAAATGGTGCGTGGTGCTACTGTGATGCCTAATGGCACGGGTAAAGATGTGCGTGTTGCCGTTTTTACTCAAGGTGCCAATGCCGACGCCGCGAAAGAAGCCGGCGCTGACATCGTCGGGATGGATGAGCTCGCGGAAGAAGTGAAGAAAGGTCAGCTCGATTTCGACGTTGTCATCGCTTCTCCTGATGCCATGCGTGTGGTCGGTCAGCTTGGCCAGATTCTCGGGCCGCGTGGTTTGATGCCGAATCCGAAGGTGGGAACCGTAACGCCGGACGTAGCGACTGCTGTCAAGAATGCCAAAGCTGGCCAGGTGCGTTTCCGTACTGACAAAAACGGCATTATCCATACCACGCTTGGAAAAGTGGATTTTGAGGCCGACGCTATCAAAGGCAATTTGGAAGCGTTAGTCGGCGATCTCAAGAAATTGAAGCCCAGCACGTCTAAAGGCGTGTATTTCAAGAAAATGACCTTGTCTACCACGATGGGGCCGGGGCTTACGCTCGATCACAGTTCATTCGTGTGACCGGGTAGACAAGAGAAAGTAACTTTGCGGTCCCCGCGCTCAGGCGGGGCGCCGTCAAAGACCGTAGGCGCCTCCAAAGGGCTTAATGTTCCGTAGTATGGATGCCTACGCAGATGGTGTGGCCGCCAGTGTGCTGGTGTGCACCATCACCCAAGACCTTCCCGCATCATGTTTGGGAAGGAGATGGCAAATCCAGGTTCGGCCTGTATGTTTCGGGGCGTTTCCTGGCAAACATGGAGTGATCAAAGTGGCACTAGCTCTCGAAGGCAAGAAGGCAATCGTTGCCGAGGTCAGTGAGACTGCCAAGGATGCACTCTCCATCGTTGTTGCCGATTCTCGCGGTGTCAATGTCAGCGCAATGACGACATTGCGTAAACAAGCCCGCGAGAATGGTGTGCAAATTCGTGTCGTTCGCAACACGTTGGCACGCCGTGCGCTGGAAGGCACTCCCTGGGAGTGCCTGAACGAGACGTTCGTTGGCCCGACGTTGCTGGCTTTCTCTACTGAACATCCAGGCGCCGCTGCGCGCTTGTTCAAGGAGTTTGCCAAGCATGAAAAGGCGTTCGAGGTCAAAGCGCTGGCTTACGAAGGCGAGTTTATCCCGGCTTCCCAGCTGGATCGTTTGGCGACATTGCCAACGTATGATGAGGCGATATCCAAGCTGATGTCGGTCATGAAGGAAGCTTCAGCCGGCAAGCTGGTTCGGACTCTGGCGGCTCTGCGTGACCAGAAGCAGGAAGAAGCTGCCTAAAAGACTTGCTGACCGCATACTGTTAACCGAGTACCCGATTGAGTAAAGGCGGGGCTCCGCAAAGTTCAGGAATTGTAAAATGGCACTTAGCAAAGAAGATATCATCAACGCTGTCGCCGACATGTCAGTGATGGAAGTCGCTGAGCTGATTGAGGCGATGGAAGAGAAATTCGGCGTGACAGCGGCAGCAGCAGTCGTTGCCGGTCCTGCTGGTGGTGGCGAAGCTGAAGAAGCGGAAGAGCAGACCGAGTTCGATTTGGTCCTGTCATCGCCAGGAGACAAGAAAGTCAACGTCATCAAGGTAGTGCGCGAGATCACCGGCTTGGGTCTCAAGGAAGCGAAAGGCGCCGTCGATGGTGCGCCGGCTACCCTGAAAGAAGGTATGTCCAAGGAAGATGCCGAAGAGGCCAAGCAAAAACTGGAAGACGCCGGCGCAACCGTGGAGCTCAAGTAACTCCTTGTTGCCCGAGGCTTTACGCGCTGCGTAAGCTTCCGTGGCTGGTGGCGGCTTGTCCGCTGCCGGCCTTTTTCTGTTGTTACTGGCAGGCTGTCATATCTATTGATAACCCGCCAGATGAGTTGAGACGGTGGGTGATGTTGGACTTGCCGTCACCACCAGACGGAATCACTCCGTATGGTGTCGCCGAAATGCATCGGTCACCCATGGTGAACAAGCTGGGGAATACAGATGGCTTACTCATACACTGAGAAAAAACGCATCCGCAAGGATTTTGGCAAACTGCCCCAAGTGATGGATGTGCCTTACCTGCTGGCCATCCAGCTTGATTCCTATCACGACTTTCTCCAGCAGGATCGCGCCCCGGAAGAGCGTCTGGAGCTGGGTCTCCATGCTGCTTTCAAATCCGTATTCCCAATCGAGAGCTTTTCCGGTAACGCGGCTCTCGAATATGTCAGCTACCGTTTCGGGACTCCAGCGTTTGATGTCAAGGAGTGTCAACTGCGCGGTGTCACCTATTCTGCTCCGTTACGCGTCAAGGTTCGCCTGATCATCTATGACAAGGAGTCATCCAATAAGGCGATCAAGGACATCAAGGAGCAGGAAGTCTATATGGGGGAAATCCCCCTGATGACCGAGAACGGCACCTTTGTCGTCAATGGCACTGAGCGCGTCATCGTTTCCCAGCTTCACCGCAGTCCGGGTGCCTTTTTTGACCATGATAAAGGTAAGAGTCACTCTTCCGGCAAGCTGCTCTATTCCGCTCGGGTCATTCCCTATCGCGGCTCCTGGCTTGATTTTGAGTTCGACCCCAAAGACAACGTCTTTGTCCGTATCGACCGTCGTCGTAAGCTGCCTGCGACCGTGTTGCTGCGTGCATTGGGGATGGATGCGGAAGACATTCTCGATACGTTCTTCGACACCAGTGTGTTTCATATCGAAGCATCCGGCTTCTCGGTTGATCTTGTCCCGTCACGGTTACGTGGTGAAACCGCGACCTTCGACATCAAAGATGTTGATGGCAGCGTCATCGTTGAAGAAGGGCGGAGAATCACGCAGAAGCATATTCGCCAGATGGAAAAGTCGGGGCTTGAGCGCCTTGAGGTACCTATGGAGTACCTTTTTGGCAAGACGCTGGCCAAGCGACAAGTGGACCCGAATACCGGGGAGTTGATCTGTGAGTGCAACACGGAGATCACCCCCGAACTGCTCGAAAAGTTGGCTAAGGCAGGAATCACTACCATCGAGACGCTCTATACGAACGATCTCGACTGCGGTCCTTTCATGTCCGAAACACTCAAGCTGGATACGACACAGACCCAGCTGGAGGCTTTGGTTGAAATCTATCGCATGATGCGTCCCGGTGAGCCGCCGACGAAGGAGGCTGCCGAGACGTTGTTCAATAACCTGTTCTTCACCGAGGACCGCTACGACCTGTCCGGTGTCGGCCGCATGAAGTTCAATCGGCGCTTGCGTCGTGGCAGCGATACAGGCCCAGGGGTTCTCGACAACCAGGATATCACCGATGTCCTGAAAGAACTGATCAATATCCGTAATGGCTTCGGTGATGTCGATGATATTGATCACCTTGGCAACCGTCGCATTCGCTGTGTCGGCGAGATGGCTGAAAATCAGTTCCGCGTTGGCCTGGTGCGTGTCGAACGGGCGGTCAAGGAACGGCTGTCGATGGCCGAGAGTGAAGGCCTGATGCCACAGGACCTGATCAATGCCAAGCCCGTTGCGGCGGCAGTCAAGGAGTTCTTCGGGTCGAGCCAGCTGTCGCAGTTCATGGACCAGAACAACCCCTTGTCGGAAGTGACGCACAAGCGTCGTGTTTCAGCGCTTGGTCCGGGCGGTTTGACCCGTGAACGAGCCGGGTTCGAGGTGCGTGACGTACATGCAACGCATTATGGACGTCTCTGCCCGATCGAGACACCGGAAGGGCCGAACATCGGCCTGATCAACTCGTTGGCCACTTATAGTTACGCCAATAGTTACGGCTTCCTCGAGACGCCTTATCGCAAGGTGGTTGACAGGCAAGTGACTGATGAGGTGATCCACCTTTCGGCTATCGAAGAAGGGGATTACATCATCGCTCAGGCATCAGCCACGGTCGATGGTGACAATAAGCTCGTTGATGACCTGGTCCAGGTCCGACATAAAGGTGAAACGACCTTCATGGCACCTGACAAGGTGACCTTGATGGATGTCTCTCCTCGCCAGGTGGTATCCGTGGCTGCGGCGTTGGTACCTTTCCTGGAGCATGACGATGCCAACCGGGCCCTGATGGGATCCAATATGCAGCGCCAGGCCGTTCCGAGCTTGCGCGCCGACAAACCTCTGGTCGGCACCGGAATGGAAAGGTTTGTCGCACGGGATTCCGGTGTCTGTGCGGTTGCTCGCCGTGGTGGTGTGATTGATTCCGTCGATGCCAAGCGGATCGTGGTACGGGTCAATGAGGATGAGATCATCGGTGGGGAAGCCGGTGTCGATATCTACAACCTGACCAAGTACCTGCGCTCGAACCAGAACACCTGCATGAATCAGCGCCCTATCGTGCGTCCAGGAGATGTTGTCGCCCAAGGCGATATCCTCGCCGATGGTCCCTCAGTGGATATGGGAGACCTCGCGCTCGGTCAAAACATGCGTATCGCGTTTATGCCCTGGAACGGCTACAACTTCGAGGACTCGATCCTGCTGTCTGAGCGTGTGTCTCAGGAAGACCGCTTTACTACGGTGCATATTCAGGAACTGACTTGCGTTTGCCGGGATACCAAACTGGGCGCAGAAGAGATCACCTCGGATATCCCCAATGTCGGTGAGTCGGCGCTGTCCAAGCTTGATGAAGCCGGTGTCGTCTATATCGGCGCCGAGGTCGGCCCTGGTGATATTCTGGTAGGCAAGGTGACGCCCAAAGGGGAAACCCAGCTGACTCCCGAAGAGAAATTGCTGCGCGCAATCTTTGGGGAAAAAGCCTCCGATGTGAAGGATACATCGCAGCGTGTCGCGACCGGCATGTATGGCACGATTATCGACGTCCAGATTTTTACACGCGATGGTGTCGACAAGGATTCTCGCGCGTTGTCCATTGAGCAGATGCAGCTTGATGAGGTACGCAAGGATCTGCAGGAAACCTACCGGATTGCTGAAGACGCCACGTTCGAACGTCTCAAGCGCTCGCTTGCCGGGCAGGCGGTCAATGGTGGGCCCAAGCTCAACAAAGGCGATGTGCTCAGCGATGACTACCTGGAAGAGTTGCCGCGTCAGCAGTGGTTCAAGTTGCGGATGCAGGATGAAGCGCTGAATGAGCTGCTGGCTCAGGCTGATGAGCAACTCGAAAATCGCCGCAAGGAGATGGATGAGCGTTTCGAAGACAAGAAACGCAAGCTCACTCAGGGCGATGATCTGGCACCCGGTGTGCTGAAGATCGTCAAGGTTTACATGGCGGTCAAACGTCGTATTCAGCCGGGCGACAAGCTGGCCGGTCGTCACGGCAACAAAGGCGTGATCTCGGCGATCATGCCGGTCGAGGATATGCCATTCGACGCCAATGGTGAGCCGGTGGACGTGGTGCTCAACCCGCTCGGCGTACCCTCACGCATGAACGTCGGTCAGGTGCTTGAAACCCACTTGGGCATGGCTGCTCGAGGATTGGGTGTCAAGATCGATGCGATGTTGCGGGATGCCCGTCAACAACAGGCGGCCGAGATCCGTGATTTCCTCGGCCAGATATACAATACCGAGGGTACACGCCAGGAGGATCTGGACTCCTTGAGCGATGATGAGGTCATCGCGCTGGCCAAGAATCTGCGTGGTGGGGTCCCCATGGCGACGCCGGTATTTGACGGTGCCAAGGAGCACGAGATCAAGCATCTGCTCAAGCTTGCTGATCTGCCTGAATCAGGTCAGATGGCGCTTTATGATGGTCGTACGGGTGAAGCCTTTGATCGGCCTGTGACCGTTGGCTACATGTACATCCTCAAGCTCAACCATCTGGTCGACGACAAGATGCACGCGCGCTCCACCGGTTCCTACTCGCTGGTCACCCAGCAGCCATTGGGTGGTAAGGCCCAATTTGGTGGACAACGCTTCGGCGAGATGGAGGTCTGGGCACTGGAGGCCTATGGTGCCGCCTATACGCTGCAGGAAATGTTGACGGTCAAGTCCGACGATGTGGAAGGGCGTACGAAGATGTACAAGAGCATCGTCGACGGCGATCACAGTATGCAAGCCGGCATGCCGGAATCCTTCAATGTCCTGGTGAAAGAGATTCGCTCCTTGGGCATCGATATCGAGTTGGAAGGCTAGTCGCTGTACATACGCGATTAGCTGCGCTCGACAATGACGGTCCGCGGGGGCCGGCGTGATGGCCCCCGCCCTTGATAACTCCGCAACGGAGCCGACCCATGAAAGATTTGGTGAAAGTCCTCAAATCGCAGGCTCAGTCCGACGAATTCGATGCGATCAAGATTACGCTCGCATCACCGGACTTGATTCGCTCTTGGTCTTACGGTGAGGTGAAAAAGCCTGAGACCATCAACTACCGCACCTTCAAGCCGGAGCGTGACGGCCTGTTCTGTGCCAAGATCTTCGGCCCGGTCAAAGACTATGAGTGCTTGTGTGGCAAATACAAGCGGATGAAGCATCGCGGCATCATCTGCGAAAAGTGTGGTGTCGAGGTCACCAAGGCGGCAGTTCGCCGTGAGCGTATGGGCCACATAGAGCTGGCCTCTCCGGTGGCGCATATCTGGTTTCTCAAGTCGTTGCCGTCACGGATTGGCTTGTTCCTCGATATGACACTGCGCGATATCGAGCGGGTTCTCTATTTCGAGAGTTTCATGGTCATCGATCCGGGCATGACGACCCTGGAACGTGGTCAGCTTCTCAATGATGAGCAGTATTTCGAGGCTCTCGAAGAGTTCGGCGACGATTTCGATGCTCGCATGGGGGCGGAAGCGGTTCAGGTTCTCCTCAATGACATTGATCTCGACGAAGAAATCAATCAACTGCGAGAAGAGATTCCGCAGACAAACTCCGATACCAAGGTCAAGAAGCTTTCCAAGCGACTCAAGCTTCTGGAAGCATTTCATCAGTCCGGCAATGATCCGGCCTGGATGGTGATGGAAGTGCTGCCGGTACTGCCACCGGATCTGCGTCCATTGGTGCCGCTGGATGGCGGACGTTTTGCGACCTCTGATCTCAATGACCTGTATCGCCGAGTCATCAACCGTAATAACCGGCTGAAACGACTGCTGGATCTCAGTGCGCCCGACATCATCGTGCGTAACGAGAAGCGGATGTTGCAGGAGTCGGTCGATGCGCTGCTCGATAACGGGCGTCGCGGCAGAGCGATTACCGGTTCCAACAAGCGTCCGTTGAAATCGCTGGCCGACATGATCAAGGGCAAGCAGGGACGCTTCCGTCAGAACCTGCTCGGTAAACGTGTCGACTATTCCGGACGCTCGGTCATTACCGTGGGGCCGACCCTGCGTCTGCATCAGTGCGGTCTGCCCAAGAAGATGGCGCTGGAGCTGTTCAAGCCCTTCATCTATTCCAAGTTGCAGGCCATCGGCGAAGCGACGACCATCAAGGCCGCCAAGAAAATGGTCGAGCGCGAGTTGCCCGAAGTCTGGGATATCCTGGCTGACGTGATTCGTGAACATCCGGTGCTGCTGAACCGTGCACCGACCTTGCACCGTCTGGGTATCCAGGCATTCGAGCCGCTATTGATCGAAGGCAAGGCAATTCAACTGCATCCTCTGGTCTGTGCAGCCTACAATGCGGACTTTGACGGCGACCAGATGGCCGTGCATGTGCCTCTGACGCTGGAGGCGCAGCTCGAATCACGTACCTTGATGATGGCGACCAACAATGTGTTGTCACCCGCCAATGGCGAGCCGATCATCGTGCCGTCACAAGACGTGGTGCTTGGCCTGTATTACATGACGCGCGAAAAGGTCAACGCCAAAGGGGAAGGTATGGTGTTCGCCAACCTCAAGGAGGTGGAGCGAGCTTTCGGTACGCAGAACGTATCGTTACATGCCCGCGTCAAGGTACGTCTGACCGAACACCTGCCGGAAAGCGAGGGAGGTGACCTGGTCAAGAAGACCTCGCTGTTCGACACGACGGTTGGCCGCGTGCTGCTGTTCAGCATCCTGCCCAAGGGAGTGCCGTTCGAACTGGTTGACAAGCCGATGAAGAAGAAGGCGATTTCGGGCTTGATCAATGAGGTCTATCGTCGAGCTGGCCTCAAGGATACGGTAATCTTCGCGGACCAGCTCATGTACACCGGCTTCCGTCTCGCTACGTGGTCGGGTGCATCGATCGGGGTCAATGATTTCATCATTCCGGAATCCAAGAAGGGCATCGTGGATGCAGCGGAAGATGAGGTCAAAGAAATCGAGGACCAGTTCTCTTCCGGTCTCGTGACCGGTGGTGAGAAGTACAACAAGGTCATCGATATCTGGGCACGTGCCAACGACCAGGTCGCGAAAGAGATGATGGCCGGCATTTCCAAGGAAACGGTTATCGATCGTGACGGTAAGGAGGTCGAGCAGGACTCGTTCAACAGCGTGTTCATCATGGCCGACTCCGGTGCTCGTGGTAGCCCCGCGCAGATTCGTCAACTTGCTGGCATGCGAGGGCTGATGGCCAAGCCGGATGGCTCGATCATCGAAACGCCGATCACCGCCAACTTCCGTGAAGGCCTGAATGTCCTTCAGTACTTTATTTCGACCCACGGGGCACGTAAGGGCCTGGCCGATACGGCATTGAAGACAGCCAATTCAGGCTATCTCACGCGTCGTCTGGTGGATGTGTCGCAAGACCTGGTCGTCACCGAGAGTGATTGTGGTACCGAAGAGGGGCTGACCCTGCATCCGGTTATCGAAGGTGGCGACATCATCGTCTCGCTGGCTGATCGTGTGCTGGGCCGTGTGGTGGCACAAGATGTCATCGATGACAATACAGGCGATGTATTGATCCCGCGTAACACCTTGCTCGATGAGGCGTGGTGCAATGAGCTCGACACCATGGGTGTCGATGAGATCGTGGTACGCAGTGCCATCACGTGCACGACCCCGCATGGTGTCTGTTCAGCATGCTATGGTCGTGACCTGGCGCGGGGGCATCAGGTCAATGTCGGTGAGTCGGTTGGTGTCATTGCCGCCCAGTCGATCGGCGAGCCGGGTACCCAGCTGACGATGCGTACCTTCCACATCGGTGGTGCAGCATCCAGGGCCTCGGCTGTCGACAGCGTCCAGGTCAAGCATGGTGGCAAGGTTCGACTGCACAATATCAAGCATGTGGAACGCACCGATGGCAAGCTGATCGTTGTTTCCCGCTCCAGTGCCTTGGCTGTGGCTGATGAACACGGTCGCGAGCGTGAATACTACAAACTACCGTATGGCGCTGAATTGGACGTACGCGATGGCGATGCGGTCGAAGCGGGTCAGGCGGTAGCGAAATGGGACCCGCACACGCACCCGGTTATCGCTGAAGTTGAAGGTAAGGCGCAGTACATCGACATGGACGAGGGCATCACCATTCATCGCAGTGTGGATGAGATGACCGGCCTGTCCTCTATTGAAGTGATCGAGTCGGCGTCACGCCCGGCCGCGGGTCGTGACAAGCGTCCGATGATCATGCTGACCGACGAATCAGGTAATTATGTGACGGTGTCGGGCACCGATACACCGGTACAGTACTTGCTGCCCGGTCGTTCCATCGTCTCGGTCGATAATGGCGCAACCATAGGTGTCGGTGAAGTGGTCGCCAGGATTCCGGTCGAAGCTTCCGGCAACAAGGATATCACTGGCGGTCTGCCTCGTGTGGCCGATCTGTTCGAAGCACGGAAACCGAAAGAACCGGCAATCCTCGCCGAGGTTGGCGGTATGATCAGCTTCGGCAAGGAAACCAAGGGCAAGCGCCGCTTGACGATTACGCCGGAAAACGGTGATCCGGTCGAGATGCTGATTCCCAAATGGCGTCAGGTGGCCGTTTTCGAAGGCGAAACCGTCGAGCGTGGCGAAGTGATTTCCGATGGCCCCAGCAATCCACACGATATCCTGCGCCTGTTGGGCGTCGCTGAACTCGCCAAGTATATCGTGGCGGAAGTGCAAGACGTTTATCGCCTGCAGGGTGTAGGCATCAACGATAAGCACATCGAGGTCATCGTGCGGCAGATGATGCGCAAGGTCGAGATTACTGATGCTGGCGACTCAAGCTTCATCACCGGTGACCAGGTAGAGATGGTTAAAGTGCTCGAAGAGAACGAGCGACTTGTGCAGGCTGAAAAATTCCCGGCCAAGTACGAACGCTTATTGCTGGGTATCACCAAAGCCAGCCTGGCGACGGAGTCGTTCATCTCAGCAGCCTCCTTCCAGGAAACCACGCGTGTGTTGACCGAAGCTGCCGTCACCGGCAAGCGCGATCATCTGCGTGGGTTGAAGGAAAACGTCGTTGTTGGACGTCTCATTCCGGCGGGTACCGGCTTGACGCATCATGCAGAACGCAAGCGTAAACGTGAGGATGCGGAACGCACTCTTCACCCGTCGGCCTACGATGTCGAGCAGGAGCTCGGTGCACAGCTGACGGCTCTTGACGCAGACGACGAAGAAAGCTGAGCCTTGATCCAAGGCCGCTCACCGGAGATGGGCGGCCTTGACGATTGATGTCTCAAGACAGTAGAATGCGCCACCTTTAAATAGTGGGGTGGGTGTGTCCGTTCCGCTATCTTATCGTTATGGCAACCACTGGAGTCAGCTACAGACTATGGCAACGATTAACCAGCTCGTGCGCAAGCCGCGCAAGCGCCGCGTCGCGAAAAGTGACGTGCCGGCGCTGCAGTCTTGCCCACAAAAACGTGGGGTTTGCACCCGCGTATATACCACGACACCGAAAAAGCCGAACTCGGCTCTGCGTAAAGTGTGTCGTGTCCGCCTGACCAATGGGTATGAAGTTGCGTCCTATATTGGTGGGGAAGGTCACAACCTGCAGGAACACTCCGTGGTCCTGATTCGTGGCGGGCGTGTAAAAGACTTGCCCGGTGTTCGTTATCATACGGTTCGGGGATCTCTGGATACCTCCGGCGTCCAGAATCGTAAGAAGGGGCGCTCCAAGTACGGCACCAAGCGGCCCAAGGCGTAATGCCAAGCGGCAAATGCTGAGTTGTATCTACACGTTTAATGGTCAGATATGAGTAAGGTCGGGCGGCACCAGTCATGTTATCCAGGCTGGATGTGAGTCCCGGGTTTACCTGAAGGACCCTTTTTTAGAGGGCTTATCATGCCTAGAAGAAGAGTTGTTGCGAAGCGCGAGATTCTCCCGGATCCGAAGTTCGGAAGCGAGCGCCTGGCGAAGTTCATGAACCACCTGATGGTCAGCGGTAAGAAGTCCGTAGCTGAGCGTATCGTCTATGGTGCGCTTGACCGGGTTGCCGAGCGTAGTAAAGACGAGCCGCTGGAAGTGTTCGACAAGGCATTGGAAACGATCCAGCCTATGGTCGAAGTCAAGTCGCGCCGTGTCGGCGGGGCGACCTATCAGGTGCCGGTGGAAGTGCGGCCCTCGCGGCGTCAAGCACTGGCCATGCGCTGGTTGGTCGATGCCGCGCGTAATCGTGGCGAAAAAACCATGGTTCAGCGGTTGGCCGGTGAAATGTTGGATGCCGCAGAAGGCAAGGGCGCTGCCGTCAAGAAGCGTGAAGATGTTCATCGTATGGCTGAGGCCAACAAAGCGTTCTCTCACTACCGCTTCTGATTCGGCCTGACCAATCCAGGCTTTCATACATGAAGGGGCGCTCAGTCATGAGCGCACTTCCAACTAACGGGGATTATCATCGTGCCACGCAAGACTCCGCTCAAGCGCTACCGCAACATCGGTATCGTGGCTCATGTCGACGCCGGTAAGACAACGACTACCGAGCGCATCCTGTTTTACACCGGCCTCTCGCACAAGGTTGGTGAAGTCCATGATGGCGCTGCCGTCATGGACTGGATGCAGCAGGAGCAGGAGCGCGGTATCACCATTACCTCCGCGGCGACCACCTGCTTCTGGCAAGGCATGAACAAGCAGTTTGATGAGCACCGAATCAACATCATCGATACGCCGGGACACGTCGACTTCACCATCGAGGTGGAGCGTTCCCTGCGGGTACTCGACGGTGCTGTCGTTGTGCTCTGCGGTTCTTCCGGCGTGCAGCCGCAGACTGAAACCGTCTGGCGACAGGCGAACAAGTACGAAGTGCCACGCATGGTCTTCGTCAACAAGATGGACCGCGCCGGTGCCGACTATTTCATGGTGCTGGATCAGCTCAAGCAGAAGCTGAATGCCAATGCTGTTCCCATCCAGATCAACTGGGGGGCGGAAGACGAATTCAAGGGCATCGTCGATTTGATCCAGATGAAGGCGGTCGCTTGGAGCGAAGACGATTACGGCATGAATTACGAGCTCCTCGATATTCCCGGGGAACTTCGCGAAACGGCTGAATCGTATCGTGAACAGATGGTCGAGTCTGCTGCCGAAGCCTCTGAAGAGTTGATGGACAAGTACCTTGAAGAAGGTGACTTGAGCGCTGAGGAAATCAAGGCCGGGCTACGGCGCCGGACCTTGGACAACGAGATCGTCCTGGTCACCTGTGGCTCCGCCTTCAAGAACAAGGGCGTGCAGGCGGTGCTGGATGGCGTCATCGAATACATGCCGTCCCCCACCGAGGTCAAGGCCATCGAGGGCGAGCTGGACGACAAGGACGGCACCGTCGCGACCCGTGAAGCCGACGACAGCGCCCCCTTCGCCGCCCTGGCCTTCAAGATCGCCACCGACCCGTTTGTCGGTACGCTGACTTTCATCCGCGTCTATTCCGGGGTGCTGAAATCCGGCGACAGCATCTACAATTCGGTCAAGCAGAAGAAGGAGCGCGTTGGTCGTATCGTCCAGATGCACTCCAACTCGCGCGAAGAGATCAAGGAAGTTTATGCCGGTGACATCGCTGCCTGTATCGGCCTCAAGGATGTAACCACCGGTGATACGCTGTGCGACATCGAGAACAAGATCGTGCTCGAGCGTATGGAGTTCCCGGATCCGGTTATCTCGGTCGCTGTGGAACCGAAGTCCAAGGCTGACCAAGAGAAAATGGGTGTGGCGCTCGGCAAGCTTGCCCAGGAAGATCCGTCTTTCCGTGTGAAGACAGATGAAGAAAGCGGTCAGACGATCATCTCCGGCATGGGCGAGTTGCACCTCGATATCATCGTCGATCGCCTGCGTAGAGAGTTCAAGGTCGAGGCGAATATCGGCAAGCCACAGGTGGCGTATCGTGAAACCATTCGCCATAGCGTGGAGCAGGAAGGTAAGTTCGTACGCCAGTCAGGTGGCCGTGGTCAATACGGTCATGTCATGTTGCGTATCGAGCCGTTGACCGCGGAAGATAAAGGCGAAGATGAAGAGATGCACTTCAAATTCGCGTCGGAAATCGTCGGCGGCGTGGTTCCCAAGGAATACGTACCGGCCGTCGAGAAAGGGGCCTATGAGCAGCTGCAGAATGGCGTGATCGCGGGATACCCGATGATCGATGTCAAGGTGACGCTGTTTGACGGTTCCTACCATGACGTGGACTCCAACGAGACCGCGTTCAAGGTCGCCTCTTCCATGGCGATCAAAGAAGGGGCCCGCAAGGCCAAGGCCGTGCTGCTAGAGCCGATGATGAAGGTCGAAGTCGTGACTCCCGAGGAGTTCATGGGGGACGTCATGGGTGACCTGAACCGTCGTCGCGGTCTGGTGCAGGGCATGGATGATTCTCCTTCGGGTAAGATCATCCGCGCAGAGGTGCCGCTGGGCGAGATGTTTGGTTATGCGACCGACCTGCGCTCTCAGACCCAGGGCCGTGCAAGCTACACTATGGAGTTTGCGAAGTACGACGAGGCGCCCTCAAGCATCGTTGAAGCCGTCATCAATCAGAACGGTTAACCGTTAGCTAACGTAAAGAGGTTAATAGCAGTGGCTAAGGAAAAATTCGAACGTTCCAAACCGCATATCAACGTCGGCACCATCGGTCACGTCGACCACGGCAAGACCACACTGACTGCGGCCTTGACTCGTGTCTCCGCTGAGGTATTTGGTGGTGACTGGCGCGAATTCGACACAATCGATAATGCTCCGGAAGAGCGCGAGCGCGGTATCACCATCGCGACCGCCCACGTCGAGTATCAGTCGGAAACGCGTCACTATGCCCACGTGGATTGCCCGGGGCACGCGGACTATGTCAAGAACATGATTACCGGCGCGGCGCAGATGGATGGTGCTATCCTTGTCTGCTCCGCCGCTGATGGTCCCATGCCGCAGACGCGTGAGCACATCCTGCTGTCTCGCCAGGTTGGCGTTCCCAACATCGTCGTGTTCCTGAACAAGGCTGACATGGTCGATGATGAAGAGTTGCTGGAACTGGTCGAGATGGAAGTTCGTGAGCTCCTGAACGAGTACGACTTCCCGGGTGATGACACGCCCATCATTACTGGTTCTGCGCTGATGGCGCTGGAAGGCAAGGATGACAACGGTATGGGCACCACCGCTGTTGCCAACCTGATCAAGGCGCTGGATGAGTACATCCCTGAGCCGGACCGTGCCATCGATCAGCCGTTCCTGATGCCGATCGAGGACGTCTTCTCGATTTCCGGTCGTGGTACCGTTGTAACCGGTCGTGTTGAGCGCGGTATCGTCAAGTCCGGCGAAGAAGTCGAGATCGTCGGCCTCAAGGAAACGACCAAGACGACCGTTACCGGTGTCGAAATGTTCCGCAAGATGCTCGACGAAGGCCGGGCTGGTGAGAACATCGGCGCTCTGCTGCGTGGTACCAAGCGTGACGACGTCGAGCGCGGTCAGGTTCTGGCCAAGCCGGGCACCATCACGCCGCACACCATCTTCGAAGCGGAAGTTTATGTCCTGTCTAAAGAAGAAGGTGGTCGTCATACGCCTTTCTTCAAAGGCTATCGTCCGCAGTTCTACTTTCGTACCACCGATGTGACCGGTACTTGTGAACTGCCGGAAGGCGTCGAAATGGTCATGCCTGGCGACAACGTCAAGATGACCGTGACGCTGATCGGGCCGATCGCGATGGAAGACGGCCTGCGCTTTGCGGTTCGCGAAGGTGGCCGCACCGTTGGTGCCGGTGTTGTCGCCAAGATCATCGAGTAATTGCAAGTCTCGTTGATAGAGAAGGGGCTCCCGAGGGAGCCCCCTTGTTTTGCTTGATGTCAGGGTTTGACTTGGCAAATTTGCGAGCCTATAATGCGCATCCTTTGAATGCGTGGGTGGACGGCTCGCGCCGTCGAAATCCATTGGAGTTTAGGGCAAATGCAGAACCAGAAGATTCGCATTCGGTTGAAGGCTTTCGACCATCGCCTGATCGACCAGTCCGCGGTAGAGATTGTCGAAACCGCTAAACGGACGGGTGCCCAGGTGCGTGGGCCGATTCCGCTTCCAACCAACCGTGAGCGGTACACCATCCTGATTTCTCCGCACGTTAACAAGGACGCGCGCGATCAGTATGAAATCCGTACCCACAAGCGTGTGCTCGACATTGTCGAGCCGACAGAGAAAACCGTTGATGCCCTGATGAAGCTCGACCTCGCCGCTGGCGTGGACGTGCAGATCAAGCTCGACTGATACCACACTAGACACTTGCGGTGAGCATGCTCCGTCACGCTGACCGCCGCGCCGCGATGGCGCCATACAATGTGCTAGTGGAATGCTCTGGAAAGGGCAGCCATAGCGGGTGATAGCCCCGTACACTAAAGGAGACTGAACATGACTATCGGTTTGGTCGGGAAGAAGGCCGGGATGACCCGTGTCTTCACCGAAGATGGCGCATCTGTGCCTGTAACCGTTATCGAGGTTGAGCCTAACCGCGTGACGTTTGTCAAGACGGCTGAAAATGACGGCTATAACGCGGTGCAGGTGACGACCGGGTCACGTAAGGCCAAGCATCTGTCCAAGGCGCAAGCAGGACATTTTGCGAAAGCAGGTGTTGAGGCCGGCCGTTCGCTGACGGAGTTTCGCCTGCCAGAAGGCGAGGAGGCTCCGGAAGTGGGTGGCGAACTCACCGTATCCCTCTTCGAAGCTGGTCAAATGATTGATGTGACCGGCACCTCCAAGGGCAAGGGGTTTCAAGGGGCTGTCAAGCGCTGGAACTTCCGTACCCAAGATAATAGCCACGGCAACTCGCTGGCTCATCGCGCTCCGGGCTCGATCGGTATGTGTCAAACGCCGGGTCGCGTCTTCAAGGGCAAGAAGATGGCCGGTCAGTTGGGTAATGCACGTTGCACCGTGCAAAACCTCGAAGTCGTGCGTGTCGATGCCGAACGTAACCTGCTGCTGATCAAGGGCGCCGTTCCGGGTCCCGCCGGTAGCGACGTCATCGTGCGCAGCGCCGTCAAAGCTCGTTGAGGGAGTCAGGACTGATGAATTTGAATCTTGCAGGTGCAAGCGCCGGCACGGTTGAAGTGTCCGACGCGACCTTCGGCAAAGAGTTCAATGAGGCGCTGGTGCACCAGGTAGTCACAGCCTATCTGGCTAGCGGACGCCAAGGTAGCCGTGCTCAGAAGAATCGTTCCGATGTGCGTGGAGGTGGCAAGAAGCCTTGGCGCCAAAAAGGAACGGGTCGCGCTCGTGCCGGTACCATTCGTTCGCCGTTGTGGCGCAGTGGTGGTGTGACTTTTGCTGCCCGCCCTCAGGATTACTCGCAGAAAGTTAACCGCAAAATGTATCGCGCTGCTGTGCGTTCGATTCTTTCAGAGCTGGTTCGCCAGGAGCGGCTCGTCGCGGTTGACGAGTTTGCCGTCGATACGCCGAAGACCAAGCAGCTGGTTGCCAAGCTGAATGAGCTCGGCTTGGAAAAAGTGCTGATCGTCACTGACGAAGTGGATGAAAAGCTCTACCTAGCTGCACGGAATATTCCCAATGTGGACGTGGTGGACGTTGCTGCTGCCGATCCGGTCAGCCTCGTTGCTTTCGACAAGGTGTTGGTGACCGTTTCCGCCCTGCGTCAATTCGAGGAGAAGCTGGCATGAACCAGGAACGTGTATTCAAGGTTCTGCTTGGTCCGCACGTCACTGAAAAAGCTGCTTTTGCCGCTGAAAACAACCAGTACGTTTTCAAGGTGGCAAGCGATGCGACCAAGCCGGAAATCAAGAAAGCGATCGAAGTGCTGTTCGAGAAAAAGGTCGACCGTGTTCAGGTGCTGAACGTCAAAGGGAAGACCAAACGGACGGCTACCGGCACGGGGTTTCGTAAAGGGTATCGCAAGGCGTATGTGACCCTGGCGGCGGGCGAGACGCTCGAAGACTTCTCTGGCGTCGAATAAGGCAGGAGTACGGATAATGGCAATCGTCAAGACCAAACCCACATCCGCCGGACGTCGTCACGTCATCAAGACCGTAAACGACGGCCTGTACAAGGGACGCGCTTATGCCCCCTTGCTGGAAAAACAGTCGAAGTCCGGTGGTCGTAACAACTATGGCCGTATCACGACCCGTCATACGGGCGGCGGCCATCGTCACCATTACCGTTTGATCGATTTCAAGCGCACCAAGGACAGCATTCCTGCTGAGGTGGAACGCTTGGAATACGACCCGAACCGTAGTGCCCATATCGCGCTTCTGAAGTATGCGGATGGGGAGCGTCGCTACATCATTGCTCCCAAAGGAGTGAAGAGTGGCGATCGGCTCGAGTCAGGTATTAATGCGCCAATCAAGCGTGGTAACACGCTCCCTCTGCGGAACATTCCGCTGGGTTCGACCGTGCATTGTGTAGAACTCAAGCCAGGCAAGGGTGCTCAAATAGTGCGTAGTGCTGGCACGAGTGCTCAATTGGTCGCCCGTGAAGGTAATTATGCAACCTTGCGTCTACGTTCCGGTGAGATGCGCAAGGTGCTCTCAGAGTGCCGTGCAACATTGGGTGAAGTGAGCAATTCCGAGCACAGCCTGCGCCAGCTTGGTAAAGCCGGTGCGAAGCGCTGGAAGGGAGTGCGCCCGACTGTCCGGGGTGTGGCAATGAACCCGGTGGATCACCCCCATGGTGGTGGCGAAGGCCGCACCAGTGGTGGTCGCCATCCGGTGTCACCTTGGGGGATGCCTACCAAGGGCTACAAGACTCGCAAGAACAAGCGCACCGACAAGCTCATCGTTCGTCGCCGCAAGGCCAAGTAACACAAAGTTAAGGGGTAACGGCTGTGCCACGTTCACTGAAGAAAGGTCCTTTTGTTGACCTTCATCTGTTGAAGAAGGTTGAGGCTGCAGTGGAAAAGAACGATCGCAAACCGATCAAGACCTGGTCGCGTCGTTCCATGATCCTGCCAAATATGGTGGGACTCACCATCGCAGTCCATAACGGACGCCAACACGTCCCGGTACATGTTTCCGAGGAAATGGTTGGCCATAAGCTGGGCGAATTCGCTGCCACCCGCACGTATCGCGGTCATGCGGCGGACAAGAAAGCCAAACGGTAAGCCAGAGAGGATTGAGAGATGGAAGTCACAGCAAAGCTGCGTGGCGCTCGTTTATCCGCACAGAAGGCCCGTTTGGTGGCTGACCAGGTGCGCGGTAAACCGGTCGCCGAAGCACTCGACCTGCTGACCTTCTCACCGAAGAAGGCTGCCAAGCTGGTACGCAAGGTGCTGCAGTCCGCGATAGCGAATGCGGAAGAAAATAACGGCATGGATATTGACGAGCTGCGTGTCTCGACCATCTGCGTCGATGAGGGCATGACGCTCAAGCGCATCCAGCCGCGCGCGAAAGGGCGTGCGGATCGTATCTTGAAGCGCACCTGCCACATCACCGTCAAGGTAGCCGAGAAGTAGGAGTCGACCAGATGGGTCAGAAAGTCAATCCAACAGGCATTCGGCTGGGCATCGTCAAGGACCATCGCTCGGTGTGGTACGCCGAAGGTGATTCCTATGCCGACAAGCTGAATAGTGACCTGGAAGTTCGTCGCTTTATCGCCGAGCGTTTGAAGAATGCTTCGGTAAGCGACATCACAATCGAGCGTCCGGCCAACAACGCCCGTATTACGATTCATACCGCCCGTCCGGGCATCGTGATTGGTAAAAAGGGCGAAGATGTTGACCGTTTGCGGCGTGACGTCACTCAGATGATGGGTGTGCCGGTTCACGTCAACATCGAAGAGGTTCGCAAGCCGGAACTCGATGCGCAACTCGTTGCGCAGAATGTCTGCGGCCAGCTCGAGCGCCGGGTGATGTTTCGCCGCGCTATGAAACGTGCTGTGCAGAATGCCATGCGCTTGGGTGCTGGCGGCATCAAGATCCAGCTGTCAGGGCGTCTTGGTGGTGCAGAAATCGCCCGTACCGAATGGTACCGCGAAGGGCGTGTGCCGCTGCATACACTGCGCGCGGACATCGATTACGCGACCTACGAAGCACACACCACGTACGGCGTTATCGGCGTCAAGGTGTGGATCTTCAAAGGGGAAATCCTCGGGGGCATCGAGGAGGTCCGTGCCAAGGCGAAGCAGCCGGCAAGTGCGCCCTCCAAGAAGAAAGGTTCCAGATAAGGGGAGAGCGATTCGATGTTACAACCCAAACGTACAAAGTTCCGTAAAGTGCAGAAGGGCCGTAATCGCGGTCTGGCACATCGCGGTAACAAAGTTAGCTTCGGAGAGTATGGCCTCAAGGCGACCGGTCGCGGTCGTGTGACGGCTCGGCAGATCGAAGCCGGTCGTCGTGCCATTACTCGCCATGTCAAACGTGGTGGCAAGATCTGGATCCGTGTATTTCCGGATAAGCCAGTTTCCAAAAAACCCTTGGAAGTCCGCATGGGTAAGGGGAAAGGCTCTGTCGAGTACTGGGTCGCACAGATCCAACCCGGCCGTGTCATGTACGAGATCGAAGGTGTCTCTGAAGAGTTGGCCCGCGAGGCGTTTGCTCTGGCTGCTCAGAAATTTCCGGTCTCCACCACCTTTGTGAAACGGACGGTGATGTGATGAAAGCCCAGGAAATTCGTGAAAAGTCAGTAGACGAACTGCGCGAGCAGCTCTTTGAACTTCTCCGCGAGCAGTTCAACCTGCGCATGCAGAAGGCCACCGGCCAGCTGAGTCAGACTCATCTGCTCAAGCAGGTCCGTCGGGACATCGCCCGTGTGAAGACGGTGCTCAACGAGAAAGCAGGTGACTGAGATGGCCGAACAGAAACAAGCACGTACGCTCACCGGAAAGGTGGTGAGTGACAAGATGGACAAGTCCATCGTCGTCATGATCGAGCGCCGTGAGCGTCACCCGATCTACGGTAAGTATGTGAAACGCTCCACCAAGCTGCATGCCCATGACGAGGCGAACCAGGCGAAGACCGGCGATACCGTGTCTATTTCGGAGTGTCGCCCACTGTCAAAGAAAAAGGCCTGGACGCTGGTCGAGGTAGTTGAGCAGGCCAAGGGCTGATGGGCCCAAGGTTTATACGACCAGTGCAGTCAGATTAGGTTTGGAGAAAACCGATGATTCAGACTCAGACAATGCTGGATGTCGCCGACAATAGCGGTGCACGCCGGGTGCAGTGCATTAAGGTGCTGGGCGGTTCACATCGCCGTTATGCCCGTGTTGGTGACATCATCAAGGTGACGGTGAAGGAGGCCATTCCTCGGGGCCGGGTCAAGAAAGGCCAAGTCCTGAAAGCGGTGGTTGTCCGGACCCGTAGTGGTGTCCGTCGTACTGACGGGTCATTGATTCGCTTCGATGGAAATGCGGCGGTTCTGTTGAATAATGCCAACGAACAGCCGGTCGGTACCCGTATTTTCGGGCCGGTCACTCGTGAACTTCGCACAGAAAAGTTCATGAAGATCATTTCCTTGGCGCCTGAAGTGCTGTAAGGAGCGAGGCGGATATGCAAAAGATCAAACGTGACGATGAAGTCGTCGTCATCGCCGGCAAAGACAAGGGCAAGCGTGGCACGGTCAAGCGTGTTCTCAAAGATGAGCGATTCGTCGTGTCCGGTGTGAACATGATCAAGCGGCACACCAAGCCCAACCCCATGGCGGGGAACCAGGGCGGTATCGTCGAGCGCGAAGCTCCGATTCACGCATCCAACGTGGCCATCTTCAACCAGGAGACCGGTAAGGCGGATCGCGTCGGCTTCCAAGTGAAGGACGACGGTACCAAGGTACGTATCTACAAGTCGACGCAGACGCAGATCGACGCCTAACGCGAGTCGGGTAGCAAAATGGCGAACTTGAAAGAACGTTATCAAAACGAGGTGGTGGCTCAACTCAGAGAGCAGTTCAGCTACGCCAATGTAATGCAGGTGCCAAAGATCACCAAAGTCACCCTGAATATGGGGATCGGCGAAGCGACCAGTGACAAGAAGCTGATCGACAATGCCATGGGTGATCTCGAGAAGATTTCAGGTCAGAAGCCGATGGTCACCAAGGCTCGTAAGTCCGTGGCCGGTTTCAAGATGCGTGAAGGGTGGCCGATTGGTCTCAAGGTGACCCTGCGTCGTGATCGTATGTGGGATTTTCTGGATCGCCTGGTCAACATTGCGATTCCCCGTGTACGTGACTTCCGGGGTCTCAACCCGAAGTCATTCGACGGTCGTGGCAACTACTCCATGGGTGTGCGTGAACAGATCATCTTCCCGGAGATCGAATATGATAAAATCGATCAGGTTCGGGGACTTGACGTCACTATCACCACCACCGCTAACACCGATGAAGAAGGTCGTGCATTGTTGAGTGCATTGAACTTCCCGTTCAAGAAATAAGGTGGGAACATGGCAAAGAAAAGTATGGTAGGCCGTGAGCGAAAGCGCGCTAAGCTGGTCGAGAAGTACGCCGCCAAGCGTGCTGAGCTCAAGGCTGTCATTCATGACGTGAATGCTTCCGATGACGAGCGCTTCGAAGCGCAGCTCAAGCTGCAGCAGTTGCCGCGGGATTCCAGTGCAGTACGCCAGCGCAATCGCTGTCGTATCACCGGCCGTCCGCACGGTTACTACAACAAGTTTGGGTTGGCCCGCAACAAGCTGCGTGAAGCGGCCATGCGTGGTGACGTCCCCGGACTCAAGAAGTCCAGCTGGTAATCGCCACGTAGATCATCAGGAGCGCAACGTCATGAGTATGCAAGACACGTTGGCGGATATGTTGACACGTATCCGTAATGCGCAGATGGCCACCAAGGAGACGGTCTCCATGCCGTCATCCAAGCTCAAGGTTGAGCTGGCCCGCGTATTGAAAGAAGAAGGCTACATCACCGAATATGCCGTTTCCGAAGGTGCCAAGCCTGAATTGACCGTGACTCTCAAGTACTTTGAGGGAAAGCCGGTCATCGAGCACATTCAGCGGGCGTCGAAGCCGTCCATGCGCGAATATCGCGGCAAGGATGATATTCCTAGAGTCGCTGAAGGCCTTGGTATTGCGATCGTCTCCACGTCCAATGGGGTGATGACCGATCGGGCAGCGCGCCACGCCGGTATCGGTGGTGAAGTCCTCTGCACCGTATTCTAGGAGTTTGGAATGTCCCGTATAGCCAAATATCCGGTTAAGTTACCCAGCGGTGTCGAGTTCCAACTCGATGGTGACCAGGTGACCGTCAAGGGCAGTCAGGGGACACTCGGTATGTCCGTTCATCCCGATGTCGTCGTTGCCCAGGAAGATGATAAGGTCACTTTCGAGCCAAGTGCTCGTGCCAAGAGCTGGGCTATGGCCGGTACAACGCGAGCGCTGGTGCAGAATCTGGTCACCGGTGTAAGCGAGGGATTCACCAAGTCCCTCGAAATCAATGGTGTCGGCTACCGTGCTCAGGCAAGTGGCCAGACGCTCAATCTGACACTGGGCTTCTCGCACCCGGTCGAGTATACCCTGCCTGAAGGTGTGACAGCGGAAACGCCCAAGAACACCACTATCGTGCTGAAAAGTGCGGACAAGCAGAAGCTCGGCCAGGTCGCTGCGGAGATTCGTGCCTTCCGTCCCCCCGAGCCTTACAAGGGCAAGGGTATCCGGTATGGCGACGAGCAGATCCGCCGTAAAGAAGCCAAGAAGAAGTAGGGCAGGGTTATGAACGCGAAGAAAGAATCTCGTCTCCGTCGTGCCCGCCGCGCTCGTGCCAAGATTCGCGAGTTGGGCGTGTATCGCCTGTGTGTCAATCGTACGCCGCGCCATATGTATGCGCAGATCATTTCTCCCGATGGCAGCAATGTCCTGGCCAGTGCGTCGACATTGGAGAAGCCGCTCCGGGGTGAAGGCAGTACTGGCAATACCGAAGCCGCCGCGAGAGTTGGCGCCTTGATTGCCGAGCGTGCGAAAGAAGCAGGTATTTCTCAAGTAGCCTTCGATCGTGCTGGATTTCAGTACCACGGTCGTGTGAAGGCCCTGGCCGATGCCGCACGCGAAGGCGGCCTGAAATTCTAAAGGGTTTTACGATGGCGAAGAACGAACAGAACAACGGCGATCTGCAAGAAAAACTCGTGCAGGTCAACCGTGTCGCCAAAGTGGTCAAAGGGGGCCGTATTTTCGGCTTTACCGCATTGACCGTCGTTGGCGATGGTAATGGTCGTGTTGGTTTTGGTCGCGGCAAGGCACGTGAAGTGCCGGTTGCGATCCAGAAGGCTATGGACCAGGCACGCCGCAACATGGTGAGTGTCAATCTGAACGGCAGCACGTTGCAATACCCTATCAAAGCCCGTCATGGAGCTTCGAAGGTGTATATGCAGCCGGCATCTGAAGGTACGGGAATTATCGCCGGCGGTGCCATGCGTTCTGTACTCGAGTTGGCGGGTGTGCATGACGTTCTGGCCAAGTGCTATGGCTCTACCAATCCAGTGAACGTCGTGCGTGCCACCATCAATGGTCTGGCCTCCATGCGTTCGCCGGATGATGTCGCGGCCAAGCGTGGATTGTCTGTTGAAGCGATCACGGGGTAAGGCATCATGGCAGCAACGATCAAGGTTACCCAAGTTCGCAGTACGATTGGTGTCCTGGAAAAGCATAAAGCCACCATCAAGGGGCTTGGTCTGCGCCGTATCGGACATACGGTCGAACTGGAAGACACCCCTGCCGTGCGCGGTATGGTGAACAAGGTCAATTACCTTGTGCGTGTTGAGGGAGAGTAATCCATGAAACTCAATAGCCTGAGTCCGGCTTCGGGCTCCAAGCATGCCGCCAAGCGTGTGGGCCGTGGTATCGGTTCTGGTCTAGGCAAGACCGGCGGCCGAGGACACAAAGGTCAGAAATCACGTACCGGCGGTACAATCAAGCCAGGCTTTGAAGGCGGACAGATGCCTTTGCAGCGTCGTCTGCCCAAGTTCGGCTTTACTTCTGCAAAATCAATGGTCTCCGAAGAGGTCCGTCTGGCCGAGCTTGCCAAGGCTGAGGGTGGCGAAGTGACACTCGAGAGCCTCAAGAAGGCCAACGTGCTCAAGGAAACCACGCAGCATGCGAAGGTTATCCTTTCCGGCGAACTGAACAAGGCAGTTACCGTTCGCGGACTGCGTGTCACTAAAGGGGCGCGTTCCGCAATCGAGGCTGCTGGCGGAAAAGTAGAGGACTAAATGGCTAAGTCAGGCAACATGCCGGCGATGGGCAGTGGGCTCGGCGAACTCTGGGCGCGTCTGCGCTTTGTGTTTCTGGCCATCGTGGTTTACCGAATCGGTGCCCACATTCCTGTTCCCGGTATTGACCCTGACCAGCTGGCTGCCTTGTTTCGGGAGCAGCAGGGCACCATCCTGGGCATGTTCAACATGTTCTCCGGAGGTGCCTTGGAACGCATGAGCATCATGGCGCTTGGCATCATGCCTTATATTTCAGCGTCGATTATCATGCAGCTCCTGACAGCGGTTTCGCCTCAACTTGAGCAGTTGAAGAAGGAAGGCGAATCCGGGCGTCGGAAGATCAACCAGTACACCCGCTATGGAACGGTAGTCCTGGCGACGATCCAGGCGACCGGCATGTCAGTTGGTTTGGTCGGCCAAGGCGTAACCTATACGGCTGATTTCAGCTTCTATTTTAGTGCCATCATTACGTTCGTCTGTGGTGCCGTGTTCTTGATGTGGCTGGGAGAGCAGATCACTGAAAAAGGTATCGGCAACGGTATTTCATTGCTGATTTTTGCTGGCATTGTTGCAGGGCTTCCTGGTGCTGTCGGACAGGCCTTCGAGTTGGCTCGTAACGAAGGTGCCTGGAATGTGCTCCCTTTGTTGGCCCTTTCAGTACTCGGTATCGCGACGGTTGCGTTCGTGGTTTTCATCGAACGGGGTCAGCGACGAATCACAGTAAACTATCCACGCCGTCAGGTCGGCAACAAGATGTATGCCGGGCAAAGCAGCTACCTTCCATTGAAGGTCAATATGGCTGGGGTCATTCCTGCGATCTTTGCTTCAAGCATACTATTGTTTCCCGCGTCATTGGGGCAATGGGTCGGTTCCGGTGATGGCATGGAGTGGTTGCAGACGGCTTCCATGGCACTGGGGCCGGGTCAGCCGCTGTATATCTTGCTTTTTGCGGCAGCGGTGATATTCTTCTGCTTCTTTTATACAGCGCTGGTCTTCAATCCCAAGGATGTCGCCGACAACCTCAAGAAGTCAGGGGCTTTCTTGCCGGGTATTCGTCCTGGTGAGCAAACGGCTCGTTATGTTGACAAGGTCATGACTCGGCTGACTCTGTTCGGTGCATTGTATATCACGGCGGTGTCACTGATGCCGCAGTTCTTGATCGTGGCATGGAATGTACCGTTCTTCTTCGGTGGCACGTCGTTGCTGATTGTCGTGGTGGTCACGATGGATTTCATGGCCCAGGTACAGTCCCATCTGATGTCGCATCAGTACGAGTCGGTGATGAAAAAGTCCAGCCTGAAAGGCTACGGCAGTGGCGGCATCATGCGCTGATGCTCGCCGTCGATGATTTGGAGAGAACGATGAAAGTTCGAGCTTCAGTGAAGAAAATGTGCCGAAACTGCAAGATTATTCGACGCAATGGCGCTATTCGCGTCATTTGCACCGAACCTCGGCACAAGCAGCGTCAGGGCTGATACGACAGCTGTTTCGTAACCGGTGTAATCATCCCCTTGCTCTTTTGAGAGCAAAGGGGTATGCTATTGCGCCCTTTTGTAGATGATCAACCGAGCAAGCCGCTCAAATTTCGGAGAAAGCTGATGGCCCGTATTGCAGGCGTCAATATCCCGGACAACAAGCATGCGGCGATCTCGCTGACCTATATCTTCGGGATTGGCCGCACTCGCGCAAAGGATATTTGCGCAGCAGCCGGTATTGCGCCGACCACCAAAGTTCAGGATCTGTCTTCCGAAGAGGTCGACACCCTGCGTACCGAGGTCGGCAAATACACCGTTGAAGGCGACCTTCGTCGTGATGTGACGCTGAACATCAAGCGTCTCATGGACCTGGGTTGCTATCGTGGTCTGCGTCATCGTCGTGGTCTACCGCTGCGTGGTCAGCGTACCAAGACCAACGCGCGCACCCGTAAGGGGCCGCGTAAGCCGATTCGCAAATAACACGCACGTTCTGGCGTAAAGACAGGAAAAACATCAACATGGCTAACCCGCGTAGTAACCGCAAGAAGGTTAAAAAGCAGGTAGTGGATGCGGTTGCCCACATCCATGCCTCTTTTAACAACACGATCGTGACGATCTCAGACCGCCAGGGCAATGCTCTGTCATGGGCAACTGCCGGTGGTTCGGGTTTTCGTGGTTCTCGCAAGAGCACCCCGTTCGCTGCTCAAGTGGCAAGCGAGCGTGCAGCAACAGCTGCAGCCGAGTATGGTGTGAAAAACGTCGACGTGCTGGTCAAAGGCCCTGGTCCTGGCCGTGAGTCTGCCGTGCGTGCATTGAATGCCGCCGGCTTCCGCGTACAGAGCATTACCGATGCGACGCCCATCCCTCACAATGGATGCCGTCCACCGAAGAAACGTCGCGTTTAAGGAGACAGACTCATGGCTCGCTATCTTGGACCAAAGTGCAAACTGTCTCGTCGTGAGGGCACGGATCTCTTCCTCAAGAGTGGTGTGACTCCCTTCGAGAAAAAGTGCAAATCCGAGCAAATCCCGGGTGTGCACGGCCAGCGCCGTCAGCGTCTTTCCGACTACGGCTTGCAGCTTCGTGAGAAGCAGAAAGTACGCCGCATGTACGGTGTACTAGAGAAGCAATTCCGCAACTACTACAAGGAGGCGGCCCGACTCAAGGGTGCGACCGGTGAGGTGTTGCTGCAATTGCTGGAATCTCGACTGGATAACGTTGTTTACCGGATGGGTTTCGGCTCGACTCGTGCCGAAGCTCGTCAGCTGGTCAGCCACAAGGCCATTGCCGTCAATGGACGGAGCGTCAACGTGGCTTCCTATCAGGTCAAGTCGGGTGATGTCGTTTCCGTTCGCGAGAAAGCCAAGAACCAGGCTCGCATCCAGAATGCGCTCGGTATTGCAGCCCAGCGTGGTGATGTAACCTGGATCGAGGTTGACTCGAAGAAGATGGAAGGCACATTCAAGGCCCTGCCTGAACGCGGCGACCTGTCTGCCGAAATCAACGAAAACCTGATCGTCGAGCTGTACTCGAAGTAAGTGCATAAACACCACCGGGCCCACGGGGCCCGGACGTACATATCGAGTATCCGTTTGGCAGCCTGAAAGGTGTTCATATGCAGCGTTCAGTGACAGAGTTTCTCCGTCCTCGTGATATCAAGGTCGAAGAGATCAGCGCACACCACGCGAAGATCGTCCTCGAGCCGTTCGAGCGTGGTTTTGGCCACACCCTGGGGAATGCATTGCGCCGCATTCTGCTCTCTTCCATGCCCGGCTGTGCCGTGGTGGAAGCGGAAATCGCGGGTGTTGACCACGAATACAGTGCGATCGAAGGGGTTCAGGAAGATGTCATTGAAATTCTTCTGAATCTCAAAGACGTGGCAATCAAAATGCATAGCCGTGACGAGGCGGTGCTCACGCTGAACAAGCAGGGCCCGGTTGTCGTTACTGCCGCTGACATTGCCACGGATCATGATGTCGAGATCGTTAATCCCGACCATGTGATTGCACATGTCAACGAAGGTACCGAGCTGAAAATGCAGCTCAAGGTGGCTCGCGGTCGTGGCTATGAGCCGGCGGATTTGCGCGATGAGTCCAATGAAGAAACTCGCGCTATCGGTCGGCTGCAGCTCGATGCGACCTTCAGCCCGGTACGTCGTGTCTCCTATGCCGTCGAGGCGGCGCGTGTCGAACAGCGCACCGACCTGGACAAGCTGGTTATTGACCTGGAGACCGATGGTACTCTGGATCCCGAAGAGGCGATCCGTCGTAGCGCCACCATCCTGCAGGAGCAGTTGAGTGCGTTCGTCGATCTGGAAGCCGACAAGGAGCAGGAGGTCCAGGAGGAAGAGGATCATATCGATCCGATCCTGCTGCGTCCCGTGGATGATCTCGAGTTGACCGTCCGCAGTGCCAACTGCCTGAAAGCCGAGAACATCTACTATATCGGTGATCTGATCCAGCGGACCGAAGTCGAGTTGTTGAAAACACCGAACCTCGGCAAAAAGTCCCTGAATGAGATCAAGGATGTGTTGGCCGCACGTGGTTTGTCATTGGGCATGCGGTTGGAAAACTGGCCACCGGCAAGCCTGAAGGATGACAAGGCTTCCGCGTGAGCGCCGCCTCGAGTCTCTTTTTGGTAAGGAATTATAACCATGCGTCATCGTAAGAGTGGTCGTCACCTGAATAGGACCAGCTCGCATCGACAGGCTATGTTCAAGAACATGTGCGTGTCGCTGGTCGAGCATGAAATTATCAAGACAACCCTGCCCAAGGCCAAGGAACTGCGTCGTCATATCGAGCCGCTGATCACTCTGGCCAAGCAGGACAGCGTTGCTAATCGTCGATTGGCTTTCAGTCGGACCCGCTCCAAGGATGCGGTGGGTAAGCTCTTCAATGAGCTGGGCCCCCGTTATGTAGAACGTCCTGGCGGTTATGTCCGTGTGCTGAAATGCGGTTATCGTGCAGGCGATAACGCACCAATGGCTTATGTCGAATTGGTGGATCGCCCCATTGTCGAAGAGGATGACGACGACGCGGTTGCTGAAGAGTAACGCTGATCGTTATCCGGGGCTCTTGCCCACAAAAGCGACATCGAAAAGGCCGCCCCCCCGTGGGGCCGGCCTTTTTCGTATTCGCATTCACTGTATGTAGGAGGTGGCTGCTGGAATCTAGGGCGTCATTTCGGGTTCCACATTGCTAGCAGTTCGTCTCTTGAGCATCGGTTTGAGGAAGCGCCCTGTGTGTGAGCCTTCGACACGCATGATCTGCTCAGGGGTTCCTTCAGCGATAATGCGACCGCCACCTGATCCACCTTCCGGTCCCAGGTCAATAATCCAATCAGCTGTCTTGATCACATCCAGGTTGTGCTCAATGACCACAATAGTGTTGCCGTGGTCACGTAATCGATGCAAGACAGTCAATAGCTGCCGGATATCCTCGAAGTGGAGGCCTGTCGTGGGCTCATCGAGAATATAGAGTGTCTTGCCGGTGTCGCGCTTGGCAAGCTCTCTAGCCAGCTTGACGCGCTGGGCCTCACCGCCCGAAAGTGTCGTGGCACTCTGGCCAAGACGGATATAAGACAGGCCGACATCCATGAGTGTCTGCAATCGTCGGGCGATGGCCGGTACAGGACTAAAGAACTCCAGAGCCTCCTCGACCGTCATCTCCAGGACTTCATGAATGTTCTTGCCCTTGTACTGTATTTCCAGCGTTTCTCGATTGTAACGCTTGCCTTTGCAGACATCGCACGGAACGTATATATCGGGCAGAAAATGCATTTCAACCTTGATCAACCCTTCACCCTGGCAGGCTTCACAGCGCCCTCCTTTGACGTTGAAAGAGAACCGTCCGGGCTTGTAGCCGCGTGAACGGGCCTCCTGTGTGCCGGCAAAGAGCTCCCGTATCGGGGTGAAAATCCCTGTATAGGTCGCTGGGTTGGAACGTGGTGTGCGGCCGATAGGACTCTGATCTATATCGATGATTTTGTCGAGTTGTTCGAGTCCCTCGATATGTTCATAGGGAGCTGGCGTCAGTGTACTAGCCTTGTTCAACTCCCGTGCTGCTATCGGCATCAGGGTACCATTGATCAATGTCGACTTGCCTGACCCCGACACACCAGTGACGCAAATGAAGACCCCGAGTGGCATGTCGAGAGTCACGTGCTGCAGGTTATTGCCGGTAGCACCAGACAGGCGGACGCATTTCTCGGGATTGCGCGGAATGCGGTATGGCGGGATATCAATTGCGCGATGCCCTGACAGATACTGACCCGTTAGCGAGTCGGGGCTGGCCTTTATTTGCTCCGGGGTTCCTTGTGCAACGACACGACCGCCATGAACACCGGCTCCTGGGCCGATATCGAGAACATGGTCAGCAGACATGATGGCTTCCTCGTCATGTTCGACCACGATGACAGTATTGCCGAGGTCGCGGAGGCGTTCGAGCGTCTTGAGGAGGCGGTCGTTATCGCGTTGATGCAAACCAATGGAGGGCTCGTCGAGTATATACATGACTCCGACCAGGCCGGCACCGATTTGGCTGGCTAGACGGATGCGCTGTGCTTCACCGCCCGAGAGCGTTTCGGCACTGCGCTCCAGATTGAGGTAGTCGAGTCCGACGTTGACCAGAAATTCAAGCCGTGCATGAATCTCATTGATGATTTTTACGGCAATCTCGCCGCGACGACCAGGCAGTTCCAGTTGGCGGAAATAGTTCCAGGCTTCGCCAATGGGAAGACGCACAATATCCGGAAGAGTCTGCTCATCGACGAAGACATGACGCGATTCCTTGCGAAGCCGTGACCCACCGCAAGTGGAACAAGGCTGGACGGCAATGTAACGTGCCAGTTCTTCGCGGACCATCGATGATTCGGTTTCACGATAACGACGCTGCATATTGGGCAGGACACCCTCAAATGGGTGCTCGCGGGTGACTGTACGTCCCCGGTCATTGACGTAACTGAACGCGATCTGATCCTGACCACTGCCGTGTAGCACGATCTCACGTTCATGACGGGCCAAATCCTGCCACGGTGTTTCCAGGGCAAAGCGATAGTGCTCAGCCACCGCCTGCAACTGATTGAAGTAATAGATGCTACGGCGATCCCATCCTTTGATGACGCCCTCGGCCAGCGACAATTCAGGATGGCTGATCAGCTTGTCGGGATCGAAGAACTGCTGTACACCGAGACCATCGCATGTAGGGCAGGCGCCTGCCGGATTGTTGAACGAGAACATGCGTGGTTCGAGCTCGGCGATTGAATAGCCGCAAACTGGGCAGGCAAAGCGCGATGAAAACGGGATATCTTCGGCATCGCCATCCATGAAATGGATGATGGCAGTACCATCGGCCAGCCCCAGTGCCGTCTCGAAGGATTCCGCCAGCCGCTGCTGCAGACCGTCACGAACCTTGATGCGATCCACTACCACACTGATGTCGTGTTTCTTGTTCTTGTCGAGAGGAGCGATATCGTCCAGTTCCAGAACCTGGCCATCGATCTGGGCGCGTACGAACCCTTGAGCCCGTAATTCGCTCAGCAGTTGCAAGTGCTCGCCCTTGCGTCCTTTGATGACCGGCGCTAGCAACATCAGTTTGCTGCCTTCGGGAAGCGCCAGCACTTGATCCACCATTTGTGAAATCGTCTGAGCCTCCAGATCTTCACCGTGTTCTGGGCATCGGGGTGTACCGGCACGAGCGAACAAAAGACGTAGATAGTCGTAGATTTCGGTAATGGTGCCGACAGTGGAACGGGGGTTATGAGAGGTGGACTTTTGCTCGATGGAGATGGCCGGCGACAATCCTTCTATGTGATCGACGTCTGGTTTTTCCATCATCGACAGAAATTGACGGGCATAGGTCGACAGCGACTCGACGTAACGGCGCTGCCCTTCAGCATAGAGTGTGTCGAACGCAAGTGATGATTTGCCGGAGCCGGATAGGCCGGTAATCACGATCAATTGATCGCGTGGCAGTTCGACATCAATCTGTTTGAGGTTGTGGGTACGTGCGCCCCTGACCAGAATCCTGTCCATTGCCACCTCGAGTGCAGCGCAAAAATTCGATTATACGGCGTTGGCGCGAGTCTCGCCAAAATGCGGTGCGTCTCAAGCGCTATTGCCTTTCCCTGTCGGACACGGAGTAGGTAGAATATCGAGTTGCTCCGGCCGTATCGGCCGACCCGTTCGCGTACTGGACACTCCCTATCGCATGATCTCAGGTTTGTTGTTAGCCACCGAACGACGCGCCATCATCGGATTGGCGGGTCTTTATTCATCACGCATGCTGGGCCTATTCATGGTCTTGCCGGTGCTGGCGCTATCTGCGGAATCCCTGCAAGGTGCCACGCCAATGCTTGTCGGGTTGGCACTAGGGGTCTATGGGTTGATGCAGGCATTGCTGCAGATCCCGTTCGGTCTGCTGTCTGATCGCTTGGGGCGTAAAAGGGTGATCGCGGTTGGCCTGATACTGTTTCTGATCGGTAGTATCATCGCTGCCCTGGCGGATAGTATCGTCGGCATTATCGTGGGACGGAGCCTGCAAGGGAGTGGTGCTGTAGCCGCTGCTATCATGGCACTGCTTGCCGACCAGACCCGTGAGGAGGTACGGACCGCGGCGATGGCGATGATCGGGTTATCGATCGGTGTAGCCTTCGCTGTGGCGATGGTGACCGGTCCACTCTTGTCAGCGTATTTCGGGCTATCAGGTATTTTCTGGCTAACGGCGGTACTGGCGCTGCTTGGTTTGCTGGTGTTATGGAAAGTGGTTCCCAAAGCCCCCAAGCGAGTTCTTCACCGTGATGTGGGTCTGGACCGTCAACAACTCAAATCCATGTTGTTGCGCTTGGATCTACTGCGTCTGGATATTTCGATCTTTTCCCTGCATTTGATCCTGATGGCCATCTTCGTGGTCATTCCCTTTCGGCTTGTCGAGGTCGGCTTCGAATCCGCGTATCATGGATGGGTGTATTTGACCGTCATGGGCCTGGCGTTCATCGGAATGGTACCGCTGGTGATGCTGGCCGAGAAAAAACGTCAGATGAAGCCGGTTTTTATTCTGTCAGTCGCTCTGCTGACATTGTGTCTTGCCGCTATGGGGGTGTCTGGGGTGACCTCTTGGTGGTGGTTAGCGTGTTTGTTATTGGGGTTTTTCATCGCGTTCAATCTGCTGGAGGCGACACTGCCCTCCATGATCAGCAAGATGGCACCAGCTGGCGCGAAAGGCACTGCCATGGGGGTCTACTCGACCAGCCAGTTTCTAGGGGCCTTCCTGGGTGGTTTGTTGGGGGGTGTGCTGGATCAGTACTGGGGGCACGACGCTGTGTTTTATGGCGCCGCTGTCGTTGGCGTCGTCTGGCTGGGATCAGTCATGACCATGCCTGCACCACGCCATTTGGCGAGTGAGGTCGTGGCTCTCGATGACGAGACCCGTGGTGACGCTCTGGATACCTTGATGACGCGCCTTGCCGAGGTGGCAGGTGTGGAGGATGTGCTGGTGGTCCCTGAAGAGCGAGTTGCCTATCTCAAGGTGGATCGCCAGCAGCTCGATAGTGAGGCCCTGGCACGGATTGCCGGGACGCAACGAGGTCAGGGGCGTGCGTGACGGCGTCCGTGACGTGGATTGATAACTGTAAAAGGAACAAGGAGTTGAACGATGGCACGCGGCGTTAACAAAGTCATTTTGATTGGTAATCTGGGGCAGGACCCGGATGTCCGCTTCCTTCCCTCCGGCAATCCGGTCGCCAATTTGCGCCTCGCAACGACTGATAGTTGGGTCGACCGCCAGAGTGGCCAGCGCCAGGAGCGTACCGAGTGGCATACGGTGGTGATGTTCAACAAGTTGGCTGAAATTGCCCAACAATATTTACGCAAGGGTTCCAAACTATACGTTGAAGGGCGTCTGCAGACACGTAAGTGGCAGGGGCAGGATGGTCAGGATCGCTATAGCACGGAAATCGTTGCCAACGATATGCAGATGCTCGATTCTCGTGGTGCCGGTGGTGGCAATGATTATGCCCAAGGAGGCATGCAGTCTGGCGGCTATGGCAATGCACCGCAACCAGCGGCTCAGGGGGCTTCAGGGGGAGCACCGGGCGGTGGACAACAGCCGTCTCCGGCTGGTGGTCAGCAACAAGGGAATCAGTATGGAGCGCCTGATCCAGGCAGTTTCGATGATTTCGACGATGAAATTCCGTTCTGACATCGCGGACTGGCTATCTCCTTTGCCTCAGGAGCCATTGTCTTGAAGTTGAGTATCCTGGATGCCGGACACTGCCTGAGCCTGGCGCTGACGCGGGAGGCGAATCGTCGGGCCGATACCTCGTTGGTGATCGAGCCGTCAATATCGATCTCGGTAGAGCGTCTGCGTGAGATCATGCCCGATGCACTGCTCGTGCCTCCTCTCGCTCAACCGATTCTGGCGGAGCCAGCAGCGGTGGAGGCTCATGCGGAAGCGGTGGAAGCGTGCCTGGAAGCGTGTCTGACCCTGGACATTCCCTTGGTGTGGTGCGTTTCCGATCAGCTCTACGAAGATGGTCTCAGTGAGCCTATCGATGAACACGTCATACCGGAACCCAAGGATGAGAGTCTTCAGCGCTTAATCAAGACAGGCGACCGCATACGGGAGCTGCATGCGCGGCATCTGATCGTTCGCTTGGGACCGCTATTTGCTCTGGAGGGGAATGAAGCTTGGTTGGCTGACTTGATAGTCCGATTGCTCAATGGTGAGGAAGTCCGAGCTGCTGAAGATATTATCTTCTGTCCCACATCAGCCGATGCCGCTGCCATGGCATTGATCGGAATGCTGCAGCAGCTGCAGTATGGCGCCGATGCCTGGGGCGCTTATCATCTTGCGGGGACGGAACCTGTCAGTAGCTATACTTTTGCCTCCATGGTGCGGACTCAACTCAGTACACGTTTAGAAGGGCTGGGCGAGCAGATACCCCTCGGGGCGCTAAAGGCCCTCAATCATCATCATGACCACCCGTTACGGCGGGTCCTCAATTGTCGGCGGGTCCTGGAAGCCTTTGGCGTCCACCAGAAACCTTGGCGACTCGAAGTGGACCGCATGCTGGATGCCTGGTGTCAAACGCGGACCGAGAAGCCCGAATGAACCGATTACGCAGCATGTTATTTTATCTGGGCTATTTTTTCGCCATTTTGGTATGTGGTGTGTTTTTTCTGCCCTTGGTCCCTTTTCTACCTCTCCGTGGACGTTATCGCCTGCTTAATCTGTATAACCACTTCATCATGGTCTGGTTCCGCATGAGTTGTGGGGTGACCTATGAGGTTCGCGGCCTCGAGCACATCCCCAAACGGCCCTGTGTGATTCTCGCCAACCATCAATGTGAGTGGGAAACCCTGTTCTTGCAGGTACTCAAGCCGCCGGTCTGTACTGTACTCAAACGTGAACTTTTGAAGATTCCGTTGTTCGGTTGGGCATTGCGGCTGCTCCATCCTATTGCACTGGATCGCTCGAAACCGGCTCGTGCGATGAAGCAGGTACTGTCACAAGGTGTCGTGAGGCTACAGGAAGGTCTTTCCGTGTTGATCTTTCCTGAAGGTACCCGAGTAGCGCCGGGTGAGCGACGTCGCTATAACAAGAGTGGTGCAGTGATCGCATGTCGTGCCGGCGCGCCGGTGCTACCGGTTGCCCATAATGCCGGCGAGCGTTGGCCGGGTCGCCACTGGATCAAGAATCCCGGCCATCTGACAGTCGTCGTGGGTCCACCAATCGAGACGGCAGGACGGAGCCCGGAAGCCGTGCTGGTCGAGGTGGAAGCGTGGATCGAGTCGACGCTGGAGGAAATTTCCGAAGTACCGCGTCCACAACAGGCATCGGCCAAGCCGACGGCAACGATGCCTGGCTGATAGACGTATACGGTTCCGCCAGGACATCTGACGGCGGCCGCCACCATTATCATTACGCTTTCTTTCAGTCGCGATATTTTTCCAGCACCAGGCAGGCATTGGTGCCACCGAACCCGAAACTATTGGTCAATGCACGGTTGACCGTGGCGTTGTCACGCCGGTGGGTCACGATGTCAAATCCTTCTGCCTCTTCATCCAGCGCCTCGATATTGGCTGAGGCCGCAATGAAACCATGCTCAATCATCAAGAGTGAATAGATGGCTTCCTGGACACCGGTCGCCCCCAGCGAGTGCCCCGTCAAAGACTTGGTGGAGCTCATTGCCGGCGTCCTTTCACCGAATATTTCCCTGATAGCTTTAAGTTCCGCGACGTCACCCACGGGGGTGGAGGTACCATGGGTATTGATATAATCAATGTTGCCTTCGACGGTGGCCAGTGCCTGTCGCATGCAACGTGCCGCTCCCTCTCCAGAAGGTGCGACCATGTCATAGCCATCGGAAGTGGCGCCGTAACCGACGACTTCCGCGTAGATCCTTGCTCCACGTGCCTTGGCATGCTCCAGTTCCTCCAAGACCAGCATCCCGCCACCACCGGCAATGATGAATCCATCCCGTGACTTGTCATAAGGACGAGAGGCTTTGCCCGGGGTATCGTTATACCCGGTGGAGAGTGCGCCCATGGCATCGAACAGGCACGATAATGTCCAATGTTCTTCCTCTCCGCCGCCGGCGAAGACGATGTCCTGCTTGCCTAGTTGAATCTGTTCTACGGCGTTGCCGATGCAGTGAGCAGATGTGGCGCAGGCTGATGAGATCGAGTAGTTGATCCCCTTGATCTGGAACGGGGTGGCCAGACAGGCGGACACAGTACTTCCCATCGTGCGTGTAACGCGATAGGGGCCGACACGGCGCAGCCCCTTGTCACGCAGAATGTCGGCCGCCTCGACCTGGTTGGCACTGGAAGCGCCGCCTGAGCCGGCGATCAGGCCGGTACGTTCGTTGGACACCTGCTCCGTAGTGAGTCCGGCGTCTTCAATGGCTTGAGCCATGGAGACATAAGCATAGGCAGCCGCATCCCCCATGAAGCGGCGCAGCTTGCGGTCAATCAAACTATCGAGGTCGATGTCCACGATGCCGGCGACATGGCTACGGAAGCCAAGCTCTGCGTACTCATCCTTGTAGCGAATGCCGGAGCGTCCTGTTTTCAGAGACTCAAGAACCTGGTTTCGGTCATTACCGAGGCAAGACACGATGCCCAAGCCGGTGACTACCACTCGTCGCATGGAAGCCTCCTGATCAGAAATTCGCAGTAGAGGTGAACAGGCCCACTCGCAAGTCATTGGCCTGATAGATTTCACGACCATCAACAGTGACGGTGCCGTCGGCGATGCCGAGAATCAGGCGTCGCGTGATGATCCGCTTGACATGGATGTGGTAAGTAACTTTCTTCGAATCCGGTAGGATCTGTCCGGAAAACTTGACCTCGCCGCAGCCCAGAGCGCGACCGCGACCCGGATGACCCAACCAACCGAGATAGAAACCAACGAGTTGCCACATGGCATCCAGCCCCAGGCAACCCGGCATAACGGGATCACCCGGGAAGTGGCAATCGAAAAACCAGAGGTCGGGATAGATGTCGAGTTCAGCGATCAGTTCGCCCTTGCCATGCTCTCCCCCTTCCTCACAGATACGAGTGATTCGGTCGAGCATCAGCATATTCGGGGCTGGCAGTTGGGCATTGCCAGGGCCGAACAATTCACCTTGGCTGCATGCCAGCAGCTCATCGCGGCTAAAGGAGTGTTGCTTGGTCACAGAAACGTTCCGAGAATCGAAATGGTTATGTAGGCCCATCATGCGGCCCTGATGCATTCTACTGGCAGCGGATAACGATTGCACGTCAGTCCAGGGTATGCCAGTTAAGCTTGTTATTCTGTGGCATGCTGGCAGCGTTTGAACCGAAAATTTAAGCGCCAGGAAAAAATGCCGATAACAGGTTGAATGATGACAGCTTGCCAATTTATCGAGCAACCCATAAACCGTTAAGTCGATGATCTCACATGTGGCCTTCGTTTTCTCTTAACCGACCGCCGATCTGGCTGGCGCTGGCCGCGTTGGCCGCTATCAGTTGGTTACCCAGTGTCTCGTTGCGGTTGGCTGCACTCGGCATCATTCTTCTGGGAGTGGTCGATGCCACTCGCCAGGTACGGGCTGAGCACCGCCGTCGACGTCTGTGCGAAGAGACCTTGAAACTCTCCGAGGATGGCGTCGTTATCAGTGATGCGGACAATCGCATCGTGGCCGTCAATCCAGCCTTTACCCAGATTACGGGGTACGATGTCGATGAGGTTCGCGGACAGGATACCTCGGTGTTGTCCTCTGGTCGGCACGACAAGGCGTTTTACGACCGTTATTGGCAATCACTGCATACCACCGGACGTTGGGAGGGTGAGATATGGAATCAACGCAAGCAGGGTGATCAATATCCGGAGTGGTTGCGTGTCCAGGCGTGTACCGATGAGCGGGGGCGGATCAGTCACTATGTGGGTCTGTTCACCGATATATCACGTCACAAGGCCAGAGAGCAGGATTTGCGACGCATTGGCTTCGAAGATCCGTTGACAGGCCTGCCCAACCGGCGTCGTCTACATGAGCTCATGACCTCTCGGTTGCGCCATTTACGAGCCGGAGAAGGGCTGGATATGGCGTTGATTGATATCGATGGTTTTAAAGCTGTCAACGACGGGATGGGCGTGGAAGTCGGCGATCGGCTATTGGCACGTTTCGGACAACGCTTGGCCCGTTATGTCGCTGGTGGCGTAGTTGGGCGTCTGGGTGGCGATGAATTCCTGGTAATCCGCACGACGACATTTGACGATCACCAGAAGTGGGTGGCTGACCTTCGCAGTCATATGAGCGAACCCTTTGAGGTGGAGGGGGCTTCATTGCGCCTGGGGTTGTCCATCGGAAGTTGTCGTGCTCCCGAGGATGGCAATGATTCGGGGGTACTGTTCCAGCGTATGGAATCCGCTCTTTACAGTGCGAAACGACATGGGCGGAATCACGATCAGCGGTTTCGTCCTTCTCTGGATATGGTAGGCAGCCGACAGTTGGGATTGGTCAATGACCTGCGTACGGCATTGGCGAAAGGGGATCAGTTGGAACTGCACTACCAGACGCAACATTACCTGGAGGATGGCACCATGTCCGGTATCGAAGCGCTGCTTCGCTGGCGCCATCCGGAACATGGCATGATTTCGCCGGGTGATTTCATTCCGATTGCCGAACGGCATGGACTGATGGTGCCGCTGGGTAACTGGGTTGTCGACAATGCTATCGCTCAATTGGCGAAGTGGCACCAGGCCGATATCTTTTCAGTCCCCTTGTGGATCAATATATCCGCGATGCAACTGATCCAGGGGGATATCGAATCTCATTTGACAGCGGCATTGAAGCATCATGGGGTGCCTGCCTGGAAATTGGGCCTGGAACTCACAGAGTCAGTGTTGCTCGATGATCGCGCTGGCGATATTTACCCGCGTATGGAAACATTGCAGAACTTGGGCCACCAGATCGCCATCGATGATTTTGGTACCGGCTATTCGTCCCTGAGTTACCTGAAGCGTCTGCCGGTCGATAAGCTCAAGCTCGATCGAGCATTCGTTCGACATCTACCGGATGACCGGGAAGATGCGGCCATCACTGGAGCGGTACTTACCATGGCACGAGGGCTGGATCTGGAAGTGGTGGCAGAAGGTGTCGAGACCGAGACGCAACGCCGTTTTCTTCTCCAGCAAGGGTGTCCGCAAGTGCAAGGGTTTCTCTTTTCCCGTCCGGTTGCCGCCGATGAGCTGGAAGCCCGATGGAATCAAGAGGCACTGTATGCGCCGGTGGGCATCGATGAGTCGACGCCGACAGTCCAGAGTCCATGAGCGTGCGGTGAGCCCCCCTGGCCAGCGCAGCTTGCGTATCACGCTGAATGGTCGGGCAAGTCGACTCAATATGTGGATGGTGTCAATGTCGCACCAGGCTTGGCCAGAAGCGTCTGGCAGGTGCCAATAGTCCGCTCCCTGAAGCCGCCTTCACAGAAGCACAATTTGTATAAAATTTGTCAAGCTTTTGAAAGAAGGCGCAAAACGCCTGCAACGCCGGGTCCTCTGACATAGTCAATCCTCGGAGTATGGGGAGGTGCTAGGTTTTCAATGATTTGAAGGCATCAAGAGCGCGCTGTCTGGCTGACTGGTGGTTCACGATAGGGGCGGGATAATCAACAGAAGCGAGCAAGTCCGGTGTCGGTGCATGCCGGCGCTTTCCATCGATGTTGGACAGCTCTGGTACAAACCTGGCGATGAAATGACCTTCGGGGTCGAACCGCTGTGACTGCGTGGTGGGATTGAAGATGCGGAAGTAGGGAGCGGCATCGGTTCCTGTCGAGGCGGCCCATTGCCATCCTCCGTTGTTGGCGGCAAACTCGCCATCAACCAGATGACGGAGGAAGAAAGCTTCGCCATGGCGCCAGTCGATTAGCAAGTGCTTGGAGAGAAACATGGCCGTGATCATGCGCAAGCGATTGTGCATCCAACCTGTGCGGGTTAGCTGTCGCATGGCGGCGTCCACGATCGGATAGCCTGTGCGTCCTTCACGCCAAGCCTGAAGCGCATCGGGATCATTCCGCCAACGAAGTCTTTCGGTGTCAGGTTGAAATGGCCGATGCCGACAGACATCGGGAAAGCCAACCACGATATGTTGGTAGAACTCCCGCCATACGAGTTCGTTGACCCAGCTAACCAGGCCGGCATCGCCTTCGCCGAGACTGCCATTGTTATGGTTGAGTACCGCTTGCATGCACTGCCGGTATGAGATCATTCCTAGTGCCAGATAGGGCGAGAGTTCACTCGTGCCATCGACGGCGGGAAAGTTACGTTGCGACTGGTAGCAATGCGCCCGGTAATGAAGAAACCGTTCCAGCCTGTCGGCGGCGGCCTCCGGGCCAGCGGGCCATTGGTGGCTACCGACCGGGATGTCCGCGAGCCGAGGCAGCGGAGGAAGGGGGTCATTGGATATCCCAGTGTTCCTCTGGGGGCGTGGAGTGTCATGCAAGGCCAGGCGTTCGGGTGCCATCTGTCGATGCCAGGTGCGGCTAAAGGGAGTGAAAACGCTATAGAAGTCGCCCTGCTCCGTGAGCAGCTCGCCTGGTTCATAAGCGACGGCATCGGTGTAGGCATGCACGCGGATACCCTGGTGTTGAAAGGCACGGGTTACCGCTTCGTCACGTCGACACTCGTTCAACGGGTATTCGCGATTGAAGTGCAAGGCCTCGATGTCAAAAACGCGTGCGATCGCAAGCAGTGTCTCAGGCGCATCGTCGAAATCGTCGATGTCGCGATGAAGCAAAGGGATATTGAGCCCCCGGAGTTCATCGCGTAGTGCTTCGACGCCACGCCCCCAGAAGGACAGCTTGTTGGCGCCATGTCCGTGGCCTTGCCATTGCGGGAGACTGCGCAGGAAGACGGCAATGACGGGGCCTTTGGCAGCTGCCCTGCTGAGAGCCGTATTGTCCGATGTCCGCAAGTCACTGCGAAACCACATCAGTTGCCACGCCATGGGGACCTCTCGCTTTAACTGTTCGGGCGGTGGGATTCTCGCGGGTGCGGCACTCGCCCGTAATCGTGCATTTCAATGCTGGAGCAAGGGTGAAAGACGGGTGATGGCCTGCAATGGATCATCGCCGAGAATGGCTACTTGGCTGTCGGCCAGTTCGGCGGCCCGGATGCGGGCTACCGGGCCGCATAGTCCCAATACCACGTCGAGCTGTTCAGCCAGTCGAGGTAACTGGCGCCTCATCAGTTCGGCACGCTCTGCCTGTCCACTGCATAGAAGTAGCGCGTCCACCTTGAGTCGTTCGGCGGCGAGCGGCATTTCATTGATGGGTAGGGCGGTATCGTACAGGCGCACACGGTAACCGGCTTGGGAGGCGGCCAGAGCGACCAGTAATTCCCACAAGTTACCTGCATCATCCGGGAGGCGACTGATCAGCAGTGTCCCTCCCTGATTGATCTGATTGGCATGATAAAGGCGCGTGCCGATCCGGGTGCGCAGGAATGCTTCCAGCGTACGTTGTTGCAGCGTAGCGCCCAGTTGCTCGTTCCAGTGTTCCTCGAGCGTTTCCACCCAGGGCTTGAGAAGCTCGTTCAAGCAGGTAGCCACTGGATAAAGAGCCATACACTGGTTGAAGAGCGCATCGAGCCGCGCCATGTCGTAAGCTTCGAGCGCCGCGCTGAGTTGTTGACGTTGGCTCGACCAATCACCGGCGATGGGGTCAGGGGCTTCAACGGCGGCTGGCTGATCGAGCAGCTCTCGTACCTGGCTGACGGGAACTCCCCGGTTCAGCCACTGCAGGATCTGCTCGATACGCTCGATATCGTCTCGCGCATAGAGCCGGTGCCCTTTGGGGGTGCGCTGGGGCTGAATCAAACCGTACCGGCGCTCCCAGGCGCGTAACGTGACCGAATTTACCCCGGTCAATCTAGAGACTTCACGAATCGGATACAGGGGCGCATCGGTTGGATCCGTTACCTTGTCACTCATGCGCTCTGGAGCCTTTTTCTGATGTGATGAGACGATAGTGCCCTACCATGACCTGACCGGGGAGCCATGTTCATGGTCAGCCGGAGAACACCATTGATATTGCTAGGATGGTGCAAAATATTGTACAAGGCAATCCCGCTGTACAAAAAATGTCTCGCAAGAAGTTACGATCCTGGGCGGGACTCGATGATATTCACCAGCGCATCCACGAAAGCCGGGTGGTCACCGACAGGGGCAAGCAGCGTCAGACGGATATCCGGGTGCACCTGATGCAATTCGTCAATCTGGCCGGGGACGTCCTCGCGTAGATGTCGTCCGGACGCGAAAAACAACGGCAGCACGTCGGCTTTGCTGACATTGTTGGCTGCTAGATCAGCAGTTACGGTTTCCAGTGACGGCTCGCAAAGTTCCATGTAGGCCAGACGTATCATCCTTTGTTGGCGCTGCTGAAGGGCAGCCTCCAGATTGTCGAAAGGCGCCCGCCAGTGCGGATCCCGGGAGCCATGAGCCAGAAGAATCAGTGCCTGTGTCATGGGGTGTTACCTCCTCGGCTACGTCGTGTCATGGGGAGTATTCTCTTCTAGACTAACAGATGCGTATAAATGTTGTATAACATTGCTCCGGCTCGAGGCGAGTCGGGCAGCGAGGGAGCGAGCGATGCGAGTTTTGATCACGGGTGGCACTGGATTCGTAGGAGTGCGCTTGTGCGAGCGACTACAGTCGGCCGGCCATGAGGTTCTGGTCATCTCCCGGGACCCCGAAAGGGCTCGTAGGCGTTTGCCGGAAAATGCCTGGGTTGATTCGGCAGTACTGAGTGCCGTGAACCAGAACCCAGAGGCGATCGTCAATCTGGCAGGTGAGCCTATCGCCGACAAGCGTTGGAGTGAGGCCCAGAAGCGTCGTTTGATTGATTCCCGGGTCAATATCACACGTGACCTGGTGATGTTGTGTCGGGAACTGGAAACCCCGCCGCGAGTCATGGTCTCGGGGTCGGCGATGGGGTATTACGGTGATCAGGGGAATCGGGAAGTGACGGAACAGACGCCGGCCAAGGACGAGTTCGCCCATCGTTTATGTGAACGTTGGGAGAGTGCAGCCCGCGATGTCGAAGAGTACGGTGTGCGACTGGCGGTCCTGCGTATCGGCTTGGTGCTGGGACCGGGTGGAGGAACACTGCAACGGTTGCTGCCGCCTTTCAAATTGGGGTTGGGCGGACGCTTGGGCAGCGGCCAGCAGTTCATGCCATGGATACATCGTGAGGACCTGGTACGCACCATCGAGTTTCTCCTGGAGCAGGAGGCATTGGCGGGTCCTTTCAATGCCTCGGCACCTCATCCCGTAACGAATGCCGAGTTTACCCGGACATTGGCTCGCCAACTCAAGCGTCCTGCGTTGCTGACAGTACCGTCGTTGGCGCTCAAGCTGGGTCTGGGCGAAATGTCACGGCTGTTGCTGACCGGCGCCGATATGCGTCCCGCTCGCCTGCAAGCAGCCGGATTCACATTCCACTTCCCGACACTCGAGCAGGCTCTCTCGGATATCCTCAATTAGCGTTTGTCTTTGTCCACTGTCACGATGACTCGCACTGCATCGAGGCGCAAGCGGGTATTTTCGATGGCGTCGTTCAGCGCTGAGCGTTCGTTGCGCAGCGATTGTAATTCGTCAGGCCGCACCGACGGATTGTGACGTGCCAATGCCTGAAGTCGGATCAACTCACCGTCCAGGGCCTCTCTCATCCGGGTCTGTGCCGCTTCGACAATGCTGGGTAGTTCACGCTCGGCTTCCTGTTCGCCCTTGAACAGTAGTTCGCGCAATTGGTCATGACGGCTGCGGATCAGGTCACGCGCGACTGCTTTCTTGACTTTTTGTAGGTTTTTGGCGAGTCCGTGGAAAGACACGCTGCCAGACAGGTTGGTACCTGATTCATCCAGGAGCACTCGGACGGCCGTGGCGGGAAGAAAGCGGTTGATGTGAAGCGATTTTGGGGCCGGGCAGTGTGTCCGGAATATCAGTTCGGCCATCAAGCGTCCGGCCGGGATCGCGGGATGCGCCAGCAACGCCACGGCTGTATTGCCCATGGTGCCTGTCAGGATCCGCCCCATGATTTCGCGTAGCAAGGGGTGCTCCCAGGAAAGGTGCTGTACGTCATCGCGTGCCAGGGCGGCTTGCCGGGACACGGTCGCTGTGAAACCTTCTTCCCCCTTGGTGAGTCCTGGCAACCCATCGAGCATTTGAGGCCCCGGTTGAAGGTGGACGAGTTCATTGCCCAGTGTCACGTCGTCGATCCCGAAGACGTCCAGCGCCCTATCGAGATAGTCCGGAAGAGCGGGATCCTCGTCGAGTTCGTTAATGGCACTGATGACTTGCTGAGCGCGCTCGGGACGATAGGCATTGCGCTCGAGTAATCGGTGTCGCCCCGCGTCGCGTTCATCCAGGCGCGTCTGGTACATGGTCCAGGTTTCTTCGATGATTTCCTGTAGCCCTTCTGCATCGAGCAATGCATCAGCCAGGGCGTCGCCGAAGACGTCGTGAAGCTCGCTGCCGATACCTGTCGGTGCACCAAAGGCGTTCATGCCGTCACGATACCAGCAGAGCAAACGTTCACCAGGACTGGCTTTGAACACAGGGACAAGCAGGTCGATAGCGTGCTGTTGTCCGATGCGGTCGAGCCGCCCGATGCGTTGTTCCAGCAGGTCAGGGTGCGGTGGCAGGTCGAACATCACCAGACGATGGCAGAACTGGAAGTTGCGTCCTTCCGAGCCGATCTCCGAGCAGATCAGTAACTGGCAGCCCGATTCATCATCGGCAAAGGCGGCAGCCGCTCGGTCCCGCTCGACCAGTGTCATGGACTCATGAAAAACCGGGGCGTGAATGCCGCCCACGACGCGTAACCCCTCGGCCAGATCCAGCGCGGTTTCGCGATGATGAGTAATGACGAGGATCTTGCCTCCATCATCGGCATCACGTGCGGCTTCGAGTTGTTCGAGTAACCAGTTGACGCGCGGATCGAAGCGCCACCAGGGCTGTGCTTCCAGCGATGTCGAGTTCATGTGGCGGTACATTATATCCGGATAGAGCACCGCATCGGGATAATCGAGCCCGGTAGCAATCAGTAGTTCGTCAAGGGTGTCTTCGTCCCGCGCTATGCGACGTAGCAAATGCCGATAAGGCGAAGGAGCGTCCAGTTCACTGACATGAAGGCGGCGTTCAGGAAAGCCTGCCACGTGGCGGCGGCTGTTGCGAAACATGACACGCCCCGTGCCATGCCGATCCAGGAGTTGGTCACGTAACTGCGTATTGGCCACGGCATGCTGTTGAGGACCCCGTTCGGGATCGTCCAGTGTCTCCAGCAAGGCCTGGCTGTCCGGATCGTCAATGACGGCAGCGATCGCTTCTCGATCATTCGGGGGAAGAGGGGAATGTCCCGCCTCGGATAGCCGGTCAAGGATCTCGATCGCCTCGGCAACCTGCACATAACCCTGTTCTTCCTCCTTGAACTGCTCCAGATCGTGATAGCGATCCGGGTCCAGAAGACGTAAGCGTGCAAAATGACTGGTCAATCCCATCTGTTCGGGGGTGGCCGTCAGCAGCAGGATGCCGGGGATCGAGGCTGCCATGCGTTCGACACACGTATATCCCGGTCCGGCGTGATCGGGTGCCCAGTCCAGGTGGTGTGCTTCATCGACGATCAGCAGGTCCCAGTCGCTGTCTTCAGCCTGCTGTTGGCGATGGGGGTTGGCGAATAACCATTGCTGACTTGCAAGGATCAACTGTCCGGCTTCGAAAGGATTCGTGCTGTCGTAGGCTTGGCTTTGTTGTTCGTCAAGAAGGGTGACGTCCAGCGCGAAACGGCGGAGCAATTCCACCAGCCATTGGTGCGTGAGGCTATCCGGTACCAGAATGAGGGCACGTTCGGCACGTCCGGTGAGCAGCAAACGGTGGAGGATCAGGCCGGCTTCGATCGTTTTGCCCAGTCCAACCTCATCGGCCAGCAGGACTCGAGGCGCATGGCGGTTCGCGACTTCATCAGCAATGTAGAGTTGATGGGGAATCAGGTCGACCTTGGGGCCCGTAAACCCCAATGCGGGGTTGCGTTCGATCCGCTGATGCTGCTGGAGGGTTTGGAAGCGAAGATTGAACCAGTCGTTTCTGTCGACCTGGCCGGTCAGCAAACGATCTCTGGCCTGATCGAACTGCATGGTGTCAGCCAATTGGGTTTCGGGCAGTTCCTGCCATTGCCCCTGATCATCCTGGCCGATATAAATGAGGAGGCCGTCGCTTTCTTTGCTGTCGTCGACGATGAGTTGCCAGCCGTCGGCGGATTGAATCCGGTCACCGCTACCGAAAACGACTCGGGTCAGGGGTGCCTGGCGTACGCTGTATGTTCGGGTTTCTTCACTGGCGGGAAACAGCACCGTCACAATACGGTTGTCGCAATTGAGGATGGTGCCAAGCCCCAGCTCGGCTTCACCATCGCTTATCCAGCGTTGGCCGGGGGAGAAGTCGCTCATGATGCCTCGAGTGATGCAGATGACATTGCGGTGACATGGCAACCAGGCCGTGGAGCTTGTCGACCCGGTGCCGGGGCGCGGTATGGTAACGGAAAGTCATCGCTCGCTTAAGCCTATGGCGGCGTTTTTACTCAATGGTCTTCGAGCCAGGCATCCAACTGGCTGCGGCTCAACTCGCCAGCATGGTGTTCCAGCGTATTGCCCTCACTATCGAACAGCATGGTGGTTGGTAATCCTGGTGTCTGGCTTAGCATAGTCAGTTCCTGATGCGGATCGAGCAATGCATAGCGAAATTCGAGACCTTGTTCGTCGAGATAGCGTGAGGCGTCAAGGAGATCCTCGCCTTGGTTGACAATGACCACAGTGACGTCATCACGAGTGTCGACTTCCTCCAGAAGCGGCATTTCCCGCAAGCATGGTGGACACCACGTAGCCCAGAGATTGACCAGAATTCGATCATCCTCCAGGTCTCTGAGATTCACCGATTCACCCTCCAGGGTTGCCAGAGTGATATCGGGGATCTGGTGAATGGGAAGGTCATCACTCAAAGGGGCCCATGCCACTATGGCAAGCCACAGGACCGTGCCGGCAACCAGCATGCTAGCGGCAGTCACAAAACGTAGCCACTGCCCGCGAAGATACCAGGCGGTCCAGGCCAGGGCGGCTACCAGTCCCCAGACTGGGCTGTAGCCCGGCTGCCAGAGCTTAAGGATGTCCATGGCGGCCCCCTGATAGGCTTCACTATGCGTGGCGACATGGCCCAGTCGTGCGCCGAGCAGCCAGAATAGCAGCATCGGGTTGAACCAGCGGGCATGGGCGCGTTTCGACAAGCCCAGTAACAGGAGGCTGGCAATCAGTAGTGCCAGACCCACGGCAAAGGCATAGAGTCGGGGCAATGAGATGAGTAACGGGCCTAGGGCAAGGGCATCCATGACAGCAATAGAACTCCAGCGCGTCCAGCGTGATGAGGGGTGACGACTGGCAAGCCTACTGTCATCATGGCGTGGCTGTCACCCATCTCTTGCAGGGGTATCCTGCAGGTTTGCCTGTTAGGAGTCATGCATGGCCGGAAAATCCTTTGATCGGTTACGTGCCCTGGCCATTGCCACCCAGGCAGTTGGTTTCGTGACCATCATCACGCTGGAAACGTTGCTGGGGGATGCCGCGCGATCCTGGCAAGCATTGACCCTGGGGGGGATGCTGGCCGCGGCGCTGAGTATCGCTGTGGCGCGTTTGTATCAGCGTAACAAGCAGCGGAAGTTTAGGGATCGGGCCAGGCATGATGAGTCAAATTAGGGGCGTGTCGGGGCGAGCCGCGTGCTGGTCGGGGCACAACGACGGGGATCGATGGTGACGACTTGCAATTGATGGCCCTCGGGCATGCTGCAGTACAGCACGCGCCAGGCGCATCCCGGTGCGCTACTGCCTTCGCTTTCGAATAGTGTGGCGCCGTGGTGGCGTAAATGTTCGCACGTGGCTTGGAATTCGTTATCAGCGACTTCAAGTGTCATCTGGCGTGGTTCAGAAGGTGTCTCGTCAGCCAGCAACATAAGAACCTGGGTGTGGTCACGCTCATCGGTTCCCACTTCGAAGGTGGCTCCCCACGGTGTGTGAAGTAGCAGAGGCAGTGCAAGCACCTCATGACAAAATGCCACCATTCGGTCGAGGTCACGAACATGGAGTACTGCACGGTCGAGCGATAGGCGTTGCATGGTGGTTTCCCTTATGGGGTCGTTCTCTCATTGATTTTCTTGGTCATCCTCTTAGTGTGAAACATCCGTAGGCGCCAGGCTGCTGGTTTCTTTTGATCCAGTTGATTGAAGAGAACTATTCTTCTGCCGATATGAATGGTTGCATACCCGTTTATGCGACGTGTTCGTCTGGCGCAAACGGATGCTCGATATCGAAGCAACCATGGTTAACCAAGAATAGTAGGAGTTCTGATATGGATGGAACGATAGAGGGGGCTGCAGGCGCATCCATGGCCATGCAGCAGTCACAGGTCATGCAGGAGGCACAGACCAAGGTCTTCAAGGAGGCTATGGAGTCTCAGGAGAACCAGATTGCTACACTGATGGATTCTGCCTCTCAAGCGCCGCAGTTGGCGACGGAAGGCTCAGTGGGCACTCAGATCAATACGTTCGCCTGAACCACTAAGTCATAAAAAAACCGCCACCCGGAGTGATCCGTAAGTGGCGGTTTTTGCTGATGTTCTTGGTCGGAGTAGCAGGATTCGAACCTACGACCTCTGCCTCCCGAAGGCAGCGCTCTACCAAGCTGAGCTATACTCCGCTAAAACGAGGGCAGACCTGCTGCCTTCTCGACGCTGCGTAATTATACGTATCCTGCCTGTGGATGCAATATAATCAAGGGTCAGGACTGACGCTCTACTGCGACATGGGCCAGATGCTTCATGCTGTCTCGATATTGGGAAGGGGGGAGCGAGTCGAGCTGTGCCAACGCTTTGTCGGCCATCTCTTCGGCGCGAGCACGCGTATAGTCCAAGGCGCCGGTCTCACGTACGATTTCCAACACGGCATCAAGGTGGTCGAGCCCACCTTGCCGAATGGCTTGCCGTATGAGCTTCGCCTGTTCAGGTGTTCCGGCGGCCATGGCGTGGATTAGCGGCAATGTAGGCTTGCCCTCGGCCAGGTCATCACCGATATTCTTGCCCATTGCCTGGGCTTCACCCTGATAATCCAGCAGGTCGTCAACTAACTGGAATGCCAGACCCAGATAGCGGCCATAGTGCTGGAGCGCCTGCTCCTGCTCGGGAGTCGCTCCGGCAAGAATGGCGCCGCTGTGCGATGCAGCCTCGAATAACATGGCCGTCTTGCCCTGGATGGTGTCGAAGTAGGCAGCCTCATCGACATCCGGATTGCCGACGTTGGTCAGCTGCATGACCTCGCCTTCGGCAATGGTGCAGGTTGCCGCCGAGAGAATCTCCATGATGCGCATGGAGCCGACTTTGACCATCATCTGGAAGGAGCGCGAATACAGAAAATCGCCCACCAGTACGGAAGGGGCATTGCCCCAGGCATCGTTGGCGGTGGCTTTACCCCGCCTGAGATGTGATTCGTCGACCACGTCATCATGCAGTAGGGTAGAGGTATGCATGAATTCGATCAGTGTGGCCAGGGTAATGTGCTGGTCGCTTTGATATCCCAATGAGCGCGCAGCCAATAATACCAGCAAGGGGCGCAATCGCTTGCCCCCACTGTCTATGATGTAGTGGCCTATTGACTCGACTAGCGGCACGCGTGACGCCAACTGTGCCATGATAGTGCGGTCGACGGCGCTGAAATCATCTGTCACCGCACTGTGTAAAGCGGGCGGTGAGGTAGGCGATGCTGTTGGCTGCATGGGCGCGTTGCTTATCCGGAGTGGGGCCGAGGAGCAGACCGGCCTTGGTTGCAAGCTATGCTATGGATGGCGCCTGGTAGCGTCAAGCGAGTGTTGCGTTACAGGGCCTCACTCCTGCCGCTTGTCTTGAGTGTTAGGAGCGGTTATAATCCGCCGCCCGACTCATCATGCTCCCTGTCAGATGGTTGCCAAGAGGGGCGCCACTCGCCGCAGGCCGATGAAGAGCGCAATCCCGATGAGTAGTTGGAGAACGTCTCATATGTATGCAGTTATCAAAAGCGGTGGCAAGCAATACCGCGTTCAGGAAGGCCAGACGCTGAAGCTCGAAAAGCTGGAAGTCGCCACGGGCGAGACGCTGGAATTCGATCAGGTCCTGCTGGTGGGCAGTGACGATGACGTCAAGGTGGGTGAACCACTTGTCGATGGCGCCAAGGTCTCCGCCGAGGTGGTGTCTCACGGACGTGGCGACAAGGTTCGCATTATCAAGTTCCGGCGTCGTAAGCACCATATGCGTCGCCAGGGCCACCGTCAGTGGTTTACTGAAGTCAAGATTACCGGGATTTCCGCGTAAGCGGCCACTCCCTCAGATAGAGCGAGGTATTAGCAATGGCTCACAAGAAAGCAGCCGGCTCAACGCGTAACGGACGCGATTCCGAATCCAAGCGCCTCGGTGTCAAGTTGTTCGGTGGTCAAGCGGTTACGCCGGGCAATATCATCGTCCGCCAGCGTGGCACCAAATTCCATGCCGGAACAGGCGTGGGAGTCGGTAAAGATTATACGCTGTTCGCCCTGGATGAAGGGGTGGTGAAGTTTGAAACCAAAGGGCCGAAGAATCGCAAGTTCGTCAGCGTCGTTTCTGCCTGAGAGTTTGCGTGCCGATATAGTGCCATTGGCAATTGCACCCCGGTGAAGGGGGCATGGTGCGAAAGGTGTTCGGCTTGGCCAAAAGAAGGCCCCGCTTCAGGCGGGGCCTTCTTGTATCATGACGGTGGTCACCGTCGGGAGAGCGAGTGATGCAGTTCGTCGATGAAGCCTCGATCATCGTGGAAGCCGGTAAGGGCGGTAACGGCTGTCTTAGCTTCCGGCGTGAGAAGTATGTGCCCAAGGGGGGGCCTGATGGCGGTGACGGTGGCCATGGCGGTAGTGTGTATCTGATCGGTGATGATGCGCTCAATACTCTGATCGACTTCAAGTACCAGCGTTTCTACAAGGCGCAGAATGGGCAGCCCGGTCAAGGGCGCCAAATGAGTGGCAAGACCGGCGATGACCTGCATGTCAAAGTGCCGGTAGGGACCACGGTGATCGATGAGGATACCCTCGAGGTGATCGCGGATGTCACGGAGGCTGGCCAGGTCGTTCTGGTGGCCCAGGGAGGGCGTCGTGGCCTGGGAAATATCCACTTCAAGTCATCAACCAATCGTGCGCCACGCAAGACGACACCGGGCACCGAAGGAGAGCGACGCAGTCTTCGCTTCGAGATGAAAGTGATGGCCGATGTCGGCCTGCTGGGGATGCCCAATGCCGGTAAATCGACCTTGATTCGTTCTGTATCGGCAGCCAAGCCAAAGGTGGCAGACTACCCGTTCACGACCCTGGTGCCCAACCTGGGAGTGGTTCAACTTGGTCGACATGAGCACTTCGTTATGGCGGATGTCCCCGGGTTGATTGCGGGGGCCGCCGAGGGTGCTGGCCTAGGGTTGCGCTTTCTCAAGCACCTTACACGGGCCCGTCTGTTACTGCATGTTGTGGATGTAGCCCCCGTCGATGACTCGGACCCTGTGGAATCTGCCGAGGCCATTACTCGTGAATTGGCGCAATTTTCTCCCGCACTGGCCGATCGGCCGCGCTGGTTGGTGCTCAACAAGCTTGACCTGCTTCCTGAAGGAGAGAGCGAGGAGCGAGCGGCTCGCATCATCGAGCGGTTGGGCTGGCAAGGGCCCGTGTATCGTATCTCGGCCATCCGGGGGGAGGGGACTGATGCGCTGGTTCAGGCGGTTCAGCGCTGGTTGACCGAGCAGCGTCGTATGGAGAATGAAGACGAACAAGTGGCCGAACAAGAGCGCGCCGTGCGTCGCCGAATGGAAGAAGAGTCGGTGACACGTACCGAAGCACACCTGGGGCGCAAGCGTCGACGCGACGACGATGATGATTTCAACGATGACGATTATGATGTTGACGTTGAGTATGTCCCCTGAGGAGTGTCATGGCCGATAATGAAAGGGCACCGGGGCGAGAGGCCCTGACTCATGCGAAACGCGTTGTCGTCAAGATTGGTAGCTCGCTGTTGACCAATGATGGCCGCGGGTTGGATGACCAGGCTATCGGTGGTTGGGTCGACCAGGTGGCGGCCCTGCATGCGCAGGGTCTTGATGTCGTGCTGGTGTCTTCGGGGGCGGTGGCTGCCGGTATAGTGAGGCTTGGCTGGTTGTCTCGACCCTCGGCAGTTCACGAGTTGCAGGCGGCGGCGGCTGTTGGGCAGAACGGGTTGACCGAGTGTTACGAAGGGCATTTCGGGCGCCACGGTTTGCTGACGGCTCAAATACTGCTGACTCACGATGACCTGTCTAACCGCAAGCGTTATCTCAATGCTCGGTCGGCTCTGCGGACGTTGGTCGACCTGCGTGTCGTGCCGGTGATCAACGAGAATGACACGGTAGTGACCGATGAAATACGTTTTGGCGATAACGATACGCTCGGTGCTTTGGTGGCGAATCTGCTCGAAGCCGATGCATTGGTTATCCTGACCGATCAGGAAGGTCTGTTCGATGCGGACCCTCGCTACCATGATGATGCGCGGTTGATCAGTGAAGGTCGTGCTGATGATCCCGCTTTGGCAGCAATGGCCGGTGGCGGTGGAGCACTGGGCAGAGGGGGGATGGCAACCAAGCTCAGAGCGGCCCAGCTGGCCTCTCGCTCGGGGGCCGTCACTGTGATTGCGGGGGGGCGTGAGCCTGGCGTGCTGACGCGTCTGATTGGTGGGGCGCGTCTCGGCACGCTATTGCGACCCGAGCAGGCGCCAATGGCAGCGCGTAAACGATGGTTGGCGGGACAGCTGCAGGTGCGCGGACGACTGGTACTGGATGCCGGGGCCGTCAGGGTGCTGCGTGACCAGGGGTCGAGCTTGTTGCCGGTAGGCGTCAAGTCACTGTCCGGCGATTTTGTTCGCGGCGAGATGGTGCTCTGTGTCGATGAGCATGGCAAACGCGTTGCCAAAGGGCTGGTTAATTATGGAGCGGATGATGCGGTCAAAATTCTCGGACGACCCAGCCATCAGATCGAGTCGATCCTGGGATATATTGAAGCGCCGGAATTGATCCACCGGGACAACCTGGTCGTGCTCTAGGGGGCGTAAGGGGGTGAGTACAGTGTGGCATGGGCCATGGGCGCTGTGCTAAGATACTGCATCCTCTCAGACACGGCCCGTGACCTGATCAAGGCCAAACCGATTGAGCTTTACTTTTTCTCAGTCGAGTCAGACATTTATCGAACGTTGCCGATGATACGGTAATCATTCTCCAAGGAGATAACGGTGGCAAATAGTAAGCAAGCCCGCAAACGTGCCCGTCAGGCGGAAGCGCGTCGCGTTCATAATGCGAGCCAGCGCAGCATGGTTCGTACCTACGTCAAGCGTGTTATCAAGGCGATTAACAGTGGTGATCACACCAAGGCGATGGATGAGTTCAAGGCTGCTCAGCCGATCATCGACCGTATCGCTGATAAGGACGTGTTTTCCAAGAAGCGTGCGGCACGCCTGAAGCATCGCTTGAATAAGCGAATTAAGGCGCTGGCTGCGTAAGCCGGTCGCTCTGATGAAAAACCGGCTGCGGCCGGTTTTTTTGTGGCTGCTACCTTTCTGCCAATGGCAACCCTATGACATGAGATGAGCGACGTGGCCACCGACGAACATCCGCCCGCAACTGCAGCAGAGGAATCCGTCTCGACAAATGCTCAGGCATCCGGTCGGGCCGGACTGTTGCGTTCGGGCATCATCGTCAGTGGCATGACCATGGTCTCTCGTGTCATGGGGCTGGTTCGCGATGTCGTCGTCGCTGCCCTTCTGGGGGCGACCAGTGGTGCCGATGCCTTCTTTGTGGCATTCAAGGTACCCAATTTCATGCGTCGTCTGTTCGCTGAAGGTGCCTTCAATCAGGCATTTGTCCCGGTTCTATCTGAGTACGCAACGCAACGTACCCGAGCGGAAGTACGGGAACTGGTGGACGCCGTTTCCGGCAGCCTTGCGGCTGTGCTGGTTCTACTGACGGCATTGGCGATGCTGGCATCGCCATGGCTGGTATGGGTGTTTGCCCCGGGATTCGGTCGCGATCCCGAGAAGTTGGCGCTTACGGCGGATATGCTGCGGTTGACGTTTCCTTACTTGCTGTTGATTTCCCTGACGGCATTTTCCGGCAGTGTGCTCAATACATGGAACCGCTTTGCCGTTCCGGCTTTTACCCCGGTACTACTCAATCTGTCATTGATCGGTTCGGCTGTATTGTTGACGCCCTGGATGAGTGATCCAGCAATGGGGTTGGCTTGGGGGGTGCTGATCGCCGGGTGTGCTCAGTTGACCTTCCAGGTACCGTTTTTGGTGCGACTGGGGTTGTTGCCGAGGCCCTGGCCCCGCTTTTCCCACCCAGGTGTGCGTCGAGTGATGGTGTTGATGGTGCCGGCGCTCTTCGGCGTGTCAGTGGCCCAGATCAATCTGTTATTGGATACGGTACTGGCGTCGTTGTTGGCATCGGGGAGTGTGTCTTGGCTGTACTATTCGGACCGGCTCATGGAATTACCGTTGGGGGTGTTCGGCGTGGCTATAGGGACCGTGATTCTACCCGCCTTATCCAAACGTCATGCCGAACAGTCTCGTGAACACTTCGCACGCATGCTGGATTGGGCGGTACGTGCGGTCCTGTTGCTAGGGCTGCCGGCGGCCCTGGCGCTGGCGGTATTGGCGGAACCGTTGCTGATCAGCCTGTTCCATTATGGCGCCATGACCGAGCATGATATCGTCATGGCGGCGATGAGTCTGCGGGCTTATGCCTTTGGTCTGGTGGCGTTCATGCTGATCAAGGTGCTGGCGCCCGGCTTCTTCGCCCAGCAGGACACCAAAACGCCGGTCAAGGTCGCCACCATGGCGATGGCTGCCAACATGGTCTTCAATTTGATGCTGGTCTGGCCAATGGCACATGCGGGGCTGGCACTGGCGACGGCATTGTCGGCCTTCCTGAATGCCGGCTGTCTAGGGTGGTTCTTGATCAAACGGGACGTTTTCGTATTTCAGCCTGGGTGGGGGCGCTTCGGTATCCAGCTACTGGGTGGATGTCTGGTAATGGGGGTGGTTCTTTGGTGGTTATCGCCGGCATGGCAGACCTGGCTGACATGGTCGGTATGGCATCGTGCCGGCCATCTGGCTGCCTTGGTACTGGGAGGTGCGTCCATCTACTTCGTCTGGCTGGCAGCAACTGGCGTGCGGTTACGCCATTTTCGCTTGAGTGCATAATATGGTAGGCCGTGAATGATGGGCTCCCGCCGGGCTGGCCGCTATAATCAAAGGTTCGACATGATCCTGGGTAACGCATGCAATTGATCCGAGGGCTGCACAATTTACGCGAGGCACATCACGGTTGCGTGGCCACCATCGGCAACTTCGATGGTGTGCATCGGGGGCACCAGGCAATTCTCGATCAGCTGCGTGAACGTGCACGAGAACTGGGCCTGCCGGTTACGGTCGTCGTCTTCGAGCCACAACCTCGTGAGTACTTCGCCGGCGAGCAGGCACCGCCCCGCTTGACCCGCTTACGGGACAAGGTTCGTCTATTGGCAGAGTACGGCGCGGAACGTGTGCTTTGCTTACCGTTCAATGAGTCCTTGCGTTGCCTGACAGCCCGGCAGTTCATTGATCAAGTGTTGGTCGATGGTCTGGGCGTTCGTCATTTGGTCGTGGGGGATGATTTCCGGTTCGGTCGCGAGCGCGATGGCGATTTCACATTGCTGGCCGAGGCCGGTGTCGAGAAAGGGTTCGATGTCGAGCATACCCGAACGTTCTTGCTCGACGACGAGCGTGTTTCCAGCTCCCGTGTCCGCACCCTGTTGACCAGTGGCAATTTTTTCCAGGCGGCGCGGATGCTGGGGCGGCCATATCAACTGTCGGGACGCGTGGTTGTCGACCAGCAGTTGGGACGAACCATCGGGATGCCCACCGCCAATCTGCCGCTGTTGCCCCAGCCATTGGCGTTGCGTGGTGTGTATGCGGTGGTTACGACACTTCCGGATGGTCGCCGCCTGCCGGGTGTGGCTAACATCGGCTGGCGACCCACGCTGGGCAGCACACGCCCAGTGTTGGAGGTTCACTTGTTCGATATTGATGAGGACCTTTATGGCATGCGGCTGGTCGTGACGCCATGTGCTCGTTTGCGGGGCGAGATCCGTTTCGATGGTCTCGAGCCGTTAAAGCGGCAGATCCATACCGATCGACAGCGAGCGCGCGCCTTTTTCGCTGATGCAGAGACGTGCGGGGGAGGAATGCGGGCGGTGACGTTGGTCGATGGTACGGCCGTGGATGCAGCGCTGCCCCTGACTTCGGCCCCCCTGGCTTGCGATTCCGTGACAATAGACACGTCGGTAGGCCCTACGGCCGCCGGCCATGATGATGGCTGATCCTGAACCTATGAGCGATTACAAACATACCCTGAATCTACCCGAGACGGATTTCCCCATGAGGGGCATGTTACCCAAGCGCGAACCCGAACGGGTAGCGCGCTGGCAGGAAATGGATATCTATCGCCGCCTGCGCGAACAGGGACAAGGGCGCGAAACGTTCGTGCTGCATGATGGTCCTCCCTATGCCAACGGCAGCATTCATATCGGTCACGCCGTCAACAAGATTCTCAAGGACATTATCGTCAAGTCGAAATTTCTGGCCGGCTATGATGCACCGTACGTGCCGGGCTGGGATTGCCATGGTTTGCCCATTGAGCACAAGGTGGAGACCACCCATGGCAAGCATCTTCCGGCGGAAGAGGCACGCAGGCTGTGCCGCGAATACGCCAGTGAGCAGATCCAGGAGCAGATGAAGGATTTCGTTCGCCTGGGTGTCGTTGGCGATTGGGACAATCCTTACCGCACCATGGACTACGCCAACGAGGCTGGCGAGATCCGTGCCCTGGCCGCGATGGTCGAGGGGGGGTATGTGTTCAAGGGGCTCAAGCCGGTCAATTGGTGTTTTGATTGTGGCTCGGCACTGGCGGAAGCAGAAGTCGAGTATGCTGACAAGACATCCGACGCCATTGATGTCGCCTTCCCCGTGGCCGAACCGGATAAGCTGGCCGGAGCGTTCGGGTTGAGTGAACTTCCCAAACCGGCGGCTGCGGTCATCTGGACGACGACGCCCTGGACCATTCCTGCCAACCAGGCCCTCAATACTCATCCCGATGTGGTCTATGCGTTGGTCGACGTCGGCGAGCGTCTGCTCTTGGTGGCAGAGGAACTTGTGGCTTCCTGCCTGGAGCGTTTCCAACTCGATGGCCAGATCATTGCAACGGCTCAGGGTCAGAGGCTCGACAGGATTGAGTTCCGTCACCCTTTTTACGATCGCCGCTCGCCCATTTATTTGGCTGATTACGTCGAAGTCGAAACCGGGAGTACCGGGGTGGTTCACTCCGCGCCCGCCTATGGCTTGGATGACTTCGAGACCTGCCGTGCCCATGGCATGGATTTCAGTGACATCCTGAGCCCCGTCCAGAGTGACGGCGTATACGCTGAGGATCTCCCCTATTTTGGTGGCCAGTTGATCTGGAAGGCCAATCCGCAGATCGTAGAAAAACTGCGCGATGTTGATGCTCTGTTGGCACACAAGACCATCACGCACAGTTATATGCACTGCTGGCGCCATAAGACACCGGTCATCTATCGTGCCACGGCCCAGTGGTTCGTGGGAATGGATGTCAAAGATAACCAGGGAGTCAGCCTGCGTCAGCGGGCGCTGGAAGGGATTGAGGCGACACGCTTCACGCCGTCCTGGGGCAAGGCGCGGCTACACGCCATGATCGCCAATCGTCCGGACTGGTGTATTTCCCGTCAGCGTAACTGGGGGGTGCCGATTCCTTTCTTCCTGCATCGGCGGACCGGCGAGCTCCATCCTCGTACGGTAGAACTGATGGAAGTAGTCGCCCAACGGGTCGAAGTCGAAGGGATCGATGCCTGGTTCCGTCTGCCAGCGGAAGAGTTGCTGGGCAGTGAAGCAGCCGACTACGAGAAAGCCACCGATACGCTGGATGTCTGGTTCGATTCCGGTACCACGCACTGGCATGTACTGCATGGGTCTCACTCTCATGGTCACGATCAGGGACCGCGTGCGGACCTGTATCTGGAAGGTTCCGATCAGCACCGTGGGTGGTTCCATTCGTCATTGCTCACCGGTTGTGCCATCGATGGTCACCCTCCATATAAGGGGCTGCTGACCCACGGCTTCACTGTCGATGCCCAAGGGCGGAAGATGTCGAAATCGATGGGTAATGTCGTCGCGCCTCAAGAGGTCATGGATAAGCTGGGCGCTGATATTCTGCGTCTGTGGGTCGCCTCGACAGACTATTCTGGCGAGATGGCTGTATCCGATGAGATTCTAAAGCGAATCGCCGATGTCTATCGCCGTATCCGCAATACGTCACGCTTCTTGTTGGCCAACCTCAACGGTTTCTCACCCGAACGCCACGCGGTACCGTTCGACGAGATGCTGGCGCTGGATCAGTGGGTCGTCGATCGGGCCGCACAATTGCAGGAGAGAATCCAAAAGGCGTATGCCGAGTACCGGTTCCTCGATGTCTATCAGCAGGTGCATACATTCTGTGCTCGTGAGTTGGGTGGTTTCTACCTGGATATCATCAAGGATCGACAATATACGACTCAGGCTGAATCGCTGGCACGACGCAGTTGCCAAACGGCGCTCTACCATGTCGTCGAGGCTCTCTCGCGCTGGATCGCCCCGATCCTGTCGTTCACTGCCGATGAGATCTACGAACATATTCCGGGGGAACGTTCCGACAGTGTACTGTTGGAAACCTATTACGATGGTTTGAAGACATTGGATGAAACAGCACTGCTGGGGCGGGATTTCTGGGAACAGGTGCTGGAGGTCAAACAGGCCGTCAACAAGTGTCTGGAAGATGCCCGTAACGCCAAGAAGATCAACAGTGGTCTGGCGGCAGAAGTGACGCTCTATACGAGCGATGCCTTGCGCGAGATGCTGGGGCGACTGGGTGACGAGCTACGTTTCGTTCTGTTGACCAGTGATGTTCGTCTGGCTCCCCTGGCTGGGGGGGACGATGCGGAAGCGACCGATTTGGACGGTTTACGGGTTGCCGTGTGGGCTTCACTGCACAAGAAATGCGAGCGTTGCTGGCATCATCGGGAAGACGTGGGAACCCATTCCGAGTCTTCTGAGCTCTGCGGACGTTGCATTTCCAACTTGCCGGAGGGGGCGGGGGAAACCCGTCGCTATGCATGATCGGCTTCAAACGGTCAGGTTCGGGCCGGCAGGGGTATGGCATGAATACACGTAACGACCAGGCACCCCCGATGGTCCGCCCCTTGCGCTGGCTTTGGCTATCGGTGGTGGTGATTGCGCTGGATCTGGGGACCAAGGCACTGGCCAGTCACTGGTTGAACTATGCTGACCCTGTGACAGTGTTGCCTGTGTTTGATCTGACACTACTGCATAATACCGGTGCCGCCTTCAGTTTCCTGGCGGATCATGCCGGTTGGCAGCGCTGGTTCTTCGCGACCGTCGCAGTGGGGGCCAGCGTCGCTCTTACGCTCTGGATGAGACGACTACGAGCTCACGAAAAGGTGTTGGGTGCCTCGCTAGGGGCTATTATCGGTGGTGCTCTGGGCAATTTATATGATCGTATGGTCCATGGGTATGTGATTGATTTCCTTTCCTTCCATTGGGGACAGTACTACTTCCCGGCCTTCAATCTGGCGGATACCGCCATCACGCTCGGAGCAATCGGTTTGATCTGGGAATCCTTCCGCGATGCCAGACGAAAGCGGGCACATTGATTGGTGGCCCATGGCACAACAGTCTGAGAGGCGCATGATGAGTGAATACCGGATCGAGGAAGGCATGGAAGTGACACTGCACTTCTCGCTGAAGCTCGAGGATGGCACAGTCGTTGATTCCACCCATGATAAGTCACCGGCGACGTTCCAGGTGGGGGACGGGAATCTGCCTCCGGGTTTCGAAGCACCGCTCAAGGGGCTCGCCGAGGGAGAAAGCGGCCGTTTCGAGATTTCGCCCGAACATGGCTTCGGTCAACACAACCCCCAGAATGTGCAACTGCTGAAACGTGATGACTTCGAAGAGCTGAAACCGGAAGAAGGGGTGGTGATGTCGTTCGCCGATGCAGCCGGTGGAGAGGTGCCGGGCGTTATTTCTCGGGTCGATGATAACCAGGTTGAGGTTGACTTTAATCACCCTCTCGCCGGGCGTACCCTATTGTTTGAAGTGGAAGTCATCAGCGTTCGCCCCATGACCACGCATTGAAGCCTGACAGGCAAGCGAGGTAAATATGCAGATCAAGCTGGCCAATCCCCGCGGTTTCTGTGCCGGTGTCGATCGCGCCATAGAAATCGTTAACCGCGCGCTGGATGTCTTCGGTCCGCCGATCTATGTCCGCCATGAGGTCGTGCACAACCGTTTCGTCGTCGATAGTCTGCGCGAACGTGGCGCTATCTTCGTCGAGGAGTTGCAGGAAGTTCCCGATGATGTGATTGTGATCTTCTCGGCGCATGGGGTGTCTCGTGCCGTGCAGGAAGAAGCCGAGCGCCGAGGCCTGCGGGTATTCGATGCCACCTGTCCCCTGGTGACCAAGGTACATATGGAAGTGCTCCGTTATGCTCGCCGTGGCCAGGAGTGCGTATTGATCGGGCATGAAGGCCATCCCGAGGTGGAAGGTACCATGGGGCGTTATGATCGCTCCTACGGCGGCGATATCTACCTGGTCGAGGATGAGGCCGATGTCGCGGCGCTCGAGGTCAAGGACCCTTCTCAGTTGGCGTTCGTGACCCAGACGACTCTCTCGATGGACGATACCTCCCGGGTCATTGACGCACTGCGTGGCAAGTTTCCAGAGATTCAAGGACCCCGCAAGGATGATATCTGCTATGCGACTCAGAACCGGCAGGACGCCGTGCGAGAGCTGGCGGCAGATAGTGATCTGGTCCTCGTGGTAGGCAGTACCAACAGTTCCAATTCCAACCGCTTGCGCGAACTTTCTGAACGGGTCGGCACCCCAGCATACCTGATCGACGATGCCGATAAGGTTGAAGCTGACTGGCTCGACGGTATCGAGACAATTGGTATCACAGCGGGAGCGAGCGCCCCGGAAGTGCTGGTCAAAGGAGTCATCGAACGTTTGCAGACATTGGGTGCCAGTGCCCCCGAAGAACTGGTCGGTCGGGAAGAAAACATCACGTTTTCGATGCCGACTGAGTTGCGGGAGCGTGTCATAGCGAGCGATTAGATTGTTCGGAATGGCCTGATGAATGATGAAAGCCGGATCTTCGGGTCCGGTTTTTTTATGGCTGCTCTGTTATATGCATGACTGCTGATTCATACTGGTGCCAGGAATAATACAGAGAGAAAACAAGGAATGTGTCTCATCAGGGAAAGGGGCGCCAGGGATGGGCAATCGGGCATGACGCTGCTCGAGTTGCTGATTGTTCTGCTCATTATCGGCCTGGTCATGGCTGTTGCTTATCCGCTTTATACGGGCTACCTGGAATCGGCACGACGTACCGATGCAAAGTCGGCGCTGGTGGATATCGCCGGTCGACTGGAGCGTTGCTATACCCTGAATCAGACCTACCAAGGATGTGTCGACGACCTTGATCGGGGTATGGAATCTGCCAAAGGGTTCTATGAGATCCAGGCAAGCCTCGAGGCATCGACGTATACACTGATCGCGTCTCCACAAGGGGCTCAGGAAAACGATAGTTGTGGTGAACTGACACTGACCCAGTCCGGCAACGAGGCACCAAAGGCATGCTGGTAATTCGTTGCTGTGGCAACTCGACCCGGGGTGCCAGCCTGGTTGAGGCTTTGGTGGCATTGCTGGTGTTGTCCATCGGGATGCTGGGAGTCGCTGCCATGCAAATCAAGGCGATGCAGGGAAGCCATGTTGCTTATCAACGCGGCCTGGCCTCATTGATGACATCGGACGCCAGGGAGCGGCTGTGGGCGACACTGGGGATGACTCGCGGAGAGTGTCCCTCTGCTGGTGCAGTCGAAACGGATTGGCAGGAGCATTGGGCTGATGTGTTGCCCTCGGTTCGCGAGTCGAGTGCCATTGATGAGATCGCTTCCTGCACCTACTCGATCATCATCACTTGGCAAGAAAGGCGCTTGGACAAGGAAACATCGACGCCAAGATTGCGGACCATCACTCGCTTACCGAGACGGAGTGAATGATGTGCCTCTCTTCTCGGCCATCCCGGCGAAAGCCCCAGAGAGGAGTGACTCTTGTCGAGCTGATGATTGCCTTGGTGATTGGCGTGTTGATGACGCTCGGTACAGTTCAACTCTTCATGAATGGCACGCAAGCCCTGACACAGACCCAACGCCAGGCAGAGCGCCAGGAGGTCTTGAATATTCTCTTCGAACTGCTGTCCCGCGACATACAAGTCGCCGACGGCAGGGTGACGCCAGTGATGGACGGGCAGGCCGTCACGCGATCCGGTTACTTGCTGGCTGAGTTCAATGGCCAGGGTGGAACTTACGATCCTTTCTGTGCCGACGATCGCCTTGAGGGGGTTGAATATTTCAAGGCGCAGGATAAGGACGATGTCATGGTCCGAGCTCAGTGCCGGGATCCACGCGGCACTGTTTATAATCAGGCCGCACAACCAGTGATCAGCCACGTGGCATCCCTGGAATTCGAGCGGAAAGATGACTGGGAAGGGGTGATTGCGATCGAGGTGAAGGCATCCATGAACCTGCCTGATAGTACCGAAGACCATTCAGCGTCCTTCTTGGTGGTCAATCGCAATAGTGTCATGACGCGTCTCGAGTGAAGCCGGAGTCTTGATGCAGCAGCGCGGTATGGTATTGGTCGTCACCCTCGTATTGCTTTCGTTGGCGCTCGTCATTGGCATGGCCGGCATGAAAACCGCATGGATCGCAGAGCGCATGTCGGGTAACCAACGAGTCGGGATATCGGCACTGGCACTGGCTGAATATGGTGCCGCGGAGGCATTGAAACGTGATGTGCCGCGGCGCATATCGTCAGGTCAATGCCTGGAAGATGCCGGCAGCGCGCCTGACTATAGCGCGAAAGCGATTTATCGGTATCGAGCCTGTAAATCATCGCAAGGCGGCATCGTTAACATTGTCGTGTCGGGTGACTATTCTGGTGTCGAGAGGCACGTGTCCTTTGAGTATATCCTGCCTACTGGCTTCCTGGGGCTGTCACCTGTCAACTTGCCCACTCCCTTGAATCGTGTTGATGCCAAGGCATATGGGCATGTCATCGAGGAGGGACGAACGATCAGTGATATCCATGGCGGTCGTTATCCTGCTATTGCCATGAATGATGGCGACAGGAATCTCACTGACCCCCTCGATTGGGAACGCCGGGGATATCATGTGGTGCCGGGCATAGGAGATATCAGCGAGAGCATCCTGACGGATCCCGAAGCGTTCCATGGGTTTATTGACAAGGTGCATGCTGTTGCCGAATCACGGTCGCGGGTTCGGGCATCGCATCCAGGGACCGATGGCCCAAGACCTGTGCTGACCTATGTCGATGGCGATCTCGATATCGGGCAGCCTTATTCCGGTGCAGGGCTGCTGGTCGTCAATGGAAACCTGGAAGTCCATGATGCCTTCGAGTTCGAAGGCTTGATGATCGTTCTGGGGACCTCATTTCAAATGCGCAATCAGTTGGCAAGCCAGATCCGGGGGGCGATCATCGTGGCTCCCTCGAATCGTCAGGACGACGGCTCGGTGAGTTACGGTATCGCGGATGTCATCTTGTCTGATGGCGGGCAGGTTGATTATATCTATGATGCTGGTGCATTGGAGAGTGCGTTTTTCCTATTGGCTGCTACCGAAGCCGAAGCCGCGTGGCAGAACGACAATCACTCATCCCGTAAACCTGGCATAGTTCGTTGGCAAGAGTCTGGAGCGACCGCGGAGTGATCAGCATTCATCAGTCGTTGCGATGCGCGCTCTGCCCGATTTATAGATGATGACGCGTTTGGCAACGTCGGCCGTACACACGATAAAGGTGCCGTTCTGATTGTCCGTGGTACCTCTCGGGGTAAAGCGGATGTAGCGGTTGCTGCCGAACCCCCGGTAGCGGATCTGATGATGACTGGCTTGCCACGAGGTGATGATGTCATCATCGGTTGACTTGACCTGGCCTTTGGTGTCTTCGCGGTTGAAGAGGATGAGAGGGGCTGTCCAGTCATCAATGCAATGTCGCTTATCCAGCGACGGACATAACGTCACATGGGTTCCTGACGTGATGGCAGTGTGTCTCGCCTCCTGAAGCGCAAGCGACAGGCGCCAGGTGTCAGCATTGACTTCATGGTGGTTCGTTAACTGGGTATATCCGGGCATGACAATGGAGGCCAGCATGGCAATCAGTGTAATGGCTATCAGCAATTCCGGAAGCGTGATACCGCGCTGCTGAAACCGGGTACCATGGTAATGATGTTGAGTGGTGGTGGGTAGCAGGCTGATATGGGTGGTCATGGCATCCTTACCTGGCAGTACCGTGATTTCTCATGGGTGGGGGAGCCCCACTCTAACCGACTTTCTTGTAAGCGATTTCGGATTTTCTCGTGAGTGATTTCCTCATTGTGGGTGGTGGTGTCGTGGGCATGATGACGGCACTTCAGTTGGCCGATGCAGGCTACGGTGTCACGCTGTTGGAGAGGCAGCAGTGTGGGAATGAAGCCTCGTGGGCAGGTGGCGGTATTGTGTCTCCCTTGTATCCCTGGCGTTACAGTCCGCCGATTTCCCGCCTGTCTCGTTGGTCTGAGGGCGTTTATCCGGAACTGTCGCTACGACTTCTCGAGGAGACGGGGATTGATCCGGAGTACCGGCAAAAAGGCTTACTTTATTTGCGTGTCGATGATGAGGCCCGTGCATTGGCTTGGGCGCGTGAGGCGGGTAAACCACTTGAGCGGGTCGACAGCGATTTCCTTTATGGCAAGGAGCCCCATGCATGTCCTGATTGTAAGAGCGCCTTGTGGATGCCGACACTGGGCAGTATACGCAACCCGAGGTTGGTCAAGGCATTGCGTGCTCGCCTGGCGTCAATGACTCGAGTCACGTTGAAAGAGCATATGCCGGTGACACGGCTAATTGCCGATGGACCCCGTGTTGTGGGAGTGGATACCCCGGCCGGGAAGGTGGTGGGAGATCAGGTCATCGTTTGTGGGGGGGCCTGGGTTGATGGGTTGCTTAACACCGTGGAGATGTCGCTGCCGGTGAGGCCGGTCAAGGGGCAAATGATCCTGTTCAAAGGGCCGCCTGGCCTGGTGAACCGCGTGGTATTGATGGATGGGCGTTACGTGATACCGCGAGGGGATGGACGCGTGCTGGCTGGTTCGACCCTGGAAGACAAGGGGTTTGACAAATCCATTGATGACGAGGCTCGAGAGTCGCTCTGGGAGAGTGCGACACGGATCATCCCTCGGTTAGCCGACTGTGTAGTTGAACATCAATGGGCCGGATTGCGTCCGGGATCTCCGGAAGGCGTACCTTTTATCGGCGCAGTCTCCGGCTTCAGCAACCTTCATGTCAACGCGGGCCATTATCGTAATGGGCTGGTTCTGGCGCCCGCATCGACACATTTGCTGGTCGACCTGTTGCTCGATAGGGAGCCGATCATCGATCCTGCGCCCTATCGGTTGGCGTGATGGATCGCGGCTGACGAGAGAGCGTTCACTCCTCGGGAGGCCGCTCTTCCAGATACTTGTCGCGATGATCGATGCAGCAGAACCACTCTCCACGATCGCGTAGCGCATCATCTTCCGGAAGGTGAACCTGGCAGTAACGACAGCGTACCATGCGGTTGCCATCGTTCATGCGTGGATCGTTGTCATCACGCTCGATACGCCATTCCCGGTACATGCGGTAAAGCTTGAGTCCAGCGAAGAACAGGATAGCAAAGATGATCAGACGAATGATCAATAAATTCATCCTCAGTGACTCCCTTTGGCAGCTGCACACTTTGCCTGAGGGGCAGCCATGCGGGACAATAGGTCATATCGAGAGTTTCAAGAGAATTTGGCTCCCATGCAAGACTTGACGTTGGTAATGGCCCAGTTTGACCCGCTGGTCGGCGATATTCCCGGCAACACTGAGGCTGCCATAGAGGCAGTACGGGAGGCGCGAATCGAGCATGGCGCCGATATCGTGGTGCTATCCGAGTTATTCTTGACCGGCTACCCGCCGGAAGATCTGTTATTGCGTTCATCGCTGGAAACCCGGCTCGCTGCCGCGCGCCAGCGCATGGCAGAGAAGGTCGTCAAGGATGTGCTGGTGATTGTCGGCTATCCCGGTTATCGCGATGGTTACCTCTATAATCTGGCCGGTGCACTGTTGAATGGACAGTGGCTGGGCGAATATGCCAAGCAAGCGTTGCCTAATTATCAGGTGTTCGATGAGCAACGTTATTTCTCGGTGGGAAATGAGCCGTTGGTACTGGAACACCAGGGAGCCCGTCTGGGGTTGCTGGTATGTGAGGACTTATGGGAGTCAGGGCCGGTGCAGCAGGCACATGAGGCTGGCGCGGAGATCCTGATTACCCTGAACGCATCGCCCTATCATCAGAACAAACAGGCCGAAAGGCGTGCCCTACTGAAGGCGCGGGCCGAGGAAATTCAGCGTCCGATCGTCTATGTCAACCAGATCGGTGGACAAGACGAATTGGTCTTCGATGGTGGCTCGGCCGTCGTCAATGATAAGGGGGACTTGTGTGTACAAGCACCGCACTGGCAGGTCGGCGTAATGCCGGTCCGGTTTGTCAACGAGAATGGAAACTGGGTTCCGCGGCAAGGCGAATGCGATCCCGACGTCGAGCCCGAAGAGAGTCTTTATTGTGCCCTTGTCACAGGCGTGCGTGATTACGTCAACAAGAGTGGCTTTCCTGGCGTGGTTATTGGCCTGTCCGGTGGGATCGATTCGGCGCTGACGTTGGCTATTGCCGTGGATGCATTGGGGTCGGATCGGGTTCATGCGGTCATGATGCCTTATCACTACACAGCGGATATCTCCAAACAGGATGCCGCCGAGCAGGCCAGACTCCTGGGTGTCGATTACGATGTCATGCCCATTGCTTCTGTGGTTGAAGCGTTTACCGAGACATTGGCGGAAAGCTTCGCAGGAACCGAGCGTGATACCACGGAAGAGAACCTTCAGTCCCGCACCCGCGGTGTGCTGCTGATGGCCATTTCCAACAAGAAAGGGCTGATGGTTCTGACCACCGGGAACAAGAGCGAGATGGCTGTGGGGTATGCCACGCTCTATGGCGACATGGTCGGTGGCTACAATGCGCTCAAGGATGTTTACAAGACATGGGTATACCGGTTGGCAAATTGGCGTAATGCCCAGGAACCCGCCATTCCGGAGCGCGTGATCGAACGCCCCCCATCGGCTGAGTTGGCTCCTGGCCAGCAAGATAGTGACTCACTACCTGATTACGGCACTCTGGATGCTATCCTGTCGCGCTATATCGAAGGTGACATGAGTGCCGAAGCGATCATCGAGGCCGGCTATGATCATGAGGCTGTCTATCGAGTGGTGTCACTCGTGGATCGCTGTGAATACAAGCGTCGCCAGGCACCGATAGGCGTACGTGTCACACCTCGCGGGTTCGGTCGTGACCGGCGTTACCCGATCGTCAATGGCTGGCAACCGGGCGAATGAGCGTTGCCCCGATTGGCGGGATGCTGATGATCCAGCCATCAAGCTGATGGTGAGTTGTGGGTAGCGAAACCCCACAACTCACAGTTCGGTCATGCCGATATGGGGTCGGCGTCGACGTGCTTGGGACGGAAGGTGTTACCACGCAATTGATCGTGATCCGGATCATTCTCGATCAGAGTTTCCAGTACCTCGCGGGCCCGGTCGCGCATATCCAATCCTAGATACCCCTCGACCATCACGGCGAGTGCATTACGCGTTTCCGTGGATTCGGGGTAGTGCTCGATGACATAACGCCCTCGCTCGACAGCAGCAACATAGGCACCTTTACGCAGGTAAAAATCGGCAACATGCAGTTCCTTCGCGGCTAACACATTGCGCAGATAAACGATTCGCTGGCGTGCATCGGGTGCATACTCGCTATCGGGATAACGTTCGACGAGCTCACGAAAGTCGGAATAGGCATCTCGTGTGGCGCCCAGGTCTCGTTTGGAAATATCGATCAGCCTCAGGCGTTCCAGACTGAAACGCCCTGCCTGATAGGCAGCCAGTCCGCGCATGTAGTAGGCGTAATCGACTTCTGGGTGATCCGGTTGCAGGCGGATGAAACGGCTGGCGGCGGCGCGAGCCGCTTCCCAGTTGTTGATCTGATAATAGGCATATATCAGATCAAGTTTGGTCTGTTCGGCGCGGTCGCCAAACGGATAGCGGGCATCGAGCGTCTCGAGCTTGTCGACAGCACTGGAATAACGTCCATTTTCCAGATCTGCTTGAGCCGACTCGTAGAGTGCCTGCTCTCCTTCCTCGCCATCACTGTCTATAGCGGCACTCGCTTCATCGCCATCTTCCAGTATATCGCTGTGAATATCCTCGACATTGTTGCCGTTGCTGGCACAGCCGGCGAGCATCAGGGCTAGTGCCAATGCACAAATGTGAGTGCCGGTAATGGAAACGCGCATTAAGGATCCTCGTGTCAAACTACCCGGGTCGGCCATGCTAGAATGCTGCCAGCATCGGCGCACTGTAAAGCCCACACTATAAAACACCCAAGCCTGGCTGGGAAAACCCGCATTTTCGATCAAGGGACACCGACTGACATGCCGGAACAGATTCATGCCTTCCAGAACGTGCCCAGCCACATGGTCGGAGCGCGGTTGGATCAAGCGGCAGCAGAGCTTTTTGGTGATTTTTCACGCGAGCAGCTCAAATCCTGGATCAAGCAGGGTGCCTTAACGGTCGATGGACAGCCGGGACGCCCCAAAGACAGAGTGGCGGGTGGTGAAGCTCTCGAGCTGCGGGCTGAATTGGAGCGAGAAACCCGCTTTGAGCCACAGGCCATCGACCTGAATGTCATCCATGAGGACGACGATGTACTCGTGATCGACAAACCCGCAGGGCTGGTAGTTCATCCCGCGGCGGGAAATCCTGATGGCACTCTGCTCAATGCGCTGCTATACCACTGTCCGGCGTTGTCAGCCCTTTCCCGCGCCGGTATCGTCCATCGCCTGGATAAGGACACGACGGGCTTGATGGTGGTCGCCAAGAATTTGTCGACGCAAACGGCGCTGGTAGAGCAGATACAGGCACGGAAGGTGACTCGTGAGTATGATGCGGTAGTGAGCGGTGTCATGACGGCTGGGGGGACTGTCGATGCGCCGATCGGTCGGCATCCCAAGGATCGCAAACGACAAGCGGTAACCGTGAACGGCAAGCCTGCCGTCACGCATTATCGAGTGGTGGAGCGTTTTCGCGCCCATACATATGTTCGATGTAGACTGGAAACCGGCCGGACGCATCAGATTCGTGTTCATCTAGCACATCAACGTTTTCCGCTCGTCGGAGACAAGCTGTATGGGGGAAGACTGAAACTGCCGGCGGGCGCTGAAGAGGCGCTTAAAGCATTGTTGCGTGCGTTTCCTCGACAAGCGCTTCATGCACGTAAGCTGGCTTTTACCCATCCCGTTACGGGTAAGCCCATGTCATTTCGAGCAGTGCCGCCTGATGATTTACTAATGCTGCTTGACTATCTACGTGATGACCACGAGGCAATGCAATGAGCGAATCCCAATTGCAGCCGACTCTGATATTGCCTGATTGGCCGGCACCGAGCCCGGTTGGAGCCTTTGTCACGACAAGAGAAACCGGCCCGAGCCAGGGAGCATTCGCTGCTTTCAACACGGCAAAGCATGTCGGAGATGATTTGCAATCTGTAGCCCAGTGCCGAGCGTTGCTGCAGCAACAGGTGAGAGATGACCGACCGCTGTTATGGCTCAATCAGGTTCATGGAGCCAAGGTACAGCAAACCTATGCTGATACCCCCCCCGACGCCGATGCAGCCGTCGCGTTCGATCAACGCTATGCCTGTGTCATTCAGACGGCGGACTGTCTTCCGGTCTTCTTCTGTGACCAGCGTGGGACTCGTGTGGCATTGGCACATGCTGGTTGGCGAAGCTTGGCGAGCGGTGTGTTGGAAGCCTGTGTTGCGGCGTTGGGCAACCAGCCGGATGAACTGATGGTTTGGCTGGGACCCGCCATTTCCAATGCCCAATTCGAGGTCGGCCCCGAAGTCTTCGATGCCTTTGTGGCGGTGCAACCGAATGCGGTGTCCGCTTTTGAACCGAGTCCTTATCGTCTGGGCCACTACATGGCAGATATTTACCGTTTGGCGCGTTTACGACTTGAGCGCCTCGGGGTGTCCCAGATTAGTGGGGGGCATTTCTGTACTGCCTGTGAATCCCGTTTCTATTCCCACCGCCGTGATGACGGTAAAACCGGACGTATGGCCAGTGTCATCTGGTTGAAATAGCTGCAACCCGAAGAGTTATGCGCCAGGCGTGGTGAGCCCAGAGAACTTGGTCAGTACGACTTGAAAACCATACAGCATACCTCCATTGAATAAGTCAAGACATGATCAAGGGCTAAACGGTGCGTCCGAACGCATCGTCACCCCGATGGAGGACAGTGAATGCGACCCGATAAATTTACCGGCAAGCTGCAAAATGCGGTAGCCGATGCTCAATCCCTGGCTGTCGGCCGTGGACATAATCAACTGGATCCTGGCCACCTGTTATTGGCGTTGATGGATGCCAACGATAGTGGTCTCAAAGGCTTGGTGAAAAAGGCTGGAGGTGATCCAGGCAAGCTGCGCAGTGGCTTGTCACGCTACATCGATGACCTTCCTCAGGTCGGGCAGTTCGATGGTGAAGTTCAGCCTTCTCGTGACCTGGGGCGCCTGTTCAATCTTGCCGACCGAGAGGCGCAGCAGCGTGGCGACCAGTATATCGCCAGTGAGTTGGTATTGCTGGCAGCACTGGAGATGAAACACGCGGTCAGCAAGGTGCTCACGCAAGCCGGGTTGAGCCGCCAAAGCGTGGAACAGGCGATTGATAGCCTGCGTGGAGGCGAGAAGGTCGATGATCCCAATGCTGAGGATAATCGCGAAGCCTTGGATAAATATACGCTCGACCTCACTGCTCGTGCAGCGGAAGGCAAACTTGATCCCGTGATCGGTCGTGATGATGAGATTCGCCGCACCATCCAAGTGTTACAGCGTCGGACCAAGAACAATCCGGTGCTGATCGGTGAGCCCGGTGTTGGTAAAACCGCAATTGTGGAAGGGCTGGCCAATCGCATCGTCGACGGGGAGGTTCCCGAGGGACTCAAAGACAAGCGCGTGCTGTCGCTCGACATGGGAGCGCTTCTGGCAGGAGCCAAGTATCGTGGTGAGTTCGAGGAGCGGCTTAAAGCGGTACTCAAGGAGCTGGCTCAGGAAGAAGGGAAAATCATTCTCTTCATCGATGAGTTGCATACCATGGTCGGGGCTGGAAAAGCCGAGGGAGCCATGGATGCCGGTAATATGCTCAAGCCGGCGCTGGCGCGTGGTGAATTGCACTGCGTGGGCGCCACCACGTTGGATGAGTATCGCCAGCATATCGAAAAGGATGCTGCACTGGAGCGCCGTTTCCAGAAAGTGATGGTCGATGAGCCGAGCGAAGAAGATACGGTGGCCATTTTGCGTGGCCTCAAGGAGCGTTACGAGGTCCATCACAGGTTGAATATCACCGACTCGGCGATCATTGCGGCGGCCAAGCTGTCAGCGCGCTACATCACCGACCGACAGTTGCCGGATAAGGCAATAGACTTGATCGATGAGGCCTCTTCCCGCATTCGGATGGAGCTCGACTCGAAGCCAGAAGAGATGGACAGGCTAGATCGCCGTCTGATTCAACTGAAGATGGAGCGAGAGCATCTCAAGAAGGAAACGGATGAGGCATCTCGTAAGCGGCTCGAACACCTGGAGGACCAGATCGATGAGTTGAGCCGTGAATATGCCGATCTGGAAGAGGTATGGAAAGCCGAGAAGGCGAGCATCGAGGGAGCGGCGCAATACAAGGATGAACTCGACAAGGCCAGGGTCGAGTTGGACGCTGCCAAGCGCCAGGGGGACCTGGGGCGGATGTCCGAGTTGCAGTACGGTGTGATTCCGGAACTCGAGCGAAAGATTGCAGAATCGGAGGCAGGCGAAGCAGATACATCCCAGCATACCTTGTTGCGCTCCAGCGTGACCGAGGAAGAGGTGGCTGAAGTCGTGTCGCGCTGGACTGGTATACCCGTCGCCAAGATGCTTGAAGGAGAGCGTGACAAGCTGCTGCGCATGGAAGAAGCCTTGCATGAGCGTGTCATCGGTCAGGACGAGGCCGTGACCGCCGTGGCGAATGCTGTGCGGCGCTCGCGCGCCGGTCTGGCTGACCCGAATCGTCCCAATGGGTCCTTTCTGTTCCTTGGTCCCACTGGGGTGGGCAAGACTGAGCTGTGCAAGTCTCTAGCCAACTTCCTTTTCGATACTGAAGAGGCCATGGTGCGCATCGACATGTCCGAATTCATGGAGAAGCACTCCGTGGCACGGCTGATTGGCGCGCCCCCTGGATATGTCGGTTATGAAGAGGGGGGCTATCTGACCGAGGCCGTTCGTCGCAAGCCTTACTCGGTGTTGCTGCTCGACGAAGTGGAAAAAGCCCATAACGATGTTTTCAACATCTTGTTGCAAGTGCTCGAAGATGGTCGGTTGACCGATGGGCAGGGCAGGACGGTTGATTTTCGCAATACCGTGATTGTCATGACGTCCAACATGGGATCCGACATCATCCAGCGTATGGGGAGTGATGAAAGCGAAGGTGCCGATAAGAACTATGCTCAGATGAAAGACATGGTCATGTCGGTTGTGGCTGACCACTTCCGTCCCGAACTGATTAACCGGATTGATGAAGTCGTGGTGTTCCATGCACTAGGACAGGAACAGATTCAGGCCATTGCCGGTATCCAGCTCGAGAGGTTGCGTGAGCGTCTTGCTGAACGCGATATGGGACTCGAGGTGTCCGACGACGCCCTGGCACAGTTGGCTGTGGTGGGTTTCGATCCGGTGTATGGCGCTCGTCCACTCAAGCGTGCTATCCAAAGCCGTATCGAGAATCCCTTGTCTCAGGATCTGCTGGCAGGGAAATTCACGGCTGGGGACACCATCAGGGTAACGTCGGAAGACGGACACTTGATCTTCCGGCACGCCTGATACGTGATTTCAATAGCAGTGCCGCGGACTCGCCGTTTGTTGTTCAAGCGGCGAGTCGTATATGCATGCCCACTATCGCACTGTAGCCATTTTTTACGACCATGAATCCGTTTTGCGGTTGACAGTTTTGCATGGCTGTTGGAATCTTGAATGTTCCTGATTGCGGACGCGGACTCGACGGGCAATCCCCATTTCCCGCGTGAAGGGTAGGTCACGAGACCTGTACCCGCCGAAGGATATACCAGGTACGGGCTAACCGCCTGGCCTGGCCAACGCCCCCTACGCGGCAAACCGCCGTGATGAGAGTGCAGATCCTATCCGGATCTAATAACGCCAGGGTTTGGCATCAGGTGTCGGCTCCAGGCCGGCAGCGGCGCACCGCCGCACTCGAACGTCGCGCCAAGGCGCGGCATGGCACTCGAGACCTTACAGGGGAGAAATAACGTGGAACTGCTTTCCGGCGCCGATATGATCGCCCGTTTCCTTCAGGATGAGGGCGTTGAGTATATTTACGGCTACCCAGGCGGCGCGGCGTTGCATATTTATGACGCCTTATTCCGCCAAGATAAAGTCAAGCATATTCTGGTTCGGCACGAACAGGCGGCAACTCATGCCGCTGATGGTTATGCGCGCGCTTCCGGTAAACCCGGCGTTGTACTGGTGACATCCGGGCCAGGCGCCACCAATGCCGTGACCGGCATTGCCACTGCCTACATGGACTCGATACCCATGGTGGTGCTATGCGGTCAGGTCATGAGTCATTTGATCGGCGATGATGCCTTTCAGGAAACCGACATCATCGGTGTGACTCGGCCAATCGTGAAACATAGCTTCTCGATCAATCACCCGTCCGAGATCCCGGAGGTGCTCAAGAAGGCGTTTTACCTCGCCTCCACTGGTCGCCCGGGACCGGTGGTCGTCGATATTCCAAAGGATATGACCGCTCCGACCGAGCGTTACGAGTATGTCTATCCGAAAAAGGTGAAACTGCGATCCTATAATCCGGTGAGTCGTGGTCACACCGGACAGATCAAGAAGGCCGTCGAGTTGATGCTCAAGGCCAAGCGGCCGGTGTTCTACACTGGCGGCGGTGTGGTCACGGGCAATGCCAGCGAGGGATTGACGGATCTAGTGCAGCGTTTGGGCTTCCCGATTACGACGACCCTGATGGGGATCGGATCGTATCCTCAAAGCGATCGGCAGTGTCTGGGGTGGCTGGGCATGCATGGCTCCTATGAATCCAATATGGCCATGCATCATGCCGATCTCGTTATCGCTATCGGTGCTCGTTTCGATGATCGCGTCACCAACAATACATCCAAGTTCTGCCCGACGGCGAAGATCGTGCATGTGGATATCGACCCCAGTTCGGTGTCGAAAACGGTTCGGGCCGATATTCCCATCGTTGGGCCCGCGCAGAATGTGGTCAATGAAATGATCAGCCTGGTTCAGGGTAAAGAGATCGCCCATCCAGATGCGTTGGCCGAATGGTGGCAAAAAATCGATAGTTGGCGTGAAGAACGCCGTAACAAGCTCTACGAACCTTCTGTCGCGGATGAGCCCCTTAAACCTCAGGAAGTCATTGAGGCGATTTGTCGTCAGACACGAGGGGAGGCCTTTGTCACTACTGATGTCGGCCAACATCAGATGTTTGCCGCCCAATATTATAAATTTGACAAACCCAATCGGTTCATCACTTCCGGGGGCCTCGGTACCATGGGGTTCGGGTTTCCGGCGGCCATGGGGATCAAGATCAACTATCCCGATGATCAAGTGGTCTGCATTACGGGGGAAGGCAGTTATCAGATGATGATGCAGGAGCTGTCGACCTGTAAGCAATATGGGGTAGGGGTGAAGATCATCAACCTCAATAATGCCTCATTGGGAATGGTACGCCAGTGGCAGGACCTCAATTACAAGTCGCGACATGCGCACTCCTACATGGAATCCTTGCCCGATTTCCAGAAGTTGACGGAAGCGTATGGTTTCACCGCTCTGCGGGTGAATACCAAGGAAGAGCTCGAACCAGCTCTAGACAGGTTGCTGGCAGACAAGCATGAATTGGTGTTCCTGGACATCTATGTCGATCCGCGCGAACACGTCTATCCGATGCAGGTGCCCTTGGGCTCCATGCGTGACATGTTGCTTTCGAAGACGGAGCGGACCTGATGCGCCATATCATCTCGATTCTCATGGAAAACGAACCCGGCGCCCTGTCCCGCGTGGTAGGGCTGTTTGCCCAACGTAATTACAACATCGAGACACTCAACGTCGCACCCACCGAGGACCCGACACTATCTCGGTTGACTGTAACCACCATTGGCGATGACCGGGTGATAGAACAGATCACCAAGCATCTCAATAAATTGATCGATGTAGTCAAACTGGTGGACCTGACAGAAGGTAATCACATCGAACGAGAGTTGATGCTGGTCAAGGTCAAGGCATTAGGTGCCGCCCGCGATGAGGTCAAGCGCACGGCAGATATCTTCCGTGCGCAGATCGTCGATGTGACGCCCAGTCTTTACACGGTGCAGATTACCGGTGATGCCGGCAAGCTAGATGCCTTCCTGCAAGCCATGGCGCCGGTAGGCATTCTCGAAGTGGCAAGAACCGGCGTGTCAGGTATCGCCCGTGGCGACAAGGTGCTATCACTCTGATGCACTAACCTGAATGCACTCCGGTAAAGACGAGGCTGTCTTTGATCTTGACGAAAATCATCTTCATCGAGAGTCGCAGACGCCGCCCCTTCGGGGCGGCTTTTTGTGAGGGTGGGGTTATTGGTGCTCGGAAACCTCCGACCACAATGCTCTGATCAACGGACTCTTCAGTCGCCTTTGAGAAACGCACAAGCCGACATCGTAGTGTGGTAGTTCCGGCTTGACCGCCAGCATGCGAATACGGTCGACCAGAGGGCTGTTATCCAGCACGATTTTTGGCACGACACCGACACCAAAACCCAACCCTACCATGCTGACGATGGCCTCGTTGCCGGCTACCTGAGCGTAAATCTGTGGAGTGACGCCAAGTGCCTTGAACCAAGTGTCGCAGTGTTCGCGCGCAAGCCCGGATTCGGATAGAATCATCGGCACGTTACGCCACTGTGAGGGAGTCGGTACCTGGGGGGTCGAAGGAATCCAGGGGGCGTCATCTCGAGGGGCAATGAAAACCAGCGGCGAGGTTGTCATTGGTTTGAAGGCGAGAGCTTCAGGCAAGTGTTTGGGGCGTGGGGCAATTGCCATGTCTTCCTCTCCCGATTGTATCCGTGCGAGAGAGTCGGCCGGGTCGCCAGTATGTAGCTTCAATTCGATCCGGGGGTGGCGCTGCCTGAATTCGCTAAGCAGGTCGTACAGGAAGCTGTAGCTCGCTGTCACTGAGCAATAAATGCTGATTTCACCGGTCAACTCTTTGGATTCTTCCATTAATGTCTGCCGAACAACCTCCCACTGCTCTAGTGCATCACGAGCATAGTCCTGGAAGAACCGCCCTTGCGGGGTTAATGCCACGTGGCGGTTGTCCCGCTCAAATAGCTGGACACCCAGTGTTTCTTCCAGCTGGCGGATCGAGCGACTGAGTGTGGATGGGCTAACGTGGCATGCTTCACTGGCACGACCGAAGTGAAGTGACTCGGTCAAGCTCAGGAAGTGTCTCAAGGGGCGCATGTCCATTAGAGCGTTGCACTTTTTGGATTGCCATATTGCAAATATAGCGTTTTACGCAATGTGTTGCCTAGCGTATCGTGTCAACGAGTTTATGAGATGGTTCCGGGCGCTGCGGAAGACAGTGCCGGTGGTCATCAACGCTGAACACGGCAACCGGTTTCCCGAAATAGGAGAGCAGCCATGCGCGTATATTATGATAAGGACTGTGATCTATCGCTGATCCAGAGCAAGAAAGTCACGATTCTAGGATATGGCTCTCAAGGGCACGCCCATGCCAATAACCTCAAAGAATCCGGCGTCGATGTGACCGTCGCTTTGCGCGAAGGTTCTTCGTCTGTCGCCAAGGCCGAGGCAGCCGGCCTCAAGGTGGCCTCCGTCGAGGCGGCATGTCAGAGCGCAGATCTGGTGATGGTGCTGGCGCCTGACGAGAATCAGAAGGCGATTTACGAGCAGCAGATCGAGCCCAATCTGAAACAAGGCGCTACTCTCGCTTTCGCTCATGGTTTCAATATTCATTACAATCAAATCGAGCCGCGGCAGGATCTCGATGTGATCATGATTGCTCCCAAGGCCCCCGGCCATACGGTGCGTTCTGAATTTACCCGCGGTGGTGGTATCCCTGATTTGATCGCCATCAATCAAGATGCCTCCGGTACCGCCAAGGAACTGGCCTTGTCTTACGCGGCGGGCATTGGCGGTGGCCGTAGTGGTATTATCGAGACGACGTTCCAGGCTGAGACAGAGACCGATCTCTTTGGTGAACAAACCGTCCTTTGTGGTGGTGCTGTCGAGTTGGTGAAGGCCGGCTTCGAAACACTGACTGAAGCGGGCTATGCTCCCGAGATGGCCTACTTTGAGTGCCTGCATGAGCTCAAGTTGATTGTCGACCTGATGTATGAAGGTGGCATTGCCAACATGAACTATTCCATTTCCAACAACGCGGAATATGGTGAATACGTTACGGGTCCTGAAGTCATCAACGAGCAGTCGCGTGAAGCCATGCGCAATGCTCTCAAGCGGATCCAGACCGGCGAGTATGCCAAGATGTTCATTCAAGAGGGCAACACGAATTACCCCTCGATGGTGGCCCGTCGTCGCTTGAATGCCGAGCATCCGATAGAGCAGGTGGGGGCTAAGTTGCGGGGCATGATGCCTTGGATCGCCGCGAATCAGCTCGTCGATAAATCCAAGAACTGATATATCTCGGGTTCACTAGTGCAAAAAGGGTGCGTCAGACGCACCCTTTTTTGTCATTGTGGGGAGGCTATTGCTATGGCATTACCTATGTACAATGGTCAACATGACCTGTCTATCGATGCTGTAATGGAACGAGCCTTATGAACCAGGATCCACGCAATTCCGGTGATGGCAACGAGGAACATCAGAAAGCCGAGCATGCTGATGTGGAAGAGGACTTGGCTTCTGCCTTCATGCGAGAAACGGAGGTCGTCGAAGAAGCCGTCGAGGACGGTAAGAAGGTTCGGCGCAAGGGCATCTATCTGTTGCCGAATCTGTTCACGACATCAGCTCTTTTCTCCGGATTTTTCGCTGTGGTGGCGGGAATCAATGGTGACTTTTCCATCGCCTCTGCCGCCATATTCATCGCGATGGTCCTGGATGGACTGGATGGTCGTGTGGCTAGGCTCACTAACACGCAGAGTGCTTTTGGCGCCGAGTACGATAGCTTGTCCGACATGCTCTCCTTCGGTGTGGCCCCGGCGTTGGTCGCTTTTACTTGGATACTGCAAGATGTCGGTAAACCTGGCTGGGTCGTGGCGTTTCTCTTCGTGGCCTGTGCAGCTCTTCGCTTGGCGCGTTTCAATATACAGCTCGGTTCTGCCGATAAAAAATGGTTCATCGGTTTGCCTAGCCCATCGGCAGCAGCGTTAGTCGCAGCCTGTGTATGGACATTCCACAGCTTTGACGCTCAAGCTTTCGGTTTCAAATTGCTGATGCTGGTTGTCGTTGGAGCGGCTGGGATGCTGATGGTGAGTAACATTCGTTACTATAGTTTCAAGGAAATAGACCTCAAGGGCCCCGTACCTTTTGTGGTGCTGCTCGCCATCGTTCTGGCCTTCGTCGTGATATCCGTCGAGCCGCCCGTCATGCTTCTCCTGCTGTTTGGCGCTTATGTGTTGTCAGGACCGATACTGGCTGCCTCACGTATGCTCCGCAGATAGGCCCTGTTTGTCGTTCCTATGAAAATATCCTTCCCTGATCAGCCGACATCTCTTGCGTTCTTCATCGTCAGGGCGTAAAGTACGCATCCGCTGCCGGCGAGGCGCAGGCGTTGCCGGTGGTGTGATGGTCCGAAGTAGTTGTTTTA
>NZ_FNNI01000013.1 GCF_900106955.1 Aidingimonas halophila | reverse complement strand
CGAAGAGCGGCCACATCAGTCTCTGGACTATGTGGCACCCCGAGCACACCCGGCATTAGCTGCGTAGGGTGTGCAGAAACCAGGGGGTCATTACACCAGAGCGGGCATTCCGGTAAATAGATAGATTCTTGTGAGAAAAATGAAAACAACTTTTACTATGCTGACAATGCTTATTCTAAGCGGATGTGTTGGCGGTTCACTGGACAGGAGCTACTCACGTAGCCTGTTGAGCCAGGATGAACTTTTACAAAGAATATTAAGCGGTAAGGTGATCCCCTCCTCCTATCGTGTCTATGCCGATGATATTCCGATTGAGGGAAGCGAAGATGTTGAACTAGAAGATATAGTCTATCGCAATTCTTCATGTGTTATTTCAGAACTACGTCGCAATGCGACACGTATGGACCTCGAAGTTATAGACGCGTTGTGGGTGGAAAGTAATGGCGGCGCCAAAAATGTGATAATTGAGACCTTGGGTAGACAAGCTTATTTGTCTGGTGTTGAGGCTTATGCAAATGCTACTTTTGATTGCGGATTAATGGTTTCTAGATGGCTGGATGAAATGGATAGTTGATTGTAGTAAAAAACAGGGCAGCATTCGACCGAGCGCGGAATGTTAGTCTATGCTAATCCGAATGGCTAAGGCAGCTGACGACCCAAAGCCGACATACCGGAAAAGGCAGCGAGCACGTCATTGGGATATGCAGCATGCACGATGATCGGTGTTATACTGCCGAACTATAATAGGTTGAGAGGTGGTCGAGCGCGCAGTATAACATTGTTGAACGCGCATGCGCGTTCAAGTGAGATATCGAGCATGCGATATAAAACTTATTATACCACATTAGCGCTCCGACTTCCTAAGGAGTAAGCGTGCCATATTTGCATTACACTAGCTTAGAAGGAATTCAGGGCATTGTCGAAAACAAATCAATGTGGGCATCCCATATAAATTTTCTTAATGACCGAAAGGAGTGGCTTCACTTTGACGATATATTTCATGAGGCGCTACAAAATCTAGAATATCCTATCGATGTAGGCGGTAAGATTTATACTGCTTCCGAAGAACTGTCGAAAGACATAAACGTTTATCGCGGAGGTAGAATAAATGATTTTTAATTTGTAATTTCTTTTTCATCTACTCAAGATTGCAAAAGTCAATGGGTGGAATATTGTCCAAAATCATCAGGATATGCTCTAGAGTTTTCCGAGTCTCCTATAATTAAACATCAAGACAACACTCACAAAATATATGCTACTTCAGATGATAAATCTTCCTTGGTTAAGTGCGTGTATGAGCGAGACCTAAAAGTTAATAGGATCTGTGAAATTATATCCTCAACCATAAGGGATAATCGAGATAATGACAAATACCTTATGAGCCATATATCTTCCCTCCTTCATGATCTCAGGTACCAATTTAAACACCCGGGGTTTAAGGAGGAGAAAGAGTATAGGTGGTATGGTAGATATGATTCGCTGATGGATATCCGCACCAGAAATGGAGTTATGGTTCCTTACGTAAAGGTTAATATTGATATAACGAAGCTCAGTGCCATTTGGGTAGGCCCAAGCCCCGTTCAAGATCGGGCAGTTGAAGGTCTGAGTTTCTGGTGGAGTGTTTTGCAAAAGAAAGACAGTTCCTACATTTACAAAAATAAGGAAACAGGAGTTCTGAAAATACAAAAATCACAGATACCATACAGCTATTTGTAGATTGGTATGACAATCAGCAGCAGCGGACAACACGCGCCGCCAATTTTTGGTTCGCTACGCTCACTTTACCAAAAATTGTCTCTGCTCCGTTTTCCCGCTGTGTAGGACGTTACATGAGGACTCTCCGAAGTCCACTTATGGCCGAGAAAAGAATGTTAGTCTATTCTGATGCATGGTGTCTGGCTGCTGCCGACCCAAAGCGGTCATGCTGACAAATGCTGCGGACATATTCATCCCTGTTATGCTGAATGAATGGGAGAAAGAGTTGGAGCTTTACACGGTTGATCGGGAGGGAACCCTTGTTGAGGGACATGTATGCTCTTTAGTGAAGCATGCGGATATAACTCCGCCTGTCCTTGCTGCCCACGTCGAGGAGTTGTTTCCTGATGGGGTCTCTACTCATGGGGAAAGATACTTTTTACGAAACGAAGCTCAAGCCCTGATCGCTAGCCCAATGCTTGAGCTTCTTTATGAGCAGGTGCGACGTGCGGCATACGCCGAGCGTCCGTCTAGGCTCCAAAGCATATTCGCAGTAGAAACTCTTGCTGAAGCCTGCCGGTTTCAGTCCCAGTACGGTGGTGCTGCAATTTACAAGGTGAGTGCCGATATCATCTTTCGCGGCGACATGAACCTCTTGCACGCAGGCAACTCGACTCTGGTCTCGTCGTGGTTCGCACACCAGTACTGGAAAGGCGAAGCGGGACCGGAAGCACCCTTCTGGGAATGGCTCTTGAAGTGCCCGGTTAACGTGGGTGAGCGTGTTGCATAACGGTGTTATGGAGGAGTAGTCCCCTGTGAACAATGAGGCTACAGCAACGCTCAGGGAGCATGCTCCTGGGGAAATGGTTATTGAAGCATTTCGGAAGTTGATGAAAATCGACTCTTATCTTTTGGAAGTAGACGCTAATGAGCGATCAATATCGCACCGACTAGGCTTACATCTACAATCATTTTTTCCAGACTGGGATGTTGATTGCGAGTACAACCGAGATGGTGTTGAGCCAAAGCGAATAGGGTATCTGGATTTACATCCAGATGGCGCAGAGGACACTGAGGCGAGAACTGTATTCCCCGATATTATAGTTCACAAACGCGACTCCCAAACAAACTATTTGGTCATCGAGATAAAAAAGAGTAGCAGCATAGTTGATCGCGCAATTGATTATCAAAAGCTGAGGGGGTACAAACGTGACCTTGGTTATCAGTATGCATTGTTTTTTGAGGTTGGGGTCCGTGAAAAATCTGGTTTGGCTGTTGTCGAGTGGGTGTAGGCATAACCATGCTGAGCGCTGTGAAATCTTTTCGCTGCGACTTCGCCTCCGCTACAAAGCTTTGCGTATTAGCGACGTTGGCGTTAAATAAAGCTCAGCTTGCATAATGATGCCGTAATCATAAAAGGCATAAATAACGAAATTGTTGATGCGGGTCGCTAGGCTGGAGGACCAGCTACCTAAATCCAATAAGGTGTCGAAACTGCCGCAGCACGTAGCCTTGGGCGGCGAGCCAACGTTATATCCAGATGATGGATTTTAAGGCCTACCAATGACTAAAGACGACGACAATAGTGCCACCTCGACCGAGCTTACGGGCGGGGCCGGTTTTACTTACGAGGATACAGTTGTTGCGTACTACCTCGCGGCGCTTCTGTGTCAGGATCATGCTCCCGGCCTTGACGGTAAGGTCGTGTCCGTTGCAGTACAGCGTGACGGTCATGACCATCCCATGGACGATATTGTGATCGAGTTTCAGGATACCGCCGGTAAACGCGCCTTAGGATTGCAAGCTAAGCGATCGCTCCGCATCACGAGCGCCGCCTCGAACAGGGACTTCCGCGAAATCATGGCAGCGGCCGTGGCCACCCGCGATAGCGAGGGGTTTCGAAAGGACCGTGACGCGTATGGTTTTGTGGCGGAGCAGACAGCAGATGGCCGGTTACGTTCCCTGAACCGCCTGATTGATTGGGCAAAGGCTAGCCCTGACGGAGCAGACTTCGATCGCCGTTTCGCCGAAGGGGGGACTGCCGGGGCGACTGAAGCCACAATGAGGGCCGACCTAGAGTCCCTGACAGCGACAAATTCGGCTGATGAAGAAGCAGACTTTTATCGTCACTTCGTCGCCCTTCGGTTGGATGGGCTGGCTGAAGGCGGCCCCCGCCGTGCTGAGGTCATCAATCGCTTGGAAGGGATGGTGGCAGCGAATGAGGACGGATTGGAAACGCTACTTTTCGATCGCCTTTGTCGCATAGTGCGTGACGGTGCCGGCAACGCGCAAAAATGGACGCGCGAACGGCTCTTAAATCAGTTGCGCGGCACCGTTAGATTGCGGACATTTCCCAACTACAGCAGGGATATCACAGCGCTATCAACATTTTCTGCCGAGGCTTTACAGGAAGTTTCGGAGATGATTGATGACTTCCATGTAGAACGTCCAGCACTACAACATAAAATCAGCGAACGATTGGCATCATATCGCTTGGTAAACATCAGCGGGATGCCTGGCTGCGGAAAGTCTGCAGTACTGAAGCAATTCGCAACCGAGGCAAAAAAAAGTGGTCCAATACTGTTTTTAAAATCTGACCGAATAGTGGGAAAAGGGTGGTCGACCTTCGCTTCAGCTTTAGGTCTGGAGCATTCAGCAGCGGAGCTCTTGGCCGAAATTGGCGCCACGGGCACGCCCGTCCTCTTCATCGACAGCATCGACCGCATCCCACCTGATCAGAAGGGGATTATCACCGATCTACTCGCCACTATCGAAACCCACGGAGATCTCCAGCATTGGAAGGTCCTTGCCACTTCCCGCGATCAAGGACTTGAGCCCTATCGTGCCTGGTTCCCGTCCAGCTTCTACAAAGAAACTGGTATTGGTGATGTGTCAGTCAATGCTTTTTCCGATGAGGAAGCCGAAACGCTAGCGAATGAAAAACCCCATCTAAGGCGACTCTTGTTCGGAACACCAGAAATCAGTGAGATTTCCAGACGCCCTTTCTTCGCAAGCATTTTGACGCAAAGCATTTTCACCGAAACCGCAGCTCCACAAACGGAGATCGACTTGATCAATGCGTGGTGGGATAGGGCGGGACACGATACTCAGCCAGTAGATCGTGCGCCGAGGCAGCGTGCTCTTCTGGACCTAGCCGAAGGGGGGGTCAGTAGGCTAGGAAAAGCTATACCCAAACGCAACTTGAAGGACAGCACGTTCACTCAGGTTGGCGATCTGGAGGTGGATAAAGTAGTTCGTGAAGACGTACTTGGCGGAGCCTATTCATTCACTCACGACATTTTTTTCGAGTGGACTTTTTTTCGACTCTTAATTGAGATGGGAGAGGACTGGCCTACTGCTTTGTCTGCCGCGGGCGAGCCACCTTTGCTCGGTCGTGTAGTTGGCCTGCTTTCGCAAAGCAGCCTAATAGCTCCTGGCCGATGGACAGAAGGATATCGCAGCATAGAGGCCGAAAACTTAAGGCCTCAATGGCGTCGTGAATGGCTAACAGCGCCTCCGTTTACTCCAGCTTTTCCACAAGCAGCTGAGGAATTCGGCACGCTGATTTCTCAGGATGACGGGCTTTTTGAGAAGGTGCTGGTGTGGTTCCAAGCCCAACATACCGTGCCAAACCCGATCATTCTTCAGAAAGCTGGCGAGGTGGCAGATGGCATCGATAACGTTCGCACGGCTGACTTGCTCGGATGGCCATCGGATTTCCTTAGCTGGGGCCGCTTGCTTGACTGGCTCATCCCTCAAACAACTTCTCTGTCCGTCCGTTTAATTCCTCAAGCCTTGGAGGTGTTCCAGGTTTGGCAGAATGCGCTCGCCGACCGGCGTAATCCGCGCTCGTCGGCGATCATTGAACAATGCAGCGCTTGGCTGATTGATCTGGAAGACCACGAGTACTGCGACCACAAATTCGACCAGAATGACAAGTGGCATGCACTGGGCCGCGAGGCGCGTTCGACTCTCATTAACGGGCTACGCATAATCATTTTACGAGCCGCCCGGAGCTATCCGGAGCCAGCCAGAGCCCTATATGAGCGTGCCGTCTCCAACGGGCACATGCGTGAGGCCGCGTACAGCGACTTGATGACATTTACCCCAATAATGGCTGAGGTCGATGCCGACGTTGTTGTTGCAGTCGCTAAAGAAGAACTAATGGAGGAATTGCCGCAGGACCGCCAGGACAGGGAGGAACAAGAGCGCCGTGAACGTAATGAATGGCTCGCTAGCCTCCGCGCTAAGCCAGAATCCGAATTGACAGCCAAGGAGCGCCGAATCCTGGATTCGTCCTCCAGTATGTTCATCCCAATTGGCCTCGGTATTCCGGACATGGACGACATCGGAATCGATCGGCATCACAACTACTACTTTCCTACTTCGGCACTTCATGAGCCTTTCGCTAGTTTGTTCCAGATGAAACCTGAAGTGGCACTGGTTCTTGTCCGTGATCTCGCAAACCACGCCGTGCAGGGCTGGCGGCAAATACATCTCATCGACCATCGGCGGAAGGGCACGCCGATTCCCGTCACTCTGAAATTTCCGTGGGGCCAGCAGGACTTTTGGGGCGACTGGCCCGTCTATAGTTGGTCAATGGGTCAGTTTGCGCCGCAGTCGCTGGAATGCGCTTTCCTGGCCCTCAGCTACTGGGCGTTCCAGGAGATCGACAAAGGCCGATCCACAAGCGAAGTCATTCAATCGATACTTGAAGGCAGCGAATGTTACGCCATGCTTGGCATGGCGCTCATGCTAGCGCTTGAGACGTTTGAAGTCTCCGAGACGACGCTGCCGGTCGCCTCATGTCAGCGACTTTGGCACCATGATATCGCGCGGGTAGCTCAAGAGCCCACCAGGGATCTTGACCTCTTTGGAGTTGGCTTTCTAACGCGTCTCACCGGAGCCAAGGCGGAGGCGAAAGAATATTTGGAGAAGCGCAAATATCGGACTCGGGAGGTTCGGCAACTCGCCATGATGTTTGCGTTGAGCCCGGACGAGCAGTTGAGAGAACGTTTCAAATCGGCCTTGGCTGAATTTCCAGCCGCCTTACCGTTTGAAGTCGAAGAGCAGCGCTCCAGCGAGCGGGTAATCGCAGAACTCAGCGAACGTGCTGCGGCCTGGGCAGGGTTGGGAGATCGAGACAACTATCGACAGTCGCCCCTTGATAGCGACAGGGTTCAGATCTCGTACCAACCCCCAGTGCCTATGACGCAGGAGCAGGAACAGAGGCTTGCAGACACTACGGCCTACCTGCAGGAACAAAAGGCTCTGGCTTGGGCTACGAAGTCTTTGTCGGAAAACCAAGCGGCAGAGGGTTGGACGCTCGCCGATGCAGTGACTTTTGCCCGCGACCACGATACCGAAGGCATGTTTGAGACTAGGCTCGATGTTGGTCCTCACAGCGCCCAAAGCGCTGTATCCGCAATCGCCGCTTGCGTTATCGCCTTTGAGCCCAATTCATCGCCAGATAGCGAATGGGCTTGGGACGTAATGGGTCGCGTTATGCAGATGGCCGAACCCGAGCGTATCTCGGGGTCTAAAATTCCTTGGCATCCGACGCTTCATCTTATCGCCGCGCTTTATCGGGACCGACGAAGGGCCTCGCCCCGGCCAGATTCAGTAAAGCGGATGTTCCAGATTACGGCTCATCCACTGGAAGACATTGTCAACACAGCATTCCAGGCGCTCTTCCTTGATAAGGACGAGCATATCCTTTGGACCGCAGCACAGCGGGCGATGGACCTGTCTCTCTATCATCGGTTGGTGATCGATGTAAATGGTCAGCGTGACAATTCCGCCGATCGCGCGGCTGACGAGCAGAGCTTGGCGAATGCATTGGCTAGAATTCCCGTAATCACCGATGAGCCGCTCACGGATATTCCGTCAGCTTGGGTTAGGGGTGGGATACCTCGAGTTCGCCGTGGCTTGCGCGCGGATCAGAGTTGGGGTGATCCCGATCCAGCATTTGATCCACAATTTGCAGCAAAGATATTTAAGCTTTTCCCGATCGAAGCGTGGTGCCAGTCCGATAGCTATCGAGAGATGATAAAAGCCACGCTACTTCAACTGGTGACATGGACTAGCGAGCGCTTGATGCCCCCTTGGCGAGAAGATGGAGAACGCTTGGACCGGCAGTCAAACATGTATGAGTGGAATTCTGTTCTGGGGAGCCTGCTGGCAAGAGCAGTACCTTTCCTAGACATAGCATGGATCAGAGATAACCTGTTGAGGCCTTTTCTAGCCGATCGGGACGAAGCGTTACGTGTGCTTGCCGCGTTTGCCGATGGTGTCGTGACGCGGCACGTAATGGATGCCAGAGAGATACCTTCGGGAACGCTCGAACTTCTCAACGATTGCGCAGACCGTGTTATCAGGGACCGGCAACTCGCGCCTGACAGCTATCGTGGAGGTGATGTCTCAGGACATGAACTGCCGACGCTAATCAAGGCGCTGTTGTTTGTCGTGACCGACCAAAACTGTCCCGGCTCAGCTCGCTTTGCAAATGGAGACTGGTCAGAGCTCAACTCCGTGATGCCACTCGTGACACGTCTTATGTCTGCGGTGGGCTGGTCATCATACATCATGGGACGATTCTTGACGCTATGTGAACGCGCCGGCACCGCTTATCCCCTCAACGCTTTCTTGACGCAGGCGCAGGCGGCGCTGGATGGCTTGGAAAACGCCAGAGGAAGTTGGGCGGGCACAACCCTGCCGGCTCGCATGGCTGGCATAGTTCAACGGCTGGCAGACAGCAATTATCCGTTACGATCCGAGCAAGCACAGGGGCTGCTTAGGATCCTGGACGCACTAGTTGATCTTGGCGACCGACGTAGTGCTGCGCTTGAGCAGGCGGAAGAGTTTCGCGGGGTGCAGATCGGTACTCTTAGCTAGTAAATGAACGTCCGGTGTCTAGTCCTCCGACGGCAGCGCGCCCGTCGCCCCACTGCTCGCGCAGCGGATCGATCAGGGAGCGGCATCACAGTGCTCGCCGCCGCTTATTGAGGCATTATATAAAGCTTTTATGACTGTCAACTTCTGGCCGGATGGAGAGGTTTAGGCTACGCCGATGAAAAAGGTTGGCGACTGACGACTCGAAGCGGTATGTCGGAAAAGGCAGCGGGTGTGCGAATTTTGAGGGGGCAACCTTCGGACTGGGCGGGCGAAGGTGATCGGAGTGTCCTAGACTCACGGTAGGGGTGGGCCGTCGGCACGCGTGAGGCGTGGCCGTTTACCGGCGCTGCTCGCCCGCAGCGCCTACAGGCGCGCAGCCGCCTCGGTGGAGCGATCCAGGGACAGCGGTGATCTTGTGAACGACGCAGGTGGATTTCCTGACCTTTCCAAGGGAGGTCACCATGGCTTTTCGACCCGATCCGACATTCCACGCCACGGCGCAGCTTGCCATGCAGGCGCCCGTGGAGAACTATGGCTTCACCGTGATGCTCAGCCCGGACGGCGCGCAGCCGGACGCGCTCGCCGTGGTCGATCTGAATCCGGACTCCGACCGCTATGGCACCATCGTGAACACCCTGGCCATGCCCTATACAGGCGACGAGTTCCATCATTTCGGCTGGAACGCCTGTTCCTCGTCGCTGTCGCCGATGTCCGGCCATGCCTTCCTCGAGCGCCGCTACCTGATCGTGCCGGGAATCCGGTCCTCGCGCATCTACGTGATCGACGTGAAAGACCCGCTTGACGCGAAGATCCACAAGATCATCGAGCCCGAAGAAGTCTTCGAGAAGACCGGTTATTCGCGTCCCCACACCGTCCATTGCGGGCCCGAAGGCATCTATGTTTCGACACTCGGTGGCGGCGGCGCGGACGGCACGGACGGACCGCCCGGCGTCTTCATCATGGATTGCGAGACCTTCGAGATCCTCGGCCGTTACGAGATGGACCGGGGCAAGCAGGACAAGCATTACGACTTCTGGTGGAACCTGCCGCAGAACTACATGGTCAGCTCCGAATGGGGACTGCCACCGCAGTTCGAGAATGGCATCGTCGCCGAGGATCTTCTGGCGAACCGGTACGGCCATTCGATCCACTTCTGGGATCTGCGCCGGCGCAAGAATATCCAGACGATAGATTTCGGCGAGAACTACCAGATGGCGCTGGAGATCCGGCCCGCGCACGACCCGAAGAAATCCTACGGTTTTTGCGGCGTTGTCGTGGACACCACGAACCTGCAAGGCGCGGTCTTCACCTGGTGGCGCGGTGACGATGGCACCTGGCAGTCCAAAAAGACCATCACCATCGATCCGCGCCCCGAGGCGGCGGACAACCTGCCGCCGCTCCTGCAGGGATTCGAGGCGGTGCCACCGCTGGTCACCGATATCGATCTCAGTCTCGACGACAAGTACCTGTACGTGGCCTGTTGGGGCCTGGGCGAGATGCAGCAGTATGACGTGTCGGACCCCATGAACCCGGCCCTGACCGGAAGGGTGGAACTGGGCGGCATCGCCCGTGGCACGCCCCATCCAGGTGGCGGTGCCTTCGCCTTTGGCCCGCAGATGGTCGAGATCAGCCGCGACGGTAAAAGGGTCTACTGGACCAACTCGCTCTATTCCTCATGGGACAACCAGTTCTATCCCGGGCAGGAGGGCGGTCAGATGGTCATGGCCCGTGTCGGTGACAATGGCGGTCTGACGCTTGATCCCGATTTCTACGTCGACTTCCCCAAGGGCTATCGCGCCCACCAGGTCCGGCTTGAGGGCGGTGATTGCTCGACCGACAGTTTCTGCTATCCGAACGTCTGAATGGGGCACGAGGCGGGCACGATGACGGCCCTTTGGGGGGCCGTCCTGCTTTCCGGGGTCTATCACGGCGTCAATCCCGGGATGGGGTGGCCGCTTGCCGTATCGTCCAGCCTGATGGACGGGCGGGGCCAGGCCATGGTCAAGGCGCTCGCGGCGCTGGCGGCCGGCCACCTTCTGGCGATGCTGGCGATTCTGCTGCCCTTCTCCATGATGACCGTACTGCTCGACTGGCAGACCGAAATCCGCGTCGGCGCCGCAGCACTGGTGATTGCCGCAGGCGCCTACCTGCTGATCAGTCGCCGGCATCCGAGGATTCTTGCCCGGGTGCCTCCCTCGCGCCTGGTGCTCTGGTCGTTTCTCGCCGCGATGGCGCACGGTGCCGGCTTGATGCTGCTGCCGATCTACCTGGGCATTTCCGGAACCGAGCCGGGCGAGGCCGGCCACGCGGCCGCGCGTGAACTGATGGGGCGCAACATCGGCTCGGCGTTCGTCGTGGCGCTGGCGCATACCGCCGCCATGACGGTGGCCGGCGGCGTGATCGCCGCAGGGACCTATTATTACCTCGGGCTCAGTTTTCTAAAGCGCACATGGTTCAACCTCGACCTGGTCTGGGCGTTGAGCCTGATCCTCGTCGGTTTCTCGGGGCTGTATCTGGCCATCAGCGGGCACTGATGGCGGCGCGGACACGATCCCGGGACTGATAAACGGCATTGCCAGCTTGAAAAGGCGGCCCGCCATACCTGGGCTGACGTCTGCCAATCTTGCAGGGCTATCGTGATCAGTCATTGCCGACCGTCTGGATGACCTCGAAACCCTCGAACTTCGGCGGGCCGAGATAGAGTCCTTCGCGACGACTCTGGCCGGCATTGGCGTGCGCAGCGCGGAACGCCTCGGAGTGCGTCCAGGCTTCGAAATCCTCGCGTGAACGCCAGATGGTGTGAGAGGCATAGAGGACGTGATCCTCTTCCTCGGGACCGCGCAGCATGTGGAACTCGATGAAACCGGGCAAGCCCTGCAGGTGGGTTTCTCGCTCCAGCCAGATCCGTTCGAACTCCTCGACTCTCTCGGGATTGACCCGGAAACGATTCATGGCGATGAACACAACATACGCTCCTTGGCAAGAACTGATAGGCATTCTCAGGTGACGATGACATCTTAGCCGATGAGGGGCAAGGTGGTGGCGAGTTCCATCCGGGGAGGAACTGACCTGGACACCCGAAGGTGTCCTGGGACTCAGGGCCGTCCGTCCATCACAGGAGCTGCTTTAGGTCGTGATACAGCGTGTCGGGGACATGAATGCCGTCGTTGCGGCTGCGTTCGCGCGCTTCATAGCGGCGCTGGGAAGGAAGGCGGGCGCCTTGGTCCAACATGCCCTGGAACAGGGTCTCCGCCCGGGCAAAACACGCTTCGTCATTGCCGGCCATGAAGTGCTTCGGGTCCATGGCGATGATCAGTTCACCGTGGTAGGGCGAGGCGTTGCTGCCGTCATCGTAAGCGAGTGATTCTTCACTCGTGAGGTCATTGATCAGCGGACCGGCGATCAGTTCGATCATTGCTGCCAGGGCAGACCCTTTATGACCACCGAACGGCAACATGGCGCCATTCAGCACCGCTTCCGGGTCCGTGGACGGCTGACCTTCCGCGTTGATACCCCAACCTTCGGGAATGGCTCTCTGCTCACGCCGGTGGAGTTCGATATCGCCGCGTGCCACGGCACTGGTCGCGAAATCGAAGATGAACGGGAATTCATCATTGGGACGGGGCCAACCGAATGCCAGTGGATTGGTGCCGAACAGCGGCTTGCTGCCGCCTTCGGGCGCGACCCACGCATGACTCGGATTGCAGGCGAGTCCCACCAGACCTAATTCGGTGATCGCTTCAATTTCGACCCATAGTGCCGAAAAGTGGACGCAACGGTTAATTGCCAAAGCTGCTATGCCGTGCCGTTTGGCCTTCTCATTCAGTACAGGAAGGCCCGCTTGAAAGGCAAGTTGGGAAAATCCGCCATTGGCATCGACACGGACGATGGCACTGGATGGCTCATGAACGGTGGGTTCTGCATCGGCGACAACCTTGCCGGCGTTCAGGGTCGAGACACAATTGAATAGCCGATAAAGGCCGTGGGAGTGGCATTCATCGCGCTGCCCTGCGACGACGGTATCGGTCAGGGCGCGAGTCTGTCGATCACTGAAGCCGTGTTGTTTCAGGATGGTCTCCGCCAGTGAATACGCTTCATCGGTACTTATATATGCCATAAACCAGGCTGCTCCATCACCGAGGGTTGAATCAGTGAGTCGGATCGGTAGGGCAGGGCCTGCGACAGAGAGTGGGTCCATCGCATGCCCTGATCGTGTTACTTGCTGATGTCCGGAAGAGACGGACGGGTTTCCAGCGCCTTGCGCATGACCTGCTCGACATGAGCCCGATCGTCGTCCGGCAGTGCCAGGCGTGGTGGGCGTGTGAGAGAGGTGCCGCGTCCCACGATTTCTTCGCAGAGCTTGATGCACTGGACCAAATCCGGACGTGCATCCAGGTGCAACAGCGGCATGAACCATTCATACAACGGCATGGCGTCGTCGAAGCGTCCCGCTTTGGCTAACCGGAATAAGGTTTCACCTTCCTGGGGAAACGCATTGGACATGCCGGATACCCAACCGTCGGCACCGACAGCGATGCTTTCGACGACCACGTCGTCCAGGCCGGCGAAAAGAACGAAACGGTCGCCGACCTCATTGCGGACATCGACAAAGCGACGGGTATCACCTGAAGAGTCCTTGAAGCAGACGATGTTGTCGCAGTCGGCCAATGAGATCAGGATATCCGGGGTGACATCGCATTTATAAATCGGCGGGTTGTTGTAAACCATGACCGGCAGGTCGGTGCTGGTGGCGACACTCCTGAAATGCTGAGCCGTCTCGAATGGTTTGGAGGAGTACACCAGGGCCGGCATCAACATGATACCGTCGGCACCCGCTTTCTCGACATCGGCTGCAACGTCAATCGCCTGTTGTGTCGTGAATTCGGCGATTCCCGAGATGACCGGCACACGGTTGTTAGAGGCATCCTTGGCGATTTCGACCAGACGAATTTTTTCTTCTGTACTGAGCGATGTATTCTCGCCGACGGAACCGCAGACGACGAGGCCGGAAACACCGTCACGCACCAGATTGGCAATGACGCGATGAGTCGCCTCGTAATCGACTGAATAATCGGGGTTGAACTGCGTCGTGACGGCGGGAAAAACGCCGCTCCAATGAATGGCTTTGCTCATATCATTCTCCTTGAATCATGGATCTAGTGGGGCTTGGCATTGTCCGTGTGCGGACATGTCCGTCGTCATGAGGCGGTGATTCCCCATGCAAAAGGATCCTGCTCGTCGATCAGCAGGGAACTTGTCGCGCTGATATAGGCACGTCCCTTGATGAACGGGCGCACCTGATCGCCTTCCCAACGGTAGAAGGCGTCGAATTGACTGCCGGTAATGCTGGCCTGTCGCCAGATCGTGTTCTCGGCCAATTTTCCATCGGCAGCCAGGCAGGCCAGCTTGGCACTGGTGCCTGTCCCGCATGGGGAGCGGTCGTAGGCTTTTCCCGGACACAGCACGAAATTCCTGCTGTCGGCATGCGTGTCGCTTGCAAACAACTCGATATGATCGATCAAGGCGCCACCGTCGCCAGTGATGGCTTGAGCCTCGAGCGCTTGTCGGATTCGCCAGGTGAATGCGGCCAGGTGTTCGACGTTGTCGAGCAGGAGGGATTGGCCGTGATCGTTGACGAGGAAAAACCAGTTGCCTCCCCAGGCGATATCGCCGTGAACGATGCCAACACCCGGAACATCGACAGGGACCTGCTTGCGGTACCGATAGGAGAGAACGTTGCTGATGGTCACGTCGCCATCATCGTCCAGAACCGCACTCACATGACCGACTGGCGTGTCGATGACATGCGTTCCTGACGAGATCACGCCCTGATACTGCAATGAGGCAATGAGACCGATCGTGCCGTGCCCACACATTCCCAGATAGCCGGTGTTGTTGAAAAAGATGACGCCGCATGTGGAGCCGGGTCGTTCCGGCTCGCAGTACAGGGCCCCGACGAGGACGTCATGACCGCGTGGCTCGAGCATGCAAGCCTGGCGCCATCGATCGTGAGCGTGGCGCAACGTCTGGCATTTCTCGGCGATCGTCGTGCCCTCCAGGTCGGGAAAGCCCCGGAGTACCAGTCGTGTGGGTTCGCCCCCGGTGTGGGAGTCGATGACGTCGATCTGTTTCATGAGTGCCCTCGGATGGTGTTGTGATGTCGCCCCGGTGCTGGGGTGCACGGAGCGATCTTGTATTTTGATTTTTATATTTTATACAATCTTCAAAAGAGATTGTGAAGAGGGGGGTGCCTTGATGCGCTGATCGACCTTCGTCGACATTGAAGCAATGTTTCCTATAATATATTTTATACAATCGACAAAGTCATGATGCAGACGCCATCGATACCAAGGACAAGACCACCATGGGCGCAGACGACACAGCACACTCTGGCGGCTATGACGCCGATATCGTCGTGATCGGGGCCGGTATCGTCGGTGTCTCGACCGCCTTGGCGCTTAGCCGACAGGGCCTGGATGTACTGGTGCTGGATCGCCAGTCACCGGGAATGGGGGCGTCATATGGCAATGCCGGCCATATGGCTACCGAGCAGGTGTTTCCGATTGCCGATACCTCGATCCTGAAACGACTGCCGCGCATGCTGACGGATCCCATGGGGCCATTGCGGCTGGACTGGAAGTACGTGCCCAAGGCGCTGCCCTGGTTTGCCAGGTTGCTCTGGAATTTGCGCCAGAGGCCGTATCAGAACAGTGTCGCTGGTCTGCGAGCACTGAATGAACGTAGCTTATCGGCTTGGAAACGACTGCTTGCATCGATTGACCAGCCCCACTTATTGAAGACCGAAGGATCGTTTCTCGTTCATGAGTCCGAGAAAGGCAAGGAAGAATCCGAGCACCTTTTTACTCGCATGTCTGAACAGGGTGTGCCTGTCGAACCCTGGACAGGTGAGGCGATAAGACACCGAATTCCCGAACTCTCCAATCACATCAAGGGTGGGCTGTTCTTTCCCGAAACCGGTCATGTAATAGATCCCTTGCATGTCGTTAATAGCCTGGTTGATGCGGCGAAATTGCACGGAGCCGAGTTCAAGACGGCGGATGTCATGAAAGCCGAAAAGCGAGGAAAAGAGATAAGGCTAACAACGCATTCAGGAAAGATTGTTACCAAAAGAGTCGTTATTTCCTGTGGTGCTCATGCGAAAGATCTCACCCGAGAACTGACCGGAATACATGTTCCATTGGATACCGAACGTGGATATCACTTGATGTTGCCTGGAGAAGCGCATCGTCTTCCCGTTGCGGTGACCTCTCTGGAACGAAAATTCATCATGACTCCCATGAGCGATGGGTTGCGATTGGCCGGAACCGTCGAGTTTGCCGGACTTCATCAGCCTCCCGACATGCGTCGCGCATGGCTGCTTCATCAATTGAGTGAGGGATTATTTCAATCTCGTCTGGATAACGAGAACGCGACTCCATGGATGGGGTTCAGACCCTCGCTGCCTGATTCATTGCCGGTTATTGATCGTGTCGGAGATGACGGCGAAGTACTTCTTGCCTTTGGTCATCACCACTTGGGCCTCACTCAAGCCGCGATAACCGCTGAAATAATAAATCACCTGACGTTGGGAGGAAATCAAGAGATATTCCAAAGAGGCGATGATCGTATGCCATTGAAATTCTATAAGGTTACTCGTTTTTCATGACATTTGGAAAACATCCAAAACAATAGCAAAGGAGTCAGTATGTCTTCTGATATGACAGCAGCAAGGCTGCCTACGATGCCAGAGGTGATCTCTGTCATGGTAGGATTCATTGCCATCATATTTCTCTGTATCAATGTTTTCGAGTTACCGATACAGCTAGCGCTTTTTATCTCATGGTTCCTCGTCATGGCCCTGGGACTCAGGGTGAAAATGTCTTATGAGGACATGCAGAAAGGGTTGATCGATGGCATATACAATGGCATGGAAGCCGTCCTGGTTCTGACGACGGTCGGGGCGTTGATAGGCACCTGGATTGCCGGCGGTATCGTTCCCAGCATCATTTACTACGGACTTGCCGTCATGAATCCGCAGATATTCCTGTTTGCGGCATTCGTCATTTGTGCGTTGACGTCACTGTCAACCGGCACGTCATTTGGCACGGCGGGAACCGCCGGTGTCGCGATGATGGGAATTGGCCACAGTTTCGGCATTCCGCTTCCTCTCGTGGCCGGTGCCGTCATTTCCGGCGCGTATGTCGGCGATAAAATGTCACCGTTATCCGATACGACCGTCATGACCGCTTCACTTTGTAAAGTGAATCTCGTCGATCACATTCGCTCGATGCTCTGGGTGAGTGCGCCGGCTATCGGAATCGCGTCGGTGCTGTTTCTTGTGGTCGGTTTCTTCTATATCAGTGACAGTGCTGATACCTCACGCGCACAAGTGGCGATGCAGGCCCTTGGAGATCAATTTGTCGTGAGCGTGTGGCTGCTGTTACCCGCGGTCATTGTCATTGCGCTGCTGACACGGCGATATCCGGCGATTCCTGTCATTGCCTTCGGCGCTCTGTTGGGCAGCCTATGTGCCTGGATGGTGCAGGGGATCGATCCCATCGAGGCCGTGCGTATCGCGTATGTCGGCAATTCCCTGGAATCTGACGTCGAGTTTCTCGATACCTTGTTGAATCGCGGTGGTATCGAATCCATGCTGGGAGTCATTGCGTTGATTCTCTTCGCCCTGGGGCTGGGCGGCTTGCTGGAACGCATCGGCGTGCTGAAGACGATCAGCAACAGTTTCCTGCGCTGGGCGAACAATCCCGGCCGCTTGACGATCTCCACCATGCTGGGGGGCTTGTTCGGCAATGTCTTTGGCGGTGCGGCTTATGTGTCGCTGATCACTGCCAGTACCATCACCGAAAAGAATTACGATGATCAAGGCGTGGATCGGCGAGTTCTATCCCGGAATACCGAGGCCGGAGGGACGATCACGACGCCCATGGTGCCGTGGACGGATGGTGGTGTATTCATGGCTTCGACGCTAGGCGTTGCCACCCTCAGCTACTTGCCATTCATGTGGTATCACATGCTGGTGATTGCGATTACCATCTTCTATGGCTTCGCCAACATCGCGATCTGGCGGGTGCCGTCGAAAGAAAAGGAAGAGGTTCAGGATAGCTTCGAGGGACGTCCCGCCACATCCCAGTAATCCGCTGATAGCACTGACGTTGTGACCAAAACGTGCCTGGCCATATGCCAGGCACGTTTTTAGGTATGCGTTTTTTCGACATGTCTATCGTGTCCAAGGCGTGGAATTAAAATAATGCGAGGCCTTATTTTATTCTGATGGATAAACTAAAATAAGGCGCGTCACTATTTTAACCTAACGTTACTGCTGACCCTCAGGTGAATCCATGGAACGAGGATTGACGGGCGATTACGTAGATAGCATTGCCGGTGGGATGCGCTGCCAGGCGTTCCTCCCCGATCCGCTACCGCCACAGCCACCGCTAGCACTCGACAGTAAGCTGCAGAATCGCATCAACAAGGCGATGCTGGCGCTTGGACGTCTCGATGCCATTAGTTCCCTGCTGCCTGATGCGTCGCTGTTTCTTTACAGCTATGTCCGTAAGGAAGCGGTCATGTCGTCGCAGATTGAAGGGACTCAATCCTCGCTCAGTGACTTGATGCTCTACGAAATGTCAGGAATGCCTGGTGTGCCCATGGATGACGTGCAGGAAGTCTCATGCTATGTAAACGCCTTGACGCTGGGTGTTCAACGTATTCGTGAGGGCTTTCCCATCAGTTACCGGCTGATAATGGAAATGCATGAGGCGTTGATGACTTCGGGGCGTGGCATCAACCGCGGGCCTGGAGAATTTCGAAACAACCAGGTGTGGCTGGGGGGGCATCGGCCAGATGAGGCGGTCTTTGTTCCACCGCCGCCACAATGCCTGGGGACTTGCTGGTCGGCGCTAGAGCGTTTCATCAATGATATTCCGGAAGTCACTGATCCTTTGATCAAGGCGGCGTTGACCCATGTACAGTTCGAGACTATCCATCCCTTCATGGATGGCAACGGGCGTCTTGGGCGCCTACTGATTCCGCTTATTCTGGTCGAAGCTAATATTCTTAACGAGCCCTTGCTCTATCTGTCGGTGTTTTTCAAAAAGCATCGCCAAGTTTATTACGAACGGCTGCAGCAAGTGAGAGTGACGGGTGACTGGGAGTCCTGGTTGCTGTTCTTTGTAGATGCTGTGGCGGAAACAGCGGCTCAGGCGGTAACGACTGCCCAGCGGCTCAATCGATTATGTGAGCAGGACAAGGCTCGCCTGGCTGTGCTTGGCCGACAGGCAGGCTCGGCGGGGCTGCTACTTGATGCTCTCTTTCAGCAGCCCATCGCCAACATTAGCCACCTATGCCAGCATACTGGCTTGACCCCAGCCACGGTGGGTAAGGTATTGACCGCGATGGAGACTGAGCTTGATTTGGTGAATGAGATTACTGGACAGAAGCGTAACCGGGTTTTCGCCTATCGCGCATACATCGACATTCTCAACCATGACAGCGCATGACCCGCCTGGCTCATGACGACTGGGAGTACTGAGTCTATTGGTATGACTGGTCCCATGATACGCAGATCGGTCCCTATGCTTGCAACTTGTACCTATCGTCTATTTATCGAGCCACAAAGCAGAGCGTCCTGTCGCATGGACGCCGGTCGTTTATTTGTATAAAATATATAAAACTTTTGAGTCACGTCGGCACTATGGAAACGTTTAAAACGCGCGCTCAACATGTGGCGGATGATCTTCGCAGGCGTATCCTGGGAGGCGAATTCAAAGGGGGTACGCAACTCCGCCAGGATGCGTTGGCAAAAGACTATGCGGTGAGCCGGATTCCTGTCAGAGAAGCGTTATTCACGCTGGAATCGGAAGGGTTGGTGGAGTTCCATGCCCATCGAGGTGCCTTCACGACCGAATTATCGGTCGATAAGATTCGTGAATTATTCGATCTGCGTGTGCTGCTCGAAAAATATATATTAAAAGCGGCAATTCCTAATCTTACCAGCCAAGATTTAGAGGGAGCTGAAAATATTTTGCTGAAATATGACTCAGCTCTCGATAGTGGCCGTAATATAGATAATTGGAGCGAGTATAATTTTGCGTTTCATAAGGCCCTTTATGCGCCTGCGGGGTTTCCTGAAACACTAGCGCTGATAACGCAGATCAATACCAAGTCCGACCGTTATATCCGGATGCAGTTGCTATATACCCAGGAAATTGAAAAGGCGGAAAAGGAACACCACGAATTGCTGGAGTTGGCACGGCGAGGCGAAGTGGAAAACGCCTGTGAATTATTGGAAAAACATATCCTGGATGCATGCGAAGGTATTGTTTCTGTCCTTGAAGAAGGATCCCACGGCATTGCCAACGTCTGATACCATTGTCTATAGCTATAAGTTGATTAGATGGGTTTCCTTTTTTTGATATTATTATGCTTTTCTTATGTGGATGCAGTAATACCTGGACAAGTATAGTCATGGCTGATCACTTGCTTTTCTCCACTTGTCGCCACCAACGAGGGAGGCATTCTCTACCTCGTTGGTGACGATGGTGGCCTTATGGAATGATGGTATAGCTGAAAATACTCATTCACATAGTATATGTTTGAGATTCACCTCTCTGCCAGCCGGTAACTTCAGTCTATAAAGTTTCTACGGAGGGAAAAGAAGTCGCTGTCTTGTATAGCGAATTTTCCAAAGGATAAGTTGTCATGCTACTTGATATTTTGATCTTGTCTCCTGTCTGTAGATGAATGCCGTCGGCGAAACTTAGAGTGGCAGCTCCGAAAAAATGCACGTGAATCTGCCCGGGAATTCTGAACTGTGCATACTTGAAGTGATGGTATTCCAGGTTGGAAAAGGAGTGACACATATGCTTTTCGCCGCTGGTAAAATCCCGAGACCAAATGATATCACCTGATCTGTGAATTGAAATATGGCCTGTCACTTCTTCTGGAAGGTCTCCAATAATGATTTCTGGACCGATGCTGCAATCACGTAGCTTGGAATGTGCAAGGTATAAATAATTTTTCTTTTCAGTTACGTGATCGGAAAATTCATTACCCAAGGTATAGCCAATGCGGAATACTCGACCTGAATCATTGATGATGTAGATACCCGCTAACTCGGCTTCTTCCCCGCCATCAAGAGCAAAATCCGGTAGCTCCAGCGCTTGATAAGGAGATTTCAGGTTATGTCCGGTTCCTTTGTAGAACCATTCCGGTTGTACACCAGCCTGTCCGGCGGGCGGTTTCCCGCTCTGTAAGCCCAATTCGAACATGCGCTGAGTATCTGTCGTACTTTTCTGTTCAGTCTCGTCTCCGGATGAGTTGTCATGCATGTTATGGCGTGGAGCCGCACTTCCTAAATGCGTCAGTCCGGTACCAGACAATAGCAGGTGGGATGGATCCGGATGCGTGATAGGCGGGAGAATACGCCTATCATGAATGGCCTTTTCATAATCAAGTGTTGTCTTCGTTGTGTGCTGATCAATCAGTTCATGTAACGAAAGCCCATTGTTAGCAGCCATTGAAGCAATTTGATAAAGGCTCTTTTCCAATAGTTGTAGCGATCCGCCCATAACACGTGCAGCTACCGGTTCACCATGATCATTAGAAACCTGTACCAGGTGTAAGTTATCCATAATTACCTCAGTCAATGAAAACCAAAGAAAGCGATGGAGCATATGTTATAATCAACAGTGCTGCCAGGAGTGTCAGAAAGAACGGAACAGATGCGCGTAAAAAGTGGAGTGTATCGAGGCGCGCGATATTGCAGCTGACAAACATCAGAACACCAAGAGGAGGTGTGATCTGTCCAATCAATAAGTTAAACAGCATTACAATGCCGAAATGAACCAGACTGATGTCCAGGGAATTGAGCAATGGGATCAGTATCGGAACAAGAACAATGATGACTGCTATTGTTTCCATGAACATGCCGATAACCAAGAGTGACAGATTGAGGAGTAGCAGTACGACCCAGGGGTTATCAGTAATGCTGGTAATCCAGGACACGACTTCCTGTGGTGCCTGAAGGATGCTCAAAGACCAGGATAAGGGCGCTGATGCGGCGATGATTATTAGTATGGATGATGCCTCTTTTGCTGTGGATACCAGGAGCTCGCCCAGTTGTTTCCAGCTTAGTGATCCGTAAACATACTTTCCTACAACAAATGAGTATGCGACTGCAATGGCAGCAACTTCAGTTACTGTAAATATCCCCATTCGGAAGCCGACGATGATGATGACCGGCATGAAAAGGGCCCAGATCGACGTCTTCAATGTCTTGTATACACGGGCCCTGTTGAATGCTGAGTCTTTAGGGTATTGCTTGAAAAAGCTGACGGCAGTGATCAAGGCCGTCAATAGAAAAGCAATCAACAGTCCAGGAAGAATACCTGCAATGAAAAGATCACCGATGGATATATTGGCTTGCCATCCGTAGACGACCATCAGAATCGATGGGGGAATGATAGGTGACAGTGTGGCCGAAGAGGTGGTCAGAACAACGGAAAAACCCCGGTCATAGCCGTGTTTCTCCATCTGGGGCACCATGACTCTTGTGGTAGCTGCGCAATCCGCCAGTGAGGATCCTGAAATACCTGCCATCAAGACACTCGAGAGGACATTGACATGGGCGAGTCCCCCACGTAGATGACCGACCAGCGCACGGCAGAAATCAAACAGACGCTCACTGATTCCGCTTTTATTCATGATTCCACCGGCTAGCATGAAAAGTGGAATGGCGAGCAAGGGAAATGACTGGACACCGGACGATACGCGTTGCGCTAGGACATTCATCGGGATGTCCAGAGCAATTATAGAGATAACGGATACCCCCATCATAGCTAACGCTATGGGCATCCCAAGTAGAATCAGGGTAAAGAGCAAAAGGATTATGAAAAAAAGCATTATAATTCCCCGTAACTTATGTGTCTTCCTCGAAAGCAACAAACCCTCTCTCTACAAAAAGGTTTATTGCTAGGTGAAATATGCTGATGATGAACATTACAGGCATTGATACGGAGAAAAAGCTCATGGAGATGCCGAGTATGGGAGAAGTATTGTTAGCGACACCTAATGTGTAGTGATAACCTAGAAATGCCATATACGATAAAATAATGATAGAGAATATGAAAATTATAGATCTTATTAAAAATCGAGGGCCTTTCGGTATTTTCTTTATGATTGAATCAACAGTGATGTGCTCCTTGTCCGCGAATGCAATGCTGGCACCCACGAATGTGATCCATACAATCAACAATTTTGCTGTACTTTCGCTCCAGACCAGCGGGTAGCCGACGACGTAACGGGAAAATACTCCAATCACCAGCAGCAAAGTGACGGAACCTAGGAGTGCTGCCGCCAGTATTTTCTCACATTTGAGAATCCGGCTATTTAAATATATTAAATATCTTTTCATGGTTAACTCCTAAGTAGCCGGGCTCCTCAAGGTTATAGAAGAGCCCGTTGCTGCCAGTTAGTTGGAGGATCGATATTCTTCTATTGCATTTGAAATACGATTGAAATGATCTTCTCCCCAGCGTTCGGTCAGCTCGGAGTATGCGGATTGCGCCGCTTCCTCGAATGACGAACGATCAATATCATCAACAACATTGATCAAATTTTCACTCTTCATCTCGTTAAGCATTTCTTCTTCTCTATTACTTTGCATTGCGTAATTTTCTTCAGACAGCTCCTGAATGGTCGATTCAAGGATTTCTTGATTTTCCGAAGATAGTGAATTGAGGCTGGAGCTGTTGATAAGGACAACTTGGCTCTGAAGCATGTGGCGGGTCATGATCAAGTTATCTTGAACTTCATAAAATTTTCTGGCGTGGATGGTTGGTATGGGGTTTTCTTGACCATCGACAGTGCCTTGTTGCAGAGCCAGATAGACTTCACTGAAGGGTATCGGCGTGGGAGATGCATCGAAGGCATTGATCATCTCGACCCAGGCTGGTGACTCAGGGACGCGAATCTTCAAATCTTCCATGTCCGACACATGGGTGATTTCCTCGCCATTGACTGTCAGGTTGCGCCAGCCCCAATACCACGTCTTCGAGAGCGGAGATAATCCGTACTCTTGATCAAGCTCGTCGAAAATGGGTTGGTACGCATCGCCTTCCAGGATGTGCTTGGCTTCATCCCAGCTTTGAAATATGAAGGGAGCATTCGAGATTTCCATTGGCGCCAGGAGTGTACTGGCGCCTGAATAGCCGGGAATCACGATATCGACGGATCCTTCGCTGGCCTGTTCCAGAAGCTCGACCTCCGACCCCAGCTGTTCGCTAGGGAACACCTGAATGGAGACATCTCCCCCGGTCCGTTCTTCGATCATGTCCGGCAGCTTTTCGAATAACTCGAAACTGGCCTCACCAGGGTTGAAAGTATGAGCGAGCCGCAATGAGGTAGCGGCACTTGCATTGAGAGAAAGCCCCACCAAGGTGCTTGTGACAAGGGTGAGTCCGATCATTCTGGCCATGCTCTGGCTTTGATCCATGTTGTTCTCCTCATGGTTTGGACTTGTGTTGCGTTAGGCCTTCGAAGGAAGCCCATCAGCGCACTGAGGCAATCTAGACTAAATGAACATTGCATTCAATGACCATTATCTGAGACGATGGTCTAATCGACGGTGCTTTTGAACTTGCTACTGTTTCGTCATGTTGTGAGGCAGTGGCCTTGAAATTTGCTTTACGTATCGGGTTGGAGACACAAATGGATCTCATTAACACCTCGTCGGCAGTCATTCGACTGAGTGCACGAGATAACGCAGGTGTTGCCTCTAAAGCGATAGCCAGTGGAATGCCGATTGGCTATGAAGACATTATTGCAAATGAAAACATTGATGCTGGCCATAAAATTGCATTGTGTGAAATCGATAAAGATGAACATGTTTACAAATATGGCCAGGTAATAGGTGTTGCCAGTCGAGATATCGCTGCTGGTGAGCATATTCATACCCACAATCTGGCAATGATTGATAGGCACTCGTCATTGGACGATTTTACTCCTTGTCATCAGATGGAAGTCATGGAGAGCGATCGAACATTTCAGGGATATTATCGTGCCGATGGCAGCGTGGGTACCCGTAATTACATAGGAATTCTTTCAACAGTCAACTGTTCTGCAACCGTCGCTAAAGTAGCAGCCGACGAGTTGAATCAATCTAATGAGATCAATGATTTAGGGTTTGATGGTGTTGTTGCTATTACTCATGGTTCTGGATGTGCCATGAATACTGAGTCCGAGGGATTTGCATTTCTAGAGCGGGTTATTGCCGGCTATGCTCAGCATCCTAATTTTGCCTTCGTTTTGATTATTGGCTTAGGGTGTGAAACGAATCAAGTCAAGCGACTGGTCAAAGAGTCTGGAATCGAAGATAGTTCAAGGCTTTCGTATTTTAATATACAGGAAACGGGAGGTACTCGCTCGAGCATACAGGAGGCATGCCGGAAAGTTCATGAAATGGCAAGAAATTACGGTGTCATTGAACGTAAACCTGCACCTTTGAAACATCTCACGGTCGCGCTTCAATGTGGTGGTTCGGATGGCTACTCCGGCATTACCGCTAACCCGGCTCTTGGCGTCGCTTCCGATATGATAGTTAAGCATGGTGGAAGCGTGATTCTGGGAGAAACACCTGAAATTTACGGTGCAGAGCATCTATTGATAAATCGTGCTATAGATGAAAAAGTTGCTGGAAAATTGCTTGAGCGCATAGCATGGTGGAAGCACTATACGGAAATCAATGGTGCAGAGCTGAATAACAACCCCTCTCCCGGAAACAAGGCCGGCGGGCTATCGACCATATTGGAAAAATCTCTTGGTGCCGTAGCAAAGAGTGGAAGTGCTAGCCTCAATGATGTTCTGGAATACGCTGAGAGGATAAAAAGGGCAGGGTTCAATTTCATGGATAGTCCTGGCTATGACCCCGTCTCCGTAACTGGTCAAATCGCCTCGGGATCCAATGTGGTATGCTTTACGACCGGCAGAGGGTCTGTATCTGGTTATAAGCCGTCACCTTGTCTTAAACTTGCCACTAATACCACTATGTATGAAAATATGTCAGAAGATATGGATATTAACTGTGGCATGATTGTCGATGGTGTCGCTAGCATTGATGAGTTAGGAGAGATTATTTTTGAGCGAATTATTGCCATCGCTTCTGGAGATCTGAGCGCTAGTGAGTCACTAGGGTATGGTAATAATGAGTTTGTACCATGGATGGTTGGTGCTGTGACATGAAGATAGTTGTAGGCGGTAATTCTTGATGAAGACTCTCAAAGAACAGCTTTACTCAGCCCTGAACAAAGGACTCGAAAGTGGCCGCCTTGAACCGGGCTTGGTCCTGCTGGAAGGGAATATAGCTGATCTGTTTGGTATGAGTCGTTCTCCTGTCAGACAGACGCTTCGACAGTTACACGATGAGGGTAAGATCAGTCGTTTTGATGGTCGCGGTTATTTGGTCGGTGAGCATCCTGATGACATCATAAGAAGGCCTTTGACTCACGATGATATAAAAGACGTAGAGGGTATGACTTCTGTGGAACGCCAGGATTCCTGGCTTCTTCATGCCGAAACCGTCGAACGTGATGTCGTATTATCTTCCATGAAAGGACGGTTTGAGCTTAACGAGTTGCAGCTCGCCCGGGTTCTGGATGTAAGCCGTACAGTGACCCATAGAATTTTGTTGCATTTGCAATCGATAGGTGTCCTGGAAAAGGTCAAGTATAGTAGTTGGAATGTGGTACCTCTCGATGATGACCGTCTACATAATCTCTATGAGGCGAGACGCCAGTTAGAACCTTTCATGATTGGTCGCGCCACGACCAGAATACCTAGGGAACAGGTTGAGGACTATATCAACAAGCTGAGTTATGCTTCCGAGCACTATCCTGATATCAAGAGTGATTTTTTGGATGAGCTGGAGAATGATTTGCACTGTGATGCTATCAGTCAGGGTGCGAATCAGGAAATACTTAATATGCTGAGTCGTACTCGACCTATTTTATTGATCAGCAAGCATCTCCTGGGTGATTCCATAGCACTACCCGATGAAGAGCCCTTTTTTGATGAGCACCGTTGGGTTTTTGATAAAATACTGAAATTGCAAGCTGCGGAGGCCAGTAAAGCCCTCGATGAACATTTGACTCGTTCTGAATCAAAGGTTCTGGATCGCCTTGCTCTATTTAGGGCGGAGGGGCGGGTGGATATTCCGCCTTACCTGAAAGATGCCGATAAATAGGTTGATGACAACGACTGCAAGGCACTTTTTAGATACCAACGAATAACAAGGCGGCCCATCGGCCGCCTTGTTTCGTCCTGCCTGGACTCTGGAGTTACTTTTCTCGCTTGCCATCCATCAGGCGCGAGACCTTCAGCGGGTTGTCGTCCTGCAGCGCCGTCGGCAGCAGGTCAGCCGACAGGTTCTGGTAGCAC
>NZ_FNNI01000014.1:3726-5687 GCF_900106955.1 Aidingimonas halophila | reverse complement strand
GGTTATTTTCGGATCATGGGGCGTTATCGGGATTGACAGGTTGGTGGAATCCGGTAGAATACGCCTTCCCTGCTGAGGCACGGCCCGGCGGGATGCTCTTTAACAAGCGATCAGGTAATTCCATGTGGGCGCTTGCCGATATCGATGGTCGATGATCATCAAGGCAAGCGACTCGTCAAGAGACGTTTGAACCTTGAGCCAGGTTTGTTCCGCCTCCTTCTACGGAAGGGCAGGGACACAATGATTGAAACTGAAGAGTTTGATCATGGCTCAGATTGAACGCTGGCGGCAGGCCTAACACATGCAAGTCGAGCGGCAGCACGGGGAGCTTGCTCCCTGGTGGCGAGCGGCGGACGGGTGAGTAAGGCATAGGAATCTACCCGGTAGTGGGGGATAACCTGAGGAAACTCAGGCTAATACCGCATACGTCCTACGGGAGAAAGCGGGGGACCTTCGGGCCTCGCGCTATCGGCTGAGCCTATGTCGGATTAGCTGGTTGGTAGGGTAACGGCCTACCAAGGCGACGATCCGTAGCTGGTTTGAGAGGATGATCAGCCACATCGGGACTGAGACACGGCCCGAACTCCTACGGGAGGCAGCAGTGGGGAATATTGGACAATGGGCGAAAGCCTGATCCAGCCATGCCGCGTGTGTGAAGAAGGCTTTCGGGTTGTAAAGCACTTTCAGCGGGGAAGAAAGCGTGCGGGTTAATAACCGGCACGGACGACATCACCCGCAGAAGAAGCACCGGCAAACTCCGTGCCAGCAGCCGCGGTAATACGGAGGGTGCGAGCGTTAATCGGAATTACTGGGCGTAAAGCGCGCGTAGGCGGCGAGATAAGCCGGTTGTGAAAGCCCCGGGCTCAACCTGGGAATGGCATCCGGAACTGTCTGGCTAGAGTGCAGGAGAGGAAGGTGGAATTCCCGGTGTAGCGGTGAAATGCGTAGAGATCGGGAGGAATACCAGTGGCGAAGGCGGCCTTCTGGCCTGACACTGACGCTGAGGTGCGAAAGCGTGGGTAGCAAACAGGATTAGATACCCTGGTAGTCCACGCCGTAAACGCTGTCGACTAGCCGTTGGGAGCCTTGAGTTCTTAGTGGCGCAGTTAACGCGATAAGTCGACCGCCTGGGGAGTACGGCCGCAAGGTTAAAACTCAAATGAATTGACGGGGGCCCGCACAAGCGGTGGAGCATGTGGTTTAATTCGATGCAACGCGAAGCACCTTACCTACCCTTGACATCCTCGGAACTTGGCAGAGATGCCTTGGTGCCTTCGGGAGCCGAGTGACAGGTGCTGCATGGCTGTCGTCAGCTCGTGTTGTGAAATGTTGGGTTAAGTCCCGTAACGAGCGCAACCCTTATCCCTATTTGCCAGCGGTCCGGCCGGGAACTCTAGGGAGACTGCCGGTGACAAACCGGAGGAAGGTGGGGACGACGTCAAGTCATCATGGCCCTTACGGGTAGGGCTACACACGTGCTACAATGGTCGGTACAAAGGGTTGCGATCTCGCGAGAGCCAGCTAACCCCGGAAAGCCGATCTCAGTCCGGATCGGAGTCTGCAACTCGACTCCGTGAAGTCGGAATCGCTAGTAATCGTGAATCAGAATGTCACGGTGAATACGTTCCCGGGCCTTGTACACACCGCCCGTCACACCATGGGAGTGGACTGCACCAGAAGTGGTTAGCTTAACCTTCGGGGGAGCGATCACCACGGTGTGGTTCATGACTGGGGTGAAGTCGTAACAAGGTAGCCGTAGGGGAACCTGCGGCTGGATCACCTCCTTAACCGACAGACTGTTGGTGTCGGTAAGTGCTCACATGAATTACCTGATCGACCAGAGCAAAGACTGTTTGGGTCGCGGACCCAGTGGTTGAAAGCCGGGTCTGTAGCTCAGTTGGTTAGAGCGCACCCCTGATAAGGGTGAGGTCGGCAGTTCGAGTCTGCCCAGACCCACCACA
>NZ_FNNI01000014.1:0-3351 GCF_900106955.1 Aidingimonas halophila | reverse complement strand
CCGGTTCGATCCCGGTAGGCTCCACCAAATCGTCCCGGAGCGATTACCCGACAGTCACGGTGAGTCCTAAGCCGTAGGCTTTTTCTTGAAGCTTACCGCTTAGAGCTTACGGCTCTAGCTCTTTAACAACATGAATCATGCTGACATGAAAGATACGCTCTCAAGCGTGTCCGGCAATTATCGAGCGAGCTCGTAGACCGTCTCCTTCGGGTTATATGGTCAAGCGAGTAAGCGCATACGGTGGATGCCTAGGCAGCCAGAGGCGATGAAAGACGTGGGAGCCTGCGATAAGCGTCGGTGAGGTGGCAAACGACCTGCGACCCGGCGATCTCTGAATGGGGAAACCCACTCATCTCAAGATGAGTATCACATCCTGAATCCATAGGGGTGTGAGGCGAACCGGGGGAACTGAAACATCTCAGTACCCCGAGGAACAGAAATCAACCGAGATTCCCCCAGTAGCGGCGAGCGACCGGGGAGTAGCCCTTAAGCGTGTGACGGATTAGGCGAATGAGCTGGGAAGCTCAGCCATAGCGGGTGACAGCCCCGTAGCCGAAAATCCGATCGCGTGAAAACGAGTAGGTCGGGGCACGTGTAACCCTGACTGAAGATGGGGGGCCCATCCTCCAAGGCTAAATACTCCTGGCTGACCGATAGTGAACCAGTACCGTGAGGGAAAGGCGAAAAGAACCCCGGAGAGGGGAGTGAAATAGACCCTGAAACCGTATGCGTACAAGCAGTGGGAGCAGGCGTGTCCTGTGACCGCGTACCTTTTGTATAATGGGTCAGCGACTTATATTCAGTGGCGAGCTTAACCGAGTAGGGGAGGCGTAGGGAAACCGAGTCTTAACTGGGCGTCCAGTCGCTGGATATAGACCCGAAACCGGGCGATCTATCCATGAGCAGGGTGAAGGTTGAGTAACATCAACTGGAGGCCCGAACCAGGATCTGTTGAAAAAGATTTGGATGACTTGTGGATCGGAGTGAAAGGCTAATCAAGCCCGGAGATAGCTGGTTCTCCTCGAAAGCTATTTAGGTAGCGCCTCACGTATCACCGCCGGGGGTAGAGCACTGTTTCGGCTAGGGGGCCATCCCGGCTTACCAACCCGAGGCAAACTCCGAATACCGGTGAGTGCGAGCGTGGGAGACACACGGCGGGTGCTAACGTCCGTTGTGAAAAGGGAAACAACCCAGACCGTCAGCTAAGGCCCCGAAATCCTGGTTAAGTGGGAAACGATGTGGGAAGGCTTAGACAGCTAGGAGGTTGGCTTAGAAGCAGCCATCCTTGAAAGAAAGCGTAATAGCTCACTAGTCGAGTCGGCCTGCGCGGAAGATGTAACGGGGCTAAACCAGGTGCCGAAGCTACGGGCGAGTTCACATTTCGGTGTGGATTGGCGGTAGAGGAGCGTCGTGTACGCCGGTGAAGGTCCATTGAGAAGTGGGCTGGAGGTATCACGAGTGCGAATGCTGACATGAGTAACGATAATGCGGGTGAAAACCCCGCACGCCGGAAGACCCAGGGTTTCTGTTCGACGTCAATCGGAGCAGAGTGAGTCGGCCCCTAAGGCGAGGCCGAAAGGCGTAGTCGATGGGAAACGGGTTAATATTCCCGTACCTCGCGTGGTTGCGATGGGGGGACGAAGAAGGCTAGGTGAGCCAGGCGTTGGTTGTCCTGGTGAAAGCCAGTAGGCTGGGATCTCAGGCAAATCCGGGATCCCGAGGCCGAGAGGTGAGACGAACACCCCACGGGGTGGAAGTCACTGATGCCCCGCTTCCAGGAAAAGCCTCTAAGCGACAGATCACGTGAGACCGTACCCCAAACCGACACAGGTGGTCAGGGTGAGAATCCCCAGGCGCTTGAGAGAACTCGGGTGAAGGAACTAGGCAAAATGGTGCCGTAACTTCGGGAGAAGGCACGCCGGCGTATCGTGAAGCCCCTTGCGGGTGGAGCGAGAACCGGTCGCAGAAACCAGGTGGCTGCAACTGTTTATTAAAAACACAGCACTCTGCTAACGCGCAAGCGGACGTATAGGGTGTGACGCCTGCCCGGTGCCGGAAGGTTAATTGATGGCGTTAGCTCCGGCGAAGCGCTTGATCGAAGCCCCGGTAAACGGCGGCCGTAACTATAACGGTCCTAAGGTAGCGAAATTCCTTGTCGGGTAAGTTCCGACCTGCACGAATGGCGTAATGATGGCCACGCTGTCTCCACCCGAGACTCAGTGAAATTGAAATCGCCGTGAAGATGCGGTGTACCCGCGGCTAGACGGAAAGACCCCGTGAACCTTTACTACAGCTTCACACTGGACGCTGATGTTGCTTGTGTAGGATAGCTGGGAGGCTGGGAACGGCAGACGCCAGTCTGTCGGGAGCCGACCTTGAAATACCAGCCTGGCATCATGGGCGTTCTCACTTGGGCCCGTTATCCGGGTCGAGGACAGTGTGTGGTGGGTAGTTTGACTGGGGCGGTCTCCTCCCAAAGCGTAACGGAGGAGCACGAAGGTACCCTCAGCACGGTTGGAAATCGTGCATGGCGTGCAAGAGCATAAGGGTGCTTGACTGCGAGACAGACACGTCGAGCAGGTACGAAAGTAGGTTCTAGTGATCCGGTGGTTCTGAATGGAAGGGCCATCGCTCAACGGATAAAAGGTACTCCGGGGATAACAGGCTGATACCGCCCAAGAGTTCACATCGACGGCGGTGTTTGGCACCTCGATGTCGGCTCATCACATCCTGGGGCTGAAGTCGGTCCCAAGGGTATGGCTGTTCGCCATTTAAAGTGGTACGCGAGCTGGGTTTAGAACGTCGTGAGACAGTTCGGTCCCTATCTGCCGTGGGCGTTGGACGTTTGCGAAGGGCTGCTCCTAGTACGAGAGGACCGGAGTGGACGCACCGCTGGTGGTCCGGTTGTCACGCCAGTGGCATAGCCGGGTAGCTAAGTGCGGACGGGATAACCGCTGAAGGCATCTAAGCGGGAAGCCCCCTTCAAGATGAGACGTCCCCGAGGCATCAAGCCTCCTGAAGGATCCAGCAAGACGAGCTGGTGGATAGGCCGGGTGTGGACGCGCTGTGAGGCGTTAAGCTAACCGGTACTAATGATCCGTGCGGCTTGACCATATAACCCCGAGGGGATGGTGAGCTGGCTCGACGGACGGGTTTGAGAGCGTAGGTCGGCATGATTCATGGTTTTTTTTGCCTGACGACCATAGCGAGCGGGAACCACTTGACCCCATGCCGAACTCAGTCGTGAAACCGCTCAGCGCCGATGGTAGTGTGGGGCTTCCCCATGCGAGAGTAGGTCATCGTCAGGCCCTCACATGACAATCCCCCGGGAACCCCCCGGGGGATTTTTTT
>NZ_FNNI01000016.1 GCF_900106955.1 Aidingimonas halophila | reverse complement strand
TGCGCATGCGCCGACCAAGGACGTGCGTTTCGTGGAGCGCCCCGAGGCGGGCTCGTCGGAAAGCGCTTCAGACCAGCACGATTCGCAGCGCTGAACCTCTCGAGCCTCGGTGGCTATCGGCTTCATCGAGGCATCGATTCAGCGCATGGCAAGGATGCCGTGTCACATAGCCTCGCCAGGGAAGGTGCACTGTCGTCTGCCCCGGCGGTAGCGTGGCCGCAGCTCTGGCCGCGAGGGCTTTCCCCCACGCTGCTGGACGTGGGGCTGCTGGCCGTTCGAGGCCGGGACGGCATTCGGCGACTCTACAACCAGCTGACCCAGAGTGACCGCGCTGGAGTTATCGCCAACGCCATCGTCAATGATCCGCGCCAGGAAGAAACACAGGCCTGGGTGCAGCATCTTCCCCCCAAAGCGCTGTGGCCGTTGCTGAACGTCCTGGTCATCCAGCCGAGCCTATGGGGCTATACGGTGGGAGATGAACGCTTCGGCCGCGACGCCGCCATCGACCTGCAGCAGATCGCCATCGCCCGATGCCTGGAGTGGATCGAGCAGGGCTATATGCGCGGGCGCTATCGTCGCAGTACTGCCCAGCGATTGTTCGAGAAGGCCGTGGCCCGGATGTCGGCGGATGGCGAATATGCCGGTGCCGACAACAGCGAAAATGGCAGCAATAATCGTGCTGCTCGCGGACAGGCTTATTGCGAGAACCGTTATCGGCTGGATCGATTTATGGAAGAGAGAGGATCCGTGGTGCCAGAAGTCCTTAGGGCAAGAAGCAATTATATCGATATTGCCAACCGCTTAGGAAAAGACATCGATACCCACTGCCAGCTGGTGACGACACCAGGTGGCACACATGTGACCTACCGGGAGTCGTAAGGATGATGCGTCTTGCCCATATTTTACTCGCCGGCACCTTGCTGACGTTGCCCGGCACCGCCATCGCCCTGGAGCCCGAGGTTCAGGAGGCCAAGGACGAAGGTATGCGACTGTGGGGGCAGCATGAATGGATAAAGATGCAGCCCTATCTGGAAAAGGCAGCTGAAGCCGGCGATGTGGAAGCCATGTACTACCTGGGTGAAGCGACGCGCCTGCTGGGCAGGGGACTGACCGAGGAAGCCATGGACTGGTATCTCCAGGCCGCCGAACAGGGTGATCCCTATGCCATGTTGCGCCTGTTCCAGGGCGGTGCCTGTGTGGCCGGCGATGAATGTCCGGAGAATGCCGAAGGCTGGCGCGAGAAGGCCCTGGCCGAGACCCTGCCCAAAGCCGAAGATGGCGATACCGAGGCCATGCTCGCGCTCAACTATATCTATCGCGCCCTGGACGAGGACGGTGAAGCCCAAGATTGGCTGGAAAGGGCCGCCGAGCAGGGCAATCCGGAGGCCCAGACCAGGCTGGGCAAGTATATCCTCGATGGCCAGAGTTGGTACTTTCTGGAATCCAGGCGTCTGAAGGCTGCCGAGGAATGGTTTCGTAAGGCCGCGGAGCAGGGCTATGTGCCGGCGATGGATAGGCTATCTGCTACTCTGAGCAATCTTGAGAGGTACAAAGACGCATGGGAATGGACGGTAAAATCATCCGAGGCTGGAGATCTTAACGGGCGGCGTTGGCTGGCAAATTGCTACCTGAATCCTGATGAAGCACCCCGCTGCAATACTGAAAAAAAGCCTGTTGTAGGCTGGGCAATTCTATATGCCATTAATGAAGAAGTAGGTGGCCCTTCATCAGAGAGAAGCATGCGGCTCCGTCGCGATCAAGTAACGGATGAACAGTGTGAAGAAGCAAAATCTCTAGCCGAAGAATGGCAAAACAAGCAGCCGCCTCTATCTAACTTCCCACCTCGCTTCGGGTTCTAAAGATGCGACCATCGTGGCCGGCGACGATGCTGCTGACAGCCTGGCTAGCATGGCCGCTTTTGGCTTGGGCCCTGGAGCCCGAGGTTCAGGAGGCGAAGGACGAAGGCATGCGTTTGTACGGCCTTGGTATCTCGGGGGAGATCATTCCCTATTTGGAGCCTGCTGCCGAAGCCGGTGATGTGGAGGCCATGTACTACTACCAGCAAGGAGGCAGGACATGAGCGACGCTGCGCATCCGGAAGAACAGGAAGGGTACGAGGAAACGGCCTTCACGGCCGAGCGTATCCCCCGCCAGGCGCCGCCACCGCCCAAGGGCAAGCTTGGCAAGTTGGGCGACGCCTTCGATATGGCGCGCCTGCCCTGGGGGCATTATATCGGCGTCAATCCTTCGGAATTCGAATATGAGTACTCGGAGTCCTGGTACATGCCCTATGAGTACATGGGGGAGAAGGACTTTCACGATTACAACATGATCAACGAGATGCGTTGGTCGCAGTTTGTCGATGAAGATGTCGGTCTGATCTATCGCTTCTTTCGTTTCTGGTTCGTTTTCTGGACACATGGTTTAAGCTTTATTGGGCTTGGTGGAGGTAAGGGGGGGGGGGGGGGGGTTTATTAGTAGCATCGTGGCTGCTTGTACTATCTTGTTTCTCTTTGCCGCTGATACCATCCTGGCCGCACTAACGCCTCTAGCGATTGTAGTGGCGGTTTGCGGGCTATGCACTGCGCTGAGAAGACTCTTTGAAACTCAGAGCATTCGTTTCTACAAGAGTAACAAGAACTGGTCGGACGATGTCGCCTTCTGTCGGCGTTCCGGCCTGGTCAAGAGCTTTCAGGGCAACTTTCCCTTCTACGAGTTCGATGCCTTCATCGAAATGAGCGCGGACATGAAGGGTAACCAGTATCATACTCTCAAGGTGCGCCACCGCTATCCGCAGTTCAGCAAGGACAAGTGCAGCGGCCTGCCACTGGAGTTCACCTTCCCCACCGATACCGGCAGCATCGCCGAGCGCTATGCCATGTGGGATATGCTGAGCCGTTATATGGACGTCAGCCAGCCGCTG
>NZ_FNNI01000017.1 GCF_900106955.1 Aidingimonas halophila | reverse complement strand
TTTCTCGCTTGCCATCCATCAGGCGCGAGACCTTCAGCGGGTTGTCGTCCTGCAGCGCCGTCGGCAGCAGGTCAGCCGACAGGTTCTGGTAGCACACCGGCCGCAGGAAGCGGTGAATCGCGGCACTGCCCACCGAGGTGGTACGGCTGTCCGAGGTCGCCGGATACGGGCCACCGTGGACCATGGCATGGCAGACTTCCACGCCCGTCGGCCAGCCATTGGCCAGGATCCGACCCGCCTTGCGCTCCAGCGTCGGCAGCAGCGCCTTGGCTGCGGCGGTATCGCCGTCGTCCATCTGCAGAGTGGCGGTCAGTTGGCCTTCGGCATGCGCCGCGACCCGCTGCATCTCGTCGAGATCGGCACATTCGATCACCAGTGAACTGGCGCCGAACACCTCGGCCTGCAGTGCCTCGTCGGCCAGGAAGTCCGCGGCGCTGGCCACGAACAGCGCACTCCGGCACGTGTTGGGACCGTCACCGGCCTGACCGCGGGCGACTTCACGCACCTTGGGATGGCCGGCCAGGGCGCCGACGCCATCGTCATAGGCGCCATGAATGCCCGGCGTGAGCATGGTCTGGGCGGCACTGCCCTTGACGCCGTCGCCGGCAGCTTCGATGAAGGCATCCAGATCGGCACCCTTGACCCCGATCACCAGGCCGGGATTGGTGCAGAACTGGCCGGCGCCCATGTTGAGCGAGCCGACGAAGCCTTCGGCGATCTGGCCACCGCGCGCCTTGAGCGCTTCGGGCAGCAGGAACACCGGATTGATCGAGCTCATCTCGGCATACACCGGGATCGGCTGCGGCCGCGCCTGGGCGGTGGCCATCAGCGCGTTGCCGCCCCGCCGCGAGCCGGTGAAGCCAACGGCCTGGATGCGCGGATCGGCGACCAGTGCCTGGCCGATCTCGTTGCCCGACCCGAAAAGCAGCGAGAAGACGCCTTCCGGCAGCCCGCAGGCCTTGACGGCCCGCTGGATCGCGCGGCCAACCAGTTCGGACGTGCCGGGATGGGCGGAGTGGCCCTTGACCACCACCGGGCAGCCGGCGGCCAGAGCGGAGGCGGTATCGCCCCCGGCCACGGAGAAGGCCAGCGGAAAGTTGCTGGCACCGAACACGGCCACCGGCCCCAGGGCGATGTGGCGCTGGCGCAGGTCGACACGCGGCATCGGCTCACGATCGGGCAGCGCCGGGTCGATGCGCACATCGAGCCACTCGCCGGCCCGGACCACATTGGCGAACAGCCGGAGCTGGCCGCAGGTCCGTCCGCGCTCGCCCTGCAGGCGGGCTTCGGGCAGGCCGGTCTCGGCCACGCCGCGTTCGGTCAACTGATCGCCGATCGCCTCGATTTCGCTGGCGATGGTTTCGAGAAAGGTCGCCCGGTCGTCGAGCGAGGTTTCACGATAGATGCCGTAAGCCGCTTCGGCCAGTTCACAGGCCTTGTCGACTTCGGCCTTGCTGCCGCCGGCGTAGGTCGGTTCCAGCGTCTCGCCGGTGGCAGGGTTGATGGCGTTGAT
>NZ_FNNI01000019.1 GCF_900106955.1 Aidingimonas halophila | reverse complement strand
GCTGCTCGATGCGCTGCCGCACGATGCGAACGTTGACGAGCTGACCATCGGCGGACTCGAAGTGATCGCCAGCGAAGCGGACGGCGACCGTGCCACCGGCACGGTCGACATGACCGTGACCGACGCCCAGCCCGAGAACAGCCTGGGCGGTGATGAGGAAGCCACCGAAGGTGGCGAGACGATCGAGGGCACCTGGGAAGCGACCCAGGGAGCCGATGGCGCGACCACCACGGTCGAAATCGGTGGTAACAGCTACGCGCTGGATGAAGCCATCGACACCGGCAGCGGCGAGTTGACGGTCGACAGCGGTGGCACCTGGAGCTTCGTGCCTGGCACCAACGCCGAGAATACCGGCTTCGATTTCGAGCTGGTCACGCTGGACAGCGACGGTGACGAGGCGCGTGCCACGCACACTGTCACGGTAGATGACGGCGCCGGTCCGACGCCGGGCGACAGTGACGGCGAAGGCAAGACGCTCAGCCTCAACCTGGCCGATGCCGCCACGGAAGACGGCGCCACCGACAGCACCGACGGCGAGCTTGCCTTCACCGCCGGCAGTGACGACATCACCGAGTTCGCCTTCGGCGACCCCGCCAATCTGACGGTTGACGGCCTGGACGGTGACCTGAACTGGACGACCGATGGCGACGGCAACCTGGTCGGCAACCTGGTCGGCAGCCTGGACGGCGACGACGTGCTCAAGCTGAGCCTGAACGGCGGCCCGATCGGCGCGCAGACCAGCGGCACGGTGACGGTCACCGCCGAGTTGCTCGATGCGCTGCCGCACGATGCGAACGTCGACGAGCTGACCATCGGCGGACTCGAAGTGATCGCCAGCGAAGCGGACGGCGACCGTGCCAGCGGCACGGTGGACGTCACCGTCACGGACGCCCAGCCCGAGAACACTCTGGGCGGTGATAAGGAAGCCACCGAAGGCGGCGTGGCGATCGACGGCACCTGGAGCGAGGAAGCCGGCGCCGACGGCGTGGGCAGCACCACGGTCGAGTTCGGCGGCGAGAGCTACGCGCTGGATGAAGCTATCGACACCGGCAGCGGCGAGTTGACGGTCAACAGCGACGGCACCTGGAGCTTCGTGCCTGGCACCAACGCCGAGAATACCGGCTTCGATTTCGAGCTGGTCACGCTGGACAGCGACGGTGACGAGGCGCGCAGCACCCACACGGTAAGCGTGGTCGACGGCGCCGGTCCGACGCCGGGTGACAGTGACGGCGAAGGGGCGACCCTGAGCCTGAC
>NZ_FNNI01000020.1 GCF_900106955.1 Aidingimonas halophila | reverse complement strand
TGAAGTGACCCCCTCCATAGCTGCACAGGGTATAGTGCAGTCATCAGGAGGACAGGATGAGCGACGACAACCCCATCAAACGATGGACCGCGAAGCGCAAGGCCGCCGTGGTCATGGACATCTTCAAGGGCAAGACCACGACGGCTGAAGTGGCTCGCCAGTACGACCTCACTGTCTCTGAGGTCGAGGGCTGGATCGATGAGGCCCAGCGCAGCATGGAAAACGGGTTCAAGGCCCGCCCCAAGGACATCCGTGAGCAGTATGAGTCCGAGCTCCGGGAGACCAAGGAGGCATTGGGCGAGGCCCATCTGCAGATCTATGCATTAAAAAAATTCAAGCGCCTGCTCGACGAGGACGAGAACTCGTAAGGTCGCTGCAGGCGCAACTGGCCGAGGAAGGCCATGTGGTATCGCTCGTCAAGCTCTGCCGCTGGCTGGGGTTCCCCCGGCGTAGCCTGTATTACCGGCCCAAGTCGCGGAAGCGTGTCATCAATGCCGACTTGGCGGTGCGGGTGAAACTGGCCCTGGAGCGGTTCCCCACCTATGGCTATCGCCGCCTGGCGTGTGTCCTGGGAGAGAACCGCAAGCCGATCCAGCGCATCCTGCAAATGAAAGGCTGGCAGGTGCGCAAGCGGCCACAAGGTTTCCGACCGCGTGCCAGGAGCTTGCCGTCAGTCACGTCACGGCCTGATGAACGCTGGGCGACGGATCTCACGCACGTGTGGTGTGGCAAGGATCGGCGAGCCAGCCTGGCGGTGATTATCGACTGCTGTACACGAGAGATTCTTGGTTGGCGATTATCGGACAATGGCAGCAGCAAGACAGCGGAGGCCGCACTGGAGGAAGCACTGATCTATCGGCTCGGAGCGCTGGGACGTGTTCAGCAACCGTTGGCCCTTCGGTCAGATAACGGGCTCGTTTTCAGCAGTCGCCACTACACCGGCACGGTGAAGGCCTATGGCCTCACGCAGGAGTTCACGACGCCGTATACCCCGGAGCAGAACGGGCTTGTTGAGCGCTTTTTCCGGTCCTTGAAGGAAGAGTGCATCTGGCTCAATCGCTTCGAGTCGCTGGGCCAAGCCAGGATCGTGATCGATCGCTGGATTCGGTACTACAACGAAGAGCGGCCACATCAGTCTCTGGACTATGTGGCACCCCGAGCACACCCGGCATTAGCTGCGTAGGGTGTGCAGAAACCAGGGGGTCATTACA
>NZ_FNNI01000021.1 GCF_900106955.1 Aidingimonas halophila | reverse complement strand
CAGCGGCTGGCTGACGTCCATATAACGGCTCAGCATATCCCACATGGCATAGCGCTCGGCGATGCTGCCGGTATCGGTGGGGAAGGTGAACTCCAACGGCAAGCCACTGCGCTTGTCCTTGCTGAACTGCGGATAGCGGTGGCGCACCTTGAGGGTATGGCGCTGGTTGCCCTTCATGTCCGCCGCCATCTCGATAAAGGCATCGAACTCGTAGAAGGGAAAGTTGCCCTGAAAGCTCTTGACCAGGCCGGAACGGCGGCAGAAGGCGACATCGTCCGACCAGTTCTGGTTGCTCTTGTAGAAACGGATGCTGTATTTCTCAAATAGACTTTTAAGTATGGTCGCCACACCACAGAGTAAAAAAAATGACAACGGAACCAAAAGCCCATCATATGGAAATGGCTCATCTGGGTTTACCAAAAAGGCAGAAACCAACAACAAGAGCAAAACAAATACACCTATTGCTGAAAAAAACCACCCCCCCCCTTTACCCCCACCTGATGCAATAAAACTAAAACCATGACTAACAACAACAAACCAGAAGCGAAAGAAGCGATAGATCAGGCTGATATCTTCATCGACAAACTTCGACCAGCGCAATTCGTTAATATGATTGAAATCATGAAAGTCATGCTCTCCCATATACTTATAGTCACAATACCACCCTCCGGCATATTCATACTCAAATTCCGAGGGATTAATGCCGATATAATGCCCCCAGGGCAGACGCGCCATATCGAAGGCGTCGCCCAGCTTGCCGAGCTTGCCCTTGGGCGGTGGCGGGGCCTGGCGGGGAATGCGATCGGCCGTGAAGGCCGTCTCCTCGTACCCTTCCGGCTGCGCAGCGTCGCTCATGTCCTGCCTCCTTGCTGGTAGTAGTACATGGCCTCCACGTCACCGGCTTCGGCAGCGGGCTCCAAATAGGGAATGATCTCCCCCGAGATACCAAGGCCGTACAAACGCATGCCTTCGTCCTTGGCAGCCTGAACCTTGGGCTCCAGGGCGATGGCGATGCCGGGCAACATCAGCAAGATGCCGGCGAGTAAAATATGGGCAAGACGCATCATCCTTACGACTCCCGGTAGGTCACATGTGTGCCACCTGGTGTCGTCACCAGCTGGCAGTGGG